>CBDBTX010000003.1:2190000-3356409 GCA_965211905.1 Longimicrobiales bacterium
CCTGGGACTGGACTACTCGGCGGCGGATCTGCTGCAGGTGCGCGCAGGCTATGTCGGCGGCACGATCGACCAGACGAACGGCGCGTCGGTGGGCGTCGGCTTCAGCCTGGACCGGTTCGAGCTGAACCTCGCCAAGTCGCTGACCCGTTCCATGGTGACGGGAGAGACCCAACCGCTTCATGTCACGCTGGCGGTGAGCTTCTAGCCGGACCGCGGGTGGCGACCGAAGGCGGTTCGTCAGGGGTCCACCCCGAGCGCGGCGTGTCTTATCTTTTGTCAAGCAAGCCGTGTCGGCACCGCCAGGCTCCACTTCTCGGCCATTCTTCCGGCGATCGCCCGGGTGACTTCGCATGGGATCATCACAGGAACAGACGCAGCGCCTCAGGACCGCCCGCCGGCGGATCGATGAGCTACGGGGGTATCTTTGACATCTCCGACCGGCAGAATCGCCTCGCGGTCCTCGAGGAGGAGATGGCAAGCCATGGGTTCTGGGACGACCGCGAAGGAGCCCGCAGGCTGATCGCCGAGGCCAACGCGATCAAGGAGTGGGTCCTGCCCTGGCGTGCCCTTGACAGCAAGGCGGGAGAGCTGGGCGAACTGCGGGAACTCCTCGCGGACGAGGACGACCCCGATTTGGAGTCCGAGTGGCGCGACGAGATCCGCGTGCTCGAAGCCGGCATCGGAAGCCTGGAGCTCCGGAGCATGCTGGGCGGCGAGGACGATCACCGCGACGCCATGCTGACCATCCACCCCGGGGCCGGTGGGCTCGAATCGCAGGATTGGGCCGAGATGCTCTCTCGCATGTACATGCGCTGGACGGAGCGGCGCGGTTACACGCTCAAGGTGCTGGACCTCCAGCCCGCCGAGGAAGCCGGGATCAAGAGCGTGACGCTCGAGATCACCGGCGATCATGCGTACGGCTACTTGAAGGCGGAAAAGGGCGTTCACCGCCTGGTGCGGATTTCGCCCTTCGATTCGCAGGCGAGGCGGCATACCTCGTTCGCGTCGGTCTTCATCTACCCGGTGCTGGACGACGAGATCGAGATCGAGATCGACGACTCCGACCTGCGCGTCGACACCTTTCGGGCATCCGGAGCGGGGGGACAGCACGTCAATAAGACGGACTCCGCGATCCGCATTACCCACATGCCTACCGGGATCGTGGTGTCCTGCCAGCAGGAGCGCTCCCAGCACAAGAACCGTTCGACCGCGATGAAGATGCTCAAGGCGGCCCTCTATCAGCGGGCCCGGGAAGAAAAGGAAAAGGAGAAGCAGGCCCTGGAGGCGTCCAAGACGGAGATCGCGTGGGGCAACCAGATCCGCTCATACGTCTTTGCTCCGTACACGATGGTCAACGACCACAGGACCGAGGTGAAGACGGGCAATGTGAACCGAGTGATGGACGGGGCGCTGGATCCGTTCATCGAGGCCTACCTGAAGCGATTCGGACGGACGGACGGAGCATGAGCAATTCCGTGGGCGACGACCTGTCCCGGGTCATGAGGGCCCGGCTGGAGAAGCTGGAGGCGCTGAAGGCGAGGGGCGTGGAGCCCTTCGCGTACTCGTGCGACGTCACGCAGCTGGCAGCGCCTTCGACTGCCGCCTTTGAAGCGGCCGAAGGGGCGGACGGGCCCGCCGGCGGCGAGGTTTCGGGTCGCTGGGCCGGGCGGATGGTGGGGTTCCGGTCACACGGGCGCAGCGCTTTCGCGGACCTCGAGGACCGGACCGGGCGCATCCAGGTCTACTTCAAGCGCAATGTGCTGGGGGCGGACGCCTTTTCGCTCCTGGATCTCTTCGACCTGGGGGACTGGATCGGCGTCGAGGGGAGTCTCTTTCGCACCCGCATGGGGCAGGTGACGATCCAGGCCGCCGGCTTCGAACTGCTGTGCAAATCGTTGCGCCCGCTGCCGCTCGGCAAGGTGGAGGTGGACGACGAGACCGGCGACAGCATCACCTATTCCGGGTTCGCCGACCGCGAGGCGCGTTACCGGCAGCGCTACGCCGACCTCGCGGTCAGTCCCCGGGTGCGCGACGTGTTCCGGGCCCGCACGGCCATCATCACCGCGGCGCGGCGGTTCCTGGACGATTTCGGTTTCGTCGAGGTCGAGACGCCCGTCCTGCAACCGCTCTACGGAGGCGCATCCGCGCGGCCCTTCGTCACGCACCACCACGCGCTGGACCGCCAGCTCTACCTTCGCATCGCCGACGAGCTGTACCTGAAGCGGCTGATCGTGGGCGGCCTCGATCGCGTCTACGAGATCTCCAAGGACTTCCGGAACGAAGGGATCGACCGCTTCCACAACCCCGAATTCACGATGCTCGAGTTCTACCAGGCCTTCGCGGACTACGAGGACATGATGGAGGTGGTCGAGCGGTTGATGGTCACGCTGGCGAAAGCGGCGGCCGGGCAGACGCGCATCGTGTACCAGGGCGCTGAAATCGACGTCTCGCCACCCTTTGCGCGGCTCTCGTTCGTGGACGCGCTCGGCGACCGTCTCGGCGAGGACCCGCTTGCGCTGTCCCGGTCGGAACTGCATGCGCGAGCCGAGGCGATCGGCGCCGACGGCCTCGACGGAGCCGGCAAGGGCAAGCTGATGGATAAGCTGTTCGGCGAGCTGGTGCAGCCGTCGCTGGTGCAGCCCACCTTCGTCGTCGATCACCCGCGCGAACTGAGCCCGCTCGCCAAGGCCAGGCGGGGCGCGCCTGAGCTGTCCGAACGCTTCGAGCTCTACGTCGCCGGCGAGGAGCTGGCCAACGCCTTCAGCGAGATGAACGACCCCATTGCGCAGCGGGCGCGACTCGAAGAGCAGGCGGCGCTGGGTGCGGCGGGGGACACCGAGGCGCAGGTGGTGGACGAGGACTACATCCGGGCGCTCGAGTACGGGCTGCCTCCCACGGGCGGAGTCGGGATCGGGATCGACCGCCTGGTCATGATGCTTACCGACCAGGCTTCGATCCGGGACGTGATCCTCTTTCCCACGCTCAAGGCGGAAGAATGAGCGAGCGGACGACGCCCACCTCGCGCATCCGCCTCTCGTGGATGCTCGCGGGACGCTTCCTGGCATCGCGCAAGCGCGGCAAGCTCCTCTCGTTCATCACCTGGATCGCGCTCGGCGGCGTGACCGTCGGCGTGACCGCCCTGGTGGTCGTCATAGGCGTCATGACCGGCATGCAGAACGAGCTGCGCGAGAAGATCCTGGGATCCCAGCCGCACATCAGGGTGCGCCAGGCCGGGATGTCGCTGAGGCTGGAGGACTGGAAGGACGTGGTGGCGGTGGTCGAGAACGTCGACGGGGTCGTTGCGGCTTCCGCGGTCGGGTTCACCAGGGTGGGGCTGCAGGCTTCGGACTTCGTCGATGTGCTGGACCTCTACGGCGTCGATCTCGAGGGCGAGGGAGCGCCGCTCACCCCGATGGAGGACAGCCTGAGGAGCGGGCGCATCGCGCTCCCCGACTCGGTGGGCGGGGCAACGCCCGTAGCACTCGGCATCGGCATGGCGGCGCGCATGAACGTCCTCGACGGAGACACGCTGACCGTCATCGTGCTGGAGAACTGGGACTGGAGCCCGAACGGGGACCCGGTCTTCCGGATCGAGGACTGGGTCGTGTCCGGCATCTTCGAGACGGGGTTGTTCGACTTCGACCTGCGCCAGGGCTACGCCGGGCTCGACGACGTGCAGCGCCTGCTGAAGCTCGACGAGAATGTGGCTTCGTTCGTGGGCGCGCGCGTGGAAGACCCGTGGGAGGCCGAAGAGATGGCCGAGCGCGTCGAAGAGGCGCTGGGCGGATGGCCGTACATCGTCGACTCCTGGACGACCGACAACGGCGCGCTGTTCTCGGCGCTGAAGCTGGAGAAGCTGGCGATGGCGCTGATCCTGTCTCTGATCGTGCTGGTCGCGGCCCTCAACATCGTGGGCACGCTGATCATGGTCGTGATCAACCGCACGAAGGAGATCGGGATCCTGAAGGCGATGGGCCTGACCCGGAAGGACACGCTGCGCGCCTTCATGTTCCAGGGGCTCTGGATCGGCGTGGTGGGGACCTTTGCGGGGCTGGGGCTGGGGCTCGCCCTGGCGGTTCTGATCGAGCGCTACAAGCTGATCCCCATTCCCCCGGACGTGTATTTCGTCGATCGCCTTCCGGTGGAGATCTCGGCCGGGGACGTCCTGTGGATTGCGGGCGTGAGTCTGCTCATTTCGGTCCTGGCCACGGTCTACCCCGCGCGCCAGGCGGCGGCCCTGGAGCCGATCGAGGCGATTCGCCATGAATAGCGGGGCCACCTCGGGCCCGGTCGTGGAGGCCCGCGGCCTGAGCCGCACCTACCCCGGCATCTCGGGCGGGGATCTGCACATTCTCAGGGGATTGAACTTCGTCCTGGACCACGGCGAGGCCGTGGCGATCGTGGGAGCGAGCGGGTCCGGCAAGTCCACGCTTCTTCACCTCCTGGGGGTTCTCGACAGGCCCACGGCCGGATCGGTCCGGGTCGGGGGAGTCGAGACTTCCGCGCTGGACGACGAGGAGGCTGCCGCGCTCAGGAATCGCAGGATCGGCTTCGTCTTCCAGTTCCATCACCTGCTCCAGGACTTCAGCGCCCTCGAGAATGTCATGATGCCCGCGCTGGTCCAGGGCCGGAGCCCGGCGGATGCGAAGGCAATGGCAACCAGGTTGCTCGAGCAGGTTGGCCTGGGAGACCGGCTCGGCCACAAGCCCTCCGAACTTTCGGGCGGAGAACAGCAGCGGGTCGCGGTTGCCCGCGCCCTGGTGAACCGGCCGCTCCTGGTCCTCGCCGACGAGCCCACCGGCAATCTGGATGTCAGCACGAGCACGCAGGTTCAGGAGGTCCTGTTCGATCTCAAGGAGCGGTACGGAGTTGCGCTGTTGGTCGTGACGCACAACCGTGAACTGGCATCGAGGGCGGAGCGCGTACTCAGGTTGAACGAGGGCGTACTGGAAGATGTCTGAAGCAGGCAAGGTCTGTGACGGACCGGGGTGCGACAACCCTGCGGTGGTGCACCTGACGACGGTCGTCGACAACAAGTCGACCACCAGCTACCTGTGCACCGATTGCGCGCAGGCGAAGGGAATCAGCACCGAACCGACGCCCGCGGTGGATGTCTCCGATTTCTTGGCACAGCTGGGCGAGGCGGGCCCGTCCAGGTCGACGACGGTCGCCGCCGAGCCCTGCAGCTTCTGCGAAATGACTTTCGACAACTTCCGCGAGTCGGGCCGTCTGGGATGTCCGCACTGCTACACGTCCTTCGAGTCCGGCATGCGACGCCTTCTGAAACGGATCCACGGTGCGAGCCGGCACGCGGGGAAGGTGTATCTGCCGGCCGATCCCGCCGCCGTCGATCTTGGCCGCCGCCTCGACGGGCTGCGCCGCGGGCTGCAGCGGGCGATCGACGCCGAGGACTTCGAGAGGGCAGCCGTGCTCCGCGACATGATTCGCGAGCACGAAACGGCTGGCTGAGGAATGGACGACTTTCTGGCGGCCCCGGATTTCGGCCTCGGCTGGCTCGACGCCAGCGGACCCCATGCGGACATCGTGCTGTCCACGCGGGTAAGGCTTGCCCGCAACCTCCAGGGCCATCGCTACCTCTCCAGGGCGAGCGACAGCGACCGGCAAAAGGTGTTCAGGGCCGTAGCCGGCGCAGTTGACCAGGCCTCGCTGCCCGAAGATGCAGTCGTCCTTCCCCTGACCGAACTGCGCCGCAGGACCCAGCAGATCCTTCTGGAGCGGCGCCTGGTCTCCGACGAGATCGTCGGGCGGGCCGAACCGGCGCGTGGGGCCGGCGTGGCCGTGTGTCCAGGCGAGGCGCTGTCGGTCATGATCAACGAGGAGGACCACCTGAGGTTGCAGTGCCTCATGTCCGGCCTGCGCCTGGTCGATGGCTGGACCAGGGTCGACGGGCTGGACGAGGAACTTGGGCGGCATCTGCCGATGGCCTACCATCACGACTTCGGGTTCCTCACCTCCTGTCCCACCAACGCCGGGACGGGGCTGCGGGCATCGGCACTCCTGCACCTGCCCGGCCTGGTGCTGACCAAGGAAATCGATCGGGCCCTGAATGGAATTGCGCAGGTGGGGCTGACCACCCGGGGGCTGTACGGCGAAGGTTCCAAGTTCGTGGGCAACTTTTTCCAGGTTTCGAACCAGACGACGCTGGGACAGAGCGAGGCAGACCTGATCGATCACCTCGACCGGATCGTCGCGACAGTCATCTCGAAGGAGAGGGAAGCGCGCCGCGTCCTGATGCGCGACGCCGGAGCGGTCACGGAGGACCAGGTCTGGCGGGCCTACGGGCTCCTCCGGTATGCCAGGGCGCTCACCTACGAGGAATTGATGAACCTGCTCTCGGGGGTCCGGCTCGGGGTTTCGCTGAAAGTCCTGGCGTCCCCGCCGGTATATTCCCTCAACAGGATCATGATTTTCTCGCAGACGGCGCACCTCGAGGACGCGGCCGGCTCCGCACTGTCCTCGTCGGAACGCCGGGCGCACCGGGCAGAATACGTGCGCCGGGCGCTGCGCGACGAAAGCGGGTTCCCCACTTCCGATCCGGGGCAGTGATGGCGATTTTGTTAAAAGGCAGCGGGCAGGTTGGTTAGGGGGCGACGGCAGGACTGACCCCGGCGGCTATCCGGGAAGGACCGATCGAGATGAATTACAATTTCACGGAAAGAGTCCGGAAGGTGCTTTCCATGGCCCGCCAGGAAGCGATCCGCCTTCAACACGACTACGTGGGAACCGAGCACATCCTTCTCGGCCTGATCCGCGAGGGTGAGGGCGTTGCCGCGCACGTTCTGGGCAACCTCAATGTCGATCTGGACCAGGTGCACGAGCGCGTGGACGAATCCGTCCGCAGGGGAAAGGCGACGATTGCACTCGGCGAACTGCCCTACACCAACCCCGCCAAGAAGGTGCTGGAGTTCGCCATGGCCGAGGCGCGCGAACTCAGTCACTCGTATGTGGGAACCGAACACCTGCTTCTGGGGCTGCTGCGGGAGAGCAAGGGAATCGCCGCGCAGGTTCTGAACTCGCTGGGCGTGACGATCGACGAAGCGCGTGCGGAGACCCAGAAGGTGCTGGGCCCCGACGTGAGTTCCGGAAGTGCGACGGGGAAGGGAGGCGGTGGTGGCACCAGCCCGGCGCCCACCCCGGGGCCTGGCCCGCAGCGGGGCGACAAGAAGTCCAAGACGCCGGCGCTGGATCACTTCTGCCGCGATCTTACCGGACTGGCGCGGCAGGGAGAGCTCGACCCGATCATCGGGCGGGCCGGCGAGATCGAGCGGGTGGTGGAGATTCTCTGCCGGCGGAAGAAGAACAACCCGGTGCTGATCGGCGAGCCCGGGGTGGGTAAGACCGCAATCGTCGAGGGCCTGGCTCAGCTGATCTCGCGGGGCGAGGTCACGGAGAGCCTTGGCGGCCACCGGGTGTTGGCTCTGGATATGGCGGCGGTGATCGCCGGAACCAAGTACCGCGGCCAGTTCGAGGAGCGCCTCAAGGCGGTCATGAACGAGATCGCAAGCAACCGTAACGTCGTCCTGTTCATCGATGAACTACACACACTGGTCGGCGCGGGGGCTGCGGAGGGCGCGATCGACGCCTCCAACATGCTCAAGCCGGCGCTGGCCCGTGGCGAGCTGCAGTGCATTGGAGCATCGACGCTGAACGAATATCGCAAGTATGTCGAAAAGGACGGCGCGCTGGAGCGGAGGTTCCAGCCGGTGGTGATCGATCCCCCGACGGTCGAGGAGACCTTCGAGATCCTGGCCGGACTGCGGGGGCACTACGAGGATCATCACAAGATCACGATCCCGGACGAAGCCCTGGCTCAGGCTTCCCAGCTGGCGGACAGGTACATCACCGACCGCTTCCTTCCCGACAAGGCGATCGACGTGATTGACGAGGCCGGTGCGCGGGCCAGGATTGCGAGCCAGGTGCCACCGGCGGAGGTGGAGGGACTCAAGGAACAGCTGGCCGCGGTAGCCGACCGCAAGGAGAGCGCGATCCGGGACCAGGACTTCGAGCGCGCTGCCAAGCTGCGTGACGAAGAGCGTGAGATCCAGCGCACGATACGCGACGAACGAGCCGCCTGGGAAGAGGAACGGCGCCGTTTCCGGCCGGAGATATCCGTCGAGGACGTGGCCTTCATCGTGAGCCGCTGGACGGGAATCCCGCTGACGCGGATCCGGGAGGCGGAGACCGAGAGGCTCGTCAACATGGAGGACGAGCTGCACAAGCGCGTGGTCGGGCAGCACGACGCGATCACGGCGATCTCACGGGCCATCCGGCGGAGCCGGGCCGGACTCAAGGACCCCAACCGCCCCATCGGGTCGTTCATCTTCTCCGGACCGACCGGGGTGGGGAAGACCGAACTCGCACGAACACTCGCCGAGTTCCTCTTCGCCGACCGCGAGGCCCTGATCCGCGTGGACATGAGCGAATACATGGAGCGGTTCTCCGTTTCGCGGCTCATCGGCGCGCCGCCGGGGTACGTGGGATACGACGACTCGGGAACGCTCACCAAGGCGGTGCGACGGCGGCCCTACTCGGTCGTGCTGCTCGACGAGATCGAGAAGGCCCACCCCGACGTCTTCAACATCCTGCTCCAGGTCCTCGACGAGGGGCATCTGACCGACAACTACGGGCGCAAGATCGACTTCAAGAACACGGTCCTCATCATGACCTCGAACCTGGGCGCGCGGAGCATCGCCAAGGGCGGCCTCGGCTTCCAGCTGCCGGATCGCCGCTCCAGCTACGAGTCGATGCGCGACACGGTCAACGACGAGATGAACCGCGCCTTCAATCCCGAATTCCTCAACCGGGTCGATGACACGATCGTGTTCCACCCGCTGAGCCGCGACGAGATAGGCGAGATCGTGCATATCATGCTGGGGGACCTGCGGGAGCGGCTGGCGCAGGAGGACATGACGCTCGACCCCACCCCGGCCGCCATCGATTTCCTCGTCACCCACGGGCACGACGAGCGGTACGGTGCCCGCCCCCTCAAGAGGGCGATCCGGCGCTACATCGAGGACCCGCTTTCGGAGAAGATCCTGATGGCGGAGTTCGCCGCCGGGGACGAGCTGGAGGTGGATTTGGCCGAGGACGGAAGCGCCCTGACGATCCGGGCGGTCTCTCCGACGAAGACATGACCATGCGCCGGACGCTCGCAGCGGCTGGAGGGCGCCGCTTCCGCGCCGGACAAGTTGCGCGCGCAGCGGCAATTCTGGTCGCGACCGCTGCGGGGGGCCTCCCGGCGTCGGCGCAGGCTCCGGGTCAGCGGGCGCTGGTGCGGATCGACTCCATCGTGGCCCGCGGCAACGTGCGGCTGGCAGAACAGGCCGTTACGGGCGTGGCGGGCATCCAGCCCGGCAGCCAGAACAGCGGCGTCGATATCCAGCGGGCCATCAAGAACCTGTGGGCGACGGGCCAGTACGAGGACATCTCGGTAATGCTCGACGAATCCACCGGGCGCAATGTGCTCATCTTCGAGGTCACTGAGCGGCCCGTGACCCGTCTCGTCCGCATCACGGGACTGGAATCGGTGTCGGAGGACGATGTCATCGAGGAGTCGGGCCTTCAGGAGAACGTGCCGTTATCCCGCAACTCCGTGGCGAAGGCGGAAGCCTACATCAGGGAGGAACTGCGGAGGAACGGCGTGCCGTTCGCCTTCATCGAGCGGAAGGAGGAGCCCGTTCCCGGCGAAGAGGGCCGCGTGGACGTGGTGCTCGAAGTCGACGAGGGACAGCGGGTCACCATCGCCCAGGTCACCTTCGTCGGCAACGAGCGCTTCACCGACGAGGAGCTCCGCGGCGCCATGAACACCCGGCAGGAAGGGTTTCTGTGGTTCCGCACCGGCAACTACAACGACATCGATTTCGAACTCGATCTGCTCGAGTCGCTCCCCCGGCGCTACCACCAGGAGGGATACCTCGACTTTCAGGTGGTCGGCGACACGCTCATCGTCGATCCCAGGACCGGCAAGTCCCGGATCGAACTGACGGTGGAGGAAGGGCGGCAGTACCGGCTGGCGGACTTCGAGGTCGAGGGCGCCGACGCATTCGAGACCGATGTGCTCGCAGGGTTCTTCGAGGATGATTCAGGCGGCCTCCTGTCGGCGTTCGGATTCGGTGGCGACGACTCGGAGGACGAGGCGGGCAGGGTGTTCGACATGGTGGCGTTCGAGGACGCCGCCAACAGGGTCCGCGAGCTCTACCGCAACGAGGGGTATCTCTACGCGCAGCTCGAGCCGTACTGGGAGAGAACGGGCGACGAGGCCGCCGGCTACCCGACGGTCAGCGCCGGCTGGCGGATCCAGGAGCAGACGCAGGCCTACGTAAACCGCATCATCATCGCCGGCAACGATTTCACCTTCGACCGCATCATCCGCGAGAAGATCTTCCTGCTGCCCGGGGACGTCTACAGCGAGGCGCGGCTGCTGCAATCCTACCAGAACATCCAGTCTCTCGGCTTCTTCGAGGCGCCGATGCCCCCGCCCGACATCCGCCCGAACGAGGAGACCGGGGATGTCGACATCATCTTCAACATCGCCGAGAAGCAGACGGGTTCCCTTCAGTTCGGCACGGCGGTGGGCGGCGGCGTCGGACTTTCCGGCTTCCTGGGGTACGACCAGCCGAATCTGTTCGGGCAGGCGAAAGCCGGGAGCGTACGGTGGGACTTCGGCCGCTACATCCGCAGTTTCACCTTCGGGATAACCGATCCGGCCCTCTTCCAGACGACGATGAGCGGATCCCTGTCGATCTTCGACTCGACCGACCGCTTCTTCCAGTTCGCGACCGGGCGCCGGCAGCGGAGGGGGTTCACAACCCGATTCGGCGTCCCGTTCCCGGGATCCCTGCGCACGCGGGTGTTCCTGGGGTACTCGCTGTCGCGGACCAGCTACGAGTCGTTCAGGAGTGCCGAGGACCGCTCTCTCTTCGGGCTTCCACCGGGGCTGCTGAGTTCGGTGTCGCTGGGAATCACCCGCCAGACCCTCAACCACCCGCTGTTCCCGACCTCCGGATCGATGCAGACCTGGACCGTGGAACTGAACGGCGGTCCCCTGGGCGGCGCGGGAGATTTCGTCAAGCACATCGGCCAGGCCCAATGGATGATCCCGATCGGGCAAATGGGAGGCGAGGGGGCGACCCCTGGGAGCGTTCAGTTCGCGCTCGGCCTCCACGCGCGGGGAGGGGCGCTGTTCGGAGACGCGTCGCGCTTCCCCTTCGAGTCCTTCTGGATGGGCGGGGTGCAGTTCGGCCAGCCGCTGCGCGGGTATGACGAGACTTCGATCACGCCGCGCGGGTACTACCCGGAGCGGGGCGGGGGCATCAGGCAGATCGAGCGGCTCGGCAACGCGTATTTCTCGACGACCGCCGAAGTGAAGGCCGTGATCAATTCCAACATCGGATTGTCGGCCTTCTTCGATGCCGGCAACAACTGGGAGAGCCCCGGACACCTGAGCACGTCCAAACTGTTCCGGGGCGCCGGGTTCGGTGTGCAGCTGGTCACGCCGTTCGGCCCGATCGGGCTCGACTACGCGTATGGATTCGACAAGGCGGAACCGGGGTGGCAACTCCACTTCAAGATGGGCCCGAACTTCTAGCGGTCCGTGGATCGACTGCCGAGAGCACCGAGGGCGGCGAGGCGCCGGGTAGGGGCGGACTTCTGGCCTGCCCGTGACAGGAAGCCGATATTGGGCGAGGCTTGATCAGCGATCAGAATACGCCGTTCCATATTCGGAACGGCTCTTACAAACCGGAGGAGTTAGCGGAATGAGTGTTTCTCGGTTGGGAATGGCCTTCACCCTGTCGTTGTTCTGGGCGGCATCCGTCGAGGCTCAGGCGGCAAGGATAGGGTACGTCGACTCGAACGCCGTTCTGGCCGAGTACGCGCCGGCGCAGGAGGCTCGGCAGCAATTGGAGAGTGCCCGCCAGGATGCCGAAGCGGAGCTGCAGTTGCTGGGTTCCGGCTGGCAGACTGCGCTGGCGGAGTTTGAGCAGCAGGCCATGTCGATGACTCCGGAAGCGCGGCAGAACCGGCAGCAGGAGCTCACCGCTCAGCAGCAGGCCCTTCAGTCGCGGACCCAGGAACTCGAGATCCAGTTCCAGCAGCGCCAAGCAGAGTTGCTGCAACCCGTCATGGATCGGGTCACGGCCGTGATCGAGGAGCTGCGCGTGGAGGGGAACTACAGCATGATCCTGGACAGGGCGTCGCAGGTCATCCTTGCGGCGGACCCGGCTCTGGAGTTGACCCAGGAGGTTCTCACGCGCCTGCAGGCGCAGGACAGCGGAGGGGGATGACGGACCCGTCCGCGCCCGGACCGGTGCTCTCGCTCTCGGAAGCGGCGGAAGCGACGGGCGGGCGGGTTCTGGGCAACGGAAGGACGACCTTTGGCCGCGCAGCGCCCGTGCATGACGCCGGGCCGGGGGATCTGGCGCTGCTGGCCGACCGCCGCTATGCGGCTGAACTGGCGGAATGCGGCGCTTCGGCGTTGCTGGTCTCCGAAGCGCTGGCCGATGAGCCGCGCGGCCCCGCCGACCGCCTCGTGGTTCGGGACCCGCACGAGGCACTGGTAACACTCCTGCCTCTGCTTCATCCGGCGCCCGCGGACAATTGGGGCGTGCATCCGTCCGCGGTGGTCCACTCGGAGGCGGTCGTTCATGCGGAGGCCGCCGTGGGGCCGCACGCCGTGATCGGGGCGGGATCTTCCGTGCGGCGGGGCGTGCGCATCGGCGGCAACTGCGTGGTCGGCGAACGGGTAGAGATCGGAGAGGACACCATCCTGTTCCCGAATGTGACCGTCTACGCCGACGCGGTGCTGGGCAGGAGGGTGATCGTCCACGCCGGCTCGCGGATCGGGGTCGACGGATTCGGCTATGTCCTTGTGGACGGGACGCACACCAAGGTCCCCCAGGTCGGAAGTTGCGTCATCGAGGACGATGTCGAGATCGGCGCCAACTGCACCATCGACCGGGGATCGATCGGAAGCACCCGGATCGGAGCCGGGTCGAAGCTCGACAACCTGGTCCACATCGGGCACAACGTGGTGGTCGGACGCGGTTCTCTCGTTGTCGCGCAGGTGGGAGTGGCGGGCTCGACGCGGATGGGTGACGGCGTCGCCATCGGGGGTCAGGCCGGCATTGTCGGCCACCTGCAGATCGGTGCGGGAGCCAGAATCGGCGCGCAGGCCGGAGTAATCTCGGACGTGGCGCCCGGGCAGACCGTCTCCGGGTATCCTGCCAGAGACCACAAGACATATCTCAGGGCGATGGCGCGACTCATGCGGCTCCCCGAGGTGGTCAGGCGCGTCGAGCGGATCGAGCGCAGCCTGGCCGCTTCAGCTCCCGCCTCCCCGCCGGGCGAATCGGAACCGTGAAGGCAGTGGCCTGCCGCCGCAGCGGGACGTTTACATTAGGGGTCACATTTCCCAGGACGCGACGCTGATGGAACGCGAGAACGAAAACCAGCGCACGCTGGCGCATGAGGTCGAGGTGGCCGGGGTCGGCATTCACACCGGTCGCGCCACGAATGTCCGCATCGGGCCTGCGCCGGCCGGGACCGGTGTTGTGTTTTGCCGCGTCGACGTCGCGGACAGGCCCGAGGTTCCGGCAAGGCTGGAGTTCGTGACCAGCACCGAACTCGGCACCACGCTGGGTACGGGCGGCGTGGAGGTACGCACCGTCGAACACCTGCTCGCCGCGCTGGCCGCCCTCGGGATCGACAACGCCGCCGTGGATCTGGATGGACCGGAGGTGCCGATCCTCGATGGCAGCTTCGGCCCGTGGATCGAAGCGGTTCAGCAGGCCGGACTGGAGTCGCAATCGACGGGTGCAACGGTGATCCGGGTCGCCGAGGCAACGGCCGTGCAGGGAGGTGGCGGCAGCTCATACGTCGCCATGCCGGACCCGGGGCTCCGGATCTCGGCCACCATCGATTTCGACCATGCCGTGATCGGCCGCCAGTACGGCGACTTCAGACTCGATGGTACCGGATTCGAGGAGGAGATCGCGCCCGCCCGCACATTCGGCTTCTACGAAGAGGCCGGCGCGCTGCGGACGCGAGGGTTCGGGAAGGGTGCGTCACTCGAAAACACGGTCGTGCTCGACAGCAATGGCGTGATGAACCCCGATCTGCGCTACCCCGACGAATTCCTGCGTCACAAGGTGGGCGATCTGCTGGGAGACCTTTCGCTGATCGGGGGAAGGGTGCGGGGCCGCATCGTGGCCGACCGCCCGAGCCACGCGGGCAACGTCGCGCTCGCGCGTGCGATTCTTCAGCAGCATCGCCGAAGGCAGCGGGCCCACGAGATCGACATCCGGCGCATCATGGAGTACCTGCCGCACCGCTACCCGATGCTGCTGGTCGACCGGATCATCGAGTTCGAGCCCCGCAAGCGGATCGTCGGGCTGAAGAACGTGACCATCAACGAACCGTTCTTCCGCGGCCACTTTCCCGAACATCCGATCATGCCCGGTGTATTGCTGGTTGAAGCGATGGCGCAGGTGGGGGGGCTCCTTCTCATGGATGCCGTCGACGATCCGAAGGACAAGGTGGTGTACTTCATGTCCCTCAACAACGTGAAGTGGCGCCGGCCGGTCACACCCGGGGACCAGGTCGTGTTCGATGTCGAGATGCAGAACCTACGCCGACGCATCTGCAGGATGAAGGGGAAGGGTCTGGTCGAGGGACGGGTCGTCGCCGAGGCCGAGATGACGGCGAGGATTGTGGACAAATGACCGACTGGCGGCCGGGGGCGGAGACGCGGCCCACTTCGATTCACGAGAGTGCAATGGTGCATCCGTCGGCCGAACTGGGGGCTGGCGTGGAGATCGGACCGTTCGCGATCGTTGGCCCGGACGTGAGGATCGGTGACAATACGCGCATCGGTCCCAGGGTGCTGGTCGAGAAGGATACCACGGTGGGCCGCGACTGCCGGATTGCCAACGGTGCAGTTCTGGGGACGGATCCCCAGGACCTCAAGTACGAAGGCGAAAGGACCTTCCTGGAGGTCGGAGACCGGACGGTGATCCGTGAATTCGCCACGCTCAACCGGGGGACCGCCGCCGCCGGCAAGACCACAGTGGGCTCCGATTGTCTCCTGATGGCGTATTGCCACGTGGCGCACGATTGCGAAATCGGGAACCACGTGATCATCTCGAATGCCACGAACATGGCGGGGCATGTCGCGATCGAGGACTGGGCGATCATCAGCGGACTGGTGGCGATCCACCAGTTCGTGCGTATCGGCGCCCACGCGTTTGTGGGCGGCGGTTCCAGGATCCCTCAGGATGTGCCGCCCTATTGCAGGGTCGCGGGGAATCCGACTCCCAAGCTCTACGGACTGAACACGGTGGGACTCGAGCGGAGGGGATTCTCCACCGAGGCGCGGCGCCGGCTCAAGACGGCCTATCGCACCCTCTTCCAATCCGATCTGAGCCGGTCTCGGGCAATTGCGGAGGTGGAAGCGGACGGCACCCTCCAGGACCCCGAGGTGGGCTACTTCATCGACTTCATCCGGACCAGCAAGCGCGGCATCATCTGTTGAGCGATTCGGTACCATGCGGCCGCGGATCGGCGTAGTCGGGGTCGGCGCCCTCGGTCGCCACCACGCGCGGGTTGCCCGCGAACTTGCCGGCGCGATGTGCGCCGGGATCTTCGACACCGATCACGCCCGCGGCCAGGCCGTGGGGAGCGAGTTGGGAGTCCGGGTGCATCCCGCCCTGGAAGCTCTTCTGGAGGCCAGCGACGGGGTGGTGATCGCGGTGCCCACGACCGCCCATGAGGAGGTCGCGCTGCAGGCCATCGACGCTGGCGTGCACGTCTTCATCGAAAAGCCGCTGGCCGCCGAGGTCAGGAGCGCCGATCGGATTCTCGGCGCGGCGCGGTCGCGCGGCGTGCTGGTCCAGACGGGGCATGTGGAACGCTTCAATCCAGCGCTCGTCGCGGCGCGTCGCCACATTGATCGTCCGCTCTTCGTGGAGTCGCACCGGCTCTCGCCCTTCACCCCCCGATCTCTCGATGTCGCGGTCGTCCTCGACCTCATGATCCACGACGTCGACTTGCTGTGTTCCCTTGTCGGCGAACCGGTAGCCCGGGTGGATGCAACCGGCGTGCCCGTTCTGTCGCGCCACGTGGACATCGCCAATGCCCGGGTCGCCTTCGAGGGGGGAACGGTCGCCAATCTCACCGCGAGCCGCGTATCGGTCAGGAAGGTGAGGAAGCTGCGGATCTGGCAGCGATCCGGATACCTGTCGCTCGACCTGGCGGCGGGGAAGGGGGAGTTCTACCGGCTGAAGGAGGGCGTCTCGGCGCTCGATGGCCCCTCGCTGCCCGCTGGTATTCGGTCTCTGGCCGCGCTCTCGTCTGTCGTGGAGCGTATTCGCATCCGGGGAGCAGGCACGGAACCGCTTGTCCTGGAGCAGGCTTCGTTCCGGGACGCCGTTGCCGGACTGGCGCCGCCGCCGGTAACAGGCGAGGATGGACGCCGAGCGCTGCAACTTGCACTGGCCATTCAACAACAGATCGAAGACCATGTCGCTCATACGCGTTCGTCGTCGTCGTAAGCGGGAGTGGATCGACGCGAAGAAGGGCCGGTCCCCGGCTTCGCTGGTCATCCTCCTGGTTGTCGTGATCCTGATCATCTGGTACCTCGGACGGGCCTTCTGACCTGGTGGGCGCCATAGCCGACTTCGGGGCTGGCCCCTGGCCCAGGGTGATGATCCTGGCCGGGGAAGCTTCGGGGGACGCACACGCCGCCCGGGTCGCGGTCGAGATCCGGAGAAGGTGGCCGCACGCCGCACTGACCGGTCTCGGTGGCGACCGAATGGCCCAGGCGGGCGTGGATGTGCTGTGCGGTCTCCGCCAGCTCTCGGTCATGGGGTTTGCCGAGGTCGTGCGGCGGCTCCCCTTCTTCCGGCGGCTCGAAGGCCACATGCGAGCACTGCTGCGAGACGGGAGCTTCGACATCGTCATTCCCGTCGACTATCCGGGCTTCAACATCCGGATCGCGAAGTATGCATCGAAGCTGGGCGTGCCTGTCCTCTACTACATCGGACCCCAGGTGTGGGCCTGGAAGGCTGGACGTGCGAAGCGGCTGGCGGGCATCGCGCGGGGCATCGCGCTGATCCTTCCCTTCGAACCCCGGCTCTATCGCGTGCACGGCGGCCGGGCCCGATTCGTGGGTCATCCTCTGCTGGACGATCCCGTCGCGGGCGATCCCGCCGTGTTGGCAAAAGCCGTGGGAATCGATCCGGGGAAGCCGGTGCTGGCGCTCTTTCCCGGGTCTCGCGAGCAGGAACTGGAACGGCACGGAGGAACCTTCACCGAGGCCGCGCTCCTGCTGCAGCGCCGTGTGCCGGGGCTCCAGGTCGTCGTGAGCCGGGTAGCGTACCTGGCATCCGCAAGGTATCGCGGATTTCCTTTTCCCCTGACCACGGACGCCGCCTCGCTGCGAGCGCTGGCCACGGCCGGTCTGGTGAAGTCCGGTACGAACACCCTGGAAGCGGCGCTGGCGGGGATGCCCTTTGTGGTTGCGTACATCACGCATCCGTTCACTCACTTCGTGGCGCGCCGGCTGGTGCGCGTACCTTCCATCACCCTGGCCAACCTCGTGGCGGAAGAGCCGGTTGCGAGTGAGTTCATTCAGCGCGAGGCGACGCCGGAGGCCATCGCCAACGCACTCGGGCCCCTTCTGGATCAGTCCTCGACCAAGCGCGCGGCCGCCCTCGCAGGCCTCGCGAAGGTACGGGCCTCAATGGGTACACCCGGGGCCGCGGTGAGGGTCGTGGACATGATGGAGGAGATACTCGGCGACCAGCCGACCGGGGCAACCCCGTGACAATTGACCGGACCCGGCGTTGGATTCGGGATTTCTGGGCGATCGAGGATCCATCTCCCGCAGACCGTCTCTGCGGCGCGGCACTCGCGCCGCCGGAGTTGCTCTTTCGACTCGCCGTCTCCGCCCGGAGTGCCTGGCATCGCGGCGCCCCCGAGCGGGCAACACCCATCCCGGTGATCTCGGTAGGGAACCTGACAGCAGGCGGAACCGGCAAGACACCGGTCGTGCGCTGGCTGGGCGACTGGCTTCGCCGGGCAGGCGTCCGCCCCGCCGTCGTGACGCGCGGCTACGGAAGTGACGAGTTGGCCCTGTACCGCCGTTGGTTCGGCGCCGGTGCGGTGTTTTCGGGGCGGGATCGCGTGGGGTCCGTTCGCGCCGCCGCCGATCTCGGCTTTGCCCTGGCGCTCGTTGACGACGGGTTTCAGCACAGGAGGCTCGGGAGGGCGCTGGATCTCCTGCTGGTGGCCGTGGAAGATCCCGTGCGCGCGCGTCTGATGCCGCGGGGACCCTACCGCGAGCCTCCCTCGGCGGCTTCACGGGCCACGCACATCCTGCTCACGCGCAGGGGACCGCCCACCGGACAACGACGGGCGTGGCGCAAGCGGATGTCCCGCCTGGCGCCCGGCGTTCCCGTCATGGACCTCGATCTCGTCATGGGTGGCTGGCACAACTTGCGGGAACAACCCACCAACCCCCCAGGGACGGAAGTCCTGGCAACCTGTTCGGTGGCGCGGCCGCGCTACTTCCTGCAGGGTCTGGAAAGGCTGCTTCCGGATGCCGCGATCGAATTGGTGGCCCACGCGGACCACCATCGCTATTCCCGCCGGGATGTTTCCGCACTTCTGGGTCGAATCGGCGACCGCACTCTGGTCTGCACGGAGAAGGACGCGGTCAAGCTCTCTGCCTTCCCCGAACTGGAACCCCACTGCGCCGTGATCGGGTTCGGCGTCGAGGGCGAACCGGAGCCACCCCTTCTGCGGGCCGTGGCGGAGGCGTTGGGAGGCTCATGCGCATCTCCATCGTAGCGGTGGGAAAGGCGCGTGCGCTCGCAGCCGCAATAGAGGACTACGAGCGGCGCGCGTCACACTACTGGCGCTTCGTGTCGATCGAGGTCGCACAGGCCCGGGGCGGGGGCAGCACCGAGATTCGCCGCCGCGAAGCCGACAGCATTCGGGCACGCCTGCAGCCAGGGCATCTCCGGGTCGCACTGACCCGCGCGGGACGCCTTTTTTCCTCGCTCGAACTGGCCGGCTGGCTGGAGCGGCTCTCCAGCGGGCCGCAGCGGGGCGCTCACTTCATCATCGGGGGCGCGTTCGGACTCGATGCAAAACTCCTGGAGGAGTGTGATCTTTCCTTGTCCCTGTCGCCCTTCACGCTTCCTCACGACCTGGCTCGCCTGGTCATGACGGAGCAGCTGTACCGGGCGGGGACGATCCTCAGGCACGAGCCCTATCACAAGGGCCGCGATTGAGCCGTGAAGTCGAGTGGGCTGTGGAAGCGAGTGAACAGAGGCCGCCGGTGAAGCCTGTGAAAGAGCATAGGACCGCCTGGTTCCGGAAGTGGTTCGGGGACGAGTATCTCGCGCTGTACCCGCACCGGGACCGCGCCGAGGCGCGGGAGGCCGTCGAGCTTCTGCATCGAACCACCGGACCGGTGCCCGGGGACCGCGTCCTCGACCTCGGCTGCGGAGCGGGGCGCCACCTCGTTGAGCTGTGCAGGCTGGGGTATCACGCGACCGGTCTCGACCTGTCGATGCCGATGCTGAAGGCGGCCCGGTCGGCCGTGCCGAGACCCGTGCTGGTGCGCGGCGACATGCGACGGCTCCCCTTTCGGGCGTCGGGATTCGACATCGTCACCTCCTACTTTACGTCCTTCGGCTACTTTGACGACGAGGAAGACGACGCGCGAGTTCTGCGCGAGGTACGCAGGGTACTGCGTCCCGGTGGACGATTCCTTCTCGATTTCCTCAACGCCGATCAGGTCGTCACCAATCTGCGCGATAGGGACCGCCGGAGGGTGGGCGACGTGGAGGTGGTCCAGGAACGGCGACTGGTGCAGGGCGGACGGATAGTGGAAAAGAGGATCGCCATCGGAGCCCGGGACGGTGCGCCGCACCGGGAGTTCGTCGAGCGGGTGCGCCTGTATGAGCCGGATGAACTCACGCGGATGCTGGAGAGTGCGGGACTGTCGGCGGGGCCCCGATTCGGGGGGTATGACCGGAGGCCTTTCTCCCGCCTCTCCTCACGCTTCATCGTCCTTGCAGAAGCAGCGGCCTGATGCACTTCCTCCCGAGACCGATCGGCGGATCGCGATTGGTGCACGACTACCTGGAAGGGGTCGATCGGGCCGCCGCGTTCTATCGCGGCCCGCCATTCCGGATGGAGACCTATCGCCGCAAGGCGGAGGAGCTCGAGGGAGCGACCGGGCCGGACTCCATCGCCAGGGCGGTTCCCATGATCAGGCCCGCCGGCCCCGTTGCCGAGGAGGCGCTGCGAGACATGGCCAGCGGCGGGGGATACTTCGTCACTACGGGCCAACAGCCGGGATTGTTCGGCGGGGCACTCTACAGCCTCTACAAGGCGCTGACGGCAGTGCAGCTGGCCCGCACCCTGTCGGCCGGACTGGGCCGCCCGGTCATGCCGCTGTTCTGGGTTGCGTCGGAGGACCACGACTGGGACGAAGCCAACCGTGCCAATGTGATCGACCAGGCCGACCGGTTGCGCTCGCTCGCCCTGGATTCCGGCAATGCGCGGGCCCGGCGCTCACTTGGCCGAACGCGACTGGGTGAGGGCATTGGAAGAATCGTGGAAGAGCTCGGGGGGTGCTTCGCGCCGAGTCAGTTCCACGGACCGTGCATGGAGCTTGTCCGCGATGCCTTTCGCCCCTCCGCCTCCATGGCGTCCGCGTTTTCGGATTTCCTGGCCGAGCTGTTGAAGGACACGCCGGTGGGGCTCGTGGACGCCGCCGGCCCGGCGCTCAAGGAAGCCTCGCGGCCTGTCCTGAGAAGGGAGGCGGAGGATCCGTCCGCGTCGGAGGCGGCGGTGAGGGAGGCCTGCGATGCATTGATCCAGAGCGGCTATCCCCTCCAGGTCGACTTCGACGCCGGCGCCGTCAACCTCTTCGTGGAGTCGGCGGAGGGACGTGACCGATTGCGGCATCGGGGCGGCGCACTCAGCCTCAGGGCTTCGGGAAGAGCGATTTCGCGCAGCGATATCCTCGGGCTGATCGACGCCGACCCGCGGGCGGTCTCGCCCAACGTGCTTCTCAGGCCCGTCGTCGAGAGCTTCATCTTCCCTACTCTCGCCTACGTCGGGGGGCCGGGAGAGCTCGCCTATTTCGCCCAGCTTTCCGGACTCTTCAGACGGCACGAGGTCGGAATGCCCGTGGTCGTTCCCCGCGCGTCGCTCCTGGTTGTGGAGTCGAAGGTGGAGCGGGCAATGAGGAAGTATGGCTTGGACGTGGATGCACTGCGAGAAGGCAGCGGTCTTCTGAGTCGCTTTGCGCTTGACCAGCTTCCCGAGGATCTGAGCGATGCGCTGGCGGATTGGCGCGGGGCGATCGAGTCTCGGGCGGCAACGGCCCTCAAGGTCTCGACCGCGATCGACCCGGTGTTGAAGGGAGCGGTCGCGAAGGCGCGCAATTCCGGACTCGCCGCTCTTGGCGCTCTGGAGAAAAAGGTTGTCCGGGCCGTGAAACGCAGAAACGAAACGACATGGAATCAGGTAGGGAAGGCGCGCACCCACCTCTGGCCGGCAGACAAGCCTCAGGACCGCGTTCTGGGTCCGCTGCAGTACCTGATGCGCTACGGAAGCAACTTCGTTACGATGGCGCTGGATGAGCTGGCGGCTGGAACCCGATTCCGGGAGGACGTAGGATAGTCCCATGTTTGCTTCGATCTTCGTCCTGATTCTGCTCATCCCGATTCTGGCGATCTTCCTCGATTCGGATGTCGGCAAGGCGCTGGCCAAGCGCCTCGAGCGCGGGCAGCGGCGAGCAGGCAACGACCCGGCGCAGGAGCGGCTTCTGTACCTGGAAGGCGAACTGGAGCGGCTGGCCCGGGATGTCGAGCGAATCGAGGAAGAGAACCAGTTCATCCAGAAACTGCTCGACCGCCGGTCCGAGGGCGCCTCGCTGCCCCCCGGCGACCCGTCTGATCCCTGACCCGGGACACCCTTGGCCGCCTCCAGGGTAGCAGCGGGAATCTTCATCAGCCGCATGCTCGGGCTGGTAAGAGAGAGCGTCTTCGCCCACTACTTCGGCAACGGGGTCCTGGCGGACGCATGGAGGGCCGGCCTGCGCATCCCCAACGTCCTGCAGAACCTGCTCGGCGAAGGCAGCCTGAGCGCGTCGTTCATTCCGGTCTACGCCCGGCTTCTGGAAGAAGGGCGGGAGCGGGAGGCCGCTCGCGTCGCGGGGGCGGTCCTCGGGCTGCTGGCGGTCGTTGCCGGGGTCATTGCAGCAGCAGGCGTCTGGGGTGCACCCTTCCTGGCACGCGTCATCACCGTCGGCTTTGCCGTCGACGAAAGGGCCGACATCCTGATTTCGCTGCTGCCGATCCTCTTTCCCATGACGGCGGTACTGGTCGTGTCGGCGTGGGCGCTGGGGATTCTCAACAGCCACGGCCGATTCTTCGTAGCCTATGTGGCGCCGGCCCTCTGGAACGTCGCGATCATCACCGCGGTGGTCGGGGCCGCGAGCTGGGGCCTGATGGGCGTCGAGCTCCTGCTTGCCATGGCCTGGGGCGCACTGGCGGGCGGAGCGCTGCAACTGCTGTTTCAGCTGCCGTTCGCCGCTCGCCACCTGAAGCATGTGGTTCCGTCGCTCGGCCGGCGGGTCGCACATGTGGGCACGGTGGTGAGGAACTTCGTGCCGGTGGCCACCGCCCGCGGCGCGGTGAATCTGAGCGCGCTCCTCGACGTTGCCCTGGCCTCGCTGCTCGCCCAGGGGGCAGTGAGCATCATGGGCTACGCCCAGACGCTGTACGTGCTGCCGATTTCGCTCTTCGGCATCTCGATCGCGGCCGCCGAACTCCCCGAGCTGTCACGCGACACGTTGACCGGCGAAGAGGCGGTGCGGGAGAGGGCAGGGGCGGCGGTGCGCAAGGTGCTCTTCTGGCTGATCCCCTCCGCGGCGGGCTACGTCGTCTTCGGTGACGAGGTGACCGCCTTTCTGCGAATCCTGCCGAGCGGCCAGTTCGGTGCGGGAGACGCCACTGCAGTCGGACTGGTGCTGGGCGCCTATGCGCTGGGACTGCCCGCTTCGGGGATGTCCCGCGTACTATCCTCCACATTCTTTGCCCTGGGCGACACCAGGACGCCGGCCCGGATCGCCTACACGAGGATTGCGGTGTCGGCGGGGATCGGCTTCGCGCTCATGTACCCGCTCGACCGACTGACCGCCGGCGGGTTCGCGATGGGCGCCGCGGGGCTGGCCATGGGCGCGACCGCCGGGGCCTGGCTGGAGCTCTGTTTGCTCACCGCCAGGCTGCGGGACCGGCTCCCGGGGTTGACGTTCGGACGCGGTCGGCTGCGTCGCTACCTGCTCGCTGCGGCCGTGGCTTCCGTGGTTGGGCTGGTCCCCTCGGTCCTCCTGCCACCCGTCCACCCGCTGCTGTCGGCGGCGGCGACTCTGCTCCCATTCGGCGTGACCTACCTGGTCGTGACGGAGGCGATGGGCGTGTCGCCGGTGCGGATGCGTACGCTGCTGACCCGAGTCCTCGGGCACGGCGGGGCGAGGGACACCCGCGACAAGGGAGAGTGACGGTGAACCGGACCGATCCGTGCCGACGCCGCCCGGCCGGGGTCGCATGACGACCGGGATCCCCTTCCGTGCGACAGCCATGTCCAGGCTGCCGACCGATCCCGGCGTGTACATGTTCAGGGACCCGAGAGGCGAGATCCTCTACGTCGGCAAGGCGAAGTCGCTCCGCCACCGGGTGCGCTCATACCTCTCCCCGGCGAAGGACGCGACCGTCAAGACGCGGGAACTGGTGCGGCTGGCCGCGGACGTGGAGACCCTGGTGGTCGGATCGGAAGCGGAAGCGCTCATCCTCGAGGCCAACCTCATCAAGGAGCACAAGCCCCGCTTCAACATCCAGCTCAAGGACGACAAGAAGTACCCCTACATCAAGGTCACCGTCGGAGAGCCGTTCCCGCGGGTCTTTGTCACCCGGCGCCTGCGCAGGGACGGGTCCCGGTATTTCGGGCCGTTCACCTCGGTTGGCAGGGTCCGCCGCGCGCTCGATGTCGTGAAGCGCAACCACGGGATTCGGTCCTGCCGCTACGACCTGCTCCGTGAAGCGCCCGCGCGTCCGTGTCTGGACCATCACATCGGCAGGTGCGGTGCGCCCTGTGTCAGGCTTCAGTCCCGCGAAGACTATCGCGGCAGGGTCGACGAGGTCGTCCGCATCCTGTCAGGTGACGTTGCAACGGTTCAGGTAGAAGTTGAGGATGAGATGCGTAAAGCATCTGCAATCATGGATTTTGAAAGGGCTGCACATTTCCGAGACGTGCTGACCGGACTTGACGGGATTGCCCGTCAACAGCGCGTCCAGACGGTCGGCGGCGGCGATCAGGACATCGTGGGTCTGGCCCGGGACGGGTCCGTGGCCGTCTCATCCACCCTCCGGGTCCGGGGCGGCGTCCTGATCGGGCGCGACTCCCACACCATGTCCGAGATCGGGGACGAATCGGACGGGGGGCTGCTCTCGCGATCCGTGGCTCACGCCTACCTGTCGGGCGGATCGAGCGTGGTCGAGCAACTCCCGTTCGAGGTTCTGCTGCCCACCGACTTTCCGGATCGTGAAATCCTCCAGCAAGTGCTGACCGACCGGGCCGGAAGGAAAGTGTCTCTGCGGATCCCGAAGCGGGGCGCCAAGGTCCGGCTGATCGAACTGGCGGTAGCGAACGCCCGCCACGTGCTGGACGAGCGAGCCCGCAAGGGAGCGGCACTGCAACCGCGGACGGACGACGCGCTCTATGAATTGCAGGATTTCCTCGAACTCAAGATCGTGCCACGGCTCATCGTCTGCTTCGACGTATCCCACACGCAGGGCGCCGAAACAGTGGCCAGCGCGGTGGTCTTCCTGAACGGGGAGCCGAAGAAGTCCGGCTACCGCCACATGCGTATTCGAGGCGACTGGGGCAACGACGACTACCGCTCCATGGCCGAAGCGGTCACGCGATACTTCGAGCCCGACCGCGCCGGGGACGATCCGCTCCCCGATCTGGTTGTGGTCGACGGCGGCAAGGGGCAGCTGGCAGCGGCCACGCGCGCGCTGGAAGCGATTGGACTCGGCGACCTCGCCGTGGCCGCGCTCGCCAAGAGGGACGAGACCGTCTTTCTGCCCGGCCGCAGACGGGGCGTTCGCATCCCGAGGACCGCCCGCTCGCTCCACCTTCTCCAACGGGTCCGCGACGAGGCACATCGTTTCGCGGTTCGCTACAACCGCAAGCTCAGGTCGCGGCGCACCGTTCGCTCCGACCTCGGCGACGTCCCGGGAATCGGACCCAGGCGGCAGCAGGCGCTGCTTTCGCGCTTCGGGTCGCTCCGTGGCGTCAAGGAAGCATCCGCCGCCGAAATCGGTCGGATACCCGGCTTCAGCGAAGGCATGGGAGTCAAGATCCTCCACTACCTCGGCAGGGGATCCAGCCTTTGACCCGCCTTGGGCAGAACGAGTATAATTCCTGACCTGATATTGCCTTGCTTCCCCGCGCGTCGGCCGGAGCGTGGGCAAAACGACCCATAGGAGGAATGTTGTGATCATGTCCAGGCTCGGAGTCACATTGGCGACCGCGGGTGCCCTCGTCCTTTCCGGTTGTGCGTCCGGGGGTGGTGGTGGCGGAGGGGACGGTGCACCGGGAGACAACGAATTCACCAGAAGCGCCGAGCTGTTTCTGACCCAGGCGGCGAGTCTCGGCATGGTGGAGCGATACGAGCAGGCGCTCGACGCCGCAATGAACTCCATCGTGGATGACTCGGCGAACGCGCGAGGGTATTTCCTGGCCGCCCGGGCCCAGGTCGGCCTGTCAGACTTCGCCGCGGCCGACACCCTCTTCGCCATGGCGCTCGACCGGTATCCCGGGTACGACGAGGAGATCAGGGTCGAGCGGGAATCCGCCTGGATCAACCTGTTCAACGAGGCGATCGGGCCGCTCGACTCTGGCGACAACGACGAAGGAATCCGGCTGCTCGAGATGGCCGAGGTGATCTTCAATGGTCAGCGTCCCGAGGCACTGATCAATCTTGGCGTGACCTACAACAACGCGGGGAGGTCGGACGACGCCATCGACGCCTACGGTGCGGCGTTGGATGTCATTCGTGGGCCTGCCATGGAGACCGCTGACAGCGCCACGGCCGCCAATTGGCGGGAGCGCGAACAGAGCGTCACCTTCAATCTGGCCAGCCTCCTGAGCGACGCCGAACGCTACGACGAGTCCGCGGCAGCCTACGAGACCTATCTCGCGAGCAACCCCGGTGACATGTCGGCTCTCGCCAATCTGGCGTCGGTGCTTACCCAGTCGGGGCAGGCCGATTCGGCCCAGGCGATCTACGACAACCTCCTGGAGGCCGAGGGACTCGGGACTCGCGACTACTTCAACATCGGTGTCGGGCTGTACCAGGCTCAGGTATTCGATCGGGCCGCCGAGGCCTTCCGCGAGATCCTCGCCATCGCCCCCGAAAACCGTGACGCGCTGTTCAACCTCGCCCAGTCACTCTTCGAAGGAGAAGCCTGGGAGGAACTGGTGCCCGTCGCCCAGCAGCTGCTCGAGCTGGACGGTTACAACCCCGACAGTTACACCATTCTGGGCCAGGCTCTGGTCCGTACGGAGCAGGAACAGGAGGCCGTCAGGATCCTCCAGACCCGGGAAGACCTCAGCTTCCAATTGGCCTACAGCCAGCTTCAGCCCCGCAGCGGTGGGGCGACGGTCACCGGCGAACTGGTGAACAACACACTGGAACCGGGGACGACCGTCACCATTCGAGTTCACTTCAGCGGACTCGACGGCGCGGAGATCGGAACGACGGATATCAGGGTCACTGCTCCGGAGGCCGACGTTTCACAGCCCTTCCAGGCCGACTTCTCCAGCAATGAAGAAGTGCTGGGCTACTACTACGAGGTGGTCAGCCCCAACTAGCCGGTCGGCGCGGCAACGCGTCCGCGCACAAGCGCGTCCGCGGGAGTAGCTCAGTTGGTAGAGCATCAGCTTCCCAAGCTGAGGGTCGCGGGTTCGAGTCCCGTCTCCCGCTCTTTGAGGGCCTTCGAGGCAACGCCCCGCCAACCGGGCGGGATCTTCTCGCCTCCGGTCGCGGTATTGGCTTTATGGGGATCCCCAAAGTAGTTTCCTGTCACAGGGGCCATTTTCATTTCAACCCATGGGAGGTAGCCATGCGACGTATCAATTCCTTGCTCGTCCTGCTGTGCCTGACCGCGGCGTTGCCGGTCGCGGGGCAAACTCCCACCGAAGAACTTGAGCGCCGCATTGCCGCCGCCGAAATGTCCGCGGATTTCGATGTGTTGCTCCAGGCGTCCTCGGCCGCGCGCCTGCTTGGGAACTTCAGCCAGGCCGACGATCTTCTCGAAAGGGCCACCCTGGCGCTCGACCAGGTCAGCAATGCCTGGGTCACCGAAATGATCTTCAATGCCCTGGCCGCCGGCGAGGGCGTCAACGGAATGCAGCGAGCGTTGCGATCATCCCTGCAGCGCATTCGCCTGGCGCCTCAGCAGGTCGCTTCGATTACCAACAACTTCCCGTCGCTGCTGACCGGCGGCGAGTACGACGAGATGATCCTGGGTTTCCGGGAAGACCATCCTGACCCGGACTACCGGTGCTCGTGCCTGGCGGAGAAGGCCTGGGTGCACCGGGTCGCGGGACGGCAGCATGAATCACGGACGCTGTGGGGTGAGCTGGTCGCTGCGTGGGATCGGAATCCGCTCGAGTTCTCCAACCCCGACGCCCAGGCGAACTGGCAGGGACAGTACGCCAGGAATCTCGCTCGTGCCGGGAGGACGGCGGACGCAATGGCGGCGCTCGAAAAGGCGAAGTCGATGCCGGTCAGCGATGACGAGCGGCCCGGGGTGCAACGGAGATGGGCGCAGACGTACGCGGAACTCGGAAATGTCGAGGCCGCGGTCGAGTTGCTCGAGCCGTTGATCGCAAGCTCTACGCTGGTCACCGTTAACAGCCTGTCCACCCGCTACACCTGGGAGCCGGTTCGCGACCACATCCGCTTTCAGGAGATGCTCGCCCGGAACCGCTGACGTAGCCGGCGGGCCGCGCACCGGTTTCGGGAGGGGCTATTCGCTTCCCGGCCGTTTCATGGGAGGCGCTGGATAGTGGTGCGAATAGGAGAAATCGGGGCCGGGTCGATCGCCGAGGCCCTCGAGTTGCGCATCGGGACGCGCATCCTGCGGGTGAACGGGGCCCGGGTTCGGGACAGCATCGACTTTCACTTCCTGACGGCTGAGGAAGAGTTCGACCTCGAGACCGTCGATCCCGACGGGACAAGGGTCGTGTGCGAGGTATCCCGGGATCCGTCCGAGAGTCTGGGGATCGTACCCGAACGCGACACGATCCGCGAGTGCGCAAACGAGTGCGTCTTCTGCTTCATCGACGGCAATCCGCCGGACGCCCGTGATCCGCTCTGGCTGAGGGACGACGACTTTCGCCTGTCGTTCACCTACGGCAGCTATGTCACGCTCACCAACCTCGGGCCCAGGGGGATCCAGAGGCTCGTCGACCAGCGCATTTCACCCCTGTACGTCAGCGTACACGCGACGAATCCGGAATTGCGCGTCCGGCTGCTGAAGAACGACCGGGCAGGTCTGATCCTCGAACAGCTGGCCACGCTGCTCGATGCCGGCCTCGAGGTGCACACGCAGGTCGTGCTGTGTCCCGAATGGAACGACGGACCGGAGCTGGACCGCACGATACGGGAACTCTACGAGCTTGGGACGGGCGTCCTGTCGTTGTCCGTGGTGCCGGTGGGGCTGACCCGTTACAACCTCGGCCGTCCCGTGAGGCTGCTGAGGGCAGATGAAGCCGATCTGGTCATCCGGCAGACCCGGGGCATTCGCGCCCGGGCAGTCCGGGAGCGCGGGCGGCACTGGTGCTACGCCGCCGATGAAATGTTTCTCATCGCCGGACGCGATGTCCCCGGGGCCGACTACTATGACGACTGGCCGCTGCGCGAGAACGGCGTCGGCGCGCTGCGCACGCTGATCGACGATTTCGAGGCGGGGAAGGGACAGCTTGTTCCGCACGCCGACGTCGACCGGGTGCGCATCGTTACGGGCCGTTCGATGACGCCGTTTCTGGAGGGGTTCGCGCCCGAGATCGCAGGCCGCATGGAGTGCGCCGTAGAGGTGATCCCGGTGGAGAACCGGTACTTCGGTCCGTCGGTTACGATAGCCGGGCTTCTCTCCGGGCGCGACATCGCCGACAGCGTCGGTGGCGCCCGCCCCGGCGACCTGGTGCTTCTCCCCGCAACCGCCCTCAACGACGATGAGGTCTTCATCGACGGCATGCCGCTCGGCGAAGTGACCCGGGTCCTGGTGCCAGCCCGGGTTCGCGCCGGACACGACCTCGTGGAGACGCTGCTGCCCGAGCCGGCTCGCACCCCGCGCGGCAACGGCGGCCTCGGAACGCGGCTCCCGTGAGCCTCCCGGTCGTGGCGGTAGTGGGTCGGCCGAATGTCGGCAAGTCCACCTTTTTCAACCGGGCGATCGGGCGTCGCGTAGCCATCGTGGACGACACGCCCGGCGTAACGCGCGACCGCAACTTCGCGCGCGCCGAGTGGACGGGCCGCCACTTCTTCGTCGTCGATACGGGCGGGGTCGTGGAAGGGTCTGATCGCACGATCGACCGGCTTATCCGCGACCAGGCCATGACCGCCGTGAAGGAGTCCGACATCGTGATCTTCCTGGTGGATTCGAAGACCGGCGTGCATCCCCTCGACCAGAAACTGGCCGAAGTGCTGCGGCGGAGCGCCCGACCCGTGCTCCTCACCGTGAACAAGGTCGACAATCTCCCCATCGAGGACACCCACCTCGACTTCTGGGAGCTGGGGATGGGTGAGCCCCACCCGGTGAGCGCCATTTCGGGCAGGGGCTTCGGCGACCTCTTCGACGCAATGCTGCAGCTCGTCCCCGACGAGGACGACGAGGTGCGCGCGGACGACATCCGGGTCGCCGTGATCGGGAAGCCGAACGCCGGCAAGTCGACCCTGGTCAACCGCCTGTTCGGCGAGGACCGCGTCGTGGTGAGCGATGAGCCCGGCACCACCCGCGATCCCGTTGACCTGACCATGAAGTACCACGGCCTCGATCTCACCTTCGTGGACACCGCGGGGCTGCGCCGACACGCCCGGATCAGGGACTCGGTGGAGTACTACAGTACGCTCCGAACCGAGCGGGTGGTCCGGGAGGCGGACGTGTGCCTGGTGCTCGTCGACGCATCCGAAGGGCTGCACGTGCAGGACGTCAAGGTGGCCGAGGCGGGCTGGGAAGCGGGGTGCGGGGTGATCATGATGTGCAACAAGTGGGACCTGGTGGAGAAGGAAACGGGCACCGCCGAGGCCTTCGAGCGGGACGCGGCAGCGCGGGCGCCCTTCCTCGGGCATGTCCCGTTCCTCTTTGCATCGGCGCTGACCGGGCTGCGCGCGCGGAAGACGCTCGACCTCATCCTGGAGGTCGCGAGCCGTCGCAGGCAACGGATCGCCACCCACGAGGTCAATGAAGCGGTGGAGACCATCGTCCGGCGCCGCCCGCCACCGCACGCGCGAGGCCGCCCCGTGAAGATCAAGTACGCCACGCAGGCAGACACCCGCCCCCCGACCTTCATCCTGTTTTCCAACCTCCCCGACGGAATCCCCGTTCACTACCGCAGGTACATCGTCAATTCGCTGCGTAAGATCCGGAACTTCGACGGAGTCCCCCTGCGGGTCAGACTGCGAAAGAGCGGCGCCTGATCCGGCCGGCGGGCCCGCGGGCAACTCTGGATTCCGACAGTCGGCGGTGGTAAAGTCGTATCGGACCCGGAGGAGCATCCCATATGACGACCACAGTGCTGCTGGTTCTGGCGGCGTACGCGCTGGGCGCGATTCCGACGGCCCACTGGACCGGGCTCTTCATCTTCGGCAAGGATCTGCGCACGCTTGGCAGCTGCAATCTGGGAGCGACCAATGTGCAGCGCGTGATCGGATGGCACGCCGCCATTCCGGTCGGCCTTTTCGACGTATTCAAGGGCTTCGCGCCGGCATTCTGGTTCCCGATGATCGACGATCACACCGCGTCCTGGTGGAGCGTCGTGTACGGGGGCGCCGCCATCATCGGGCACGTCTTCTCCCTCTGGGTGCGATTCAGGGGGGGGAAGGGCGTCGCCACCAGCGTAGGCGTGCTGATCGCCGTCGCTCCGCTCGCGGCCGCGTTCGGGGCGGGGACGTGGCTCGTGGTTCTCCTGATTTCACGCAAGGTGTCGGTAGCCTCCATCGCCGCCGCGGTGTTGGTGCCGGTGGCGGCCTTCTTCGCAATGGACCTGGATGCGCCGCTCATGACCTTCCTCGTGCTCATGGCGGGCTTCGTGGTGTGGGCGCACCGTTCCAATATCCGCAGACTGCTGGCGGGGGAGGAACCCACCATCGACGAAGTGCACAAGTCGGGCGGCCGGGACGAGTGACGCCCTCGGCCCGAGCAGTGCGTGGATAGGGCCGCCCGAGCCTCGCCGGGGACGGCGCCCGCGCAGGTGGCCGTGATCGGTGCCGGCGCCTGGGGAACCGCGCTCGCCAATCTGCTCGCGCAGTCCGGCAATCGCGTCCGCCTCTGGGCCCGTGAGCCGGAGGTGGCGGAATCCTTCGCGGCTCGGGGCGAGAACATCCTGTATCTGGAGGGCGCCAGCCTCGACCGGCAGCGACTCTCGGTGACCAACTCGTTGCCGGACGCGCTGGCGGGCGCGCAGTTCGTGGTCTGGGGTTGCCCGGTGCAGTACTCGGCGGCGGTACTTGCCGAGGCGGCTCCTCATATCCCGGCCGCCGCGACTGTTGTGACCGCTTCGAAGGGGATCGAAGTGCCGACCCTGCGCCGCATGGACGAGATCTTCGCCGAAGTTCTCCCTCCCGAACAGGCCCATCGCCTCTGCGTGCTGTCGGGCCCGAGCTTCGCCCGGGAAGTGGTGGCCGGCGCTCCGACGGCCGTCGTGGTTGCCAGCCGGGACGAGGGCGCTCGTCTTCGTGTGCAGACACTCTTCCAGACGGATCGGTTCCGCGTCTACACCAACTCCGATGTCGTGGGAGTGGAGCTCGGCGGCGCCCTCAAGAACGTCATCGCAGTGGCCGCCGGAGTGGCTGCCGGCCTGGAGCTGGGTCACAACACGATCGCCGCGCTGATGACGCGCGGCCTGGCCGAGATCACCCGCCTGGGAGTCGCGCAGGGGGCGCAGCCCTCGACCTTCGCCGGGCTCGCCGGAATGGGTGACCTCGTGCTCACCTGCACGGGTGGCCTGAGCCGCAATCGCACCGTGGGCCTCCGTCTCGGACGGGGGGAGAGCATGCAGGAGATCATGGGGGGGGCGCGGACGGTTGCCGAAGGGGTAGCCACCGTGCGTGCCGTGCACAGACTGGCGCTGCGGACCGGTGTCGAAATGCCGGTGTCCACGGAAGTACATCACATTATAGCCGACGGCGTCGATCCCATGGTGGCGCTGCACCGCCTGATGACCAGAGAACCCAAGCCCGAAATCCCGGACATGCTTCGCGCGGGAGAAGAGAGGTGAGAGAGGTGGAACCGATCGTCAAGAGAACCTACTACTCGATCGGCGAGGTGAGTGAGCTTGCGGGACTGAAACCACATGTGCTGCGCTACTGGGAGACGCAGTTCGACATCCTGTCGCCGACCAAGCGCGGGGGCAGCCGCGTGTATCGGATGAAGGAGATCGAGACGGTCCTTCTGGTCAAGCACCTGCTCTACGAGAAACGGTTCACCATCGCGGGGGCGAAGAAGGAGCTGCGCAAGATGCGCGAAGGCGGACAGCTCATCGAGATGCGCAGGCTCACGGCCGAGCCCGCGCTCCTGGCGTCGATCCGCGATGGGCTGCTTGCCCTGCGCGAGGAGCTGACCCTTCCTTCACCCGGGGAACAGGGTTCGTAGTCTAGTGCGCATCCTCTGCACAAACGACGACGGCTATCTGTCGCCGGGGATCCGCATCCTGGCGGAAGCCGCCCATGAGATCGGTTCGGTCGACATCGTCGCCCCGGACCGCGAACAGAGCGCCTCGAGCAACGCGCTGACGCTCCACCGCCCGCTGCGCATGCGGAAGACGCACGACGGCACCACCATCGTGGACGGGACTCCGACCGACTGCGTTATTCTGGCCGTCGGCGACCTGCTGACGTCGCCGCCCGACCTCTGCGTGTCGGGAATCAACTATGGACCCAACATGGGGGAGGACGTCCTCTACTCCGGGACCGTCGCGGCGGCGATGGAAGCCACCATGCTGGGCGTCCCCGCGGTGGCGTTCTCTTATGTGGGGCGCAGCATCGAAGAGCTCGAGGGCTGGCAGCCAGTGGTGAGCGGCCTCCTGCGGCAGATCGTCGCCCGGGGCATCCCGAGCCGCGAGTTCCTCAACATCAACCTCCCGCCCCTCGCGCCGGACGAAGTGCGGGGCGTGCGAGTCACCAACCTCGGGCGGCGGCGCTACAGCGACGCGATCACGCGCGCGCCCGATCCCTCCGGGCGGGAGTACTACTGGATCGGCGGCGGGGTCGCCAACTGGAACGGCGGGCCGGACTGCGATTACCGGGCCATCGAGGACGGCTACATCTCGGTCACGCCCCTCCACCTCGATCTGACCAGCTACAATCGGCTGGACGAGGTGCGCGGTTGGAATCTGAGCCTGTGACGGCGCCCCGCGGATGAGGCATTGGCTGGCCAACGCACTGCGCGGTCTCTGCATGGGCGCCGCCGACGCGGTTCCGGGCGTTTCCGGCGGGACCATCGCCCTCGTTCTGGGAATCTACTCGCGGCTGATCGACGCAATCGGGGGGCTGGGCACCGCGATGCTTCGCCGGGCCCGCGGCCGGTCTTTCTGGTCGCTCGTGGCGGCAGGGTCGAGGGATCCGTCCCGACTACCCGCCAGTCCCGCGGGCTACGACGCGGGCCGGGTGCTGTTTCTGGCTTCGCTGGCCGCCGGCATTCTCCCCGCCTTCGCTGTCGGTGCCCAGGTGCTTCCTCCTCTGCTCGGCCTCTATCCCGCGCAGATGCGGGGCTTCTTCCTGGGGCTCGTGCTGGCCTCGGTGGTCGTGCCCTGGCGCGAACTCGAACGTCGCAGCCCGTCGCGTTGGACCCTGTCGCTGATCGCCTGCATCGTCACCGCGTGGTTCGTCGGCCTGCCAGAGCCGACCGGCGGCCACGCCCGGGGGGTGATCACACTGGAGCTTGCCGCCCCGGTCACGGCGGAGGTGCGGCTTACCCCGCAGAACCTGACGTTGCTGGCTCCGGGCGGTGGGGCTCGCAGCGACATCGCATACGGGCTGGCCACCTCGCTGGCGGCACCTGCGGGCGCGACCAGCGTCGAGGCGGAGGTTGTCGCCAGAATGGCCGGGAGCGTCGGGAACGTGCCCGCCGGAGCACTGGAGATCGGCCAGGCACCGGTTGCCATCGCCGGTGTTACCCAGTCGACGCCGCTCACGGGCGGCCGCAACCCCGCGCTCGCCTATGTGTTTCTGGGAGGCGTCCTCGCCATCTCGGCGCTGGTGCTGCCAGGCGTCTCAGGCGCGTTCGTGCTCCTGCTGCTGGGGCTCTACCACTTCGTCTTCCATTCCCTGTCCCAGGTCATCACCTACCGGGATCCAGGGTCGGCGCTCGTGGTCGCGATCTTCGTCGCCGCGCTGGTCATCGGGCTCCTGACCTTCGTCCGCGTGGTCAAATGGCTGCTGACCCGTTGGCGCGACGGCACCCTCGCCGTGCTGACCGGCCTCATGGTCGGATCGCTGCGCAAGCTGTGGCCATTCACCGACTACACGGCCGAAGGCAGGGAAGTGGCAACGTGGCCGGACGCGGGCGACCCGGCAATTCTCTCCGTAGCGCTGCTGTTCGCACTCGGCATGGTGGCCGTCATCGTGCTCGATCGAAGCGGACGGCGGCGCAAACGTCCCCGCCAGGACTCGAACCTGGGGCCTACTGCTTAGGAGGCGACGCAACGGGGACGCGAATCACGGTAGAGTCAGGGGCTGGCGCGGTGCCCTTAGGGGTACGCGGCGTCCTCCGCACGCTTTCGCGTCGGTGCATAGTTCGTCTCCCATAGGTCCGTTTCCAGCCCCTGCTCGTCGAACCGGACGTGCGGATCTCCCGCATCCGGCTCTCAGTCGGGATCATGCCTTCGCCCACGGAAGGTGTCGTATCGTCAGCACAAGGCGCGTGAGGCCGCATTCCTCCCACAGCCATCGGTGGGAAAATCGCACGTATTTTCCTGATTTCACTTTGTGCTTCCGGCAGAACCACTGTCGCAGCCGCAGGGCCGCGTACGCATCCACAGCCGCGTAGGCCGGATTGACCTGGCCGAGTGTGAAGTAGTTTGCCCATCCGGACATCATCCGGTTGAGGCGCCCTACGACCTCCTCCGCTGGCCAGCCCTCGTACCGTGGCTCCGTTTGCGCCCTGATCTTGCGGCGTATGCTTTGAACGCTCGCCTTGCTGGGCCGGGTCCCGATGTACCGGCTCCCGTCCTTTGGGCGATAGTTCCAGCCGATGCGGTACCCAAGGAACTCGATGGGTTCCCCGGGGCATCGGAGGCATCGGGTCTTCTGCACGTTGACCGGTAGCTTCAGTCGTTCCATGAGCCGGAGGACCACCGCCAGCATCTCCGCCGCCGGGGCCTTGCCGAGCACACAAAAGTCGTCCGCATAGTTCACGATCTCCGCGCCGAAGCGCTGGGCGTAGCCCCGCTGTTTCCAGCCAAGGATGAACCGCCGCATGTAGATGTTGCTCAACAGCGGCGAGATCGGAGCCCCTTGCGGGGTCCCTTTTCGTTCCTTCCGCGCCCGGTTCGTGCGGCGGCTGCCGCCCTCCCCGTCTTCCTCGACCACCGGCATCTCCAGCCACGCCTTGACGAGTCCGAGCATCCGCCCGTCGCTCACGCGCCGTGCAACACTCTTCATCAACTCCGCGTGCGGTATCTCGCCGAAGTAGTTGGAGAGGTCCGCATCGACCACTTCGTTGCGGCCCTCGTGCAGCAGGCGGTGGACCCGCCTGACCGCGTCCTTGGCGCTTCGTTCCGGCCGGTATCCGTACTGCTCCGGCTCCAGGTCCGCCTCGAAGATCGGCCCAAGCACCAGCATCGCCGACGTCTGTGCAACCCGGTCCCTCAGGCATGGGATGCCCAGGGGACGGAACTTCCCCGGCTGCTTCTTCGGGATCAACACCTGTCGCACCGGACTCGGCTTGTAGGTGCCCTCCCTCAACTCCCGCGACAGTTCCCCGACCCAGCACTTCACCCCGTGCGCCTCGACATCCGCGACCGTCTCACCATCGACTCCGGCCGCTCCGCCGTTGCGCCGGACCATCGCCCATGCCGCCAGCAGGAAGTCCTCCCGCCATACCTTGTCGACAAGGGCGTGGAAGCGCCGGTCGGGTTCTTCCTTCGCTTTCGCATGTAGCACGGTCTGGAGTTTCCGAACGCTCGCCGACCCTGTTAGACTTCCGCCAGTGGTCATGTCCCTGCCTCCGTTCCCTGCCGTTCCCAACTCAGGGCCCCTTTCCTCGGCGGGCATTACCCCGCGTCTTCAGTACTACGGGCCCATCCGCCACCCTGCCGGCCCGGCCTGCCCCTCGCGGGGTCCCGGTTGCCGCGTGCACGGCACCGGCAGGGCTTCCCGTGTTGCCACGCTTTCCATCTTCCACACGTGCCGACGCCACTACCCCGGCGGGAACCAGCCGGTTGCCCCGTCGCTCTCTTCCCGGCCAGTCGGCGGCCTTCCCCTTTCTTGCGGAGGGTCGGCTCCCGCGTTTGATGTTTCGAGGCCTGCTCAGCGTTCACTTCACGTTTCGGCCCGCGTGGTCGCTGGGCCTCCTAGCGACTTAGCTTCCCCCTTGGCCGTCTCCGCCGTTTCCGGCTTCGTGCCCGTTTAGGGTGTCGCATATCGTGCGAGGCCCTTCTGCCCAGAGTGCTTCAGCCCATGTCGTTACCTCCATGAGCCGCTCCGGTTGCTACCGGCTGGAGCGACAGTTGCCGGGCGGGATTCGCACCCGCAAGGAAGGCGCGCCTTTCCACGGCGCACGCAAGGAATCCTGTAAGTCTAACTGGGACTGCACGATCTGCGCTTCTTGCCGTTGGCGCATGTCGGGGTCGATCTGGCCGAAATGGCGGGAAAAACGGGTCAAATGGCGGGAATTTGGAGCGATTCCTGCCCTATCCGCCGACATCTGAAAGCCCTCCCGAGGCGGGGTTAAAGTTCGTCGCTGCGGGGGCGACGGCGTCGGAAGTGGAATGTTCTTGGGAGTCCGCTATCTTCCGAACGCCCAACCAGATCCTCACATCAGTCGAACAGACATGAGACCAGCGATCAAGGACCTGCTCCAGCTACCAGATGATCGGCTATTCGAGGAAGTTGCCGAGGGAATCCGGCTCATTATCGAACACGCCGAGAGTCTGGAGTCGACCGCGGTCCGTCTCCGTGCGATCGACGAGCACCGTGCAGCCGCCATCATTAGTGCCCTCGCTAAGGAGGAATCAGCGAAGGTCCTTATTCTGGTGGACCTGGTCCGATGCCCACGCCACAACCAAGACAGGAGGTCCAAGACGGCTGGCGCTTTCGGCAATCATCTTGCCAAAGAGATCTACGCCGACTCCTGCGATTGGCGGCCAGTGGACTTTGCCGAGGTCAGTAGGATCGTGCACCGCGAGCGACAACCGTACTACCTCGATGGTCCCAACGACGTTGGCTGGATCCTCCCGAACTCCGCCAAGGCCCGGAGAGAGAACCGAATGTACGTGGACTATGTGCAGGACATCACCATCGAGCACGGCGAGTACGGCTGGGTATCTCCGCTACCGGATAACCTGCACCGAGAATACGGAGCTGGCACACCACCCTGTCTCGTGGTCGCTCACGCGCTGCACCGCGTCGGAGTGACAACTCCGGAAGGGCTGGCCATAGTGGCCGACCTTTGGCGCGGTTTCGAGCCGCAGCCACAGACAACCGGTCAAGAGCTAAGGGAGCGGAACTACGACTCATTGGTTCGCGTGAGCGAGGCACGCCCGAACCGGGACGTTGATTCGGAAGACGCGAGGACGGTTTGTCACCACTGGCCGTTTCCACTGTGGCCTCTCGATCTATATGGATTGGAGCCGACCAGTGCCGACTTGGCGGACCTGCGCCTTCAGAGAGACGAACACATCAAGTGGCTCTTGAAGCGGGAGTCGGAAAGGGACCCGCCGCCCTTGGTCTCCCGTGAGAAGGTCGAGGAACTGACCAGGGCCCATTCAGACTACAAGCTGGAATGGGAGCGCTTGATCGAAACGCTACCGGGAAACCGAGACTCGGGCCTTCGCATCGTTAGCGGGAGCGTCAGATCCTACGGGTTGGAGTCGTACGAGCGACTGCGGCGCATGGTTCGCAACCTTGAAGTTGAGGAACTCATGGACCTGGCCGCCCTAGGGTGGTTCGGAAAACACCCTCAGTATGGTTGGGCATACTGCCACCGGCATGCCCGCAGAATGATCTCGGATCGTTCCATCGGCTACGTGTGCGGACTCGGCCAGCATTGGATGACAGGGTTGGAGCGTTGGGAAGGGCCGCCTCAACTGCCAGCGCGCTTGACCATAGGTGGAGACACAGCGTAGCGGGCAATCCGGGGTTCGGTTCTGCACGGCCCCGCTGGGTTCACACCGCCGTGCGGGTCACGTACGCCGCGCCGTCCAGCACCTCGTCGCGAAGCGCTCGCCGGTCACGGGGCCCCTGCCCAACGGCATCGGTCGCATTTGCCGGACCCACGGGTGCGCGATTCACCGGGGGGTGGGGAAGGGGACAGACGCCGACGGCCGGTCACCCTACAGCGAAATGCTCCAGGTGGCGCCCGCTCTCGCCGGAGGTCTACCGCCTCCGCCGGTTCCCTGATAATGTCAATGGACCATGAGCATCAAGGCCGAATTCAAGGATGGGGTGTTCGCGCCCCTACAGGAGGTCGAAGAGCCGACCCCGGGCGAGGTATTCGAAGTCTTCTCCGAGAGTGAGTTGAAGCGGCTTGCGGCCGCCGTTCCGTGGTTGAAGGCGTCGGAGCGTAGCTTCGAGTTCTGGGAGAACGAGGAGGATGCCGTCTACGATGGCCTATAGGCAGGGCGACATCGTTCTCGTCTCCTTCCCCTTCACCGATCTCAGTTCATCCAAGAGGCGCCCCGCGCTGGTCCTGTCCCCGAATTCCTTCAACGCCGCCGGAGAGGACCTCGTACTGGCAGCGGTGACCTCTCAAATCACGGATGACCCGAACGCGGTGCGGCTCTGGCGCGAGGACTTCGCGGCAGGTGGGCTTCCCAAGCCATCAATGGTGAAGGCGACAAAGCTGTTCACGATGCACTCCTCGCTCATCGCCAAGCGGATCGGTGTCCTCGGGACCGAGAAGTTGGAGGAGGTCCTCCGGTCATTGCGCCGCTTCTTCTCCTGAGGCCGGATAGGAACCACCACAGGGCCGACTGGTCGGGAGCGGTTGGACCCCTCTCCGGGAAAAGTCTGCGCTTATGCGGGTTTCTCGGCCAGGTCGCCCATTCCCCGTGTCTTCTCGCGGGCGGCGCAACCCAACGGGTGAGCGCCGCACTCTTCAGCGTCCCGATGGACGCCGGCGAGTCCAAGCGGCGGCATCGGGAAGACCGCTGCTGTAGAGCATTTCCAGTCCGTGCCCGGCGACGCCTTCCACCGCGTCCGCAGCACGCCCCGACAGGTCCCGAAGGAAACCGCGCACATGCCCCGTGCTTGGATCACGCAGGATGGCCATGAGGCGGTTGCTTTCGCCGTTGAGGACAGCGCTCCCGTGTGGCCCGGTCAGTGTGATCGCGGCGAGCGACTCCTGCCACACTGCCTGAGTCGGCACGACGAACACGAATGAGGATTCTCCGCTGCCGTCCGCCAAGTCAGGCATTGTGAAGCTGATCGAGAAGAGCGTTTCACCGCCTACGGCAGTTCCGGCGATCCGATAGTTGCCAGCGGCATCCGGGAGCAGCTGTGGCGCGTCGACCACGAACGCGGGTTCAAGGAAGGGCACTCCCGTGGAGTCCGCACCCCCCCACAGCATGAGAGCGGATGGCGACCCGGCAACGACGGCGGGGGTGCTGCCGCTCCCCTCGTCGGCAAGGCGGAAGCGTAGCGCCTTGGTGAAATGATAGTCGCTGACCCACTTGGGGTGGGGGCACCCGGACATGAGATCCGGGATGCTCGGGGGAACCAGTCTCCCGCCGCTATAGCCGGGTTCCAGGATAGGCAGAAGGAGCGTGTGATCGTAGCCCCAGACCCCGCTCCTCCCGTCTCGGTACGGGAACGCTGGATCCCCCGACCCGGATCCGCCCTCGCACGGTGCATGCGACAGGTACATGTTGTGACCCAGCTCATGCGCGATGGTACTTGATCGCGGCACCGCGGTGCTGACGCGACCCGGCGTATAAGCCAGACCATACGCACCGCTGACCGTTCCCGACATCATGCCCACCCAGTGACCGCTACCGGCTTCCATCGCCCGCATAGCATTGGTTTCGCGAATGACGTCGTACATATCGTTGCTCGACGTGAGCACGGGGTCGTGCGCCGTCACGTCGAGTTCGCCGACCGGCAGCAACGTACGGGTCGCGGCGAGCAGTTCATGTCCATGGGGGTCGGCAGCCATGCCTGCCGTGAGTTCGAGGATCGCCGAGTCTGGATCGGCCCTCCAGAGGAAGGGAATCAACGTGAGATCGAGTACGGGCATCTGGCGCACATCGACCGGCAGACGGCCCGTTTCCGGGATTCGGCGCGCGACGCGCAACTCCGGGTCCAGCATGTCCGAGTCGATCTCGATGACCATTTCCAAGCCTGGCCGGATCACCTCGGCCGGGATCGAGGCGTTGGCGGAAGCGGACAGCGACCCCTCTTCCACCACGGTCGGAATCGGGCCCGCACTTGCCGGGATTTCGGCCGTGTGGACCAGCGTCCCGCCCACATAGAACAAGGCGCGGACGCTTGGCCGGAGCTCCTGGTTGGCCCGCGACGCCGTGACGAACGCCCGCAGCATCGCTTCATCCCCGGCAACGAGCGGGACCGGGAACTCCCGCGACTGCACCGCCTGTACGAGATAGGCGGCCATCTCGGGAACCGCTTCGCACCGAGCAACGCGCCCGTTCCGAAGGCCGTCCAGCCAGTTCAGGAACCCGAGGTCGGCTGGGGCGCAGAGCCCGGTGTCGTTAGCGACCAACTCTTCCAGTCGATCGAGAGATGCCAGCCCCACCGGAAGGGCGCCCGACATGTCCGCGTTGCCCTGAAGCGAGAATTCCCGCAGGCTCGCGAGGCCTTGGAATTCCGATGGCACCATGCCGCGCAGGCGGTTGAATCCGACATGCAGTTCTTCGAGGCTGGCAAGGTCGCCCAGCCCGGTGGGGAGCGACCCCGACAACTCGTTGCGGGCGAGAGTCAGGGATTCCAGGCGGGACAGGTTACCGAACTCTATTGGGATCGGCCCGGTCAGTTCGTTGTCGTCGAGGTGCAGCTGAACCAGCTTGGCCAGGCCACCGAACTCGCCGGGGATCGCTTCCGACAGTTGATTCTGTGCGAGGTTCAGAGACTCCAGGTTGTGGAGGCGCCCGAGTTCGGCCGGGATCGGGCCCTCCAGTCGGCTCCGGCTCATCCGGAGGTTGCGCAGGTTGGTTAGAGCGCCCAGCTCAGCCGGAATCGTGCCTTCGAGGCTGGAGGCGTGGAGGAAAAGGAATTCCAGATTGGAGAGCTCGCCCAACTCGGGCGGAATCGTGCCCGCCAGCCTGCTGGAATGACCCAGCCGGAGCGTCTTCAAGGCGCTCAGATTCGCGATCTCGTAGGGAATCCGTCCCGAGATGCGGTTGTTGACTAGGTCCAGGCCAGTTACGCGTCCCTCGGCGTTGGTTGTGACGCCGTGCCACTCCCCCAGCGGCCGGTCCGTCAGCCAGTTGTCGCTCTTCGCCCACTGGGGCCCGCTGAGGATCTCGTATACTGCCTCCAGCACCTCGCGGTCTGACAGTTCGCACGTGATGTCCGCACCGAGGCGGGAGGGGATCGCTTTCAGCCACGCTTGGAAGGCCGCTTGAGCCGGTACGCAGACTCCTGTGTCGTCATAGTGCAAGACCCGCAGCAACAACGCTGTCAGCGACGGCGGGAGCGGGCCGGATAGCCCCGGGTTACCCCCGATCCGCAGCTCCGTCATCTCGGTCAGGGTGCCGAGCGTGGCTGGGAGTTGTCCGGCAAGTCCGTTTCGCTCTAGCACGAGGGCCGTCACGCGACCCAGCGAGTCGGCACTGATCCCATACCACTGATCCACAGGGGCGTCGGTCAGCCACCCTTCGGATTTCGTCCAACCGTTGCCGCCGGTGCGCTCAAAAAAGGACTCCAGCGTTTCCCGGTCGGTCTCGTTGCAGAAGGGGGTTTCCTTGTTCTGAATCCCCTGAACCCAGGCGGCGAACGCCGAGGTGCCCGGCACGCAAAGAGGCGCATTGGACGACGACGGATCGGGAGTGCGTTGCGCCATGTAGAAAGAGACGAGGTCGAACTGAAGGAAGCTCTGCGGAATCGGGCCATTGAGATGATTGTGGCTCAGGTACAGCCGCTCCAAGTTCCGCAGACTCCCGAGTTCGGCGGGAACCGGTCCGTAGAGCAGGTTGACACTCAAAGACAACCATTGCAGATCGGTCAGACGGCCGACCTCCCGCGGGATGGTCCCCTCCAGTCCGTTCTGCGCTAGGTGGACCCGGACCACCCGCCCCGAGCTGGCGGTCACCCCGTTCCATTCGCCGAGCGGCTCATCCGTCAGCCAGTTGTCTCTGTTGCTCCAGTTCGGGCCGCCAGTCGAATGGTAGAGCGCCACCAACGCCGCGCGGTCGGGGCTGTCCACCGTGATCTGCGAAGTGCCCCGGGCATCGCCGGCAGTGGCCGTGATGGTGGCGGATCCACGGCTCCGTTCGTGGCCCTCATCAATGGCGGTCACGAGGCCGGACTCGTCTACCTCGGCGATTGAGTCGTTGCTCGACGACCAGTTGAACTCCGCCCCGGCGATGGCGTAGCCGTTCGCATCGAACGCTTCAGCCACCAGACGCAGCGTGTCGCCAACCGCGACCGTGTCTGCGGCCGGGGACAAGGCGACCGAGCGCGCTGCCTGCATGACCGCCACCACCGCCCCGCCGGACACCTGGCCCGCCATCGCGGAAACCGTCGTTGCGCCGTTGGCCACGGCTGTCACCAGCCCGGTTGAGTCCACCGACGCCACGGTCGTGTCGGCGCTCGCCCAGGATACGGGGAAGTCCGTCAGCGGCCGGCCGATCTGGTCACGCACCTCGACGACGAGCTGGACAGTGTCCGCAAGCGCCGAGAGACGCACCGTGTCGGGTTCAACTAGCACCGTTGCGGGGGCCGGGGCTACGATTGTGAGTGAGGCGCGTCCCACCACCTCGGAAGAAGTGGCGGTGATTTCCACATTCCCCGCACCGACTCCCGTCACCAGACCAGACGGGTCGACCACCCCAACCGAAGTGTTGCCCGACGCCCACGAAACCACGGCCTCGGGCACGATGTGCCCATTCGCGTCCGTCGCCTCGGACGTCAAGCGCAGCGTGTCGCCCACCACCAGCGTCGCGGACTCTGGCGAGACCGCGACTGTGGCCACCCTTTGGGCAACGGTCACCGTCACGGTCCCCGAGGCAGACCCCGCCGTGGCCGTAATCGCCGCTGTGCCGTTGGCCACGGCGATCGCGAGCCCAGAAGCGTTTACCGTCACAACCGACCGGTCGCCGCTCGTCCAACTGACACCCGCCCCGGCCATCACCCGCCCGTTCTGATCGCGGACCTCCGCCGTGAGCTGCACCGTAGCCTCTAAGGCCGTCAGTACCAGACTCGGCGCAGTGACCGTCACCGTCGTCGGTCGGGGCGGGTCCGAAGGTGGAGGTTCTGTTCCGCCGTCGCCGCAGGCATAGGTCCACAGAGAGACTGTGAGCGCCATTGCAGGCAACAGGACGGGTCGGGGGTTCATTGGTTCGGCCGACTGCCGTGGTTTGCGGAAGGTCGGGGTGGCGAGAAACGGCCAACGTGACGAGGCTGACGGTCGGTCGCAAGGGTGGCGAGGAATCGGGCCGCACTTACTCAAGTGTACGGGCAACGCGGAAGATCCGGAGAGCATGGGGCGGGCAGAAGTGTCCCCTGGTAAGGCCGCAGGCTTTGCCGTTTGCTCAGCCTGGCTCCCGGCCGGGTAGCGGACGTTAGCCATCGCGGCGGACGACCGTCGAAGGCGCGACCCAGGTCGTCGGCGCCGTCACACCACGGTCGCTTGGAGCCCCGCTCGTGCCGATACCCGGCCCGGTAGTCCAGCGGGAGGCGTTCCGGCAAGCCGCTGGCAGCCGCGTCCGCCAAAGGCGAGACGTCCTAGAACGTCCCAGAACGTTCTCGGACATTGGACACTTCCCTACGGGTTGACTCGCTTGCGAGCGACTGCTCACCGTTTCGGGCATGGACACGCAGGAGCAGCGGCTCAACTCGGCGGCAAGCGAAGCGCTCACCCACCTGAAGAAACGCGCGAAGGCGCTGGAGTCCTTCGGCTGGACCGGACGGCGGGCTCAATGGATCGCCTTGGCCTCTCTCCACGGCGGCGTGTTCACCCGTGCGCAGTGGACGAGCTTCCTCGGCTGCCACCACGAGATCGTTGGCCGCGCCGTCCGCAAGCTCGTCGCCCAAGGCGTGGCCACCGAGGAGAAGCCGCCCGGCATCAACGGCATCGGCCGGATCTGCCGGATCCACGGTCGCAGGATCTACAAGGCGCTCGGCGCGGGAGACCACCGCCGCCGGCGGATCACGTCGCCGGCGGTGCTGATGCGGCGCCTGCTCGCGCTTGACTACGTGCTCGAACATCCCCGCCTGCCGTGGCTGCCGACCGAAGCCGACCGGGTGGCCGCTTTCGGGGCGCTTGGGATCGAGCGGCGGATCCTTCCCCAGCGGGTCTACCGGGGCGCGCTCGGGGGGATCCGGCGCTTCTTCCCCCTGGGACTCCCCATCGCGCTGGACACGAAGCGCGCCGTCTTCGTCTACGCCGAACCGGGCCACGGGACCGCGACGGCGCTCCGCTCGTGGCGCGCGAAGCACGGCGATCTCTGGAAAGCGCTCTGGGACCTGGGCCTCAAGATCGAAGTGGTGGCGGTCGTCCGGAGATCGAAGGAGTACGGGCGGGCCAGCAGGGTGTTGGCCAGTTGGGCCCGGTATCCCCGCCCGTCCAATGTCGACGAGGAAACCCGGCGCGACCTCGCCCGGATTGAGCAGGCCATCATCGGAGGGGATGTCCGGGTCCTGGACGAATACGGCGGCTTGCAGGCCGCCTTGAAGCGCGCCATCGCCCTTGAGGAGCGCCCGCGCACGCGTGCGGGACGGGGGCTGACGGAACGCGTCGATACATGGCGGACGGTTCGGCTGGCGGGGGCTCGATTCAACTGGGAAGCCTGATGTCTCGCGCCGGGCCGGAGGTGTGAAAGAGACAAAGGGGTCCGATGCACACTTTCGCGCTCCGGTGATGCACACTGGCTGGCCCGGCGTATCCGCCGGCACGGCAACGTCTTGCGGCTCCGCCGCACGGCCGATCGTGGCAACAGGAGCCACTCCGGCCGCGGAGGGGAGCGACCCCCCTCGCCGAAGGCTCGGTACGGCATAGCGGCGAGCGTGCTTGCACACCCTCGCCCCTCATGCCTGGGGTCGCTCCCCCTCCATCGATCCCTGCGGGAAGGCCACCAGATGCCCGGGAGAGGCGATTCCCGCGGTGGCGGGGTCTCAGGCCAGCCATTGGTGACTCGGTCAATTCTTGGCGATACCGTCCGGTCGCAGTCGAGACCCCCAACCCAGGGCTCGCCATGTTCCTGGGAGCCGACACAACTAGCCCGGCGCTGGCCATCGGCCGAAGAGGCGACCAGCCCTGGCTTCCCGACACTCCCACACCACCATGTCTTTCGGCATCGGCAGGAACCAGAAACTGGCGGGGCGCGAGTTGGAGTTCGTACTATCTACTCTGGCTCATGGTGGGGGCGTTCGGTCAACAGTCCGGCGCGGAGAGGAGTGAAGGGCGCTGCACCCCTCTCCGCGTTCCGAGGAGGGCGATTCCCTCCCTAGCCGTCGCGGACCGGAGTACCCGTGCTTGTGGACTTCACGAGATTGATCCCATGATCGCAGTCCCGCTCGTACACGTAGCCTTCGCTGGAAACGGCGATCGCCTCATGGTTCGCCGCGTAGAGCGTCCAGCGCCACTCGCCTCTCGAGTCCTTCTTCTTCCTGAAGTACATAAGGTCTCCTCATGTCAGATGTAATAGGTCGTCCCGTTTGTCAGCACTGCGAGCCCGTCGTCACCGTGGACGGTGAGCCTTGGCGCATGTACGACATCGAGTACTGGTTTGAAGGCAAGAACTGGCCTGTCACCATCTACGCGCGGTCCTGGGCGGAAGCCGAGGCCCGCGCTGAGGCGCTACAGCACGCCAAGGTGACAGGTGAGATCCACGCCGTCATCCGGGTCGACGAGACCACAGCGCCCTTCGTCAGACCACTCATGGATTTCTGGTGTTGGCTTCACAACAAGCTCTCGCCCCCGACAAGTTAGCAGCAATCTCCATAGAGTGCTAGTAGTCCGCACAGGCGGTGCCTGGTCCCCACATCTCGTGGAGCTCCCTCATCACCTACACGAGATGGAGTAGACAGGGACAATCCGTAGTGGGCAGGGGGGACCGCAGCCAAGAGCCCGGTCGAATCCCTCCTCAGTCCCCTGCTGGCCCCGCTCCACGGGGGTTCCGCGGACGCCCGCGTTTTCGAGGGCCCCATTCCGTATTGGGGGTGGGCCAGCTCCTCGGCGCACCGCTCCGGCGATCCTGTGCTTGGTGTGAACGAGCGCGCTCGCCGCCGTTCCCTCTTCCATGATTGGACCTGGCACGGGGACGGGAGGCGATTGATGGCACAGACACCGAGGTAGCGACCTAGTTGCGGCTGAGTCGGCTCGCCAAGGCATTGGCCAGAGTCTCGATTGCCGCGTAGATCGGCTTCACGGCGAGACCGGAAGCGAAAGCGATCACGACGGGGCCCATCGCGATTGGGGCCGGGTCGTCCGCGCCCGTCCCGCCACCGCTCGTGTCGCCCGCGACCGGAGGGTCCAGTTCCCCGACGGGCGAACCGAAGTCGGTAAGGACCACGACTGCGAACACGCCGATCATCGCACCGAGGAAAATGCGCACGACATCCCCCTGCTGCCGCACCCGCTCATACGACTGTTCGGAGAGCCTGTTCGAGAGGTGCTTGGCGAGAAACGTGCATGCGCCCACGCCGCCCCAGAGTGCAGGGATGAGCAAGGGACTCAGCGCCCCCATTAGCGTCACCCCGAAGCCACCGGTAAAGAGGTGCGGTATGGCGTGCACGACGAGGGCGATCAGGAACAGAACAACCCCGATCCAGAACGGGCGGTACGAGACAGTCCCCAGCCCAGCATCGGCGGTGTCGAGTACGCTACGACCATTCACGCCACGCTCTTCGTACGTCACGCCCGAAACCCTTGCGTACGCTTCCATCAGCTTCGTCCAGCTTGCTGCCGAAGGTGACGACGTGGCGTCGGCTATCGCTGTCAGCAGCGCATCGCATGGATCATCCTCGCCCTCGCTGTGCGCATTCTCTTCAAACAGGCCGTTCCCGTGACGCCCGACGTACAGTGCGAGAGCCTTGGCCTCCTCAAGAAGCGTGTCGCCTTTAAGGTCCTCCCATGTCTTCGTCTGGTCATCGCCAGCGGTGCCGTCTTGGGATTCCTCGACAGCCGGTTCTCGACCTTGTCCAACCATAGAGCCCCCCGGGTGCGAACGACTCCCCAAGCCGCTTCGGCACGCCTCGACTCCGCGGTGCGCGCGCCTCCCCGTCGGGAAGTGTAGATGGTACTCGAATCTACCTTGGCTGCTTCGAGCAACCAACCGTGGTCAGCGCTGCTGGCGGCGGCGGCAAAGCTCCGCAACGGGCACGACCCCGACGACCTCGGCCGACCGATCCTGCGTCCTGAAGAGGTGCTCGGGTGCGGCTGGAGAGGGCGGGGGCGTGAGTGCCGCCCTGGTGGCACGGCGTTCTTCAAGCGAGATTCCCTACGCGCAGGTCGTGCAGTCCATCATCGAGAGGAATCGAACGATGGCACGCACGAAACGAACCCGCCGGAGCTACAGCGCCGGCGAGTGGGGCCGGAACCGGGTCCGGGTCTTCCCTGATCCGAAGACTGGCCTGATCCAGATCGAGTGGCGCGAGAACGGGCGCAGGCTGAGCCGGTCGCTGGGGCACCACGACTGGGCCCGGGCGAAGACGCAGGCGGACCAGTTCGCCGCCGGCTTCACCGGCCCGAAGTTCCACGGCGAGGCAACAGCCGAGCCCGAGCCGCTCACCCTGGAGACGCTGTTTGACATCTATCGGGAAGAGGTCACCCCCACCAAGGCCAAGCGGTCGCGGAGGTACGAGAGATCCGCGATGGCGATGTTCCTCAAGTTCTTCGGCCGAGCCCGGGGACCCGCAACGCTCTCCCAGCGGGACTGGGACGGGTTCATCCGGGCGCGTCGGGCGGGCAGGGTAGGCCCGAGCGGGAGGCCGGTTTCCGACCGGACCATCGAATACGACCTCAAGTTCCTGCTCGCCGTCCTCAACTGGGCGGCGAGATCGAGGGACGAGGAGGGCAGGCTCCTTCTGGAGTCCAACCCTCTCAAGGGCCTGAAGACGCCCAAGCAGAAGAACCCGGCCAGGGTGCTTCTCACCGATGCGGAGTACGAGGCCTTGCTCGAAGTCTCCAAGGAGATGGACTGGCGGTTCCGCGTAGCGCTGGTGATCGCGCATGAGACGGGGCACCGAATCGGCGCCATCCGCCAGCTTCGCTGGTCTGACATCGACATGGAGGGAAGGACGATTCGATGGCGTGCCGAGCACGAGAAGACGGGACACGAGCACCGAACACCGGTGACCGCTGAAGCACTCGCTGCCCTGGAGGAAGCGCGGAGGCAAAACCCCGGCATTGGGGATGCTCCGGTGTTTCCGGCACCCGGGGATCCCCGGAAGAGCGTCAGCCGCTCACGGGCTCGCACTTGGTGGACAACGGCCCAGACGCGGGCGAGGCTCGAACCCAAGCGTGGCCGCGGCTGGCACTCGCTGAGGCGGAAGTTCGCTTCGGACCTCATGAGCCAGCCACTCAAGGTGCTCTGCGAGCTGGGAGGCTGGAAGACGGCCCAGACCGTCCTCCAGTGCTATCAGCGCGCCGACGAGGACCAGCTTAGGCAGGCCCTCGAAGACCGCCGGAGGGTCTCCATTCCCGCCAATTAGCGGGAATAAATAGCGGGAATCGGAATCCCGACCCCTCAAAAACCCAATGTCCCCGCCAGGACTCGAACCTGGGGCCTACTGCTTAGGAGGCAGTCGCTCTATCCATCTGAGCTACGGGGACTGGTAACTGGCCCGTGCACGACAGTCGAGCTTGGATGTGGTCGACCGCGGTCATTCCGGGATGAATCTTACCGGCTAAGATAGTACCCTCGGGTGTATCTTCAATCCTTGGGGCTGAAGAGATTCCTGAGGAATCGCTCGCCTGGTGCCCGGATGTGAGAATCGTGTGGGCCCCAAGAGTCTTCGGGTGCACGATTTTGACACCATACAAGTTCTTTTTTTCGCGTTTTCTGTCGGTGCCGGCGCTGGCCCTCACCGCCGGGTGCGGCGGGGGTGACGGCCCCGGCGTTACACAGCTTCCGCCGGCGCCCACTCCGGCCACCGTTGTCGTAGCGCCCGGAACCACGACCCTGGTCGCGCTTGGGCGCACGGTCCAGTTGACCGCGACAGTACGGGACCAGCGAGGTCAGACGCTGAGCGGCGTGAGTGTCTCCTGGTCTTCGTCCGCCACCGGCGTGACCACGGTCGATGCAGCCGGTCTTGTGACGGCGGTTGCCAACGGGTCCGCAACCATCACGGCGACGGCCGGAAGCGCTTCCGGCTCGGCACAGGTTGCGGTGGAGCAGGCGGCTTCGTCGGTGGAGATCTCGGCCCCCCGAGACACTCTGGCGGTCGGGGGCTCGCTGCAGCTCACGGCGACGGTGCTCGACGGCAACGGGCATCGGATCGACAGCCTCGCGCTCGAGTGGTCGTCGAGCGATACCACCGTCGCGACCGTCGACCAGGAGGGTTGGGTCGTCGGTGTTGCGGATGGCTCCGTCGCAATCGCGGCCGCTTCCGGCGAAGTCGGCGCCTCCGTGCACCTGACCGTCCAGCGCCACGCGGATCCGGTGCGCGGCGCACTCATCGCCCTCTACGAGCGCACGAGCGGTCCAGACTGGAAGAACAACGAGAACTGGCTGTCGGACGCTCCTCTGGAGGACTGGTACGGGGTAACCACGGATTCCGAGGGCCGCGTGACGCGTTTGGCGCTGGTTCACAACGGTCTCAAGGGGACGATCCCGCCCCAGTTGGAGCACCTGAAAGACCTGCAGTACATGTGGCTCTATTCAAACGAGCTGAGCGGGGCGATTCCGCCCGAGCTCGGGAGCCTGCCGCAGCTGAGACATCTGGCGCTCTCGGCGAACGGCTTCAGCGGGCCGATCCCTCCCGAACTGGGCTTGCTGACGAACCTGACCACGCTTTGGCTTCCCTTCAACGACCTGAGCGGAGCGATTCCGCCGGAACTCGGCGACCTCAAGAATCTGGAAGCTGCCTGGCTCTACAACAACGAGTTGGAGGGGCCGATCCCGCCCGAACTCGGGAGGTTGGCAAAGCTCACGGACCTCCAGCTGCATGCCAACGAGTTGAGCGGGATCATTCCCCCGGAACTTGGCAACCTCAGCGCACTTGCGACGCTGTGGCTCTACAGAAACAATCTGACCGGCCCGGTTCCGCCCGAGTTGGGCGACCTCCCCCAACTCGCCGAGTTGGCCCTCCACGAAAACCGGCTGCGCGGCCCGCTTCCACCGGAACTCGGGAAGCTGGCCAGGCTGACGCGCCTGCAACTCAACGACAACGCCGGGCTCTCGGGGTTGCTGCCGCTCGAACTCACCGGGCTGACAGGTCTCACGGATCTTCTCCTCGACGCCACGGGCCTGTGCGCGCCCAATGATCCCGGCTTCAGGGATTGGCTGGCGGGGCTGACCGTGGCGGAGGTCGCCCTCTGCCGGCAAGGAGGGGCGCCCTTCTATCTCATCCAGGCGGTTCAATCCCTGGAAGACCCGGTGCCGCTCGTCGCGGGAAGGGATGCGCTGTTGCGCGTCTTCCCCGTTGCGCTCCAATCGACGGAAGAACCGATCCCGCCGGTGCACGCCACCTTCTACGCAGACGGCGCGCCGATCCACACGCTGGAGATCCCGGCAGGGTCCACGGCGCTTCCCATCGAGTTTGCCGACGGGCCGCTGGCGCTGTCGGCCAACGGTCTCGTACCGGGTTCGGTGTTGCGGCCCGGGGTGGAGATGGTGATCGAGGTCGACCCCGATACGACGGCCACGCTGCGCCTGGGTGTTCACGAACGGATTCCCGAGACGGGGCGGCTGTCGCTCGAGGTCCTCGAAATGCCGCCGTTGGACCTGACGCTCGTTCCGTTCCTGTGGCGTTCGGATCCCGACACCGCATTCGTCAGGCGAGTGGGAGAATTGACCGCGGCGCACGAGCTGCTGTGGGACACACGCAACCTCTTGCCGACCAGCCGCCTCGACGTCACGATCCACGACGCGGTTCAAACAGATCTGGAGCCGGTTTTCGAGAACGGCGTCGCGCTGCTGCGTGAAGTAGAAGCGCTGAGGTTGATAGAGGGTTCGACGCGCCATTACATGGGGATGCTTCCGGGCGCGGCAGGCGGCAAGGGGTTCATCCCCGGCAAGTCGAGCGTTTCCGAACTTCACGCAAGCACGATGGCACACGAACTGGGGCACAACATGTCGCTGTGGCATGCGCCCTGCGACGTGACCGAGACCCTCGATCCGCGGTATCCGCATGAACGGGGCGCCATTGGCGCGCGGGGGTACGACATTCGCGACGGCAGGCTGGTCCCGCCACAGGCGAATGACCTGATGGGCTATTGTCGGCCGCGCTGGATCAGCGACTACCACTTCACCAGGGCCGCGGAGCATCGGCTGGAGGCAGACGCCTCACTCGCCTCGCGCGACTCGGGCGTCGATCGGCGGACGCGCACGCTGCTGCTGTGGGGTGGCGTGAAAGACGGAAGACCCGTCCTGGATCCGTCGTTCGTCGTGGACGCGACGCCCCAGTTGCCCGCTGGGGGCGGCCCCTATTGGCTGGAGGGAATCAGAGGGAGCGGAGAGGTTCTCTTCTCGCTCGGCTTCGACATGCCCGAGCAGCTGGATGGGAGCCCGGGCGAGCGGGCGTTCGTATTCACGCTTCCTGTCCCCAACGGCTGGGGCGAACTGGCGAAGATCACGCTGAGCGGGCCCGAGGGGACGGTATCGCTCGCTCGCGATGGAGAGAGCCGCATGGCACTTCTGCTCGACGAGCTCAGCGGTCGGGTACGTGGCTTCCTCCGCGATCCGGATTTGTCGGCGGACGGGGCGGTCGCCGTCGCGCTGCAACCGGGCCTGCAGATCCAAATCAGCGGCGGGGTACCGGACCGCAACGCCTGGCGAGGGTGGTAGCTCGCGGGATTCCGCGCATCGATCGTCCCGTGCGACGTACCACCGGGCCCCGCCGGTCGTGACAACCCCGGCCGGCGCGAGGTATCTTCCCTCGTTGGCCGCTTCGCCTCCGACCTGAAACGCCGAGACAGGGGTGCTTCCCGATGATCGCAAGCATGTTCCTTCTTCTCCTCGCGGGCGCGCAGACCGGGCCCGACCGCATCGACCTCGACCCCGCGCACGTCACCGTGGAAGTGGGCGAAACGACCACCATCGCGGCCACGGTCCGGTCCAGCGACGGAGCCGTAATCCCCGACGCACCCCTTCGATGGATCGCGATGAACCCGGAGGTCGCCGCGGTGGACCAGGCGGGGCAGGTGACTGCGGTCTCGCCGGGAGAGGCGCGAATCGCCGCGCGCGCGGGCAACGTCATGAGCTTTGCGGCGGTGGTGGTGCGCGCGCTTCCCGTGGCCGCGATCGAAGCTGGCCTCCCGGTGGCCGTTCTCCTCGCCGGGACCAGCGCGCCGCTACAGGTCGCCGCCACTGGACCGGACGGTGAACGCGCGGATGGCGCCGCGCTCAGCTATTCCTCGAGCGATGAGGGCGTGGCGAGCGTGGATGCGACGGGACGGGTGTACGCCCGGGCCCCGGGCACCGCGCGCGTGACCGTCACGGCCGGAGCCGCGAGCGCCGATGTGGCTGTCACCGTCCAGGCCGGCGAGCTCGGCCCGGTCGAGGTGGTCCCGGGCGAGGTGCGCGTACGAACCGGCGACGTCGTCCGCTTCGAGGCCCGCGCCTCCACGGCCCTCTACCCTGAATGGAGCGTCAGCGGGGCCGGCGCGCAGATCGAGGCCGAGGGGACCGAGGGCGTGTTCGTCGCCGAGCGGCCCGGCACCTACCGCGTGACCGCGATGTACGGGGAGGGCAGGGCGGCCACGGCGTCGGCCGAGATCACCACGCGCATCGAGGAGGCCGAGCTGGTCAGGGTCGGGCGGGGCGCCGCCGCCGACCACCACTCGGGCGACACCTGGGTCTTCGAAGGGGTGAACGGCCGCGACTACGCCTATATCGGGACCTACATGTACGACTGGATGAAGGCGTGGGACGTGACCGATCCCTCCGCGCCGGTCCTCACCGACTCCATCCAGCTCGACGCCCGCCGGATCAACGACGTCAAGATCCACCCGAACAACCGCATCGGCATCCTCACTCGCGAAGGTGCCTCGGATCGCCGCAACGGAATCGTCATCCTCGACCTCTCCGAGCCGGCGCATCCGACGATCATCTCCGAGTACAAGCGCACCGTCCCCGGAGGCGTCCACAATGTGTGGATCGAGGGCGACCTGGTCTACGCGGTCCACAACGGGACCAGCGACATCCACATCATCGACATCTCCGACCCGGCCAATCCGGACGAAGTCGGGCGCTGGGGCATGCCCGAGTCCGACCACAAGTCACTTCACGACGTCATTGTGCAGGACGGCTACGCCTACCTCTCCTACTGGGACGACGGGGCGGTCATGCTCGATGTCGGCGCCGGCACGCACGGAGGAACCCCCACCGAGCCCGCCCTCGTCTCGCGCTACAAGTACCCCGCGGGCAACACCCACACCGCATGGCGCGCCGGCCGCTACCTCTTCGTCGGCGACGAGATCTTCCCGGACTTCTGGGACGCCGACGCCCCGATCGAAGCCCGCGGATACATCCACGTCCTCGACATGCAGGACCCCGACAACCCGGTCGAGGTCGCCCGCTACGAGGTGCCCGAGGCAGGCGCCCACAACATCTGGGTCGAGGGCGACCGACTGTACGTGGGGTACTACCAGGCCGGTCTCAGGGTCGTCGACATCTCCGGCGAGCTCCGAGGCGACCTGTACCGGCAGGGCAGGGAGATCGCGATCCTCAAGACGACCGATGCGGAGTCGACCGTCCCGAACTGGGGGATGACCTGGGGAGCCCAGATCCACAAGGGCCACATCTTCACCTCGGACCTGAATTCGGGGCTGTGGATCGTGAAGCTGGTGGAGGGCCAGAGGATCATCTCCTGAGCCATCGGATTCCGGACGGCCGGACAGAGCCGAACACGATGGCCGGGTCGTCCCTCTCCACCGCCGAACGGCGCCACGGCGGCCCGCCTTCGTTCGACTTCACGCAGGCCCGCGATCGCATCCGCCCCCTGATCTGGCGGACTCCCGTGCTTCCGCTCGAGACTTCGGCAGGCGAGGTCGCTCTCAAGCTGGAGTCTCTTCAGCGCACGGGATCGTTCAAGGTGCGCGGAGCCGCCAACCGCATCCTCAAGCTGAGCAGACGCGAGCGCAGCAACGGCATCGTCGCCGCATCCTCCGGCAACCATGGCCGCGCCGTCGCGGAGGTAGCGCGGCAGCTGGGCATCGCCGCGACCGTGTGCGTCCCCGACTGGGCCGATCCGTCGAAACTGGAGGCGATCCGGGCCGCGGGCGCCCGGGTGGTGCTCTCCGGCGGCGGCTACGACGAGGCGGAGGACCGCGCGGCCGAACTCGCCGGATCGGGCGGCATGACACTCGTCCACCCCTTCGACGACCCCGACGTGATCGAAGGGCAGGGGACCATCGCGCTGGAACTCGCCGAGCAGCTTCCCGGCCTCGACGAAATCCTGGTGCCTCTCTCCGGCGGGGGACTGGTCGCGGGAATCGGCCTCGTGGCGAAGGCGCTGGGCATACGCGTCGTGGCGGTCTCGGCGCGACGGGCCTCCGTGATGGTCCGGAGCATCGCGGCGGGCAGGCCCGTGCGCGCACCTGACGAGGAAACCGTGGCCTCCGCTCTCTCGGGCGGCATCGGACTCGACAACGGGTACACATTCGACATGGTCAGAGAGGTCGTCGCCGAGCATTTGGTCGTGGAGGAACCCGCCATCAGAGCCGCAGTAGCACGATCCTTTCGCAAATGCCGTCTGGTCGTTGAAGGCGGGGGAGCGGTCGGGATCGCAGCGCTCTGGTCGGGGTATCAGCCCCAGGGGCGTGCCGCCGTGATCGTCTCCGGCGGCAACATCGACCCCGAGACGCTGAACGCGCTCGCCAATCAGGCCGAGCGGAGCTGGGCCGCCGGCGCCGGGTCATTGACCCGAAATCCGGCAAGCCATTAGTGTTCTCATCATGGGAAAATACAGCAAGCCGGGTACCGGCCCCGAAAAGGCCGTCAATCCCGCAGAACAGGAAGACGCCTTCGTCGCCAGGATGCTCACGTTCAGCGAGTGGGCCCAGCAGAAACGGGGCGCACTGACGGCAGGCGTCGTGGTCGCGGTGCTGGGGACAGCCGCCCTCATCTACTACGGCAACTATCGCGAGTCGCTGAACACCGCCGCGGCGGCTCAGCTGGAAGAGTTGCAGCAGCGCCTCGAAATGGGCGATCAGGCAGGCGCACAGGCCGACCTGCAGCTGTACCTGCAGCGCTTCGCGGGCACACCCTTCGCGGACGAGGCGCGCGTGTCCCTGGCGCAGATCACCGCGGGCATGGGCGATCCCGCCGCAGCCGCCGAGGTGCTCGAGCCCGTCGCCGGGGATGTGGGCACGCCGCTCGGGGCCCAGGCCGCCGGTCTTCTGGCCGCCATTTCCGAGGACCAGGGCAACCTCCAGGTGGCCGAGGGCCTGTATGACCGACTGGCCGACCGCGCCGAATTGAGCTTCCAGGTTCAGGACGCGCTCGCCGACGCCGCCCGCGTCAAGCGCGATCAGGGCGACATCGCCGGCGCCCTCGCCGTCTACGACCGACTGCTCGAGGAGATGGACGAAGACGATCCCGGGCGTGGTGTCGTGGAGATGCGCAGGGCCGAAGTGGTCGCGCTGCTGCGCTGAATTCGCTTCGGGCAAAGGGTAGGCCCGACCGCGCGCCACAGTGCTTGTGCCACTCGCACTGTAAAGAATACATTCCAATATGTAATGTATTGCTTACATGCGTTGACCCCCAGAAGACCCTGACCGTAAACTGGAGGTTCATATAATGTATATTATGTAAAGCTACGTCTTTGACGGCGACGGTTTTCCCGCGAAAAGGGTTCCTGCCTGCCCCCGCCCCCTGCCCGCACCCCCCCCGCCGGCACCGTCACTCCAACCGGCGGTGGTCGATCAACCATCTGCGCCTGGTGCCGCTCCGACCGGCCACCCGCGCAACCCCCTACCGAAACAGTTCCTCGATCCGCCCCGCCAGCTCGGCGCTCATCGGCGCACTGGACAGGTTCGCCACGATCGCCACGATGACGCCGCTGTCGCGGTTCATGGTAAGCATCGTGCGGCCCCCGACCGATCCTCCGCCGTGCGAGACAATTCGCTCGGCGTGCGCGTTCGTGCTGGAGCGCCAGCCGACGCCGTAGCCCGTCTCGGTCCCGTCGCGGGTCGTCTGGGAGGTGAATAGCACGTCCAGCGTCTCCGCCTGCAGATACCCGGGCTCCAGGTGCCCGTTCGCGAAGGCGAGCAGGTCCTCCGGAGTCGAAATGAAGCCGCCGCCGGCCCATTTGTAGCTGTTGTCGACATATGGAGCGTTCACGACCTGCCCTTCTTCGTCCCTGACGTAGAAGCGGGTCCGGTGCGGGACGATGGGCCGGTTCATGTCGGCCAGGGTCTCGGTCATCCCGAGGGCGCCGAAGACCTCGCGGTCCATGAAGGCGAGGAACTCCTCCCCGCCGGCGCTCTCCACCACGGCGCTTATGAGGTTCCAGGCGTAGGAGGAGTACGAGAATTCCGTCCCCGGCTCGTTGATCAGCGGATCGTCCTCGAAGATGACCAGCCCCGACAGCACGTCGGCATAGCTGACCGCGGAGAAGTTCTCCATACCCGCGTAGTGGCGGATCCCGCCCAGGTGCCCCGCGAGCTGGCGGGTCGTGACCGGAAAACGCTTCGCGGGAAACGACGGCACATAGTCCTGCACGGGAGCGTCCAGATCCAGGGCGCCCCGCTCCAGCAGCACTCCGAGCGCCGCCGCCGTAATCGGCTTCGACACGCTGCCGACACGGAATCTCGTCTCCGGCGTGACCGCAACGCCGTGCGTTAAGTCAGAATAGCCAAAGCCTTCAGACCAAAGCACTTCCGCAGCACGTCCCACGGCCACCGAAAGCCCTGGAATCGACTCCGCCGCCATTAGCGAGTCGATCAGCATGCGTGCTGAATCCACCGCCGCATCGTATCCGGCCGCAACAGTCCCGGCCCCGGCCTCCTCATCGACCGGCTGACCGCCCGGCTGGCCCTCTTCCCCGCACCCTGCCGCAAACGCCACCGAACCCGCAACTGCCAGGAACAGCAGAAGGACCGGAATCCGCCGAAACCCGTCAAACCACACCCTCAACAACGATTGCTCCATCATCTCAACTCACCTCGGAAGCAGGCTGCGCAGTACGAACCCGACATTCGCCGGGCGTTCGGCCAGGCGGCGGACATACCAGGGGAACCAGTGCTCCCCGTAGCTGATGAGGACCCGGACGCCCTTGCCCGCCCCTGCAAGGCGCCTCTGTTCCTGCTCGGCGATCCCATAGAGCATCTGGTACTCGAAAGTGTCTCCCCCAACGCCGTTCGCCTCCGCCCAGGACTCGATCCGGCGGATCAGCCGCCCGTCGTGGGTCGCGAGTCCGACCCGAACGCCCGCGTCGCGCGCGTCGGGGGCGAACATGCGAACCGCCTGGTCGAAGAAGGCCTGATCGACATCCGCCTTCACCGGCAGCGCGACCTCGGGGGGTTCGGCGTAGGCGCCCTTCACCAGCCGGATCGCCGCTCCCAGGGGAATCAGGGATTCGAGGTCGTCGGGCGTGCGATGCAGGTAGGACTGGAGGCAGATTCCGAACTTCGGGTGGTCGGCGCGGATCGAGCGGTACAGATCGAGCGTCGGGTCCACGTAGCGGCTGTACTCCATGTCCAGCCAGACCCAGTTGTCGTGCCGCTCGGCCGCCGCGGTGACGCGCCGCATGTTCTCCTCAGCGACATCGACGCCCAGATCGAGTCCCAGGTGCGTCGGCTTGAGCGACAGCTCCACATCCAGACCCACGGCGGCGATCATCTCGGCCGTGTCGATGTAGTGGTCCGTCACCGAGCGCGCCTCGGCCTCGTCGGCAACGTTCTCGCCGAGGAAGGTGATGAGCCCGGGTATCCGGTGCTGCCCGATCATCGACCGCGCGGCGCCGAGGGCGTCGTCGAGCGTCTCGCCGGGCATGAACCGGCGCACCGCCCGCCGCACGAAGCCATACCGGGGCAACGAGTTCTTGCACCAGCCGTTTTCCGACACCCACAGGAGCGCTGACCGTATCATGGCCCGGAAACTGGTCTGCGGGGGCTCAATCCGCCAGTGTCTCGTCGCGCAGGCCCAGCAGGGCGGCGGCGATCCGCTCCGCAGCCCCGTCGAGCGCCGCTTCGCGCGCGGCCCGCGTCTGGTGGACGCCGAAGTGGAGGGGCTCGCTGTAGCGGACGGAGACCCTCGCCCGCCAGCGCCGGCGGCTCCAGCGGGGCCAGGCCCGGTAGGATCCTGAAACCGCGCACGGCACGACGGGCACCCCCGCCCCGAGGATCAGCCGGATGGAGCCCCGCCGAAACGGCTGCAGCTCGCCCTCCCAGCTGCGCTCGCCCTCGAGGTAGATCCCCACGCCGTCGCCCCGCTCCAGCACCCGCAGCGCCGTGCGCACCGACTGCGGATCCACCCGGTACCGCCGGGCGGGGATCGCCGCCAGGCGCGGCAGAAGCCACCGGAACACCGCACCCGACGAAAACTGCGTGCTCTTGGTAAAGAAGTGGACCGTCCGCGGGCAGAAACCCTGTACCAGCAAGGGATCGAGGATGCTCTCGTGGTTCGCCACGAGGAAGAACGGGCCCGCGGGGGGGATGTGCGACCTCCCGGACACGGCCGGCCGCGTCAGCACCCGCGTGAGGCACCGCACGACGACGCGGAAAAAGGAATACCAGGGCATCACCACCGAGCAACGATGCGGGGCTGGAACTCGACCACCCTGCCCCGTCCGGCGCGCTCCCACGCATCGGAGATCAGGCGCCGCATGAGTGTCTCCCACCGTCGCGGCGAGTCGCCGAGAAAGCGGAACTGGACCAGCCGCCCGCCGGGGACCGATAGCTGCAGCGACGAGGAAGCCGCCTGCACCGCGCCGATGTCCAGGTGCCGCCAGCGTCCCGCCCCCGTCCGCCCGCCGTCCACGGAAACCGTGTCGCGATCCACCGTGATCGAGCCCTCGACAGCCGGCCCCATCGATTCGGAGAAGCCCCGCAGGACGCCGCGGTGCCGCACGGCATGCTCCGCGATCCGCCACGACACCATTGCCCGCGCGGTGTATTCCAGAGACCCGTCGGGCGCGGTCGCGCGGGTCATCGGCCCGCCGAGGGCATCGATCCTGCGGCAGAGCTCCCGCGCGCTGATCGCAGCTGCTGCACCCTCTCCCGGAGCGGTCATCCACAGCCGCCCCCGGCGGCGCGCGATGCGGATGCCGCAGGAGCCGCAGCGCACTTCATCCCCCTCACCCCCCATAGGATCGTGTCCGCACTCGGGGCACCGGTAGCAGAGGTCGACGAGCGCCATTGGAAGCCGCGTGCCTAGCGCTGCCGGGCAGCGAACGGGCCCGGGGTCGCACCGAGGACGGCAACAGGCAGCGAGGCCTGGCCCAGGAGCGGGCCACTGGACGCATCGAGGATGGCAGGAGGCAGCACCGCCTGGTCCACGAGCCGCTACAGCTTCCCGAGGAGATCGAGGATGCGCAGCGCCCACACCCGCCACACGGCTTCGCGAATGATCCGGCCGGACATCTTCGATTCGCCGCTGTCCCGCTCGGTGAAGACGATCGGGACCTCCCGCAGGGTGTATCCCGCCCGGCGCGCGCGCAGCTTGAGCTCGATCTGGAAGCTGTACCCGTTCGACTGGATCCGCTCGAGCCCGATGGATTCGATCACCTCGCGGCGGAAGGCGTTGAAGCCTCCGGTCATGTCGTTGATGCGCACCCCTGTGATGGCACGCGCGTACCACGAACCGAAGAGGCTGATCATCAGCCGCCGCAGAGGCCAGTTGACCACCGTGATGCGGCCGCCGACGTACCGGGACCCCACCGCGACATCGACCTCCTGGAGCGCCTCGACCAGCGCCGGGAGCCGGTCGGCGGGGTGCGACAGGTCCGCGTCCATCTCGACCAGCGCATCGAACCCCCGCTCCAGGCCCCATCCGAAACCGGCGACATACGCCGCGCCCAGCCCCATCTTGCCCGCCCGGTGCAGCACGTTCACGCGCTCGCTCGCACCCGCGAGTTCATCGGCCAGCCGGCCGGTCCCGTCGGGCGAGTTGTCGTCGACCACGAGGACGTGGAAGGCCTCCCCCTGCTCGAGGATGAGCGGGACGACGCGCGGCAGGTTGTCGCGCTCGTTGTAGGTGGGGACGATGACCAGGACACGCCTCAACCCGGTCATGCCGTGCCTCCGGCGGCCGGCTCGGCGCCTTCGGTGTCGCCGTGAGGGGTCGCAGCCCCGGCGGGTTTGCGCAGCACGAACGCCCCGGCCGAGGCCGCCACCAGCTCGGTCGCGGTGATCCATACCCGCTGCAGAGCGGAAAGGATCAGGCTCGCCTCGGCCCCGAGGACCGGCGTGAGCAGTCCCACCAGCGAGGATTCGCGCACGCCCAGCCCGGCGGGCGCGAAAACCGCGAGATAGCCCGCGAAGTAGGCGGCCGCGAACGCCGTGATCCCGGTCCCGAAGCCGAGCTCCATTCCCAGCCCTCGCCCGAGACAGACGAAAGCGGCGCCGAAGACCACCCAGTTGAGGATGTATCCCGGCAGCAGCAGCAACAGGGCAAGGCCGCTCGGGTCCGGCAGGTCGCCTGCGTGGCCGCTTCGCCGGAGCACCCAGCGCACGAGGGCCCCCGCCCCCCCGAAGTAGAGGAATCCCCCCAGCACGGCGACCATTCCCACACCGACCCCCAACTGCCACGACTCCGAGAGCCCCGCCGACCACACGGCGACCCACCCGCCCACCGCAGCGGCCGCGAGCAGATTGACCATCTGGGCCGTCACGGCGGCCGCCGTCGCGCGCACCCCCGAGAGTCCCCGGCGGCGCGCCATCACGGCTACCCCGGCGAGCGCCAGGATCTTCCCTGGAACGTACCTGCCCAGGTTCGCGATCAGCAGCACCGCCGCCCCCTCGACCACGCCCACGCGGCGCTCGCCGAACTCCACGAGGTTGCGGGACCACAGTGCGGCGGTGATCGCAAACGTCACGAAGACCAGCGCCACCGAAAGCACCAGATACGGCACGTTCAGCCGTACCAGCCTCCAGTCCACCGTCCCCACCTCGGACAGCCGCACTCCTGCCCCGCGCAGGATCAGCCAGGTCACGCCGACCGTCAGGATCAGCTTGACGGGGGTCACCCACCAGCGCTTGCGGCCGGCCACAGCCCCCTGCCCGCCCCCCGCCGGAGACTCGCGATCCGTCATCCGGCCCCTCGCCCGGGGCCAAGCCAACCGGGCACGCCGGGCACAAACGACAACCCGAAGAGCAGGACCGTGATCAACGAGGCGGCGATGCTGAGCCGCAGCGCGCTGCGCACCGTCGGCGCCGTAAAGCGCAGCGTCACCGTGTGGTCTCCGGCCGCCGGGATCTCCACCGCCTGGAGCGTGAGGTTGGCCCGGAGCACCTCGGCGGGCTCGCCGTCCACCTCCGCCACCCACCCCGGGAACCAGTTCTCCGACACGACCAGCAGCGCGGGACCGCTGGTCGTCACCCGCAGGCGGCGATGATCGGGGTCGTTCAGCTCCCAGGTGACCTGGCCGCTTCCCCCTGCGCCCCCTGCCCCCTCCGCCCCCGGAAGCGCCAACGACGGCGGCTCCGCCAGGATCGCCTCGCGCGCCGGGTCGAATCCCTGCGACAGGATCCTCGCCAGCGCGGCTTCGTCGTCCTCCAGGACCGTGGCGGCTTGCACCAACCAGGCCTTGTCGAGGCCCGGGTAGGCGTACACCGTCACCAGGCCCCTCGGGGTCCGTGCCGAACTCAGCGCCCGGGCACCCTGGTACGGCGGCCGCCCGGCGGCCTCCTCGGGCCATAGCAGGTACTTCACGTTCATCATCCGCAGCACATTCGCATGCAGGGTGTTGGCGCCCCGGCGGACGCTGGCCTCGAGGCCGAGGAGCTGTCGGTAGCGCGCGAGGTCGTTGGGGTGGTGTCCGGCGAGGAGATCGAGGCCGAACATTGCGAATTGCACCTCCTGGTCATTGCTTACGTCGGCGACCCGGAAGGGCGGCTCCGCGTCGCGCCGCTGCTGCAGGTATTGTCCGTTGGCATCGGGCGCGGCCCACGCGTGGAAGTCGAATGTGCGGATGAAGGCCCGGTCCACGCGCCCCAGGTCGATGGCGACCAGGAGGGCCAGAACGGCCAGCCCCGCCATCAGAGGGACCTTCCCTTCCCTCACCGCCCACACCGCCGCGATGGCAAGCGCGGCCATCAGCAGGGCGATGAAGAAGCCGCGGGTGATGAAGGGCGTCGCCGCCGTGAGGGCGGCGAGGCCCCGGTCGCCGATGTCGCCGTACACCATGGTCGTCCAGATGCTCCTCAGCACGCCACTGCCCTGAAGCACGAGTCCGAACAGGAGCAGTCCGACAAAGGCAGCGAGCGCGCGGCCCCGCCGGCCGCGGAAGAACCCTCCGGGCACCGGGCCCTCGCGCACCAGGTCGTCCACGCCGAGCGCGAGCAGCGTCGTCACCCCGAAGCTGATGAGGAACGCGCTGATCGACGGCACCCGGAAGATGGAAATCCCCGGAATGATCTCGTAGAAGATCCGCCACACCGGCGTATGCGTCCCGAGAGCGAACAGAAGCCAGGTCGCGCTCAGGACCGCCAGGAACCACCGCAATCCCCTTCTCCGCCGTCCGAAGAAGCCGAACACCGCCAGCACGAGCACTGTGACGCCCAGGTACTCGTGGTTGAGCTTGAGCGCGTTGCGGCCCCAGTAGGTTCCGCGGCCCCACTCCGCATCGGCCCCGCTGTTGCCCACGAACTCGGGCACCACCAGCGACGCCACCTCTTCGGGGTGGAATGACCACGAACTGGCGTACGCGATCCGTTCCGCGGGCGTCGCCTCGACCGTGGTGGCGATCCTGCGCGACGACTCCGTGACGTATGTGGCCGCCGGGATCAGCTGCACCGCTGCGATCCCCGCCCCGAGAACCGAACAGCCGAGGAACACGGCCCCGGGAACCAGCGCGCGCCGCAACCCTCCCCCGGCCTCCGCCCTCCACAGGCACACCGCGCGAAAGACCGCGTAGGCTCCGACGGACATGAAGAGGAAATACGAGGTCTGGAACTGGGTGGTCAGGCAGGTCACGGCCACGGCGCCCGCCAGCCCCGCCGCATTGCGGCCCGAGGGCGAGCGCAGCACCGCCTCGGCGGCCCAGAAGACGAGAGGCGTCAGCGACGCGACCATCAGTTTGCCGTCGTTGCCGGGCAGAACCAGCGTCACGATGACGGGGGCCATCAGCCACGCGATGCCTCCGACCGTTGCGGCCCCCCGCCCCATGCCCAGACTCCGCACCCACCCGTACATGAAGAAGCCCCCGCCGAGCACGTGCAGCACCAGCTTCCAGCCCAGCACCCGATACGCATCGGTCAGGAAATAGAGAAGGCTCGTCGGGTAGATGGAATCACCCGCTGAGAGGGCCTCCAGGAACGGGATTCCACCGAGAAGACGCGGACTCCACAGGGGGAAGTCGCCGGCACCCAGCCGCTCGGCGAAATACGCGCGCGCCATGTACCCCAGCGAAAGCGAATCCTCGCCATGGAGCATCCGGTCGGAGAAGATGAACTCGCCGAAGAGAATCAGCGTCAGGACCGCAAAGATGCTGCCGGGAAGCCACCAGCCGATGCGCGGGGCGTGGGATCTGGAGTCGGTCATCGGCGGGGCTTTCCTGTTGACGATCCGGGCACTTCGTGGAGGACACGTGAAGCCTTCCCCCGATGTCGGGCAATCAACGGTAATCCGCGGTTGGGACAACCATCAGGAAGCGCATCGGACCGAATCTCCATGTCATACCTCGCCCGGTTTCACCGCCAGCAACGCGATTCTGCGCCGGAGCAGGGGCAACCACCTCTGTCCGAGCCGCTCCAGGGCCCGGAGCCCCGGCCAATGCGATTCGACATAGCGCGCGCGGTCGATCCGGAAGCCTGCGCCGCGCAGAATCTCCCGCATCCTCGGCATGGACTTGTAGTCGACGTGGCTGATATCGCGCTTCAGGATGATGTCGTTGTTCTTGAGGACCTCGATGATGTGGCTGCGGCACGGTGTCCAGACTGCGAGGCGTCCGCCGGGCTTCAGCACCCGAAACGCCTCCGCGGCCACCTCGTGGGAATCCTCGGGATAGAGATGTTCGAAGAGGTCGGCGGCCACAATGGCATCGAACGAGGCCGCGCCGAGGCCGGTATCCCGCGCGTCGCCGACGCGAAAGCGCACGTTGGCGAAGCCGAAGGTCCTCAGGCGCCGATCACAGCTGGCCACGGCCCGTTCCGAAAAATCGAGTCCCACGACTTCTCGCACGACGGACCCCAGGGCGAAGCTGATCGACCCCCAGCCGCACCCCAGGTCGAGCATCCGGTCCGAGGGCAGCGGCTCCAGAAGTTGAAGCATGTTCCTCACCCGGTACCGCTGAAAGCGGCTGTCGAAGTCGTGCAGGTGGATGCCGCCTTCCAGATCGAAATAGGTTGATTCGTCATACCAGTCCTTCCCGATCCGCTCCTCCATCAGCTGCACCCGACCCCGGCATCACCGGCCCGTGACGGGCGGCATCGTAATGTTTTCTTTACATAATGTAATGTCAGCATTACTGTGCTCCCAACAAAACCCCGTAGACTTCCTCGTGCCGGTCCACGAGCCGTTCGTTGCTCCACTGCCCCACCACCATGGCCCGCCCGGTGGCCCCCCGCACATTCAGGTCCCCGTCCGCGAGCAGTTCCAGCACCTTCGCGGCCAGAGCGCCGGGATTCCCGGGGGGGAAGAGTCCTCCTACGGCATCGTTCACGATCTCGGGCAGACCCCCAACCGCGGACGCCGCGACCGGCACCCCGCAGGCCATGCACTCCAGCGCGGCGACGGAAGTCGCCTCGACCAGCGACGGAAACACCGCCAGCTCGCCGGAGCAGATCAGTCCGGGCATCTGGGCGTGGGGCCGCGCGCCGAGGAACTCGATCCGGTCGGCCACGCCCAGGTCCGCGGCCAGCGCCTCCAGCCTGCCCCGCTCGGGCCCGTCCCCGATCAGGACCGCGTCTACATCCGCACCATCCACGATCATCGGCATCGCGCGCACAAAGTACTCCACGCCGTTCTTCGGGAAGAGCCGGCGCGGCACGATCAGCCGGCGCCTGCCGTCCCGGCGCGGCAGCAATCCGTCGACCGGCCTGAAGACCCCGACATCGACCCCGTTGACCAGCACCTCCACCGAAATGGACGGACCCAGGCCCTCTCCAACATCCGCGATCTCCCTGCTGGCCGCAAAGTTGTGGTCGCTCAGTTCAACCAGCTTGCCAAGCGCCGGCGCCACCGCCCGATTGGCCGCCAGGCGCAGGAAATGGGAGGTGTGCAGCGTGCACACGAGCGGCGTGCTCGACCCGGCCAGCGCCAGCGCGCAGGGGAGGAGCGACGGGAACGCCTGCGCATGCACGATGTCCGCGCCGGCCACGAGCGCCCTGGTCGGGCCTGTCGAGCCGGCCGCGTGCGCGAACCAGCCCCACGCCTTCCGCGCCGGAAGCGGCGTCCGGTAGACCCGGATCCCGTCCACGACCTCGCGCCTGGCGAGTCCCGGCTGCGACAGGGAGGTCACCACGACGACTTCGTGCCCCCGGGCCACCAGGCCACGGCACAGATAGTGGACATGGCTTTCCAGCCCTCCCACCTCGGGCGGGAAGTAGACGCAGTGGACGACGATCTTCACGGTGCACTCCAGTCCGCCAGCTCCCGCGGAGCCCCCGCAAGCGCGGCAAGAAGGATGTCGGCGATGCGCTCTCCCGCGCGGCCGTCGCCGTAGGGATTCCCGGCCGGGCACGCCGCCCGCCGGCCTGCGAGGTGAGCCGACGCCTCCGCCAGGATCCGATCCGGGTCGGTGCCGACCAGCGTGGCCGCCCCCGCCCGCACGCCTTCCGGACGCTCCGTCACCTCCCTGAGGACCAGCGTGTGGACGCCGAAGGCAGGCGCCTCCTCCTGGATCCCACCCGAGTCGGTGAGCACCAGGCTCGCGCCCCCCAGCACGGCAACCAGGTCGCCGTAGTCGAGCGGATCGACGAGGTGAACGCGAGCGCGGCCGCCCAGAATCCGTTGTGCCGGCCCTTGCACGCGAGGATTCGGATGGACCGGATACAGGATGTCGATGTCCTCGAACCGTTCGGCCAATGCAGCCACGGCACCGAAGACCCGCTCCAGCGGTTCGCCGAAGGACTCCCGGCGATGCGCCGTCAGCAGCACCAGTCGGCCCGGAGACGTCACCAGCCTGGCGGCGGTAGCATCGCTGACCTCCGGCGCGCGGCTGCGCATCCGGTGGAGCGCGTCCACCACCGTGTTCCCCGTCACGAAGATCCGCTCGGCCTCGATCCCCTCTGCCGCCAGATTGGCCGCCGCCTCCGCGGTGGGCGCGAAGCAGAAGTCGGAGACGGTGTCGGTCATCCTGCGGAGCATCTCCTCGGGAAAGGGCGACCACTTCTCGCGGCTGCGGAGTCCGGCCTCGACGTGCGCGAGCCTGCCCTGCTGGAAGAAGGTGACCACGCCCGCGAAGAACACGGTCGCCGTGTCGCCCTGCACGATCGTCACGTCCGGGCGGAAGTCCTCGGCGACCTCGCGCAGGCCGTCCATGCAGGCGTGGCCGACGTCGTAGAGGGTCTGTCCGGGCTTCATCAGGTCGAGGTCGTAGTCGTCCTCGAGGTCGAAGACGTCGAGCACCTGGTCGACCATTTCGGTGTGCTGGCCGGTGAGCGCCAACCGGTGGATGCAACCGCCCCGGGCGTGCAGGGCGCGGACGACCGGCGCCATCTTGATCGCCTCCGGTCGCGTCCCGATGACCGAGAGGATGCGTGGTCGATGGAGACGTGGAGGTCCGGTCGTCCCGGCCGCGGCTGGCGAGCGGGCCAAGCTACTCCTCCCCCGCCCCGCGTCCACCTCCCCCGCCACCCCGCTGCCGCCGCACGGCATCGAGTTCGTCGTGGACCGACGCGATCATCTCCCCCAGCATGCCCGCCGCAAAGCACAGCACCCCCACAGTCACCAGCAGCACCACCAGATACAGGAGCGGCCTGAATCCCAGGCCCATGACGTAGCGCAGGTACAGCGCGACGAGCCCGGTCAGCACGCCCGCCCCCATCAGGAACAGCCCCGGCAGCCCGAATGCGACCATCGGCTTGCGGGAAAAGCGCAGCTGGAACCACACGGCCACGAGGTCGAGCACTCCGCCGATGATCCGGCTCTTCCCCGAGTACTTGGCCTCGCCCGCCCGGCGGGGATGCAGCTCGATGTCGATTTCGGTGGCGCTGAAGCCCTTCCGGTGGGCGAGGACGACGAAGAAGCGGTGCCAGTCGTGCCTCAGCCGCACGGCCTTCAGCACGTCGGCGCGGAACGCCTTCATCGAGTTCAGGTCGCTGACCGGCACATCGAAGATGCGGCGGCTCAGCGCGTTGTAGATCGAAGAGACGGCGCGCTTGTCGTACCGTCCGACCTTGCGCCCGGTGACGATGTCCCACCCCTCCGCCAGCTTGTCCAGGAAGCGGGGGATTTCGGCCGGAAGGTGCTGCAGGTCCGCGTCGAAGAGGACGATGTACTTGCGCTCCGTGGCCTCGGCGCCGGTCACAAGCGCCTCCGTCTTGCCGAGGTTGACCCGGTGGCGCACCACCTTGAGGCGGTCCCATCCGCCCGCCTCGGCCTCGGCCAGCTCGGCGGTGCCGTCGGTCGAGCCGTCATCGACCAGGACGACCTCGCCCGTCAGTCCGAATTCCTCGAAGGCGGCCCGCAGCTCGGGAATGAGGTGCGGAATGTTCGGCGCCTCGTTGAACGCCGGCACGACCAGGGCAAAGTCGTCGTACGCGGTTTTCTTCACTCGGTCCCGTTCACTCGGTCAGATCCGCTTTCTCATGCGCGCCGGCAGGATTCCCAGCTGGTCGCGGTACTTGGCCACGGTGCGCCTGGCAATCTTGACGCCCTCGCTCTTCAACAGGTTGACGATAGCCTGATCGGTAAGAGGGCGCTTCGAGTCCTCGCTGTCCACCAGGCTCTTGACCCTGGCCTGCACCCCCCGGGTGGAAACCTCGTTTCCGGTGGCGGTCGGCAGGCCGCCTGAGAAGAAGAACTTGAGCGGGTACACGCCGGTGGGCGACTGGACGTACTTCTCGTTGGTCACGCGAGAGACCGTCGATTCGGCCATTCCGATGTGGTCGGCGACCTCCCTCAGCGTCAGCGGCCTGAGGTGCTGCACGCCCTTCTCGAAGAAGCCCTGCTGCCGATCGACGATGAAGCGCATGACGCTCAGCATCGTCTGGCGGCGCTGTTCGATGACCTGGATCAGCCAGTTCGCCGCGTTCAGCTTGTTCGAGATGAACTCCTTGTTGGATCCCTGGAACTTCGACCTGTCGGCCGCTACCTCGCGATAGGCCTTCGCGAGCCGCAGCCGGGGCAGTCCGGTATCGTTCACGAACACCAGGTACTCCCCCCCTACCCTGTCGACGATGAGATCCGGAATGACGTAGTGATCGGGATCGGAGGAATGGCGCTTGCCCGGCCTGGGATCCAGCGTGGCGATCTCGTCCGCGGCGTCCTGGACCTCGCGGGGGGATACCTCGAGTGCGCGCGCGATCTCGGACCAGCGGTGGTTGATGAGCGCGTCGAAGTGCTCGCGGACGATCGTGCAGGCCAGCGTGTCCTCCTTGTCGTCGCGCAGCAGCTGGAGCTCGAGGCACTCGCGCAGGGTGCGGGCGGCGACCCCGGGCGGATCCAGCGACTGCACGATGCGCAGTACGTCCTCGACCTCTTCGGGGGTGTGCGGCGCGAAGAACGCGGTCAGTTCCTCCAGCTCCGCGTCGCGCGCCTTGTCGTCCTCGATGCCGCGGGCGCGCTTGAAGGCCTGGTCGCGCGTGGCCTCGGCCGTCGCGTTCAGCCCGTCCGCCACGTCCTGCAGCGAACAGGACAGCGATCCGTCGTCGTCGATGTTGCCGATGATCTCGTCGGCAATCCAGAGCTGGCGGTCCCCGAGGTGAAGGAGCCCAAGCTGGTCGGTGAGGTAGTCGTGCAGATGACGCGTCCCCACCACCGGTGCCTCGAAGTACTCCCGGGGCTCGTAGCGCTCGCGCGTGCCCCCGACATCGAAGCCGTCGAGCAGCACCTCGTCCCAGTCGACCTCGTCGTCGGGCTCGTCTCCTTCGTCCAGGCTCTCCTCGTCCACCTCGAACTCGTCGTCGCTGTCCGGCTCCGACATCTCCAGGAACGGGTTTTCGGAAAGCTCCTGCTCGAGCTTGGTCTGAAGGTCGAGGAGGGGCATGTACAGCAGGTCCATCGCCTGATAGAGGCGCGGGTTGATCCTCAGTTCCTGCCGGAGGTCGGCTCCCTGGTAGAGCCCCGTCTTCAGCCTGCTCACGGCTGCATCAGCCCGCGGGCTCGGGGAAGCGCGACCGCATGCGCGCCGTCAGCGTGGGGCCGAGGTACAGGTCGGCGACCTCGTCGTTCCAGACCAGTTCGGAGACGGTGCCGTGAACCCGTATGCGGCCCTCGTACATGATGTACGCGCGGTCCACGATCTCCAGCGTCTGCTCCACGTTGTGATCCGAAATGATGACTCCTATGTCCCGGGTCTTGAGTTGCGCGACGATCTCCTGAATATCGTGCAGCGCGATCGGGTCGATACCGGCGAAGGGCTCGTCGAGCAGCATGAACTTGGGCCGCTGGACCAGCGCGCGGGTGATTTCGAGACGGCGCCGCTCGCCCCCGGACAGCGAGAACGCCCTGGCGTTGCGGAGGTGTCCGATCGAGAGCTCGCCGAGCAGCTCCTCGAGCCGTTCGGCCCGTTTCTTGCGGCTCAGGTCGAGCGTCTCCAGGATCGCGAGGATGTTCTGCGCGACCGTGAGCCGGCGGAATACGGAGGGTTCCTGGGCCAGGTAGCCCACGCCCATCCTGGCGCGCTTGTACATAGGCACGCCCGTGAGTTTGGCATCGTCCAGGTAGACCTTGCCCCCGTCCGCCGCGATCAATCCCACCAGCATGTAGAAGGTGGTCGTCTTCCCCGCCCCGTTCGGACCCAGCAGGCCGACGATCTCCCCCTGGCGGACTTCGATGTCGACGTTCGCGACGACGGCCCGCTTGCGGTAGATCTTCGTGAGGTTGGCACCCCTGAGCGTGGAGGGCGCTACCGCGGCAGTCGTCCCGGAGTCCGGGGCGAGCACAAGCTCATCTGTCACGTGTGAACGTTCCTTTCGGTTTTGTATGGGTCGCCTGGTGTCGGACCGACCCGCCAGGTACGGGGCCGGAGGGGGGCATCGCCAGCCCCGCGCGGGTCCGCGGCAGCGGTGTCCAGATCGGCGGCAGCGGTGCCCGGGTTCGCCGTGGCGGTGCCCGGGTTCGCGGCGGCCGTGTCCGGGTTCGCGGCGGCGGTGTCCGGGTTTGCCGTGGCGGAATCGCTGGGGACGGTCGTCGTCCCGGCAGCGGCGGAGTCGGCGGCGACAGTCGTCGAATCGAAGGCGGCCGCCGAGTCCGCGGGCGCTCCGGGCGGGCGCGGCTCCAGATGATATCCCACCGTCTGACCTTCCACGTCCATGCTGACCACCTCCCGCCCTTCAAGGTGGACGATGATCTTCTCCCCCTCGACCCAGTGGAGGGCGGGCCGTGCGGGCCCGTCGGATTCCGCGTTCTCGGGATCATCGGAGGAAACGGTCGAATCGGACGGGACGGAATCGGCAGCCGCGGGTTCCGAGGCGGGGTCGGCCTGAACCGGCTCCGGGTCGTCGAGGCCGGCCTGAGCCGACTCCGGGTCGTCGGGGTCGGCCACAATCGCTCCCGGGTCTGCGGCAGAGGTGTCGGGTTCAGCCTGTGCCGTGTCCGGATCGACCATCCGGTAGAGGCTGCGAGCAGTCCCGACCGCGGTGATGGACTCCAGCCGCGAGCGCTGCACCGAGTCCGGAACTTCGGACAAATCGGCAGCCCCGGTTTCCGCATTTTCCATACTTTCCGCATTTTGTGCATCTTGCGTACTGTCCGCGGATTCTCCGGTCGAGAAGTCGGCGATGACCGTGTCTCCCTCCATCCAGTCCCGGCGGGCGACTTCCGGCAGCCCCGAAGCCGCGAGCGAGTCGTCGGCCAGACCCTCCGCCCGGGCCGCGCCTACCGCTGTTACCAGGTCCAGCACCTGCCCCGGCGACAACACGTCGATGGAGTCCCCGATCAGGCTGAACTGGTCGGCCCTCACATAAGGCCGGAAGAGCGAGTCGGGCGCGGTCGTTGAATCGGCTTCCTCCGCGGCCTGCTCGGCAAGGGCCAGCACCCTCGCCGCGTCCCCGGGCGAGAGGCCCTCGGTGTCGATGGTCCGGGGCTCCCCGGGAAGCGGCGGAATCTCTCCGAGCGCCACGAGCCGGTTGACCTGACCGGATTCGAGGAACATGCGGATTGCGGGCGCAACCATGTCCACATCCTGGCCCGACAGCGTCGCATCTCCTCTGGCCAGGAGCTCCTCCCGGACTCCGGAGGTGGGCGTAACCGATATGGTGCTTGCGGTGAGTTCGTAGCTCTGCCCTTCGACCCTTGCATCGCCGAAGATGGACATCGCGCCGACCTCCTGGTCGTAGTCGAGTGAATCGCCCTGCGCCAGCAGCGAATCCCGCACCACGACCACGTCGCCCGTCGCCCGGAAGTATCGCCGGCCTTCCAGCACGAACTGCTCGGCGTCGATCTCGTAGGGCGGCAGTCGAATGGGCTCGGTTTCGGCGGCCGCGCCGGCGGCTGCGGTGTCCTCGGCGGCAGTGGGGGCATCGGCAGCTGCGGGGGCCTCGGCAGCTGCGGGGGCCTCGACAGCAGCGGTGTCCTCGGCGGCCTCAGCCGCTTGCCGCTGGAGTGCCGGTGGCTCGGCCGGGACCTCCGCCCGTGCGCTATCCGACACCATGGCGCTGTCCGTCTCTTCCGCACTGTCCGCCGCCTCAACGCTGTCCGCCACCTCCGCGCTGTCCGCCACCTCAACGCTGTCCGCCGCCTCCGCGCTATCGGGGGTCACGGCCCGCACCACCGGGAACACCGTGGCGTGCGGGCTCCCACCATAGACGACCATCCGGTCCAGCGGGCGGACCTCGGTGGCGCGGTCGAGCGAAACCCGGTCGCCCGTGATGACCGCGCCGCTCTGGAGGTCGGTCACCGTGACGTTCGACCAGGCGTTCAGCTGCTGCAGACTGCCGAAGTAGTAGGCGGTGTCGGCGTCGAGCTCCATGTCCGCATCCTCGATGTGGACACGGCCGAAGAGCTGCACCTGCTCGTTCGCCTCGAAGATGACGGCGGAATCGGCGAGGATGAGCGTGCCGTCCGAGCAGCGGTAGTCGACGCCGCCGGAGGCGTGGTAGACGAAGCTGACGGAGTCGAACCGGGCCCGGTAGGTGAATCCTCCCACCCTGGCGATCTCGCAATCGGTGCCGCTCTGGGCCGACGCGGGAGCCGGAACGAGGAACGACGCGCTCATCACACTCAATCCCAGCACCGCAAGTGCAGCGGCGGCGCGCGCGCGTCTCATGGCTCGCTGCACCTCCCCGCGCTCTCGCCCCAGATCCTCACGGCGTCGAACGACATGTCCGCCTGAAAGCGGTCTCCGTCGTAGACGCAGCCGCCTTCGAGAATCTCGACCGGTACGTCGGACCAGATGCGGTCCGACTCGGGAGCGAAGTTGAGTTCCTCGGTGCGGATTTCCTGGCCGGTCGCCGCGATCCGGAGGACCGCGTTGCCGGTGGCGGTGAGCTCGCTGGCGACATTGCTCACCCTGCCCCCGTCGGCAGTGATGTTCGCGCGCCGCCTGCCCTGTTCGTCGAAGACGATGAGCGTCAGCCCGATGACGCGGGCGTGGGACGAATCCCGCCACATGAACATGCTGTCGGCCATGAGGAGCGCCTCCTGCACACCCTCGCGTGTCATCCTGCGCGAAATGCCGTAGACGATCTCGTCGGCGTCGATGGATTCGAGCTCGGTGGCGGGGCCCTCCTCGGACTCGGCCGAACACGCCCCGGCTGCGAGAACCAGCGAAAGCGCGGCAAAGCTGAAGGGGGTCGTTCGGCTTCTCATCAAAGCACTCCGGCGCGCAGCAGGTCGTGAAGGTGAACGATGCCGATCAGGCCGCCCCGGTCCAGGACCGGCAGCGCCATCACCCCGTGGTCCTCCATGCGGCGGACGGCGGTGGCGCCCGGTTCGTCGGGGTGGGCGATCTTCGGCGCGGTGGTCATGAAGTGCGAGACGGGCAGGTCCAGGAAATCCTCCGTCCGTTCCATCAGCCTCGCGAGGTCGCCCGCGGTGACCACGCCGACCAGCGCGTTGGCGTCGTCGATGACGGGGACCGTGCCGCGCATCCTGGCAAGCGGGACGATGATGTCGCGGACGGTCGCGGACGGTGTCGTCGACGGGTAGTCCCCGGTCACCATGACTTCGCGAACGCGGAGCGTCAAGCGCCTGCCCAGCGCGCCGCCCGGGTGAATCCTGGCGAAGTCGTCCGCATCGAAGCCGCGCTGCCTCATCAGAGCCACCGCGAGGGCATCTCCCATGGCCAGCGCCGCGGTGGCTGAGGCGGTGGGCGCGAGGTCCAGCGGACAGGCTTCGGCCGTCACGCCGCAGTCGAGGGCGGCAGAGGCGCTGCGTGCGAGCGGCGAGGACGGATCGCCGACGATCGCAACCACCGGCATCCGCCGGGTCCGTGCGAAGGAGAGCAGCCCCCGCAGCTCCGCGCTTCTCCCGCTCCGGGAGACCGCGATCAGCACCGCACCCTCGGCGACGATCCCCAGATCGCCGTGCAGCCCGTCGACGGGGTGCAGGAAAACGGCCGGGGTTCCCGTCGACGTGAGGGTTGCGGCGACCTTGCGCGCGATCAGCCCGGACTTCCCGATCCCCGACAGGACCACCGCCCCCTCGGAGCACGCGACCAGCTCCACCGCCCGCGGGAAGTCTGCGCCGAGGCGATCGGCCAATGCCGCGACTGCCGCGCCCTCCATGCGCAGGACCCGCCTTCCCTCGCGGAGGATGTCGGACCGGCCCATGCCGGACGGCGCCTCAACCGCCGCGCTCGCGACAATACTCATCGACCAGCCTCGTCCATTCGTTGCGGGCGCCCAGGAGCGCTTCGGCGAATTCCCTGACCGCCCCCCTGCCCCCCTCGCTGACACTCTGCCATTCCGCCACGTGCCGCACCTCCCTCGTGGCGTTCGCGACGGTCGCCGGAAGCCCGACCCGCCTCAGCGGGGCCAGATCGGCCAGGTCGTCGCCCATGAGCGCGACCTCGTCCCAGCGGACGCCCTTCTCGGCAAGAAGCTTCTCCAGAATGGGCAGCTTGCGCGCACGTCCGTCCTGAAAGACGTCGGTGATCCCGAGCTCGGCCGCACGCAGAGCCGTCGCTTCCGACACCCGGCCCGAAACGATCACGACCTGCAGGCCCGCGTTCACCATCATTCTGACTCCCAGTCCGTCCTGAACATCGAACCGCTTGAGTTCGATCGTAACTCCTTTCGGAGTCGCTCCCATGTACACCCCGCCGTCGGTCATGACACCGTCGACGTCCAGTACGACCAGTCGAATCCGCCGGGCCGTTGCCTCGGGGATGTCCATGGGGCGGGGCTTCACACCGGTGCTCCCGCAAAGAGGGCTTCGCGAAGCGCGACGACCTCCCGCAGCAGCGACGGGAGTTCGGCGAGCGACAGCATGTTCGAACCGTCGGAGGGCGCCGAGGGCGGATCGGGGTGGACCTCGAGGAACAGGCCGTCGCAGCCCGCGGCCACGGCGGCCCGGACCAGTGCGCGGATGTGCTGCGGCGCACCCGCGGTCGATCCGTCTGCGGCAACCCCCGGGCGCTGAACCGAGTGCGTCCCGTCGAAGATGACGGGGACGCCGGCCGCATGGCGCACCGCAGCGAAGTTGCGCATGTCCACCACGAGGTCGCCGTAGCCGAAGGCGGTCCCCCGTTCGGTCACGGTCACCGTGGCGGCACCGCCGGCCCGCACCTTCTCGACGGCGCCGGCCATCGCCACGGGGGACATCCACTGCCCCTTCTTGATGTTCACCGCGACCGCCGCCTCGCCCGCCGCCAGCAGCAGCGAGGTCTGGCGGCACAGGAACGCGGGGATCTGCAGGACATCCGCCACTGCGGCCACGGGGCCGGCCTGACCGGGTTCGTGGATGTCCGTCAGGACCGGCAGCCCGGTCTCCTCGCGGACCGCGGCGAGCAGCTCCAGGCCCCGCTGCTGTCCCGGACCACGATGGGAATGAAGCCGGGACCGGTTGGCCTTGTCGAAGGACGCCTTGAAGACGGCGGGAATCCCGGCCTCGCGCGCGGCCTCCGCCACCCCCGTGCCGACCTTGACGTTGAGCGCGTGGTCCTCCAGCACGCAGGGACCCGCAATGAGGGTGAAGCCATCCAGAAAGGGCACAGCCTCAGGCTCCCAGCGCGGCCGCCTTCGGCCTGCCTGCTCCGGAGGCCCGGATCGCGGCCGCTTCGATGAACGAAGCGAAGAGCGGATGCGCGCGGGTGGGCCGGCTCTTCAACTCCGGATGCGACTGGCTCGCGACGAACCAGGGGTGGTCGGGCAGCTCGATCATTTCGACGAGCTTGCCGTCGACCGTCGTGGCGGAGAACCCCATGCCCAGCTCGCCGAGGACACCGCGATAGTCGTTGTTGACTTCGTAGCGATGGCGGTGACGCTCAGTGATCTCCGTGGCCCCGTACGCGCTCGCGGCAACCGAACCGGGAGCGAGCAGCGCGGTGTAGGAGCCGAGCCGCATGGTGCCGCCCTTGGTCGTCACCTTGCGCTGCTCGTCCATGAGACAGATGACCGGATGCGGGGATTCCTTGTCGAACTCGAAGGAATGCGCCCCGGCGAGCCCCGCGACGTTGCGCGAAAACTCGATCACGGCACACTGCAGACCCAGGCAGATGCCCAGGAAAGGCAGTCCGTTCTCGCGGGCCCAGCCGATCGCCGTGATCATGCCCTCGATGCCGCGGCTGCCGAATCCGCCGGGCACCAGAAGCCCGTGGTAGCCGGCCAGGAACGAGGGGTCGAGCCCCTGTTCCAGCTTCTCGCTGCCGATCCAGTCGATCACGACCTCGACGTCGTTCGTGATGCCGCCGTGGATGAGGGCCTGCTCCACCGACTTGTACGCGTCCACCAGTTCGGTGTACTTCCCCACGACCGCAATCCGCACCCTGCCGCCGGACGGCGTCTTGATGCGGTCCACGATGCGCACCCAGGGCTTCAGATCGGGGGCCGGGGCGGTGATGCCGAATCGGGACAGCACGAAGTCGTCCAGACGCTGGCGGCGGAATTGCAGGGGCACTTCGTAGATCGTCTCCACGTCGAGCGCCTCCACCACTCCCGCGGGATCCACGTTGGTGAAGCTGGCGATCTTCGCCTTGATCCCGTCCCCCAGCGGATGCTCCGTGCGGCAGATGAGGACCGCCGGCTGGATTCCGGTCTGCATGAGTTCGCGCACGGAGTGCTGGGTGGGCTTGGTCTTCAGTTCGCCGGCGGCCTGGATGTAGGGAACGAGCGTCAGGTGGACGTGCATCGCCCGGGCACCGACCTCCTGCCGGAACTGGCGGATCCCCTCGAGGAACGGCAGGCTCTCGATGTCGCCCACGGTGCCGCCAACCTCGCTGATCACCACATCGTGGCCCTCCGAGAGCACGCGCACGGAGCGCTTGATCTCGTCGGTGATGTGCGGGATGACCTGTACGGTGCGTCCCAGGTAGTCACCGCGGCGTTCGCGGTCGATGACCGTGCGGTAGATGCGCCCCGTGGTGGTGTTGTTCTCCTGGGACAGGTTGTCGTCGATGAAGCGCTCGTAGTGGCCGAGGTCGAGATCGGTCTCGGCCCCGTCTTCGGTCACGAACACCTCGCCGTGCTGCAGCGGTGAGAGGGTGCCCGGATCGACGTTGATGTAGGGATCCAGCTTCTGAAGGGTGACCCGCAAACCGCGCGCCTTCAGCAGAACGCCCAGGGACGCCGCGGCGATCCCCTTGCCGAGCGAAGACACCACGCCCCCGGTCACGAAAATGTATCTGGTCCGGTCAGATCCGATCGGCGTCATTCTCCGTCCCAGCTCCTTTCAAGGCAACGTTCCATCCGTTCCAGGTCTTCCGGCGTGTCCACTCCCGCGGCCGCTTCGCTGACGACGGCCACTCCGATGCGCATTCCGTTTTCAAGTGCGCGCAACTGTTCCAGTCCCTCCTCCTGCTCCAGCGGCGACGGGTGATGTACAACCCACCGCGCCAGCGCCGCCCGCCTGTACGCGTAGACGCCGACATGCCGCAGGCGGCCCGCGCTGCATCCGCCGTTTCGCTCGGAAACCGCATGCCGAAACGGAATCGCCGCCCTTGAGAAATATAACGCGGTACCGTCCCCGGCTTTGACGACCTTGACCGCGGCGGGATCCTCGAACTCCTCGTCGCTGCGAACCGGGGTCGCGCAGGTGCCGATGTCGAATCCGCGTTCGACCATCGCCAGCGCCGCGCTCACGGCATCGCTCCCCACCAGCGGTTCGTCGCCCTGAATGTTGACCACCACATCGAACCCGCTGCCCATGCGCTCCGCGACCTCCCAGGCCCGGTCGCTTCCCGAACGGTGGCTGGGCGAGGTCAGCTGCACATCGGCGCCCTCGTTCCGGCACACGCGCGCGACCTCTTCCGAGTCGGTGGCTACGATCACGCGATCGAGAAAACCCATCTGCCGGGCGCGCTTCCAGACCCAGATCACCAGGGGGCGCCCGAGGAGAGGCTGAAGCGGTTTGCGAGGGAGGCGGGAGGACCCGATCCGCGCCGGGATGACCCCGAGTACGCGGCTCAAAACAGCACCCCGGAATGGGTGCAAAAAACAGGAAAGGCCGTGAGATTCACGGACCTTAAGCTATCCGAATCGGCGGTCGCGGGCAAGCTGAACACGTGGTCCGGGCCAGTGTCGAAGGGCAGCCGACGCGCCGGCGGATGACGGTTCAGGCCGGGAATCGCAGGAAATTCTCGAGCAGGCGGGGACCGTCTTCGGTAAACAGCGATTCGGGATGAAACTGCACGCCCCACACCGGATGACGGCGGTGGCGTAGCGCCTGAATCTCGCCGCGGTCGGCGGAATCGACGCTCCACGCGATGGGAGTGAGTTCGGCGGGGAGCTTCCGGTCCGTCACCAGCGAGTGGTAGCGCGTGACGCACATGGGAGACGGTATTCCCGCGAAAAGGGGGTCTCCGCGGTGCTCGACCAGCGAGGTCTTGCCGTGCACCGTGCGGGTCGCCCGGATCGTCCTGCCGCCGTATGCCTCCCCGATCGCCTGATGCCCCAGACAGACCCCCAGGGTGGGCACCAGCGGTCCGAGTTCGCGGATGGCGGCAATGCTGATCCCGGCCTCGGCCGGAGTCCCGGGGCCCGGCGAAACCACCAGGCGGGTGACGCCCGCGCGCCGCAGTTCATCGGGGGTGACGGCGTCGTTGCGGTACACGCGGGGGTCCTCGCCCAGGTCCCCCAGGATCTGGACAAGATTCCAGGTGAAGGAGTCGTAGTTGTCTATGACCGCCAGCATGGCCGCACTCCACGGGGCGCGTGCATCGTCGGCCGCCCAGAGTGAAGACGGCCACGTTCGGACGGCGCACAGCGTATAATATGCAGATCATGACCAAAGCGTACCGCACCTGCCTCGTCTGCGGCAGCGATTTCAGGCCGAACGACACCCTGGAGCACCTCGGCACAGGACGCAGGGTGGCCTACGACCCGCTCAGGGGGCGGCTGTGGCAGGTGTGCCGATCGTGCAAGCGGTGGTCGCTGCTCCCCATGGAATCGCGCTGGGAGGCGCTGGAGGAGCTCGAGAAGGTCGTCGTTGACCGGGGCCGTCTGTTGTCCCGGACCGACAACGTGGCGCTTCTGCGGGCCGGCCGGCTGGAAGTCGTCCGTGTTGGACGGGCCGAATTGAGGGAGGAGGCCTGGTGGCGATACGGGCGGGAGTTCCGGGAGAGGCGGGAGCAGTACCGCAAGCTCACCGCCGCCGCGGCGGCCGGGGCCGCGGGGCTGATCGCCGGATCGGCCGCCACGGGAGGCATGAGCTTCGTCGGCGCATGGTTGATCTGGAAGCACACACCGAGAGTGGTGACCCGCGGGGCGCGCTGGTGGCGGTTCGGTGGCACAGTGTGGCGCGGGGAGGGCCACTGCATGCGTTGCGGCCGCCGGCTCGGGAGGGTCAGGTACAGGGAGCGCGAGCGCCTCCTGGTCACCGGGGACGAGGGGTCGCCGGGCGTGATCATCGCCTGTGGCGCCTGCGCAGGTCGTGACGATGCCGGCCAGCGGCTGGGCGGCCACGAGGGCGGCCGCGTTCTGCGCAAGGTTCTGGCCTACCATCACTTCGCCGGATCCTCCGAGCGGAGGGTCGAGGGCGCGGTCAAGCTCATCGACCATGCGGGCGGGACCGAGCGGCTTCCGGCGAAGATGCTGGGGACCGGCACGGCCCTCGGCACGCTCAGCGAGACGGGACAGGTAGCGCTCGAGATCGCGGTCCACGAGCACCGCGAGAAGTTGCTGCTCTCCATGGAGGTCGCGGAGCTGGAGGCTCACTGGCGACGCGAGGAGGAGCTCGCGAGCATCATCGACGGCGAGCTGACGCCCGGTCCCCCGCTCGGGGTGCTCTCCGGAGGGGTCGGGGACGGGCGGGAGCCGACAGGAGAGGCTCGCGACCGGTAGGTGCGCGCGGACGATCCCGGCCGCCGCGCCAGATCTAGTAGTCCACCGGCCTCAGGTACGACTCGCCGATCGCGCTGTCCGACAGCAGTGCGACGGTCGGCAGTTGGCGCTTCCAGTGCGTCGAGGACAGGCGGCGCCACACGATCTCGACCTCTTCCCGATCGAACCCCAGGCGCTGGAGCGAGTCGACGTTGTGTCCCTTGAGCAGCCAGTGCAGGATCGGATCGGCACGGTGATAGGAGATCCCCAGTTCGTCTTCGTCGTGTACGCCCCTGATCAGGTCGGCGCTGGCCGGCTTGTCGACGATGTCGGCGGGCACCCCCAGATGCCGGGCCAGTTGCCAGACCTGCGTCTTGAAGAGGTCGCCCAGGGGGTTGATCGGCGGGGAATCGTCTCCGTGCCAGGTGTAGTACCCGAGCAGCCGCTCGCTCTTGTTGCCGGTCCCCAGGGGCAGCGCCTCCAGCTTGGCCGACTGGTCGAAGAGCACGACCGCACGCAACCTGGCCGCCAGATTGCCGCGCCGCGGGGCCGAAACCCCGGGTTCGTGGGCGTCCACGTAGCCATCCACCGCTTCGGTGATCGAAACGGTGCGTTCCCGAGCTCCGGCAGCCGCGATCGCCACATGGGCGTGCTCAAGGCTGTCCGGGCTCGAGGTCGCGTAGGGGAGGCGGAATCCGAAGACGTTCCCGGGGCCCAGCGCGCGGCAGGCCAGGAAGAGCGAAACCGCCGAATCCACGCCTCCCGACACGCCGATCACGACCCGGTTGAATCCGCGCTGCCGCGTGACTTCCTCGCGAATGAACTCGATCAGGGCAGCTTCGACCAGCGCCGTATCGATCGCCAACGCTTCCCGGTCGGAGGCATCCGGGCGGTGGGGAGGGCGTTTGCGGACGGCCCTGCGCACCCGTTTCGGAGCAGCGCCGTCGCCGTCTCCGGCCGCCGCGGCTGGGGACCGCTCACCCATCCAGGCGCGGTCCAGCGAGCGGCGAAGCCGGGGGAGCGCGGTGCTGAGGTCGGCGAGGAAGGGCGATTCGGTCCGCACACGGAGGATCTCGTCGAAGTCGACGGGGACGACGGTGCACGCCTCGCTGAAGAGCGGGGCGCGCTCGATCAGCGCTCCGTCCGGCGCCCAGGCCGACGATCCCCCCGGGAACAGCTTGCCGCCCTCCGAACCCGCGAGCTGCGAGACCATTACGAACACGCCGTGTTCCCTGGCCGCCCGCGCCGCGATCCGGTCCCACTCGTCCAGGTTGGCCGGCCGCGGGGTCGCCCGACTGAACCCCCGTGCGGGGGACGCGCAGCCGCTGAGGATCAGTTCGGCGCCGTCGAGGGCGAGCACGGACGCCGTCATGGAGTGCCACAGGTCCTCGCAGATCAGCATTCCCATCCGCCCGAACCGCGTGTCGAAGGCGCGGACCTCTCTTCCGGGCTCGATGAAGCGGCCCTCCTCGAAGAGGCCGTAGGTGGGGAGGAAGACCTTGCGGTGAACGTGTACGATCTCGTACCGGCTCCCGGCCGGGGCAAGGTAGGCGATGCTGTTGTAGACGCCCCTCCTCCCCCGCTCGTAGAAGCCGATCGCAACATCGCACGCCCGATCCGCCGGAGGGCTTCCCAGCAGGTCGACCAGGCCGCCGCGGGACAGTGCGACTTCGTGCGCCGCACCTTCGACGAAGTAGCCGGACAGGACCGTTTCAGGGAAGACGGCGACGTCCACGTCCGCCGGGAGCGCCGCGCGCACGAGGGCGGCGTTGGCCTTGACCGCGCCCTTTCCGGGCTTGACCTGACAGAGTGCAACGCGAAGCGATTGGCTGTTGCCCATGGGTGCTCTCCGTCGTCGTCACGCGGCCGATGCGACTCCGGGGGGGTAGCCCCCGCACCGGATTCCGTTCCATAATCTAGGGGGATTCCGCAACACTGAAAGAACACGATTCCATGCGAAGATACTCTTCCCTGGCCGGCTTCGCCGTACTCCTGGCCCTGTGTGCCGCACCCCTCGCCGCCCAGAATCCGCGTCCGCCCGTCAGCGACAACGTCGATCTGGAGTCCGAGCCGGCACAGGTCTTCCTGCAGGCGCTGTCGGCGATCGCCCGCTACCACACCTCGGCGCTCGCCGACTCCACGCTCTGGGATCGGGCGCTTGAAGGACTGCTCGAGCAGCTGGACGATCCGTACGCCACGGTCTTTACGCCGACCGAGTACGGACGCTTCCAGGAAACCAACACCGGAGACTACGCGGGGATCGGCGTCCAGATCACGCTCCTCGATGCGCGCGTGACCATTACGGCGGTCTTCAGGGACACGCCCGCGGAGGGCGCCGGCGTGTTGGTCGGCGACCGGATCGTGTGGGTCGAGGGTCACGATTCCCGGGACTGGACGCTGGATCAGGCCCGGGACTCCATCCGGGGAGAACCCGGCTCAACGGTCCGGATCCAGGTCGCCCGTGACGGCTTTGCCGAGCCGATCCCGTTGTCGATCGTTCGCGACAACGTTCATGTGGCGGCTGTCGCGGCGACATGGCTGGAAGATGGGATCGCCCACTTCGCGATCGACCGGATCGCGCGCGGCGTGGCCGACGAGCTCGATGCCGCTCTGAGTGAATATGGCGACGCGCGTTCGGTGATCCTGGACCTGCGGGGTAACCCCGGGGGCTACCTCGACGAATCGCTGCGTGTGGTCGACATGCTGCTGGCTCCGGGCGAAAAGCTCGCGAGCGTGGATTCCAGGGGGCCGACCGGCGCAGTCTCGAATCAGGAGTGGGCTGCGCGGAGCCGGGCGCGGCTGCCCGAAACACCGATCGTCATTCTCGTCGACGGGTATACGGCATCCGCCGCCGAGATCATCTCGGGCGCACTCCAGGATAACGACCGCGCGGTGGTCCTCGGCACCCGCACCTTCGGCAAGGGGGCCGTGCAGACCCACTTCCCGCTGCCCGGGGGCCGCCAGATCAGCTTCACGACGGGGTCGTGGTACACCCCGCTCGGCCGTTCGCTGCACCGCGCCCGACACCGCGACGGCTCGCTCAAGCCCGACGACGAACTCGCCGCTGCCCCGGTGGTCACCGCGGCCGGCCGGGAGCTGCCCACCGCCGGAGGCGTTTTCCCCGACCTGGAGGTGACCTCCCACCTCAAGGACGAGGAGTTGCAGCTCCTGCGCAACGCGAACGAGTCGCAGGTGCCCTATGGGGCGCAGATTCAGGAATTCGCATTTGATCTGGCCAAAGAAGCGCTGGCCGGGGGCACGATCGAAAGGCTCCCTTCGTCCACTTTCGACGAACTGGCGGCGGGGCTGATCGAGGCCGGGATGGACCCGGAGATCGTCGAAGAACCTGTCGCGAGAGCCTACCTGGATCGCCAGGCGCAGCTGCACTACCTCTATCGGGCGAACGCCCCGGCCCTGCGGCTGATGGTGCAGGCCGAGCGCGACGAGGCGCTGGCCGAGGCGATTCGCCTTGCCCGAACCGCGAGCAGTCCGGCCGAGCTGTTCGAACTGGTCGCGGAGGCCAGGGCCGAGGGGGCGGAAGCGCCGCCCGCGCGATAGCGCTCCAACGGGCGCTCAGGGCACTTCCAGCACGTCGCGTCGAGCTCGCGCTCCACGGTTCCGCGGGACACTCAGGGCGCTGCCGGCGAGCCGCCCGGGCTTGCCTGGCGGCTCCGCGGGTGGTACCGCCTGTGGGTCTGTCTCAGGAACTCGCGGTCGAGATGCGTGTAGATCTGCGTCGTCGAGATGTCCGCGTGTCCCAGCATTTCCTGAACGACGACCAGGTCCGCGCCGCCCTCGAGGAGATGGGTGGCACAGCTGTGCCGCAGCGTGTGGGGCGAGATTCGGCGTTCGATCCCCGCGCGCCTGGCGGCTCTCGACACGATCGTCCACACCGACATGCGGCTGAGCGGGGTCCCGCGCTGGTTCAGAAGAACGATGCCCTTGCCCCTGCCCCGGTCCAGCGCCGGACGGACGGACCGGAGGTAGCGCTCCACCACGTCCACGGCGGTGGATCCGATCGGCACCAGGCGCTCCTTTCCGCCCTTGCCGAAGACCAGGCAGGTGGCATGCTCGAGGTCCAGGTCGGCAAGGCCCATCCCCGTCAGCTCGCTGACCCGCATGCCGGTGGCGTAGAGCATTTCGAGGGCTGCCCTGTCCCGCCAGTAGACGGATGAATCCGGATCGACGGCCTCGACCAGGCGAGCCGCTTCGTCCTGATTGAGGAACTCGGGCAGCTTCTTCGCGGCGGCGGGCCGCTCCATCCGGTCGGCCGGACTCTCGGTCACGATGCCTTCGCCGGCCAGGAAGCCGAAGTAGGCCCGCAGCGCGGACTGGGCCCTCCGGATCGACCCCGGGGCCATGCCTTCCCGATGCAGGTGGGCGACGTAGTCGCGAAGCACCACATGATCCACCCGAGCCGGGTCACGGGCGGCCCCGCTCTTCGCGAGGTAGGCGATGAACCGCTTCAGGTCGCTCCTGTAGGCACCGCAGCTGCGTGGCCTGAGACCTCGCTCCAGAGCCAGGAAGTCGAGGAAGGGCTCGACGTGAAAGCGCCGCTCCAGTGCCCGCCCGGTTGTCTCACGGGACACCGTTCGCCCCCCTTCTCCGCCACCAGACCACAGCCAGGAACAGCGCGACAAGGGCAGAGGCACCCAGCAGCCACCGGTTCGTCCGCGCAATGGTCTCGACCACGGCGTCGATATTCTCTCCCGCCAGGTAGCCAAGTCTCACCAGGCCGCCGTACCAGATCGCGGAGGCTGCCAGGAGGGGCGTCACCACGCGAGGTGCCCCGAGGTCCGCTACCCCCGCAAAGACCGGCACCAGCGCACGAAAACCCGGCAGAAAACGGGCGAGGAAGATCGCGGCGATCCCCCAGCGCCTGTAGAAGGCCTCCATCCGCCGCATCCGCCGGGCGGACACCAGCCGCCGTCCCGCCCCCGAGCGAAAGAACTTCCGGCCATAGCGGCGTCCCAGTGCGTAGACGCTAACCGCTGCCCCCACATTGAAGGCCCAGACGACCAGGAAGACCGGCACGGGACGGACAGTACCCAGGCCCGCGATGAAGCCCCCGGCCAGGATGAAGGTGTCGGCCGGCACGACCGGCAGAATGTTCTCGACCACCGCACCGGCCGCCAGCACAAGGTAGATGAGGACGGGCGGGAGCCCGGTAAGCAGGTCGAGGGCCTCTTCCACGGTTGCCCTGCGCGTCCGCTAGCCGGCGGCGTGCGCCACCGTCGCCACGGCCTGGACGGCGATCCCCTCTCCCCGCCCGATCCAGCCCAGCCCCTCGTTGCTCTTCCCCTTCACCGAAACCGCTTCGGCGTCCACTCCCAGGCGCCCCGCCAGCCCGGCGCGCATGGCCGCCGCCCGGGGACCGATCCTAGGCTCTTCGCAGATCACCGTGACGTCCACATTGCCGACCTCCCATCCCGCGTCGCGCAACACCGCTGCCACGCGCGCCAGCAGGCCCATCGAGTCGGCGTCCCGCCACCTCTCGTCGCCCGGAGGGAAGTGCGTCCCGATGTCGCCCAGACACGCCGCACCCAGCAGCGCGTCGATCACCGCGTGCGCGACCGCGTCGCCGTCCGAAAAGCCTTTCAGGCCGGGGCTGCCGGGGAAGTGAACCCCGGCGAGAAGCAAGGGTCTGCCGGGATCGAAGCGGTGGGAGTCATACCCCGTCCCCACCCGGATCCCGGGCATGGCCAACTACTCCTCGTACTTGCGGATGACAAGCGTGGCGTTGTGGCCGCCGAAACCGAACGAATTGCTGAGCGCCACATCGACCGGCCGTTCGATCATGCCGCCGTGCGCGTACTCCAGGTCGCATTCCTCGTCCTCGAACTCGAAATTGATGGTCGGCGGTATGCGGCCGGTGCGGCAGGCCATCGCGCAGACCACGGCCTCCACGCCACCGGCTGCGCCCAGAAGGTGTCCCGTCATGGACTTGGTGGATCCCATGACGAGGTCGTACGCGTGCTCACCGAACAGAGCCTTGACGGCGAAAGTCTCGGTCTTGTCGTTCTGCGGCGTCGAGGTGCCGTGGGCGTTGATGTAGTCCACGTCTTCCGGCACCAGCCCCGCGTCTTCCAGCGCCACGCGCATCGCGTATCGGGCACCCTCCGCCTCCGGGGGCTGGGCGGTAATGTGGTAGGCATCCCCGGAGGCGCCGAAGCCGATCACTTCGGCCAGGATCTCGGCGCCCCTCGCCCGTGCGAGTTCCAGCTCTTCGAGCACGAAGCAGCCCGCGCCTTCGCCGATCACGAAGCCGTCGCGGGTGGCGTCGAAGGGGCGGCTGGCCCCCGCGGGATCGTCATTTCGCGTGGACATGGCCTTCATGGAAGCGAAGCCCGCGACCGAAATGGGCGTAATGGCGGCCTCGGACCCGCCGGCCAGCATCATGTCGGCGTCACCACGCTCGATGAACCGCATGGCGTCGCCGATCGAGTGAGCGCTCGAGGCACACGCCGAAACCGTGGCGTAGTTGGGACCGCGCAGTCCATATCGGATCGAAACGAGTCCGGACGCGATGTCGGGGATGTACATGGGGATGAAGAACGGGCTCACCCGGCGGGGACCCTTTGTAAACAGCGTGTTGCAGTTGGCCTCCAGTGTGGCAATCCCGCCCACGCCGCTGCCGATGATCACGCCGAAGCGATCGGGGGAAATGCCTGGCGGGGGGCCCGAGAGCCCCGCCGACTCCATCGCCTCGGCGACTGACACAATCGCCATCTGGCCGAAACGGTCGCAGCGCCGAACTTCCTTCCGGCTCATGTGGCCCAGAGGATCGAAGTCCTTCACCTCGCAGGCGATGCGGGTCGTGAAGCCCTCGGGATCGAAATGGGTGATCGTGCCGCCCCCGGGCGTGCCGGCCAGCAGCGCCGACCAGCTCGAATCCAGATCGAGCCCGACGGGCGTAACCAGCCCCATCCCGGTAATTGCGACGCGCCGCCTCTTCCCGTCCGAATTCATCGTACTCGCGGAGTGATCCGATACCACTCGTATTGCGCCTCGGAGAAGTGAGGCTACTCGGCCCGTTCGTCGATGTAGGCCACGGCGTCCCCCACGGTCCGCATCTGCTCGGCATCCTCGTCCGGGATATCGATTTCGAACTCCTCCTCGAATGCCATGATCAACTCGACCGTATCGAGGGAATCGGCGCCGAGGTCGTCGACGAACGACGCATCGGTGGTGACCTTGTCGGTTTCGACACCGAGTTCGTCGACTATGATTTCCTTGACCTTGGCTGCCACGCTGTCGGACATGCTCGTGTTCTCCGTAGCTGGATGGTGCTGTGGGTGCTCTGGATGGGGCCCGCCGCCACTGTCGGCGGCGTTCGCCGCGGCACGGGTGCTACATGACCATGCCGCCGTCCACCGCAATGATTTGGCCTGTAATGTAACGCGCCTCCGGCCCTGCAAGGAACCGAACCACCCCGGCCACATCGTCAGGCTGCCCCAGGCGTGCAAGGGGGATCCTCTTCTTCAGCTCGTCCACGACCGACTCGTCCAGATCGGCGGTCATGTCCGTCCTGATGAAGCCGGGCGCCACCGCATTGCAGCGGATGTTGCGGGACGCAAACTCCTTGGCGACGGACTTCGTCAGGCCGTGGAGACCGGCCTTGGACGCGGCATAGTTCGCCTGCCCCGCGTTGCCCATCAGCCCGATGACGGAGGTGATGTTGATGATCGACCCGGCCCTGCGCTTCATCATCCTGCGCGCGGCGGCGCGTATCATGTTGAAGCTGCCGCCGAGATTCGTCGCGATGACCTGCGCCCAATCGTCGTCCCGCAGGCGCAGGAGGATGTTGTCTCGGGTAATGCCGGCGTTGTTGACGAGAATCGACACGGGCCCCTGCGCCGATTCGATCGCTGCGACGGTCTTCTTGCAGGCGCGGGCATCGGAAACATCGCAGGAGTAGGCCGCGTGTCCCTCACCCTCGAGGCCATCCACCGCCCCCGCCGCCCTCTCGGCATCGCGGGCCACGATGGCGACCCGGGCACCGCCGCCCGCGAGAGATTCGGACACGGCCAGCCCGATACCGCGCGACCCTCCTGTGACGATCGCCACTCCTCCGGCCAGCTCCCTCGTGTCGCTCATCCGTCTGTCTCCAAGGCATCGATGTCTTCCGGATGGCCGAAGGCGTCCGTTCTCACGCCCCTGGCGTTCCGCTTGTTCAGGCCTGTCAGCACCTTCCCGGAACCGATCTCGGCGAATCGAGCGACGCCGAGGGCGCCCATGCGCTGAATGCACTCCGTCCAGCGGACCGGAGAGACCAGTTGCCGAACCAGCAACTCGCGAATCGACGAGGGATCGGCGACAGTCTCGGCGGTCACGTTGGAAACGACCGGGAAATCCGGCGGGCGGAAGGTAATCCCCTCGAGAAATTGGCGAAACTCGCCTGCGGCGGGCTCCATCAGAGGCGAGTGGAAGGCTGCCGAGACGGGGAGCTGCACGACCCTCCGCGCGCCCTTCTTCCTGGCCGCCCCGTCGACCCACTCGATCGCGGTGGTCTCGCCGCTCACGACGACCTGGCCCTTCGCGTTCAGATTGGCGGCGACCAGGGTCATTCCCCTGTCCCTGGCGTCGCGGCACAGTTCATGTATGGCGGGCACTCCCATACCCAGGATGGCCGCCATCGATCCGGGCGACTTCCTGTCCGCCCGCGCCATCAGTTCACCCCGGCGGCGGACCGCTCGCAGCCCGTCGGCGAACGAGTACACTCCCGCGGCACCCCAGGCCGACAGCTCGCCCAGCGAATGACCTGCCGCGGCCCGTACCCGGCCCAGCCGCCCGGCGACAACGCGATGCACCGCCATCGAATGCACGTAGAGTGCCGGCTGGGCGTTCTGAGTGGCCGTCAGCGTCTCGAAGGGTCCTTCCCAGGCGAGTCGCGACAGGCCGAAACCCAGCACGTCGTCGGCTTCGGCAAAGGTCTCCCGGGCCAGCGGAAAGCGTGTGGCCAAATCGCATCCCATGCCTACCTGCTGGGACCCCTGACCGGGGAAGAGCAACCCCAGGCTCATCGAATCATCGCGACTTGCAAGACTGGTTTCGCAGGCCGATCCAGCTACATGCGCATGGTCATGGCGCCCCAGGTCAGTCCGGCGCCGAATGCCGTCATGAGGACGTGCGAGCCCGGTCCGATCCGCCCCGCCTCCAGGGCCTCGTCAAGGCCCACCGGAATCGTTGCGGAGGAGATGTTGCCGTAGCGGTCCAGGTTCACGAATACGCGATCCATCGGAACCCGGGCGTACCTGGCCGTCGCTTCGATGATCCTTGCATTGGCCTGGTGCGGGACGAGCAGGTCGATGTCGCCGGTATCGAGCCCGGCGTCCTTGAGCGCCCTGATGCTCGCCTTCGACATCGCTCTTACGGCCGCCTTGAAGACCTCGGGGCCGGCCATTTGCAACATGTGCTCGCGCCGTCGCAACCGCTCGGGGGTCAGCGGCATCCTGGCTCCGCCTGCCGGCCGCGTGATCAGTTCGGCGAGGTTGCCGTCGGAGCGGTGGTAGCTCGACAGGATCCCTTCGCCGTTCGTCGAGGGCTGCACCACGGCGGCGCCCGCGCCATCGCCGAAGAGAATGCAGGTCGCGCGGTCGTCCCAGTCGATGATCGTCGACATCTTCTCGGTAGAGACGATCAGTACCGCCTCGGCGCGCCCCGCGGCGATCTGCCCCTCGGCCATCGACAGCGCATAGAGGAAGCCCGTGCAGGCCGCCTGCAGGTCGTAGGCGAAGCAGCTGCGCGACGCGCCGATCGCGGCCTGGATCTCGCAGGAAGTAGTGGGCAGCATCCGGTCCGGCGTCGCCGTGGAGACGATGATCAGGTCGACGTCGCGCGCCGACAGCCCCGCCTTCTGAAGCGCCGCGCACGCCGCGCGCGTGCCCATCTCCGCGGCCCCGGTGTCCCTGGACGCGATGCGACGCTCCCGAATGCCGGTGCGCTCGCGGATCCAGCTGTCGCTCGTGTCGACCATCTGTTCAAGATCCGCGTTGGTCATCACCCGTTCGGGGAGGTAGCGGGCGGTGGCGGAAATCCGGGCCACAGGCGTCCTTGGGCTCACGGCAGTCCTCCCTGCACCGTCTCAAGATCACGCTCGAGATCGCGCGCGGTGTGTGCGACGAGATCGGCGCCCACCATGCGGGTCGCGACTCCGATGGCTTTCCGGATCGCCTTGGCCGAGGATTCTCCGTGGCACACGATGCTCACGCCATTTACCCCCAGAAGAGGAGCGCCGCCGTATTCGGCATAGTCGAAGAGACGAAACTGATCCCTCAGCCGCTGGTCCAGCAAGTCCTGCTCCACACGGGCGCGCTCCACGCGGGCGCGAAAACTGCGGAAGATGAAGTGGGCCAGCGACTCGTAGAACTTCAGCAGCACATTGCCGCTCAGCCCGTCGCACACCAGGACATCGCATGCCCCGTGGATGATGTCGCGACCCTCGACGTTCCCCACAAAGTTGAGGTCGCTCACGGCCAGCAGCTGGTGGGTCTCCTGGAGCATCCCGGTTCCCTTCACCTTTTCGGCCCCGACATTCAGGAGCCCCACCCGTGGGTTCTCGATGCCTTCGACATCGTGCATGTAGATCGCGCCGAGCCGGGCGAACTGCACCAGGTGATGGGGTTTGCACTCGAGGTTGGCGCCCACGTCCGCCACCAGCGTCGTCCCCTTCTGAGTGGGAAACGGCGCCGCCAGAGGTGGGCGGTCTACGCCGGCCAGCGGCCGCAGCACAATAAGCGACGCGGCCATCACGGCACCCGTGGAGCCTGCGGAAACGAAGCCGTCCGCCTTGCCGGCTCGATGCATCTCGAGCCCCAGCCTGATCGAGGACCGCGGATTCCGGCGCAGCGCGGCCACTGGCGAATCCGCCGTCCGAATGCTCTGGGTGGTATGCACGACCGTTACCCGGTCATGCGCCGGATAGCTCTCCAGAGAACGGTGGATCCGCGTCTCGTCGCCGATCAGTGCGATCTCGAGGTCGGAGTCGCGTTGAACAGCCGCCATCGCCCCGGCCACCTCGCTGGACGGTGCGGTATCCGTCCCCATCGCGTCGAGGGCAATCAGCATATGATGCAGTGATCGGGGGGCGCGCGAGACCCGCTACTCTTCGTCGACCTCGTAGATGAGCTTGCCCCGGTACATGCCGGATGTCGGGCATACCCGATGCCTCACCGTCGGATCGCCGGTGCGGGTGCAGGTGGCGAGCGTCGCTTCCGCCGCCTTGTAGTGCGTCCGACGCTTCCGCTTCCGCTGTTTGGACACCCGTTTCTTGGGAACGGCCATTTGTCTTCCCCCTAGTCTCTTTGCAGGGCCTTCAGCGCCGACCATCTGGGATCGTCCGCCACCGAGGCCTCTTTGGCTACGTAGTTGAAACGCTCAACCGGGTCGCCGCACCCGGTGCAGCATCCGTCTTCATCCTCCGGCACGAAGTACCTCGGCACCTCGAGCAACACTTCCTCCCTGATCGCATCGGTCAGGTCCAGTACGGCTTCCCGCCGCCCGATCGTCCGTACATCGGGATCCTCCGCCTGCCACCCGTCCTCGGGCGCGAACAGCAGGGTGAGACGTCCTTCGATCGCAACCTCCAGTTCCTTCAGACAGCGCCCGCAGTCGTAGAGGACCGGAGCCCCCCAACGCCCCTGCACGACAACTCCGTCGTCGGCGGTCAACGCCGCGGAAGCACTCAGCTCAACCGCCGCGGCAAGCCTCAGTTCGGTGTCGGCCCAAACCTCGGCGTCCGGCGCGATCGTTGCAGTGAGAGGAAGCGTGCGGGCTTGCCGCAAGCGCCACAAATCTATCTGCACCATAGCATTTAACGTTAGCGCACGGCGTGCACGCATGTCAATCTGCTGCCGCCGCGCTGCCCTCCTTCAACCCAGTCGCTCCGCCTCGGAGAAAAAGAAGGCGATCTCGCGGCGGGCGTTGTCGTCGGAATCGGAACCGTGGATGGCATTCCGCTCCTTCGATTCGGCGTGCAGCCGGCGAACCGTGCCTTCAGCTGCCTCGGCAGGATCGGTGGCGCCGATCACCTCGCGCAGCCCGGACACCGCCCCGGGGCTTTCAAGCACCATCGGGATGCACGGACCGGAGGTCATGAAGGCGATCAGGGAATCATAGAAAGGACGCTCGCGGTGGACGGCATAGAACGATCCCGCCTGTGCGCGCGTCAGCGTGAGCATGCGGGCAGCCCGAAGCTTGAAGCCGGTGGACTCGAGCTGGGCGAGAATGAGGCCCGCCCTTCCGCCTGCCGTGGCGTCCGGCTTGATGATGGCCAGCGTCTGGTTCATTGCGCTCGTCTGGTCGGTAGTCGGAACGGGAAAGGATGTGGATCCGCTTCCGTAACGGAATCAGGACACAGACCCCGAGTCAACCCGGCTGGGTGACCTAGCGGTCACAAACGCCTCGGCGAAGGCCTTCATGACGGTCTCGCGCGACAGGTATCCCACGAGCCGGCCGTCCGCAACCACCGGAAGCTTCGACACACCTCGCGAAATCAACGACCGGCTGGCCGCCGCCAGGCTCTCGCTCTCGGAAACGCACAACACGGAACGTGTCATCAGGTCTCGCGCCACCAGACCGCGGCGTCCCGAAGGTGGACCGCCTTCCTGGGTCGGGAGGATGTGGCAGAGAACGTCTTCCGCCGTGATCAACCCGAGCAGCTCGTGCTCCTCCCCAACGACGGGAACGGCATTGAGTCCGCGCCTCAGCATCAGGTGCTGAATCTCTCCGACGGGAGTGTCCGGATAGATGCGGTAGGTCAGAGATTCGAGGACATGCTCGACACGCACTTCAGTCTCCATATCGTTTTCTGAGAACGCTTTGGATCTTGTGAATTCGAGTATGTCCTCATGTGTGGACCAATCTCCCAGCTTCCGGGACAGGCGGGTCAGCAACGGGGCCAGGAAAAGGTTGACCGATGGCCGGGGGAGACCCCAGACCACCCAAGCGACGCTCTGCCCCGCGGGGTTGTCATGATCCGAAGAGACGCACACGAGCAATCCGGCGTCCGGACGCGAACGCCCCAGATTCACAAAGCCCACACGATCGGTCAGGGCGACGCGCCACGGTGGTACACCCGCCTCCGCGCACCGGCGCGCCGCCGCGATCGCCGGATGGTCCTCCGGCAGCCGGGAAGCACCGGGCTCCAGGCATTGCAAGGGATCGTCGCCCGAAACCGTGACGACTCCGGGTGTCACCAGCAGGCTGCCGAGGGTCATCCGGGACATGGCACGGCGGCGTTCGGGCGGCCGCTATCTGCCCAGGGCTTCGGCGACGAGCGTGGAGATCTCCGCTGGACGCCTGGCGACCTTGATTCCATTGTCTTCGAAGGCCTTCGTCTTTTCAGCCGCCGTTCCGGACGACCCGCTGATGATGGCGCCGGCGTGCCCCATGCGCTTCCCCGGGGGAGCCGTGCGCCCGGCAATGAAGCCGACCACCGGGATGGACAGATTGGCGCTTGCCCACGCGGCGGCCTCCTGCTCCGCCGTCCCGCCGATCTCGCCGATCATGACGATCGCCTCGGTGTCGGGATCTTCGGCGAACGCGGCGAGGCAGTCCACGAAGCTGGTGCCGATGAGCGGATCGCCGCCGATTCCCACGCAGGTGGTCTGCCCGAGACCGTCGCGCGTGAGGTGGTGCACGGCCTCGTAGGTCAGAGTTCCCGACCGCGAGATCAGCCCCACGGGTCCGGGAGTCACCATTCGCCCGGGAATGATGCCGAGCGTCGTCTTGCCGGGACTGATGATGCCCGGACAGTTGGGGCCGAGAACACGGCACCCGCGGTCACGGGCCAGCGCATGCGCACGGGTCATGTCCAGCACGGGAATGCCCTCGGTCACGCACACGATGAAGCCCACACCCGCATCCGCGGCCTCCATGATCGCGCTCGCGGCGAACGCCGGGGGCACATAGATCACGGATGCGTCGGCCCCGGTCGCCCCTACCGCTTCGGCGACCGTGTCGAACACCGGCACCGACCGACCGTCCGGGCCCTCGAAGTCGCGCCCACCCTTCCCCGGCGTCACCCCCGATACCACCCGGGTGCCGTAGGCCATCATCTGGCGCGTATGGAAGGATCCGTCGCGTCCGGTGATTCCCTGGACTACAACCCGCGTGTTCTCGTCAACGTAGATCGACATGGTCTCCTGGGGATTCCTGGGTCGGTGCCGCGGCTATCCGGCGAGCCGCACGGCTTCCTGGACGACCTCGTCCATCGAGGTGCCCGCGGTGAAGCCGGCATCGGCGAGGATGGTGCGGGCGAGGTCCTCGTTGGTGCCGGTGAGCCGGATCACGATGGGGACGTCGATGTCGATCCTTCCCGTGGCTTCCACGATCCCCCTCGCAACGTCGTCGCACCGGGTGATGCCGCCGAAGATGTTGAACAGGATCACCTCGACGGATGGGTCGGAGGTGATGATCCGGATCGCCGCGACCACCTTGTCCGGATTCGACGAGCCACCGATGTCGAGGAAGTTGGCCGGTTCGCCGCCGTAGTACTTGACCAGATCCATCGTCGCCATGGCGAGCCCCGCGCCGTTTACGCAGCACCCCACATTGCCGTCGAGCTTGACGAAGCTGAGGCCGGCTTCGCGGGCCTGAGCATCGGCGTCGGACTCGGATCCGGGATCCCGGAGTTCGGCGACCGAGGGGCGGCGGAAGAGCTCGTTGTCGTCGATGCTCACCTTGGCGTCGATCGCCTTGACCTCGCCCTCGGCGGTCGAAATGAGAGGGTTGATCTCGGCCATCGACGCGCCGTTGTCCACGAACGCGTCGTAGAGCTGCGAGATCACGCGCGCCGCCTGCCGAGCCAGACCCGGGTCGTCGAACAGACGGGTCGCCAGCCAGTACGCCTGGTGCGGCATCAGTCCGTAGCGCGGATCGACGCGAAGCTTGTGGATCGCCTCCGGATTCGTCGCCGCCACCTCCTCGATATCGATGCCGCCCTCGGCGGATACCATGAAGAGCGGACACTGCCCCTCGCGATCCACCAGCACGCCGACGTAGGCTTCGGAGGCGATGTGCTCGGTCGGAGACACGAGCACCTGCTCGACGGTCAGGCCGCTGATCTCCATGCCCAGAATGGCGGCAGCGTGAGCGGCCGCTTCGTCGGGGCCTTCGGCGAGCTTCACCCCGCCCGCCTTGCCCCGGCCCCCGGAATGCACCTGGGCCTTGACGACGACTCTGCCGCCGAATCCTTCCGCCAGCGTGCGCACGGCTTCGGGGGTGTACGCAACCTCGCCGGGGTTTACCGCCATCCCGGCGGTGCGGAAGAGGTCCTTCGCCTGGTATTCGTGGAGATTCATGGAGCCATGAAGTTAGGTGGAAACAACCGCGCAGCAAGCGGCTCGGACCGCTTTGCGGGCCGCGGGCGGCTACATTCGACTGCCGACCTTCATATCATATTACAGACCACTTTGAACCAGAAGGACCCTGTGCCGCTCCACCCGGACCCCATCTACCTGGACCACGCCGCCACCACGCCCGTCCGCCCGGAGGTGGCCGAGGCGATGGCGGAGTGCATGACCGAGGTCTTCGGCAATCCGTCCAGCCGCCACGAATGGGGCCGGCTGGCGCGAGGACGCCTCGAGGACGCTCGAGCGACCGTGGCATCCGCCCTGGGTGTTTCCTCCGCCAGCGTTTGCTTCACCCGCGGCGGCACCGAGGCGGACAACCTGGCGGTACTCGGGCTGGCGAGAGGCGTGCGGCCCACGAGTGTGCGCCCCCATGTCGTGACGACGTCGATCGAACATCCCGCCGTAACCGAGGCCGCCGATCAGGCGACGCGGGAGGGGGCGGCGCATACGGTCGTGGGCTTCGTGGACGGGGCGCTCGATCTGGACGATCTGAGGCGGGTGTTGCCGCATCGCCCGACCCTCGTGTCGTGCATGTGGGTGAACAACGAGACAGGCCTGGCGTTGCCGATGGACGAGGTATCGGCGGAGTGCCGGGAGTGGGGCGTCCCCCTCCACAGCGACGCGGTTCAGGCCGTGGGCAAGATCCCGCTGTCGCTCACGGAGACGCCCGTGGACATGCTCACGGTGACGGGCCACAAGATCTGCGGCCCCAAGGGGACCGGGGCGCTCATCGTGCGCGGCGGTCGGAGTCGACTGGGAATCTCGCCGCTGCACTTCGGAGGCGGGCAGGAGCGCGGCCTCAGGCCCGGTACCGAAGATGTGGCGGGAGCGGTCGGGTTTGCCACGGCGCTGCGCCTGGCGGTCGCCGAGACGGGTGCGGAGTCGGTCCGGTTGACGGAAATCCGCGACGCGGTGGAGTCGGGGCTGAGCGCGTCCGTACCGGGCCTGCGCGTGAACGGGAACGGGCTCCCCCGCGCGCCCCACATCCTCTCGCTGGCCATCCCGGGCGCCGATTCCGACACCTTGCTGGCCGCGCTCGATGCCTCCGGGATCGCGGCGTCGGGGGGTTCCGCCTGCGCCAGCGGCTCCAGCGCGCCGAGCGCCTCTCTGTCGGCGCTGTATCCCGGTGACGACGCGGCCTCTCTGCGTTTGAGCTTTGGACGGTTGAACGACCATGGGCAGGTCGATCGAATCGTCGCGACCGTGGCGGAAGCGGTGGCGCGCACCCGTGCGCTGGTGGCTACGTGAGCACCGCGACGGGCGGCCGCCGCATCCTGGTGGCGATGTCGGGAGGAGTGGATTCGTCGGTGGCCGCGGCAATGCTGGTGGAGGCGGGCCACGAGGTCGTCGGGGCCACGATGAAGACCTTCTGCTACAGCGACGAGGAGGTGGCCGCGAGCACAAAGACCTGCTGTGGCCTCGACGGCATTCAGGACGCCAGGGCCGTCGCCGACCGTCTGGGCATCCGGCACTACGTCTTCGATGTGGAGCAGGAGTTCACCCGCGACGTGATCGACGACTTCGTCAGCGAGTACAGTCGGGGCCGCACGCCGAATCCGTGTGTTCGCTGCAACTCCAACACCAAGTTCCGGGACCTGTTCCGGCGCGGGCGCGTCCTGGGCTGCGATGGCGTTGCGTCCGGCCACTACGTCAGGATCGACAGGTCCGGCGGCGAGCCGGCATTGCTCCGCGGCCTGGACGACAACAAGGACCAGTCCTACTTCCTGTGGGGGCTGCCCGCCGACATGCTCGGGCTCCTGCACTTCCCCCTCGGCGAGCTCACCAAGCCCGAGGTCCGCGACCGGGCCCGCGCGCTTGGGCTGGTCACCGCCGACAAACCGGAGTCCCAGGAGATCTGCTTCGTTCCGACCGGCAACTACCGGGACTTCCTCGCCCGGAAACTGCTCCCCGTCCACCCCGCCCTGTCCCCCGGGGCGATCGTCGACCACCGCGGGCGGGTCCTTGGCCGCCACGACGGCTATTCCGGATTCACCGTCGGCCAGCGCAAGGGGCTCGGCGGAGGGCTGCCGGAGCCGTACTACGTGCTCGAGATCAGGCCCGGCACGCGCGAGGTGGTGGTCGGCCCGCGCCACCTGCTTGATGTGGACGGCATCGTGGTAGGCGACCTGAACTGGCTCACCGCACGGCCGAGCCCGGGAGCGCGCCTGCAGGTTCAGATCCGCTACCGGTCACCGCTTGTGCCCTGCCGAATCGAGGCATGCAGGGACGATTCAGTGCGGCTTTCCTTCGACGGAACGGCGAGTGCGGTCACGCCCGGCCAATCGAGCGTGTTTTTTGACGGTGAGCGCGTACTGGGCGGCGGCAGGATCCGCCGCGTCACCACTTCAGCCCCGCGGAGTCGGCAAAATCGCGGATCTGCCCCTGCTGTTCCTCCGTCAGCGTCTCGGGCACGTCCACCCGCACCTCGACGTACTGGTCGCCCCGCCGCCCTTCGCGGCTGATCCCCTGCCCCCGGATCCGGAAGCGGGTTCCGGGCTGCGTTCCGGGCGGGATGCGAAGGACCACCTTCCTGCCCGAAATCGTGCTCACGCGGATCTTCGACCCCAGCGTCGCCTGCACCATGTTGATCGGCACCGTGACGTGGATGTCGTTGCCTTCGCGGCGAAAGAAGCGGTGCGGCAGGATCTTGAACGTGATGACCAGGTCGCCGGGTGGCCCGCCCTTTGTGCCGCGCTCGCCCTGGCCTGTCAACCTCACCTTGGAACCGGTGTCGACACCAGCGGGCACCGACACCTCAATGTTGCGTCTCTGGTGGATTTTCCCCTCGCCGCCGCACGCGCCGCACTCCGTCTCGGGCCGTTCGCCCCGGCCCAAGCACGCGGGACACGGCCGGCTGACCGCAAAGCCTCCCTGGCCGAAGGAAACCGTGCCGGCCCCGCCGCATTCATCGCACTTCTTCCAGGTCGTTCCGGGTGCGCCTCCCGACCCGCCGCACGTCGCGCACTCCTCGTTTATGGGGACCGAGATCGGAACCTTGCCGCCTCTCGCCGACACCAGAAACGGGACCTCAACAGTGTAGTCGATGTTGGCCCCTTTTGCGGGACCGGAGGGCCCGCGAGCCTCCTCCTTCCGCCCCCGATCGAAGATCGACGAGAAGATGTCGGAGAACCCTCCGAGTCCTCCAAGGTCCTCGAAGGAGAAGTTCGACGGCTGTTGGCCACCTGGACGGGCGCCGGGACGCGAACCGCCAAACCCGAAGGCGCCGAGCTTGCGCATCTGATCGTACTTGGCACGCTTGCGGGAATCGGAGAGCACGGAGTTCGCCTCCCCTACTTCCTTGAAGCGCTCCGACGCCCTGGGGTTCCCCGGGTTGGCATCCGGATGATACTGCTTGGCCAGCTTCCGATAGGCCTTCTTGATCGCCTCGGCATCGGCTTTCGGATCGACACCGAGAATCGCGTAGTAGTCCTTGTCGGTCGTGGTCATTACCCGTGAATCGCTACTGACACTTGAAAACGCTCACGCGGGCCGGCCTGATCAGCTGCCCCTTGAGTGTGTAGCCCTTCTGAAACACCATCGCAACGGTATCGTCGTCGTCGTCGGACTCCGTCGGCACCCGCATCATCGCTTCCATCGTATTCGGATCGAAGGCCTCCCCGGCCGGGTCCACAACCTCGACCCCGGCGTCCTTCAGTGCCTGGGAGAACTTTCGCTCGACGAGGTCGACCCCTTCCACTATCGAATCCACTGATGCCTGGTTCTCCGGCTCCAGCACGGTAACCCGCAGGAGGTCGTCCAGCGGATCGAGGAGGCGCGCGACCAGGTCGGCCTGGGCGCGGTCCCATCCCTGGCGGAGCCGTTCCTCCGTCCTCTTCCTGTAATTGTCGAAATCGGCCGCCAGCCGCAGGTGTCGATCCTTCAGACGATCCCGTTCGGCCCTCAGTTCCAGCACGGGGTCGGGTCGTCCGCCGTCGGCCTCGGTCGACCGCGCGCTCGGGCCGGAATCGGAGTCGCCCCCGGACTCGCCCGCGTTGCCCGCATCCGCAGCGTCGCCAGGCTCCGGCCTTCCGGGCGCCGCCGCGGCATCATCGGCGCGGGCCGTGCCGTTGCCATCGCTGGGGGCCTGCTGCCCGTCTTCGTCTACCAGATCGTGGTCCTGAGAGATCATTTCCTCGCTCGTCACGCCGGCCATTTCGCCCTGGAGTCCCCGGCGCCCTCCACCGAAGGGGCACCCACGGTTGCCAATGGGCTGTCTACGCAGTCTTCAACAAGGTCGTTCATTCAATGTCGCCGGTCCATACACCGAACCGTGCGCCGTCATCTCTCCGTTTCGGCGACCGCCATCGCGAGGACCGCGGCGACGCTGCGCTCGCGGACAGCATCGCGATCACCCTCGAAGTGCTCCACCCCGGCGATTGCGGTCCCCGCCGCACTGGCAACAGCAAGCCACACCGTGCCCACCGGTTTCTCCGCGGTTCCCCCGCCCGGACCGGCGATGCCCGTGACGGCCATGCCCAGATCCGCCGAGAAATGGCGGCAGGCGCCCAGGGCCATCTGGAGGGCGACGATGCGCGAGACCGCGCCGTGGACCTCCAGCATCTCAGGATCCACAGACAGGTGGCGGATCTTGACGTCGTTGGAGTAGGCGACCACACCGCCGACATAGAATGCCGATGCCCCGGGGAGATCGGTGATGGCCTTGCCGAGCCAGCCACCCGTGCAGCTCTCGGCGGTCGCGATCCTCAGCCCGTGTGCCATGGCCCGCGCGGCCAGCCGCCGCAAGCTCTCGCGGGCGGGCCTGACGGGTACCCTGTCGGCGGAGGTCCTCACCTGCTCTCCGGAACCAGGGAGCGGTAGCGCCACAGATAGTCCGCCAGCGAGAACAGCGTCATGAACACCATGAGGGCCAGCACGGCGCCGACGAAGCCGGAGTGCAACGACCGCCAGAGACCCCACAGCCCGCCGTCCCAGCCGCCGTTGGACGCCGAGACGAGAAGGGGTAGCCACAGCAGCACCGAGCCGATGAAGAAGTTCTGCGAGAGTGCCTTGTACTTGCCCGATTTCCCGGCGGCGATCACTACCCCGCGACGGGCGGCATAGCCCCGGAAGAGAGTGATGAACAATTCCCTGCCGAACACGACCAGGATGACCCACACCGGCAGTTCTCCCCAAAAGGGCAGTTCGCTGAACCCGTCCCCCCTGCGCGTGATGAAGTAGAAGGGGATGAAGGCGCTGGCCATCAGCAGCTTGTCGGCGATGGGGTCCAGGAGCTTGCCGGTATCGGAGATCCATCCGTGCTTGCGGGCCAGGTGCCCGTCCCACACATCGGAAAACGCGGCCACGAGGAACACCACGAAGGCCGCGTACCTTGCGAACAGGCCCGGCGACAGTGTGAGCCAGGCCACAAGCGGGCAGAGGACGATCCGCCCGATGGTGATGGCGTTGGGGATGTTCACGCGCCACCCGCATTCTCGCGGAGTTCGTCCTCCATGCGGGCCAGGACGCTGCCGGCCCTGTGCCGGAGCAGGCCCCGGACCTCCCAGGCCCTGAAGTCCCGCAGCAGATTCACGGCACCCACGCTGGCCGGTTCTCCCGCCAGGTGCCCCAGGGCCGCGAGCCGCCGAAATGGGCTTGGGCTGAAGAGGTCACGTCGGCGGCGCGACACCTGGTCGCGCAGGACGAGAGCCGCAATGGCCGCGACCGCGCCGGTGCCGAGCAGGAAGAAGCCGAGCCTGCGCATGCGGCGGTCCATGTGCTACATCTCCCTCCGGCCCGCCAGGGCCTCGGCGATCGTTGTTCCGTCCACATACTCGAGGTCGGAGCCGACGGGGATCCCACGGGCCAGGCGGGTGACGCGCACCGCGCGGGCGCGCAGCAGGCTCTCCAGGTACACCGCCGTGGCCTCGCCCTCGACACTTGCGTTGGTCGCGAGAATCACCTCGGTGGTCCGTCCTCCAGACTCGTCGATTCGCTCGAGGAGGCCTTCGATCCTGAGGCTCTCCGGGCCGATCCCATCGAGGGGCGAAAGGCGGCCTCCAAGCACATGGAAGAGCCCGCGGTAGCGCCCCGCCCGCTCGATCGCCCCCACCTCGTAGGCCTCCTCCACGACACAGATGACTGCACGGTCCCGCGACGGGTCCTCGCACACCGGACACAGCTCCGCTTCACAGTAGTTGCCGCACCGGGGGCACGGATGGATGCGCTCGGCCACCTCATCGAGCGCCCGCGCGAGGCGCCGTACGTCGCCCTTGCTTCCCTTGACCAGGTGATAGGCCAGACGCAGGGCCGTCTTTGTACCCACGCCGGGCAACCGCCCCAGTTCGCGGGTCAGGTGGTCGAGCGCCGACACGGTCGCAAATGGCGCTAGAACAGCCCCGGAAGCTGGACCGGCAGGCCACCCGCCGCCCCACGCATCCGCTCCTCCGAGAACGCACGAGCGCGATTCTGTGCCTCCGCCACTGCGGCAACCACGAGATCCTCGAGCATTTCGACATCCTCGGGATCCACGACCTCGGGTTCGATCGTGAGGCTCACCAGGTCGCCCTTGCCCGTAACGCGAGCCGTGACCATGCCACCGCCTGCGGACGCCTGAATCTGTTCCGATTCCAGGGTGTCCTGCAGCTCCTGGACCTTCTCCTGGAGCTGCTGTCCCATCTTCATCAGTTGCTGAATGCTTGTCATCGTTCGTTCAATCCACGAGGTCGAGGTCCAGTTCCCTGACCGCCTGCTCGATATGGGGAGCGCGCTCGACAAGATCGCGCAGCCGGGTCCGGCGGGCCGTCTCTTCGGTAATCCTGGCCGCGGCGCCATCCTGGTCTCCCGCGGCGACGTTCACTATTGAAATCTCGACAGAATCACGGCCCGCATGAAGTGCCAACCCCTCTTCCAGCTTCCGGCGCACCGATGGGTCGTGCAGCTTCTCCGCCACGAGGTCGCCACGGGTCTTCAGGATCAGGCTGTTGCCTTCTTCACTGGCCCGGGTATCGCCGAGCACGACCTTGAGGCCCCTCGGCGCGTACGACGGGTCCGCCAGCACCAGCTGCCACGCCTCCGCCAGACTGCCGCTTGCCCGGGATGGAGAGGCGGGATCCGGCTCCCTCGGCGCGGGTGCGGATGGCTGAGGCCGGGCTGCGCGCGGGCTACGTGCAGGGGCCCGAGCCGCGCCCGGGGACCGCGCCCGTCCCGGGCCCGGCGGCGATGGCTCCGCCGGACCCGCCGGGGGTGGCTGCCCGACCTCCCGGTCCGGCGTGCCGCCGAGTGCGCGGATCACGTCCTCCAGCTCCACCGTCCGATCGAGATAACTCAACCGCAGCAGCAGCACCTCCACGAGGACCCTGGGCCGGCCCGTCCGTCTCAGACTGCCGTCCGACTCGAGGGACGAACACATCGCGAGCATGCGTACGAGGTCTCCCGGCGCAAACCGGGCCGCACGGCCGGCGAACTCGTCACGAAGTTCGGTCCCCATCATGCCGGGTGAGCTGTCGGGGTCAACCGTCATGCGGAGCAGAAGCCGCAGCTTTTCGGTGAAGCCGTGGTAGAACTCCACCAGGTCGTACCCCTCGTCGATCAGCGTCTCGACGAAGTCGAACACGTCTCCGTGCCGCCCCTCGGCGATGATGTCGAAGATCTGCAGATACCGCTCCTCGGCCACGACCCCCAGCACCCGCACCACCGAGTCGGTGGTCACTTCCTGGTCCGAGAGCGCCAGCACCTGATCGAGGAGCGAGAGACCGTCGCGCATTCCGCCGTTCGCCTTGCGGGCGATTGCGCGCAGGGCCTCGGGATCGGAGGCGATGTCCTCGGCCGCGAGCACGTCCTGAAGGCGCTGGACGATGTCATCGGCCCCGATCCGTCTGAAATCGAATCGCTGACACCGTGAGAGGATTGGCGAGGCGGTCTGCTCGATCTTTCGGGGCTCCGTGGTCGCGAAGCAGAAGATCACCCTGGGAGGCGGCTCCTCCAGGATCTTGAGGAGCGCGTTCCATGCCTCGCGGGTAAGCATGTGGGCTTCGTCGAGGATGTAGACCTTGTAGCGTCCTTCTTCCGAAGGCGCGTACATGGCCCGGGCCCTCAGGTCGCGGGCATCGTCCACGCCCCGGTGCGAAGCGGCATCGATCTCGACCACGTCGAGCGAGGTGTGGCCCGCCCAGATGCTCTCGCAGTCGTCACACGAGCCGCAGGGTTCACCCGCGGGCGTCCGCTCGGCACAGTTCAGGGACATCGCGAGAATCCGGGCGATGGTCGTCTTGCCGACCCCGCGAGGGCCACAGAAGAGATAGGCGTGCCCGACCCGGTTGCCGGCCACGGCACGCTTCAGCGTCTCGGATACGTGCTCCTGAGTCGCCACCTCCTCGAAACGGCGGGGCCGGTACTTCCTGGCTAGGGCGAGATAGGACAAGGTGCCGTGGATGGGGGCTTCAGGGTGGCCGCGCGAGGTGCCCCAGGCACTCCGCGACGACGGTTGCCGCACTTACCGCTGCTACCGGCGGGGTCCTGACGGGGTTCATGAGCTCCCGACCCGCGGACCTGGGGCACGCTGCAAAGCTACCCGGAACCGCGAGCGAGCGTCAACCGGGCCGCCACCGGGGCCGCCCCGCGGTCAGCCGGGCCGCCACGCGTCGGCAATGTGCTCGATCGAAACCTCCTCTCCTCTCACGGCCACTCCGATCGCGTCGAAGCGGTAGGTCGTGCCCGGCCGGCCGTGTTCATGAATCCAGCGCCGGGCTGCGGCCACCACCAGTCTCCTCTTGGCCCTCCCTATCGGCTCCAGCGGCGTGCCGCCCGTCGACGTGGCCCGGGTCTTGACCTCCACAAACGCCACGACACGCCCCCTCGACACCACCAGATCGATCTCCCTCGGGCCGGCGCGGAAGTTGCGCGCGAGGACCGTCCACCCCCGCGCGGACAGATGGGCTGCCGCCAGCGCTTCCCCACTCCGGCCAAGATCCCACCTGTTCGCTGTCATCGCCGAGAAGGTGGCGAGGGGATGCGGGCGATGGAATGGCTGGATGGGACAGACTTCAGATTGCGAGCAGGCTATCCGGGCAAGTCCTGGCGGGCGCTTCCTGGCGGGAAACGCCGCAATCCAGAGGGCATCGGAGGGGTGGGCGGGTTTGATCTTCGGGCCATCATACAAATTATTGTTGAATATCTTCCCACCATGGCACGATTTTCAACGAAAATTCGGCGAACCGGGCCGCTGATCGAGATACCCGCTCTAGTCCGTCGCCGCTGCCCCAACGGGCTCCGGCAACCTCCCCAGCGACCGGTCGATCGCCTTCGCAATCGGGCCGCACTGCTGGATCAACTGCTCGAACTGCTCCGGGTACAGGCTCTGGGCCCCGTCCGAGAGCGCTTCGGGCGGGTTCGGGTGCACCTCGATGATCAGACCGTCGGCTCCCGCCGCCACCGCCGCCCGCGCCATCGGCGTGACCTTGGTCCGCACACCCGTCCCGTGACTCGGATCGGCGAAGATGGGCAGGTGGGTCAGCGACTTCACCAGGGGGATGGCCGTGAGATCCAGCAGATTGCGGGTCTGCTGATCGAAGCTGCGCACACCGCGCTCGCACAGAATCACGTCGGGATTGCCTTCGCTGAGCAGGTACTCCGCCGCCAGGAGCATCTCGGTAATCGTCGCCGACATCCCGCGCTTCAGCAGAACAGGCTTGCCGGACCGTCCCGCCCGCTTCAGTAGCGGGTAGTTCTGCATGTTCCGCGCCCCGATCTGAATCACATCCGCGTACTCGGCGACCAGCGCCACGCCCTCGGGCTCGACGGCCTCGGTGACGATGGCGAGCCCGGTCGCCTCGCGTGCTTCGGCGAGCAGTTCGAGACCCCTGGGCCCCAGGCCCTGAAAGGAATATGGGGAGGTGCGTGGTTTGAAGGCGCCGCCGCGAAGCCCGCTGGCCCCTGCATCCCGCACCCGTGCGGCGATGTCCAGGATCTGCGCCTTCCCTTCAACGGCACACGGCCCTGCAACGACGACGACATTGCGTCCGCCCACGATCGCCCCATTTCCCAGGTCGACCAGGGTATCCTCGTCGCGCCACTCCCGCGAAACCTGCTTGTAGGGCTTGCTGACCGTGATCAGCTCGCGGACACCAGGGAGGCCGGCGAGCCGGGCAGATTCGACTCGTCCGTCGTTGCCGACGAGCCCGATCGCCGTCCGCTGGCGTCCCGGCATCGGTTTGGCGCCGTATCCCATCGACGCGATGGTGTCCACGACACGCTGTATCTCTTCGGGCGTCGCCCTGTGATCCATCACGATGAGCACGATGAAGCCCTTTCCACGGTGAATCGCTGTCCGTCCCGGGCACACACCACCCGGCCGGCGTATCCGGCCTCGGCCACCAGCGACGGAGTCGAGTCCGCCTCGAGGGGCGGATAGAGATGAGTGAGGACCAGGGTCCCGGGCCGTGCCCGCCGCGCCATTTGCGCCACCGAAAGGGGGGAGAGATGGCCGGGCGCTCCGGACGGGTCGGGGTGCGAGCATTCGCTGACCAGGATGTCCACCCCGCGAAAGAACTCGCCGAGTGCGGGCTCCGGCCCGGTGTCGCCCGTGTACCCCACCGCGCAGCCTCCGAGTTCGACGCGGACGGCCACGGAGCTGTCCGTATGCGGCGTGGGGTGGAAGCGCAGTTCGACCGACCCGCGGCTGTCGCCCCAGGTCCCGTCACGGGCCACTTCCTCGTAGGTGACCGCGAAGCCCGGCGCGACGATGAAGTCGCCGTGCGCGGCCCTCAGCGCCTCGGCCCGGCCGCGCAGTCCCGGAGGACCCACGACGCGCAGCGGCTCGGTGCGCGGGGAGGGCGCGGCCCATCTGAGCGCAAAGAGAAGGTGGGGAAGGTCCCCGAAATGGTCGGTGTGGTAGTGCGTGAGGACCAGATGGCTGGCCTTCCACCACGGCCTCCCGTGCCGCGCCAGGCCGTGAACCGCCCCCGGGCCCGAATCCAGGAGGAGCATCAGGTCGCCCCGCTCCACCAGGTGGCAGGCGCAGCCGCGGTCGGGCGAAGGGACCAGCGTCCCCGAACCGATGACGGTGAGCGACGCCGTCACGTGGCGGCTTCCGCTTCCGCCGGAGACTCGAGCCGGACCCCCACGATCGAGGACACCCCGGGCTCCTCCATCGTGACGCCGTAGATCCAGTCGGCCGCCTCGATGGTACGCGGGTTGTGCGTGATGACCACGAACTGTGTCTGTGCCTTGAAGCCCTGCAGGAGGTGGATGAACCGGCCGATGTTGGAATCGTCGAACGGCGAGTCGACTTCGTCGAGGACGCAGAAGGGACTGGGCTTCACGAGATAGATGCCGAAGAGGAGGGACAGGGCGGTCAGCGCGCGCTCCCCTCCCGACAGAAGATCGATCCGCTGGGTGCGCTTCCCCTTGGGCGCGGCGTGAATCTCGATGGGCGATTCGAGGGGTTCTTCCGGATCGGCAAGCCACAGCTTCGCCTGACCGCCGCTGAAGAGGTGGTGGAAGGTCGAACGGAAGTTCTCGTTGATCGCCTCGAAGCTTCTCATGAAGAGTTCCGTGGCGGTTGTGTTGATCCGGCGTATCGCCGACCGCAGATCGTTCCTCGCCGCGACCAGGTCCTCCTGCTGGCGCACCAGGAATTCCAGCCGGGCGCTCTCTTCGGCGTGCTCCTCGACGGCGAGCATGTTGACGGGGCCGATGCGGCTCAGGCTGCGCACGATGTCCTCGAGTTCGTCCCGGAGGCTCTCCGGATCCCCATCCGCCGGCTCCGCCTCCTCGAAGAGCGCCTCGGCCGGGCGGCCCCACTCCGCCTCGAGGCGCTCGGTGATCCGGGACGCGCGATTGCGGATGTCCTGCTCGCGCAGCTCGAGCTGGTGCCTGTGCCCCACCGCCTGGCGTTCAGTCGCCCGCAGCTCGCCCAGCCGCCGCTCCGCGTTCGTGACGGTTTCGGTGGCCCGCGTGAGCAGCCGGTCGTGCTCCGACAGGGACCCGCGCAGATCGTCCCGTTTCCTGAACAGCCCCTCGAGCGCCTCCCTTCCGTCTTCCCGGCCCGCCCTGACCTGCTCCATTTCCGCCGCGAGAGAAGACTCCTCGACTGCGAGTGCGCCCAGTCGCGCGGCGGCGCTCTCAAGGGCGGTGCGCGCGTCCCCCAGCTGCCCCTCCAGCCGCTCAAGCCGGCTCTCCAGCCTCGCGGCTCGAATCGTCGCCTCGGATTCGGCTTCGCGGGCCTGTTCCCACTCCGCCTCCACGGCGGCGAGCACGCTCCTGCGATCCTCGATACGGCTCGCCAGCGTCCCCTCCTCCTCCCGGAGACGGTCCCGCTCGGCCTCGGCGGTCCGTTCCCGGTGCAGCGCACCCTCCCGGGTTGCCCGGGCCCCTTCCAGCCGGCGCGACACCTCTTCCTGATGGCGCGCCAGCCGCGCACGCCGATCGCTCTGGGTCGCGGCCTCGGATTCGGCGGCGCGCGCGTCGTCCCGCGCTGCGAGCACACGCTCCGAAGCCGCATCCGCTTCCGCTTCGCAGTCGCCGTGTTCCTCCTCCAGGTGGAGCCGCCTCGCCCGGGCCTCGTCGACGTCGCTGCGCGCCAACTCGCACTCGGCATCGAGAGCCTCGATCCGTCCCCTGCGCTCCAGGCGGCCCTCCGCGCCGCTCTCCGGGAAGAGATGCACCGCTCCCCTGTAGTCGCGCCAGCCGTCCGCGGAGGCGGCCGCGCCTCCCAGAAGCGCTCTCACCCACGGTGCCCCCTCTCCCAGTGCGGCAACGCCCGTGGGGAGTTCACCGCCGGCCGCCGGAACCGCGTCCAGCGGCAGCAGGAGGAGCGCCGCCGCGCGGTCGTCGGCTTCGCGATACCAGCGCGCGATCCGATCGACATCGTCCCGTCCGCCCACGACCAGCGCCGACCCGAACCGCCCGAGGACCTCGTCGACGCCGCGGGCCACGGGACCGGAAACCCTGACGAAATCCGCGACCGCGCCACGAACGGCGCCGGGGAAGGTCTCACGCGCGGCTGCCGCCACCGATCCGGCCCCCTTGTCGCGCTCCTCCACGCGGCGCAGCGCCGCGCTCTCCGCCTCAAGGGCCGAGAGTCGCCCCTCGGCCCGCATTTCTTCCTTGCGGGCCTCCTGCAGGCGCTCCCGTACGAGGCTCAGCCGCCGCCTGCCGGCTTCGACCTCACGCGCCGCCTCTTCGGCGGATCGCGCGGTAGCCGTGCGGCGGTCGGCGAACAGGTCACGCTGCGATTCGACCTCCCGCAGCGCACCCGCGCCCTGGCGCGCATCTCGCGAGAGCTGTTCGATCCTGCGCTGCAGTTCGCGCGCCTGCAGACCGGCGCTGTCGCGGTCTCCCTCCAGACGGGCCATCGTCCTGGCCAGGCTGCGGCTTCGGTCCTCCAACTCTCGGGCGTCGCCCCGGGCGATGTCGAGCCGCTCCCTGACCTCGGCGGCGGCCTGCCTTCGTTCTGTAAGGTCTGCTTGTAACAATGTAAAGGAAACCTTACATTCGTCCGTTGCATCGGTGAGCACGACCACTTCATCCTCGGAGTGGGCCTGGACCGAAGTCTGCGTCTCCCGTTCGCCGGCGATCTGCTCGAGGCGCCGCCGGCCATTCGCGAGGCGCTCCTCGGCCACCGCCACCCCGGTCTCGATGCGCGCCAGTTCGCCGCCCACGGCATCGAGCTGTCCAGCGCAGGCGGTTCGCGCCTTCTCGGCTTCGACGCGCTCCAGGCGCGTACGCTCGAGTTCGGCCTCGGCGGTTGCCAGCGCGGCCGCCATCCCCGCCGACTCCTCCCGGTCCGACCGGAGTTCGCGCTCCACCTGCGCCAGGCGGCCGTGCAACTGCTGCAACTCTTCGCGCACCACCGCGACCTCGACTGCCAGACGCCTTTCCCGCAGATCCCGGTACCGCTGGGCCCTGCCCTTCTGGCGCGCCAGCGACCGGACCTTGGTGCGCACTTCGCCGATCACGTCCTCGACCCGCTGGAGATCCGCCTCGGAGGTCTCGAGCCGCCGGACGGCCGCGCGCCGGCGCTCCTTGTACTTGCCGATCCCGGCGGCCTCCTCGAAGAGGGAACGGCGCTCGTCGGCACGTCCCGAGAGAATCGCGTCGATCATCCTGATCTCGATGACCGAGTACGCGTTGGCGCCCAGGCCGGTATCGCGGCACAGGTCGACGATGTCGCGCAGTCGGCAGGTCGCACGGTTGAGACGGTAGTCGCTGCCCCCGTCCCGGTACACCGCCCTCCCGATCTCGACCTCGCCGTATGGGATCGCGAGCGCCCCGTCCTCGTTGGTCACGACCATCGACACCGCGGCGCGGTTGACCGGCCGCCGCGAAGCCGTGCCCTGGAAGATCACCTCCTCCATCTTCGCCCCGCGGACCACCGTCGGTCTCTGCTCGCCCAGCACCCAGCGAATGGCGTCGCCTATGTTCGACTTGCCGCAACCGTTCGGCCCGACGATCGCCGTGATCCCGTCGTGGAACTCGACCCGGGTCGCGTCCGGGAAGGACTTGAAGCCGTGGAGCCCGATGGATTTGAGCTTCACTGGACCGTGGACTCGTGGAAGACGGCCGACGAGGCGTCGCCCCACAACTCTTCTAGCCGGTAGAATTCGCGAACCGCGGGGTGGAAGATGTGAACGACGTAGTCGATGTAGTCGACCAGGACCCAGCGGCCCTCGTCGAGCCCCTCGATGTGCTCCGGCCTGCTGCCGACGCGCTTGCCCGAGTCGATCACGTGGTCCGCGACGGCGCGCACGTGGATGTCGGAGCGGCCCGAGGCGATGACGAAGAAATCCGTAGCGCTCGACAGGGTGCGCAGGTCCAGAACCGTGACATCGATCGCCTTCCTGTCGAGAGCGCATTCGACCGCCTGGCGTACCTCCGGCGGCATCTCGAAGTCGGCTTGAATGTTCACCAGTCAGGACCTCCTGACCACGAGGGGGTCTATGTGCTGACGGTCAGCTTCGCCTGACGCCGGTGGCGATCAATCGGCTTCGGCCTCAACGATCACCCGCACCTGTGTTTCGACGCCGGCCTCGAGCCGGATCGAAACCAGGTGTTCTCCGACGCTCTTGATCGGCTCCTCGAGCAGCACCGAACGCCTGTCCAGATCGAAGCCGATCTCGGACTCGACCGCGCGCTCGAGAATGTCCTTCGCGTTGACGGAGCCGAACAGGGTCCCCTCCTCGCTCGCCCTGGCCGTGAAGGTGAGCGCAAGCCCCTCGAGCCGCGATGCCCGCCGGTTGGCTTCGAGATAGGCCCTGCGCGCCTGTTCCTCGCGGACCCGCCTTTCCTCCTCGATGCGCCGGACATTCGCTTCCGTCGCTCGGTAGGCGAGCCCGTGAGGGATCAGAAAGTTGCGGGCGTAACCGGGCTTTACGTTGATCAGGTCGCCGGCCTTGCCAAGGTGCGCGACCGCTTCACGCAGTATCAGTCTCATCGGATGCTCCGTTCGGGTTGCCGCGGCTCAGGCGCCGTGGTCCCTGACGTAGGGCAGAAGTGCGAGGTGCCGGGCGCGCTTTACGGCTGTGCCGAGCTGGCGCTGAAAGCGTGCGGTGACCTTGGTGGTCCGCTTCGGGAGGATCTTCCCCTGCTCCGTGAGGAAGCGGGACAGGGTGGTGACATCCTTGTAGTTGAGGAGCACGATCGGCGGCCCCTCGTGGCGCCGGCGGCGGCCCCGGGCACCGGAAAACACCGGGGGTCCCGAGGATGGCGCGGCTTCCGGCGACTCCTCGGCCTCCGGTTCAGTCTCCTCTTGCGCGTCCGCGGCGGGTGCGTCGTCCGCGGAATCTCCATCGCCGTCACTCGATGGGGTTCCGTCATCCCCCGCGCCGCCTTCGGCGACAGGGGTCGCCCGGCGCTCCGCAAGCACCGAGGCGCCCGTCGTCGGCTGGCCCTCGTTGAGCACCACCAGGTAGCGCATCGTCTCTTCGTCGAGTTTGAGCAGGCGCTCGAACTCCGGGAGCCCCGCGGGATCGGCGGCGACGTGGGCGATCACGTAGTAGCCGGTCTGAGATTTCCGGATCGGGTAGGCGAGTTGCCGGACTCCCCAGTGGTCGACCGTCGCAATCTCCCCGCCGAGTGCGGCGTGGAACACCTCCAGCTTGGCGTCGACGGAATCCTGGTCCAGGGTGGAATCCAGGATATAGACGATTTCGTATTCTCTCATTCGCGGGAACTCCCTCGGACCGCTGTGGCTGACGGGCTCCGCCGTCCCGGGCGGAGCGGGCTGTTGTCCATCAAATGTAGCACCTTGGCAACTGGCGCGTGAAGCCGATCTTGTATACGCTTCGGACTTGGGAGCCAACTCACAACCTCGGTCGACCATGTACTTCACCTTCGCCGGGACACCGGACAACGAGACTTTTTGCTGGTTTTCCTCGGGCCTGCGAGAGGTCATGGAATCGGAGGGGCACAGGTATACAGAGGATTTCGACGAGGCCAAGCTGGTCCTGAACTTCTTTCCGAAGGGGCGTCCCCGGCCCGTGCGGCGAAAGGCCAATGCCGTATTCGTTTGCGCGGTGACGGAGTTTCCGGTGCCGTTTGACGAATACATGTCGCAGGGATACCCCACGCTCCTTCGGGCGCTGGCCAATCTCGCCGTCGGTCTGGTGCCATCGGACGGGTCCGTTCCGGACGCCCATTTCGTCACTCCGGAACAGGGACACTACGTCGTGCCGGGGCACCTCGATCCGGCAGCCTACTTCCGCCAGGTGTACAGACGCATAGAACCCCTGGCGTCTTCGACCCTCGTGATCGACAACTTCTTCGAGCCCGACCTGCCGGAGGACCTCTGGAACGGCGACGAGATCAGCAGATCGATCTTTCGTGCCGGGAAACGGCTCGATGGCCTGAATCTCCTGCCGGCCCCCTTCCCCGTGAAGAACTATTTGGGGAAGAGAGACCTCAGGCACCTGAAAAGGCTCTTCGGAATCGGCGGCCTGAGCTACGGCAACGTGTCCGCCCGCTACGACGAGGACTGGTTCTGGATGAGCGCGAGCGGGGTGGACAAGTCAAACCTGAAGGACATCGGCCATCATGTCCTGATGGTGAAGGACTACGACCCGGGCAGGAACGGAATGGTGGTGAGCCACCCGCCGGGCGTCGTTCCGAAACGGGTCTCGGTCGATGCGATCGAGCACTGGATGATCTACCGGGAGCACCCGGGCGTCGGGGCGATCCTGCACGTCCATGGCTGGATCAACGGCGTCCCCTCGACGGAGTTCAACTACCCCTGCGGCACGAGGGAGCTGGGGCAGGCCGTGGCCGATCTCGTCCGGGAAGCGGAAGACCCGAATCGTTGCGTCGTGGGCCTCAAGAACCATGGGCTCACCATCACCGGGACCAGCCTCGACGATATATTCGACCGGGTCGGCGATCATATCGTACCGACGGTGCCGATGGACTAGCAGCTGCCGTATCGGCGCGGCCGGAGATGGGCCGCGTCAGCCGTCCGCGGCCGCCTGTTGGACGGCCGGGACCAGATCCAGGTATTTCACGTAGCCCCACCGCGCCGCTTCGAGGTCGAGGCGTTCGGTGTTGGTGTGCGCGTGGCGCTCTTCGCCGGGGGCAAATCCGATGGTGGGGACGCCCCGGACGCCGCAGGTCCAGCCACCGTCGGTCGCGAAGACCCACGGACGGACCCGGGCCGGACCGGTGCCGGATCGGTTTCCCACTGCATGCGCCGCCGCTGTGACAATCGGGTGGTCGGGATCCATCAGGAAGCCCGGGCTGAGGATGCGGCGTTCTTCCTCGACGCCCGTGTAGGCACGTTGGAGCTGGGTGGCCATCCGGACTTCGACCGCGGCTCCGCGCTCACCCCCATCTTCGGCGTCAAAGCGGCACAGGTGGGGCCGGAGCGCGTCCCTGACCCGGGCGACCAGGCTCTCTTCGGTGTCGGCAGGCAGGATGCGCCAATCGAGGGTGACCGTGACCCGGTCCGGAATCACGTTGAGGCTGGCCGGAACAGCGTCTACCCCGGTCGCGACGACAGAGGCGGGGCCCAGGACATCGTCGGCTTCCTGACGCGCGGCGAGGTCGGCCACGCCCGCGAGGATGGGGGGCACCAGGTCCAGGGCGTTGCGGGCGCGCCCCGGGGCCGATGCGTGGCCCGCCAGACCCGTGCCGACGATCTCGATCTCGGCGCGGCCCCGGTGGCCGATGGCGATGTCGCCCTGCGTCGACTCGCCGATGATGACCAGGTCGGGACGCAGTCCTCCATCGGCGCGCGTGAGGTGGTCCATTCCCCACCCGCCGCGCTCTTCGTAGACCGGGTGGGCGACGACGATGTCTCCGAGCGCCCTGCCCCGCAGCGCCGCGGCCACGTGTGTCTGCAGCGCCAGCGGCCCTTTGATGTCCATGGCACCGCGGCCGTGAAGACATCCTTCGGCGATGACGCCGTCGAACGGGGGATACTCCCACTCGTCGGGATCGCCCTCCGCCACCATGTCGAGGTGTGCGCTCAGCATGACCGTGGCCCCCGCACCGCCGCGCACGATCCCGACGACGCTGCCCAGCTCGTCGGTCCAGATTTCGTCGTAGCCGAGGTGCTCCATTTCGTCCACGACGCGGCGGGTGAGATCGCCCTCCTCGCCGGGCAGCGAGGGAATGCGGATCAGGTCCTGGGCGAATGCGATGGCGCCCTCGAAAGACGCGGGTCTGGAAACGGTCATGTCAGGCCTCCCGGGGATCGGGCGTTGCATTGCGGCCGGGGCTCATCCGCCGATGAACCACGGCGCCAGCACCAGCGACACCACGCTCATGAGCTTGATGAGGATGTTGAGCGACGGGCCGGAGGTGTCCTTGAAGGGGTCGCCCACCGTGTCGCCCACGACGGCCGCCTTGTGCGCGTCGGACCCCTTGCCGCCGAGCGCCCCGCCCTCGATGTACTTCTTCGCGTTGTCCCAGGCGCCGCCGGCATTCGCCATGAAGAGCGCCATGAGCACACCGGTGACGGTCGCGCCGGCGAGCATTCCGCCCAGCGCCTCGACGCCGAGGAAGCGCCCGACGAGGACCGGCGCCAGGACCGCTGTGATTCCCGGCAGCAGCATCTCCCGGAGGGCGGCCTTCGTCGAGATATCCACGCAGCGCGCGGAGTCGGGCTTGGCTGTCCCCTCCATGATGCCCGGGATCTCGCGGAACTGGCGGCGGACTTCCTCGACCATTCCGGCGGCCGCCCGGCCCACGGCGGTCATGGTGAAGGCCGCGACCAGGAAGGGCAGCATGCCGCCGATGAACAGGCCGACCACTACCAGCGGGTCGACGATGTTGATCTCCCTGAGGCCCACGGAGGTGGAATACGCCGAGAAGAGCGCCAGCGCGGTGAGCGCGGCGGACCCGATCGCGAAGCCCTTGCCGATGGCGGCGGTGGTGTTGCCGATGGCGTCGAGCGAGTCCGTGACCTTGCGAGTCTCCGGCCCCAGACCGGCCATTTCGCTGATGCCGCCCGCGTTGTCCGCGACGGGGCCGTATGCGTCGACCGACATGGTCGCGCCGACCGTCGCGAGCATGCCGACTGCGGCGATCCCGATGCCGTAGAGGCCGCTGGTCAGGAAGGAGACCAGGATTGCGGCGCAGATCAGGAGGAGCGGGATGGCCGTCGACTCCATGCCCACGGCGAGGCCCGTGATGATGTTCGTCGCCGAGCCGGTTTCGGAGGAGCCGGCGATCTTCCGCACGGGACGCGAGCCGGTGTAGTACTCGGTCACGACACCGATCAGGATCCCCACAAGGGTCCCCGACAGGATCGCCCAGAAGGGACCCATCGGCGACCGCGCCGCCTCGGTGACCGGGTCGACGATCGTCATGTCCAGCTCCCTGACGACGAAGAACATGATGAGCAGGAAGAGCCCCGCCGCGATGAAGGTGACGTTCCGGAGCGCGGCACCGGGGTCCGTGCGCTCGAGGAACTTCATCGCGACGATCGCGATCAGGGAGCAGAGGAGGCCCACCAGCACGGTGATGATCGGCAGGGCGACCGCCTCGACGGTGCTCGCAACGAGTGCCGTCGATGTCGCGCCGATCGCGATCGTCGCCACGATCGAGCCGACATACGACTCGAAGATGTCGGCGCCCATGCCCGCGACGTCGCCGACGTTGTCACCGACGTTGTCGGCGATGGTGGCGGGGTTGCGCGGGTCGTCCTCCGGGATGCCGGCCTCCACCTTCCCCACCAGGTCGGCGCCGACATCAGCCGCCTTGGTGAAGATGCCGCCGCCGACGCGGGCGAAGAGCGCGATCGATGAGGCGCCCATGGCGAAGCCGGAGATGATCTCGGCGAAGCGCGGCAGTTCACCGGTGCTCGGGATCGCGTCGGCGGCAAGCAGGGTGTACAGCGTGCCGATGCCGAGCAGCCCCAGGGCCGCCACGGAGAGGCCCATTACCGCGCCCCCGAAGAAGGCGATGCGGAGCGCCTTGCCCTGCCCTTCCTGGTTGGCCGCGGCCGAGGTGCGGACGTTCGCCCTCGTCGCCGCCTTCATGCCGAAGAAACCCGCCAGGACGCTGCTTCCGGCACCCGCGACGTACGCCAGCGCGGAGGCCTGGCCTATCGCTAGGAAGAGGAGGACGGCCACCACGGCCACGAAACCGGCAAGCACGGTGTATTCGCGGCGCAGGAAGGCCATCGCGCCGTCATGGATCTGGTCTGCCAGATCGGACATCATCTCGTTGCCCTGCGGCTGCCTCACCAGGTAGCGGTAAACCACAAGGGCCGCCAGCAATCCAAGGCCGCCCGCGACCCACGACCAGTCGGTCAGGAAAAGGGGATTCATAGCGTCTTCGGCTTCCTGTGTCGGAGTATGGAACTGATCTGATTCGTCTTCATCGATTAAAGCTGTTCATCGCGACTTGCACTCCCTCGTCGGCCCACACGCCGACCGCCCTGCTGAGTTCCGGCAACATCTCCACGATGCGGTCCTCGTCTTCCTCAGGCATCGCCGAAAGCACCCAATCGGAGAGGTCTACACCGGGAGGGACGATCCCCACGCCGATGCGGAGACGGGCGTAGGCGTTCGTGCCGAGCACCCCGGTGACGGACTTGAGTCCGTTGTGGCCTCCCGCACCGCCCCCGGGGCGAAAGCGAACCCGGCCCACGTCGAGGTTGGCGTCGTCGGTCACGACCAGCAGATCGTCCTCCACCTCGAACCCCTCCATCTGCCACAGTGTGGTCAGAGCCAGTCCGCTGCGGTTCATGTACGTGCGCGGCTTGATCAGGAGGATCGTGCGGCCCCCGACCTCGCGCCGGGTCTCGATCCGCTTCGCGCGGCGCGAGAAAGGCTCGAAGTCGTGGTCGTACGCGTAGCGGTCGACCACCCACCAGCCGACGTTGTGACGGGTCTCATCGTACTCGGGCCCCGGGTTTCCCAGCCCCACAACCACCTTCGTTCGGACTTCGGGGGCGCGGCGCTCCGCTTCCCCTCCCGGCGTCAACCGTTGTCCCCGCCGGATCCCGCGGCCTGGACGCGGAGAAAGTCTACGTGAAGGAGCTCGGTGCGGAAGGGGTGCGCCTGAACGTCCTGAACCACGGCCTGCTCGCTTGCATCCCCGTCGAAGGTGAGCGTCAGGACCGTGTCGTCGAGGGAAATCGACTGGAGGAGGTTGACCGCCTCGCGGGCCTCCATGGAGACCAGCACGGTTTCTCCTCCGCCTCCGTAGATCACGCCGGGCACGCGGCCGGCGCGCCTGAGCCGGCGGGAGTCGCCTTTCCCGGCTTCGTTACGTATTTGCAGATTCAGCTTTGCTTCCATGAGACAGTTTCCGGTACCTCAGCGGGACGCCGCGGTCAGCCCGCGACCACTTTGGGCGGCCCGTACTGGTTCGTGAGTTCGAACAGTTTGCTGACCGATGCGTTGGAGTGAATGTAGGTGATGGCCCTGGACAGCAGATCGGCCACCGAGAGCACGGTCAGGCGGTCGAAGCGCTTCTCTTCGGGGACGTGGATCGTGTTGGTCACAACCAGTTCCACCAAAGGCGTTGCGGAGAGCCTGGCCACGGCCTCGCGGGAAAGCAGGGCATGGGTGGCTCCGACGTAGACACGTCTGGCTCCCCTCTCCATCAGCGCGTTCACGGCCTCGGCGATCGTCCCGCCAGTGTCGATCATGTCGTCGGTGATGAGGCATGTGCGGCCATCGACATCGCCCACGACGTTCAGGACTTCCGAGACGTTGGCGAACGGACGCCGCTTGTCGATGATCGCGAAGGACGCGCTGAGGCGCTTCGCGAATCCGCGGGCCATCTTCGCCGAACCGACGTCGGGCGCGACCACGACCAGGTCCGTGAAGCGCTTCTGACGGAAGTAGCTCGTGAAGACCGGCGCGGCGTAGAGATGGTCGACCGGGATGTCGAAGAATCCCTGGATCTGGTGCTGGTGAAAATCGATGCTGACCACCCGGTCCGCCCCGGCCGCGACGATCAGGTTGGCGACAAGCTTGGCCCCGATCGAAACGCGTGGCTGGTCCTTGCGGTCCTGGCGCCCGTAGCCGAAGTAGGGGACCACTGCCGTAACCCGGGCCGCCGAAGCGCGCTTCGCCGCGTCGATGAGGAGCAGCAGCTCCATGATGTTGTCGGCGTTGGCGACCGTCGGCTGCACGATGAACACGTCCCGGCCCCGGGCGTTTTCGTCGATGCGCACGAAGATCTCACCGTCCGCGAAGTTGTAGATGGTGACTCCGTCCGCCGAGGTGCCCAGGTTGTCGGCGATCTCCCCGGCCAGCGGCCGGTTGGCCCGCCCGGCAAGGAGGAGGAGGGGATTTGGCCCGATGGATGCTTCCATGACCGATCATGGTGGGATGAACGTATCGATTCTGTGACAGCCGTATAGTATAGCAAATCGGTAAGGGATTGTGGGAGAAGCGGCAGGCCGTGGACAGGCCCGCACGTATCGCCGCCCGGATGCCGCGCGGGTTCTGTCCATGGAGCCGCTACCGTATGGTGAAGCTGCGTCGTCCCGCCAGCGGAGCACGACCCGCTATGGCCACCTCGACCACGACATCGTATTGGCCGGCGTCCAGTTGCGGCAGGCTGATCCGGAACGCCCGGAAGAGCGGGCTCGGCCGGTCGGGGCCAGGCTCCTCCCACGCCACCGCGACCTCTTCCTTCGGCCCCCCGATCCCGAGCCAGCGCACGGCCCGGGTCAGGACCCCCTCGCCCCTTCTTTCCACCCAGGCATTGAAGCCCACCACCTCCGACCGGTATCCCAGGCCGTATACCTCGAGAGCCACGCCGACCGCCTCGCTGGCGCCCACCTCGGTCGAACCGCGCAGGGTGGTCAGCATTTCGGCGAAGCTGGCGGGCTCGGCGGTGCCGTCCACGAGCATCAGGTCCGATATGGAGAGGACGTCCGGAGGCACACGCCGGAGCCCGACCCCGGTCCGCAGGCGAAAGGCGCGCCGGATCTGCGGCACCCACGCCTCGAAGCTCACGATACCCCACTCCGCCCAGGGGGCCCGGCCCCTGAGCCTGACCGTGCCCTCCGACCCCGTATCGGTTCTTACGTCCAGTTCAATCTTGCCGTCCTGCTCTACAAAGAGTCCGGCATGCAGGAACTGGGGACCGGCCAACGCACTGTCGACGGTCAGCGGGTCGGGAGGAGTCCAGGCAGCCGCGATGACCACGCCGTCGGGCCGCCAGAACCGTCCCACCTGGCCGTCGAGCGGAGCAAGCGTGTCCAGAAAGGGCGGCAGATGAACACTGCGGACATGCCCCTCGGGTATCTCCCAGGCGACGGCGTCCTCGTCAGCGGGTCCCAGCACACCCCGGGGGGGAAAGGTCCGGAACGAAGCCGGCTGATCGCGTCCCGTCACCCTGAACGACTGTTGGCCGCCGCTCGGCCACGACCGCTCCCACGCCACCGGCCAACCATACCTGACCGCCGCCTCGGCAAGGTCGCGGCCCCACATCATCTGGTGGGGGTTCCGCGCGCCTTCGGAACTCATTGCATACACCCAGCGGGCCAGGTGGACGGTCCACCTGTCATTGCCCGACGTCAGGAAGAGCGGGTCCGCCAGCATCCAGAGACGGTCCGCCGCCCTTGCGGAATCCGGTTGTTCGCGGAGCCAGTCGAGCAGCCGGTTGTCCAGGACCGGCTCGGGGTCGGTCCATTCGCTGCGCGTCTGTGCGGGCATTGCCTCCATGGCTGCACGGAACGCAACTTCGGCCGCTACGATTTCCTCCTTGTGGTGCAGGACATAGCCCAGATAGGCGTGGCATCGCCACTCCTCGGGTAAACCGCACCGCCGGGCCCGGATGTCGGCGTCTTCGAGGCGCCCGGCTTCGACCAGGTAACGGATGCGCTGACCGAAGACCCAGTGATCGCCGGGGATCCGGCGCGCCAACGAATCCAGGTCGGCCAGAAGCTCGGCGCGTGCCTCGCCGATGGCCTCCGGTTCGTCCCGCATTTGCCAGTTCTCGTCGCGGTCGTCCCAGACGCACAACCGGCCGATGATCTCGTCGCACTCGCTACGTCCGCCGGAGAGGGTGCGCGGGAGCTCGCGGAGCCGGCGCCGTTCGAACCGGGTCTGCAGGCTGCGCGCGCGGTCGTGTGCTTCGGATGAGTCGGGCGGAATCTGCGGCGCGATGTCCAGCGCACCTGTGAACAGCGCCGGCAGGGCGGCGGCGAGGGTCGCCTCGAAGATCGTCATGGTCGGCTGCTCCGGGTTGCACTGTACCTTGAAGGCAGGCCTACTGTCTGGCAACACCGATCATCGCCCCGACGATCGGCGCTCACGCCGTGCAAGCCCAATCGCCGCCACTCGGAGTCGCCACATGTCGAATTACCACAGCCGCAACCTCCCCGTGGCCGCCGATCCCGGCATGATCATCCGCGACTTCATCGTCTTTCAACTCAAGCTCGCGGCCGACGGTTTGCGGGACGTCGTTGCGATCAACCTCGCCATCATGGCCATCGTAATCGACCTGGTGATCGGCCGCGGCGGCAGGTTCGGACTCTTCTACGGCGTGGTCCGGCTCAGCAAGCGCTTCGAGAGCTGGCTGGACCTGCACCGGATGAAGGGGATCACCCACGACGATGGATGGGGAGACCAGATCCAGCTTCCGGGCGGGGAGGCGGATGATCTTCTCGACCGGTTCGAAGATCTGGTGGAGCGCAAGGCGGACGAGATTCGCACGAGGCGCAACCCGTGGGACGAGGAGTACTGAGCGGGGAGGGCGGACAGTTGGCCCGGGTGGATTCGAACCACCACCGCCGGTTCCAAAGACCGGTGTCCTGCCATTAGACGACGGGCCATTGCGCGGGCTGCTCGCCGCGGCACCCTTTGACAGGAATCGTAGCGCGATTGCGGGAGGTGGTTCAAGGCGCCGCGGGAGCGTCCCCGGAGTCCGCGTGCTGGACCGGTGCCGGCATGGCGGTCAGTGTGGGTGCGATCAAGGCTGCCGCGACCGCATGGTTCTCCTGGACGCGGCGGGCAGCCGAGTGTGCGTCTTCCTCGCCGGCGAAGATTCCGAACACGGCCGAGCCGCTCCCGGTCAGACGCGCGATCATCGCGCCTTCGTCGGCCAGCACGTCACGCACCTCGCGGAGTGGCGGGTGACGGAGAAACACCACGCGCTCGAAGTCGTTGGACTGGAAGGCACGGAGTCGGCGCCAATCGGACGTCAGCAGCCCCTGGAGCAGCGCGGGCCGGGCCGGAAGGGCCAGTCCGGCGGATGCCTCGCGATAGGCGCTCGCGGTAGGCACGCGATCGCGGGAAATCGCCAGGACGGCGTGAGCTGCGGGGGGAGAGGGGCGCGGCAGCAGTCGGTCCCCCCTTCCCCACGCCACCGCCACGGGATGTCCGGCGCAAAAGAACGGGACATCTGCGCCGATCCGGCCACCGGCTTCCATCAACGCCTGGCGGCCAAGCGGCGATCCATGGAGGGCGTTCAGGGCGATCAGCGCGCCCGCGGCATCCGAGGATCCCCCGCCGAGCCCGGTCCCGGCGGGGATTCTCTTCGTGAGGGTCAGCGACACCGCCGGGGCGATGCCGGTGGCGGCAAGGAAGGCCCGTGCCGCCTTCATCACCGTGTTGTCGTCCGGGTCGCCGAGATCCCCGATGATGTCGCCCACGCCGGGAGCGGGCGCGGCCCTGTCGACGGACACGGAGACCCCCGGGTGACCGATTCGCGCCTCCACGCGGTCGAACAGCCCCACTGCCTGAAACAGGGTCTCGATCTGGTGATAGCCGGAGTCCTCCCGGGCGAGGATGCGCAGGCACAGGTTCACCTTGGCGGGACACGCCACGGAGACGGCGGTCGTTGCGGTCTTCACGACGGGCCGCCGTCTCCGGCGGGGGCGTCGGGTCGCGGTTGGACCCGGCCCTCGCTGCGCAGTTGCCTCAGGGACAGCCCGATGCGCCTGGCGTACCAGAGCCCCATGAAGGTGATGGGGAAGAAGCTCCCGAAGTGCCACCCGAAAGCGAAGCCCTTTGCGGGGACGCTGCCGACCCCGTAGACGCCGGTCAGCGCCAGGCTCGCGCCCGCATGGAAGGAGCCCACGAAGCCCGGTGCCGACGGTATCACGACCGCGAACGCGACGGCCGCGTTGGTGAGCAGGGCGGCCGTGTAGGGCAGATCGATCCCGAAGGCCAGGAACCCGATCCAGAACGAAAGCGATTGCAGCGCCCACAGGCCCAGACTCCAGGCGAAGGCCGGCAGCATGAGGCGCCAGCCGCGCAGCGAAGCCAGTCCCGTCACGATGTTCTCCGCGAAGTCGACCGCCGTCCCCGCGATACTGGATGGCAGCAACGCGCGGGCCAGTCGTTCGATGATCCCGAGACTTCCGTGCGGAAAGACCAGCAGGATCAATGCAACGGCCAACACCGCGGATAGCACCAGGGAAATCCCCCGTATGCCTGCAACGAGCCCCGCCGGCAACCCGCCCGAGGGGAAATAGGGACTCGACAGGGCAACCACCAGAAGTAGGAGGATGGCCACGCCGTCCAGAAAGCGCTCGACCACCAGCGTGGCGATCGCCGTCGCCACGGACACGGGTTCAAGGCGGCTGTACGAGTAGGCCCGGGCGACCTCCCCGACGCGGGCCGGCAGGAGGTTGTTGGCCATGAACCCGATGCACACGGCGGCAAAGCGCGAGCGGAACGGGGTGTCGGGCTGTGCGGGGGCGAGGAAGTACCTCCAGCGAGCGGCGCGCACCGGGAAGGTGGCGGTCGTAACGGCAACGGCCAGGAGCAGCAGCGCGAAGTCGGCGTTCCTGATGTGACTCCAGATCTCGGCCGGATCCTCGTTGCGCAAGAGCCACCAGATCAGGAACGCCGCGATGGCGAAACCGAGCAGCGACACCCAACGTTTGCCCATGACCTCAGAAGCCGATGGGCGGAACCCATTCGCCCGGCCGGCGCACCCGCGCCGGAGCGCTGATCACGATCTCCTTCATCTCCCGGACGGCGCGCTCGATGCCGACGAACACGGAACGTGAAATCACGCTGTGGCCGATGTTCAGCTCCTCCACGAGCGGCAGTGCCGCAACCGGAACCACGTTCTCGTAGGTGAGCCCGTGGCCGGCGTGCACGGCGAGTCCCGCCGCGTCGGCGAGTCCGGCGGCGGCGGCGAGGCGCGCGAGTTCCTCCGCCCTGTCGTCCCCGGTGGCGTTCGCGTACTCGCCGGTGTGCAGCTCCACGGCGTGTGCACCCAGCGTCCTGGTCCGGTCCACCGACTCCGCGTCCGGATCAATGAAGAGCGATGTCCGGATTCCGGCGTCCAGCAGGCGCTCCAGGGCTGCGGAAACGGACCGGCGTACCGATTCAGAGGTGAGGTTCAGCCCCCCTTCGGTCGTCACTTCCTCGCGCTTCTCCGGCACCAGTGTGACCTGCATCGGCCGGGTCGCCAGGGCCAGGTCGACCATCTGCGGATTCGATGAGATCTCGAGGTTGATCCCGGTACGGACCGTCCTCGCAAGAAGATCGACATCCCGCTTCGAGATGTGACGCGCGTCCTGGCGGTGGTGGATCGTGATCCCGTCGGCACCGCCGAGTTCGGCAAGCACCGCCGCGCGCACGGGATCGGGTTCGTCCGTCATGCGGGCCTGCCGGACCGTCGCGACATGGTCGATGTTGATATAAAGTCTCATCTGTGCTTCCTCACATTCCCGATAGCTGTTCCGACCCTCGTCTGGCGCTTTCCGTGATGCTCACGCCGGCGCGGCCCCGGAGTCGTCCAATCAGCGCCGCCGAGGCCTTCGCGACGACCCTGACAGTATTGCCGTTCTGGCTCTGCGACAGTACCTCGCCTTCCTGGTAGAGGGTGGCCAGGGTCTTTCCTTCGCTCGCGGGCACTTCCACGGCAATCTCCCTGAGACCGGAGCGGATGCGCGCGACCAGTTCCTGCCGCAACGGCTCCAGCGTAGCCGGCACCAGCGCCGATGCATGAAGGGCGGGCCATCTCCCCGGGGCCGGGACCTGCTCCTTGAGCGCGAGCAGATCATCCGCTCCCAGAAGATCGATCTTGTTGAAGACCAGGATGGTCGGGCGGCGGTCCAGCTCCAGGTCGGCAAGGACGCCGTGGACAACCCGTTGGTGGCTGTCCCGGTCGGGGTGGGACGCGTCGATGACATGGAGAAGGACATCGGCTTCGCGCGCCTCCTCCAGCGTCGAGCGGAAGGACGCGATCAGGTGGTGCGGCAGCTTGCGGATGAACCCGACCGTGTCGGTGACCAGCGCCTCGTACCCGTCTTCCAGCGGCGCCATTCGCGTCGACGGATCGAGTGTGGCGAAGAGCCTGTCCTCGACGAACTGCGTGGATCCCGACAGCGCCTGGAGCAGCGACGATTTTCCCGCGTTGGTGTATCCCACCAGGGCAACCCGGAAGTGGCCCCGGCGACCCTTTCGCTGCGTGGCCTGGGCCCGCCTGACGGCTTTCAGCTTGCGGCGCAGCTCGGCAATGCGCGTGCCGATGAGCCGCCGGTCGGTCTCGAGCTGGGTCTCGCCCGGTCCCCGCAGCCCGATTCCGCCCCGGATTCGCGACAGGTGGATCCACATCCGCCGCAGCCGCGGGAGAAGGTACTGGAGCTGCGCCAGCTCAACCTGCATGCGGGCCTCGTAGGTGCGGGCGCGCGTCGCGAAGATGTCCAGGATCAGCTCCGCCCGGTCCATGACCCGGACACCGCACAGCTCCTCGAGGTTCTTGCCCTGGGCCGGGGTCAACTCATCGTCGAAGATGACCAACTCGGCTTCGCGCCTGCGCACCTCTTCGGCCAGTTCCTGCGCCTTCCCCTTGCCCAGATAGAATCGCGGGCCGGGCCTGTGAATCCGCTGCACGACTTCACCGACGACGACTCCACCGGCGGTGTCCGTGAGACGTCCGAGTTCGGCCAGGTGCTCGGCAGCCTCCGACTCGCTATCGGATCCGCGGGGTGTGCCCACGAGAACCGCCCGCTCAACGTCGCCGCGCGGGTCCAGCAGCTGGGTCGGTATCGGCTACCTCCTCTTCCGTCGCCACTCCGCCAGGCGCTCCCGCAGGGCGGATTCCCACCCCGAGTCGCCCGGCCGATAGAACTCTTCCCCCTCCAGGTCGTCGGGGAGGTAGCTCTGGCGGGACACGCCGCCCGGCTGGTCGGGATCGTAAAGATAGTCCTTTCCGTACCCCAGATCCTTCATGAGCCGCGTGGGTGCGTTCCTTAGGTGGAGAGGAACTGCTTCGGCGGGTGTTTCGCGTGCCCGTGCCAGCGCCCTGCCCCACCCCTTGTAGAGACGGTTGGACTTGGGACTCCCCGCGAGATAGACCGCCGCCTGCGCGAGCGCCAGCTCCCCCTCTGGCGAGCCGAGGAATCGGTAGGCGTCGCGGGCGGCGATCGCGATGGCAAGTGCGCCGGGCGCAGCGAGGCCAACGTCCTCAACCGCCATGCGGACCAGCCGGCGGGCGATGTACATCGGGTCCTCACCGGCGTCGAGCATCCGTCCCAGCCAGTAGAGCGCGGCGTCCGGGTCGCCGCCGCGCACCGACTTGTGCAGCGCCGAGATGTGGCCGTAGTGCTGGTCGCCGGACTTGTCGTAGACGGCGAAACGGCGCTGGATGGCGGTTTCGACGGCCTCGATGGTCAGTTCGGCGGCCTCGCCCGCGATTCCGGCCGCGCGCTCCAGGATGCCGAGAGCGCGGCGGGCGTCGCCGTCGGCGGCTTCGGCGATGCGCGCAACGACTTCGCCACAGGCCGTTTGGCCGGCCGCGCCCAGGCTCCGTTCGCGATCCGTGAGGGCCTCGTGGACCAGCGCTTCCAGATCGCCGCGGGCGAGGGGTTCCAGCACGACGACCGGCGCCCGCGACAGAAGGGGCCGGACGACCTCGAAGCTGGGGTTTTCGGTGGTCGCGCCGATCAGCACCACGTCGCCCGCCTCGACGTGGGGCAGGAATGCGTCCTGCTGCGCCTTGTTGAACCGGTGGATCTCGTCGCAGAACAGGATCGTGCCGCGTCCGGTGGCCCGGCGGCGGGTTCGCGCCTCCGCAATGATCTTGCGAACGCGCGCAACGCCTTCAGTGACCGCGCTGAATGAGACGAAGGCGGTGTCGGCAGACCCGGCCACCAGGCGGGCAAGCGTCGTCTTCCCGGACCCGGGCGGGCCCCAGAGGATGAAGCTCGAAACCCGCCCCGTGTCGATCATGGTGCGGATGGGACCACCTTCGCCGACGACTTTCTCCTGGCCGCGAAACTCCGCAAGCGTACGTGGTCTCATGCGTGCGGCGAGGGGGGCGGTGGCGGAAGGCCCGGGATCATCGGCGCCCTGCCGGCCAAAGGCCGATTCAGGCGCACCCGGGAACAGCTCGAAGGACTCGCTCATGATGGCGGGGACTCCTCCGCCGCGATCTCGAGCAGAGTCGCGCGCCCGTTCAGGGAGGGATCGCGCCAGACCGCCTCGAGCAGCCGTTGCAGGGTGCGCCCTACACGCGGGCCCGGGGTCCATCCCAGCGCCACGAGGTCGCGGCCCGCGACCGCCAGTTCGTGGGTGGACAGGGGGACGCGGCTGTCGAGGTCACGCTGCACGCCATCCATCACGGCGCGCGCGTCATCGTCCGCGACCGCTGCCGTGCCGGCAGCCATCGCCGCGGTCCAGAGCTGGAAGACATCGGGCACGGAGCGCCGCCCAAGCCAGGACAGCCACCTGCGCCGCGCCACCACGTCGCCAACAAGGTCATTTTCGGGGCCAAGCCCACCGCTAACCGCAACCGCGATCCGTTCGGTCTCTGCGTTCGAGAAGCGGAGGCTCCGCAGCAGTCCCGTTACCGTGGCGCGGTCAGCGCCCCCTCCGAAGCCGAAGATCAACAGGGCCGCCACCCTTGCGTGCACTTCATTCCCCGGCAGGGCATCGATGGTCGCCAATGCCCAAGCGCCGATCCCCTCGCGCAACTGCGGCAGGATCACCGTGCGCGCCCCGGAGGCCTCGTAAAGGGCAAGTGCCCGCGAAGGCTCGGCCGCTTCCATCACCTTCAGCAATTCCTCCCTCACGCGCTCCATGGACAGGCCCGCCAGCCCCGATACCGCGTCGAGCATCCCGGCCCAGGTTTCAGGGTGGATCTCGAACTCCAGCGCTCCGGCGAACCGTAGGCCGCGAAGCACACGCAGGTAGTCCTCCCGAAATCGTTGGGCAGGATCGCCCACCGCGCGCAACAACCGGCTCTCCAGGTCCCGCTGCCCTCCGTAGGGATCGTGCAGTACCTTGCGGCGAGGATGCCAGGCAATGGCGTTGATCGTGAAGTCCCGGCGCGCGAGATCCTCGTCGAGCGTATCCGCGAACGCGACGACCGCCTTGCGGCCGTAGGTGATCACATCGTGGCGGAAGGTGGTGATCTCGTAGAGCTCGCCATCGGATGCGCGAACGCCCACAGTGCCGTATTGGACGCCCAGCGGCACCGTTCGGGCGAAGAGCCTTCGCATCTGCGCGGGCGTCGCGCGCGTGGCGAGGTCCCACTCAGCCCGGCCGGAGGGCCTTCCCAGGAGCGCGTCCCTGACCTCGCCCCCCACGGTCCACGTCTCGAAACCGGCCTCCTCCAACCGCTTCACCAGCTCGCGAACGGGGCCGGGCACATCCGGTAGCCCTTTCACCCGACCAGTACCGATCCCCCGTTCACGTTGAGAATCTCGCCGGTGATGTGGCGGGCCAGCGGCGAGCAGAGCAGGACGATCGGTCCCGCCACGTCCTCTGCCGTAGCCACGCGTCCGAGCGGGATCGCAGCGTCGATCGCCTCCCTGCCGGGGCCGCGGAGTGCGTCCTCCGACATCTCCGTATCGATCCAGCCGGGCGCGACGGCGTTGACCGTGATGCCGCGCCGGCCCACCTCCACGCAAAGTCCCTTCACCATCGAGATGATCGCTCCCTTGGTGGCCGCGTAGTCCGAGTGGTAGGCCTCGCCGCGCTGCCCGGCGGTCGAGGAGACCAGCACCACCCGGCCGTCGTCGGTCAGCCGCTGAAGCGCCGCGCGGGTAGTGAAAAAGATGGAATCGAGATTGACGGCTACGGTCCTGTGCCAGCGCTCGTCTCCCATCTCCGAGACCGGAATGTCGGCGACGGGCCAGATCCCGGCGTTGCCGACGAAGATATCGAGTCCGCCGAACTCCGCATCCACACGGTTGAACAGCGCGTCCACGGCCCCACGGTCGGCGAGGTCTCCACCCTCCGCCCAGCTGCGCACCCCCATCCCGCGGGCCTCCTCCACCACTGCCCACGCCTCCTCGCCCCGGGCGTGGTAGGAGATGCCGACATCGGCGCCGGCCTGCGCAAGCAACCTGACCGTGGCGGCGCCAACGCCACGGGATCCCCCGGTCACCAGCGCCCGCTTCCCCGCCAACTGCAGTTTCAGCCCGCTCACTCGCGCCCCCCTTGCTGCATGCACTGTGCTTTCATTTCGACTTCAACATGACTGCATACGATATGGCCGATTGCAAGGTGAATCTCCTGAGCTCTCGAGGCCTGCTCCGTGGGTACCACAATCGGGATGTCCACCAGTTCTCCGAGCCGACCCCCGCCGCTGGCGAGAACCCCGACCGTGCGAATCCCGGCCTCCCGGGCAGCCCCGGCGGCACGGGCCAGGTTGGCCGAATCGCCGGAAGTCGAGTGCATGACCAGCAGATCGCCCGGCCGCCCCAGGGCCTCCACCTGCCGGGCAAACACCTCTTCGAATCCCAGATCGTTGGCGCACGCGGTGAGCACCGAAGTGTCGGCGGTGAGGGCCACTGCGGGGAGCGCCTTCCGGTCGCCTGAAAGGCGTACAACGTACTCGGCGGCCAGGTGCTGCGCGTCGGCAGCGGAGCCGCCGTTGCCGCAAAAGAGGAGCTTGCCCCCCCGGCGGAGGGTGCCCACCGCGTCCCGGGCGTAGGCCGCGATCGAACGTTCGCAATCGCTTGCCACCGCAAGGGCGAGGCCGGCCAGGTCGCGCAGCGCGCCGCTCACACTGTCGTGGTCACTCATCCGCCTACCACCTCTTGGCCCTGGCCGGGAGGCCCGCCCGCGGATGCTCGCCCGGGCGCGGCCCCGAGGCGCAGCGCAGGCGCAGGCAGCGGAGCTTCCCCGTCGAACAGTCGTGCCGTGTTCACCCTGCCAAGGATTTCCAGTTGCTCGTCGCCGCCCAATTGGCGCAGGACGCGGGCGCCGTGGACCGTGTAGAAGGTGTATCCGCGGCGCCCATGAAAGTCGGAGCAGAGGTAGTCGAGGATTCCCTGCTCCAGCATCCGAACGATGAGCGCTTGCACGGCGGGACCATTCTGCTCGGCGAGAGATCCATAGTTGCCCTGCAGAAGGGCTCCCGCCTGTTTCCATTCCCTCACGACGCCGAGTCCCGGCCCGACGCCGCGGTATCGCTCCGGGTGCGCGACGATGGGCACAAGTCCCGACTGGACGATGCGCTCGAGAATCCCTGGTGTCCCCGGAGGGATCCGATGCAGAGGCCACTCGACGAGCACGAAGAGGGTGCCGCCCAGTCGCAGCCTCGGATCCGACAGATCCGGATCCGGGCGGTCCAGCTTGACCTCGAACCCGCGGCGGAAGTCGAGCGCGGGATACCGTGCCCGTACGGCGCGTTCCAGCGGGGCCCACCGGCGATCGTGATAGTCCAGGAATCCCGCCAGCCGGCCGCCCGATACGTGCGACAGCCACAGGTGCGGCGTGGTGATCACCCTGGTAACCCCGGCCTCGACCATCCGGCCTATCGAGTGCAGCGCATCGTCCAGAGTGCGGGCACCATCGTCCACGCCCGGGACGAGGTGGCTGTGGAAATCCGCATACCCTTCCGACATGGTTCGCTAGTCGCGCCAGGGGGCGCCGGCGACCCGCCTGGCCATGCTCTTCAGATCGCGGCTGCGGCCCCCGTGTCGCACCGTCCAAAGGCAGGCATAGGTGATGTAGGCATCCGCCCCGAGGAGGGCGAGGGCGGCGGCGCGGGAACGCGGGAGCCCGGTGCCGCCCCTCGAGGCCTCGCGTTCCGCAGCCTGCAGCAGCGACTCCGCCGAGGCGGTTCCGTCGGCATCGAGCAACGTCCGCAGCGGTGCGGGCACCGGACGCCCACTGCGATCGATCCACTCACCGATGGTCATGCCGGCACGCTGCTGCCCAGCTCCGCCGCCATGGCCGCACCCCGGTGCACTGCGTCCGCAAGTCCCGCGGGATCGGCCACGCCGGCCTGCGCCATGTGGGGTCGCCCTCCCCCGCGCCCCCCTACCAGGGCTGCCACTTCGCGGACGACCGCGTCCGCCCGCACCCCGGCGGCGATGGCGCTCTCCGTTGCGAAGGCGAACAGGACGTGTTTGCCGCCTGGCAGTTCGGCAGCGACAACGGCCACGGCAGCCTCCGGCGACTCGCGGAAGGTGTCTCCCCACTTGCGCACATCACCCGCGTTGCGCACCTGCATCCGCACCGCGCGATAGGTGGCGGGCCGTCCCCCGGCTTCGAACCCGACCTCGGCGAGGATCTCGGCACCCCCGCCACCCCTGGTCTGCAGGTCGTCGACCAGCGCCTCGAGAGCGGCCTTCTCGGCAAGCAGCTCCGCTACCCGCTTCTCGACGTTGGCAGGGGCCGCCTTCATCGACCCGGCCAACTCGCCGATCCGCCGCTTGTAGCCGGAGAGATGCTCGAACGCCCTCCGTCCAGTCAGCGCCTCGATGCGCCTCACACCGGCCGCGACCCCGCTCTCCGACGTGATCACGAACGGGCCGATCTCCCCGGTGTGCCTGACGTGAGTCCCGCCGCAAAGCTCCAGGCTGACCTCCGCGATCTCGACGACGCGCACCTCGTCGCCGTACTTCTCCCCGAAGAGCGCCATCGCACCGGCCTTCACCGCTTCCGCGTACGGGCGGATCGAGGTGAGGACCGGATGGCTCGCCCAGACGCCCTCCGTGACTAGCGCACCGACCTCAGCGAGTTCGGCCTCGGTCATTGGGGCCGTGTGGGCAAAGTCGAAGCGGAGTCGATCAGCCGCCACGAGCGAGCCGCGCTGGCGGACGTGGTCGCCCAGCACGGTTCGCAGTGCCGTATGGAGCAGGTGGGTCGCCGTGTGATTGCGCTCGGTGTCGCGGCGGTGGCGCGGGTCGACCTGGGCGGTGACGGTGGTCCCGAGGACACCCTCCCCGGGGAAGTTGCCGGAAGGACTGCCAATAGCCACACACCGGGCATCCTGCTTGTCCACGCGCCCCACCGACTCGATCTCGACCCTCCAAGTCGGAGTCGATACGATGCCGACATCAGAAACCTGCCCACCAGCTTCGCGGTAGAAGGGGTTGTGCTGCAGGATCAACGCGGTCTGTTCGTTGAGGGAGAGATAGCCAACGACTTTCGATTGAACCTCGAGTGCATCGTAACCCATGAACAATTGGCCACGGTCGCCCCGCACCATTCGCCAGTCCGCTGGGAGGACCTCGACCTGGAGCGGCTGAGCTTGGCCTGGCGATCCAACCGCCCCCCGCGACCTCTCCCTCTGCTCCTCAAGCGCATCCTCGAACCCCTCCATGTCCAGTTCGTAGCCCCGCTCCTCCGCCACAATCCGGGTCAGATCCGGCGGAAATCCGAAAGTGTCGTACAGCCGGAATACGTCCGCGCCCGGAATCACTGGTCGCGATGTCGCCTCGGGCCCGAGCGCCGGTGCCACCTCTCCCAACCGCTCCATGCCGCCATCAATGGTCGCCAGAAAACGCTCCTCCTCACGCAGCGCGCTGGCCAGAATGCTCTCCCGCTGGACTTCGAGATCCGGATAGGCCTCCCCCATTTCGTCGATCACGGCCTCCGCCACCGCTGTGAGCGTGGGCTCCCGCCTTCCCAGCAGCCAAGCGTGCCGGACGCCCCGCCTCAGGATCCGGCGCAGGACATACCCTCGTCCTTCGTTGGACGGATAGACGCCGTCTCCCGTCAGGAACGCCACGGCCCTTGCGTGATCGGCGAGCACCCGATAGGACACGCCGGTCTCTCCGGCCGAATCGTAGGGTCGTCCGACGACTGCCGCCACGCGATCCAACAGCGGGAGAAAGAGGTCGGTGTGATAGTTGGAGTCGGCCTTTTGCATCACGGCGGCAAGGCGCTCGAGGCCCAGCCCGGTGTCGATGCTCGGGGCCGGAAGAGGGGTCTGCACACCCGCTTCGTCGCGGTCGAACTGCATGAACACCAGGTTCCAGAGCTCCAGGAATTCACCCGCTTCTCCCCTGCGCTCGAATTCTTCCTTTCCCGGGATCGCGCCCCATTCCGCACGCGGCCTGAGGTCGTAGTGGATCTCGGAGCACGGCCCGCACGGCCCGGTGTCGGCCATCTGCCAGAAGTTGTCCTTGTCTCCGAGACCGTAGATCCGCTCGGGCGGTACCCCGGCGACCTCGGTCCACAGCCCCGCCGCCTCGTCGTCGGTGTGGTGCACCGTCACGAAGAGCCGATCCGGATCGAGCCCCATCTCTTCGGTGAGGAAAGCCCATGCGTAAGCAATGGCGTCGCGCTTGAAGTAGTCGCCGAAGGAGAAGTTCCCCAGCATTTCGAAGAAGGTGTGATGCCGCGCGGTGCGACCCACCTCCTCCAGGTCGTTATGCTTGCCCCCGGCGCGCACACACTTCTGAGATGTGACCGCCCGATCGAAGGACAGCTCCTCAAGACCGAGAAAGGCCCCCTTGAACTGGACCATTCCGGCGTTGGTGAAGAGCAGCGTCGGATCGCTGGCCGGAACCAGCGACGAACTCGGACGGATTGCGTGACCGCGGGCCTGGAAGTACTCCAGGAACCTTCGGCGGATTTCGGCGGATTTCATGGGCTCGGGGCGTCGGACCAACTCGGGGGTCAACTCGGGAACTGGCTGCGACCCATCTGCCGGCCGACAGCGTCTGCTTTACTGGAAGTTAGCCCAACCCGGCTGCCGACGCCTCCGGCCCGCCACGCGCTCTACACGACCTTCACCGCAGGCGCTCCGGCCGAGCCCGACGCGGCTTCTTCCTCCGGCGGCTCCACAATCCCCAGCGCGACCAGGAGTCTCGCTTCGATCTCGTCTGCCACGTCCGCGTTCTCCTCGAGGAACATCCGCACGTTCTCCTTGCCCTGACCGAGCCGGAGGGCTCCGTAGGAGAACCAGGAGCCCGACTTGTCCATAATCCCCTTCTCGACGCCGAGATCGATGAGCAGTCCCGTATGGCTTATCCCCTTGCCGTAGAGGATGTCGAACTCCGCCTGCTTGAAGGGCGGCGCGCACTTGTTCTTCACGACCTTCACGCGGGTCCGGTTCCCGATGATGTCGGGACCGTCCTTGAGGGCGCCGATGCGGCGGATGTCCATGCGCAGCGAGGCGTAGAACTTCAACGCACGGCCCCCTGACGTCGTCTCCGGACTCCCGAACATGACCCCGATCTTCTCGCGGATCTGGTTGGTGAAGATCACGGCGGCGTTGGACCGGCTGACGGCCCCGGTGAGCTTGCGGAGCGCCTGGCTCATCAGGCGGGCCTGCAGTCCCACGTGCGAATCGCCCATCTCGCCCTCGATCTCGGCCCTCGGCACCAGGGCGGCGACCGAGTCGACCACGATCACGTCCACCGCGTTGCTGCGAATCAGCACCTCGGCGATCTCGAGCGCCTGCTCTCCCGTATCCGGCTGCGAGACCAGCAGGTCGTCCACGTTGATCCCCAGCTTGCGCGCGTACTGGATGTCGAGCGCGTGTTCGGCGTCGATGAATGCCGCGACGCCTCCATCGCGCTGCGCGTTGGCGATGACGTGCAGGCACAGGGTGGTCTTTCCGGAGGACTCCGGCCCGTAGACTTCGCTGATTCGCCCCCGCGGCACACCGCCGATGCCGATGACCCCGTCGAGGTTGATGGCGCCGGTCGAGATGCTCCTGATCCTGAGGCTGGGCTGGTCGGAACCCATGCGCATGATGGCTCCCTTGCCGTACGATCTCTCGATCTGGGTCAGGGCCGTGTCGAGTGCCTTCCTCCTCTGCTCGCGGGCCCTGTCCTTGGCCCCGGGTTTCTGCTTTGTGGACATCGTTGTTCTTTCCTTTGCGAGTTGAGTTTCACTAAAACCGAAGATAACACGAAATAGTGCGTCGTCAAGGACACGCGCTGCCGCCGCCGTGGCCAGCGGATCCCGGACCGCCTGCCCGGTGTAGCGAAGGTGACAGACCCGCCCGTTCCCGCCGGTCGCGCTTCCCGGGCACCGCCGGGACGACGGATCAAGCTATGCTTATCCAGGGGCGTTTCAATGTTTGAATGGGCCAGATTTCGCGACCGGCGCCCCGGGCCGCGCGGTGCCCCGACTTCTCAACGAAAATGACGGCACAGTACGACCTGGTTGCAGTAGGAGGCGGCACTGGTGGACTGATCACCGCGGTGGGTGCCAACTATCTCGGCATGGATGCGGCGATCATCGAAAAGAGCGCCCTGGGAGGAGACTGCCTATGGACCGGATGCGTGCCGTCCAAGGCGCTGATCGCATCGGCGCGCCTCGCCCGGCAGATGGATCGGGCCGCCGACCTGGGGTTGCGGCAGGCCGAAATGCGACACGACTTCCGCGCCGTCATGGAGCGCATGCGGGCCGCGCGGGGCACCGTCGCCCACCACGACGACCCGGAGCGCTTCCGCAAGATGGGGATCGCGGTCCATTTCGGCAGCGCCCGCTTCCTGGATCAGTCTACGATGGAGGTCGAGGGCGTGGGGACCATTCGCTCGAAGCGGTTCGTGATCGCCACCGGGGCCGTCGCCGCCATCCCTCCGATCCCGGGACTGGCCGAGGCCGGGTACTGGACCTACGAGAACGTGTTCGACGAAAACGAACTGCCGGGGTCCATCGCCATCCTGGGCGGCGGCGCGATCGGGACCGAGTTCGCGCAGGTCTTTTCGCGGCTCGGCGCGCACGTCACCATCCTCGAGATGATGCCCTCCATCCTGGTCGGCGAAGACCCCGAGGCGGCGGCCTTCATGCAGGATCACCTGCGCGCCGAGGGCATCGATGTCCGCGTCGGCGCCGCGGTAACGGCGGTCGGCACCGAGGGCGGACGCAAGGTGCTGAAGCTGGACGGAGGCGAGAGCATTGTGGCCGACGCGATCTTCGTGGCTACGGGCCGCCGGCCGTTCACCGACGGGCTGGGGCTGGACGTGGCCGGCGTCGAGACGGAGCGAGGAGCGATCAGGGTCGACCCGTACCTGCGCACCAGCGCCCGGAACGTGTGGGCCGTCGGCGATGTCGCCGGGGCCATGCATTTCACCCATGTCGCCGAACACATGGCCAGAGTCGCGCTACCCAATACCGTCCTGCCCGTCCGTACGAAGATTCGCTACGACAACGTTCCGAGGGTTACCTATACGGACCCCGAAGTCGCCCATGTGGGTCTCTCGGCGTCGGAGGCGGAGGCCCGCGGCGGCACCGCATACATGTACCAGCTCGATGATCTGGACCGGGCGATCGTGGACGGATCCGCAACGGGCTTTGTGAAGGTCACGGCGGACCGCAAGGGGAGGGTGCTGGGCGCCACGATCGTCGCCCACGGCGCCGGGGATCTGATCTTTCCGTTCGTGCTGGCCCGGCAGCACGGGCTCAGGCTGAGCAGCATCGCCAATACGATCTTCCCCTACCCCACCATGGTGGAGAGCGTGAAGAAGGCTTCCGCAGAGTTCAACCGGACGCGCCTCGACAGCGCAGCCGGCCGCACACTGAAGCGAGTAATCCGATGGCTGAAATAGACCGCGCGGCAACATCCCCCGACACCGCCCCGTCCGGCCGCAGCGCCAAGCGGCCGTCGCGCGGCCCCCTCTTCAAGCTCGGTGCACTCGTCCTGCTCGTGGTCGCGGGTTACCTGATCGCGAGGACGACGCCGCTTGGCGGCTATCTCTCGCGCGAAGGAATCTTTGAGGTCGTCGCATGGCTCCGTGGCCACCCCTGGGCTCCCGTCATCTTCGTGGCGATCTACGCAGCGGCCACGGCGCTGGCCGTACCCGGTACGATCCTCACCCTCGGAGGGGGCGCGATCTTCGGCTTCTGGTGGGGCACCCTGCTGAACATGACCGCCGCGAACATCGGCGCCAACGCGGCCTTCGGCATCTCCCGCGCACTGGGCCGCGACGGTGTGCGGCACCTCATGGGCAGCGATTCAGCCACACTGGAGCAGCTCGACGGCATCGTGAAGCGGCACGGATTCCAGGGTCTGCTCACGCTGCGCCTGATCCCCCTGGTGCCCTTCAACGCCCTGAACTTCGGGTCCGGCCTCATGCCGCTCAGGTGGCGCACGTACGCTCTCGCGACGCTGATCGGCATCGTGCCGGGGACGGCGGTGTACACCTTCTTCGCGGACGCTCTCCTCCAGGGCTCGCAGGAGGCGTCCCGGGAGGCGCTGTGGCGGGTCGCGATCGCAGGCGTCCTCCTCGTCCTGCTGAGCTTCCTCCCGGCGCTCCTCAAGCGCATGAACATCAGGCTGCCGGGGATGGGCGCGATCCTGGCACTGCTTGCGTTGACCCCCGGGTTCCCGGGCGCATCCGCCGCCTCCGCCCAGCAAGCGTCCGGTGGACAGCTGCCCGATCACGGCGACTTCTCCGAAGTCCTGGCTTCGGTCGTGGGAGAGTCCGGCGTGGCCTACCGGCGCCTGGCGGCGGATCCGTCGCGGCTCAACGCCTACATCGCCAGGCTGGAGGGGACCGACCTCGCGGCCGTCCAGAGCGCCTCTTCCGCGGATCAGCTCGCCTTCTGGATCAACGCCTACAACGCATGCATGCTGAAGCGCGTGATCGACAACTACCCGATCAGGCGCGCCGGCGGGCTCCTCCGCATCAGGAACACGGCTGCCGGGCGTCCGGCGAATTCGGTGTGGCAGATCTCCGACGTCTTCACAGGTGATCACTGCCCTGTCGCAAGGGCCCAGCGCTCCCAGGACGAGATCGAGCACGAGATCATCCGGCCCATGGGCGACCCGCGCATCCACTTCGCGATCAATTGCGCCGCGGTCAGCTGTCCGCCCCTGATCCCCCGGGCATACGAAGCCGCCTCGCTCGATGGCCAGCTCGACGAGCGGGTCCTCGCGTTCGTAAACGATCCGGTCCATTTCCACATTGTGGCGGATGACGGCAGGCGGACCGTGCGCGTCAATACCGTGCTCGACTGGTTCAAGGAGGACTTCGGCGGGGTCGAGGGAATCAGGGCGTTCCTGGCCCGCTACGCCTCCGGCGCGGCGCGTGAGGCTCTCGACGACCCCGACACCGGACTGGAATTCGTCGACTACGACTGGACCCTGAACGACACGTCGCGGTAGTGACGGACAGACCGCGTCCCGCCGGCCGTCAGGCCCGGCTAGGAGTCGTCATCCCCGCGATCGACGAAGCCGGGACCCTTCCCGGTCTGCTGAAGGATCTTGCCGGACTCGATGTGCCCGCCGAGGTCCTGGTGGTGGACGGGGGCTCGTGGGACGGGACGGTGCAGGCGGCGCGCGACGGCGGGGCCACGGTGCTCAGGAGCGGACTTGGCCGGGCACGCCAGATGAACGCGGGCGCGGCCTTCCTCCGCACCAACTGGCTGCTCATCCTCCACGCCGACTCGCGGCTGGACCGTCCCGCCCTCCGTGCGATCGAGAGCCACTTGCAGGCGGGCGTCCCCGACGCCGCGTACTTCGGCCTCGCCTTCGGCCACCCCCACTTCTACTACCGCGTGATCGAGGGTGCGCAGCGGATTCGCGTTCGGCGCGCGGGTCTCGTGTACGGCGACCAGGGCCTCCTGATTCCCCGCGACCTGTTCTTCGAGGCAGGGTCCTTTCCCGACGAGCCGATCATGGAGGACGTGATTCTGAACCGTCGCCTGCTGCGGGCAGGACGGCTGCGGCCGCTCCCCGCAACGATCACCACCAGCCCCCGCCGCTACGAAGAGGAGGGGCGCGTCCGGGGGTGGGTCCGCAACGCGACGCTGATCACGCGGTTCCTGCAAGGTGCGAAGCCCGCCAGGCTCGCCGCCGGGTACAGACCGCGCAGGCGTCCGCGTCCGCCCGGATCGCGCGCACGGGGTCGCATTGACGCCCGCCGCGCAATGGTGCTCGTGTTCGCCAGGGCCCCCCGCGCCGGCCAGGTGAAGACCCGGCTGGCATCCGGGGTGGGCGACGAGGCCGCGGCCGACATCTACCGGCGCATGGGCCGTGCGGTGATCGATCAGCTCGCGGGGGTGCGCGCCGGAATCGCGGTGTGCTACGACCCCCACGGAGCCGAGGACGAGATGCGAGCTTGGCTGGGAGATGCACCCGAGCGCTACTGGCCCCAGCCGGACGGCGACCTCGGCCGGAGGATGCGGACGATGTTCGATCGGGCCTTCGAGGTGGCAAATCGGGTGGTGGTGATCGGCACCGACGCTCCCATGGTCGACGCGGATACCGTGCACCGGGCCCTGGAAGCGCTCGACTCGGCCGATGTCGTGCTGGGTCCGGCCACCGACGGCGGCTACTACCTCATGGGGCTGCGCGCCCCCAGCCCGGCCCTCTTCACCGACATCCCGTGGAGCACGGAGACGGTGCTGTGCGACACCGTGGCCCACGCGCGCGAGACGGGAGCCCGCGTGACCTATCTGGAGCTGGAGTCCGACATCGATACTGCGGACGACCTCACGCCCGAATTGATGCGCAAGCTCGATCTCGTCCCGGCCGCTGACCCGCGTGCGGCGCGAGGCGCCTCCGCCGGCACAAGAGCGTAGCGCTGCCACACGCCCGCACGCACCGGCACGTAAACGGCATCGAATGGTGGCGCGGCGGAACGTTCCGCGAAGACAGGCACGCCGTCATGGCTGTCCACCTCCACGATGTCCGCGCAGTCCAGGCGCACCCGTCCGCCCGATCTCTCGTAGCTGGCCTGCCCCAACGTGACGGGCGAGCCCTGCTCGAACCAGTCGCGGCCCGCCGCGTACGCCCCCGCGAATTCGATCCCCGGCTGCAGATCGGCCAGCGGCGCGCGCGCGGGGCCGACCAGCGTGTCCCCGGCCGCCGTCACGAAGACCTCAACCTGGCCGCCCGTGGCCAGACACAGCGTCTCCGCCGCACCGGACGGCAGCTCGGGCGCAACAGCCCTCTCGATCACCACCGTGTCCGGCGGCGGCGCGGGCAGGATTATCGTATCGGCCGCACTGGATCGCGGCAAAGGGCGGCAGGGGCCCAGGTCCGCCACGCACAGAGCCAACGAACCCAGGACGCCGAACTTCCTGGAGCGATAGGTGGAGGCGCCGTCGCCGGTCAGGCCGAGCGAGAATGCGCCGACCCGTATCCCGCCCAGGTCGAGCTGCGCTCCCGCGTTGGCTTCAAGACCGTTGTACTCCACCATGAGGTTGAGGACCCGTCCCCCGCCAATGGCGAAGTGGATCGCCGACCCCGCAAAGATCCCCCCGGAGCCGCCGTCGCCATAGAAGTCGAGGTCGCGACCGGCCGCGAACATCCCGCCTCCCCAGCCCGCGGTCACCGTCATCTCGTATTCGGGACCAGCCTCGAAGCCCGGGAGAAGCGCAGTCGCCACGACATATGGGCTGAACGTGCTCACCGGTTCCCCGGCGCGCGCGGCACCGCTGAAGAACCGGGGATCCGGGAATCCCAGACGGGTGGGCTGGTAGTCGCGGCCCTCCCGGCCGGCATACGTCGGCCCGGACACATACCTCGCCCCGATCCCCAGGGCGACGTTGCGGACCGAAGCCGGGAGCAGTGACAGCCGCCCGAAGGCACCGAGCATTCGTCCGCCCTCGGCGGCATCGGCCCAGTGCTGAAAGGTGGCGCCGATTTCCACGCGGTCGAGGAGCCCGAGCGCGACCGATCCGTCGGAGAACCACTCGAGACGGGAGTTGCCAGGCTCGGCCGCGCCGTCACCAACCACGCCGAGCGTCACCGGCGCCGAGGCGCGAAGGCCCGAATAGGTGGCCGTCACCACGAGATGCGGAAGCACCGACGCCACAGGGACATCCAGCAAACCGGAGCCATACCGCAGAGTACCCGACTTCCTGGCAGTCTGGGCGGTCCCCACCTGGAGCGTGAGGACGACGACCGGCGCCGCCAGCAGGGCAGTCCGGGCAATGCGGGTCAGTCGGAGCCCCCCAGCCCCTTGAGCCCGCGCCAGATGCGCCATACCCAGAACAGGACGATCACCCAGGCCAGGCCGTAGGCGATGAAGACATGCACGTACGGTCGCAGAGATGGAACCCCGTCCCCGCCCGACTGCCCGAGCAGGAGGAACTCGGCGGCGCCGATGCCGGCGAACGACACGATACTCGCCCAGGTCATGTCAACACCTCGCTGGCGCGTTGCACCTCTCTCCGCCCCGGTCGCCGGCGCAGGAGTTCGATGCTGTAACGAAGGAAGAAGAGTCCGAGGAACAACATGGTGAATCCCGCCAGCGATGTCAGCAGCGTGACGAGCATGTCCGGGTGCAGGGTCGGCCCCTCGGGCTTGATGACCACCGGCCCGGGGTGCAGGGAACGAAACCAGGTCACGCTGACGTGAATCAGCGGGATGTTGAGCGAGCCGACGATGGCAACGACCGCCGCGAACCGCTTGCCCCTCCTCGGATTCGCCACCGAGCCGCGGATCAGGAAGTACCCGAGGTAGGTGAACCAGAGCAGCAGCGTGAGGGTGAGGCGCGGCTCCCAGGTCCAGTAGGTGCCCCAGGCGATGCGCCCCCACAGGGGACCCGAAGTCAGCATGATCGCGCCGAATATGAGTCCCCCTTCCGCCGCCGCGACCGCGGCGGAGTCGGCCCGCTCGTCCTCGAGCCAGAGGTATGCCGCGCTGGCCAGCGCCACGATGCCGAAGGCCAGGAAGGTGGTCCATGCCGCCGGCACGTGCACGTAGAAGATGCGCTGGACGATCCCCTGCACCGCCTCCGTGGGCACCCAGTACACCACCATCCAGTGAACAAGGAGGATCGTGGCAACCCCGGCCGCCGTCAGGATGAGGCCTGCCAGCCTCGCGTTTCGCGTCTGCATGTCCTCAATCGGTCCCGTCGTCAGTGTCCGTGTGAGCCCTCGGCTCCTATGCCATCCCTGCCAGCTCTTCCACCCCCCTAGTCCTCGGCGATGTATCGGAAGAGGACGCAACCTACGGCAACGAATCCCACGGCGAACGCCCAGAGCAACCGCACCGAGCCCGAAATCTCGGGCCAGGGACGCTCCATGAAAACCCGCGCCGAGGCGGTCGCCCCGAAGAAGATCACCGGGACCAGGAGTGGGAAGGTAAGCGCCGGCAGGATCGTGTCGCCCAGGGAGCTGTGGCGGGAGATCAGCCCGAAGAAGGTGCCCGTGGCGGCGAGGCCGACCGTGCCCGGAAGGAAGACGGCCCCGTGGTGGGTCAGCGAACCCAAGTCCCGCAGCCCCAGGAACGTGGTCAGTGCGGTGAAGGTGAGCAGGGTGACCAGCCACACCAGGACCAGGTTGGCCGCCGCCTTGCCGAGGAAGATCGCGTGCCTGGGGATCGGTGTGAGGAGCAGGTGCCGAAAGGCCCCGTCTTCTTCCTCCGTGTCGAAGGCTCGCCCGGCGCCCGCCGTCGCCGCGAAGAGAACGGTGAGCCAGGTCAGGCCCGCAGCCACGCCCCGCGCGGACACCTGGCTCCTGTCCAGCGCGAAGGCAAAGAGGAAACAGGCCAGGACCGCCAGCGCGATCATCGCCACCACCCTGCCGCCGGCGCGGAACTCGATGCGCAGGTCCTTGCGCGCGATTACGCCGAGCCAGCGCAGCGACGTCACGCGGCTGCTCCGCCGCCCACGGTGAAGAACCGCAACAGATCCTCCGCACCAAGCTCCGCCGCACTCCCGTCGAGCACCTTCCGGCCCCGACGCAACACGGCGACGCGGTCGGCAAGCTGCAGACCCCGGCGCAGGTCGTGCGTGACAAGGACGACGATCTTCCCGGCTTCGCGACACTCCCGCAACATCGCCTCGAGAGCCTCGGCTCCCGCGGGGTCCAATCCGGTAAAGGGCTCGTCCAGGAAGAGGACGTCGGGATCGTGCATGAGCGACCGTGCCAGCGCCACCCGCTGGCGCTGCCCCCGCGAAATCCGCTCGACCGGCCTGGCGGCAAGCTCCCCCGCCCCGACCCGGTCCAGCGCTCGCGCCGTGGCGGCGGCCTCGTCGCCGAGACCCTGAAGGGCCGCGAAGAACGCCAGGTTCTCGCCGACCGTGAGCTTCCGGTACAGGCCGGTCCTGTGCGAGAGCAGGCCTACCCGCGACCGCCACTCCGGATCCGACCCCGAAACCGCCGCGCCGTCCAGCCGGACATCGCCCCGGTCCGGCTTTCGCTCGCCGCTGAGCATTCGGAGCAGGGTCGTCTTGCCGGCGCCGTTCGGGCCGAAGACGGCCAGGATCGACCCGCCCGCCGCGGCGATGTCCACGCTGTCCACCGCCCGGGTGGGGCCGTAGTCGCAGACCAGAGCCCTGGCTTCGAGCCTCACTACGCAGCCCCATCCACGCGGTCAGCGCCTGCGCCCGCGCCGGTATCCGTGTCGTTGCCCGCTTTGGCGTCGCCTCCCGTGCCGGTTTCCGTGTCGGTGCGCGCGCCCGTGCCAGCGCCGGTGTCCGCACCACCCGCATGCAGACCCTTCCCGCACCGCGCGCAGAACCTCGCTCCAGTCCGGTTGAAGTGCCCGCAGGCCGCGCATTCCAGCCCCTCCCGGAGTGCCCGCCGGATCTGGGCGATCTCATCCTCCAACTCCCGTGAGGTCCGGTCTACCGGAGAATCGGCCCGCTCCCCGCCCTCGACGCCCGGCTCCAGCTGGCGCAGCGCGTCGTGCGACAGCTCCGCCCGGAGCAGCTCGTAGTCCTTCCGGTCCAGCTTGCCGGTGGCTCGGTCGTACTCCAGATCCCGCAGCGCGGTGAGCGCCACCCGGCGACGCGCCGCCCCCTCGTCGTAGTCGTCTTCGGCGTCGTAGACCGGTGCGCCGCGGCCCGAGAACACGGGCTCGATCAGGTACAGCATGACCCCGGCGGCGAGCAGAATCCCGCCGATCAGCGCCGTCATGCCTGGGTCAGCCGACCGCCCCGGCCGGCAGCGGTCCGCGCACCCTGCGAGAGGCGGCAGCCCGTACGGGCACCGTTCCGGTCGGCCACAAGCCCACCAAGGCCCCGATGGCGACCACCAGCCCCCCGGACCAGATCCACGGCACCAGGGGCAGCGCCTTGACCTCGAACACCACGCGCTCGGCCCCGCTGTCCAGATCCACGTCCTTGGGAATCACGTACAGGTCCTCGAGTACGGAGCTGGCGATCCCGACCTCGGTCGACTGCTGCTCCATCACCGGGTAGATGCGCCGCTCGGGACGGGTCACGCCGATGCGCTCGCCGTTGCGGTAGATGGTCATCAGCGCCGTCCAGCGCCAGTCGTTCTCGGCAACGTCCTCCGCCGCCCGCGGTCGCGAGTGCGAGAGGCTCTCGTAGACCAGCCGGTACTCGTTTCCGAAAGCGGACCGCACGGAAATGGCCTCGCCGGGCGCCAACTCCTGCTCAACCACAACGTCGAACGCGGCTCCCGCCAGCCCGGTAAACAACACGACCACGCCGGCGTGCACCACGTAGCCCCCCCAGCGCCGCCGGTTCCGCCGCACCAGACCGCGGAAGGCGCTGAAGATGCCTTCGCCGGCGATCCTGGCACGCGCCTTCGTGCCCTTCCAGAACTCCCTGACCACGATGGTCATCACGAACGCGGACACCGAAAAGGTGGCCAGCGCCATGTTGTGCCGCACGCCCGCCAGCAGCAGCACGCCGAGCGTCGCCACGCCGGCCACCAGAGGCAGCACAAAGTTCCTCCGCAGGTTGCGCGGCGAGGCGCGGCGCCACGCGATCACGGGCCCGATCCCCATCAGCGCGAGCAGAATGAGCCCGATGGGGATGTTCACGCGGTTGTAGAAGGGGGGACCGACGTTGATGGTCTGGCCGAAGAACCCCTCGGTGATCAGCGGAAAGAGCGTCCCCCACGCAACGGCGAAGGTGATCCCCACCAGCAGTAGGTTGTTGAAGAGGAATGCGGACTCCCTGGAGATGAACGACTGGATCTGGTTCTCCGACCTCAGCAGCGGCAGACGGTACACGATGAGGAGGAACGAAAACGCCGCCAGGCCACCCATGAAGCCCAGGAAGATGTACGCGATCGTGAGGTTCTGGGCGAAGCTGTGGACGGATTCGATCAGGCCGGAGCGGGTCAGGAAGGTCGCGAAGAGGGTGAGGAGGAAGGTGATCACCACCAGTACCATGTTCCACACCTTGAGCATTCCCCGATTCTCCTGGATCTGGATGGAATGCAGGAAGGCTGTGGCGGTCAGCCAGGGCAGCAGCGACGCGTTCTCGACGGGGTCCCAGAACCAGTAGCCGCCCCAGCCCAGCTCCTCGTAGGCCCAGCGCATGCCCAGGACGATCCCGCAGGTGAGGAAGAACCAGCTGAGGAGGATCCACCGCCGCGTGATCGCGATCCAGCGCGAGTCCAGCCGGCCGGTCAGGAGCGCCGAGATGGCGAAGGCGAAGGGGACGGCGAAGGCGGTGAAGCCGAGGTAGAGCGTGGGCGGATGTATCGTCATCCAGTAGCTCTGCAGCTGCGGATTAAGGCCGCGCCCGTTCTCCGGCGTGAAGCCCAGGCGTTCGAAGGGGCTGACGTCGGCGAAGAGGAGCACCACGACCAGGAACGCCAGCAGGCCCAGGAGGGTGCCGCTGACGTAGGGCATGAACTCGCGGTTCCGGTTGCGGTTGGTGAAGACCGCGATGGAGGCGAAAACAGAAAGCAGCAGCGTCCAGAAGACGAGCGACCCGCGCTGTCCGGCCCACAGCCCGGCGACCTTGAAGTAGGTGTCCAGCTCCCGGTTGGAGTAGTTCGCGACGTAGCTGTACTGGTACTGGTTGCCCACGAACGCCGCGATGATCCCCAGCGACGCCAGCAGAATCAGCAGCGTGAGCACATAGGCCGTCCGCTCACCGCTCAGAACCAGCTCGCCGCGGCCCAGCCTGCCCCCGACAAAGCAGAGGATGGTGCCCCAGAGGGCGACGGGCAGGGCGATCCAGAGGGCGATCTCGCCCAGGACCGTCACGCCGCCAACTCCTCCTCGGCGGCCTCGTAGCGGCTCCCGCACTTGGTGAGCACGGTGTGGGCGCGGAATACGCCGTCGGCCCCGTAGGTGCCCTCGACGACCACCTCCGCCTCGTCATTGAAGGTGTCCGGCAGCACGTCGTCATAGCGCACCGAGAAGATCACCCCGGGCTGTTCCAGGTCCGAAACCACGAATGCGTGGGTGCTGGGCCCGTCCACGCGGCGCTGCCAGGTGCCCTCCACCACCCGTCCGCTGACCTTCACTCCCACCTGGTGGAAGGTCGGATCGGCCTCAACGCGCTCCATCAACTCCACGGGCGTCAGATAGTACACCATGCTGTCGCTGATTCCGGTCCACATCAGATATCCCACAACGGCCGCGACCCCGACGAGTCCGACGAAAAAACGTCCGTTCTTCATGGCAAATCCGCTCCGGCTCCAATGCAGGGACCCGCATGCTCGCGCCTCCCCCTCCACCGTTCGGCCGGGGGCACGCCTGGCGCGACCTCATTGTAATGTACGCAAGCCCCGCGCTATGGGGACAGTCCCGCCGCGGCAAGGGCACCTTCGATGGCCCTGCGCCAACCTTCCAGGAGGGCGTCCCGCTCCGCCGCGCCGAGTTCCGGGTGGAAGCTCCTCCCTTCCGCAAAGGCCTCCGCGAAGTCGCCGGGCCGGCCCCACACACCGGCGTGCAGCCCCGCCAGCCCGGCCGCTCCCAGCGCCGTGGTCTCGACCATCCCGGGGCGGCGGACGGGGATCCCGAGCACACCCGACATGAATTCCATCAGCCAGTTGTTCCGCGCCGCGCCGCCGTCCACGCGCAGCCCGGTGCAGCCGAAGCCGGCGTCGCGCTCCATGGCGTCCAGAATGTCGCGGGTCCCGTAGGCCATGGCCTCGAGGGCGGCCCGCACCAGGTGCTCGCGCGTGGTACCCCGGGTCAGCCCGGTAATCGTGCCGCGCGCCTCCGGCTGCCAGTGCGGCGCGCCCAGCCCCACAAGGGCCGGGACCAGGTACACACCGTCGTTGCCGGCCAGGGAGCGCGCCATCGCCTCGCTCCGGGAAGCGTCCTCGAGGATCCCGAGCCCGTCGCGCAGCCACTGGATCGCGGCGCCCGCCACGAAGATCGACCCCTCCAGGGCGAAGGCCGCGCCGCCTTCGGCATCGCACGCCGCCGTGGTGAGGAGACCATGACGGGACGCGACGCGCTCCTTTCCCGTGTTGAAGAGGAGGAAGGCGCCGGTGCCGTAGGTGCACTTCCCCGTCCCCGCCTCCCAGCACCCCTGCCCGTAGAGCGCCGCCTGCTGATCCCCCGCCACGCCTCCGATCGGCACTTCCATGCCGAAGGCGTCGCCGTCGGTCACGCCGAATTCGCCCGAACTGGGGCGGATCTCGGGGAGGATCCGGCGCGGCACCCCCATCAGCCCCAGGAGTTCGTCGTTCCAATCGCCCTCTTCCAGGTCGTACAGCAGGGTGCGCGACGCGTTGGTGGGGTCGGTGGCGTGCACGGCGCCCCCGGTGAGGCGGGCGATCAGCCAGGCGTCGATCGTGCCCGCCACGAGCGCTCCCGTCCGGGCCCGGGCGGCGAGTTCACGATCGCGCTCGAGGAGCCACCGCAGCTTGGTCCCCGAAAAGTACGGGTCGAGGAGCAGCCCGGTGCGCCGGCGAATCATCTCCTGGTGCCCGGCCGCATTCAGGTCGCGGCACAGGTCCGTCGTGCGCCGGTCCTGCCAGACGATCGCGCGGCCGAGGGGCTGCAGCGTTTCCGGATCCCACACCACGATCGTTTCGCGCTGGTTGGTGATGCCGACGGCGGCGATATCGGTGTCCGCGGCCGCCACCGCCTCCCGCGCGACGCGGGCCGTGACGGTCCAGATCTCCTCCGGATCGTGCTCGACCCACCCGGGGCGCGGAAAGTGCTGCGTGAACTCCGAATAGGCCCTGGCGGCGACTTCACCTTGCGCCGAGACGACCAGCGCGGCCGACCCGGTGGTGCCCTGGTCGAGGGCGAGGACCGCGCCGCTCTTCATCCTCCCTCCGGCTTCGGCATGCGGCCAACCACCCCTCTGCCCGGCCGGTACTCGAGACCGAGTTCCGCCAGCAGGTCGACGCAGGCGGCGACGGACAGCCCGACGACGGTGTAGTAGTCGCCCTCGATCGCTTCGATCATCGTGGAACCGTAGCCCTGAATGCCATACGCGCCCGCCTTGTCCAGCGGCTCGCCCGTCCGCACATAGCTCTCGATGAAGGTGCGCTCGACCTCGCGAAAGAGAACCCGGGCCCTGGCGACCCGCGAGACCACCCTGCCCTTCCAGGCCAGAGCCAGACCGGAGTACACGCTGTGGGCCCGGCCCGACAGCGCTGTGAGCATTGCGACCGCCTCGGCGCGGTCCGCGGGTTTTTCAAGCACACGCCCTTTAAGGACTACGATCGTGTCGCCCGCGATCTTCAATGCACCGGGGTGCGCCGGCGCCACGGCCAGCGCCTTTTCGCGCGACAGGCGTTCCACGTAGTCCTCGGGCGGCTCGTCCGGGTCGCGGCGCTCTTCCAGATCCGCCGGGACGACGCGAAAGGACAGGCCGAGCATCGACAGCACGTCGGACCGGCGAGGCGAGGCCGAGGCGAGCACGACGGGGAGTGCCTGGCGGGACTCCGGGCCTCTGGCCGGGACCGCCGCGTGAGGCTGCCGAGAGGACGCCACCGGAGCCGCCATCCTACCGGTCGATCATCAGGGTGACAGGGCCGTCGTTCACGAGCGCGACATCCATGTGGGCGCCGAAGCGGCCGCACTCCACACGACCGGGGGTCACCGCGCGCAAGTCCTTCACGAACCCTTCGTAGAGGGGGATCGCCATCTCGGGCCGCGCCGCCCGGACGAAGGAGGGCCTGCGCCCTTTCCTGGCGTCCCCGTACAGGGTGAACTGGCTGACCACGAGCACCTCGCCGCCTACATCGAGGAGCGAGCGGTTCATGCGGTCGTCGGCGTCGGGGAAGATGCGCAGGTTGACCACCTTCTCCGCCATCCACGCGGTCCTGGCGCGGGTGTCCTCAGGCAGGAATCCCGCCAGGACGACGAGTCCCGGACCGATCGCGCCGACGACCTCCCCGTCCACCGAGACCGATGCTTCGGCCACGCGCTGAATCACGACCCTCACGGCCCGCCCGCTCCTTCGTTCGCGCCCGTCACTCGACCGTCACCGACTTCGCGAGGTTGCGGGGCTGGTCGACATCGCATCCGCGCATCACGGCAACATGGTAGGCGAGCAGCTGCAGCGGGATGGTGCACAGCACCGGCATCAGCGCCGGGGCCGTCTTCGGCACGACGATCACGTCGTCCACCCGCTCCGTCACCTCATGGTCGCGATCGGTCACGACGGCGATGACACGGCCGTGGCGGGCCCTCACCTCTTCGATGTTGGAGAGCGTCTTGGCGTACACCCCGTCGCGCGGCGCCAAAACTACGACCGGCATGTTCTCATCGATCAGCGCGATGGGCCCGTGCTTCATTTCCGCAGCAGGGTAACCTTCTGCGTGAATGTAACTTACCTCTTTCAACTTCAAGGCTCCCTCGAGGGCGACCGGGAACTGGTATCCGCGTCCCAGATAGAGGAAGTTGGGCGCATCCCGGTACCGCCGGGCGAGTTCCCTGACCTGGTCGTCCACCTCCAGCGCTTCTTCAACCTGGTCCGGGAGCTGGCGGAGCGCGCGCACCAACCGGCGTCCCTCCAGGACCGACATGTTGCGGCGGCGGGCCAGGTACAGGGTGAAGAGCGCGAGCGCGACCACCTGGCTGGAGAAGGCCTTGGTGGACGCAACCCCGATCTCGGGTCCGGCGTGAAGGTAGACGCCGAAGTCGGTCTCCGCCGCGATGGTCGAGCCGACCACGTTGACGATCCCCATGATCCCGCAGCCCCTTCGGCGGGCCTCCCGGAGCGCGGCCAGCGTATCGGCCGTTTCGCCCGACTGGCTGATCCCCACGACCAGGGTGCGAGGGTCGAGGACCGGGTTGCGATACCGGAACTCGGAGGCGTATTCGACCGTGACCGGGAGCCGGGCCATGTCCTCGAGCATGCGCGCCCCGATGAGCCCGGCATGCCAGCTGGTCCCGCACGCGGTGATGACGACCCGGTCGATGTCCGCCAGCTCCATGTCCGACACGGTGATCCCGCCCAGCCTCGCGGTGCCCTCCCTTTCGAGGAGGCGGCCCCGCATTACGTCCCGGAGCGACGATGGCTGTTCGCGGATTTCCTTGTACATGTAGTGGTCGTAGCCGCCCTTGCCGATCGTCCCGACGTCCCAGGCGACGATCTGCGCGCTGCGCCGCACGGACCGCCGCGCCGGGTCGAAGGTGCGGTACCCCTCCCTGCTCAGCACCGCCGAGTCTCCGTCGCGGAGCCGGACCACCTTCTGCGTGTGCGCGACAACCGCCGCCGCATCCGAAGCCGCGAAGTACTCGTCGCCGGCACCGATGCCCAGGAGGATCGGGCTGCCATTGCGGGCGACCACGATCTTGCCGGGATCGCGGGAACTCACCACCGCGATCCCGTACGTGCCCTCGACGCGGGCCAGCGCGGAGGCGACCGCGTCTTCGAGCCGGTCGCAGTCCCGGTATGCCAGGTCGATGAGGTGCACGAGGACCTCGGTGTCGGTATCGCTGCGGAACTCGAAGCCCATTTCGCGCAGGAGGGGCCGCTGCCGACCCGCGCTCTCGATGATCCCGTTGTGGACCAGCGCGATGTCGCCGTCGGTGGACAGGTGGGGGTGTGCGTTGACGGTGTTGGGTGGTCCGTGCGTCGCCCAGCGCGTGTGCGCGATGCCGCAGGTTCCGGGCGGAAGCCGGCCCGTGAGCGCGTCTTCCAGCTCGGCGATCTTGCCCGGCCGCTTCTCGACCGTCATGGAGCCGTTCTCCTGCACCGCCAGTCCGGCCGAGTCGTACCCGCGGTACTCCAGCCTTTTCAGGCCCTCCAGGAGGATCGGCCCCGCCGGCCGCGGTCCCACGTACCCGATGATTCCGCACATCAGCCGCCGGCCACTCCCGCAAGCACCTCCCGCGCCCGGTCCACGAGCGACCTCGCCTCCGCCGCGCTCCCGGCCTCGGCGATCAGGCGCACGACCGGTTCGGTCCCGGACGGCCTGACGTGGATCCAGCTGCCCTGCGATGGCCAATCGATCCGCAGGCCGTCGCCGGTGTCGCAATTGCCGCGCGTCAGTACGCGCGAAAGTTCGGCGTACGCCGCATTCAGGCCTTCCCGCGCAAACGACACCTTCTCCTTCACGATCGTGTACGACGGCAGGCGTCCGACCCGCTCGGATACCGGGGTTCCCGGCTCGTCGGCGAGGAACTGCAGCAGGAGCGCCGCCCCCACCGGCGCATCGCGCGTATGCTGGAGCGCGGGCAGCACCACCCCGCCGTTCCCCTCGCCCCCGATCACGGCGTCCTCCTCGCGCATCCGCTCCACCACGTTGATCTCGCCCACCGGCGCGCGGATTACGGGGCAGCCGTACCGGTCCGCGACATCGTCGAGGACGCGGCTGGTGGAGAGGTTGGTGACCACCCTTCCCGGCCGCCGCAGCAGCACCACGTCCGCCGCCAGCGCGAGGGTGAGATCCTCGCCGAGCGGGCAACCCTTCTCATCCACCAGCGAGAGCCGGTCCACATCCGGGTCCACCGCGAACCCGATCCTCGCCCCCGATGTCCGCACGAGCTCTCCCAGCGCGGCAAGGTTATCCGCGGTCGGCTCGGGATCGCGATGGAAGCGGCCGCTCGGCTCGGTCCCGATCGCGTGCACCTCGCACCCGAGCCGCGAGAGCAGCTCCGGCATGATGCGCCCTCCCGCCCCGTTCACGCAGTCGAGCGCGACGCGCACCCGCTCCCCACGGATCCGTTCCGTATCGAGCAGATCGAGGTTCAGGATCCTCTCGATGTGTCGCTCCGTCGCGCGCTCGTCCCGCTCGACCGGGGCGATCGCATCCCACCGGGCACGAACGGGATCCCGCTCGCGGATCCGCGCCTGGAAGCGTGCCATGCGGGAGGGAGGGAGGAACGTCCCGCCCCTCACCGCGAACTTGAGCGCATTCCATTCGGCCGGGTTGTGGCTCGCCGTCACGCCGAGGCCCCCGGCCGCATCTCCCTCCCGCACGGCAAGCATCAGCGTCGGCGTGGGCACCACCCCCAACTCAACCACGCGGCATCCCGCCGAGACCAGCCCGGCCACCGCCGCGCGCATCAGCATCGGCCCCGAAGTCCTCGAGTCGCGCCCCACCATGACGGGCCCGTCGTCACCCTCTTCGCGGAGGAACGTCCCATACGACGCAGCCAGCCCGGCCACGAGTTCCGGCGTAACGGACTCGTCCACGCGGCCGCGGAAGCCGGAGACGCTGACCATGAGGTCGTCGGGAAGAAAAATCGGCATTCTCGCCTGAGCCTGTTGAGGTGCGAGGACCCCTCTCACCAGATGGGAAGCTACTATATTCCCCCGAATCGATCACAGCCCGAAGCACCAGCCGTTCGAAGCGGATGGATGATCCAGCCGGGCGGTCCGGGCTGCGGTCCGGATTTCCGAAAACCGATCCCCAGTCACGGGAGAAGACGTTGCCTGAGTCCACAGGGCGATTCGACACCCGCTGCGTGCACGCGGGACAGTCTCCGGAGGCGGTGACGGGGGCGATCACAACGCCGGTATTCCTGACTTCTACCTACGTCCAGGATGGGCTGGGACGCCACAAGGGCTATGAGTACGCGCGCCTGCAGAACCCGACCCGCGAAGCCAGCGAGGCCAACGTCGCGGCGCTCGAGGGCGGGCGCCACGGAATCGCCTTCTCCAGCGGTCTGGCCGCCTTCGAGTGCCTGGCCAAGACGGTCGCGCCGGGAGGCCACATCGTCAGCGAGGAGAACACCTACGGCGGCACCACGCGGATGTTCATCGAGGTCTTCAGCCGCCTCGGCATCACCTTCACCCTGGTGGACACGCGAGATCCGGACGCCGTCAGGGGCACCCTGCGACCGGAGACCCGCCTGGTCCTCCTGGAGACGCCGTCCAACCCGCTCATGCGGGTCACCGACATCGAGGCGGTGGCCGGAATCACCCGGGAGCACGGCGCGCTTCTCTGCGTGGACAACACCTTCGCATCGCCGTTCAACCAGAATCCCCTGGCCCTTGGCGCAGATGCGGTCGTGCACTCGACGACCAAGTACCTGGGCGGCCACTCGGACATTCTCGGCGGCATGCTGGTGGTCGATGACGACGCGCTGGCCGCGGATCTGCACTTCGTGCGCAAGTCCACCGGGCCCATCCCCGGCCCGCTGGACTCGTGGCTCACCCTGCGTGGCACCAAGACGCTTCATCTCCGAATGACGCGCCACAACGAGAACGCGATGGCCGTCGCGGAATTCCTCGCGGGCCATCCGGCTGTCCGGGCGGTGCACTACCCCGGGCTGGCCTCCCACCCGGAGCATCGGCTGGCCTGCCGCCAGATGCGCGGGTTTTCCGGCATGCTGTCCCTGGACCTTTCGAAGACCGACGCCAGGCGCCTCGCCGAAGGCACCAGACTCTTCCGGCTCGCCGAAAGCCTGGGTGGCGTGGAATCGATGATCTGCATCCCGTCGCTCATGACCCACGCAGCCGTGCCGGAGGAACTGCGGCTGCGCATGGGAATCACCGACGGCCTCGTGCGGCTCTCGGTGGGCATCGAAGACGGCAACGACCTCATCGAAGATCTGGAAGACGCCCTTCGTAGATGAGCGGGCGCTCTCCCCTCCAGACGCCGGGCCCGCGCACGCGTCTTGAGGTGAACACACATGCACACGAACACACATGTAGATTCGAGGGACGTCGGATCCCTACGGCAAGGATGCAAGGATGAACCAGGACGATTTCGATACCTCGTACGGCCACGCAAGCCCCGAAGACAACGGTGAACCGCGCGTCACCCGCACCTTCACAGATATTTCGTCGCGGGCGTGGGAACACAGCGCGGATCGTGCAGCGCTGGCGGCCCTGCGCAAGCTCCCCGGCTTCGACCAGGTGCTCCGCGCGCTCTTCGGCATCTTCGGCGAAAAGCCGGTGCGGCTGGCGTTTCAGGCCAATGCGGTGCGGGTCGGGCCGAATCAGTTCCCACGCCTGTGGGACCAGTACTGCGACGTCTGCACCACCATGGACGCTCCCGAGCGCTACCCCCTCTTCGTCTCGCAGAACCCCGTCGTGAACGCGGGCGCGTACGGTATGAAGGAGCCGTTCATCATCCTCAACTCGGGAACGCTCGCCCTGCTCACCGACCGGCAGGTGTCGTACATCCTCGGCCACGAGCTCGGCCACGTGATGAGCGACCACGTCCTGTACCGGACGATGACCGAACTGCTCATCGCGCTGGCCAGGATGGGCTTTCCCATCGTGGGGCTGGCGGCCAGGGCGATTCTGGTCGCGCTTCTGGAATGGTCGCGCAAGAGCGAGCTGTCGGCCGACCGTGCGGGACTTCTGGCCATCCAGGACCCGGACGAGGTCATGGGGTCGATGCTCAAGATGGCCGGAGGCGGCGACGACGCCGAGACATCTCTCCCGGAGTTCATCCGGCAGGCCGAGGACTACCGCGAGTCGGGCGACATGGCCGATCAGGTCTTCAAGGTCCTCAACCTGCTCGGCCAGACGCACCCCTTCTGGGTCCTGCGGCTCTCCGAGCTGCGCGGCTGGATCGAGACCGGGGCGTACGACCGGATACTCAGGGGCGAATACCAGCGCCGCGGGGATCCCGACCCGGCGTACGCGGAAGACGTGGCCGAGGCCGCCAGCAGCTACAGGGCCGGGGCCCGGGACGTGATCGATCAGATGGCCGGCGCGGCCAGGCGTGCCGGTGAATCCTTCTTCGACAACTTCAGAAGGCAGTCCTGAGGCCGATGCGAATCCTCATCGCCGGCAACGGCGGGCGCGAACACGCGCTGCTCTGGAAGCTCCGCCAGGACGCGACCGGGGCGTCCTTCTACACCACGCGGCCGAACGGAGGCATGGTGCCGGGATGCCATGGGGTCGACATCTCGCCCACCGATGTCGTGGCGCTGGCGGGCTGGGCGGCCGGGAACCGGATCGACCTGGTGGTGGTCGGGCCCGAGACGCCCCTTGCCCTGGGACTCGCCGACCGGCTGAGGCAGTCGGGTGTCCCCGTCTTCGGCCCATCGGCCGCCGCGGCGCGGATCGAGTCGAGCAAGGCCTTCGCCAAGGACCTGATGGCTGGCGCGGGGGTCCCGACGGCGGCCTACGAGGTGCACACCGAGGCGGACGCGGCCGCCGCGTACATCGAAGCGACGGGCGCGCCGGTGGTGGTCAAGGCTTCCGGGCTGGCTGCCGGAAAGGGTGCGGTCGTGTGCACCGCGGTGGACGAAGCCGTTCGGACGGCTCGCGGCATGCTCGAAGGGTCGTTTGGCGACGCGGGTAGCCAGGTCGTGGTCGAGGAGTTCATGCAAGGCGAGGAACTCTCGGTCTTCTGCCTCGCCGACGGCGAGGACTTCGTACCGCTTCTCCCCTCGCAGGATCACAAGCGTATCGGCGAGGGCGACACGGGGCCGAACACCGGGGGCATGGGCGCGTATGCCCCGGTCGGGTTCGTCAGTGACGCGCTGATGGACGAGGTCGGCAGCAGCATCATCGCGCCGGTGCTCCGGGCCCTGGCGGAGGGAGGATGCCCGTTCAGCGGCCTGCTCTACGCCGGACTCATGATCACCCGCGAGGGGCCCCGGGTGGTCGAGTTCAACTGCCGCTTCGGCGATCCCGAAACCCAGGCGGTGCTGCCGCTTCTCTCGTCGTCGCTGCTGGAGGCGATGCTCGCGGTCGCCGAAGGCTCGGGGCTTGCGGAGCACCGGCCGGTCTTCGCCGAAGCGTCCGCGGTCACGACCGTACTCGCCGCGTCCGGGTACCCCGGCAGCTACGGGAAGGGCGCGCCCATCTCGATCCCACCGCTGCCGAGCGGCGTCCAGGTGTTCCACGCCGGCACGTCCCTGCAGTCAGGCCGTCTGGTGACGTCCGGGGGCCGCGTACTCGCCGTCACCGCCGTCAGGGCGGACTTCGAGCGCGCCCGGACGGTGAGCTGCGCGGTGGCGGACGCGATCACCTTCGAAGGCAAGCAGTTCCGCACCGACATCGGGTGGCGGGAGGCGGAGCGGCGGCAGTGATGCCATACTAACAAGGAATGGATCCGGAAGGAGCAGGGTTTTGATCATCACGACAACTTCCGTGCTGCAGGGTCGGCGGGTCCGGGAATACCTCGGCATCGTGACCGGCGAGGCGATCATCGGCGCGAACATCGTCAAGGACATCCTGGCCGGGATCCGGGACATCGTGGGAGGGCGCTCCGGGTCGTACGAGAACGCCCTGCGCACGGCGCGCGAGGAAGCCCTTCGCGAGATGGCCTCGCAGGCGCGGGCGCGCGGGGCCGACGCGGTCATCGGCGTGGACCTGGACTACGAGGTGCTCGGGACATCCAACGGAATGCTGATGGTGTCGTCGACCGGTACCGCGGTGGCGCTGGAGTAGCATCGTGCCGGAGCTCCCCGAGGCCGAGACCATCGCAAGGGGGCTGAACAGAGTGCTGCCCGGCAAGTTGGTGAACGCGGTGACGGTACTGCGGGAGGACGTGGTGCACGGTCCGCCGGGTCGCTTCGCGGAAGCGGTGGCTGGCAGGCGGCTGGGAACAACGGGAAGGCGGGGCAAGAACGTGGTGCTCACCTTTTCCGACGGCACCCGCGTGGTCGTCAACCTCGGAATGACGGGCCGCCTCGTGCCCGGATCCGGCCCGGGGCCCGCGCACGGATCGACTCACCCGGCCGTACTGTTTCAGTTCACCGACGGCAGCTCCCTGACCTACGACGACGTGCGTCGATTCGGCCGCCTCATCCACCTCCCCGCGTCGGAGTGGGCGCGGTGGTCACGTCGGCTGGGTCCGGAGCCGCTCGCCCGGTCGTTCACCGGCGCGCGGCTCCGCCGGATCCTCTCCCGCTCCAGATCCCCCATTCGCTCGCTCCTCCTCGACCAGCGCAGGATCGCCGGCGTGGGCAACATCTATGCGGTGGAGGCATGCTGGTTCGCGGGGATCCACCCGCGCACCCCGGCCCGTTCGATCAGCGACGCCTCCGCCGCCCGCCTCCATCGCTCGCTCCGGCGCATCCTTCGGCGCGCGGTCGAGGCCGGCGGCACCACCCTGCGCAACTATCGGGCCCCCGACGGGAACGAGGGACGGTTTCGGCGGGCGCTGCACGCCTACGGACGCGAGGACCGGCCCTGCTCGAGATGCCGCGCGCGCATCGAGCGCATCGTCTTCGGCGGGCGCTCCGCCTTTGTCTGCCCCCGGTGTCAGCCCGAGCCGGATGCCGGGCCCGTCATGCGGGGAGGCATGTCTTGACCGGCCGCCACGGCCCTGGCCACCGCCAGCCTGCCGGCCACGCCGCGCACCGGCTGCGCTGCGGCACCCGGACCGCACGGGTCTGCAGCGCCGTCCTCACCGCCTTCCTGGCCGCCGCGCTCGTTCCCATCGACGCCCGGGCACAGCGGCGAGCGCCCGCCCCGGGCACCGAACTCCCGGTCGACCGGTTCACCCTCGACAACGGCATGACCTTCCTGGTCCTGGAGCGGCGCCAGTCTCCCACCACGGCTCTGGTGGTCCACTATCCCGTGGGTTCGGTCAACGAGCACCTTGGCAATACCGGGATCGCGCATGTCGTCGAACACATGCTCTTCAAGGGTTCGGAAGAGATCGGCACCTCGGACCGGACGCGCGAGGCGCCACTCCTGGACGCCATGGACGCGATCCGCGACTCGCTTCTCCACGAACTCGCCCGGCCCGGCCCCGACTCGACGGCGATCCGGCGGTTGCGGTCGGCCTTCGCCGCAATCCGGGATCAGGCGCGCGCGCATGTGATCCCCAACGAATTTGACCGCATCCTCTCCGCCCAGGGCGCCCGCGGCCTGAACGCGACCACCACCCACGAGGCCACCCGCTACTTCGTGGAAATCCCCGCCAACCGCATCGAACTGTGGTTCGCACTCGAGTCGGACCGCATGCGCAGGCCGGTATTCCGCGAGTTCTACACCGAACTGGACGTCGTTCGGGAGGAGCGCCGCACGCGACTCGAGACCAGCCCGGGGGGCGTCCTCGAGAACGCCTTCCTGGCCACCGCATTCCAGGTACACCCCTACGGTGTGCCGGTAATCGGACACACGTCGGATCTGGAGAACCTGACCAGGCAGCAAGCCATCGCGTACTTCCGCGACTACTACGGCGCGCAGAACGCCGTGGCGGCAATCGTCGGCGATGTCGACGCGGGCCGCGTGAGGCGATTGGCGGAGGAGTATTTCGGTCCGATCGCGCCGGGACGGGAAGCACCCCCGGTGCGGGCACGCGAACCCGCCCAGGCCGGGGAACGCCGAATCACGGTCGAGTTCGACGGCGAGCCCCGACTGATGATCGGCTGGCGCGTGGGGTCCGGCTTCCACCCCGATGCCCCGGCGCTGACCATGCTCGCCTCGGTGCTCACCGGCGGCAGAACCACCCGGCTCTACCAGCGACTGATCGCCAGGGACCAGTCGGCCGTGCACGTGGCCGCCTACCTGGGGCCGGGGTTCTCGCATCCCAGGCTGTTCACGATCTCGGCCGTCCCCAAGGCGCCCCGCACGACGGACGAGATCGAGGCGGCGATCTACGACGAGATCGCGAAGATCAAGGCCGCTCCCCCCGACCCCGGCGCCCTCCTGCGGATCAGAAACCAGCTGCGGGCCAGCGAGTTTCGGCGGCTGTCCTCAAACCTCGAGCTGGCGATGCAGATCGCCGAGTCCGAAGCCGCGCTTGGGGATTGGAGCGAGACGTTCCGGCTCTCCCGGCGCATCTCCGAGGTGACCCCGGAAGATGTCCAGCGCGTCGCGCTACAGTACCTGAACGACGGCTCTCGGACGGTCGCCACCATGGTGCGGAAGGACGGACGGTGACGACTTCGCGCCCCCTGGGCTGTCGACGGGTCGGCACCGCCGCCCTCCTGATCGGCGTGGCCGCCGCGTTGGCCACATCGCTCTTCCCCCCACCGGCACAGGCCCAGGAATCGGTGCGGGAGCGAATCGATCGCATGGACTTCCCCGAGCTGCGCTTCCGGCGTCTGGCACCCCGGGAAGCAACCGTCCACGGGGTCCCCGTCTACTTCGTGGAGGATCGGGAGCTGCCGCTGGTGACCTTCTACGCCACCTTCGAGGGAGGCGTCCGGCACTTTGGGCGCGATTCCTTTGCGGCCGCCACGGCGATGGCCGGCCTCCTCCGCACCGGCGGCACCGCCACTCTGCCGCCCGACTCCGTCGACGCGCGCATCGAGTCGCTGGCGCTCGCAATGAGCTTCGGGCAGGGCGGCGGCGGCGCGTCCTCCTGGGTCAACACCCTCTCGGAACAGGTCAGCGACGCGGTGCAGCTCTGGGGCGCCATGCTTCGCGAGCCGCGCTTCGATTCCACCCAGGTCGAACTCTGGCGCGCCGCCGAGATGGAACGCGTGCGGCGGCGCCCGGAGGACCCCGCGTCGCTTGCCTTCGGGATCTTCAACCGGATCATGTACGGCGACCATCCTGTCGGCTGGGAGATGGGCGTGGCCGACCTGGAACCCGGCGACCTGGCCGCCGAGAAGCTGCGCTTCGTCCACGAGGCCGTGGTCTGCCCCGGGAACATGGTGCTGGGCGTCGCGGGCGACATCTCGTGGAACCGCGCCCGCAACCTGCTGGACGAGATCCTCGAAGACTGGCCTCCGTGCTCGGGCAGCCTCGGGGAGAACCCGGTCGCAGAAATTCGTTCGGAGCCCGGGGTCTTCGTCCTCCACAGGGAGATCGAGCAGAGCGTGGTGGTCATGGCCCAGGCGACGGCCGTGCGCCAGGGGGACAATCCCGGCTACTTCGCTTCGCGCATCGGGAACAGCATCCTCGGGGCGTCCGGCCTCTCGAGCCGCCTCGCCTCCGAGGTCAGAACGCGGCAGGGTCTCGCCTACAGCGCCTCGTCGATCTGGACGACGACGAGCCGGGATGACGGCCTCGCGGGGGCGCTCACCCGCACCAAGCCCGAGAGCACGCTGGCGGCTGCGCGGCTGCTGCTGGCGGCGGTCGATTCGATGCGCGCCGCGCCTCCGGCACCGGAAGAGGTGTCGCACGCCGTCGATGAAGTGGTCAACGGCTTCGTCTTCAATTTCCGTACCCCATTCCAGGTCGTCGCCAGGGGCATGACGTACCGGAGGCTCGACCTTCCCGCCGACTGGCTGGAGCGCTACGTCGACGGCATCCAGAGCGTGACGCCCGCCGCCGTCCAGGACGTGTTCCGCAGCGAAGTCGATCCCGCGCGAATGACCATTCTGCTGGTCGGCGACACGGCCCGCTTCGATGGTTCCGCATCGGAACTGGGCGCGGTTACCGTGCTCCAGGAGGGGCCGGCCCCCGCGGGCGTCAGTCCCGAGAGGCCTTCGTCGCCACGTGGATCGCGGCAATCCCGCCGGTAACGAGAAACCACCTCACGCGCGCGAAGCCGGCGCTGCGGAGCATCCCGGCCAGGGCATCGGGCCCGGGGAACCCCTCCACGGATCTCGGCAGATAGGTGTACGCCCACGGATGGCCGGACACCAGCCGGCCCACCCGCGGCAGGATGTGGTTGAAGTACAGCAGGTACGCGCCGCGCATCAGCCTCCCCGGCGGCACCGTGAACTCCAGCACGACGAAGCGGGCGCCGGGCCGCAGCACGCGGTGCACCTCGCGGAACCCGGCGAGCGGCTCGGAGAGGTTGCGGACGCCGAATCCCACCGTGGCGCCGGCAAAGGAGCCCGTGGCGAAGGGGAGCTGCTGGGTGTCCCCGCAGACGGCCTCCACCGGCGCGGCCTCGATCTTGGGCGTCCCCTGGGCCAGCATCGGCAATGCGAAGTCGCAGCCCACCACGCGGCCATGAAACCCCGGGCGAGCGGCCAGCTCCAGCGCGAGGTCGAAGGTGCCCGCACAGACGTCGAGGTACGATCCGCCGGGATCGCGATCCCAGCCGAGTTCGCGCACGGCCCGGCGGCGCCATCGCCGGTCGATGTTCAGGCTGAGCACGTGATTCAGCAGGTCGTAGCGCGGCGCGATCTCGCTGAACAGCCTGCGCACCTGCGCGGCGCGGGCACCGCCGCTCGCCGGCTCTGCGTCCCGGGTGGTGGTCAAGCGACACCTGTCGTTGCATGGCATGGTTGGATCGCCGCGCGCTTCCTGCGGCGCGCCCGGGCCCGGCGGGCCGACGAAGGCCAAAAGGTAGACAACCAGCGCGGCGCTCTCCAAGCCCCTTGCAACCGTCTCCGTTCATCGTCCGTCTCCAACGGTAGGCCAGGCGGTCCGCTACCCGGTGTCGCCAACCCCCCAGCCGCCTGCCCGGTAAAGGAGACGGGGCCTGCCGTCGTAGTAGGTTGCATGACGCCCGCAAGCCGCCGGAATGCGGGATTGAGACACCGCCGGACCGAATCGCGAGGAACTCCGATACCTGCACAGAAAGCGGTTCCCGACGACAGGACACTCGCCCTGGAGGCGGCAAAGGGCCGCGAGAGGGCGTTCAGGGAGTTGCTGAACCGTTACGAGCGTCCGGTTTTCAGCCTCATCTACCGCATGGTGCGCAACCGCAGTCTGGCCGAGGATCTCTCCCAGGAGGCGTTCATACGCGCTTTCAACGCGATCGGCAGCTACAACCCCGGCTACAAGTTCTCGAGCTGGATGTTCAAGATCGCCCACAACCTCACGATCGACCACCTCCGCAAGCGGCGCCTCGACACGGTCTCGATCCACGGCTCCCCACACGCGGTCACCGCCGACGAACAGGCGCGCACGAGCCTGGTGCTGGAGTCTCCCGAGGAGCGGCCTGACGCCTACGTGGAGAACCTCGAACTCGGCAGCCAGATCGAAGCCGCGATCGGCAGGCTCAGGCCCGAGTACCGCGCGGTCACGCTGCTGCGGCACGTCGAGGGCTACTCGTACCAGGAGATCGCCGATATCCTGGAGCTTCCGCTCGGAACCGTGAAGACCTATATCCATCGCGCGCGGCTGGAGCTCAAGGCTGCGCTGGAACCGCTGCTCGAGCCTTCGGGTTAGCATATCGGGGCGTGAAACCGCCGAATCGCAGGCGGCGTATTGGGATTGACAACCAAAAGGGGAACCGGGACGTGAAGCGTAATCATCGTACAAACAACCAACCGAATCCGGATGCGAGACGGCTCTTCTCGTATCTGGACGGCGAGTTGCGTGCCGGTGAGCGGAGGGCTTTCGAGCGCAGAATCGCCGGGGACCCCGCGCTTCAGCGACAGGTTCGCGCCTGCCGCTCCCTCTTCGCGGCCCTCAAAACCCTGGAGCCCCACACACCGGCGCGCGACCTGAAGGCGAGGATCATCGCGTCGCTCCACATACGGCCCTCGCGCCTGAGCAGACTCCGGGCCTGGCTGGCCGGAGGGTCGCCGGGGTCCGTGGTCAACGTCTTCGACGACCTGCACGACGGCATGCTCTCCGCTCGACAGGCCCGGGCGCTGAAGTCGCTCGCCGCCCGGGACCGGGAGGCCGCCGCGGCCATGGCCGGTTGGGGCCGCCTGCACCGGGAACTCGGGCAGCTGCCGGCCCTGGCTCCCGCCGACGGACTTGCCGAGCGGGTGATGGCCCGCGTGCCGTTGCCGGAGAGGGCACGGTCGCGCACTCGCCTGCGGCACCTTCTCGCAGGCCTTTGGCCGCAGCGTCAGGAGCGCCTCGCCGCGGCGTCGGGCGTGGCCTTCGGGCCCACGGCGGCCGTTGTGGCAACGGGCTACATGCTCTTTGCCAACAACCCGCTGGTGACGCTCTCGAACCTGGCCGGATTCCTGTGGAACCAGGGGATTGCCGCCCTGCCCGACGCGCTCGGCGGCACCCTGGGCACCGGGGCCGGCATTCTATCGGACGTCTTGCCGGCCGGCCTCGCCGGTGCCGGCGCGGCCTCCGTTTTCGTGGGCGGGATTCTCCTTCTCACCACGCTCACCGCGCTATCTGGATTGATTCTGTACAGGAATGTGGCGAGGACCACGGAATTGGAACGTGTACATGTACCGCTTTAGACCCATGAATCCACTTTGCACGGCCCTCTTCGGCCTGGCCGCCGCCTTTGCCGCCGGCGAAGGTGCGGCGCAGGAAAGCGAAGTCGTTTCCAGCCATGTAGAGGTCTCGCAGTCCAGCGCTTCACTCCAGTTGGAGTTCGCCGACGGCGAGCGGCTGTCCGTCAGCTTCGCGGACGGCGTTGCCACCCTGGACGGCGAGGTGCTCGGCAGCTATGAGTCGGGAGATGATTCCGATCGCGCCTGGCGGGATCTTCTGGCCGGCATCCTGACGCTCTCCGACGGGCCCCTGGCAAGCGCACTCGAAGCGTGGGCGCCCGACCCCGGACTGGCGGCACCGGAGCAGGCGCTGCTCGACCGCGTCGACCGCGCGCTTGAGGACGCGGTGGCCGAGCAGGGGCGGCCTCTTCAGACCCGGCGCGAAGAGACCTCGGCGGAGGAATTCCTGGCGCTCGCGGCCCGGTCGGGGGGGATTGCGGAGCTTGGAGCCGCGCTGGCCGACGTCGATCCGGAGGCGATGCTCGTCCGCGTGGGCCGGGCCTACTCGGTTCCCGAAGGCGATGAGGTCGAGGGCAGCGTCTTTGTTGTCGATGGCCGGCTAGAGGTCGACGGCCGGATCCGCGGCGACGTGATCCTGCTGGACGCCACCCTGGCGCTGGGCGAATCGGGGCGCATCGACGGCGATGTCCGCCACGCGCGCTCCGAGATCGAGCGGCGCGGGGGCGAGGTGCGTGGTGAGATGGTCGACCTCGCGGAGCCGGGAGAGGACCGCGCGACGAGGGCGCCGACCGCGGCGGAGCCGCCGCCGCCCCCTCCTCCCCCCCAGGTGGCCGAAGCCGCTCCAGGCGAAAGAGAATCGGATCGGGATCGCGCGAGTTCGAACCGGCGCGGACCTTCCGAATGGCGTGCGTTGCGGGCGGCGGGCGAGGTTGTCGAAACGCTCTTCACATTCGTCGTCCTCGGTGGCCTGGCGCTGCTTCTCACGCGTTTCGCGGGACTGCGCCTGGACGCGGTGACCAGGGAGATCGAGTACCGGCCCGGGCGGGCGGCCGTCGTCGGGTTCGCCGGTGCTTTCCTCGTGGTCCCGGTGTTCGTAATCGGCATCGTCGTCCTGGCGGTTTCCCTGGTTGGCATTCCGGTCCTGCTTGCATGGGTGCCGCTTTACCCGCTGGCCATCGCGCTGGCGGGGTTCATGGGCTACATCGGCGTGAGCCATCATGTCGGCCGGTGGGTGCTGGAGCGGGAGCATGCGTGGCTCGATCGCGTAGATCGCAGCCGCGACACACACGTGAGGCTGACCGGCCTGGCGGCGCTGATGCTGCCCTTTGCGGTCGGCAGCGCGCTCGGAGCCATTCCCCTGATCGGATGGATCGGCGGCCTCGTCGAGGTCCTGGCCGTTCTCGCCGGCGTGGTCGCGGTGATGACGGGCTTCGGCGCCGTGATCATCACGCGGGGCGGCAGGTACGCGACGCGCTGGCCCGACCGTTTCGACGAAGACGTGGACATACCGGTGGACTGGTCTCCGGCGGATGAGCCGGAAGACGATGCGGACGACATGGGCAAGGAGGAGGAAAGATGAGAACCTTTCTCCTCGTGCTCCTGCTCGCGGCCACGGCCGGCCAGGTCCAGGCGGCACAACCCAAGACCGTGACCCTGTCACGCCAGGTGACGGACGAGGAGCGCCTCGAGGTCAATGTCAGCTATGGCGCAGGCGAACTCGCCCTCCGCCCCGGCGAGTCGGGTCTGCTCTACCGCGCCCGCTTCGACTACGACGAGGACTTCGCGACGCCCAGGGCCGACTACGCGAGGGGTCGCCTCGATGTGGGCATCTCCACATGGAACAACCGTCGATTCAAGGACCAGTCCTCGTCGTCGTCGCTCGACCTGAGGCTGTCGCGGGACGTGCCGATGGAGCTGGACCTTGATTTCGGGGCGGGCTCGGCCACGCTGGACCTGTCCGGATTGCCCCTGCTCGGCCTCGAGGTCAGCACCGGCGCTTCGGAGTCGGAGATTCGCGTCGGGGAGGTCAACCCGGCCGCGATGGCGTCGGCCTCGATCAATGTGGGCGCGGCGAGGCTGTCCATGCACGGCATCGGCAACCTCAACGCCGAGCGGGTTGCCGTCAAGGCAGGCCTGGGCTCGGTCTCGCTGGGACTTGACGGCGAATGGCCGCGTGATGGGCGCGTCTCGGTGGAGATGGGGCTGGGTGCCCTCGAGATCCGGGTTCCGGAATCACTGGGCGTCCACATCCTCCGCGAGAACTTCCTCACGGTGATCGAGGCCGATGGCTTCGTGAGGAGCGGCAGAAGCTATCGGTCGACGAACTGGGAGACGGCGGAGCGCCGCGTCGAGGTCGAGATCTCGGCGGCCCTCGGTGCCATCGACATTGTGCGGATCCCGTGACCGGCGTGGGACGGACGGCATCCCGGGTTTGAAAGGGCGGCATCCCGGGGGTGAAAGGTGTTACACTTAGACCGGTCGCGAGCAGGATTCGCGGTCCGCGTGACCCGGTAGCAGACACGGAGAAGGCATGATCGGAACGCTCTTGACATTCCTGGCCATGGGCATCGTCAGCATTGTCGTGGTCTGGATTGTGCTTTCGGTAGTCGGGGCGCTCCTTGGCCTTACGCTGGGCATCGCGAGCTTCCTGCTGTTCAAGGTCGCGCCGATCATGCTGGTCGGCTGGTTCGTCCTCAAACTCCTTGACCGCGTGCGCGGACGCGAAGCGCTTTCGTCCGCGGACCGGAAGTGGCTGGAGGGCGAGTAGCCCGGCTGCTGCGGGCACCGGGCGCGCGCCCGACCCGGTCCCGACGCACAACCGCCCCCGGCGCCCAAACTGCCGGCAGGCTCGCGCTAGTCGCGCGGGGGGAGGCCCTCCAGGTCGGCCAGCAAACGGTCGCCGATCTCCGCCAGCGATGACGCAGCCGGCGAGGTGGGTGCGGAAACGACCGTAGGCCGACCCGTGTCTCCGGCAGTGCGAACCGCCATATCGAGCGGAATCCTGCCGAGGAACGGTACAGACAGCTCGCCGGCGAGATCCTCCCCGCCCCCGCGGCCGAACAGGTCGATCACCTCGCCGGTGCCGGGGATCCGGAATCCGCACATGTTCTCGACGATGCCGAGGATCCGGGTGTTGACCCGTTCGAACATCTTCACGCCGCGGCGCACGTCGCCGGTGGCCACCTTCTGGGGCGTGGTGACCATGAGGGCGCCGTCCAGGTTCACCGTCTGCACGAGCGAGAGCTGTGCGTCGCCGGTTCCGGGCGGCATGTCGACGATCATCAGGTCCAGACGGCCCCAGGCGACCTGCTCCATGAACTGCTTGAGGATTCCGGCGATCAGGGGGCCGCGCATGATCGCGGGCTGTTCGCGCTCCAGAAGGAACCCCAGGCTCATGAGGCGCACGCCGTGGGCCTCGAGCGGGACGATCATTTCCGAGCCCTTGGCTCCCGTCACCGGCGGGCGGCGCCCTTCCCCGAACATGATGGGGATGTTGGGGCCGTAGATGTCGGCGTCGAGAAGACCGACGGCCAGACCCTTCGAGGCGGCGTGAGCGGCCAGGTTGGTCGCGACCATCGACTTGCCGACGCCGCCCTTGCCCGAACTGACTGCGACGATGCGCCTGACCCCCGTGAGCAGTCCCGGCTGCGGGGTCGGGGCGGGCACGGATCCGGGCTGGAGGCCGCGTTGCGGGGCGGGTCGCGTCGAAGGACTCCGCTCGGCCCGGGCGGCGGTCGCCGATGGCGGCGAGGGGCCCCGCCCGGCCGTCCCGGTGCCGCCCCGGGCAGGTGGCGAACCCGCCGGTGCGGTGCTCTGCGGCAGCTGCACGTTCACCTTCACGCCGCGTATGCCGTCGACCGCGGCAGCGGCGGCGCGCGCGTGGCGCACGAGCACGCCGGGATCGCCCTGCTGAAGGGAGAAGATGAAGGTGGCCCTGCCGTTACCGTCCACCGAGACCTCGCTCACCTGTCCGCCGGCCACGACATCCTTGCCGGTGACGGGGTTGATCACCCGGGCCAAGGCGCGAGTAAGGGCCCGGACCGCTCCGTTCGGGCTGGCGGGAGGTTCAGCTTGCGTCAACGGTCACCACCTCGGGGACGGCCGCCTGCAGGCGCCGTTCGATCCCGTCCTTGAGGGTCAACATCGAGATCGGACACGACTCGCACGCGCCCATGAGCCGCACTTCCACGCGCCCGATCTCCTCGCTCCAATCTACAAGTTCCACGTCCCCGCCATCCGACCGGATTGCCGGCCTGAGCGACTCCAGAACCGCCTCGATCCGATCTCTGGTACCCATTCCACCGTTCTGCGAGACAGCGCACTGCCGACTGGCCCCAGGACCGGGCCACAAGCGCACAGGAAGGTATCGATGCGACTTCCAGGTGGTCAACGGGTTGCGCCCGTCGGGGCGCTGGGTAGATTGCCTGCGACTCCGGGTGCCGCGCTGCAGTATCGGGCATTCGGAGGCCACGCTTGAATCGCACCTTCCCGGTTCCCGCGGCGCAGTTGCCCACACGCGCGCGCCGGTGAACGAGGCCGTCCGCCTCATCCCAGGGGGTTCGAGCGCTCCCGCCAACCAACAAGACTGGGAAGAGAAATGTCCGGAACGATACGTGTTCCCGCGCCTGTCAACGAACCCATCCTCTCCTACGCGCCGGGCACCGCCGAGCGAACGGAGCTGAAGGCCGCGCTGCGGTCGATCGCCGATCAGGAGGCGGACATCCCCGTGATCATCGGGGGCGAGGAAATCCGCACCGGGAAGACGCACACGATTCGCGCACCGCACGACCACGGGCTGCGGCTCGGGGTGTGGCACGAAGGCGGCGCCGAGGAGGCGCGGCGGGCGATCGAGGGCTCGGCCGAAGCACGGCGGGAGTGGGCCTCGTGGCGCTGGGAGGATCGCGCGGCGGTGTTCCTCAAGGCGGCCGAGCTGCTTGCCGAGCCGTGGCGCTCCACGCTGAATGCGGCCACCATGCTCGGCCAGAGCAAGAACGCCTTCCAGGCCGAGATCGACTCTGCGTGCGAGATCGTGGACTTCTTCCGCTTCGGCGCCCACTTCGCCGAACGGATCTTCGACCATCAGCCCATATCGGAACGGGGGATCTGGAACCGCATCGAGTACCGGCCCCTCGAGGGCTTCGTGTACGCGATCAGCCCCTTCAACTTCACCGCAATCGGGGCCAACCTCGCGGGAATTCCGGCGATGGCCGGGTGCGGCGTGCTGTGGAAGCCGTCCAAGCACGCCGTCCTCTCCGGGTACTACACCTACAGGCTCCTGGAAGAGGCGGGGCTGCCGCCGGGCGTCATCAATTTCGTGCCGGGCGATCCGGTCGAGATCACGGCAGCCGCGATGGAACACCCGGACTTCGCAGGCCTGCACTTCACCGGCTCCACGGGCGTCTTCCAGTCCCTCTGGAACACGGTGGGCCGCAACATCGCCCGCTACCGGTCGTATCCGCGGCTGGTGGGAGAAACGGGCGGCAAGGACTTCATCGTTGCACACCCCAGCGCCGACCGGGACGCGCTTCGCACTGCCATCGTGCGCGGGTCGTTCGAGTACCAGGGACAGAAGTGCTCGGCCGCGTCGAGGGCCTACATTCCCGAGTCCGTGTGGAAGGAGATCGCGGACGACCTGGCCGCGGAGACCGATGCGCTGTCGATGGGCGATCCCATGGATTTCCGCAACTTCGTGAACGCGGTCATCGACCGGGGCGCCTTCGACACGATCACCGGCTACATCGACCGCGCGCAGGCGAGCCCGGACGCGGATGTGATTGCAGGGGGCGAGTACGCCGACGCGGATGGCTTCTTCATCCGTCCCACCCTGATCCGGGCACACAAGCCCGACCACGAGACGATGTGCGACGAGATCTTTGGGCCGGTCATGTCGATCCACGTGTACCCGGACGCCGCCTGGTCCGAGACGCTCGACATGGTCGATTCCACATCGCCCTATGCGCTGACGGGCGCGGTCTTCTCGCAGGATCGCTCGGCCGTGCGCGAAGCCCTTGACCGCCTGCGGGGTGCGGCCGGCAACTTCTACATCAACGACAAGCCGACCGGCGCCGTGGTCGGGCAGCAGCCCTTCGGCGGCGGGCGCGCCTCGGGGACGAACGACAAGGCCGGGTCAGTGTTCAACATGATTCGCTGGCTGTCGCCGAGGACGATCAAGGAGAACTTCGTGCCGCCCACAAGCACGGAGTATCCGTTCATGGGGGCCGAGTAGGGTCGGCTGCCCCCCCCCGCAAGGTTCAGCGGGTCCTGCGGTCGGATCTTCCCCCGGTGGGCCTAGACGGCGGCCGGCACCGACGCTGCGACCGCGGCCGCGAAGTCGGCCTTGAGGTCTTCGAGGTCCTCGAGGCCCACCGAGATGCGCACGAATCCGTCCGGGATTCCCAGCGCCTCCCGTTCGCCGGGGGACAGGTCCACGTGCGAGGTGTGGCGGGGCTGTGACACGAGCGTCTCGACTCCGCCCAGCGACGGGGCCGCGGCCGCCAGCGACAGGCTCGAACAGAAGCGGTCGGCGGCGTCTCCGCCGCCCTCCAGAACGATCGACACCATGCCGCCGAACCCGTCCAGCATGCGGGCGGCGCACTCGTGGTCCGGGTGGCCGGCCAGGCCGGGATGGATGACCTGCCGCACGCCGTCGACGCCGGTGAACCACCGGGCAAGGGCCAGCGCCGTGCGGTTGTGGCGCTCCATGCGCGCCGGGAGGGTGCGGATGCCCCGCTCGAGCAGCCATGCGGCCTGCGGATCGATGGAGCCGCCGTACAGCTTCATCATCTTCGTGATGCGGTGGATGAGGTCGGCGCTGCCCGCGACGGCGCCTGCGATCAGGTCGGAGTGGCCGCCGAGGTACTTGGTGGCCGAATGGATGACGGCGTCCACGCCGTGCTCGGCGGCGCGGATGTTGATCGGGGTCGCGAAGGTCATGTCGGCGGCGAGGACGGCGCCGGCCGAGCGGGCGGCGGCGCGTGCCGGGCCGATGTCGAACACGCGCAGGGTGGGGTTGGTGGGCAGTTCGATGAGGACGATTCGGGTGTTCGCGGTGACGGCCGCCTGCCAGGCGCCCGGGTCTTCCGGGTCCACGAAGGTGGTGGTGATGCCGCGCCGGGGCAGTTCGTGTGACAGGAGGGCGTGGGTGGCGCCGTAGAGGTGGGCGCTGGCCACGATGTGGTCGCCCGCTTCGGCGAAGGCGAGCAGGGTCGTCGAGATCGCGGCCATGCCGCTGGCCAGCGCGAGCGCGTCTTCGGTGCCCTCGAGCGCGGCGATCCTGGCCGCTACGGAGCGCTGGTTGGGGTTGTTGCCGTAGCGGCTGTACTGAAGGTCGATCCCGTCGCCGGGGCCGGCCCAGTAGAAGGTCGAGCTGCGCACGATGGGATCGACCACGGGGCCGCCGGCGTGCACTCGCCCCTTCCCTGCGTGAACGGCGCGCGTCGCCGGTCCGTGTGCTGGATTCGCCCCGTTTGCGCTCATGATCCACTCCTGTGTCGGTCGCGCCGCTGACGCGTCAATGTTGTCATGTACACATTACATTTTGTAATGTTTATATTACATTTGTGAAGTACTCAGGGCACTCAGCGCGAGCGCCGCTCCGTTGGGCTCACGGAAGACCAACCGCCGCTCGGCAAGTCTTCGCAGGAGCGCATCGCCGCGATCCCCCAGCGCGTCGGCCACGCCCTCGGGCCCGATCCTCCGGTGCGTCTCCAGCGTCTGCCAGGCCGCTTTCTCCCCCTCCGAAACCGACCCGAGAAGCCGGAATCCGACTCTGGCAAGGTCGCATGCGGCCGCCAGCCCGTGCCTGCGAAGGACTTCCTCCACGGACTGTCCGTGCACTTCCCCGACCGCCCGGAAGAGGAAGAAGATATCGCGGGGGCGGTCGGCCTTCATATACCTGACAAGGAGCTTGGCGACGATCTCGTCCGCGCAGCTGAAATCCAGGACGCGTATTCGAGTGAAGTCGATGAGCGACACGAACGGTGTTCTGGCGTTCCCGTGCAGGCGCTTCTCGATGGCTGCCCGAACCGCCCGTCCCGTCGGACGCGTGACCAGGTTCGGACGGTGCGGCGCCAGGGTGCGGGCGACGATCGCGCCCACGTCGATGCTGAGGGATGCCGGCCGCACGCGGCTCATTCCACCCGCTCGGGGAGGATGATGTTGATCTGGGCACCGGGGAACGGACGCAGGTCCTCTTCGAGGGGGGGCTTGCTGCTCCAATCCGGGGTGTCGGCGATCCGCGCGGTGCCGCTGCGGATCGACAGAAGGCCGTTCCAGCGCCCGACCTGCTTGCGGATCTGCTGGATTCCCTGCCCTCGGCCGGTATCGGGGAAGCGGGTCAGTCCCATCAGGAAAGCCGCCTCGAGAGCGGCCACGTCACCCCAGCGCTCGCCGAATCGGGAGGCGTGTTCATCCTCCAGGGAGGCGCGGAAACCCCGGCCGATGTCAACCACCGAGATGACGGCGACCTGGCGCCCGAGGCGGCGCTTCCAGTTGTAGGCCTGGGCGGCGACCCAGCCCGGCCGCCCCGCGTGCTCGATGATGTTCTGGCAGACCTCGGAGAGAATCACCGAAAACGGGACGACCGCCGAGGCCGGGTAGCCGAGCGTGTTCGAGAGTATGGCGCCGGCCCGCGACTGCACCCGGTCCACCACCTGGTGCACATCGGAGTTCTTCGTCACCGGAGTGATCTCCAGGAGGACATCGGAGGCGCGCGGGCGGCGGCGCCACTTCGAACCGGCGCCGAACTCGAAGACCTCGCGGGCGGCCTGGTGGAATCCCATGCGATCCAGATAGCTCGTGATCTCCACCTGGTCCGGAAGGGAGATCCGCGGCGCCGATCCGGCTTGGGCGGCCACCCGTCCGGCAGCCAGGATGCTCAGCATGCCGTTGGGATCGATCCAGCGGAGGCGGCGCAGGTCGAACAGCACCGGTCCGGGGCGGTCGATGTCGATCTGCCGGTAGAGGTCCTCGATGTTGCGGTAGTCGAAGGAGCGCTGGATCTCGATGACGCGCATCTCAGGCCCGGCCGCTGCCGATGTGGCGGGATACTCCGTCCCGGAACGCCTCCGCGCCCGACAAGCGCAGTTTGGCACGTGCCATCGCGTTCGCGTGACGGGCGGCGGCGCGCAGTCCGGCGCCTCCGAGACGTGCCGCAAAGAAGGTGGCCCCCCACACGTCGCCGCAACCGGTCGGATCGCCCGGAGCGGATCCGCCTGCAACCGGCACATGCTGTCTGCGCGGCGGGCCGCCGCCCGGGTCCCTGATCAGCAACTCCACGCCTTCGGCCCCCCTGGTGACGACCAAGGTTCCGGCGCGGCCTGCCATGGCACGCGCGGCTTCGCGCCACGGATCCGCCATCTCGGGCAAAAGGAGTTTGAACTCGTTCTCGTTCATCTGGACCGTGTCGAAGCAGCGGACCCAACGTTCACCCGAGGGAAGATAACGCGGACTGCGGCGACCGTCGTCCGCGATGTCGAGAAAGAGGGAGTGGAGGTCGGCGTAGGTGGGGCGGTCGAACCGGTCGCGCAGCCGCTCGGCTCCCGCCAGGTCGACTTCGCTCCCCGAAATGAAGTTCAGGTAGAGCGCGTCGAGGGTGGGGAGGACATCGCCCATCTCGTCGTGCGCCCATCCGGGCACTCCCCCACTCAGCACCTCCACGCGTTCCGATTGGGTCCTGTAGGTGAGCTCCACCCGGTTGTTGGCCTCGGGCACCAGGCACACGGCGTCCAGGTCTCCGATTGTGGCGAAGGATCTCAGGAACGGGAATGCGCGCGACGCGATATCGCGGCCGACCTTCACCAGGGGCACCAGGGTCCATTCCTGGGGGAGGGCGAGTTCGAATCCCGCAAGGGCATAGGCGATCCCGCCCCACCCTCTGGCGGGAGGTCCGCCCGCCGGCAGATGGATCGTGTCCCGCACCAGGGTGCCTAGCACGCCGAGCCGCTTTGGGGGGTTGCCGTGCGCGGGTTCAGACACGGGCGCTGGCTCGGCCACGGGCCGCTGGCCGGGATACAGCTGCCCGGAGGCCGCACACGGCCGCGGGTTCAGACACGTCCGCGGCTCACCCGCTTGAAGACGCCCGCGGCACCCACGATACCAGCGGTGGCGGGAAGTCCCGCCGGGACGATCCGGCAAGCGCCCCTCGCGGACCGGAATGTCCTGCGGTCCACTTCGTCGCGCAGCGGTGCGAACAGAAGGTCGCCCGCTGCCGCCACTCCTCCGCCGATCACGATCGTGTCGGGGTTGAGGAGGTTGATGAGGTTGGCCACCGCGACCGCGAGGATGCGGGCCGTCTCGTCGAGGATTCGGGCGGCGTAGTCGTCCCCGGCTCCCGCGGCGTTGCAGACGGCCTCGGCGGTTACGGCGTCGGGATCGGTGCGGGCACGCGCCGCGAGGGCCGACCGGGCTCCGTTGGCGATGCCCTCCACCGCCCTGGCGGCTATCGCGGGCCCCGAGGCGTACGCCTCTACGCAGCCGCGCGACCCGCAGGCGCAGAGCCGCCCGTCGAAGTCGACGCACATGTGGCCGACCTCACCCGCGGCGTCCGAGGCACCGTGGTAGATCTCGCCGTCGAGAACCACCCCTCCGCCGATGCCCGTTCCCAGGGTGAGCCCGATCAGCCGGTCCGAGCCGCGACCCGCCCCCAGCCACCATTCGCCGAAGGCCGCGCAGTTCGCGTCGTTGTCCAGGACGACCGGGAGGCCGAGTTCGCGGGAGACCATGTCGCAAAGCGGCACGTTGCGCCAACCCAGGTTGGGGGTCTCCAGCACGGTGCCCGAGCGTCGGTCCAGCGGTCCGGGCGCGCCGATGCCGACCCCGGCTACCCGGTCCAGGCCGACTTCGGCGATGGATTCGCGGGCCATGGAAACAATCCTCTTCACGACATCCGCCGGACCCCGGTTCGGCCCGGCCGGCGCGCTGACGACCGCTACCGGGGGCGCCCCCCGGGCGGGCACCATCCCCACGCGGAGATTGGTGCCGCCGATATCCACCCCCGCGATCCACCTTGCCGCCGCATCACCCCCAGGGGCCGCCTTTCGATCGGCCTGCGCACTCACGACCGCGAATCGTCGAGCTGCAGGACGGCCATGAACGCCTCCTGCGGGATCTCCACCGAGCCGACCTGCTTCATCCTCCTCTTCCCCTCCTTCTGGCGTTCGAGGAGCTTGCGCTTGCGGGTGATGTCGCCGCCGTAGCACTTGGCGGTGACGTTCTTGCGCACGGCCTTGACGCTCTCGCGGGCGATCACCTGCCCCCCGATCGCGGCCTGAAGGGCCACCTCGAACTGCTGGCGGGGAATCAGCTGCCTGAGCTTGCGCACGAGGGAGCGCCCGTGCTGGTAGGCGTTGTCGCGGTGGAGGATGACCGAGAAGGCGTCGACCGGTTCCCGGTTCACCATGACGTCGAGTTTGACGAGGTCGTCGGCGCGGTATTCCTGGAACTCGTAGTCCAGCGCTGCGTACCCGCGGGTTCCTCCCTTCAGGCGGTCGTAGAAGTCGAGGACGATCTCGGCCAGGGGCAGCTCGAACTCCATCTCGACGCGGCGGGGATCGAGGTAGTTCATGCTGATGAAGACGCCGCGGCGCTCGTGGCAGAGCTTCTGCACGTTGCCGATGTACGTCGACGGGACGACGATGCGCGCGCGAACGACCGGCTCGGCAACCGCATCGATGAGCGCCCGGTCGGCGAGCTCGGAGGGATTCTCCACCCAGACCTCCGACCCGTCCGACATGTCCACGCGGTACTTCACGTTGGGGACGGTGGTGATCAGCTTGACGCCGAACTCGCGGTCGAGCCGTTCCTGAACGATCTCCATGTGCAGGAGTCCCAGGAACCCGCAGCGGAATCCGAATCCCAGCGCGCGCGAGGTCTCGGGTTCGAATTGCAGGGAGGCGTCGTTGAGGCGCAACCGGTGAAGCGCGTCCTTCAGCTCCCCGTAGCCGTCCGACTCCGTGGGATAGAGGCCGGCGAAGACCATCGGCCTGATCTCCTGGTACCCCGCGAGGAGTTCGGGAGCGGGGCGGGAGGCATCGAGGATCGTGTCGCCCACCCTCGTGTCCGAAACCGCCTTGATGGCCGCCACCACGTAGCCGACTTCACCGGGGCCGAGCGATTCGGCCGGGATCCGGCCCAGCCGCATGTGTCCGACCTCGGTGACCTCGTAGCGGGCGTCCACCGTTCCGAAGGCGATGGACATGCCCGCCCGGACGGTGCCGTCCATGACCCGGACCGAGGGGACCGCGCCCAGGTACTGGTCGTAGTAGGAGTCGAAGATCAGCGCCCGGAGGGGGGCCGCGGGGTCGCCCGCGGGGGGTGGGACGCGGTCCACCACGGCCTCCAGAACAGCGTCGATTCCCTTCCCTTCCTTGGCGCTGGCTTCCAGGATCGACTCGGGATCGATCCCCATGAGATCGGCGACCTCGTCCCGGCGGCGCTCCGGCTCGGCTCCCGGCAGGTCGATCTTGTTGAGGACGGGCACGATCTCCAGGTCGGCGTCCAGGGCGAGGAAGAGGTTGGACAGCGTCTGGGCCTGGATGCCCTGGGTCGCGTCCACCACCAGGATCGCGCCTTCGCAAGCGGCCAGAGATCGGGACACCTCGTAGGTGAAATCCACGTGCCCGGGGGTGTCGATGAGGTTGAGCTGGTACTCGCGGCCGTCCCGGGCGCGGTGGGACATGCGGATGGCGTGCAGCTTGATGGTAATCCCGCGCTCGCGCTCCAGTTCATTGGAGTCGAGCACCTGGTCGCGCATTCGGCGCCGGTCCACGGTGGCCGTGGCTTCGAGGAGCCTGTCGGCCAGGGTGGATTTGCCGTGATCGATATGGGCGATGATGCAGAAATTGCGAATCAGGTCGGTCCGCACTTGGAGAAAAACCGGATTGGGGGAGTCGGCAGGGCCCGCCTCGCATGTCCGCGCGGACGGGAGGCGTGGGCTCACGGAAGTTAACTGGCGGTTACCGGCGGTCAATTCTACTGTTACTCCATGGGCCGGGGTCGGCGGCCTGCGAGCCCGGCAAGCCGATTGGTGCTTTCTCTTTGACATTGCACGGGACAGCCGTCCGGGAGGCGAGATGTTCGCACGCACGAGAGTGATTCCTGTTTTTGCGCTATTGGCAGTAGGTCTTGCCCCACTTGCGAACTCCGTTGCCGCGCAGGGTACCGGCACGGTAACGGGCACCGTGGTTGACGCCGAAACCGGCGAGGCCCTGGTCGGCGCCCAGGTCAGCATCCCGGCGTTGGGACTCGGGGTTCTGTCGCGCGCGGCGGGCCGGTTCGTTTTGCCGGGCGTGCCGGCCGGTACTCACGAACTCCAGGTCGAGCAGATCGGTCACGCGACCGTAACCACGACCGTCACGGTGACGGACGGCGAGACCGAGTTCGTCGAGATCCTCCTGGAGCGCACGGCCCTTCTGCTCGAGGGGGTGGTGGTGACCGGGACGGCTTTCGCGGAATCACCCGTCGAATTGCCCTATTCCGTTACGGTTGCGGGCCGGCGGACGCTGGCCGAGCAGGGATCCCCGCAGGGATTCGACTTCTTCCGGAATGTCACCGCCAGCCACGGGATCCTCGGAGCTCGCCAGGGTTGGTACAGCACAAGACCGCCGGGCCTGGTTTCGGAGACGGTGGCGACCGTGAACCTGCGGGGACTGGGCGCGTCGCGCACCCTCGTTCTGCTCAACGGCCGCCGTCAGGTGTACATACCCATCCGCCTGCGTGGTGGCCGATTCGTGGATGTCAACGCATTCCCGTCCATCGCCCTCGACAGGGTTGAGGTCGTCAAGGAGGGGGCGTCGGCGGTGTACGGTTCCGACGCCGTGGCGGGAGTGGTGAACTTCCTGACCCGCGGCGACTTCGAGGGCTTCGAGATCTCCGGCTCCCACGAGTACTTCGCCAACGCGGGAGAAACGAATGCCGGAGCCATCTGGGGTTCACCGCTGGGTGAAAGCGCGCACGCGGTCGTCTCGGCGGAGGTATTCCTCACGCAGGAACTGACGCCCGAAGAGGTGGGTTGGGCCCTGAGCGACTTCACGCCGGGCGGCGGCGGCTGGTCGTACACCGGCAACCCCGGGGCGTTTCTCTTTCCCAGGCTCTCCGGAAGCGAAACGACGGAAGAGTTCGTCTCGGCACTCACCGACGCACACTATGGCGGTTGGGGCGGCGTCTTCGTCGATCCCAACTGCCGGGACTTCGGCGGCTTCCTGGAAGAGGCCGAGACCTGTCGTTTTCGGTACGATCCCTATGACAACGTCTCTGACGCCTCGCGGCAGATCCGTGCCTTCGCCGAACTCAACGGCAGTGTCGGCGACGCGACCAACTACCACCTGGAAGCCCTGTGGGCCGAAGCCAGCACTCCCAACTGGGTGACCACACCCTCCTACCCGCCGATATCCCCCTACAACGGAGCGCAGTTGATCACGCCGGAGCACCCGGGCAGGCATGCGTTCTGCCGCCAGTACGGATCCAGCGCCGGGTTCTCGACCAACGAAAGCTGCCTGGAGAACGATTGGTACTTCTTCGGCCGCATGGTCGGGAACGCCGGCCCGCACCGGGAGCTGCGCCGCGACTCCCGCACGCAACGGATCGCCGGCTCCCTCGAACGGAGCTTCCAAGGCTTCGGTGGCAGGGAGATGGCCTTCGATCTCGCCGCCAGTTTCTCGCGGTCGGCAGGCAACGCCAATCTTCCCGGCGAGTACCTGTACCGCAAATACCTGGCGTTTCGGGGCTTCGGGGGGCCGAACTGCGGCGTCGGCGTGGTCGTTGACCGGTCGAGCCCGTCCGGCATGGCGCTGGGACCCACGGGCGGCAAGGCGCCCGGGCAGGGCGACTGCATGTACTACAACCCATTCAGCAACGCCCACCAAAACGCCACGCAGCCCGGCGCCCGCTTTCGCGACCAGCCCAACCCGGACTACGTCGCCGGCCTGGAGAATCGCACCGAGCTGATCGACTGGATCAACGACGAAGTCAATCTGGACAACGACGCCAACCTCTTCGCCTTCGACGCGATGCTGAAGGGCGCCCTGACCGAGGAGACGGAGTATGCGGTGGGCTACCAGTTCCGCCGGGTGGACGTGGGCGCCGTTCCCAATCGGGCGGGCGATCTCGCCCTGACCCCGTGCCCCGTTCCGGACGACCGCAGCTGTGCGGACCAATTCGGGCCCTTCCACTTCACTGGCGGCTTCTTCCACTACGACGACAGCCAGACCGTGCACCGCTTCTTCGCGGAATCGCAACTTCGACTCGGCGACCGGATCCGTGGCCAGGCCGCTGCCAACTACGAGTTTCACGGTTCGGTAAAGAGCTTCGATCCCAAGGTCGCCCTGCGCGTCGAACTCGCGGAGCCCCTGGCGTTGCGCGCCTCGGTCCAGACCACCTTCAGGACCCCCTCGGTGGACGATCTCAACGAGGATCTGAACACGGGACTGCAATACGTGAGCGCGGCCGGGATCTACAAGGCCATCGACACCTACGGGGACAAGGATCTCGTGCCGGAACGGGCGTTTACCTACAACGTCGGAGCCATCCTCCAGCTCGCTCGCCTTCGGGCATCGGTCGACTATTGGAGCTACGACTTCAAGGACGTGATCGACGTATTCCCCTATGAGGGCGTCGCGAGCCTGTACGCCGCGGGTGGAGCTCAGCGCGCTGCAGTGCAGCAATTCGTGAGCTGTCCGGACGGACGCGGTACCGGCACCTGCGACATTCAGTCCGTGGAACGCATCGAGGCGGGTTTCGTCAACTGGCCGGGGATCCGCATGTCGGGGATCGACCTGCACATGGCCAGCCGCATTCCTGTGGGTGAAGCGATCGTGTCGTTCGGGGTGGACGGCACCTTCACCAGGGAATATTTCGTGAGGTCCCTCGACCTGAACGGGACGGAGGTGTTCCCGGAACACGAGGCGGCCGGGAAGCTCAACTGGGGCAATCCCATCGCGCCTCCGCTGCCCCAATGGAAGACGAGCTTCTCCGCAGGGTATCACGTGGGCGACTACAGCGCGGTCAGCTACCTGAACACGGTCTCGGGGTATACCAACGAAGCCTTTGCCGGAACACAGTTCGAGGACATCGACCGGTTCGCGACGCTGGACTTCAGCCTGCTGCGGCGCACGTCGGAGCAACTCGACATGGGCCTTTCGGTGTTGAACGCGCTGGGCAGCGCGCCGCCCCTGGTTCGGTGGGAACAGTCCTACGATGGCTTCACGCACAGCCCCAAGGGCCGGAGAATCAAGCTGCAGGTGACCTATCGGCCGGGAAGCTAGCGACATGGGTTGAAGCACCCGGCCAAGCCCGGGCAATCCCTCGGTCGGACTCCTGCCGGCATCGGAGCGGGTCTGTGGGCAGGGACCCGTGGAGTGGCGAGCCCGGCGGGCCGGCCTCTTCCCCATGCAGGCGCGCACCCGCAGATTGAGTGGCCATGGCTACCAACGAAACGGTCACGCCCCACCGGGATCGGCGTGCCGATCTGCTCGATCCGGCGACGCTCGCACAACTCAGCGGCATCGACATCATCGCCCGGCAGGTGGTGCACGGGTTCCTTCTGGGCCTGCACCGGTCGCCGAACCGGGGATTCTCGGCCGAATTCGCCGAGAACCGCGCCTATCAGCCCGGTGACGACCTGCGCACCCTGGACTGGCGGCTTTATGCGCGCTCGGACCGGTTCTACGTCAAGCAGTACGAGGAAGAGACCAACCTGCGCGCCTACATGCTCATCGACATCAGCGGGTCGATGGCATGGTCGTCCCGCCCGGGTCTTCCCACCAAGCTGTGGTACGCCAAGCATCTGGCGGCTGCGATCTCCCTGATCCTCACCCGGCAGGGCGATATCGTCGGGCTGATGGCCTTCCACGAGAAGATCGTCCGGCAGGTGCGCGCCCGGGGCGGGAAGGTGCACTGGCGGCTGCTTCTGCAGCACCTCCACGCGCTCAAGGGTGGAGGAACGACGGATTCCGAATCCGCGATCCGGAACGTGGCTATGCGTCTCAAGCGGAAGGGGCTCGTGATTCTCATCTCGGACCTCCTCGTGGATCCCGCCGAAACGGCCAGGGCGCTGATCTACCTGCAGCACTCCGGGCACGAGGTGCTGGTGTTTCACCTGATCGATCCGGGCGAGCGGGATCTCCCGACGACGGGCGAGACGCGCTTCATCGACCCCGAGACGGGAGACTCGCTGCGGGTGTCGGTGGCGGACATGCGGCGCCAGTACCGCGATGCGGTGGAAAACGCGGTTGCGGAGTGGACGCAGGAGTTGACCAGCCGCGGGATCGCGTACTCCACGATCGGCACCGACGAGCCTCTTTCGCGCGCGCTGCGGTTCTACCTGTGGAAGCGGCAGCGGCTCCCCTGAATGGGCTTTCTCAATCCCCTGTTCCTCCTGGCCGGCGCCGCGGTGCTCGTCCCGATCATCCTGCACCTGTTCTATCGGCAGGAAAGCAAGATCTTCACCTTCCCGGCCATCCGGTATCTGCTGAGGACCGAGCGCGAACACGCCCGCCAGATCCGCACGCAACAGCTCCTGCTGCTCCTCCTTCGGGTAGCCATCGTAGTGTTGGTCGTGATCCTGGGCGCGCGCATCCATTTCCCGGGCCCGGGCGGCAGCCACGACCCCACCGCTCTGGCGCTGGTGATCGACAATTCGATGAGCACCACGATCATCGAAGACGGCAGGCGCCGCCTGGACACGCTGAAGGCAGTAGCCCGGCTCAGTGTGGAGGGAGCAAATCACGATGACGTGATATGGGTGGTCCGGGCCGGCACGCCGTGGGAGCCGGCCATTCCCGGGGGGGCCGCCGGCGCGCTGGCCGCGATCGATTCGATTCGGCCCGCACACAGCCGGGGGGATCTCGGGCGTGCCGTGGCCCGCGCCCGGGCCCTGGTCGGCCAGAGCGACCTGCCGAACCGCGAGGTGCATGTGTTCACCGATCTGCAGGCGACTGCCTTTTCTGAGCCGCCGATCGCCGGAGAAGACATCCCGGTGGTTGTTTTCGGCGCGGCCGCGGGAACCGCCCTCAACCGGGGGATCGGCGAAGTCTCCTTCGGCGGCGGTCTGCCGCCGCTGGCAGGACGCAGAACGGAAGCCGCCATTTCGGTGGTCGGCGGTGCCGCGGGCGATACGGTCGGCGTGCGGCTTTATGTCGACGGACAGGTCCGCGCAGCCGGCGCGGCGCCGGCGGGAACCACCTTGCGTCTCCCCGCAGGCCCCTTCCCTCCGGGCCGCGTCGAGGGATACGCCGAGATCGACCCCGATCCGCTCACGGCCGACGACCGGCGCTACTTCTCCCTCGCCGTCCGGGAGCCCACGCCGGTCGCCGTCCTCGGCGCGGCGCCGATCTTCGTCGCCGAGGCCCTCGCGGTGCTGGAGGAGAACGACCGCATCACGCTGGGTGGCGCCGGCCGCGCCGCCACGATCCTGAGCATCGGCGGCGAGGGTCTCGAGCGGCGAGGCCTCACCCAGAGTGCCTTCGTGGTGCCGCACGCGGACCCTGCGCAGCTCCCCGCCCTGAACCGCCGGCTGGCCGAGGCCGGGATTCCGTACCGCTACGAGATGGATGCGGTCGGTGGTGCGCGCGTCGCCTCGAGCGATCTCGCCATCGACCTCTCGGAGCTGGAGATTCGGCGCTTCTTCCGCCTTGTGCCCACCGCGACCGGGGACACCGGCGATCCACGGAACGGCGACCTGGAAGCGGGCAGTGGGACGGATGCGGCGGCCCCTGGCCGTCGCAGCGGGTCCGTGGTGGTGCTGTCGAACGGTGATTCGTGGCTGGTCACTGCCGATTCTCCGGCCGGTCCCTACACCCTGCTGGCCTCACCGCTCGACGGGGAATCGACTTCGCTGCCCGTCTCCGCGGCGATGATCCCGTTGCTGGAATGGGGCATCGAACGCTGGTCGGGCACAGGCGGCGGCAGCGGGTCGGTCACGGCGGGGACCAGCTTCGTTCCCCCGACTGCCACCACTTCGGTCCTTGCCCCCGGCGGCGAGGAATTCGCGGTGGACGGAGACCAGCCCTTCCTGGCCACGACGGTCGCCGGCTTCTATCAGCCCCTGGCCCGGGACAGCCTGCTGACGGCCGTGCCCGTGAACCCGCCGTCCGCCGAGACGGATCTCTCGCCGGCTTCGCCACGCGACGTAAGGCGCGCAATCCCGGGGACGACCGCGATCGTGGATGACGCCGCCGCCTGGTCACGCAGCATCTTCCGCGCCGGCCGGGGACCCGAGCCGTGGCGAGCCATCGCCGCTGCCCTGCTGGTTCTTCTGCTCGTCGAAACGGTCGTTGCCGCCGCCCGGGGCCTTCAATCCCGGCCGGCCGGCGGCGAGGGCGCTGCGACCCCGGATCGGCCCGGAGAGCGTGAGGGACGACGACACGGGCGGGTCGGCAGCAATCCGGCTGCCCGTGTCTAGCTCGGGCGCGCACCCCGCCGCGGCGGCGGTCGCGTCCACACCCGCTTTTCGCAAGCTGCTCCGAGGTCTCCCCGCTCCGGGTGCAACCCGCACAATCGGCGGCGCCATCGGTTCCCTGCCTCTCGCGGCAGTCGCCGCCCTCTGCCAACACCTTCCCAATCGGCTGTGGGTCGTTGCCGCCGACTCACCGACCGAGGCGGGCGAGCATCTCGGCGACCTTGAGACGCTGCTGGGTCCGGGCCGGGCGGTTCTCTACCCACAGCGCGAGGGGTTCTCGGGCGAAAGCGGCGACTCGCGCGTTGGCCTCTCCGGCCAGCGGGTCGAGGCTTTCGAATCACACCTTTCCGGCCGAGCACGAGTACTGGTCGCCACCCGGCGCGCGCTCCAGGAGGTCGTGCCCATCCCGGACGACCTCGCGGCCCTGCGCTTTGCCGTAAGGGTCGGAGAGGAACTCCGCCGCGACACCCTGATCGACGAGTTGGAAGCGCGGGGCTTCGAGCGCGTCCCGATGGTCGAGGCCGCCGGCTGCTACGCGGTGCGCGGCGGTCTGGTGGACCTGTTCTCGTTCGGGGCGGCGGGGCCGTCACGCGTCGAGTTCTGGGGCGACGATGTCGAATCGATCCGCTTCTTCGACATCCTCGATCAACGGTCGACGGAGACCACGGATCGGATCGACATTCTTCCAGTCCGTTTCGGCAGGCGCACGGGCATCAGGTGTACGACGCCGTCGAGCATTCTCTTCAGGTTGCCCGGCGACACCATCCTGGCACGCGTGGGCGAACGGCCCTGGGACGACGACGCCACACGCGTGTGGAACAAGGCCGAGAGTCGCTATCTGCAAGCGCGCCGGTACGGCAATCCGGCCGCGGCCCCGCAAGCGCTCTTTCTGACCCCCGACGCGCTTGCCGGGCGCGCCCGCAGTCATCCGCAACTTGTCTTCGAAGAGGAACACATCGGCGACCCGGTGTTCCAGGCGCGCCGGCCGCCCTCGATCGAGCGCGACACGCGGCGGCTGGGTTCGTTTCTTGCAGGGGCGGGCGCACGTGGCTCGACGACCTGCATCCTGTGCGACAACGAAGGTCAGGCGGCCCGGCTCGAGGAGCTGATCGGGGATCGCCAGGGCGTGCCCCCCCGGGGCTGCCACCTGGTCGTCGGCTCGCTGGCGGGCGGGTTCCGCCTCACCGACTCCGATCCTCCAACCAACCTGCTGACCGATCACGAGATCTTCCGCCGCAGCCGAAAGTTGCGGCGCAGCAAGCGCTTCCGCGGCGCCGCGGCGCTCGAGAGCCTCGCCCAGCTCTCGCCGGGCGACTACGTCGTTCACATGGAACACGGCATCGGATGTTTCCGGGGGCTGGAGAGGGTCGTGATCGGAACCGAGTCGATCGAGTCGCTGGTGATCGAGTACGACGGGGACGAGGTGCTGCGCGTCCCGGTCTATCTGCTCGACCAGGTGGAGCGCTGGGTGGGTGCGCATCCGGAAGACGCGCCGCCCGGACTGCACCGCATCGGCGGGAAGCGCTGGAAGAGCCTCAAGCGCAAGACCGAGGCAGCCATCAACCGGATGACGGCCGAACTGCTGGAGCTCTACGCTTCGCGCCGCGCGCGCCGGGGCCACGCCTTCCCGTCGGACACACGCTGGCAGCGCGAGATGGAGTCCTCGTTCCTGTACGAGGACACGCCCGATCAGCGACAGGCCGTGCAGGACGTCAAGCGGGACATGGAATCGCCACGGATCATGGACCGCCTCGTCTGCGGCGACGCCGGCTACGGGAAGACGGAGGTCGCCGTGCGGGCGGCTTTCAAGGCGGTGCAGGACGGCAAGCAGGTTGCGGTCCTCGCGCCCACGACGGTGCTGGTGGCCCAGCACGCCAAGACCTTCGGCGAGCGGCTGGCCGACTACCCCGTGCGCGTTGTTTCACTCTCGCGGCTGGATCCGCCCCGGGAGCAGCGCGAAGCTGTGGCCGAACTGGCGCGGGGCACCGCCGATATCGTCATCGGGACGCACCGCCTGCTCTCCTCCGACGTGGGCTTCCAGGACCTGGGACTGGTCGTGATCGATGAAGAGCAGCGCCTGGGCGTGCGCCAGAAGGAACGTCTGAAGCATCTGCGCGCGACGGTGGATGTGCTGACACTGACCGCGACCCCGATCCCCCGCACCCTCTACCTGTCGCTCTCCGGCGTTCGCGATCTGTCGTTGATCCGCACCCCACCCCGGGACCGAATGCCGATCATCACCCATGTGATCTCCTGGAGCGACCACCTCATCGCGGAAGCCTGCCAGAAGGAACTGGACCGCGGCGGCCAGGTCTTCTTCCTGCACAACCGCGTCGAGACGATCGACACGGCGACCGAGCGCGTCAGGCGGCTGGTGCGCGGCGCCACCGTCGACGTCGCCCACGGCCAGATGGCGCCGCGGCGGCTCGACCTCGCCATGACGCGCTTCGTCGAAGGCGCGACCGATGTGCTGGTGTGCTCCTCGATCATCGAGAACGGGCTGGACGTGCCCAACGCCAACACCCTCATCGTCACCCGCGCGGACCGCTTCGGGCTCTCCCAGCTGTATCAGATCCGCGGCCGGGTCGGGCGCTGGGACCGACGCGCCTACTGCTACCTCATCGTGCCCGAGAAGATCACCGACGATGCCGAAAAGCGCCTGCGCGTGCTGGAGCACTACACGGAACTCGGCAGCGGCTACCAGATCGCTCTGCGGGACCTCGAAGTGCGGGGCGCGGGTAATCTCCTGGGCGAGGACCAGTCCGGCTTCGCCCACGCGGTCGGGATCGACACCTATCTCCGGCTCATGGAAAACGCCGTGACCCGGATGCGAGAGGGTGGGAGAAGGCGTCAGTATCCCCGCCCGGAGGTGACGATGGACGCGGACGCCTATCTGCCCGACGACTACGTGTCCGACCAGCGACAGAAGCTGCACCTGTACCGGCGCCTCTCGAAGGCCGGGAGGCGCGACGAAATCGCGGCGCTCCGCGAAGAGCTCGCGGACCGCTTCGGAGGGATCCCCCCGCAGGCGCGGCGCCTGCTCGACAAGTCGTCGCTGGCGATCGCGGGCCAGGAAGCCGGAGTGAGCCGGATCCTGCTGCGGGGCAACCGGGCCCGGGTGAACTTCCGCCCCGATCTCGTCCCCCGCATGTCCGCGCTCGAAGGCGCCCTGAGCGGCGAGGAGGTGCACATCGAAGTGCGGAGGGTTTCTCCCCTCTCGGTGGTGCTGGAGTGTTCACAGCCCACGCGCTTGACTAGTCTGGTAGTGCGGGCGGTGGATGCTCTCGGCGAGGTGGGGGAACCCGCGAACGACGGAACCTCGACGGGATACCAGGGTCGCGAATTACTTTTGACCAGGGAGGCCATCTGATGCCAGCGACTGCGAAGCCGATCGCCGCGGGGCTGCTTGCGGGGGTCGTCCTCATGGGCTGCGGCCCCGGTCCGCTCGCGGAAGCCGGCGACCACCGGCTCACCGTCGATGACGCCGCGCGGCTGATCTCCGAGCACAGCACCCTGCCCCCGGACACCCAGGTGGTGCGGGTCGTCGCCGAGTTGTGGGTGGACTACACCCTGCTGGCCGCCCACCTCAGCGCCGACACCACCCTGGCGACGCTCGATGTGGCGCTGGTCGTCGAGCAGCCGCTGCAGGAACTCATGCTCACGCAGCTGCGGGACGCGGTCATCGATGTCGATACCGTGGTCGCCGACGAGGAGCTCGCCGAGCGCTTCGCGGCCGAACTGCCGGGGGCCCGGGCCACCGCATCCCAGATCCTGCTGCTGTTCCCCCCCGGGGGGGGTACGACCCGGCAGCGGGACAGCGTGCTCGTCGTGGCTCGCTCCTTGCACGACCAGCTGCTCGGCGGCGCCGACTTCGCGACCCTGGCTGCCCGGTACAGCGGCGATCCCGGCAGCGGCAGCCGCGGAGGGAGCATGGGCACCTTCGGCCGCGGCCAGATGCTCGCGCCGATCGACGAGGCGGTGTTCGCGCTTGAGCCCGGCCAGCTCAGCGAGCCGGTCGAGACGCCGCTGGGCTACCATGTCCTCCGGCTCGACGCACTGTCGATACCCGAACTGTCGGAGGTTGGCGAGGAGTTTCGGGCGCTCATCCAGCAGGAACGCCTGGCCCTTGCCGAGGCGGCGTACATCGGCGAGCTGGATACGCTTGCAGGACTGACGCTGGCGGAGGGTGCCCTGCAGATCACCCGGGCGCTCATGGAGTCGTCGCCCTCGCGTCTTTCAGGCGGTGCGGCCGCGCGCCCGCTCATGACCTGGACGGACGGAGTCTACACCGTGGGGGAATTCATGGATCTGGCCCGCGTGTCTCCCGACGGGTTTGCGGAGGGCGTTCTGGCCGCCTCCGACGAGGAACTCGAGGTCGCGCTGAGGCGGCGCGGCCGCCAGGAACTCCTTGTCGCCGAGGCGGAGACGAGGGGTTTCGCGGCTACCCCGGCCCAGGCCGATTCGCTCTCGGCCGCGGCCCGGACGGCAATCCGCGAGCGCGCGGCAGTGATTGGCCTGCTGCCGCGTGAAACGGGGCAGGACAGCGCTGTCGATGCGGATGCCCCCGGAGCCATGGCTTCGGTGCTGGAAACGGTCGAACAGGCGCTTGCCCGCGTCATTGGCGGTCAACAGGAAATCGTTCCGTTGGGCGGCGTTACATTCCTGCTGAGGGAGGAGGGCAGGTGGCGCATCCACGAGGCCAGGCTGGCTGCAACCGTCACACGCGCCGGAGAACTCGAATCACGGTAGGACAAACGGGGCGGAACCCCAGGATGCGGTGATCCGATGGAAGGACGAAGATGAGAACGACACGCCTGCCACGCAGGCTGCGCGCGACCCGCCACGCGGCGCTCCTGCTCTGCATGATTGCCGGACTTCCGGCCGCCCGCACGGGTGCCCAGGAAGAGCCGGTGGACCGGGTCGTCGCCGTTGTCGGGGACTCGGTGGTGTTGCTGTCGCAACTGGTGCAGGAAGAGGACCGGACCCGGATTGCGGGCCGTCCCGTGCCGGCGGCCGGGTCGGACGAGTGGGAGGAATTCCGGAGGTCCCTGCTGGATGGCCTCGTCGCGACGCAGGTCGTCCTGCAGGCGGCAGCCCAGGACACGCTGCTCGAAGTCGACGACGACCGCGTCCAGGCCGCGCTCGAGGAGCAGATGGCGGGAGTGGAGGAGAACTTCGGCTCCCGGGCGGAGATGGAGCGGGCCCTCGAGGTCGAGGGTCTCAACGTGCAGAGCTATCGGGAGATCCTCAGGGACCAGATCAGCCAGAGGATGCTCGTCGAGCTGTACGTGCAGCGTCACGGCGGAGAGGGCGCCGTGGAGGTGACCGAGGCCGAGGTGCGCGAGTTCTTCGAGCTCGGTCGCGCCACCCTGCAGGAGCGCCCGGCGACCGTGACCTTCAAGCAGATCCTCCTTTCGGTCGAAGCCTCCGACTCCACGAGGGCCGAGGCTCGCGCGACCGCGGAGGGCCTCCTCGAGCGGGTGCGTGCGGGTGAGGACTTCGCGGCGATGGCGACGGAGTATTCCCACGACCCGGCCTCGGCGGCGGCGGGCGGCGACCTCGGCTGGTTCCGCAGGGGCTTCATGGTGGACGAGTTCGAGGACGCCGCCTTCAGTCTCCTCGACGGCGGGATCAGCGACGTGGTCGAGACCCAGTTCGGATTTCACATCATACTGGTCGAGCGGGTGCGCTTCGCCGAACGGAAGGCGAGGCACATCCTCATCCGCCCCCAGATCGGACCACGCGACATCGGGCGGACGCGCACCTTCGCCACGGAGCTCGCGGAGCGTGCCCTCATGGAGGACTTCGAGGACCTGATCGACGAGTACCACAATCCCGCCCTGGCGGACTCGGGCACGGTGCGGCAGCGGCAGATCTCGCCGCCGCTGGCACCCGCGTACGTGGCGGCCCTGACCGGCCGGGAGGTCGGCGAGATCGTGGGACCGATCCAGTTCGCACTGCAGGGGGAGGAACTCTTTGCGATCATCCGGATCGGCGAACTGCGCGAAGCGGGCGAGTACAGCTTTCAGGACCTGGAGCCGCAGATTCGCGCAACGCTCACCGCGCAGAAGAGGGAGCAGGCGCTCCTCGACGGGCTGAAGGCGAAGACCTACATCGAGATCAAGGATGTGAGGTAGCGGTCCGTGGCAGGAGTCCCCGCCGCGTCGCGGTCCGGATACTCCGATGTGCGGCTGGCCGTCACGCTGGGCGATCCGCGGGGAATCGGGCCGGAGGTCACCGCGAAGGCACTGGCGGCGGTGCTGCCCGACGCGGGAGCGACCGTCGTCATCGGGCCGGTCGAGTGTCGTGCCGACTTCGCGGGGTCGTGCCAGTTCGAGGCGGTGGGGGGCGGGCAGGCGGGGCTCCACCCGGGCCGCGCAGCCGGGTTGGCGATCGGGCGCGCGGCGGAGTTGGCGCTCGCGGGCGAGGCCGACGCCGTGGTGACCGCCCCGGTGCACAAACCCGGGCTGGCCGAAGCGGGATACCACCCGGGCCACACGGAAATGCTCATGGCGCTCGCGGGCGTGCCCGAGGTCGGGATGGTGATGTGCGACGAGGGCCGGAGCGCCGATCCCACTCCCGCGAAGCGAGTGCTCCTCGCAACCATTCACATCCCCCTGGCCGAGGTCGCCGCGTCGCTGACGACGGAATTGCTCGTTTCCAGGACCCGCTTGCTGGGGGCCGCCCTCAGGTCCGACTGGGGCATCGAGCAGCCGCGCATCGCCCTCTGTGCGCTGAATCCGCATGCCTCGGACGGCGGCATGTTCGGCACGGAGGAACGTGACGTGTACGGCCCGGCACTCGCCATCCTCGCCGGCGATCCCTGGCGGGTCTCCGGCCCGATTCCCGCGGACACCGTCTTCGTCAGGGCGTTCTCCGGCGAGTTCGACGCGGTCGTGGCACCCTATCACGACGTCGGCATGGCCGCGTTCAAGACGGCGGCGTTCGGCAGCGGCGTGAACGTGACGATCGGACTCCCGTTCGTGCGCACTTCGCCCGATCACGGCACCGCGTTCGATATCGCCGGCCAGGGAAGAGCCGACCCCTCCTCCATGATCGCGGCCATCCGGCTGGCCAAACGACTGGCGGCTGCTCGCCTGGGCAACCTCAGCACAGCGGCCCGCCCAATCCCATGACGGCCAGGGTCGCCGAGCCGCCGGCCCCTCCCGCCTTTCGGGGTCACGAAGCCCTCCGTTCCTCGCTGCGGCGCGCTCTCGCTCGCGGCACGCTGCCCGCCACGGTCCTGATCCATGGCATGCCCGGGTGCGGAAAGCAGTCGCTGGCGCTGTGGATCGCCCGCGCCCGGCTGTGCGCCGAAGAGGAGAAGCCATGCGACCGTTGCGTCAGCTGTCGCCAGGCGCTCCGCCTCGAGCATCCGGACATCCATTGGTACTTCCCGCTCACTCGTCCAAAGGGTGCGCACGGACCTGGCAAGCTGGCGGAGGCGCTCGAGTCGGCGCGCTACGACAAGCTGGGCGAAATGCGGCGGCGGCCGCTGCGTCCGGAGGGGGACACCGAGGTGAAGGGGATCTACTTTGCGGCGGTGATGACGCTACGCGAGCGTGCGCATCGCCGGCCATCGGTGAGTGATGAGCAGTTCTTCATCGTGGGCGACGCCGAGTACCTGGTTCCGCAGGAGGCGAGCCCGGAGGCGGCCAACGCGCTGCTCAAGCTGCTCGAGGAACCTCCCGCCTCGAGTCGTTTCATCCTGACGTCCGGCAAGCCGGGCAGTCTGCTGGACACGATTCGATCCCGGGCACTCCCCATCCACCTCCCGCCCCTGCCCATCCCCGACGTGGCGGCGTTCCTGCGCGAAGAGTGCAGCGCCGCACCGGACGCCGCGAACCGGGCGGCCGCGCTCTCACAGGGCTCCATCGGGGCCGCCCTCGGACACCTGGATCCCGCGGGAGCGCACTCCGGCAACCGGGACCGGTCGCTGGCCCTGCTGCGCGCAGCCACCGGTGGCAACCGGGCCGACGCATATCAGGCCGCGCTGGACTACCGGCCGGGCGGGGCGCGCGGTCTCCTCGACCTGCTGGAGGCGCTGCAACTGTGGATACGCGACCTCGGCGCAGCCGGGTTCGGCCGCGAGGAGCGGATCGTCAACTCCGACGAACAACGCTTTCTGCGGGAGACTGCCCACCGCCTGGGAATCACACCGGATCGAGTCGCCCGCGCCGTCGCCAGGGTGGAAGAGGCGCGGATGCTGGCGCTGGGCAATGTGAATCCCCAACTCTTCGTTGCCACTCTGCTGCTGGACCTGGAGGAGGCCCTCGCGCCCCTCAGGCGGCCATGACATCGAACAGGCTGCGTTCAACATGACAAATCCGGACTACGACAGCCGCGACGCGCTCACCCACCTCGACGCGCGGGGCAAGGCGAAGATGGTGGATGTGACCCAGAAGGAGATCACCGGCAGACGCGCGGTCGCCCAAGGCCTGCTGCGGTGCTCCGCGCAGGCCTGCGAGCTGCTGGCCACAGGCGGGAATCCAAAGGGCGACGTCGAGCAGGTCGCACGGGTGGCAGGGATCATGGGAGGCAAGCGTACCGGCGAGCTCATTCCGCTGTGCCACGTCCTGCCCGCGGCCAGCGTGAGCGTTGACATCGAACTCGACGCGGCGCTGCCGGGCCTGCGCGTGACCGCCACCGCGACGATCAACGGCCGCACCGGCGTCGAGATGGAGGCGCTTACCGCCGTATCAGTGGCGCTGTTGACGGCCTACGACATGCTGAAGGCAGTCGACCGCGGCATCATCATAGAGTCGATCCGACTGGTCGAGAAGTCCGGGGGACGCTCTGGGGACTGGAAGTCCGAGGACGGGTCCGCCGAGTAGCCGGAGCCGGCAACCAGACGCCTCGGCGCTCTCCGTGCCGGGACGGATTCACCCTCGGACTCCGCGGAGTGACCACTCGGCCCGGAGGAGCCCGCGCCCCGAGGGTTATCTCGGCGCCGGAATCCGGATGCTGTCGCCCGGATGTACCTGGGCACCGTCGCCAATCGCATTGTGCGCGCGCAGGCGCTCCAGTTCGACACCGTGCAGCCTGGCGATCAGCCACAGGCTCTCGCCCCGGGCGACCACATGTACCATGTCGCCACCGTGCGGCGCGGCACCGCCTCCCCCCGCTGATCCGGATTCCTCCGAGTGCGTCTGCGGTGGCTCGTCAGCAACCGACGGGGCGGCGTCAGCAGCGGGCGGCCCGGTGTTGCGCCGCACCCCCGGCACCACGAGGACGCTGCCGATCTGAAGGCGCCTCGGCGACACACCGGGGTTGGCCTCCCGCAACTCATCCACTGAAATGCGATAGTCCCGGGCGATGTGCGACAGTGTTTCGCCCGCCGCGATCACATGCCTGTTGACACGATTCCGTGGGGGAATCATCGCGAACCGGTCGGTGAACCCCTCCGCCGCGCCCACGGGCAGCCGGACCACGGTCAAGCCGCCGGCGGGCGTCATCTCGAGCAGAATGTGAGGATTCAGATCCTTCACGTCTTCCTCCCGGACGCCCGCCACCTCCGCGATCACGTCGATCGACGCGGGACCGTCAACGGACACGGTATCAAAGCGCGCGGGAGGCGCTCGCTGCAGGTCGACGATGCCGTGGCGCTCGGGGGCGCTGGCCATTCGCACCGCCGCCAGGAACTTGGGGATGAAGTCGCGGGTTTCGGCGGGCAGCCGGCCGCGGATGCGCAGGAAGAGGCGGTCATCGCGGGGCTGGCCGCGCCCATGGCGACGTATCGCCTGCTCCACCCGGCCCGGACCGGCGTTGTAGGCCGCGAGAGTGAGAAACCACGACTGGAACTGCTCGTTCAGATCCAGCAGGTAGTCGAGGGCCACGGGAGTCGCGGCGAAGGCGTCGAAGCGCTCATCGATCAGCGAACTCACCGTGAGGCCCATCCATCGGGCGGTTCGCGGCATGAACTGCCACAGCCCTCCGGCCCCTACCGGCGACACCGCGGTCGGATAGTAGTTGGCCTCGATGAGCGGCAGGTAGAGGAGAGATGGGGGCAAGTCCCTGCGTGCAATCTCGGCGATCACGAAGTCCTCGTAGCTGCCCATCCGCGACAGGCCGCGCGCGAAGGCGTCCCTGGACCGCGTCTGCCAGAGGTTCAGCCACCAGTCGACACGGTCCTCGATGCGGTCGTCCCGCGCCTCGCCGGAGGTCACGATCGGATCGGTCGCGAATGCGGCCATCGGATCGCTTACCGGCGCCTCTTCGACCACCTCCACCGCCACTTGCGGCTCCGGGACGCGAACCGGCTCGCGCTCCATCGTTTCAGGGACCTCGACCGGAAGGCCCACGGGAGCCGGCATCGGCGCCGGCGGCTGCCTCGCACAACCCGGCACAAGCACCACAGCCATGGCCAGGGTACCCCGGACGACCGCGTCCCTCAGTGCGTCTCGGTGCATGGCGTCAGTGACTGTAGTTGGGAGCCTCGCGCGTGATCGTGACATCGTGCGGGTGCGACTCCCGCAGACCTCCGGTCGTCACCCGCACGAAACGGGCGGTGGCGCGCAGCGACGCCAGCGACCCGGCACCGCAATACCCCATCCCGCTTCTGAGGCCTCCCGAAAGCTGAAAGACCGTGTCCGCCACCGGGCCCTTGTAGGCGACGCGAGCCTCGATCCCCTCGGGAACCAGCTTCCTGGTCACCCGGCCATCCTGAAAGTAGCGATCCGCGCTCCCCTCCTCCATGGCCGAGAGCGACCCCATCCCGCGCACGGTCTTGAAGCGCCGCCCTTCGAGGAGGAACGCCTCGCCCGGGGACTCCTCGGTGCCCGCGAGGACCGATCCCATCATCACGCATCCGGCTCCCGCCGCGAGCGCCTTCACCACATCGCCCGAGTACCGGATCCCGCCATCGGCGATGACCGGGACGCGGCCCGCCGCCCCGTCCACCGCATCCATTATCGCGGTCAGTTGCGGCAGACCGACGCCCGTGACGACACGGGTCGTACAGATCGACCCCGGCCCCACCCCGACCTTGACGGCATCGGCGCCTCTCTCGATCAGGGCGTCGGCCCCTTCGGCCGTTCCCACGTTGCCCGCCACGAGATCCTGGTCCGGGAAGGCCTCACGCACCCGGGCCACCGCCCGGAGCACGCCCTCCGAGTGCCCATGGGCCGTGTCGACCACCAGAAAGTCGACCCCCGACTCCACCAGGGCCCTCGCACGCGCCAGGTCGGCCTTCCCCGCCCCGATGGCCGCGCCCACACGCAGCCGCCCGTGCTCGTCCTTGCACGCATTCGGAAACTGGCGGCGCTTGAAGATGTCCTTGACCGTAATCAGCCCCCTGAGCTTCCCGTTGCCGTCGACGACGGGGAGCTTCTCGATCCGGTGCTGGTGGAGGATCTGTTCGGCCTCGGTCAGGGTGGTGCCCTCGGGCGCGGTGATCAGCCCCTTGCAGGTCATGAGCGTGGCCACCGGCCGGTCCAGGTCGGTCTCGAACTGGAGGTCCCGGTTGGTGATGATCCCGACGAGGGTTCCGTCGTCCTCAACGATCGGGACCCCGCTGATGGAGAAGCGCGCCATGAGCCTGTGGGCATCCCTGAGCGACGCGTCCGGCCCGAGGGTGATCGGCTTGAGGATCATCCCGCTCTCGGACCGCTTCACCCGGTCGACTTCCTGGGCCTGGTGGTCGACGGACATGTTCTTGTGGATCACGCCCACGCCGCCTTCGCGCGCGACAGCGATCGCCATGCGGGCCTCGGTGACCGTGTCCATCGCGGCCGAAACCAACGGGACCGGCAGCGTGATGCGGTTGGTGAGGCGGGTCGAGATGTCCGTCTCGTTCGGGTGGACACTGGAGTGACCCGGGACCAGAAGCACGTCGTCGAAGGTCAGTGCCTCCTTGACGACCTTGCCGCGCAGCGGGAGCCGGGCCTCCGTGCCTCTTTCCATCAACAAACGTACCGGACGCGGTGAAGCCCGGTCAACTATCCGGGCTCACTCGCTGTCGTCGGTGGATTCCCGCACGTTTCCGGGCGGGGATTCCTCCGCGTCCTCCTTCTCCGGACCCGGCACCTCGCCCGGCGCCCGCTTCTCCTGTGCCACGTCGCCACCCGTCACGCCGCCGGCGATCTCGTCGAAGAGTTCGCGCCCCGCCTTCGCGACGCCGCTCAGCGCGCGGTCGGCAGCGGCGATCACCTGGAAAGCCTCGCGCAGGTTGGACGGATTGAATGCACGCTTGCGCATGCTGTCCTCGATGCCTTCGCCCAGCTTCTGGAAACCACCGGGCCGTTTTTCGAGGTCCGGCGAGGAGTATTTGGACTCGAGGAACTCGATGTAGTCGAGGACCTGGTATACCTGCTCCTCGGGCAGGCTCTCGATCTTCCGCATCACGCGGGCCCTGAGTACGTCGTGCATCCCCTAATGAAGCCGGTGATGGACCCCCGGCGCAAGCAAGGGTTTATTATCGTGGACAGTCGCCGCGCCGTCTCTTCGGCCCGCGGCGCAGGTCTTCTCGGAGCATGGACGGGGAACGACGCAATGTCCTCCGGCGGCGAATATCGCTTTCTTCCACTGCGGAGCGTCTCGATCGACGAGCGCGCGGCCCAGCGCTACAACCAATGGCTGGCGGGCATCGAGGAGGAATTGTCCGAACCGGAAGCCGACCGCTACGAGCTGTGCCGGCGGGTCCTGGAGCAGATCTATTTCCCCGGCGGGGTGCGGCGTCCCGCAGCCCCGTCCCCGCTCGCGGGAGACATCCTGCGCGACCAGCTCGACCCGCGCAACGTGACCCTCGAGCCGGAGTACTACGCCGACACCGACCTCGATCGCTACTACCGGGTCAAGCCGCTCATCTGGCTGTGGGAGATGTTCGACAAGAGTCTGCTGGGAGAGAACGTGCACCTGGGCGTGAAGTTCCGGCGCATCCTCGCCCGGCACATCTTCGCCCGCTGCGGCAGGAACTTCAAGGCGTTCCATCACGTCAAGCTCAGCTTCGGCTACGGCCTCGAGGTCGGCGACGACGTGGTCGTGCACCGCCACGTCCTGCTCGACGACCGCGGCGGCATCAGGATCGGCCACGGCGCCTCGATCTCGGACTTCGTGAACGTCTACTCGCACAGCCACCACATCAGCGATCCGCGCGACGTCCGCACGCCCCGGACCGTCATCGGCGACGGCGTCCGGATCGCCTACCACGCCACCGTCCTCGCAGGAACCACCCTCGCGCCGGATTCGATGGTGGGCGCCGGGGCCCTGGTGAGCCGCGACACCGAGGCCGGCGGGGTGCACGTCGGCGTCCCCGCGAAGCTCGTCAGGCAGAAGCCCGGCGGCGAGCGGCAGCCCCCGACCAAGGATCCTCTGGCCGAGGGTTAGGGGCCCGTAGGCAGAGCCCGCCCGCCGGTGGACCGGCGATGCGCGGGCTTCCCGGCGCCGCTGGCCGGCCGAGCCGCCTCAGCCGCCCTCGCGGGTCTCGTACCGCGACTTCAGCTTTTCCACGACTGCGGGGTCGGCCAGCGTCGTGGTGTCGCCCAGCGCCCGCCCCGCCGCAATGTCGCCGAGCAGCCGCCGCATGATCTTGCCCGAACGCGTCTTCGGCAGATCGGCGGCGAAGAGGACCAACTGGGGGCGCGCGATCGCACCGATGGCGCCGGCCACGTGCGACTTCAGCTCGGCGGCCAGTTCGTCGCTCCCCTCCAGGCCCCCCATCAGCGTCACGAACGCGGCGATGGCCTGCCCCTTCACCGCGTGGGTCTTCCCCACCACCGCAGCCTCCGCGACGGCAGGATGCTCCACCAGCGCGCTCTCCACCTCCATGGTCCCGATCCGGTGCCCCGCGACGTTCAGCACGTCGTCAACGCGTCCCAGGATCCACAGGTAGCCGTCCTCGTCCAGCTTCGCCCCGTCGCCGGGGAAGTAGATCCCGTCCCACTTGGACCAGTAGGTCTCCCGGTAGCGCTCGTCGTCGCCGTAGATCGTGCGCAGCATCGCCGGCCAGGGCCGAGTGATGGCCAGGTAGCCCGCGTCGACCGGCTCGCCGGCGTTGTTCAGCAGAGCGGTCCGGATCCCCGGGAAGCCGCGGCAGGCGCTCCCCGGCCGCGTGTGGGTGACTCCGGGCAGCGGCGTGATCATCATCCCGCCCGTTTCGGTCTGCCACCAGGTGTCAACGATCGGACACCGCTCGCCGCCGATGACCCGGTGATACCACATCCAGGCCTCCGGGTTGATCGGCTCTCCCACCGTGCCCAGGAGCCGCAGCCGCGACAGATCGGAGCGGTCCGGCCACTTTTCGCCCCACTGCATGAACGCCCGGATCGCGGTCGGCGCCGTGTAGAAGATGGTCACGCCGTAGTCCTCGCAGATCCGCCAGAAGCGCCCCTTGTCGGGCCAGTCGGGCGCCCCCTCGTACATCACCACCGTGGTCCCCGCCGACAGCGGACCGTAGACGATGTAGCTGTGTCCGGTGACCCAGCCCACATCGGCCGTGCACCAGAAGATGTCGTCCTCCTTCAGGTCGAACACCAGGCGGGTCGTGGCGTGCACCTGGGTCAGGTAGCCGCCCGTCGTGTGCACCACGCCCTTCGGCTTCCCGGTCGTGCCCGAGGTGTAGAGGATGTACAGCAGATCCTCGGCGTCCATCTCCTCGGCCTCGCACTCCGCGCTCACGCCGCGCGCAAGATCGTGGTACCAGTGATCGCGCCCGGCGGTCATCCCGGCGGCGACCCGGCCCTCCAGCCCGCCCCGCTCGACCACCACGACATGCTCGATGCCCGGACACCGCGCCACCGCCCGGTCGGCGTTCTCCTTCAGCGGCACGATGGTCCCGCGCCGGTGCCCCCCGTCGGCGGTCACAAGGACCTTGGCCTCCGCATCGTTGATCCGGTCCGCCAGCGAATCCGGGCTGAAGCCCCCGAACACCACCGAGTGCGGCGCCCCGATCCTCGCGCAGGCGAGCATCGCGAAAGCCGCCTCCGGGATCATGGGCAGATAGATGGCAACGCGATCCCCCTTCTTCACCCCCAACCGCCTCAGCACGTTGGCGAACCGGCCCACCTCGTCGGCGAGCTGGGCGTAGGTGAAGGCGCGCCTGTCCCCCGGCTCGCCCTCCCAGACCAGCGCCTCCTTGTCCCGCCTGGGGCCGTCCAGGTGCCGGTCGACGCAGTTGTGGCACACGTTCAGTCTGCCGCCGACGAACCACTTCGCGTGCGGCGGATTCCATTCGAGCACCGTATCCCACTTCCGGTACCAGTCGAGCTGATCGGCCCACCCGGCCCAGAATCGCTCGTAATCCTCCGCCTCGTCGTAGATCGCGGGGTTGGAGACGACCGCCTCCCTGGCGAATTGCCCCGGCGGAGCGAACTTCCGCTTCTCGGTGAGGAGTGCGTCCAGGGCGGCGGGGTCGTGCGTCATTCAGGGTTCTCCGGAGGGAATGAGGGCGTCGATGGGGGTCAGGCAGGACCTCGCGTGACTGCGGCACCCGCGGCGGCAAGCATCAGCGGGTGAACTTGCGAGCCTTCGAGTATGGTTTGGGGGTCGGCCCGGAGGCAACACTCCGCGCGGGGCACACTCCGCACGTAATCGGCCCTCACGGCAGGGAGGTCGCCCGAGTCGCCCGTGACGCCCCCCGGACGGTTGCGCGCCTCGCCACGGCTGGCCTTCCCGCCCTGCGGGTTGACAGGCCGGCCCATCGCCCACATCCTAACTTCATGTGAGCGATGGGCTTTCGCATGAGGAGGGCCAGGTTGTCCCCACCCGTCCAGGGATCCGTCGAGAGTGACCGCCTGCGCGAGGCGCTGGAGGCGTACGGGCATCGGTTCACCGAGCAGAGAGGCGCCGTCCACCACTTCCTGGCGGGAACGGACACGCACCCCACCGCCGAGGAGGTCTTTCACGGCGTCAGGGAGCAGCTGCCCGCGATCTCCCTCGCGACGGTGTACAAGAACCTCGAGACGCTCGTCGGGTGCGGCATGGCGATCAAGCTCAGCTACTCCGACGGGTCCTCGCGGTACGACGGCCGCACCGACCCGCACCACCATGCGCGGTGCAATCGCTGCGGGGCGGTCATGGACGTCCCGGGCACGCTGCCCACCGAGATGGTCACCGCCCGGGATGTCTGCCCGGGCTTCCACGTCACCGGCTACCGGCTCGAGCTGACCGGCCTCTGCGCCTCCTGCGCCTGAAGCGGCCCTTCCCCTCCCCCGGGGTCACGCCAGCGAACGTGCCCCGCTTCGCCCCACCGCCGAACGCAGCCGCCGCCGCAGTTCGACCCTTGACATGGTGGCCAGGGTCCGATCCGCCGTTCTGCGGGAGTTCCAGCGCACGTCGACGAGGCTGACCGGGTCTCCCCCCTCCGCCCCGGTGCGGTGCATGATCAGGTAGAAGCGCCCCTTGTAGTCACCGCCCTTTTCGGCGGCCACGGAGGCCACCCACTCTGCACCCTGGTCATCCCTGAATTGTCGCACGGGTCCTTCCGTAGGTGGTGGACTTGGCATTCCGATCCATTATAACGCCAAATGCGGCGGGCAACCCACGGGGTGCAGCGGCAACCCGCCGGATACGGCCAGGCGCCGCGGTGGTGCGGCCGGTGCGGCGAGCCAGCTTCAATTCGGCGCTCTACGCGGAGCCACCGGCACGCAGCTTCTTCTGGTGGACGACCTCCGGGAATTCGTAGTAGAGCACACCCTCGTCGCTGATGTCCGACCGCACCCTGAAGCCGTCATCCATCCCGATCAGCACCTTCTCGGCGGCCTCGAGGCTAAGGTCGAGTTCGGCCGCCACCTCCGTGACGGTGAGCACGCCGCCCCGGCGAGTCGCCAGCATCAGCACCTTGCGGTTGAGCGCCTGAAGCACCGCCTGCCGCCGCTCCTGGAGCGCCCTCCACCCCCACATGAACAGCCCCGAGCCCCCCATCCCCATCAGCGCCCCGACGACGATCGGGGGTCCGTCCACGCCTCCCGCGATTCCGGCCGTAATGATGATCGCGGCCAGAATCCCCATTCCCGCGCCGAGAACGCGTCTGCCGATCCCGCTCCCCGGCAACCGGGGTTCGGGCGTGGGTGCGGCCGGGCGGCCAGCAGGGAGCGGAGCGTCCACAGCGAAATGCAGGGACCGCGCGTCGCCCGGCTCCCGCGAGTGTTCCCAGCCGAGACCGCAGTTGGGGCACACCCGGTGCCTCCTGCGGGCGGCGTAGTAGACCAGTCCGCCGATCCCGTAGGTGAAGACGCTCAGGCCCACCAGCAGCGCGAGATGGCCGGTCTTGCGGAAGTAGGGCACGCCCTCGCTGTGGTGGCCGCACCGCGGACACTGGCGCACGTTCCGCTTCGCAACCGGCACCTGTCTCCGCTCCACGACCGCCCCGCAGGTGGGACACCGATCCTCACCCGCAACCAGGTTTTCCCCGCAAGTCGAGCACCGCATCAGCTACCCGATCCCTTCATCCGGCGCGCGGCCGGCAACATTTGACGCCATGAACACCCTCTCACTACGCAAACTCGCCCATGAAGAGTCACGCAACCGGGATAATTGGGGAACCCGCCCGCGATGAATCAGATTACATTGACTGGAGTTCAGCGCAAACAAGTTCCTTCACCGGAATCGATGATCCTTCCCCGTACGGTGCGCGCCGCGGCGCTTTCCACAATGCTGATCCTGTCCCAGGCGGATTCATCCCGGGGGCAGACGATCCCGTCCCCCTATCGCTTCATCGAGAGCGGCCAGGAGACGTCTGTCTTCTGGGGCACGATGTTCCTCACCAGCGGCTCACTCGACCTCGGGCCGAAATCCGGCTCCTTCATGGGGGCGCGCTACGCGGTGGAGGCGAGCGGCCCGCTTTTCATCGAGGGGATCGTGAGCTATCTCCCCACCACCCGCGACGTGGTCGACCCGCGGCGCGCGGTCGGAAACCGGACGATCGGCGAGACGGACGTCTACATGCTCATGGCCGACGCCCGTCTCAACTTCAGCCTGACCGGACGCCGCACATGGAACCGCATCAGTCCCCACCTGTTCATGGGCGGGGGCATCGCAATCGATGTGGCGGGCCAGGGCGAGTTCGCCGACGTGCTCCTCCCGGAAGACGTCTACGACTTCGGTACCGGGTTCACGGCGACCGCCGGCACCGGGTTCAGGCTCGAACTCCACCCGAGGCTCATGCTTCAGGCGGAAGCCGGCCTCACGCTCTGGAAGCTCAACACCCCCAGCGGCTTCGACGACCCGGAGAAGCGTCCGCAGACACCCGGCATGGAGCCGGAACCGGTGGTGCAGAGCGAGTGGGTGCGCGGATACGGCCTGACTCTGAGCGCCGGCTGGCGGTTCTGACCGTCCGGCGCGATGGCGGAGTTCGAGCGCCTCGAGGCTGACTGGCTGTCATACCGTGACGCCCTCGACCGCGTACTCGCCGATGCGCGGCCGATGCCGGCAACATCCACGGCTCCCGCGCGCGCGCTCGGAAGGTCCCTGGCGGAGCCGGTGGTGGCCCGCGCCACCCTCCCGTCGTGGCCCAACAGTGCGATGGACGGCTTCGCGGTGCGGAGCGGGGAGTTGGCGGGCGACCCTGCGGGCGAGCTTCGCCTTCCAGTGGCGGGGCAATCCTACCCGGGGACGGTGCCGCTCGAGGATATTCCCCCCGGCGCGGCCGTCCGGGTGATGACGGGCGGCCCCATCCCCGTCGGATTCGACTCGGTGATCCGCGTGGAGCACACCGACGGCGAGGCATCTCCCGGGTTCGTGGCGATCCACCGCACCGACGATCTGGGCAAGCACGTCCGCTCTCCGGGCAAGGATATGGAGCGCGGCGACGAAACCGTCCCTGCAGGCGCGGTCGTGCACTCGGGGACCCTGCCCGTCATCCTGGCCAGCGGCGCGGACCGGGTCCGCGTCCACCGGCGCCCGCGCGTCGGCGTGCTGTCGAGCGGCGACGAGCTGGTCGGTGCGGACCGCTTCGATCGCGTGGTCGAGGGCAGGGCCATCCCGGACACCAACCGGGGCATGATCGCCGCGGCCGTCGCCGAGGCCGGCGGCGTTCCCGTCGATCTCGGAGTGGCCCCGGATGATCGAGAGGCGTTGAGGGAGACGCTCGGGTCGGTCGAAGGCGTGGACGTGCTGGTTTCGACAGGGGGCGCGTCGATGGGCGAGAAGGACCTCCTCAAGCGGATCCTGCTGGAGCTCTCGTTCCGGCTGGATTTCTGGCGTGCGCGGGTGCGCCCCGGCAGCCCGCTTTCCTTCGGCCATCTCAATCCCGATCGTCGTTCGTTGCCGGTGTTTGGCCTTCCCGGGAACCCCGCCTCCGCCTTCGTGACCTTTCACGTGTTCGTCGTACCGTACCTGCGCGCGATGATGGGCTCCCGGCGCCCGGTGGGGACCACCGTCACCGCCGTCACCGAAACCGCGCTGGCCTGCCCTCCCGGGCTCACGCAATTCTTCCGGGTCGGTCTTTCGGGACCGTCCGACGCCGACGGCCGGGTGCGCTGCGCGCTGACCGGGCCCCAGGGGAGCGGACTGGTTCGGTCGCTGCGCGACGCGGATGGGCTGGCGATGGTCCCCGAAGGGGTCGGCCGGATCGAGCGGAACGAGTCCGCACAGGTCATCCTGCTGCCGCGAAGGTCATGACGTCGATCCCGGCGAATCCGGTCCCGCGCACCCTTGCGGCCACGAAGGGCCCGCGGCCGGCCCCGGTTCCCTCCGTCGTCATCAGCGCGCTGGCCGCGGCGCTGCTCGCGGGATGCCAGACGCCCCAATGGCCGGTCTCCGGTGGACTGACGTCCCCGTTCGGAGTTCGCTCACAAGGCGGTGCCGATCTGCACCGGGGAGTGGACCTGGCCGCGGATGTCGGAACACCCGTACGTCCGATTCTCAGCGGGCGGGTCCGCTTCACCGGGACGATGGACGGGTACGGCAACGTGATCTGGATCGATCACGGCCCCGATCTGCTGAGCGTGTACGCGCACCTTTCCGAAATCGATGTCGAGCCGTTGCAGGAGGTGTCCAAGTCCACGGTGATCGGCAGAACGGGGGCGTCCGGGCACGTGACCGGGCCGCATCTGCATCTCGAGGTGTGGCGGTGGGGACGGGAGGTGGATCCGGTGCAGTTCATGGGTCGGCCGTGAGGCGAGGTCGCGTGAGCGCCGCACCCAGCGCGGATGCATCGCCGTCCGAATGCAGTGGGGACTTCTTCCACGGACTGCCAAGCCCCGGATCGGCCCGGCGCTACGAGTTGCGCAGCTCCCGGACGGCGGCTGCCAGCGCGGGGGCCACCTCGAAGACGTCGCCCACGATGCCGTAGTCGGCCACGCCGAAGATCGGCGCATCGGGGTCGCGGTTGACCGCGACGATCACCCCGGAGGTGCGCATCCCGGCAAGGTGCTGGATCGCTCCGGAGATGGCCATCGCGAGGTAGAGCTTGGGCGTCACCGTCTTGCCGGTTTGGCCGACCTGCTCCGCGTGCGGGCGCCAGCCCGCGTCGACGACCGCCCGGGAGGCTCCCAGCGCCGCTGTTTCACCCAGCGCCTCCCGCAGGTCTTCGAGGATGTGCCAGTTGCCGGGGTCCTTCATACCGCGGCCGCCCGAAACGATGATGGCGGCTTCGGAAACGTCCAGAGCGGCACCCGCCGAGGCCTCGAACCCCTTGACCCTGTATCCCGTCGTCACATCCTCTACGGGCGCCACGGCCTCAACCTTGACCTGGCGTGGAGAATCGGCCACGGCGAACACGTTGGGCCGAATGGAAAGGAGCGCAGGCGTCCTCAGCGCACGGACCCGGGCCAGGGCCTTCCCGGCGAAGACCGGGCGCGTGGCCACCACCTCGCCGCCATCGACCTCCACCGCGGTGACATCGGTGAGCAGGGGCGAGCCCAGCCTGGCAGCGACCCGCGGCGCCAGATCCCTGCCCGGCCCTGTCGCGGCAAATACGACCGCCCCGTAGCTTCCCGCACCTGCGAGCGCCGCCACCACCGTCGCGCGCTCGTCGACCCGGCCCGCGCCCTCCACCGCAAGCACGCGGTCGGCCCCATGCCGCCCCAGACCGGCCGCCGCCGCCCCGACGCCCGAGCCTCCCGCCGCGGCCACGTCGACCGCGCCTCCCAGCGAGTCCGCAATGGCGCGGGCGGCCGAGACCACCTCCCGGGACACGCTCTGAAGGACGCCGTCCCTCACCTCGGCAACGGCCAGTACGTCAGCCATCAGAGTACCCTGGCCTCCTCCCTGAGCAGACGCACAAGCTCGGCCGCCGCATCCGTTCCCTCCCCCACGATTCGCCCCTCCGGGCGCTCCGGGGGATAGGCGAGGCTCTCCAGCGCGAGTCCCGATTCGACCTCGGGAGCCGGCTTCTCCACCAGGGGCTTCCGCTTCGCCATCATGATCCCCCGCAGCGACGCGTAGCGCGGCTCGTACCGCCCCTTGGTGACCGTGGCCACGGCCGGGAGGTCCACTTCGACCACCTCCTGCCCGCCCTCGACGGCCCGGCGACAGGTCGCCACGCCGCCATCGACGTCCATCGCCGCCACCGCCGTCGCGCAGGGGCGCCCCAGCAACTCGGCCACCATCGGGCCCACCTGCTGCTGGTCGTCGTCCACCGCCTTGATCCCGAACAGCACGAGGGCGTCGTCGCTGCCGGCCAGCTCCGAGGCCAGGACCTGTGCGGTCGCCCAGCCGTCCATGTCGGGCTCGCCGGTGAGCAGCACGGCGCGGTGGGCGCCCAGGGCGAGGCCCGAGCGAAGTGTCTCCGCGGTTGCAGGGGGTCCGTAGCTGAGCAGGGTAACCTCTCCCTCCCCCACCGCCTCCACGAGCTGCAGCGCCGCCTCGACGGCGAACTCGTCGTACGGGCTCAGAACGTACTTCACGCCGTCCTGCACGATGGCGCGGCCGTCCTCCGCGATCCGGATCCGGGTCGCGGTATCGGGGACGCGCTTCACGCACACGGTGATGTTCACGGCTCTCCTCGAGTGATCGGCACGGTTGTCGCCGCTGCGGTGCTACAGAAAGGCGCCCGCGACGGCGAAGCAGACGGTCGCGACCGCGCCGCCCGTCAGCGCGTAGGGCAATTGCGTCCGCACGTGGTCGACGTGGTCGGTGGCGGACGCCATCGAAGATATCACGGTGGTGTCGCTGATGGGGGAGCAGTGGTCGCCGAAGATGCCACCGGAGAGCGCGGCCGCAAGGAAGGGCGCCAGGTCCAGCCCCAGGGCCGCGGCCGCCGGAACCACGATGGGGATCATGATCGCGAACGTCCCCCAGCTCGATCCGATCGAGAAGGCGATCGCGGAGGACACGACGAAGACCAGAGGCAGGAAGACCGACGGCGCGAGCGCTCCCTCGACGACTCCGGCCACGTAGTCGCCGGTCCCGAGTACGCCGGTCACGTCGCCGAGGGCGAGGGCCAGGAGCAGGATAAGCGCCAGGGGGACGAGTCCGCCCGCGCCGCGCAGGGCGATCCGCACCAGTTTGTCGATGGAGTAGGCCCGTTGGGCCAGCAGGAGGATCCACGCCGCCGCGAGGCCGGCCAGCGACGCCCACAACACCGAGGTCGCGCCGTCGCCCTCTCTGAGGTCGCCGCCCCCGGTGATCCAGAGCCCCAGTGGCATCGTGGCCACGAGCACCAGAACCGGGACGAACATGTTCACGGCCCGCGGCGGGATGGCCGTCTCCTCGTCGTGGCTGAGGACCCCCTCGTCCATCATCGGTGTCGCGCCGGGAGCAAGCACTTCGCCCTTGGCCGCGCGGGCCTCCGCACGCTTCATGGGCCCCCAGTCCAGCTTCAACAGAACGACCGCCAGCGCGAGGATCACCGCCGCGAACGAATAGAAGTTGAAAACGATCGAGCGCAGGAAGACGCCGAGGGGCTGATCTACGCCCTGCTCGTTGAGAAGGCCCAGATTGTAGGCGCCCCACGCATTGAGCGGGATGAGGATGCAGATCGGAGCACTGGTCGAGTCGATCAGGTAGGCCAGCTTCTCGCGGGATATGCGGTAGCGGTCGAAGAGCGGCCGCGACACGGACCCGGCGACGAGCACGGTAATGTTCGACTCGATGAAGATGGCCACGCCGATCAGCCAGGCGAGAAACTGCGCCCGCCGCCCGCTGGTGACCCAGCGGTTGCGCTCCAGCCAGGCCACGAAGCCCGCCACGCCTCCCGACGACGACAGCGTTGCGATGAGCGCGCCGATCACCAGGGTGAACATGATCACCCGGGCGTCGTAGTCGTCCCCCAGCACGCGCACGGTCGACTCGATCGTCTCCGCCAGCCCCGCGGCCACGTTCCAGTCGAGGAGGATGATCCATCCAAGCCAGATCCCGCCTGCAAGGGACAGGTAGACCTGGCGGGTGCCGATCGCCAGACCGATCGCCAGGAGGGGAGGAAGCAGTGAAATCCAGGTCGGGTCGCTCATCGATACAAAGTTACCACCTCGGGGGCTTCACTGCCGAATGCCCCTTCACGAAGAACCTGAGCGGCCAGTCCGCCGCGCGGGACACCCCGATGCGGCCGCTCGTGCCCACCTCCGCGTCTGCGACCGGTTCACCAGGCCGAAGCTGGATCGGCGGCCGCGCCAGATCATGGTAGTTCTGCCGCATGGTGATCCCGAGGGCCTGCGCCAGGCGTCCCGGACCGTTGCACAGGTCGGCGTCGCGCCCTCGCCGCACGGCCATGGTGCCGAGTCCACCCGTCGGCTCCAGTGCACGGATCAGCACGGCGGCCGGATCGCCCTCCTCGCCGGTCACCACGTTGATGCAGTGATGGATGCCGTAGGAGATGTACACGTACAGGGTGCCTCTGGCCCGGAACATCGCGTCGTTGCGCGGTGTGCGCCGTTTGGAGGCATGGGCGTGGCTCGCCGGGTCGTCAAGGCCGAGATAGGCCTCGGTCTCGACGATGACGCCGCGGGTCTCTACACCGTGGACGGTGGACCGGATCGTCGTGCCCAGCAGGCGGCGGGCTACGCTAGCGGCATCGCCGTTCAGGTGCTCTTGCAGCCAGGAGCCGGGCCCGGACCGTTGGTCCCCCGCCCCCGTCACCACGCGGTCTACCGGGACCGGCGACCCCACGGGAACAGGCCGCGAAGTCCGGTCCTGGCCGGCGCCCCCGCCGCAGTTGCAGCTTCCTCTTCCCTGTCCCCGTCGATCGTGGGGGAAGCCGGGTCCTGCGTTGGCCGGGCCTTTCTTTCATGGGGTCCGCTCCGCCGGCCACGCGACCCGTCCCGGCGGCCGCCGCCCGATGTCTCCCTCCCGGCCCCGGCCGCAGCCCCGGCGTTGGCCCTGCCCTGTCCGGACGGCTGCGAGGCCTGCGCCTGCTTCGCCAGCGCGGCGCGGCGCCTCCCGTAGTCTCCGGCCCAGTTGGCCAGCACGCTTTCCGCCCGGGCCTTGAAGAGCGCCTGCCTCACCCGCTCCGGCTGGTTCTGCATCACCTCGAAGACGCTGGCTCCGAAATGATCAACCAGGCGTTCCGCAGTCTTCACACCGACACCCTTGTACCGATGCGCGAGATAGCTCTTGATCGAGCTGTCCGTGGTCGGCAGCCCGAGGGCCCTGGCATCGAACGCGGGCGTTGCCGGCTCGGCGGCTCCGGCCCCGACGACAATGCCGAAGCTGCCCCCCTTGCCGCGCCTGAGCTCGATCGCCCCCTGCTCCTCCGCGTATAGCAGGAACTTGCTGAACTTGCCGAACCCGAACGCGCTCTCGTTGAAGCCCCTCTCGATGGCCAGCATCTTGCGCTTGACATCGGAGTCCCGCGCGGCCTTGCCATCATTGCCGCCCATCTCCCTGACCGCGCGCACGAGAAGCCTGACCGCCGGTTCGGGATCGGGCCTGGCCGGCGACTCTCGCACCACGGCCGCGCTTGCGTTTGCCGCCGCGGCCTTTTTCCTGCCCTCCCTCGCCGGCCGCTCCACGGCCGGGCGACGCACCCGCGATCCGCGCCTGCCCCTGGCCTGCTGCCGCTCGCCATCTCCTGCAGACTCCGGAGCGGCCGGTGCGGAACTCTCGTCGGCAACCGGTGCCTGACCACCCCGCGGAGCGACCTTGTATTGGCCGTTCTCGCCCCTCTGGATGTTCACCAGCCCCTTGTTGGCCGCCTCGACGAGGAACTTGGAGAAGTTCTTGAAGCCCAGGCTGCGTTCGTCGAAGCCGGGCGCCAACTCCATGATGACCTGCTTCAGCCGGTCGGAGCGCATCACGTCCCCGCGGGACGCCATGCGGCCGACGGCTTCCTCCACGCACTCCCAGGCGTCGGGGGTCGAGGAACCGTCCCCGGTGGCCTTGTGGAGCCCGGTCAGCGCGGTGTAGGAGTAGTACTCGTCGCAGTTCTGCACCAGGATGTCCGAACTCGACTCCTGGATGCCGATCCCGATGACGTACTTCCCGTACTCCTTGAGCTTGAGCACCAGACTGGAGAAGTCGGAATCCCCGGTGAGAAGGATGAACGTGCCGATCTCTGGCCGGATGAAGACCAGTTCGATGCCGTCGATCGCCATCCGGATATCGGTCGCGTTCTTCTTTGAGCTTCCGTAGGCCGGCGCGAAGATCAGATCGATCGAGGCCTCCGAAAGGGGGACGATGTACTGCGGGTAGCGGCGCCAGTCCGCATACGCCCTCTGGACCGTCACCTTCCCCTTGATGATGTCCGAATCGAGAAGGTGCTTGAGTTCCTTGGCCAGATCGCTCCGCATGCCCATGGTGACGTTGTCGAAGTCGATGAGCAACGCCGCGTTCGGGGCATCCGGGGCCAGCAATCTGCCGGGATCGGCATGGGGGGCCTTCATATAGGGATTGACCATTCCGTGTTCAGTCCTGCATGTCCTTGCGCTCCGTCTCGACCACATCCGAATGCTCCGCGGAGACGCGGCGGGCCAGTTCCTGGCGCCATACCTTGCCGGTGCCGGTGAGCGGGAGATCCTCCATGAAGGTAACAAGATCCGGCACCTTGTAGTCGGCCAGAGTGACGGAACACCAGTTACGAATCTCCGCGCTGGTGACCACGCCGCCCTCCTCGCGCACCACACAGGCGCAGACCGCCTCGCCCAGGATCTCGTCGGAAACGCCGACGATCGCCGACTCCTCGACCGCCGGATGGGCCGAAATGCGGTCCTCGATCTCCCTGGGGTGCACGTTGAACCCGCCACGAATGACCACGTCCTCGCGCCGTCCCACGAGGTGCAGGTATCCGTCCTCGTCGACCATTCCCAGGTCACCGGTCCGCAGATAGCCTTCCCGGTCCATGACCGCCGATGTGCGCCTCGGCTGGCGGTAGTACCCGTGCATCACGCCCGGACCCCGCACCCGGAGTTCGCCCAAGCTTTCCGGCGGCAGTTCGGTTCCGTCGTCCTCCGTCACCCGTACAACGGTCTCGCCCACCGGTCTGCCCACCGTGAATATCCGCTTGTCCGGTGGATCCTCCGGGCGGGTTACGGAAAGAGTGGACGCAGTTTCCGTCAGGGAATAGGCGATGATCACCGGCACGCCGTATGCGCGCTCGATGCGGCGGGCCAGATCGTCTTTCAATGGGGCTCCGGCGCCAAGGCACAGGCGGATCGACCGGGGAGGGCGCCCTCGCCGTGCGATCTCCGGCAGTTCCATGGCGAAGAGGGTGGGTACTCCGTAGTGTACGGTAGCCTCAAAACGGTCCGCGAGGTCGAGCGTTGCCGCTGCGTCCAGGCCGTCCATGAGCACCAGGCTCGCGCCGCCCAGCACCGCGCCGAGGAGCCCCGGACCCAGACCGAAGACGTGAAAGAGGGCGTCGACTCCGACCACGACATCCTCCGGCGTGAGGCATGCCGCCTCGGTCGTGGCCCCTGCGGCGTACAGCAGGTTGCGATGCGTGAGTTCGACCCCCTTTGGCTTGCCGGTGGTCCCCTCCGTATAGACGATCGCGAAGACGCTGTCGGGGTTCGGGGGCTCGGCGCCGAAGTCGCGCCCGCTGCCCGAGGACAGGATGTCTTCCCACTGGAAGATCTGGTCGTCGTACCAGAGGTCTTCTTCGCCGACCGTAACGACGTACTTGAGGTCGGGGAGTTCCTCGAGGAGATCCTCGAACAGCTGCAGATAGTCGTTTCCGAATGCGTTTTCGGCCGTGACTGCGAACGCCGCCCCTGAATGCCGCAGCATGTACCGCAGTTCCGCCATGGTCAGCCGAGGATTGAGCGGGACGATCGTCACGCCCAGCTTGGCCGCGGCGAAGACCGTGACGGCGAACTCCGGACACGCCGGAAGGACCAGGGCGATCCGATCCCCGGCCTCGATCCCCAGATTCGCCAGCGAAGCGGCCAGCGCCTCGGACTGGCTGTCGGCCTCGGCGTAGGTCAGAACCGCATCGTCCGTGAGCAGAAACGGAGCCCCGGGGTTGCGAGTGGCTCTCTGGGTCAGTGCCGATGGAATTGTCAGGTCGTGGACGCGCTCGAGAAGCGCCATTCATCCTCCAGCCGGCATCACGGCACGGCATGTGGGTCGAATCCCGCTTATCTTCGCCGCTTGGACACGAGTAGTCAAACGTGCGCGCATCGCCGACCGCGTGGTCACGCAAACAGATGTTCCAGAGTCTCGACCAGCTCCGCCTCGGGGATGGGAACCGTCGTTTCGCCGCCGACCCCGGTGCGCCCCAACGACTCCAGTTTCACCATATGTACGATGCCGGAGCGGGTTTTCTTGTCTCGCACCATCAACCGGGCCATGCGCTCTGCGTCGCCCAGGGAGGGGTGTGCATGGGGAAGATCGAAGGCCGCGAGCAGGCGGCGCACCGACTCGGAGGTTCCGCTGGCGGTGATCCCCCGCACCTCGCCGATCCGGGCCTCCGCCACCATGCCCACCGAGACGGCGTGTCCGTGCGGCAGCGTGTACCCCGAGTCGAGTTCGAGGGCGTGCGCGACGGTATGTCCGAAGTTCAGGATCTGGCGCCGGCCGGCCTCGAGCATGTCGCTTGACACTACCTCGGCCTTGAGCCGCACCGACTGCACCACGGCGCGTTCGACCGCATCCGAGTCGCCATCCAGCAGCGTCCGGGCGTTCCTGGCCAGCCACAGAGCATAATCCGCGTCGAGGATCACCCCGTGCTTGACCGCTTCGGCGTATCCCTCCGCCCGCAAAGCGGGGTCCAGCGTCGTCAGGAAGGTCGGATCGGCCAGCACCTCGCACGGTGCGTGAAACGCCCCGATCAGGTTCTTCCCCGCCGCGTGGTCCACCCCGGTCTTCCCGCCGACGGACGCATCGATCATCGCCAGCGTGGTGGTGGGGACCTGGATGAACGGAACTCCACGCATGAAGGTCGCCGCCACGAACCCGGCCATGTCCCCCACCACGCCGCCCCCCAGCGACACCACGCAGCTGTCGCGCCCCAGGCCCGCCATGATCAGGTCATCGGTCAGGCGCGCCCACGCCGCGCGCTTCTTGTGGATCTCTCCCGGCGGGAAAAACGCGGGCACCACGCCGATTCCCTCCCGCTCGAGCGGCTCGGCGACCCGGTCGTACCACAGCGCCGCTACGCGCTCGTCCGAGATAACGGCGCACCTCCCTGAGGGAGCGGCCGCCGCCACCGCCGCTGGAAGCAGGTGCCGCGCTCCGTCCCCGACGCGTACCGGATAGCTGCCCGTCAGGGTGCGCACGACAACTTCGCTGCAACGGATCAGGGCCCTTGCCTCGTCGGAAGGGAACACGGGATCAGGCGGGCGGGTAAAGCTTGTCGGCCTGGATGGCGAGGTCAAGGAGAACCGCCTCGATTCAAAGGTGCTAGATTGGGGTGGATTCGAAGCCGCCGGGAGTGAACCGCAAGGCCATGAAGTCAGCAACAGGATTCTTCAAGGCAGCGCTGAAGACGATGCGGCAGGTGCGAGTGCCGCGCTACGCCTGGCTCGTCTGCCTGTTTCTGTTCGCCGGCGGCGTCGGCTTGGCGATCGGAAGCTGGCGGAATCTCTGTGCGGACTGCCCGTCCGTGGCGCAGATCTACACCTTCGAGGCGCGGCAAACGAGCAAGCTGTACGCCCGCGACTCGACGCTGATCTCGGAATTCGGCGAGCAGCGGCGTACGGTGGTGCCGCTGGCCAGCCTGCCCCCGTACGTCCCGCAGGCCTTCATCGCGATCGAGGACCGGCGCTTCTACGAGCACAACGGGATCGACTTTCGTGGAATCGCCCGTGCCGCCTTCGGAGTCCTTCGCACACGCTCGCTGTCCGGCGCGGGTGGAAGCACCATCACGCAGCAGCTCGCCCGCCACATCTGGACCGAGCGCATCGGGTTCGAAAAGCGGATCCTGCGCAAGCTCAAGGAGTGGCAGGTCGCGATGGAGCTGGAGCGCGCCTACAGCAAGGAGCAGATCCTCGAGGCCTACGTCAACCAGATCGGCTATGCTCACGGCTGGTATGGACTTCAGAGGGCGTCGCGGAGCTATTTTGGCAAGAATGCGGTGGACATGAATCCGGCCGAGGGAGCGCTGCTGGCCGCCATCGCGAACCGCCCCGAGAGATACAGCCCCTTCAACAACCCGGATGCAGCCGTCGAGAGGCGCAACCTCGTGCTGGACGTGATGGCCCGCGAGGGATTCCTGACCGGGGACGAGGCGGCACTGTGGAAGGCCGAACCGGTGCCCCGCGAGCGCGCCCGCGGCGCCAGGGCGCAGGCCCCCTATTTCGTCGAGTGGGCCCGGGGAATACTCCAGGACAGATTCGGCAGCCAGCTCTACACCGACGGGCTCGAGATCTACACGACCCTGGATCTCGACATGCAGGCCGCGGCTCAAGCGGCCATGGAGAACGGGTGGACGCGGATCGAGGAGTGGCCGGGATTCGACCACCCGACCTACGAAGAGTTCGCAGATGGTACCGACGCGGCCGACATCCCCAACATCCCCTACGTGCAGGGAATGTTCGTCGCAACCGATCCGGCTACGGGACACGTGCGGGCGATGATCGGAGGACGCGACTTCGTCCATTCCAAGTTCAACCGGGCGACCCAGGCCCGCCGGCAGGCGGGGTCCTCCTTCAAGCCCATCGTGTACGCGGCCGCGCTCGAGAGCGGAATCCCCGCGTCGGAGGTGATCGCGGACGCGCCCGTCGTGCTCGACCAGGTCGACGGCACGATCTGGCGGCCCAGCAACTACGAACCCGAATTCATGGGCCCGATTACGATGCGCACCGCGCTTGCCCGGTCGATCAACATGGTCGCCATCAAGGTCGGAATGCGGGTCGGGTTGGAAGCCGTGGGTCAAATGGCCACGCGCCTGGGGATCCGCACCGAGATCGAGCGCTTCCCGTCCACCGCCATCGGAGCGGCCGAGGTGATCCCCATCGAGATGCTGGCCGCGTATTCCACCCTCGCCAATCTCGGCACCAGGGTCCATCCGTTCCCGATCGTGAGGGTGGAGAGCGGCGACGGCGAGCTCCTTTGGGAACCCAGGCCCGAACGCACGCGCGTGCTCGATCCGTTGGTGGCGCGCTTGACCGTGTCGCTGCTGGAGACCGTGGTCGCATCGGGTACGGGGAGCACCGGCGTGCGTGTGGTTGCGGACCTGCCGCGCGAGGTGCCCGCGGCCGGGAAGACCGGTACGACCAACGAAGGCAGCAACACCTGGTTCATGGGCTTCACCCCCAATCTGGCGGCGGGCGTCTGGTTCGGGATGGATCTTCCCGTATCGATTGTCGAGCGGGCCACCGGCGGGGGCTTTGCGGCGCCCGTGTGGGGCGATTTCATGAGAAGGGTCTACTACGGGAGTCCTCCTGCCTCGGTCGCTGGCGCGGGAGAGGAGGCCCGCACGGGTCCGGTACTCGATATTCCGGAATCCTGGCCGCTGCCGAGGGGCCTCACGACCCGCAGGGTCGACAACAGGACGGGAACGCTGGCCTCCAGGTGGTGCCCGATGGAAGATGCCTACGACGAGATCTATCTTCCGGGAACCGAGCCGACGGACTTCTGCGACCGTCAGGCACAACCCGTCAACCGCCCACTCCCGTCTCAGGAACCGTCGCCATGACCGTCGAGCCAGGATCCAGCGTCTTCACCTTCGACACCACCCATCACGCGATGTGGGCCGAGGACGTCGCGCGCGAGCAGTCGATTCCGGCCGAGGTCGTGCCGGCGCCTCCCGACGGCGGGGCGAAGTGCGGCGCGGCGCTGAGGGTTTCGTCTCCGCGCAAGGACGAGCTCGCGGCCGCGCTCAGGAACGAAGGGATCCTGTTCCGGATTCTGTAACTGGGGGCCGTCAGGAGGCCCGCGATCGGCCGGTCGTGGCTGCCTCACTCTCGCGGCCGGACAATGTCGTTGGGTACGGGATCCAGCCGCACGACCGAGGTCAGTTCCTCGAGGTGCTCGAGGGCCAGGTAGATCAGTCCGTTGGGTCCTTCGCGCACATCACGGATGCGTCCCAGTTCACCCGATAGCAGGGTCTCCACGCTCACCGCGTCGGAGCCTGCAAGGGTGACGCGCGCAAGTTGTTCCCCTACCATCCCGCCCACGAACGCGCTGCCCCGCCACCAGGGAAATCGGTCGCCGCGGTAGATCATCATGCCCGACACGCCAATCGAAGGGGTCCACACGAAGCGGGGCGACTCCATCCCCGGGCGATCCGTCTCCGTGGTGAAGACGGTGCCGTTGTAGTTGATCCCGTATGAGACAACGGGCCAGCCGTAGTTGCCTCCGCGGACGATCAGGTTGAGTTCGTCGCCGCCCCGCGGGCCGTGCTCGTTGGCCCACAGGTCTCCGGTGAGGGGGTCGACGGCAAGCCCCTGGATGTTCCTGTGTCCGTAGCTCCAGATCTCGGGCAAGGCGTCATCTCGTCCGACGAACGGGTTGTCGGATGGCACCGTCCCGTCGTCGTGCAGGCGCACGATGGTGCCCATGTGGTTGGTCGGGTCCAGGGCGGGATGGTCGACCATCATGTTCGGAGTCACCATCCGGTCACCCACGGCCACGTAGAGGTAGCCGTCCCGGTCGAAGGCCATGCGCCCGGCGAAATGATTGTTGTTGTCCCCCCAGGCGTCGGCCTCGAAGATCTCCTCAAGGTCGGCGACCCGACCGTTGTCCCAGCGCCCGCGGACCACCGTGGTGGCCCCCTCCGAAGCATCGTGGCTGGGCTTTCCGTAGCTCAGATACAGCCAGCGGTTGCGAGCAAAATCGGGGTGCGGGAGGATGTCCATGAAGCCACCCTGCCCCCTGTCCCGGTACACGCCGGGCCACCCCCTCACCACCTCCGGCTGGAGGACTCCGTCGCGGACGACGCGCACCCGCCCCGGACGCTCGACGATGAGCATCGTGCCGTCCGGGAGCCAAGCCATCGACCAGGGATGATCGAGTCCTTCGGCGACGGTCGTGATCCGGAAGTCGTGGCGGGCCGAGGAATGGGGCAGGTCGGAAGGGACGGCGTCGGCCTCCTGCGCCGAGGCGGGCGCCGGGGTGGTCAGGACCGCCGACCCGGTCACGAGGAGCGTCCGCAGAATCGTGATTCTCATTGAGCCTCTCCAGTCATTCCAGCGCGCCCGATCGGATTGCACGCACCTTCGCCGGGCATTGCATCAGCCCGCGATTCGCTCGATGACGAGCGGCAGCGGCGCAGGGGCATCATCCGCCAGGCGCACCGCTTCCCTGACTGCACCCGCCCCCGCGACCAGCCCCTCCCGGGTTGCGGCGTGCACCACGGCAAGCGGGTCTCCTCGTGCCATCCGGTCACCGACATCGACGCGCAGCACGAACCCGACGCGCGGGTCGATAGCCTGATCCTGACGGATCCTCCCGCCCCCCAGAGCGATGACGCCATAACCGAGAGCAACGGGATCGATCGCCGCAACAATACCGCCCCCCCCGGCGGTCACCACCGCTGTGCGCGGAGCGGTCGGCAAGCCGAAATCGCTCCTGGAGAGATCGAGCGCGCCTCCCTGGGCGACCACGAGCCGCAGGAACCTTTCCAGGGGACCGCCTCCAGCCAGGACATCCGCCGCCCGCGCACGCCCCTCTTCCACTTCGGCCGCCAGTCCGCCGGCCACCGCCATCTCGGCGCCGAGTTCAACGCACAGATCTCGGAAGTCGCCGGGACCGCCGCCGGACAGGCACCCCAGTGCCTCCCGGACTTCGAGCGCGTTGCCGATCGCCCTGCCGAGGGGCCGGTCCATCGCCGAGAGCACCGCGGTGACCGCCAGCCCTCGCCTGGTCCCGACGTTCACCATCGCCCTTGCCAACTCCCTCGCGTCCCCGAGGCGGGAAAGAAACGCTCCCCGCCCCACCTTCACATCCAGGACCAGACCGTCGAGTCCCTCGGCAAGCTTCTTCGACATGATGGACGCGGTAATCAGCGGAAGCGACGGGACCGTGGCTGTAACGTCCCTCAGCGCGTACAGCCTGCGGTCCAGCGGCGCGATCTCTTCCGTCTGGCCGATCATGGCGCACCCGACCCGCCGGAGCACGCGGTTGAACTCGTCGAGGGGCACGCGAGTGCGAAAGCCGGGAATCGATTCGAGCTTGTCGAGCGTCCCCCCCGTGTGTCCCAGACCCCGGCCGGACATCATCGGAACCACCATCCCCATCTCGGCGGCCAGTGGAGCCAGCACCAGCGAAGTCTTGTCCCCGACACCCCCCGTCGAGTGCTTGTCGACCCTTGGGCCCGGCCAGTCTCCCCGGCGCTCCAGCATCTCGCCCGAGATGATCATGAGGGTGACAAGGGTGTCCAGCTCCTCCGGCGCAAGACCGTTGAAGTAGACCGCCATCAGGAACGCGGCCATCTGGTCGTCCCCAACCGTGCCATCGAGATAGGCGGTCAGGAAGTCATGCAGTTCCTCAAGCCCCAGCGCCTCCCCGTCCCGCTTGCGCGCGATGATCTGTTGGGGGATCACGAGTCGTCTTCCCTGTCTTGCGCGATGCGCAGGCGACGCATCACGACACCGTGGCGACTCCCTGCTTGGCGGCGTCGGGATCGGGCCGGTCCGGCGGCTGCCAATCCGTCAGTCCCTTGACGTACTGGTGAAGCCAGCGGAGCTCTTCGATCAGCAGCGTCCGCCGATGCCGCGGCTCCGCGATCCCGTGCCCCTCTCGCGGGAACAGGATGAAGCGGGCCTCGACGCCCAGATGTCGCAGTCCGGCGAAGAAGTTCATGGACTGCTCCATGGTGTCGGTCCGGTCATTGGCCCCGTGAAAGAGGATGGTCGGGGTGGTGATCCGGTCGAGGTGCGTGTAGGCGGAGCGCTCCCTCCAGTAGTCGCCGTTCGACCAGGGGTCGCCGCCCAGGTACCAGCGCACCACATCGTGGTTGAAGCCCGCGCCGAACTCGCTCGGCCAATCGGCGACCATCGCCCCGAGGCTGGCCGCCTTGAAGCGGTCCGTGCGGGTGATGGTCCACCCGCCCAGGATGCCGCCGTAGCTCCACCCCTTCACCGCCAGGGAGTCGGGGTGGGCCACGCGCCGCTCGATGATCGCATCCACTCCAGTCATGAGGTCGTGGTAGTCGCCGCCCCCGATGTCGTTCATGTTGCCGCGCAGCAGGGCGTCGCCGTACCCGGAGGAGCCTCGCACGTTGGGCTGCAGCAGCGCATACCCCGCGGCCAGCAGCAGTTGGGCGTCCGAGTCGAAGCCGCGCGTAAAGACGCCGGCCGGGCCGCCGTGGATCTCCAGAATCGTTGCTCCCGGCGCGGTCCGGCCCTCCGGCACATACAGGATGCCCTCGATTTCGAGTCCGTCGTGGCTGTTCCAGCGGATCACCTCGGGCTCGCCGAGGTCCTTGTCCGCGATCCACGGATTCGCCTCGGTCAGCCTGGTCCGATCCCCGTCGGCCAGGTCCACCAGCCACAGGTCGCCCGGTTCGAGGGGATTCGCAAACTGGACCGCCGCCATGTTGTGCTGCGCGTCGTAGGATGCGGCCGAGGCGACGCCGGTCATCCCGGTCAGCTGCTCGAGCTCGCCGGAACGCACGTCCAGGCGGTAGAGGTTGGAGTCGGTTCTGTCGAGCGCCACCAGGTCGATGAACCGCCCGCCCGGGTGCCAGCGATACCCGCGCATGTCGACATCCGTGTCGGGCATCAGGTGGGTGATTCTGCCGGACGGGATGTCGTAGAGGTAGAGGTTGCCCTGGTCGAGGTCCCAGATCTCGAGATCCGGCGCACCGAAGGTGATCGACGCGCCGTCCGGCGACCAGGCGAGTTGCGATTCGGGCGCATCGTTCTCGGTGATGAGCTCCTCCTCGCCCGTCGCAAGGGCAAGCAGGGCAATCTCGGACAGATGGCTCGCATTCCTTCGGCCTTCGGTGCGGTAGGTGTAGGCGAGGAAGTTCCCGTTGGGCGACGGCGCGAAGTCGCCGACACGCCGCATCCCGGGGGTCAGGCGCTCGGCCTGGTGAGGTGCGCCATCGGGCTCCACATCGACATTCCAAACACCGTTCCAGGAGCCCTGGGTCTGGCCGCTCGGCCCCTCGTCGATGAATACCGCGTCGTCGCCATTCTTGCGCTCCTTTTCCTTTTCGTCGGGCAGCGAGTCGTTGGCGACGAAGAAGATCGACCTGCTGTCCTCGGCCCACCGATAGCTCCCGACCGCGGTAACGTGGGTGCTGAGCTGGACGGCTTCCCCTCCGTCGACCGGAAGAACGAACAGCTGCCGTACCTTGTCGCTTTCGCCCACCGGCCGGGTGAATGAAACCCAACGCCCGTCCGGCGACCATTCGGGGGACCGGTCTTCCGTCGATCCCGTGAAGGGCCGGGCGTTCCGGCCGTCGGCGCCGACGACCCAGATCCGGCTCTCGCGCTTGTTCTCGTCCCAGTCGAGCTCGCTCTGGACAAACAGAACGCGGGAGCCATCGGGAGAGAGCTTCGGCCCGGAGACCCGGACCATGTCGATGACCTCGTCGAGCGTGAGCGACTGGCCCGGCGCCGGCTGGGCGGACAGGTCCGAAGGGCCGGCGCCGATCACCACGGCAGCGGCGATCAGAGCAGCGAGGGCGGGAGTGCGCATGGCGGATTCTCCAGGAGGCGGTCCACGAAACGAGATGTCCGGCGCCGCCGGAGGGAATCCGAAAGCGGCGCAGACTCAGTACCGCTACAAATGTGTGGCTCGGCCTAACGGGCCGCCAGAAGTGCGTGGGCCGGATCGCCGAGGACCGTCGGACCGACGTGCATCGGCCCCGCAACGCTTCTGTTCACCACGGCTTGCCGCGAGCAGCCTCGCGTTTCCCCGGCCCTTCGCCGTCCGCAGCGAGACACGGGGATTGTCCACGGACGACTCGGGCGCCGCGCGTCTACCGGGCCTGAATGATCAGCTCCAGCAGCTCTCCCGGGCTCACCGGGATGGTCTCGGTGAGGAATTCATCGCCAGCCAGCTGCCTCACGCGCAGCTGAATGTCGGGCAGGTGCCAGCGCATGGTGAAGGTCGCCTCGCCCTTGCCGGGAACGGTGCCCAGGCGGCGCATCGACGTCCCACCCCGGGCGGTGTAGACGGTCACCTGATTGAAGTTGAGGTTCCGGACCAGTAGTTCGATGTCCTCGCCCTCCCCGAACGCGTCCGGGTCAAGCGGGTTCCCGGTCTCTCGGGGGGTGCTGACACATCCGCCGACCACGGGAAGAAGTAGCGCCAGGACGAGCCCGGCGAATTGTCGTTGTCGTCTTTTTCCATTGGTCCCGAACATGGCCGCCCCTGTTCCGAAGTGATCGCATGCAATAGTGATTGTACACCTCGCGCGCTCAAGTCGTTCCCGTCTTGATGGCGCTCCCGATCCAATGCACGCTACATCGCCACGCTACATCGCCGCCCGGAGGTCCCCATGAGATTCGCCTCGCTCCCCTCCCTGATGCTCGCCCTCCTCGCGACGCCGCTCGCCGCCCAGACCGACCGGCTGACCGAAATGAATGTATTCGATCTGGAATACGCGAGCGATCCCCGGATATCGCCAGACGGCGAGTGGGTCGTGTATGTCCGGCAGTTTGCAGATGTCATGACGGACATGAACTACTCCAACCTCTGGCTTGTCGGCAGCGACGGAGGGGAACACCGGCCGCTCACGACCGGAAAGTTCCTGGACAACAGTCCGCGCTGGTCACCGGACGGAACCCGAATCGCATACATGTCCAACCGCGATGGCCTGCCGCAGATCTACATGCACTGGGTGGCGTCGGGGCAGACGGCGGCGATCACCAACCTCACGGATCCGGCCACCGGGCTTTCCTGGTCCCCCGACGGTTCCCACCTCGCGTTCAACAAGCTCGTGCCCGCCGCACCGCTGACCGTCGGTCAGATGCCCGCGCCTCCGCCCGGAGCACAGTGGGCGGAGCCGGCCAAGTACACCGACGAGATCGTCTTCCGCTTCGACGGCATCGGCGACGTTCCCACCGGTGCGTGGCACCTGTTCGTGATCCCCTCGGAGGGCGGCACACCGAGGCAGCTCACGACCGGTGACCAGAGCTATACCTCCGGCTTCTTCACCGCGCCGGGGGGCGGACCGGAATGGGCACCATCCTCGGACGCGATCATCGTCGACGCCAACCTGCGGGAAGACGGCGATCTGGAATGGATGGACTCCGAGATCTACGAGATCTCCCTGGCGGACGCTTCCGTAAGGACGCTCACCGACCGGCGCGGGCCGGACAACTCGCCTTCCGTGTCGCCGGACGGCAGCCGGATCGCCTACCTCGGCTACGACGACCGCTATCAGGGCTACCAGGTCACCCGCCTCTACGTCATGAACCGCGACGGGACGGGCTCCAGGGTGGTCAGCGGTTCTCTGGACCGCACCGTGTACCAGGTGCGCTGGTCGCCCACCGGCGAGGGCATCTTCGGCCTCTTCGACGACGAGGGGAACACGAAACTCGCGTTGTTCCGGCTCGATGGCAGCTACGAAGTCGTGGCCGAGAACGGTGGCAGCGGGTTCATGGCATACGGCGGGTTCGGCGTATCCTACACCGTGGCCGCAGACGGCTCATTCGCCTACTCGACCAGCCGGCCGGACCTGCCGGGCGACGTCGCCGTGGGGCGGCCCGGACAGCAGCCGAGCCTCGTCACCTCCGTGAACGCCGATCTCTTCGCCGGCAAGACCCTGGCCTCGGTCGAGGAGATCTGGTGGGACTCATCGAAGGACGGCTTGCCCATCCAGGGCTGGATCATGAAGCCGCCGGGATTCGACCCCGCCAACAAGTATCCGCTGATCCTCGAGATCCACGGCGGGCCCTTCGCCAACTACGGCGACCGCTTCGACGTAGAGAAGCAGCTCTGGGCCTCCATGGGCTTCGTCGTCCTCTACACCAACCCGCGCGGCAGCACCAGCTACGGCGAAGAGTTCGGCAACCTCATACACCACGCCTACCCGGGCGACGACTTCTACGACCTCAACTCGGGCGTGGATGCAGTCATCGCCGAAGGCTACATCGACGAGGACAACCTCTTCGTCACCGGCGGCAGCGGCGGCGGCGTGCTCACCGCGTGGATGATCGGCAACACCGACCGGTTCAAGGCCGCCGTCTCATTCTATCCGGTCATCAACTGGTACAGCTTCGCACTGACCGCCGACATGGCCCCCGTGGCCGTCAAGTACTGGTTCCCGGGGATGCCCTGGGACAACGTGGAGCACTACGAGAGCCGGTCGTTGCTCTCGGTGGTGGGCAGTGTGAAGACCCCGACGCTCATCATGACGGGCGAGGAGGACTGGCGCACTCCGATGTCGGAGTCCGAGCAGTACTACAAGGCGCTCAAGCTGCTTGGAGTCGACGCGGTCCTGGTGCGCGTGCCGGGCGAAGCCCACGGCATCTGGGGCCGTCCGTCGCACGGCATATCGAAGATCACCACAGTGAAGGGCTGGTTCGACAAGTACTCGACCGAAAGAAGGCCTGTTTCCTAGGACGTCCGCCTCAGCGAACCTCGATCGGCACGTAGTCCCGGCGCTCGAAGCCCTTGAAGACCTGCCTGGGCCGCGCGATCTTCTGCTCGCGGTCGACCACCATCTCTTCCCACTGGGTCAGCCAGCCCACCGTGCGCGGTATGGCGAAGAGCACGGGGAAGAGCTCGACCGGGAAGCCCATGGCCTGGTAGATCAGCCCCGAGTAGAAGTCGACGTTGGGATACAGGTTGCGCTTGATGAAGTACTCTTCCTGGAGCGCGATTTGCTCCAGCTCCAAGGCGATGTCCAGCAACGGGTTGCGGCCCGTGACCTCAAAAACCTCTTCAGCCGTGCGCTTGATGATCGATGCCCGGGGGTCATACGCCTTGTAGACGCGGTGCCCGAATCCCATGAGGCGCCGCTCGCCCCTGCGCACGCTGTCCATGAAGGCGGGGATGTTGTCGCGCGTACCGATTTCGGTGAGCATGCGCAGCACGGCTTCGTTCGCGCCGCCGTGCAGCGGGCCGTAGAGCGCCGCCATCGCACCGGCCATAGCCGAGAACGGGTCGACGCGTGAACTGCCGATGACGCGCATGGCTGTCGTGGAGCAGTTCTGCTCGTGGTCGGCGTGGAGGATGAAGAGGACGTCCAGCGCCCGCTCCAGCACCGGGTTGGGCTTGTATTCCCTCCCCCCAATCCGGAAGAGCATGTTCAGGAAGTTGGCCGTGTACGACAGGCCGTTTTCCGGGTAGACGTACGGAAGCCCCTTGTGGTGCCGGTACGCGAAGGCGGCCAGGGTGGGCATCTTCGCCAGCAGCCTGATCATCTGGATGCGCCGGTTGGCCGGGTCATCGATCTCCGTGGCTTCGGGGTAGAAGGTCGAGAGCGCCGCCACGGTCGAGATCATCATGCCCATCGCATGGGCGTCGTAGCGGAAGCCCTGCAGGATCGTGGTGACGTTCTCGTGCACGTAGGTGTGGAAGGTCACGTTGTGCACGAATTCGTCCAGCTCCTCGCGGGTCGGGAGTTCCCCGTTCAGAATCAGGCTGGCGACCTCGAGGTAGGTGGCCTGCTCGGCCAGCTGCTCGATGGGGTAGCCGCGGTACTCGAGGATGCCCTTGCTTCCCTTGACGTCGGTGATCCGGCTGATCGTGAACGCCGTGTTGGTGAACCCGGGATCGTAGGCCATCATTCCGAAGTCACTGTCCTGGACCTTGATCTGACGCAGGTCCATGGCTCGGATCACATCGCCCTCGTGAACATCGACCTCGTAGTTGCGGCCGGTACGGTTGTCGGTGATCGTCAGGGTGTCTCGGGGGGCGTTCTGGGACATCTCGTCTCCGGTGCCGGTCGGGGCCGGGATTTCAGGCATCAAATGGGCTGTTCAGCCCTTTATTGTATCAAAGGATGCAGGCCCTACAAAGGGATTCGTCAGGGTTCGATGAGCTCGAACACCCCTCGGTTCCCCTCGCGATCGAAGGCGATCACATCGTACGGCTGGGGATTCCACCCCTCCATGCCGGGCGACCCGATCGGCATCCCCGGAACCGCGAGGCCGGCGAGATCGGGACCCTGCTTGAGAAAGTCGGTGATGACCCGCGCCGGGATGTGCCCCTCGAAGACATAGTCGCCGATGATCGTCGTGTGGCACGACGACAGGTCCATCGGCACGCCCTCGCGCCGCTTCACCGGGACCATGTCCACGACGTCCTCCGCGCGCACGGTGTAGCCCGCTGCCTCGAGGTGGTCGATCCACTTCACGCAGCATCCGCAGTCGGGCGACTTGTACACGACCACTTCGGCTTCCGCATCGGCTGCCGCGACGGGATCGGGCGCGGGAGGCCGGAACGAGACGACCAGGGCCGCGCCCCCGAGCAACAGGGCCGCGACTGCCAGCTTCTTAAGATTCATGGTGGATTCCCCTCCTTCGGGGGTGTCATGGACGGAGCGACACGAGTGCCGAGGGAGGGACTCGAACCCTCACGCCCGCAAGGGCAAAGGTTTTTGAGACCTTCGCGTCTACCGGTTCCGCCACCTCGGCGGCTGGGTGGAAGAACATCCAAGCTAACCCTTGAGCATCGCGGCGGTGAAGGCGCACCTCGGCAAAGCCAGTCCCGCGAAACTCACGTTCGCCTCCGTCTTCTATTGGGTGGATGGGCTCGCTATCCTACAGGGGACTGGCCGTACGGCGGACCCGACCCTCCCCTCTTCCGGAGCAGATGACGTGCCGAACCTTACAGACCCCTTCGGTGCTCTCGCCACCGTGGACCTCCCGGAGGGACCCACCTCCTTCTACCGGCTCCCACGCCTTGAAGAGACGGGTCTGGCATCGCTGGACAGGCTGCCCTTTTCCATCCGGGTCCTGCTCGAAAACGTGCTTCGCAACGCCGGCGACGGCTACGTGTCCGAGGAGCACGTCGAGGCCGTGGCGGCCTGGAGTCCGACCAACGCCGGGGCCGACTTCCCGTTCATGCCCACGAGGGTGGTCCTGCAGGACTTCACCGGCGTGCCCGCGATCGTCGACCTGGCGTCCATGCGGGACGGCATCCGCGCGATGGGCGGAAACCCGGCGAAGATCAACCCGCTGGTGCCGGCCGACCTGGTGATCGACCACTCGGTGCAGGTCGACTTCTTCGGCACGGGGTACGCCTTCGAGAAGAACGTGGCGCGGGAATACGAGCGCAACCGCGAGCGCTACGCCCTGCTCCGCTGGGCCCAGGAAGCGTTCGAGAACTACAGCGTGGTGCCGCCGGGCACGGGGATCGTGCACCAGGTCAACCTCGAATACCTGGCTTCGGTGATCCACCGGCGGGCGGCCGACGGTGTCCACCTTGCGTACCCCGACACGGTGGTGGGGACCGATTCCCATACCACGATGATCAACGGTCTTGGCGTGGTGGGCTGGGGCGTCGGGGGGATCGAAGCCGAGGCGGTTCTGCTGGGGCAGCCCTACTACATGCTCCTGCCCGAGGTGGTGGGTGTGAAGCTGACGGGCGCACTGCCGGAAGGCGCGACGGCGACCGACCTGGTGCTACGGGTCACCGAGCTGCTGCGTGGGCACGGTGTGGTGGGCCGGTTCGTCGAGTACTACGGCGCCGGGCTTTCGGGGTTGAGCCTGCCCGACAAGGCCACGCTCGCCAACATGTCGCCCGAGTACGGCGCCACGGTGGGGTTCTTCCCCGTCGACGACGAGACGCTGCGCTACCTGGCCGGGACCGGGAGGAGTCCGGAGCTGGTCGCGCGGGTCGAACGGATCTCCCGCGAACAGGGACTCTACCGCACCGACGAGACCCCCGATCCCGAGTACACGTCGACACTCGAGCTGGACCTTTCCAGCATCGAGCCCTGCGTTGCGGGGCCGAAGCGCCCGCAAGACCGGATCGCGCTGACCGACGTGCGGCCCGCCTTCGGAAGGGATCTGCCGACGCTGGTCCCGGCGGGATTCGACCTGGGCGGCGCGGGCGGCGGCGGCGCGAACGGCGGGGGCACCGGAGCGGCGGTCGCGGCCAGCCGGCGCAGAACCGTCGAGATCGAGATGGACGGCGAGCGGATGGAGATCGGTGACGGCACCATCGTCGTCGCCGCAATCACCAGTTGCACCAACACGTCCAACCCCTCGGTGATGGTGGGCGCCGGCCTGATGGCGAAGAAGGCACGCGAACTTGGGCTGGAGGTCAGGCCCTGGGTGAAGACGAGCATGGCCCCCGGGTCCCAGGTCGTCACGGATTACCTGGAAGCGGCGGGCCTCATGACCTATCTGGAACAGCTGCGCTTCAACCTGGTTGGGTACGGCTGCACCACATGCATCGGCAACAGCGGCCCCCTGCCCGAGCCCGTTGCCCACGCGGTCTCGGAGCATGGGCTGGTCGTCGCGTCGATCCTCTCCGGCAACCGCAACTACGAGGCCCGCATCCACACCCTCGTCCGCGCCAACTATCTCGCCTCGCCGATGCTGGTGGTGGCGTTCGCGCTCGCCGGACGCATCGACATCGACCTCTACAACGAGCCGCTCGGTCAGGGCGCCGACGGCCGCTCCGTCTTCCTGGCCGACATCTGGCCGTCTCCCGAAGAAGTCCGCGACACGGTCACCAAATCGCTCAGACCCGAGATGTACCATCAGCGGTATGCGAGCGTGTTCGACGGAGACGAGCACTGGAGAGCGCTTCCGTTGCCCGAGGAGGGGAATCTCTACGAGTGGGACCCGGACTCCACGTACATCCGCAACCCTCCCTTCTTCGAGGGGATGACCGCCGAACCGGCCCCTCTGGCGGATATCGAGGGGGCACGTGTGCTGGCGCTGCTGGGCCAGACTGTCACCACCGATCACATCTCGCCCGCCGGCGCGATCCCCCGCGACGAGCCCGCCGGCCGCTACCTGCAGGACCACGGCGTGACGCCGATCCGCTTCAACACCTTCGGCGCGCGCCGTGGCAACCACGAAGTGATGATGCGCGGCACCTTCGGCAACGTGCGGCTGCGCAACCTGCTCCTCGAGGACAAGGAGGGGGGCTACACCGTCCACATGCCGAGCGGCGAGATGACGACGATCTTTGAGGCGTCGGAGCGGTACCGCGCCGCCGGGACGCCGCTGGTCGTGATTGCGGGGCGCGAGTACGGCACGGGAAGCTCCCGGGATTGGGCGGCGAAGGGGACGATGCTGCTCGGGGTCAAGGCCGTGATCGCGGAGAGCTACGAGCGCATCCACCGCTCCAACCTGGTGGGGATGGGTGTGCTGCCGCTCCAGTTCCGGGATGGCGAGGGCGCCGAGGCGCTGGGTCTCGACGGGACGGAGGTCTATGACATCACCGGGATCGCCGACGGGCCGGAGCCGGGCGGTGGGGTGAGCGTGAGAGCGTCCCGCGCGGACGGCTCGACGATCGCGTTCCAGGCGACTGTGAGGCTGGATTCGGATGTCGAGCTCGACTACTACCGCAACGGGGGCATCCTGCAAACGGTGCTGAGGAGGCTGGCGGAGGAGTAGCAGTTGGCCTTTTCCACGCCTGCTCCGCGGACTATCCTGGCGGTCGCGGGCGGTCCGACCCCCCGAAGACCGCAACCCCCTGGATGCTCCCGAGGCGCCCGATGTCGTACAACCTCCCCCCACCCCCCGTCTCCGCCGCTGCAGCAGCGCCCCCAATGCCCGCCGTGGCAGCACCCGTGATGCCGGAAGCTGCCTCCGGCCCCAACCGGGCCGCCACAACGCTGGCGCTGGCCCTCCTCGCCGCGCTGGCCAGCTCGCCTTCTGCCATCGCCCAGACCGTCGACTACTCCCGCGCCGAGCGCTTCCTGAACTGGAATACCGAGCGGCTGATCGCCGGGGTGGAGGTCGATCCCAACTGGCTGGAGACCGGCGATACCGATCGCTTCTGGTATCGGAACAACACGGGATCGGGCCATGAGTTCGTGCTGGTGAACCCGGTCGCGGGCAGCCGTGAGCGCCTCTTCGACCACTACCGGCTGGCCAGCGCCATGTCACTCGTAAACGACACCAGCTACGTGCCCGAGAAGCTGCCTTTCAGCACCTTCAGCTTCGGCGACACCGAGAGCGAGATCGAGTTCGCGGCCAGCGGCAGGCGGTTCGTCTGCGACATCGTGCAGTACGCTTGTACCGTCGGCGATACACTCGCCTCCCGAGTGCCCTACGTGGAGTCTCCCGACGGGCGCTGGGAGGCGTTCGCGCATCAGTACAACGTGTATGTGCGCCCCGCCGAGGGCGGCGATTCGATCCAGCTCACCACCGACGGCGAGAAGCACTACGCGTACGGCTACAACGAGCCCAGCCCCAACCAGATCCGCCAAGGGGCCGGGCCGCGCGCGCCGACCATCGCCTGGTCACCCGATTCGCGCTACATCGCGGTCGCCCGGGAAGACGAGCGCAACGTCGAGCACATGCACTACATCTCGTACACGCCGCAGCGCCCCCGCCACTTCTCCCAGCCGTACGCGCTTCCCGGCGATTCGGTGATCCCTCTGCCGACCGTACACATTCTTGTCCTCGAGGAGACCGGAGCGGCCTCCGGCGACGCGCCGACCCTCCGCGCGACCGACAACCACCGCGTCGAGGTGGGGCCGACCCCGCATCAGCTCTCCTTCGCGGGCTCCGCTCCGGATTCGGCGTGGAGCGCGGATGGCACGAGGCTGCACGTCAACTACTTCACCCGTGGCTCCCAGCGGGTGTTCCTGGCCGAGATCGACGCGGCGACGGGCACCTCGCGGGTCATTCTGGGCGACTCCACCCAGACCTTTGTCTCGCTCGGGCACCGGGGCGGCGGATCGAGCGGCGGCACCCCGTCGTGGTACGTCTCCGAGAGCGGCGACGACGTGATCTGGTGGTCGGAGCGCGACGGCTGGGGACACCTCTATCGCTTCGACGGCGCGGGCAACCTGAAAAACCGGATTACCTCGGGGCCGTGGGTGGTGGGCGAGGTCGTTCATGTGGACGAAGCCCGCCAGCGCGTCCACTTCGTCGCGCGCGGCCGCGAACCCGGAAGGAACCCGTACTACGCCCACGTCTACCGGGTCGGGTTCGACGGCACGGGCCTGACGCTGCTCACACCCGAGGACGCGCATCACGAGATCGTGTTCTCGCCCGGCGGCCGCTACTTCGTCGACACGTACTCGCGAATCGAGGAGCCGCCCGTCACCGTCCTGCGCAGCGCCGACGACGGAAGCATCGTGCGGGAGCTGGAGCGGGCCGACATCTCCCGCCTCGAGGAGATCGGATTCACCCCGGCCGAGGTGTTCTCGGCAAAGGCGCGCGACGGCATTACCGACCTCTACGGCGTGCTCTACCTGCCGCCCGACCTCGACGAGAACGCCAGCTACCCGATCATCTCCCACATCTACCCTGGGCCCCAGGTCGGCAGCGTCGGCGCCTGGGCGTTCAAGGGCGGCGGCGAGGACTTTGCCCTGGCGCAGATGGGGTTCGTGGTGGTGCAGATCGACCATCTGGGGACGCCCCACCGCTCCAAGGCGTTCCACGACAACTACTACGGCAACTTCATCGACAACGGGATTCCCGACCACATCGCGGTGATCAAGCAGCTCGCCGCGCGCTACCCGTTCATCGATCTAAACCGCGTGGGCATCTACGGGCACTCGGGCGGCGGGTTCGCGTCCACTGACGCCATTCTTCGCTTCCCCGACTTCTTCAAGGTGGCCGTCTCCGGGGCCGGGAACCACGACAACCGCAGCTATCATATCTACTGGGCGGAGAAGTACCAGGGGGTGACGCGAACCGATTCCACCGGAACCGACAGCTTCGAAGCCTCCGCGAACAAGACCTATGCGGCGAACCTCGAGGGAAAGCTGCTGCTGATGCACGGGGACATGGATGACAACGTCCATCCGGCCATGACCGTGCAGGTGATCGACGAACTGATCAAGGCCAACCGTGATTTCGACCTGATCTGGGCACCGGACCGGGCCCACGGACTGAACGAGCCCTACTTCATCCGCCGGCGCTGGGACTACTTCGTGCGCCACCTTCTGGGCGCCGAGCCTCCGAATCAGTACGAAATCGTCAGGCCTGTGGGTTAGCGTTGGTAGTTGGCGAGGCGGCACACGCGGCGCACCTCCACGGCACTCGGCAGGTAGTCGGCCCGGGCAGCGGACGGGGCGAGCGAACGATCGCGGTCAGCTCGGCCAGAAGATCGGGATGAGGATCGAGGCCACGACCGCCAGGAGCAGGTTGAGCGGTCCCCCGACCTTGACGAAATCCATGAACCTGTATCCGCCGGGCGAGTAGATCATCACGTTGGTCTTGTAGCCGAACGGAGTGACGAACGAAGCCGAGGCGCCGAACATGACGGTCACCAGCAGGGCGTAGGGATTGAGTCCGGCGGTCTGGGCCACGACAACCGCCACCGGGGTGAGCATTACGGCAGTGGCGGTGTTGGCGACCACCGCGGTCATGACGGCCGTGAGCAGATAGAAGGCCGCGATCATGCCCGTCTCGCCCAGTCCGGCGGTGGCCCCCACCACCCCCGACGCGATCCAGCCGGCCGCGCCCGTGCTCTCCATCGCCAGCCCCAGGGGTATGAGCCCGGCCATGACGAAGACCACCATCCAGTCGAGCTCCGCGTAGATCTCGCTGACCCGCACACACCCGGTGAAGACCATGAGGGCCACTCCCGCCACGGCCGAGGTGGAGATGGGAAAGAGCCCGACGGTGGCCGAGACCACTACCCCGGCCATGATGGCCGCCGCGAATGCGGCGCGCGGCCGGCTCTCCACCGGATGGTCCACTTCGGCCATCGGAATGAGGCCGGGCTCGTCGGCAAGGCGTTCGAGCGCGTCGGTCTCGCCGCGAACCAGCAGGATGTCGCCCACCGAGAGTTCCAGCTGGGCCATCCGGTCGGTGAAGCTGGCGCCGTGGTGCTGGACGCCCATGACGGTCGCATCGTGACGCTGGGCAAAGGAGACATCCTTGAGCGTCCGCCCGACCAGCGCCGAGCCGGGCCCGACGATGATCTCCACCAGGCGCCCGCCGGTCACGGCACGGCTCGCCTCCAGGCGCATTCTGTCCTTCGGGGTATGGAGCTTCTGTTCGCGGGCCAGCACCAGGAGGTCTTCGGCCGCCCCCTGCGCATAGAGCATGTCCCCGTGCTCGATCACCCGTTCGCCCGCCGGGAGGGAGATGACGCGGCCGCGCCGCTCGATCCCCAGAATCGTGACCTGATAGCGCTCGCCCCAGCGCAGTTGCGCAAGCGACCGCCCCGCCGCGGGCGAATCGGGTCCGATGTCGAGTTCGGTCGTGAAGCGGCGCACGCCGTAACGGCTGGACAGATCCGGCGGCTGCTCACGCCGGGGCAGCAGACGGCGCCCGAAGGTGAACAGGTACAGCATTCCCACCGCGAGCGAGATCAGCCCGAGAGGAGCGATGGAGAACATCGTCAGCTCGTCGTACCCGAGTTCGAGCGCCTCCCCGTGCACGATCAGATTCGTCGCGGTCCCGATCAGCGTGACCGTCCCTCCCATGATGGCCACGAAGGAGAGCGGCATCAGGTACAGCGAGACCGGCTCGTCGGCCTGCTCGGCGAGTGCCGCGAAGACCGGGATCAGCACGATTACGACCGCCGTGTTGTTGAGGAAGGGCGACAGGAAGGCCGCGAGCAGGCAGAGGATAAACATGCGCATCGTCTTCCCGCCCAGCGGCGCCGTGCGCGCCCATATGCCGATCGCCGCGATCAGCCCCGTGTTGCGAAGCCCCAGCCCGAGTACGAGCATCGCCGCCACCGCCACCGTCGCCTCGCTGGACAGCCCCGAGAACGCTTCCCGCGGCTCGATGACGCCTCCGAGCAGCAGGACGACCGGCACCGACATGGACAGCTGGTCCAGCCGGATGCGGTCCATGGCGAAGAGCACCAGGGAGGCCCCGGCAACCACCAGTACGAAGACCATGTCGAACGTCATGAGAGCCACCTCGCGAGTTCGCGCCGCTGCCGAGGAGGCAGGTCTACGTTCGGCGTATCGGGTGGATCATGACTCGCCGTCGCGCAAGGCGAGGGGCGGCCCGAGAACCTCGCGGGCCACGATTGCATTCCTCACGCCGCCCACCGTCCCCAGACCGAGTCTGTCGTCCGGTCGCCTTGCGGGCCGGCGCCGAGGCGGAAGCGGCAGCCGCGCGGGCCGGCTCCGGTCCCCGTCCAACAGCCGACCGTCCCCGGACCGGATGACGAGCGGCCTCGGGGAGCGCTCGCGGAATACGGGCTCCTGCGCTACAGGCGGCCTTGGTGTGCGGTCGCGGAATACCGGCTCCGCCGCAACGGGCTCGACGACCGGCCCGGTCTCAACGACCTCGGGAGGCGCCGGCGCCGACGGCACGTCCGGCCACACCTCGAATCCACCGATCATCTGTTCCCGACGAGCCATGGGTGCGTCCACACGCGGCGGCACTGCACCGAGCGGCGGTACTGCACCTGGCGACGGCCCTTCGCCGGGCGGCGGCACCTCCCCTGGCGGCGGCGCTTCCCCGGGGCCCGGGGCCTCGCGGTGGCGGCGTCGCAGCTCCTCCGCCTGCTCGGTGAGCGCGTTCAGCATGTCCCATTCCTCGCCCGGCTGAACCTGCTGTTCGCCGGCACGCTTCCTGGCCATGCGGCCGATGATGTCCATGATGATGGCGATCGCCATCACGACGACGAAGAGGCGGATGTCCACGTCTGCGCCCTCAGCTATCCGGCAGCTGCTCGGGCGAATCCCCCTCGGCGATCGCCTTCCGCATCGTCGTATCCGATTCGATGTTGCGATACCTGGCGTAATCCATGATGCCCAGGTTGCCGCTGCGGAAGGCGTCGGCCATCGCAAGCGGCACCTGCGCCTCGGCCGCGATCACCTCGGCGCGCATCTCTTCCACCCGGGCGGTCATCTCCTGCTCGCGTGCCTGCGCCATCGCGCGCCGCTCCTCGGCCCTGGCCTGCGCAACGCGCTTGTCGGCCTCGGCCTGGTCGGTCTGCAGTTCGGCCCCGATGTTCTTCCCGACATCCACGTCGGCGATGTCGATCGAGAGGATCTCGAAGGCGGTACCGGAGTCCAGACCCTTCTGCAGCACGGTCTTCGAGATCGCGTCGGGGTTCTCCAGCACGGCCTTGTGCGAGTTCGCCGAGCCGATGGTCGAAACAATGCCCTCGCCCACGCGCGCCAGGATGGTCTCTTCGCCGGCGCCGCCGACCAGCCGGTTGATGTTTGCGCGGACCGTCACGCGGGCGACCGCGATCAGCTGGATGCCGTCCTTGGCCATCGCGGCCACGCGTGGTGTCTGCACCACCTTCGGGTTGACCGAAACCTGGACCGCCTCGAACACGTCCCGGCCCGCCAGGTCGATCGCCGCCGCCTGCTGGAAGGGCAGATCGATCGCAGCCTTGTCGGCGCTGATCAGCGCCCGCGCGACGCGATCGACGTTCCCGCCCGCGAGGTAGTGCGCCTCGAGGTGGGAAACGTCGAGGAAGAGCCCCGCCTTGGTGGAAGCGATCAGGGGCCTGACCACGGCGGGCGGACTCACCTTCCGCAGCCGCATGCCGACCAGATTGCCGAGGCCCAGAGCCACCCCGGAGAACCTGGCCTCGATCCACAGGCGTACCGGGACCGCCCATACCAACAGGAGTACGGCCGCAACAATCGCGATAAGTGGCAGAAAAGTCAGCAGCATTGCAGGAGATCCTTTGGGGTCTGGTTTGTTGTTGGTTCTGGTTCGTTGTCAGTTCGAACGCTTGGCTCGGACGATGTGTCTGTACCCCTCCGCACTCACGATGCGGACGGGGGTGCCCGACTCGATCCACTCACTCTCGGAAATAATGTCCAGCCGCTCGTCCCCGAACAGCCCGACGCCCGTGGGTCGGAGCGCCGTGATCGCCACTCCTTCGGCGCCCTCGAGTTCGGGACGGAGATCGGCCGACGTGTAGCCGCCTTCGCGGTCGGTGGATTCGGGCAGAACGATTCCGCTGCGGCCGAGCCTGCGGTTGCGGACGATGGATCGCAGGAACACCCAGCCGGTCAACACCACCAGCAGGGCAGCCGCGCTCAGCACGCCCGCCGCCGTTGCGAAGTCCTCCTGGGTCGGAAGGCTTCCAACCTGGGCCATGAAAAGACCGCCCAGGAGGGCCGCGATGCCCGCGATCCCGAAGATCCCGAATCCAGGGATCACAAACACCTCCACCGCAATGAGCGCGAGCCCGGCGGTGACCAGGATGAGATCCTCGGCCCCGGCGAGTCCGATCAGCAGATGCGACCCGAAGAACAGCGCGAGCGACAGCAGCCCCGCGATCCCCGCCAGCCCGAAGCCCGCCGTCTTGACCTCGACGATCAGGCCCAGGAACCCGAGGCTAAGCAGGAAGGGTACGATCACCGGATTGGTGAAGAAGCGGACGATTCTTTCGGCCCAGTTGACCTCCGCCTGCACGACCGTCGCCGCTTCCGCCCCAATGGCGGCGAGCACCTCGTCCCACCCGTCGACGCTCTCTGCGTAGCCGAGCGCGACCGCCTCGCCCGCGGTGAGCGTCAGCAGCTTGCCCGTCTCGACCACGCCCTCGATCGCGATCTCCTCGTCCACCATCGCCTCGGCGATCGCCGGATCGAGGCTGTGGGCCTCGGCAAGAGCGCGCATCTGGGCCCGCATCGCCGACACGATCTTCTCGGACGCCTTCGTCCCGCTGCCGTCGACCGGAGTGGCCGCGCCCATCACCGCGCCCTCCTGCATCAGCACACGGTCGGTCGCGAGCGCGATCATGGCTCCGGCGGAGTAGGCGTGCATGTTGACGTATGCGTAGACGGGGACGTCCGCCCGGCTGATCGCGTTGGTGATCCGCTCGGCGGCGTCCACCCGTCCGCCGGGAGTCTCGATGTCCAGCACCACGGCGCTCGCCCCGGCGGCCGCCGCTTCGTCCAGGGTCCGCTCGATGAAAGGGGCCAGGCCCATTTCAACCACGCCCGTGAGCGGAACGCGCACGAGTTGTTCGCGCCGGGCGCTCTCCTCCTGGCCGGCGGCCCCCTGCGCTGCCGCGGCTCCCGCGAGAGCGAGCAGAGCCGCGGCGAGCGGCCCCGTCCGGACCGGGCCCGAATGACAAATCCCAACCATGGCGCTCATCTCTTGAACTCGTTGTGGCCAACTGCAATACGAACTCTACGCGGGAGATCCCGGTTTCAATCTAAGCCCGCAGGCCATCCGCCGCCCGCCCGGAGAGCCGCCTACTCCGGCGCGGCACCCAGAAGACGGCACGCATAGTAGCCGCGCTGTATCGCACGCACGTAGTCCCCGGATGCGATGGCCGCCCTGGTCCAGCGAATGAGTTCGTCGGCGCGGGTCAGCGGAGCGGTTTCATCGCGTTGTGCGGCGGGGCGGCCCCCATCCGCCTCGACGGCGCCAGGCGGCACGACCGTGGCCGCTGCCTCCGCCATCGCCTCCTCGGCCGCCGCCAGCAACCGGAGCGCCACCCTTCGCGGTGTGGTTTCGCGCAGCGCGTCCGCCGCTCTCAAGCCGGCGATCGCCCATTCGGGCGTGTCCCCGGCCTCCCGTGCCCGTTCGGCCTCGTCGATGAAGCGCCGCGCGTCGTCCAGGGGACCCGCGAGGTGGGGCGGAAGATCCCGCGTAAGGATGCCGGCCTCGACTACCGCCTGGCGAACCTCGTCCATCATCGATCGGGCGGCGGCTTCGGCCAGTTCGGCGGCCCCCGAAGCAACGGCACGGTAGATCGCCTCCCGCAGCGCCCTGCCCTCCCCGGGCCTGCGGTCCCACGAAGCGTCCCATCGCGACACGAGCGCCTCCGCCCCCGCACTCGCATCGCCTCCACCGAAGTCCGGGGGCTGATCCGGCCCGCGAACGATGTCGCCGAGTTCCGGCAACGACCTCGAAAAGACCAGCGCCGGGTAGGTCGCCGGAGCGATGAGCTGTGGTTCCAGCTGGGTAAGGGTCTCGTGGCAGCCGCCGAGGAAGACCGCCGCCACTGCCACGCAGATCGCGTGTCCGGATGTTTTCATGGATCCAATGTAACCCGCGCGGGGGTTGGGGTTATCTTTCTGGGTTGAACACCCCTACCCCTGGAACCCGCAAAATGGCCGAAAAGACTCTCGTTCGCTACGCGGACGCCGGCGGCGGCGTCGCCCTGATCACCCTCGACGACCCTCCCGCGAACACCTACACGCACGAGATGATGCGGCAGCTGGACGACGCGATCCTGACCGCTCGTTTCGCCGACGACATCCACGTGATCGTGCTCACCGGCAACGGCGAGAAATTCTTCTCCGCCGGGGCGAACATCGGGATGCTCTCGAAGGTGACGACCGGCTTCAAGTACTGCTTCTGCCTGCACGCCAACGAGACGCTGAACCGCCTCGAGCACACGCCGAAGCTGACCATCGCCGCGCTCAACGGACACACCGTGGGCGGCGGACTCGAGATCGCCATGGCAGCCGACATCCGCGTCGCCCGTGCGGGACGGAGCATGTGCGGTCTGCCCGAAGTCAACCTGGGCGTGCTGCCCGGTACCGGCGGAACCCAGCGCCTGACCCGCCTCGTCGGCAAGTCGCGCTCAATCGAACTCATGACGACGGGCAAGACCTTCGGTTTCGGCCAGGCGAAGGACCTCGGCATCGTCAACGACGTGTGGGAGACCGACACCCTGGACGAGTTCATGGAGAAGGTGCTGGACTACGCGCGGGGGTTCTGTCCTCCGGGGCGCGCGTCGAAGGCCGTGGGCCTGATCAAGCGCTCGGTTCAGACCGGCGCGGAGATTCCATTCGAGACGGCGCTGGCTCTGGAGCGCGAGTTGCAGCAGCAGCTCTTCGCCAGCGACGACGCCCGCGAGGGGCTCAACGCCTACGTCGAAAAGCGCATGGCTGACTTTTCGGGCAGCTGACGCCGGGTTGTGTCCGGCGAATGATCCCGAGATGGCCACGGCTTGATGACCGCGACCGAATGAGCATACCATGACCGAAACGATCCGCACCCGCCTCTGGATCGGGAACGAATGGACCGACGCCGGCGACGGCGGCACCTTCGCGACCGTCAACCCGGCCACGGAAGAGACAATCGCCGAGGTGGCCGAGGCGCGGGCGGCGGACATCGACCGGGCGGTGCAGGCGGCGCGCGCGGCCTTCGCCGATGACAGGTGGCGCCGCATGAACCCGCACAAGCGGTCGCGCCTGCTGTGGAAGCTGGCCGACCTGGTCGAAGCCAACGCCGACGAACTGGGCCTGCTGGAGACGCGGGACAACGGCAAGCCGTACTTCGAGGCGCGCCGGATCGACGTGCCGAGCGTCGCGAACGTGCTCCGCTACTACGCTGGGCTGGCCGACAAGGTGCAGGGCGACACGGTCCCCGTCGCCGGCCCATTCCTCAACTACACGCTGCGCGAGCCGGTCGGTGTGGTGGGCGCGATCATCCCCTGGAACTTCCCCCTGTCGATGGCGGCGTGGAAAGTGGCGCCGGCGCTCGCCTGCGGGAACGCGGTGGTGCTCAAGCCCGCCGAGCAGACGCCGCTGACCGCGCTGCGCTTCGGGGAACTCGCTGCCGAAGCCGGCTTCCCGGCGGGCGTGCTGAATGTGGTGCCGGGGTTCGGGGAGACGGCGGGCGCGGCGCTCGTACGGCATCCGGGCGTCGACGCGATCTCGTTCACGGGCTCGACCGAGGTGGGTCGGATCATCATGCGCGAGGCTGCGGAGACGCTCAAGAAGGTCTCGCTGGAACTGGGCGGCAAGTCCCCGAACATCGTCTTCGCCGACGCGGACCTGCGCGGCGCCGTGAAGGGGGCCTCGATGGGGGTCTTCTACGGCAAGGGCGAGGTGTGCGCCGCGGGAAGCCGCATCCTGGTGGAGAGCGCGGTGCACGACGAGTTCGTGGACGGGCTGAAGGGACTGGCCGCGAAGACCCCCGTGGGCGACCCGATGGCCCCCACGACGCGCCTGGGAGCGATCGTGAGCGAGGAGCAGCTGGACCGCGTGATGGGCTACATCGAGAGCGGCCGGCGGGACGGCGCCAACCTGGTGGCGGGGGGCGACCGGGTGAAGGTGGACGGCCGCGGGAACTTCGTGAACGCCACCGTCTTCAGCGAGGTGGACCCGGCGATGGCGATCGCCCGCGAGGAGATCTTCGGCCCGGTGGCGGCGGTCATCCCCTTCGACGATGTGGACGACGCGGTCGCCAAGGCCAACGATTCGCTCTACGGGCTCGCGGCCGGCGTCTGGACCCGCGACATCGGCAAGGCCCACCGCATGGCCGCCGAAATCGACGCGGGGACGGTCTGGGTGAACACCTACAACCAGTATTCGCCCGCATCCCCCTTCGGCGGCTACAAGGAGAGCGGCTTCGGGCGGGACCTGGGCTTCCAGTCGGCGCTGGAGAAGTACACCCAGGTGAAGAGCGTCTGGGTGGCGCTGGACCGGTAGCGTGCGGGCTGGGTCGCGCGAACGCGCCGAACGTCTCGGTCGCACGCTGGGGAAACGGGCCGTGGCGGCGTTGCGGAGGTCCTCCATGCGTGAAGCGTGGATCGTCGACGCGGTTCGCACCCCCATCGGACGCCACGGCGGGGCGCTCGCGCCGGTCCGGCCGGACGACCTGGCCGCGGTGACCATTCGCGCCCTCCTCGACCGCAACCCCTTCCCCGCCGCCCGCATCGACGACGTGATCTTCGGATGCACCAACCAGGCCGGCGAAGACAACCGCAACGTGGCCCGAATGGCGTTGCTCAGGGCAGACCTTCCCGTCGAGGTCCCGGGCCAGACGGTGAACCGGCTGTGCGGTTCCGGCCTGCAAGCCGTGGCCAGCGCCTTTCACGCGATTCGCGCCGGCGAGGGCGACGCCTTCATCGCGGGTGGCGTCGAATCGATGAGCCGCGCCCCCTTCGTCATGCTCAAGCCCGAGCGCGGCTACACGCGGGGCGCGCCCGAGGTCGCCGACACGGTGCTGGGGTGGCGCTTCACCAACCCGCAGCTCCCCGACGAATGGACGATCGGACTCGGGCAGACGGCCGAGGTGGTCGCGCGCGAGCTCGGCGTGACGCGCGAGGAGCAGGATGCCTTCGCGGCGGCCAGCCAGACGAAGGCCGCCGCCGCGATCCAGGCCGGGCGGTTCGACGACGAGATCGTGCGGGTCACCATCCGGCAGCGACGCGGCGACCCCGTCTTGGTCACACGCGACGAGCACCCCCGCCCCGGCACCACAGTCGAGGCCCTCGGCCGGCTCCGCCCCGTCTTCGCACGGGACGGCACCGTCACCGCCGGCAATTCGTCCGGCATCAACGACGGCGCCGCCGCCCTGTTCGTGGTCGAAGCGGAGACGGCGCGCGCCCACGGCCTCCAACCGATGGCGGCGATTCGGGGGGCGGCGGTGGCGGGGGTGGAGCCGCACCGCATGGGGATCGGCCCCGTCCCCGCGACGCAGCGCTGCCTGGCGCGTCTCCGGATGGCCGCGAACGACCTCGACCTGGTTGAACTCAACGAGGCCTTCGCCGCGCAGGCGATCCCCTGCATCCGCGAACTCGGGCTGGACCCCGCGCGCGTCAACGTCAACGGCGGCGCGATCGCGCTGGGCCACCCGGTGGGATGCTCTGGCGCGCGCATCCTGGCCACGCTGGTGCACGAGATGGCGCGCCGCGACGCCAGCCTCGGCCTCGCCACGATGTGCATCGGGGTCGGCCAGGGGATCGCGGCCGTCGTGGACAGGGGCTGATGGTCGCCATTGCCGGAGTGGGTCCGATGCCGGCCATTGCGGCGTTTGCGGCGCCGGCTGACCGCAGCCGATGCGGGGTACGGGACCAATGGCCGGCGTGACCCTCGGGAAGGTCGCCGTGATCGGTGCCGGCACCATGGGCCACGGCATCGCGCAGGTGGCGGCGATGGCGGGCCACGAGACCGTCCTGTGCGACATCGACGCCGCGCAGCTCCAGCGCGCCCTCGCCCGGATCGAGGCGACCCTGGACAAGGGCGTGCGCCTGGGCAAGGTGGCGGAGTCGGCCCGCGACGGGGCACTGGCGCACCTGACGGGAGCCGCCGCGCTGAACGAAGCCGTCCAGGGCGCGGAGCTGGTGATCGAGGCCGTCCCGGAGGCGATGGCGCTCAAGCAGCGGATCTTCGCCGAGGTCGAGGCCGCGGTACCGCCCCGGACGATCCTCGCCACCAACACCTCGTCGCTCTCGGTGACCGACATGGCAGCCGGACTGGACCGGCCGGGCCGCTTCCTCGGCCTCCACTTCTTCAACCCCGTCCACATCATGGCCCTGGTCGAGATCGTGCGGGGCGAACACACCGACCTCCGAACGCTCAACAGTTGCCACTGGTTCGTCCAGGGGCTCGGCAAGGAACCCATCGTGGTCGCCGACTCACCCGGCTTCGCCTCATCGCGCCTGGGCATCGTCCTCGGTCTCGAGGCCATCCGCATGGTCGAGGCGGGCGTCGCGTCCGCGGAAGATATCGACAAGGCCATGGTGCTCGGATACCGCCACCCCATGGGCCCGCTCCGCCTCACCGATCTGGTCGGCCTGGACGTGCGCCTCGGGATCGCCCGCTACCTCCACGCCACGCTCGCCTCGGACGCGTTCCGCCCCCCGGCCCTGCTCGAGCGGATGGTGGCCGCAGGCAGACTCGGCAAGAAGACGGGCCGCGGATTCTACGACTGGGAGGACGAACCGTGAAGTGCAAGACGCTTCCACGATCGATCGGCATGTCGTCTTGCGGCAGGCGCATCGAACCATGAACCGCAAGACGGTACTGCTCTCCGTCGCCGACGGAATCGCCGAGATCACGATCAACCGGCCCGACAAACTCAACGCGCTCAACGAGACCGTCCGCACCGAGCTCGCAGAAACCTTCGACGACCTGGCCGGCCGCGCCGACGTCAAGGTCGCCATCCTGCACGGCGCCGGCGACAAGGCTTTCGTCGCCGGGGCCGACGTGGCCGAATTCGCCGCGCGCACCCCCGAGGAGCAGCGGGAGGTCTACCGCCACCGGCGGGTCTACGACGCCCTCGCCGAGTTCCCCAAACCGGTCATCTGCGCCATCCACGGATTCTGCCTGGGGGGCGGCAACGAGCTCGCGCTCGCGTGCGACATCCGGGTCGCCGACACCACCGCGCGCTTCGGCCAGTTCGAGATCCGCCTGGGGCTGATTCCGGGCGCCGGGGGCACGCAGCGGCTGGCTCGCCTCGTCGGCCCGGGGCAGGCGCTCCGGATCGGACTCTGCGGCGATTTCGTCGACGCGGCCGAGGCGCATCGGATCGGTCTGGTGGAGTTTCTGACGGATGAGGGCGGACACCTTTACAAGGCCCGCGAACTCGGCGCCCGAATGGCCCGCTGGAGTTTGGTGACGTTGCAATTGGTGAAGAAGGCCGTGCGGGAGGCGCATGAAAGCCACCTCGCCGACGGGCTCGAGACCGAGAAGGAGCTCTTCCTGGAGGCCTTCGCGTCGGAAGCCGGCCGCGAGGGCGTACGCGCCTTCGTCGAGAAGCGACGGCCACGGTTCCGGGAGTGACGGCGGAGGGGGCCTTCGTCGAAAAGCGACGGCCACGGTTCCGGGAGTGAGCGCAGCCGGCCCTCTCGCCTCCGCAGGCTCAACGGCCTAGAATCGTAGCCGGTCATGATCCGGACCTCACAGCAGCGGGAACGCCGCCCTATGCCCCTTCACACCTGGCACCGAATCGCCTGGGCCTACCACATCCTCTTCGCGGCCGCGGTGACGTGGCCGGTCCAGGCCATGGTGAACAACCCGACGCCCTTCATCCTGGGGCTCCCGCAGCAGATGGTCTGGTGCGCGGCGTGGGTCCTCGGCAGTCTGGTCGTTCTCTGGCGGCTCGACGCGGCGCGCATCCGGGCATCGTCCGCCCGCGCGGGGGATGACGGCTGATGGACCGATCCACGCTCATCACGATCATCATCTTCGTCTACCTTGCCACGACGCTCGGCGTCGGGCTGCTAGCGGGCCGGCGGGCGTCCCGGTCCGTGCAGGGATACGTCGCCGGCGACCGGGATTTCGGCCTGCTGGTCATGTACTTCATCACGGGCGCGACGGTGTTCTCCGCCTTCGCCTTCCTGGGGGGGCCCGGGTGGGCGTACTCGCGGGGCGCGGCCGCCTTCTACATCCTCACCTACGGGGTGCTCGGGATGGCGCCCTGGTATGCGATGGGACCCAAGGCCGCGGCGCTGGGGCGGCGGTTCGGCTTCGTCACGCAGTCGCAGCTGCTGGTGGGACGCTTCCCGTCGCGGGGGCTGTCGCTGCTGATGGCCGTGCTCACGCTGGCCGCCTTCGTCCCCTACGTGACCATCCAGATGCGGGGCGCGGGCATCGTCATCGAGGCCGTCACCGAGGGGGCGATTCCGCTGTGGGCCGGCGCGGCGCTGGCCTACGGGATCGTGATGCTGTACGTGCTCACGAGCGGCGTGTCGGCGGTAGGATGGACCAACACTTTCCAGGGCGTGTTCATGGTCGGAATCGCCTGGGCTCTGGGGATCTATCTGCCCAACAAGATCTACGGCGGCGTGGGACCGATGTTCGAGCAGATCCTCGCCGAGCGGCCGGAACTGCTGTCGCTCCCCGGCCTCGACGGCAGCGGCGCCGCGTGGAGTTGGGGGGGATACTCGACCGCGATTCTGGCGAGCGCGATCGGGCTCACGATGTGGCCGCACCTGTTCATGAAGGCGTTCACGGCGCGCGACGACGCCACGATCCGCCGTACGGTGATCCTCTTTCCGACCTTCCAGCTGTTCCTGATCCCGGTCTTTCTGATCGGGTTCGCCGGGGTGCTATTCCCGGAGGCTCCGGACCAGCCCGACTTCATCCTCCCCTTCCTGATCCTGCGCTCGGAGTTGCCGGCGCTGGTGGTGGGCCTTTTCTGCGCGGGTGCGCTCTCGGCTTCGATGTCCACGGGCGACGCGCTGCTGCACGGCGCGGCCTCGGTGACCGTGGAGGATGGGGTGCAGCCGTTCCTCAAGCTCTCCGACCGGGCGCAGAGGGCGCTGATGAGGGTGCTGGTGGTCCTCGTCGGGGCCGCTGCGTATCTGTTTGCGCTGAACGAGGGGTTCTCCCTGGTGGAGCTACTGCTGGCTTCGTACGGGATCATCTGCCAGTTCATGCCCGCACTGCTCTCCGCGATGTACTGGAGGCGGGCGACGACCCGGGGAGTGATCGCGGGTTTGCTGGCCGGTTCCGCGGTCTCCGTCTTCTTCTTCCTCAATCCGGAGCTCAAGCCCTTCGGAATGCATGAGGGGATCCTGGGGCTCGCGGTGCACATCCCGGTGCTGCTCGGCGTGACGCTTGCCGGCAAGCCGCAGGACGAAGAGCACGTGGACGGGTATGTCCGTGTCTGATTCGGGGGTGGGTCAGGGCGCGGGATCGGGGGCAGATGCCACGGTCGAGGGACTGGACCGCGCCGCCGCGGGGCTACTGGAACGGCTTGAGCGGCTTCGCGACGAGGTCTCGGAGTGCGATCGCGAGCTGATCGAGGCCCTGGCGCGCCGGCGCAGCCTGGTGCGGGAGATCGGCAAGGTCAAGGCGCACATGGGTTTTCCGGTGACGGACCCCAGACGCGAAGCGGCGGTTGTGCGGCGCGCGGCGGAGATGGCGCGGGCGGCGGGACTGGACGAGGAACTCATCCGCAACCTGATCTGGAAGATCATGTCGTCGTCGAGAGTCCAGCAGTACGCGCCGTCGGAGGAGGGGAAGGCGCCCGGCACTTCCTGACAGCGGCGCACGCTCCCGCGAAAAAGCGGCGCGCGTACTCACGGATAGCCTGCCGTAGGGCGACCTGGAACAGGGGCAAAGAGAAAGCCCCCGGCGGGCAGCACACCACCCGCGCGGGGGCTTCGTCTCGCTGGCGAGCCGGGAAGCTCCGTTTCGGCGCCGTCATGTGCGACGGCCGGTTCCCCGTCTCTCCCACCCTTCCGGCGTCTCCGCCGTCCGGGCCCCCCAGTCTCCTGGGTCTCGGCTGCATCCAGCGACCTTGCAGCCGTCGCGGCCTCCGCCGAACTCGGCACCGCGCTCGCCTCCGGTCCCGTTTCCGGCACCCTCGGCGCGTCGGTCCGAATCGCTTCCTCTCCAGGGTTTCCCCCTTCGAGAGCCCTTCCGGACCCCCCGCAACTTTCGGTTTCCGGTCCTTTCGGCCCGACCCCCTTTTCGTCGCGGGATGATAGGTTAACACTCCGCAAGGAGCGGCGCAAGAGGTTTCCTGCCGAATGCAAGGAATTGTTGCCGAATCAGCCGCCAAAGGGCCGTTTGAGACCGAAAAACACCCCCTTCGGCGCTCCCGCGCGACCTGCTACGCCCCCGTTGCGCCTCCACTCGCCCCCATCGCACCCCCGTTGCACCTCCATCACACCCGGCGGCGCCTACGTTGCATCTCCAGTTCCGGCCGGATTGGCCGAAGGTGTGTTGACGCTGGCGGCGTGTCAGTTGGCCGCGGGATAGACCGAAACGACCTTGCGGCGACGTAGATTCTCGAATCTGACCACGCCGTCCGCGGTGGCGAACAGAGTGTCGTCCCTGCCCCGGCCGACGTTGTTGCCCGGGTGCAGCCTGGTTCCCCGCTGGCGGACGAGGATGTTACCCGCCACCACGTGTTCGCCGCCGAAGCGCTTCACACCAAGTCTTTGCGGATTGCTGTCGCGTCCGTTCCTGGACGACCCTACGCCTTTCTTGTGAGCCATCGGATCCTCCTCCTAGACGACGATGTCGGCGACGCGCACCACCGTAAAGCCCTGGCGGTGGCCCTGCTTGCGACGATAGCCCTTGCGGCGCTTCCGCTTGAAGACGGTGATCTTCTTCGTGCGGTCATGCGCGATGACCTCGGCGGTGACCCTGGCGCCGTCGACCGTGGGTGTGCCGACGGTGACGTCCTCGTCCTCCGCGGAGGCGAGCAGCACATCGTCGAAGGTCACCGTCGCCCCCGGCTCGGCGTCGAGAGAGGGGATCAGCAAAGTCGCGCCGGGCTCTGCCCGGAACTGCTTCCCGCCGGTCCTGAAAACCGCAAACATGATTATTCCGCCATCCGCGTGGTGATTCTGTCGTTCGGCGCCGCGATGCAGCGCAGCATTTAAAGCTTGCGAAACGTGCTGTAACGGTCAAGCTGGAGTCTTGTCCAACGGGAAGTGAGCCTGAACGGGACCCGGGGGTCCAGCAGCACAGGGCCTGCTGCGAACCAGCGGCTCGCGCTACCAGACCAGGTGGAAGCGATCCTGGCGCCGGAAGACCCAGTGCCGCTCACCCTCGGTGTCGAGGTAGGCTTCTTCCTCCTGTCGGCAGCTGGCCGGCTTGTCGCCCCACTCCGGGATCGGCGTCGTCGCCTGCAGCTCGATCGAATGCCAGGTCGACGGCAACAGGATCGCGTCGCCCCGCACCGGCACGCCTTCCTGCCCGTCCCACCGGCCGATTAGTGGCCCCGCTCCGTGCCCGTGGTCCCCGATCGGGTGTGTGTAGACGGTCCCGTTGATCCCCTCGACCCGCATCTGCGCCAGCGTGTTGGCCAGGATGGTGTTGCCGCTGAGCCCGGGCTCCATGTGCTCCATAAGTATGTCCTGCAGCTGATTCGAATTGGCAAGGCACTGCCAGAGGCCGGCCGGCGCGCCGGTCTCCCCCTCCTTCAGCACATAGCCCAGATGCTGCGTGTCGGTGTGCAGATTCAGCGCCACCACACCGAAGTCGGTCCAGAGCAGGTCACCGCGTTCGATCACCGTGGGGCCGGACGAAGGCACCTCGCCCGCGCGCTGGACGTCCACGTTGGCCTGGAACCAGACCGTGTAGCCCAGGTCGCGCACGCGCTGGCGCATCCACCACTCCACGTCCTCGATGGTCGTCTCGCCCGGCGTGATCACCGCATTCGAGAACGCTTGCGAGATGACCGCGTGGACGGTCTCCTGGATCTTCCGGTAGCGCGGCATAATCTCGGGAAGGCGCAGCGCGATGTAGTTCATGGCCAGGCGCGGCTCGCGCTTCACACGGCCGAGCAGTTCCGGACCCAGCGCCTCCTCCAGCGCCTCGCGCTCGCCCGCGTGCAGGCCGTCCGAAAAAGCCCACACGGGATCGATGTTGAGGACGATGTTCTCCGGATCGCGGTCCTCCACCAGCTCGCGCAGAAGCCGCCACTGCTCGTTGCCCACCAGCTCGGCGGTCGGCTGCGTCGGCGCGGGCCGGGTGGACCGATACGCCTCGAAGACGCCGCCCTGGCTGGTCCCGCCCAGGGCCAGCCGTTCGACCGTGCCGTCGTCCTGGAGGGTGAAGACGTAGATCGAGCGCCTGCGCGCGGCGAAGGTGGTGGGCGAAGTGATCGACCGGAATACCGGATCCTCGGCGTATTCGCGCATCGACAGGATCCACATGCGCACGCCGTACTCCTCCATTAGCCTGGGGAGCACCCTTCCAACGCGCAGCTCGAGCCATTGCTGCTGCTCAAGCGCCTGCTCGCGCAGACTCGGAAGCGCTTGAACCCGGGCCGGGACGTCGGCCGGGATGATGACAGGCTCCTGCGCGGCGAGTGGAACCGCCGAGGCGGCGAGCAACGCCAGCAGGGGCAATACCGATGCGGTGGTCTTCCGCGGCGCGGGCATGCGCGACTTCATGGGTTTCTCCTTGTGTGAGGGGCGGTGCGGCCGGCCGGTGGCCTGTCCCGGTTCGAGAGCCGCCGAGCGTGCCGGGGCGCGTCGTCGTGCAAGGCGCTAGGCCACCTTGTACCTGGCGGTCACGTCGACCTGTGCGCGGCCGGCGAGGAGCCTGAATTCGTCCTGGCGCATGAGCGGGTCGTCGCGCAGGTCCAGCTGCATCCGGGTCTTCTTCGAGAGCTTGCGCAGGAAGCGGGGCTCCGCTTCCATGACCTGAAGGGCGACCCTGGGATGGACGCGGACCAGAAGGTCCTTTTCGTCGCCCGCCGCCGCGGCACGGTGCACGCATCGCTCGATTTCGCGGATGAGGGTCGGCGCGGTCCAGATGTGTCCGGTCCCCGCGCAGGCGGAACACGGCTCGGTGAGGGACTGGAGGAGGGAGGGACGCACGCGCTGGCGCGTCATCTCTATCAGTCCCAGGTCCGAGACCTCCCACGTGCGGGTTCGGGCACGGTCCCGTCCCAGGTGGCTGCGCAGCTCGTGCAGCACCCGCTTGCGGTTCTCCTGGGACTCCATGTCGATGAAGTCGATGACGATGATGCCGCCGATATCACGCAGGCGAAGCTGTGTGGCGATCTCTCTGGCTGCGTCGAGATTGGTCTTGAGGATGGTGTCTTCGGGATCCTTCTTCTTCCCCGTGAACTTCCCCGTATTGACGTCGATCGACACCAGAGCCTCGGTCTGCTCGATGATCACATGGCCGCCGGAGGGCAGATCGACCTGCCGCCGGAAGGACCGCTGAATCGCCTCTTCGATTCCCGCGTGATCGAAGAGCGGGGTTCGCGAATCGTAGAAGTGAATCCGGTCCAGCAGATCCGGATCGAACGTGCGCACGTACTGCAGGATCTGTTCGTACGCCTTCCGGTTGTCGATGGTGACCGCGTCGAACCGGTTGGTGAAGAGGTCGCGGATGACACCCGAAATCAGCTTGGCCTCCTGGTGGATCAGCGCGGGCGGATCGGCTTTCGCGGCCTTCCTGCCAATGGCCTTCCACTGACCGCGGAGGTGGTTGTACTCCTTGGCGAGCTTCTCCGGGGTGAGTTCTTCACCGGCGGTGCGGACGATGACTCCGCCCGAGTGATCGGCTACAATCTTCCTGGCCATGGAACGCAGCCGGCCGCGCTCGCCGCGGTGGTCGATCTTGCGGCTGACCCCCACGTGGTTCGAGTCGGGCATGTACACGAGGAAGCGCCCGGGCAGCGAAATCTGCATCGTGACCCGGGGACCCTTGGTGGAAATCGCGTCCTTGGTGACCTTGACCAGAACCTTCTGGCCCTTGCTGAGCACGTTCTGGATCGGGGTCGTGTTGCGGCTGCGGCCGCGCGAACCGTTTCGGCCGCCACCGTCCTCCTCCTCGGGCACGAGGTCCGAAGCGTGAAGGAACGCGGCCTTCTGTTCGCCGATGTCTACGAAGGCGGCCTGAATGCCCGGCAGGACCGCCTCGACGCGGCCCAGGAAGATGTCACCGACATGCCGGGTCTGGTCCGGGCGGTCGAACATCAACTCCGTGAGCCCGCCGTTCTCCTTGAGCGCCACCCAGGACTCCTCGTCCGAGGCGCTGATCAGAATCTCTCTCTTCAATGCAAATCTCCGATGGTCGTTCGGGACCGGAGATGCGGTCCCGTGCCCGGCCCCGGCTGCGCACCTGCCCAATGCGGGCATGGAACGCAGACCGGCCAGCGGACGCGGGAAAGATCTCTCCAGCCGCCGAATCGCGTGTGAGTGCCGCACCGCCGGAGGCGTCCCGCCGGCTCGCAGTCGCGAGTTCCGTCACGGGGCTGCCTCCTTCAGCAGGTGTCGGCCGATTACCAGTTTCTGGATTTCGGGGGTCCCCTCGCCGATCTCGCAGGCTTTGGCGTCGCGCATCATGCGTTCGACGGGGTGATCCGATGTGTACCCCGCTCCGCCGTGGAGCTGGACCGAGACGCGGGCCGACTTCGCGGCGAGGTCGGCGGCAACGAGCTTCGCCATGGCCGCCTGTTTCGCGAAGGGGCGACCCCGGTCCTTGAGCCACGCTGCGTGATAGGTGAGGTGGCGCGCCCCCTGGATCTCGGCCGCCAGTTCGGCGAGTCCGAACTGCACGTCCTGGAAGTCCCAGACGGGGCGGTTGAACTGCCGCCGGCGGGTCGTGTAGTCGAGTGCGGCGTCGAATGCGCCCTGCGCGATGCCGAGGGAAAGCGCGGCCACCCCGATCCGGCCCGCGTCGAGCGTCTTCATGAAGTTGGTGAAGCCCTGCCCCTCGGCGCCCAGCCGCTGCTCGTCGGGAACCCGGGCATCCTGAAGGAAGAGCTGCCGCGTGTCCGACGCGCGCCAGCCGAGCTTGTCTTCCCTGGCCCCCGCGGACACGCCTTCGCTGTACGGCAGCGAGGGTCGATGACCGACGCCGACCTCGATCGCCTTATCCACGTCGACGGTCGGTTTGCAGACGATAAAGCTCGTGATGCCGTGAGCGCCCGCATCCGGGTCCGTCACCGCGGTCACGACGAAGATCTCGCCGACCCCTCCGTGGGTGATGAAGATCTTGCTGCCGGTGATCGTGTAGCCACGGTCCGTGCGCGTCGCCCCGGTCCGGGTGCCGGACGCGTCGGAGCCCGCCCCTGGCTCGGTGAGGCCGAACCCGCCGAGTACCTGGCCGGACGCTAGCGGCGGCACGAAGCGGGCTTTCTGCTCTTCGCTGCCGAAACCGACGATGGGCGACATCGCCAGCGTGGTGTGCGCGGACACGGTGATCGCGTGGCTGGCGTCGTGCCGGGCCAGCTCCTCCACGACGAGGATGTAGCTCAGGTAGTCCCGCCCCATCCCGGACAGCTCCACGGGCACCGGGACGCCGAACCATCCGCGCTCGCCCATGGCCCGCACGTTCTCCCACGGGAAGCGGGCGGATTCGTCGATCTCCCGTGCAATCGGCGCGATGGCCTTGAGCGCGAATCGCCGGACATCGGCCTTAAGGTCGGTATGGTTTTGTTGGAGGTATGGATCCATCAGGGAAACGCGACCGTTCACATTTGTCGCACGAGCCGCACGAGCGCCACTCGACGGTTTCTCCAAGATAACGCAACAACGCCAGTCTCCGGCATCCCCGGCGGCCGCAGTAGCGCTGCATGGCTCGCAAGCGGTCGCGGGCTTGCCGGCGCGCGGACTCCAGGGGGGTCAGGTCGGGGGCGTCGCCGGTGACCGTTATGGCCGGACCCCGGATGGCGGGCGGACCGTCGGCCTCGCCATCAGGCCAGTTGTCGATCCAGGTGGCGAAATCGGGGGCCGGATCCACCGCTCCGCCGCGCATCAGCCACTTCAGGTGGGGCACGTTGGCGCCGCCGCTTCCCGTCAGGCTCGAGGGCGTGGCGCGGGCGGTGCTGCGTCTGCCGCGGATTCGCCTCAGCACCCGGAGCACGTCCGCGGGCTTCGGATACGCGCGATCGAGAAAGGCCGCCGGCACCTTCCAGTCGTCCCGATGGACGAATCCCAGCGCCATCGATTGCTCGCCGTCGCGCCCGGCCCGGCCCGCCTCCTGGTAGTAGCTCTCGAGGGATCCGGGGTAGGCGTAGTGGAATACGGCCCACACGTCGCCCCGGTCGATGCCCATGCCGAAGGCGCAAGTGGCCACCACGACGTTCGACTGCCGCGACATGAAGCGGTGCTGCACGGCCTGGCGCTCCTCCTTGGGGAGGGCGGCGTGGTAGGCGTCCCCGATGACGCCCTGGCTCGCGAGGGCACGCCGCACGCTGACGACCTGACGCCGGGTGGGCGCATAGACGATGAGCGCGCGCTCCGCGCACTCGGGCGGGGCTCTCCGGATCAGCCGGACCATGGCGCGGATTCGCTCCGCACCCGGGTGCCGCCGGGCGACCAGCCAGCGGATGTTCGGGCGGTCGAACGAGGTGACGACCCTGACGGGATCGCGCATCGCGAGGACCCGCGCGATGTCTTCGCGCACGGCGGGGGTCGCCGTGGCGGTCACCGCGAGAACGGGTGCCTTGACGATTGAGCGGAGGCGGCGGATGCGCCGGAAGGCGGGGCGGAATTCGTGGCCCCACTCGGAGATGCAGTGGGCTTCGTCGATCGTGATCAGCGAGACGGGTGACGAGCCGAGCAGGTTGCGGAGCTTCGTTGCTTCGAGCCGCTCCGGGGAACAGAAGAGCAGGTCCAGGCGCTGCTGGGCGATTGCGCGCTGACTCTCGCGCTGGACGTCCGCGGGGTCCTGGGAGGTGAGGGACACCGCGCGGAGACCGAGGCGGCAGGCCCGATCGACCTGATCCTGCATCAGCGAGATGAGGGGGCTCACTACGACGACCAGGCCGTCCAGCATAAAGGCCGGAAGCTGGTAGGTGAGGGTCTTGCCGCCGCCGGTCGGGAGCACGCCAAGGGTGTCGCGGCCCGACAGCACGCCGGCGATCAGGCGCTCCTGGCCGGGCCTGAATCCGTCGAAGCCGAACTTCTCGCGGAGGACGGCCCGGGCGCCCTCGTGGACCACCGCTTCATCGTGTTCGCCGTTCACACCGCAGAAGAAAACCGCGTGAGGGGGGCGCTGGAATGGTCAAACGGGACTGATTGCGCGGGTCCCGGTGAGGCTCCGACGCGGGATGCGGATGGCGATGCCGGGTGGTTCGGCGCGCTCGGCCGCGTCCGTCCGTGAGCGGGGGCGACGGCTCCGGAGTATCAGTCCCGGGCCGGCAGGAGTCGCAGCACCAGGCCCGCTGCGAGCGCCGCGATGCCGGCCCAGACCAGCCAGCGGACGGTCAGGGCCATGCCGGCGATGGCGAGCGCGGCTCCCAGCGCGAAGAGGCGCACCTTCCACACAACGTATGCGTCGTCTTCGGCGCGGCGTGACCTGGATGCGCGAAACACGTGTTCAGCGGCTCCTGCTGCGGGCGAGGAAGCTTGCCACGCCGCGCTTGCAGTCCTCCGTCAACCGGGCGAGGGCGTTGACCTCGGCGCCACGGGAGATGGCATCCTCGATGGAGACGCCGTCGAGGCCATGGAAGAGTCGCTTCGTGAGCGCCACAGCCGTGGCCGGGCGTGTGGCCAGGGCGGCCAGGTACTCCTCGACGGTGCTCTCGAAGCGGTCGCCGGGGATGACCTGGTTGACCAGGCCGATCGACGCCGACTCCCTCGCCGTGATGCCCCGCCCGCGCAGCAGAAGCTCAAAGGCAGTGGAGTCCCCTACCTTGCGCTTCAGGATGGACATCACCAGGGCCGGCACAAAGCCGAGGTGGACTTCCGGGTATCCGAGGCTTGCATCTTCGTGCGCGAGGACCAGGTCGCACGCGGTGGCCAGCCCGCAGCCTCCGCCGAGCGCGCGCCCCTGCACGACGGCAACGACAGGCTGGGGCAGACGTCGCATGGTAAGGAAGACCTCGCCGAGGCGCTGGGCATCCGCCAACCCGGCCTCCGTCCCCTTCGACTGCGAGGCGGCGATCTCCCCGAGATCCGCTCCGGCGCAGAAGTCCCGGCCGCTGCCTCGCAGCGCGACCACGCGGACATCGGGATCAGCCCCCGCCTCGGCGAGGAGACGGAGGAGTTCCTCCACCATGGCGGCAGCGAGCGCGTTTCGCTTTTCCGGCCGATTGAGGACGAGCGTTGTGACGCCGTCGTCGGTGTCGCTGCGAAGCACGGGGCTGGCCGTCATCGCACATTGCCTCGCGTTGCCGGCAGCCACCCCCTGCCCCGCACGCGGGCTGCAACCTCGTCGGGCACCTCGATCTCCATCCTCAGGAGCGCGGTGCTGAAGACCTTCCCCTGCGCGTCGGTCATGAGGGACACTGTGCCGCCGCCGTCCAGTGCGCCGTGCAGCAGGAAATTGAGTGCGGCCAGGTTGTCGAGTTCGAAACGCTCCACGGGGCCCTCCACCATGCCTGCAAAATGCTCTTCTACGCGCTCCGCGGTGACGTTCTCGACAAGAAGGGGATAGTCCCGGTCCTCGTAGGCGATCAGACCGACATTGGCCGTGTTCCCCTTGTCGCCGGAGCGGGCGTGGGCGAGGTCCAGGAGCGGCACTCTCGCCATCTTGCGGGTGGAAGTGTCTCTGCTCATACCTGGACAAACTCAACCGAAAGATGCGGCTCGACAACCGTGCGGTCGATGAGCGCCGGCCAGTAGGCCACGATCTCCTGCACGCGCGGCCGTCCCCCGGCAAAACCGGTCACGGAGGGCGGGCCGGTGAGCACCAGCGGCGCGATCTCGCGGGTGAACCGTTCGACCGGCTCGCGATCGGGGCTCCTGACGCCGATGCGCAGCTGCACCTCGGGGATATCCGGAGGCGGCTCGCCGGCGAGCGGACCGTGGGTGGCATCCCAGCCGACCAGCTCGACCAGCACCCGGTCGAAGGTCAGCCCCAGGCGGTCGAGACGCCTGCGCAGGATGGCGGCCGCGGCGCGGCCCTTCGCGGCGGCGTCCGGCCACGCGTAGACCAGCGTCCCCACGGCCTTGTACCCGGCCGAGCAGGCGACGGACACCTTCAGGTGCGGTGTCGGGGCCCGGCCCCGGATCCCGCTCACGCGCACCCGGTCGTCACCGTCTTCGCTGAGCCGAATCGTCGTGAAGTCGGCAATCACGTCGGGGGTGATGTAGGTGGACGGATCGCCCATCTCGTATAGGATCTGTTCCTTGACGGTGCTCAGCGAGACCGTGCCGCCCAGCCCCGCGTGCTTCGTAACCACGAAGCTACCGTCGGAGCCGGCCTCCACGATCGGGAAGCCGACCTCCGCCAGGTCGGGAATGTCCCACCATTCGGCCAGGCAATTGCCCCCGCTCGCCTGCGCACCGCACTCGTTGATGTGGCCCGCGACAACCCCGCTGGCGAGCCGGTCCCAGGCGTCCCAGGCCCACCCGAATTCCTTCACCATGGGGGCGTAGGTGAGCGCGGTGTCGGTCGAGCGGCCCGTCACCACGACCAGGGCGTCCCCTTCCAGGGCCTTCACAATGGGTCGGGCGCCCAGGTATACGTTGGCGCTGCGCACGCTGTCCCTGACGGTTGCAAGCGGCTCGCCGGTCTCCATGTTGCGCAGATCGTGTCCGGCGTTCATGAGGTCGTCAAGCCGTTCCATCAGGTCGTCGCCGGTCACGACGCCGATGCGGGCTCGCCCGCCCACCCCCGCCCGGCGGCCCGCGTCGGCCACCGCACGCGCGCACTCACCGGGATTCACTCCCCCGGCGTTGGTGACGACCCTGATGCCGCGCTCCGCGCACGCCGGGAAGATCCGCTCCATCAGCGGCACGAAATCCCGCGCGTATCCGGCCGCGGGATCCCGCGATCGCTGCTTCTGCATGATCGACATGGTCACCTCTGCCAGGTAGTCGAGCATGAGATAGTCGATCGGCCCACCGTCCACCTGGCGGACCGGGGCCTCGAGGTCGTCGCCCCAGAATCCCTGCCCGCTCGCAATCCGGACGGGCCGTGTGGTCGTCCTGGCCATCACGCCTATCCACCCAGGGCGCGCGGAAGCACGAATGCGCCGAGGTGCGGCCCCGGGTTGTTAAGGGCCGCGCGCAGCAGGAGGGTCAGCCAGTCACGCAGCTCCTCGGGGAGCACCACGGCGTCGACGAATCCCCGGGCGGCGGCGAAAGTCGCGTCGAGCTGCCGGTCGTACTCGTCGCGCACGGCATCCATCTGCTCCGCCAGCTCCGCGTCCGGCTCGCGGCCTTCCGCCTTGAGCCTCTCCAGCCGGGCGCCGAAGAGCGCCATGACCGCGCTCTCTCCCTCCATCACACCCATGCGTCCCGTGGGAAGGGTGAGGATGAAGTCCGGGTCGAAGCCCTGCCCCGCCATCGCATAGTATCCGGCGCCCGAAGCGTGATTGAGCGTGACCACGAGCTTGGGAACGACCGCGGTGGCCATCGCCTCGACGAAGCGTGCACCCGCACGGATGATTCCGCTGTGCTCCGCCGCGGGCCCCACCATGAACCCGGACACGTCCTGGACGAACACGATCGGGGTGCCCTGACGATTCATGGTGTCGATGAAGTACGCGGCCTTGTCGGCAGACTCCGTGTAGATGATGCCCCCGAAGCGGGGGGGGCCGTCGCGGGAATCCCTCACCACGGTGCGCCGGTTGGCAATCACCCCGACGCTGATCCCCGCAATGGCACCGGTCCCGCAGATGAGTTCGGCCGCGTGCTCCGGCTGAAACTCGGTCAGCCCTCCACCGTCGAGCAGCGCGTCAAGGACTGCTCCCGTGTCGTAGGGCCTCCGGTGGTCGTCGGGGATGAGCGCGTAGAGGTCGCCGGCTGGCCGCGCGGGCGGGTCGAAGTCTGCGTCGCGCGCCGGGGCCCGGTGCACCCGCGGCAGATCGGCGACCAGCGCCCGCAACTGCTGCAGACAGTCCCCGTCATTGGCGGCCCGGTAGTGCGCGACGCCGCTCACCTCCGTGTGCACCACGGCGCCACCCAGTCCTTCCCTGTCTACGGTCTGACCCGTTGCGCCCTTCACCAGGTTCGGGCCGCCGAGACCCATGAAGCTGGTCCCGTCCACCATGAGGATTACGTCCGAGAGCGCCGGCAGGTACGCGCCGCCTGCGATGCACGGACCCATGACTGCGGCGAGCTGGGGCGTCCGCAGGTAGCGGCGCATGATCGAGTTGTACTGGAAAATCCTGGCTGCACCGTACTGCCCCGGGAACACCCCGCCCTGGTAGGGCAGGTTCACTCCGGCCGAATCCACGAGGTAGATGATGGGCAGCCCGCAGCGCATGGCGATCTCCTGCGCGCGCAGGATCTTCGTGATCGTCTCCGGCCACCACGACCCCGCCTTGACGGTCGCATCGTTCGCGACCACGACCACTTCGCGCCCCTCGACGACGCCAACCGCTGTCACCACGCCCGCGCCGGGCGCCTTGCCGTCGTAGCGGTCGTGGGCGACCAGCAGGCCGATCTCGACCCATGTGGAGGATGGGTCGAGCAGAAGGTGAAGCCGATCCCGGGCGGTGAGCTTGCCGCGCTCCCGCTGGCGCCGAATCCTCTCCGTGCCGCCGCCCAGCCTCAGCCGGCCGCGCAACTCCAGCAGCTCGCGGGCCAACTCCCCCATGCGCCCGGGGCGACCAGACAGATCGGCGTCGGTCGGCTCCACCTAGTGCGACCCGAGCGAAGCGGTCCGGTCCGGATGCATCGGCTTTCGAATAGCCCGGATGTTTGGGGGACACGACACTAGTATGGATCCTCCCGGTTCGCGAACCAGTCGCGGATGTAGGCGATGGCCTCGCCGGTCGGCGTTCCCGGTCCGAACACGCGGCCCACGCCGATCTCCCCGAGCGCCCGGGCGTCGTCCTTCGGGATGATTCCCCCACCGGTGAGGAGGATGTGCTTCAGCCCCTCCGCGTCGAGCAGCTCCCGCACCCGGGGGAACAATGTCATGTGGGCGCCCGAGAGGACCGACATGGCGACCACGTCCACATCCTCCTGAACGGCCGCTGCAACGACCATTTCGGGCGTCTGATGGAGACCCGTGTAGACCACCTCGAAGCCGGCGTCGCGGAACGCCGCCGCGATCACCTTGGCGCCGCGGTCGTGCCCGTCGAGGCCGGGTTTGGCCACCAGTACGCGGATTCTCCGGTCGGGCACCGACATCGGGTCTCCTCTGTTCAATCCTCTCGGCCGTCGGGGGTCGGCGTTCGTCCATGAGCCGACATCGCACCGCGACAAGATAGTCCGGGTCAGGATACCTCGAAACCGCCCCGCGTGAGTGCCGCGGCTCGGCTGTCGCGACTCTCTGAAACGATCCGGCCGTCAAAAAGATGCACGGTCCGGTCGGCCGCGTGAGCGTACCGCGGATCGTGGGTGACGATACATATGGTGGCCCCGGCCTCGTGCAATTCGCCCAGCAGGTCCATCACCGCCCGGCCATTGGCGGAATCCAGGTTCCCCGTCGGCTCGTCGGCCAGGAGGATGAGGGGCTGGCCCGCGATGGCCCTGGCCACGGCCACCCGCTGCTGCTGACCGCCCGAGAGTTGGGAGGGATAGTTTTCCTCCCATTCGGCCATTCCCACTCGCTCGAGTGAATCCATGACACGGACGCGCCGCTCCTTGCGCGAGAGTCCGCGGTAGGCGAGCGGCAGTTCGACATTCTCCAGCACGGTGAGATCGCCGATGAGATTGAAGGTCTGAAAGACGAAGCCGATCGAGCGATTGCGGATCTCTGCCCGCTGGGTCGCAGACAGCCTTGTCACCAACCTGCCGTCGAGGAAGTACTCGCCTTGGGTGGGCGAATCCAGGAGTCCCAGAATCGACAACAGGGTGGTCTTGCCGCAGCCCGAGGGGCCGGCGATCGACACAAATTCGCCGCGCTCGATGGTGAGCGAGACGTCCGAGAGCGCGCGGGCCTCCACCTCGTTGGTGCGAAAGACCCGGCCCACCGCATTGAGCCGTATGAGCGATCTGGTCATATTCGGGGGACGGTCGCAGGCGTGGTTCGGGCACCGTCAATGTAGCGGAATCGGCCATCCAGCGACGCGGGTCCCTGGACGGGTCGGCGCGAGCACCGAGAGCGGCAAGGACGCGTGAGTCAGCCGGAACCCCAGCTTCTGGAACGCTATGTCCAGGCGGTCGGTCCCGATCGCGTGCGGCGCAGCGTGTCGCTCGCGCCCTTCACGACATTCAGGATCGGCGGACCGGCGGACCTGTTCTTCCGGGCGCGCACGCAGGAAGAGTTGTGCCTCGCCATCTCCACGGCCCGCGAACTCGGAGTGCCCAGCTTCCTCCTTGGGCGCGGGGCCAACATTCTCGTGGGTGACAAGGGGTTTCGGGGCGTCGTGATCCGCTGCGACATCCGTACGCTGGAGTTCCTGCCAGAGGGAAGAGTGCTGGCAGGCGCCGGACTGGATACCTTCCCCGATCTGATCAACGAGACCGTCTCCCGAGGCCTGGGGGGCCTTCATCACTTCGTCGGGATTCCGAGTACGGTCGGCGGCGCAGTGTGGCAGAACCTCCACTTCCTCGCACCCGCACCCGCCCGCGAGCGCACCATGTTCTGGGAAGAGTTCATGGAGGGCGCCACGATCCTCACGCCGGACGGGGCCGTGCGGCGCGTGGACACGGAGTACTTCCAGTTCGGATACGACTACAGCATCATCCACGATACGGGCGACGTTGTGCTGGACGTATCGCTCAAGCTTGTGCCCACGCCGATCCCGGAGCTCCGGCGGGTGATCCGGGAGAACCTGGCGTGGCGCGACGAGCGGCACCCGGACATGTGGCTCTACCCCTGCGCGGGATCCATCTTCAAGAAGATCGACGGCATCGGCGCCGGCCGTCTGGTCGACGAGTGCGGACTCAAGGGACACGTCCACGGGGCCGCCCAGATCTTCCACAAGCACGCGAACATAATCGTCAACCTGGGCGGCGCCACGGCGGCCGAGGTGGTCACGCTGATCGAACTCGCCCGCTCCACCGTGGCGCGAGAAACCGGCTATGAGCTGGAGGCCGAGATCGGTCTGGTCGGGGAGTTCTGACCCGGTCACCGTCGCGATCGGCGGCGCGGATCCGTAGCGACCGCGCCGGTCAGTGCGTGCCAGTGGTGGAATACCGAGTTAGCGGCCCCCGGAGGCGCCGCCACATGCGCCACATCAGCATGACGGCCACGGCGCCGAGTCCGGCCGCGAGGCCCCACCACAGACCCACCGGTCCAGCGCCGGCCCGGAAACCGAACCACAGGCTGATCGGCATCCCGAAGAGCCAGAAGCCGAGCACGTTGTAGATCATCGGCCGCAGGGTGTCGGCGACCCCACGGAGCGCACCCGCGCCCACCACCTGCAGCCCGTCGAAGAGCTGGAACATGCCGGCGACCGGGATGAGGACGGCCGCCACGGCGACGACCTCGCCCTGTGTGCTGAACGCCGACGCCAGCTTACCCGGCAAGGCGAGAAAGACTGCCGCCGTCGCGGTCATTACGACGCAGCAGACGACCACCGCTCCTCCCCCGCACCGCCGCGCTCTCTCCGGCCTTCCGGCCCCCACCGCCCTGCCGACAAGCACCGCCGCAGCCTGCGAAATCCCCAGCGGTATCATGAAGGCGAAGGCGGCCAGGTTGAGGGCCACCTGATGGCCCGCCATCGCCTCGGTGCCGAGCCATCCCATCATCACGCCGATTGCGCCGAAGGCCCCGAACTCCAGAAACAGATGCATCCCGATGGGTGCGCCGAGCCGCATCATCCGCCACAGGGGCGCCCAGCGCAGGACGTCACGATGGACCCGCTTCAGGTAGGGGGCCAGCAGCCGCACGGTGAGGCCCAGGACGCAGAGGCACATGAACCAGCGGGAGATGGCGGTGGCCCACCCGGAACCGACCGCGCCCAGCGCCGGCGCGCCCAGGTTCCCGAAGACCAGTACCCAGTTCGCGAAGACGTTCAGCAGATTGGCGAGTACGATCGTCCACACAACCGGCGCCAACCTGCCCACCGCCTGCAGGACCTGGCGAAAGACGACGAAGCCGTAGAACGGCCACATGCCGGCGATCAGGGCATGCGAATAGCCGGCCGCGACGGGGATCACCTCCTCGGGCTGGCCCAGAACCCTGAATGCCGGACCCGCGAGCGCCATCGGCACAATTGTAGCCAGCCCGAGAAAGAAGCTGAGCACCAACCCGCGCTGGATCCCCAATTGGATCTCGTCGTGGTCCTCGGCTCCGAATGCCTGGGATACGAGCGGGTCGAGGGCCAGGAGGAGGCCCATGCCGAAGACCGACACCCCGAAGAAGTACAGGTTGCCCAGCGTGACCGCGGCCAGTTCGGTCGCGTTGACCCTCCCCACCATGGCGGTGTCCACCAGCCCCTGGGACACCAGTCCCATCTGGACCACGGCAACGGGGAGGGCCAGCTTGACGAGATCCCGAAGTTCCTGCCTGGTGGGGCGAAAGGCGGCCAGCGGCGCGCCGTTAACTGTGGCCAAGGTGCGTGATCAGGCGGATTCGATCCCGGTGGAGAGCGGGCCCTTCCTGGGCAGCGTGATGACGAACTCGGTGAACTCGCCCGGCTCGGTATTGACCACCAGCTTGCCGCCGTGCTCCTGGATGATCTCGTGCGAGATGGACAGCCCGAGCCCCGTGCCGCCGGTCCCCGCTTTCGTCGTAAAGAAGGGGTCGAAGATCTTTCCGACGATGTCGTCGGGTATGCCGGTGCCATTGTCGTGCACGGTCACGCGGACCCGGTCCTCGAGACCCTCCGACTTGACCGTAACCGCCGGGAAGTAGTTCGAATCGTCCGAATTCTTCCGCCGCTGATGGGTAGCGTGGCACGCGTTGGTCACGACGTTTAGGAAGACGCGGCTGAGGTCCCGGGCAATCGCCTCGACTTCGCCGGCTGTGGGATCGAATTCCTTCACCATGTCGACGTTGAATGTCGCGTCCGCGCCACGCATGCCGTGATAGGCGAGCTTGGTGTACTCGTCCAGCATCAGATTCATATCCACGGACTCGACGTGCCCGGCCTCCTCGCGAGAATGGGCGAGCATCCCTTCCACGATGCGGTTCGCCCGCTCCCCGTGTTCGTTGACCTTCTTCACGTTCGTGTCCAGGTCGCCCAGGATCTCGTCGACGTATTCCCTGTCGACCTCGCCGTTCTCCTCGGCTCCTTCGTCGAGCTCCTCGCGCAACTCCTCGATCAGCTCCGTCGAGAGCGCGGCGAAATTGTTGACGAAGTTGAGGGGGTTCCTGATCTCGTGGGCGATGCCCGCCGTCAGCGCACCCAAGGACGCCAGCTTCTCCTGCTTGACCACCTGCTGCTGGGTTCGGCGGAGGTTCTCGAGCGTATCCTCGAGCTTGTCGTTCTTGGCCTGGACCTCGGCCGCGAGCTTCTCCACGAGGTTGAGACGCTGCACTTCGACCGCGTGCTGCCGGAACACCTCAAGGGCGCCGGCCATGTCGGTCAGCTCGTCGTTCCCCTCGATCTGCACCTGCACCTCGAGGTCGCCCTTCGACATCCGCCGCGTGGCCCGGGACAGCCTCCCCATGCGGACCACCAGGCGCTCGCCAAAGAACTTCCACCCGAACACCGCGAATCCGATGACGAGCAGCGTCACGGCAAGCATGAACCAGAAGCCCAGCTGCACCAGGCTGCCGGAGCGGGTCGCCGCGTCCTGCGCGGACATTTCCGCGCTTTCGACAAGCCCCTCCACCTGTGCCACCAGTTCCGCCGTTGTCTGGCGACTCTGCGCCACCAGCTCTTCGGCCCGGGCCAGTTCCTCCAGTTCGCCAGACCGGGTGGCAAAGACGCCCTCGGGCGCCCGGTACAGATCTTCGAGCCTGTCCACGAGATCCCGGAGCGAGGCCCTCGGCCGGGAACGGATGTCCACCAGCGCTCCCACGACGTCGCTGAGGGCCGTCTCCAGCCGCTCGCGGGTGGCCTGCAGCGCCGCCAGATCGTTCTCCGCAATCGCCCGGGCGATCAGGGCGGTCGCCTCGTTCTGGTAGGCTTTGAAGTTGAGGAGACCCGAGTAGTGCTGGATCTCCGCCAGCGTTCGGCGCTGCCCGACGGGTGCGGGACTGTCGCCGAGTTCGCGGAGTCCCGTGTTGATGAAGAAGTACTGGTCGTCGATCTCCTGCTCCACCTCCAGCTGAAGATCGAGGCTCAACTCGGCGAGTTGCAGATCAAGCACCTGGAGGTGGTCCCGGTAGGTCAGCCTCCTGTTAACGGACTCGCCGATCTCCGTGACGATCACGATCAGGCTGCTGACCAGCGCTTCGAGGGTCTCCCCCTCCTCCTCCCCGGTCCCGCTGGCCGCCTGAGCGCCGGTCACTTCCTCCACCGCCGCCAGCAGGGCATCCTCAGTGACTACGAATTCCATTCTCACGACGTCGAGCGCGTCAAGATCCGTGGCTGCGACCAGCCGTGGAGTCGCGCGCACGAGGTCTGCGCTCAGCTGGGCGACATCGAACGCACCGACCAGCGCGGGCATGTGCTGCTCGTTGACCTCGGCCTGGCGGGCACTGACCACGCGCATCAGCGCCAGGGCCATGACGACGGCCCCGAGCGTGAGCAGCACGCCCCCGCCCAGCCCCACGACGATCTGTGTCCCGATGCCCAGCCGCCCGCCCGTCCACTTGTGAACGCGCGCATGGAGCCGCTCGGGCAATCGCTTCAGCACCCACGCGAAGGCCGAGTGCAGACGGTGGTCCAGGGTCCTGGTCGTATCCTTCATCGGGTAAGCCGGGTTACCGGAACGAACCTCCCCCCTCTGATGATCGTCAGGAAGACCTCGTCCGAGCCCTGGTTGTCGGCCGGGCCGTACTGCACCGTGAAGCCGTCAAGGTCGATCGGTCCGGCGTCTTCGAGGGTCTGGAGGAAAGCCTCACGGGTCGGGGGAGCGCCTCCAGGGTCCGCCGAGGCGCGCAATGCCTCCACCACGAGCCGACCGGCGAGGTATCCCTCAAGGGAGACGAACCCCGGCTGCGCCGACCCGTCGATGCGGAGGATCGCTTCCTGGTACCGCACGACCGCCGGGATCCTGGTATCCCGTGGAAAGGGTACGACCTGTGTCACCACGACACCGTCGCCGCCGCGCCCCAGCGCGTTCAACAGAGCATTGCTGCCGACGAAGGAGATGTTCACGAAAACGGCTTGCATGCCGATCTTGCGGGCCCAGAGGATGAACTCGGCCGCCGCTCCGTAGGCACCGATGATGATCACGGCCTGGGGGTTGTTGCTGCGCAGGTTGAGAAGCGCCCGCTTTACGGCGACCGTGTTGCGCACGTAGGTGCCCTCGCCCGCGAGCGCCATGTCTCTTCGGTCCAGGGCCCGGATGACACCGGTAAGTCCCGCCTGACCGTAGCTGTCGTCCTGATAGAGGATCGCGATGCGGCTGAACCCGAGGTCGGTGGTCAGCCGCTCCACCATCTCCTCGGTCTCCTGATAGTAGGAGGCGCGCAGGTTCACCACGTACCGCTGTTCGTCCCCCCTGAGCAGCTCCGCGCCGGTGAAGGCGCCGATGTAGGGCACCTGGGCATCACTGGCGATGGGGGCCGCGACGCGGGAGGTGGGCGTGCCCACCGCTCCGATGAGACCGAACACGCCATGCTCGATCAGGGCGCGCGTGCTTTCGATCGCTGCCTCGGCCTCGTAGCGGTCGTCCCTCAGGAGGAGCCGCAGGGCGCGACCATGAACGCCGCCCTCCCGGTTGGCCTCCTCGAACGCGGCCCGGATGCCGAGGTTCATGTTTTCGCCCAGTTCCGCAGCGGGGCCGCTGACCGCGGCCGACTGGCCGAAGACGATGGAATCGGCAAAGACTCCGTTACCCCCCGATTCTCCGGTTTGCGCGGCGGCTCCGACCACAAGGCCGCCCAACAGAACCAGAGACGCCAGAACCGCGGGAACCCGACCCGCCCGGAACATCAGGCCCCCTGCTCCTCGAGGCGAAGGCACAGACAGGTGATGTCGTCCGACTGCGGGGCCTCGCCCGCATGTTGCCGAACCGCCTCGACCACCCGTTCGCTGATTGTGGCGGCGTCACTGCCCGCGATCTCGGCGAGGACAACGGCCAGAGCGTCGTCGCCGAACTCTTCGCCTTCCTCGTTCATGGCCTCCGTGATTCCGTCGGTATAGAAGAAGACCACGTCACCGGGTTCCAGTTCGAGAGTCCCGCCCGGGAACTGGAAGCCGGGCAGCACGGCCAGAACGACGCCCGAATCGCAGTCGATCTGGTGTACCTCCCCATTGTGCTTCACGACGTAGGGAAGGTTGTGTCCACCGTTCGCGAACTCCATGCGCCCCTCGGTGGGATCGAAGCTGGCGTAGAAGAGCGTCACGAACATCGACTCCTCATTCGACTCGACGAGGAGCCTGTTGACTTCGGCCAGTGCCGTTGCCGGATCGGCCTCGCCGATCGCGGTCCCCTTCATCAGGGTCCGGCTCACCATCATGAACAGGGCAGCCGGAACGCCCTTGCCCGAGACATCGGCCATGACGATGCCCATCCGCCCGTCTTCCAGCTTGAAGAAATCGTAGAAGTCCCCGCCCACCTCCAGCGCCGGCGTCATGGTGGCATGGATCTCGTAGCGCGGATCGGTGGGGAACTCGGTGGGCAGAATCGACTCCTGCATGCGGGCCGCAACCCCCAGCTCGCGCCTGATGGCCACGAGTTCATCCCGCGATCGAAGTGCTTCGCGCATCACCTCGAGGTGGGCGAGCGTCTTCGCGATCGTCGCTTCCAGATCGTGGAAATCGATGGGCTTGGTGATGAAATCGAATGCGCCCCGGTTCATGGCGGTGCGGATGTTCTTCATGTCGCCGTACGCCGTGACGATCACCGCCCGGAGGTCCCGGTTCAGCTCGTTGAGCTGGTTGAGCAGCGTCAACCCGTCCATCTGGGGCATGTTGATGTCGGACAGAACCATATCCACATCGTCGTGCGCCTCCAGCTGGGCGAGCGCCTCCACCCCGTTCTGGGCGAAAATGAGGGTGAGCACGCCCTTGCGGATTTGTCTGCGGAACTTCTGTCTCAGCAGAAGCTCCAGATCCGGCTCATCGTCGACAACCAGAATCTTCGCCACTCTACAACCGCTCCAAGTCTGCCTGGCTGCTGCCGTCCACCAGTTACCAGTGAGGAATTGATTGATGAAAACACCGTGCCGACGTGCACCCGCTCCGAGAGTTTGCGGAGCGCTTTCGGCCAAGCGCCTCCTTCAGCCAGGGCACACCCGCTCCATCCGGGGCCTGCCCCGAACCGCCTATAGTCTAATCGCCACGCTGCACGGTCGCCACCACGCATCGTGTGCTCCCGCACCATCGCACTCAGCGCAGGCCGGCGGCACGCTGACCGGCTCTGCGATGGGTGGGAATCCCTCGATTCGGCGATTTGCGGCCTGAGTTCTGGACTTGCGGGCCATTCGCCAGTACCTTTGGGGCCATTGAATGGAAAACGCAGCAGGCCCAAGAGGATTTGGTGATCGCGCTAACCACACATCGAACCCCCGAGGGCAGCGTCGCCAGAGTTCGCTCCGCGGAGGAGGAAGAGGGTGGAAGTCAGGAATGAACTGCACCTCACGCTCGACGGAGACGAGCCCAGGCGCGTTGCCGAGATGTTCGAGGAGATGGCGGTCGAGCGCGACGTGCCTGTGGAAATCGTTTTCAAATTCCAGTTGGCGCTGGACGAACTCCTGACCAACGTGGTGTCCTATGCTTTCGATCAAGACACCTCGGGCGCGGCCATCAAGGTGACGCTGGAAATGAAGAGTGATCGGATCGTCGCTGTGATCGAGGACAACGGTCGGCCCTTCAACCCGTTGCTGGACGCTCCAAGTCCGGAGCTGAACCTCTCCGCCGAAGACCGGTCGATAGGCGGTCTCGGCATTCATCTCACCAAGGCGTTCGTTGATACGCTCAGCTACGAGCGGACAGAGGGATGGAACCGCCTTAGCCTCGTGCAGCCACTTACGGCACACTCGGAGGAAAATGCATGAACGTGGAAACCAGCTACTCTGGCACCACAGCGGTCGCGGCGGTCAGCGGTCGCGTCGACTCCGCCAACGCGAAGGACTTCGACCAGGCCTTGCGTGCGATCATCGACAAGGGCGTCAGCGGCCTGGTAGTTGACTGCAGCGGGCTCAGGTACATGAGTTCCGCGGGGTTGCGAGTCCTCCTGATCGCGATCCGCAAGACCAACGCCGCCGGGGGCGGACTGGCCCTGTGCCAGGTGCCCGACCACATTCGCGAGGTACTCGAGGTCAGCGGGTTCGTGCGTCTCACCAAGGTCTTCGATACCGCCGCGGAGGCGCAGGCGAGCTTCGCCGGCTAGCCGGCCCGAACCGGCACCCGTCGCGCCGGCGGCTTTCTCGCTGCCCCGCGGAACCGCCGGCGTGACGGGGTCGCAGTGTATCCATCCATGACCGCCCGGCACCAGGGCCGGTGCCCGGAAAGCCCCACCGCAGGAAGCCCTAGAAGAAGGTGAAGGCCTGAATCTTGAAGGACCAGTGACGCCGGTCATCCGATGACCGGTAGATGTCCAGGTTCGCCGAGATCCCGTTGCGGCCCGCGGCATAGAGCATCACCCCCGGAGTGATCACCGTGCCGGTGATGCTCCCCGGCTCCTGCGAGTCGGAGTTCGCCCAACTGAAGCGGAACAGCGGTTCCCATGCGGCAAGGGCGGAACCCTCGGGGAATGGCCGATACCAAAGCCCCATCAACTGGAAGGCCGAAAAGCCCGCATCGTCGTCGACCCTCCAGTTTCGCCCCTGCAAGCCGTTGACCAGAAGGTGGGGACCGTTCCGCCAGGTGCCTACTTCCAACTCGGCTCCGTAGGCGGGCACCCCCATCGTGGTTCCGCGGGAATCGAGTGTTTCGTCCAGGGCGACGTAGGCCGAGAGCCGGCTGTTTTCGCCAAAAAAGGTGGACAGCCGGCCTGAGACGGATTTGCGTGTATTCACGTCCCTCCTGCCTAGCCCCTCGCCGTTGGTGATCGTGACGCGGTAGCCCATCCGCCGATCGGCGAACCGACCCGTCATCAGGATGCCGGGTTCGTAGTTGTCGAGACCCAGCGAGCCGGTGAACTGGCCAAAGGAGCAAACTCCACCCACGCCTGGGCAGTGGTCGACACCCGAAACCCGCGCGTCGCGCTCAATCAGGGGAAGGTCTGAATTGGCAGCCAGCCAGTAGTAGGACATGGCGCGCTTGAACTGGCCGATCTGTACCTGGAAAGCCTCGGAGGGCTTCAGCTCCAGGTAAGCCTCCAGCACCGAGGATCCGTGTGCGTTGAATTGCACCCTGCCCCCGACGTGCTCGTTGAGGCTCCCGTCGATCGTGACCCACACCCGGCGAATGAAAAAGGTAGCCGGTACTTCCTCCTCTCCCGAGGCCTCGTACTGGATCTGCACGCGTGCCCCCAGAACAACGCTGGAGCCGCCCCTTGCGCTGAATTCCTGAGCCCATGCCGGCGCAGCTCCGAGAGCGGGCAGACCCAAAAGGAACGCTGCGAGTACCCCGGTACGATTCGTCATTTCGGCTCCAATCGGTGGCGGGTGGTCCCAGCTCCGGACTCCGGCTCCTGGTCGACGGGCGTGCACACCACGTCGACGGGGACGACGCCAAAAGTGAAGGACAGTGCCCCAAGTGAGTCAAGACCCACAACTGGAACATACACTGACGCCGCTCGGACGGAGAACCACGTGGGTGCCCTGCCTGTGCCCTGCTCTTGCGCCCGTGTCGCTCAACGCGCATTCTCTCCCCCAACCGCTATGTGACACCCGACGATAGCCGGGACGCGGCGACTCCGGAGGCGCCGGTGTCCCTCTTTCCCAATCGCCTCCGCGCTCTGGAGAAGCCATGAAAGTCACCCGAATTACTTCCCCTTTCACCCTTGGCCGCGCCCGGGCCGGAAGCACGGTTCTTGTGGCGGGGCTGATCGCCGTGCTCGCGCTGGTGGCCTGGCCGGAAGCACTGACCGCCCAGGACGGCGTATCGGACACGGGCTTCATCCTCAACACCTTTTCGTTCCTGATCTGGGGCGCGCTGGTGATGTGGATGTGCGCCGGGTTCACCATGCTGGAGTCCGGATCCGTCCGATCGAAGAACGCATCGGTGATCTGCCTCAAGAACATTGGCCTGTACGCGATTGCGGGATTGGCATACTTCGTCATCGGCTACGGGCTGATGTATACCGACGTGAGCGGCTTCATCGGCACTCTGAATCCGTTCTACGGACCGTCCGCCGATGAACTGGCGTTGATCGGTGGCGACGAAGGCGCGCTGGCTGCCGTGGTGGACAACGGCTACGCCGTCACCTCCGACTGGTTCTTCCAGATGGTCTTCGTGGCCACTACGGCCTCGATCGTTTCCGGCGCACTGGCGGAGCGGGTCAATCTCTGGGCCTTCTTCGTCTTCACCGCGGTCCTCACGGCGATCATCTATCCGATCGTGGGCGCGTGGACCTGGGGCGGCGGATGGCTCGGCGAGATGGGATTCACCGACTTCGCGGGATCCACGATCGTGCACTCGACCGGCGGCTGGGCGGCGCTCGCGGGGGCGCTGGTCGTCGGCCCGCGGTGGGGCAAGTTCCGAAAGGACGGATCGGTGAAGCTGACGCCTCCGTCGAACATCCCGGCGGTCACGCTGGGCGTGTTCATCCTCTGGCTGGGGTGGTTCGGCTTCAACGGAGGCTCGGTGCTCGCGCTGGACAGCGCGGCCAACGCCGTCCTCATGAGCAACGTGATCGTCAACACAAACCTCGCCGCGGCGGCAGGCGTCGTCACCGCGATCTGCGTGTCGAGGCCCATCCTCGGTCGGGTCGATCTATTCGCCGGCTTGAACGGCGCGATCGCCGGGCTGGTGGCGATCACCGCCGCACCGGATGTCCAGGACGCCAAACTGGCGATTCTGATCGGCGCCGTGGGGGCCGTTTTCTGCACCGCCGGCCTGAGGCTGCTGGAAAAGCGCCGGATCGACGACGTTGTCGGCGCCGTGCCCGCCCACCTCTTCGCCGGGATCTGGGGCACGCTGGCCGCCAGCTTCTCCGTAGGCGCCTCCTTCTCGGCGCAGCTGATCGGCGTAGTCAGCGTCGGTGCCTTCGTCTTCACCGTGGCGTGGGTGCTGTGGACGGTGCTGGAGAAGGTGATGGGCGTCCGCGTTTCCAAGGACGTCGAGGAGATCGGACAGGATGCGGCAGAGCTGGGAATCGACGCCTATCCCGAGTTCGTCCTCATGGTGGATCCGGAGGACGGCACCGACTACCGCGACTAGCGGGAGACGGCAGGCAGCGTGACAGCCTCCCGCTTCGGGTCGTCGGCCGACGGCTTCGCAGGTGCGCCCCGGGCTTGCTCGGCCGGGTCCGGGGCGTTCGCCGACTACGAGGTGGAGGCGCGGTTCTACGACGAGCTTTTTCATCCGGACGGCACCGTGCGCGAGGCGTGCCGCCGGCTCGTGGCATCGCTGGCGGACGCGCCGCCGGAGGAGCTGTCGACGCTTCAGGAAGGCGTGGCGCGCCGCTTCATCCACGAGGGCATCACCTTCACGGTGCTGGGCGCCACGAAGATGTCCGAGCACATCATCCCCATCGACTGCGTCCCGCGCGTGCTCACCGCGGCGGAGTGGGATCACATCGACCGGGGACTGAGGCAGCGCCTCACCGCGATGAACCTCTTCCTGCGGGACATCTACCACGACGGGCGATCGCTGCGTGACGGAGTCGTGCCCGCCGACCTCGTGTACGGCTGCCCCCAGTACCGGATCGAGATGAGGGGAGTGAAGGTGCCGCACGATGTCTACGTGGCCGTTTGCGGCACCGATGTGGTGCGGACCAACGACGGGTTCGCGGTGCTCGAAGACAACCTGCGCGTGCCCTCGGGCGTGTCTTACATGCTCGCGTGCCGGGCCGCAATCAAGCAGGCCTTCCCGCGATTCTACAGGGCGCAGGGAGTGCGCGAGATTTCCCGTTACCCCGAGCGCCTCTACGAGACGCTCACCTCGCTGGGCTCCTGGGCCGGGGATCCGCGCGTCGCCGTGCTGACGCCCGGCCACTACAACTCGGCCTACTACGAGCACGCGTTCCTGGCCGGCGAGATGGGGGCGGAGCTGGTCGAGGGACGGGATCTCGTGGTGCACGACGCCGTCGTCTATGTGCGGACCGCGTCGGGACTCAAGCGAATCGACGTGATCTACCGCCGCATTGACGACGACTTCCTCGATCCGGTGGTGTTTCGGGAGGACTCCGTCCTCGGCGTGCCGGGGCTCTTCAACGCCTACCGGACCGGCAACGTGGTGATCGCCAACGCACCGGGCACGGGGGTGGCGGACGACAAGGCGCTGTACTCGTACGTGCCGCGAATCATCCGCTACTTCCTGGACCAAGACCCGATACTCGCCAACGTGGAAACCCATCTATGCCGCGAACCGGACGGGCTTGCGTACACGCTGGCCAACCTCGAGGAGCTCGTCGTCAAGGAGGTGGGTGGATCGGGCGGCTACGGCATGCTGGTGGGCCCGCACAGCACCGCCGCCGAGCGGGAGGCCTACGCCGGCCGCCTCCGCGCCGATCCGACCAACTTCATCTCGCAACCGGTGCTCGATCTGTCCCGCGCCGGCTGCTTCGTGGACGGCCGCCTCGAGCCGCGCCACGTGGATGTTCGGCCGTTTGTGCTCAGGGGCCGGGAGGACATCCATATTGCGCCAGGCGGGCTGTGCAGGGTCGCGCTGCGGAAAGGGGGCCTCGTGGTCAACTCGAGCCAGGGGGGCGGGTGCAAGGACCTCTGGGTTCTTCGCGATCAGCAACCCGTGGATGCATCCCGCCCGGCTGCGGGGGATTGATCGACGATGCTGGCCAGGGCAGCCGCGGACTTCTACTGGATGGGGCGCTACCTCGAGCGGACCGAGCAGACGGCACGCCTGCTGGAGTATCAGCTCACGCGCCTGGTCGACACTCCGGCGCAGGAGGTGGCGCTCGGGTGGCGCGTGCTCTACGAGACCTTCGGGCACCCGCCGCCGCCGCTGCCCAGGGACGCGGACGAGGCGGAGGTGTTCCTGATCGCCGACGCATACACCCTGGCCGGAACGTTCGTCGAGGATGACACGAACCCGAACTCGATGATCTCCTGCTGGTCGCAGGCCAGGGACAATGCGAAGCAGCTCCGTCCCTGGCTGCCGGTCAGGGTGTGGACCTGCCTCAACCAGGGGTTCATGTGGATTCGGGACTGTGACTTTTCGAGGGCATGGGCGGAGGGCCCCGCAGCCCTCGCCCTCGAGGCGATCGATCGGCTGCGGCTTCTGGCGGGGGTGGTGGACGCGATGATGTCCCGGGACGACGCATGGCGTTTTCTGGAGCTCGGCTGCTTCGTGGAGCGGCTGCAGCACCAGACCGTCCTGCTGAACACCTGGGCGAGGCTGGGGCAGCCGGAGACGGGGCCTCGCCTTTCGTGGTCGGATCTTCTGCGCGTTTCGCGAGCATACGAACTCTATCGCCGCCGGCGTTCCATCCTGGTGCGCCGCGAGTCCGCCCTGGGCTTCCTGGTACGCAACCCCGAGTTGCCGCGGTCGCTGCGCTTTGCGGTGCACAGGATAGAGCGGCTGCTGGCGGGCATCGACCCGGAAGGGGCACGCTATCCCCTTGCCGCGCCGCACCGCATGGCCATTCGGCTTGCCGCGACAGTGGAGATGGATCTTGGCGGCGACAATTGGGATCCCGCCGGGGAGGACGGGTCTTTCGGGGCGTTGCTGGCGGACGCACGCACGCTGCACGACCTCGTTATGGTCGCGTACGTGAATTATCCGGTGGAACGGGGCCTGCCCACGTGAGCACGCGATACGAAGTCCGTCACGATCTCGAGTTTCGCTACGACGCACCCGTCCAGGGGTCGGTCATGACCCTCTTCGTGTCGCCGATGCAGGACCGGCGCCAGTCGCTGCGTGACCTATCCATCGAGACCGATCCCGGTGGCGCCACTCTGGAATTCGACGGCCCGTTCGGAAGCCGCGGGCACTTCTTCGATCGCCACGCCTGCCATCGATCTCTCCTGGTTCGCATTCGATCCAGGGTGGAGGTGAATCGGTCCGACTCGCTCCCCCCTCGTCTGGACTCGGGCGGGTGGGAAGCCCTGTACGCGGCGGCGGGCGTGCCGGAACTGTCGCTCATGCTGCAATCGAGCCGATTCGCGCGGATGTCGCCTCTGCTGGCACGATTCGCGGTAGACCACGGAATCCGCCCCGGCGCCGATCCACTCGAGAGCATTCGCGATCTGCGGTCCACGCTGTTTCGCGTCTTCGAGTACGCGCCCGGAAGCACCGCTGCGGATTCTCCGATCGAGGATGTGCTGGAAACCGGCCGGGGGGTGTGTCAGGACTATGCCCATGTCATGGCATCGATAGCGCGGAACTGGGGGATCCCCACCCGTTATGTCTCCGGATACCTCGGGCCGGACCGCGACGACCCTTCACCTGGAGAAAGCCACGCCTGGGTGGAGTGCTGGCTGCCCGGGTTGGGCTGGAGCGGCTTCGACCCCGCCAACGATTGCGACTGCGACGACCGCCACCTGCGCGTGGCCGTCGGCAGGGACTACGCGGACGTTCCACCTGTGCGCGGCACCTTTCTGGGGACCGCGACCTCATCGCTGACCGCCAGCGTGGTCGTAACGCGGCGCACGTCGGCATGGAACGCCTTTCATGACAGTCAGATGCAGTACCTCTTGCACCAAAGGAGCACACAATGACGACACAACCACGCCACTCGCTCGCCCGCCGCGCCCTGTGGGCGCCGGCACTCCTGGCATCCGTTGCCGTTGCCGGCCCGGCAGGCGCCCAATCCGTATCCGTAGGTGCCGACGTAGTGAGCCGCTATGTCTGGCGCGGCGCTGATTTCGGAGAGTCTCTCTCCCTCCAACCCGCGCTGACTTTCGGCTTCGGAGGCCTCGAGTTCGGCGCCTGGGGCTCGTACTCGGTCTCCGCCTCGGGGGCCGACGCCAACGAAAACGACCTGTGGGCCACCTACACGATCGAGGCATCCAGCGGGGCATCCCTGTCGCTCGGCGTGACCGACTACTACTTCCCGGGACCGGGGGCAACGGGCTTCTCGTACACCGACGCCCACACGGTGGAACTGTCCGCTTCGGTCACGGGCCCGGAGAGCTTCCCCGTCTCGGTCTACGGAGGCGTGATGGTGCGGAACGATCCGGACAACTCCGTCTACCTCGAGGCGAGTCTGCCCGTGGCCGCAGGAGAGGATGTCGAGGTCGGCCTCGTGGCCGGGATGGTGACCGGGGCCAGCGGCTTCTATGGGACGGAGGGGGCGGCGGTTGTGAATCTGGGGGTCAGCGCGAGCAAGGCGTTGGAGATCACGGATTCATTCGCCCCACCGGTGAGCGTGTCCTACATCCTGAACCCGGACCAGGACCGCGCCTTTCTGGTGTTCGGGGTGAGTCTGGCTCCCTGAAGCGGGGATCGACCACGCCCTGCGGGACTGGATCAAGCAGCACGACGGTGCCTGAGGAGCCCCGAGCGAGCATCGAAGCCCCCAAATCACCTAACTTCAATCGGGGCGGCCGGATTCGAACCGGCGACCTCCTGCTCCCAAAGCAGGCGCGCTACCGGGCTGCGCTACGCCCCGCAAAGAGGTGACATGGTCTTCGAACATCGCTCATTCAAGGGTCGGGCGGAAGCCGTGATCCGCTCCGCCTCGGTCGCTGCCGTGATCGGCGTCCTGCTCGCCATCCCACGCCTCGGGGTGGCGCAGGAATCTCCTGGCGAGAGGACGGCGCCCACCGCCACGGCTCCGGGCGAGACACCGATTCCCGGCGAAACGCTGACCGTCCACCTCGTGACGATCGGACCCGGCGACAGCGTCGAGCAAATCTTCGGGCACAACGTGCTGTTGATCAGGGATTCCGCCACCGGGTTCGAGGGTGCCTTCAACTACGGGCTCTTCAACCCCGGCGAGTCAGGGTTTCTGCTGAACTTCCTCAGGGGTCGGATGATGTACCGCGTGGCCCCGCTGCCCCTCGATTCCTCGCTCGCGTCCTACCGGGCCGACAACCGACGGGTCTGGGCACAGGAGCTCGACCTGGAGCCAGCCGTCAAGGCCGAACTGTTCGACCTTCTTACGACCGCGTCCCTGCCGGAGAATCGCCAATATCGCTACGAGTACTTCCTGAACAACTGCTCGACCAAGCTCCGGGATGCGTTGGACACGGTCCTCGACGGGCAACTGCGGGCAGCCACGGACATCCCCGACGACCGCGGGATCACCTGGAGGCATCACACCCGGAGGCTGACCGGCAACCGGCTCTTCTACTACCCCGGCATCGATGTCCTCCTCGGGCCCAGGGGCGATGAACAGACAACGCAGTGGCAGGAGATGTGGGTGCCCATGAAGCTCAGGGACACGCTCGGCGGGCTCTACATCACCCGGAGCGACGGGAGCCGAACCCGTCTGGTCAGCTCGGAGGCCGTCTGGGTGGAATCCGACCGGGAGAACGAACCAGCGGCCTCACGCTCCATGGAGGTCCTCTTTCTGCTGCTGGGGTTAACGGGCGGACTGGCTTTCGTGATGCTTGGCCGTGGAGCCGCCGGGGGGAACGGGCGGAGCAGGTTCGGACTCGGACTGTTGGGGTGCCTGTGGGGCGTCTTCTGCTTCGTCGCCGGCAGCCTGCTGGTCGGCATGCACTGGACCGACCACGAGTTCATGTACTGGAACCAGAATGTCCTGTTGTTCAGTCCGCTGGGAATCGGCGTGGCCATCGGGCTAACCCGGGTTTCGAGAAGAGGAACAACCGGACTGTGGGATCGCAGAGCGGCGATCGCTCCCCTCTGGCTAGCCGCGGCGGCATTGCTCGTTTACCTGATCCCTCCCCTGCGCCAGGGCAACCTCGAACTCATCCTCTTTGCGATTCCTGTGCACGCCGCGGTGTGCTGGGTTGTGATCGGCATCCATCGGAAGGAGAATTCGCTGATCTACACCTGAGTCATCCCCTGACCGTCTGAATCACCCCGACTTCCGCGAGTCATCCCCGGAGGAAGGCGGCCAGCGCACGAAACGCCTTGCCCCTGTGACTTCGTTCGTTCTTCTCGGCGGCTGACAGCTCGGCGTAGCTCCGGGCCCCCTCCTCGTCGAAGAAGACGGGATCGTACCCGAAGCCGCCCGAGCCACGGCGCCGGGTGAGGATGCGGCCGGGCGCCTCTCCCCTGAAGTGCGCGGCATTGCCCGAAGCGGGATCGAACAGGCAAACCACGCACACGTACTGCGCGCCGCGCCGGCCCGGGGGCAGGCCGTCGAGTGAATCCAGCAGGTACTGGTTGTTCGCTTCGTCGCGCGTAAGCCCGGGGTAGCGGCCGGATGGAGCGAAGCGCTTCGTCCTGACACCCGGGCGGCCTCCCAGCGCAGCGACCTCCAGCCCGGAGTCGTCGGCGACGGTCAGTCGTCCGCAGAGACGCCCGAAGTAGCGGGCCTTGGATGCGGCGTTCTCCTCGAACGAACCGTATGGCTCCAGCTCCTCCTCGGCCTCGGACCACGGGACGCCCGCCTCTTCCAGCGTCAGGATGGCGGGAGCCGGCGGGCCCGCGTCCGCCAGGATGCGCGTGGCCTCGTGCGCCTTGTGGGGACTCCGCGTCGCCAGGAGCAGCTTCAATTGCCGCCCCGAATCCGCTTCACAAGCGCGCTCGTGGAACAACCCGGCACCAGCGGCACGATCTCCACGCGTCCCCCGAGGGACCGCACCACCCCGGCCCCCGCCACCTCGTCCTCGTTGTAGTCCCCCCCTTTGACCAACACGTCGGGCTGCAGCTCGGCGATGAGTGCTCGCGGGGTGTCCTCGTCGAAGATCGTCACCATGTCCACGCATTCGAGTGCCGCCACCACCGCCGCCCGGCTCCGCTCATCGACCAGCGGCCGGCCGTGACCCTTCCCCAGCCGCCGCACCGACGCATCGGAGTTCACTGCGACCAGGAGCACATCTCCCAGGCGCCTTGCCCGACTCAGACACTCCACGTGCCCACGGTGCAGCAGATCGAAACAGCCGTTGGTGAAGACCAGGCGAAACGACCGCCCCGGGCCCGCCCGCCGCACGGCTTCGCGTCTCCCGAGCACCTTGGCGGCCGGGGCGCGAGCCGGGGGGAACTGCCTATCTTCGGTCACTGATCGAGCGGAGCGCGGGTGCGGGCCAATGGCCGATGGTCGGGCCGGGTCAGAACAGCTGGAAGAGGAGGAACGCGCTCAGCAGGATCGACACCCAGAGCACCATGCTGCCCGCCGGCCAGGTACGGGCAAGAACCCCGCGCGGCCCATGGGCCCGGAAGGCCGCGCGCATGGTGCGGCGCACGCCGCCGAGGAAAGCGGTGCGAAACGCTCTGTCCGCCGCGCCGACCACCGAGCCCGTGACGCGCGTCACTTTCACCGCGGCGCGCCGGTAGACCCAGTCCGCGTCCAGATTCACCGACGGGATCTCGGCCGGATAGATCTTCCACAGGTGGAAGGCCGCCACCGCCGCGATGGCAAAACAAAGGAGCTGGATCTGGGTGAGTATATGAGTATATGAGTAGGCGTGGTAATCCACCTCGCCCGGGAGAAGGTTGTACAGCAGGTGGGGCTGCACCCCGATCAGGATGCACATCGCCGCGCCGATTCCCATCGCCACCAGCATGTTGCGCGGAGGCTCGCGGGTGCGGATGCCCGAGTCGTGCGCGAAGAAGGCGAAGTAGGGGATCTTGATCCCGGCGTGCTCGACCACACCGGCGGAGGCGAAGAGCATGACCGGCCAGATCCAGTAGTGGTGCTCGTACAGCAGCGCCGACATGATCATGCTCTTCGACACGAAGGCGTTGAAGAGGGGGACGGCAGAGATCGACAGCGCCCCGATGACGCACAGAACCGTCGTCACGGGCATCGTCTTGTAGAGCCCGCCCAGATCCGACGCCTTCGTCTTCCCCGTCATGTACATGACCGCGCCCATCGACATGAAGAGCAGGCCCTTGAAGAGGACGTCGTTGAAGGCGTGGGCGACGGCGCCGTTGACCGCGAGCGTGGTTCCTATCCCGATCCCGCAGACCATGAAGCCGATCTGGTTCATCATGGAGTAGCTGAGCGTGCGCCTCAGATCGTTCTCGATCACCGCGTAGAAGATCGGGAAGCAGGCCATGAAGGCGCCGATGTAGATCAGCACCTCCTCGCCCGCGAACCCGCGCGCCAGGGCGTACACGGCCACCTTCGTGGTGAAGGCGCTGAGGAAGACGGTGCCCGTGGGCGTTCCTTCGGGGTACGCGTCGATCAGCCAGCTGTGCGCCAGCGGGAACGCCGCCTTCACCCCGACCGCGAGGAAGACGAGCCACGCGGCCAGCCCCTCCAGCCCCATCGGTCCGAAGTCGAGGCTGCCGGTCTGGTGCGCGTGCACCATGGCGCCCGCGAGCAGCGTGACGCCCGAGACGACGTGCACCAGCAGGTACCGCATCCCCGCCGAGTTCGCCTCCGGGGTGCGCCGCGTCCAGATGAGGAAGACGGAGCTGATCGCGAGCAGCTCCCAGAACACGAAGAGGGTGATGAAGTCGCCGGCGAAGACGGCCCCCAGCGCGCTCCCCGCGTACACCACGGCCGAGGTGTGCTGCACGGTGGGGCTGTCGCCCTTCTTCAGGTGCAGCGAGTAGATGATCGCGATGAAGGCGCCCAGGTGGAACAGGTAGCCGAAGAGGAGGCTGAGCCGGTCGGCCCGCACCGGGGTCAGCGTGTACCCCAGAAGCTGGTATTGGAGCTCGAAGCCCTCCTGAAGGCCCCAGACGTTCAACGCACCCACCACCGGGATCAGTACCAGCCACACCGCGCGCAGGCGGGGAACGTCCTTCAGGAAGGGCACCAGCAGCGCCCCCGCGAAGAAGATCAGGAACGGAGGGATGCTAGTCGGCATCGTAGTAGTCCTCCGAGCGCATCACCACGCGCCTCAGGCCCTTGGCCATGATGATCAGAAGCGCGATCCCGAAGAAGCCGAAGAACGGGTACATGATCGGCCATTCCTCGAGCGGGTGGTGCTTCTCCGGCCGTCCGAAGAAGTCCATCGCCAGGACGATCCCGCAGAGCGTGAAGAACCCGACGAGGATTCGGCCCCACCAGGGCTGCGGCACGCTGTTGGGCTTGTGTTCGCTCATGGTCCCGTCACCATCGTCATGAGCCGGTAGAACGGCTCCGGATACACGAAGAGCACCAGGCAGGCGACCGCGGTCACGACGATCGCCGCGACCGACCACTTGGGGGCCTTGTGGGCGTGGGAATGTCCGTGGGCGTCGCCATGGTCATGATTGCCGTCGTGGCCTTGAGCATCGTGGTGTGCGTGGCCCTGCCCGTCGTGGTCGCCACCGCCACTCCCCGCCCCGTCGGGCTTGCCGAAGAATCCCTTCAGCGGAATCTCCATCAGGTACGCCAGCGACAGCAGCGAGCTGAGCATGAGCACCGCCACAAGTCCCACCTGCCCGGCTTCCAGCGATCCCAGCCCGAGGAACCACTTGCTCCACGCGCCCCCCGTCGGCGGCAGCCCCACGATCGACAGCGTCCCTATGAGGAAGGCGGCGAAGACCACCGGCATCTCGCGGCCCAGCCCGCCCAGCTGGCTCACCTCCGACTTGTGGGCGCCCACCATGATCGCCCCGGCGCAGAAGAACAGCGTGATCTTGCCGAAGGCGTGCATCGCGATGTGCATGCCGCTGCCGATCACGCCCAGGCTGTTCGCCAGCATCGCGCCCAGCACGACGTACGAGAGCTGGCTCACCGTCGAGTACGCCAGCCGCGCCTTGAGGTTGTCCTTCGTGAACGCCACCAGCGAGCCCAGGATGATCGTCGCGGCCGCGATCCACATCAGCCAGTTGGAGGCACCCAGTTCGGCGACGAAGTCGATCCCGAAGATGTACACCGTAACCTTCAGCACCGCGAAGACGCCCGCCTTGACCACCGCCACGGCGTGCAGCAGCGCGCTGACCGGTGTCGGCGCCACCATCGCGGCGGGCAGCCAGCGGTGGAAGGGCATCACGGCGGCCTTGCCGATCCCGAAGACGAACAGGGCCAGCAGCACCGGCACCACGCCCGGCGGCGCACTGCCGCGCAGGATCCCGCCAACCTCGAAGTCCAGCGTGCCCGCCATTGCGTACACCCACACGATCCCGAGCAGCTGGAAGACGATCGAAGTCGAGAAGAGGATCCCCAGGTAGACGCGCCCCGCCCGCCTCGCCTTTTCGGTCCCCGCATGGGTCACCAGCGGGAAGGTCGTAAGCGACAGAACCTCGTAGAAGACGAAGAGGGTGAAGAGGTTGCCCGCGAAGGCCACGCCCATTACCGAGGCGATCGCGAAGGCGAAGAAGAAGTAGAAGCGCGTCTGGTTCTTCTCGTGGTGGCCCCGCATGTAGCCGATCGAATACGCGGTCGTCACGATCCAGAGGAACGATGCGATGAGGGCGAAAAGGACGCCCAGCGGCTCGGCCTCCAGCGCGATCGGGACGCCCGGGAACGGCTCCGCCAGTACCACCTCGGGCCGCGCACCACCGCTCACCGCCCCATAGATCCGCAGCACGATCGCGAAAAGCACGCCCGCCGTCACCAGACTGGCCGCCTCGCGCAGGTTGGGATTGCGGCGCAACAGCAGTATGAACGCCGACCCGACAACCGGAATCACGAGCGACAGGACGAGATGCGCGGTCATGGCCCGATCCCCGCCATCAGGACTTCCGCCGCCTGGCGCGCGATCCCCGCCGTGCGCCCCGCGTCGATCCCGAAGTACAGGTTCAGGATGACCAGCGCCCACGTCGGCCAAAGCAGCGTCCACGGCGCCTCGCGGGTCTGCCCCTCACCCGTGAATTCGCGGAAGTACGCGACCTCGACCACGCGCCAGACGTAAACCAGCGCCATCACCGAGGCGATCAGCACCAGCACCGCCACAGGCCACCATCCGCGCTCGAGCGCGCCCATGATCAGATACCACTTGCTGACGAACCCCACCGTTAGCGGCACCCCGACGAGGCTCAGGCCCCCGGCCACGAAGGCCGCCATCGTCACCGGCATGCGCCGCCCGAGCCCCGCCATCGCGTCGATGTGCACCGACCCGATGCGGTACATCACGCACCCCATCGCCATGAAGAGGGCGCCCTTCATCAGCGCGTGGTTGAAGAGGTGCAGCAGCGTTGCGGTCAGGCCGGTCACCGTGGCGAACGAGAGCCCGAGGATCATGTACCCGATCTGTGCCACCGACGAGTAGGCCAGCAGGCGCTTGACGTTCACCTGGAAGATCGCCACCAGCGACATGCTCACGATCGCCACGAGAGCCAGCGGCAGCAGCACCCGGTCGAGTGCCATCACGTCGAAGGAGAAGGCCGCGCCGAACACGGTCAGGAAGAACCGGAGCAGCATGTAGACGGCCACCTTGGTCGCGGTGGACGCCATGAACGCCGTGACCGGAGACGGCGCGTAGGTGTAGGCGTTGGGCAGCCACAGGTGCAGCGGAAAGAGCGCCAGCTTCAGGCAGAATCCCACCGCCAGGAACCCGTAGGCCACCTTGACGGTCCTGGACTCCCACACGCCCGGCAGAAGCTGCGCCAGGTCCGCCATGTTCAGCGATCCGGTCATCGAGTACAGCAGACCGATGCCGATCACGATGAAGGTGGCGCCGACCGACCCCATGACGAGGTACCGGAAGGCCGACGTGAGCGCGCGCCGGTCCCGGCCCAGCGCGATCAGGGCGTAGGCCGAGAGCGACGAGATCTCCAGGAAGACGAAGACGTTGAAGACGTCGCCCGTGATGGTGATCCCGAGCAAGCCGGAGAGACAGAGCAGATAGGCCGCGTAGAAGAGGGGGATGCGCCGCGCCTCGATCTCGCGCTCCACGCTGCTCAGCGCATAGGGGGCCACCAGCGCGCCGATGGTTGACACGATCACCAGGATCCACGCGTTGACGATGTCCACGCGGTACTCGATTCCGATCGGCGGCGCCCAATCGCCCAGCGCATACGAGATCACCCCGGAAGACATCACCTGGCCCAGGAGCGCCAGCGAGATCCCCAGCGCCGACCAGCTCGCCACCACCGCCAGGCCCCACGCGGCGCGCCCGTTGCGCAGGAAGAGGCACAGCGGCGCCGCCAGCAGGGGCACCACCACCTGGAGGGCCGGGTAGTGCTCCGCCATCAGCCGCCGGCCTCGCCAGCCGGCTCGATCCCGGCCTCGATCCCCGTGATCTCGTCCTCCTCCAGCGTCCCGTACGCCTCCTTGATCCGCACGGCCAGCGCCAGCCCCACCGATGTCGTCGCGATCCCGACCACGATCGCGGTCAGGATCAGCACGTGAGGCAGCGGATTCGAGTAGACGACCTCGGCGTCGCCATAGCCGTCCACCAGGATGGGCGGCGTCCCCTCCGTGATCTTGCTCAAGCTGATGTACAACATGAAGACAGAGGTCTGAAATACATTCAGGCCAACGATTTTCTTGATCAGATTGCCGCGCGAAATCAGAATGTAGAACCCGACCATCATCAGGAAGATGACGACCCAGTAGTTGTAGTGGGTAAGGAGCAGGTCGAGGGTCATGACGCCTGTCCCTTCCGCCCCGCAAAGAGGTAGAAGACGGAAGCCATCACGCCGAATACCGTGACCAGAACGCCCAGCTCCACCAGCAGGATCCCGTAGTGCTGACCGTGCTCCGGATGCGTGGGATCCGGAGCCAGCGCGTCGTAGCCGAGGTAGTTGTGGCCCAGCAGCATCGTCACCACACCCACGCCCGCGAAGATGACCACCCCCAGCGCCGCGCAGCCGCGCACGAACCAGGGCGGCAGCACCCGCTGCACCTCGTCCAGCCCGTAGACGAGCGCCAGCAGGGCGAAGGCCGCCGCCAGGATCACGCCCGCCTGGAATCCGCCACCGGGGCTGTAGTCGCCGTGGAAGTGGACATAGAGCGAGAACATGATGATGAAGGGCGCGAGCACCTTGGCGCCGACCCGGACGATGATCTCCTCCCTCATCCCTCGCCCCCCTCCCCGCCTCGCCTCGCGCGCCTCCCGCCCGCGAGCAGGATCATCACGCCCACCGCGGCCGCGAACACCACGGTGGTCTCACCCATCGTGTCGTAGCCGCGGTAGGACGCCAGCACCGAGGTCACCACGTTGGGGATCCCGATCTCGCCGTAGCTCTCCTCCAGGTAGTGGTCGGCGACGTGGTGGTGGACCGGGTTGGAGGCCTCGCCGAAGCCCGGCATGTCCATGGTCCCGTACACGAGCGCGGCGCCGGTCAGGCACACCACGAAGAGGGGCAGCAGCGGCGTGTGGCCGGGCTTGCTCTCGTGGTGGCCGCAGAGCGCCAGCGCGCCCAGGAAGAGCACCGTCGAGATCCCCGCACCCACCGCCGCCTCGGTGAACGCTACGTCGACCGCGTCCATCACGGTGAAGAGCCCCGCCGACAGGAGCGAGTAGACCCCGGCGAGCATCACCACGGCGAAGAGGTTGCGAATGCGGAGCAGCGCGAATCCGGCCGCCGCCAGCAGCGTCAGCAGCACGATGTCGATGACGGTTACGATGCGGCACCTCCCTCTGTGCGCTCGGCGCCGCCTCCGGGCACCCCGCCGTCGCCCGTCGCACCGGTGCCCGCCGCCCCGCCATCGTCGGCCCCACCCACCGTGAACGGCTGCAGTCCGCCCGAGAGCGCGGCCTTGGCCACCGCGTGCGTCGCGATCGGGCTCGTGAACCAGAGGAATGCGAGGATCAGCAGCAGACGCACCGTGACCAGGTCGGCGCCGTTGTACACCGCCAGCCCCACCACGATCATCCCCGCACCCATCGTGTCGGTCATGCCGGCCGCATGCATGCGGGTGAACACGTCCGGCAGCCGCACCATCCCCAGCGAGCCGGTCAGCAGGAAGAAGGCGCCGCCGAGGAGCAGCGTCCAGCTCACGACGGTGACGGCCTGTTCCATCAGGTCCCCCCCTGGTCTGGCCGGGCGTCGGCGGAGCCCGCGCCGGGAAGCGATCCGCCGGGGCGTGCGCCATGGGGGCGGAACCCTTCGGGGATGGCGCCGTCGGCGCGAGAGCCCCCGGGGCGCGAACCGGCCCCCAGGTCACCGTATTCGATGTACTTCAGCACCGCGATCGTCCCGATGAAGTTGATCAGCGCATACGCAAGCGCGAGATCGAGGAACTCGGGCCGCCCATTGAGAAAGCCGAGGACCGCGATGAGGACGACGGTCTTCGTCCCTATGTTGTTCAACGCCAGAACCCGGTCGTACGCCGTCGGGCCGAGGAGGGCGCGGCACATCACCAGGCACATCCCCACCAGCAGCGCCGCGGCCGTGACGACGAACATCATCGCCCTGCCGCCTCGCCTTCCAGCCAGGTGACGCGGCGGTTCATGTCGTTCTCCTCCGAGCCGTCGATCTCCGACTGCACGATGGCATGAACCTCAAAGTCGTCGCCCACGATGCCGGTCGTTACCGTGCCCGGCGTAAGCGTGATCGAGTTGGCGTAGATGAAGAGACCGAGATCGGTACGCTGGGATGCGTAGAAGTGCACGATGGACGGGTCGACCCGGAGCCTCGGCGAGAGAATGAGCCTCGCCACGCGAACATTCGACTTGAAGATTTCCCACACCAGCCAGGGAACGTACGCGAAGGCGCGCAGGATCAGGTGAACGGGGACCGATTCGCGGTCCAGCGTCCCCATGCGCACCGCCACCCAGACGGCAAGGACGCATGTCGCCAGGCCGAACGAGATGAGGAGCCAGGTGAAGTGCCAGGAAAGCAGCACCCACAACGCGAAGAGGATGCCCCAGAGCCACACAGCCCGGTTCAAGGTTATCGCGCTCCCAGGGGGTTCGAGGTTGTCGTGGATCCAGATCGCCGCAGGCGAATCTACCAGTTGGACTGGGCCCCGTCCACTATCTCCTGCACCAGAAGTTCGATGGCTTCGTTCCTCCCCACATCCTCCGTCTCGCTGGCGTCCAGATACTGCCCCACGACCCGCAATTGCTGCTGATCCCAGAGGATGGTGTAGGCCTCGCGGTCCAGAACTTCCACCTGAACCACCAGAATGACCTCGCGCTGAAGGACCTGGACGGTCTCGGCCTCCTGGCCGCGCCGATAGAGCGGCGCCGTGAGCTCGTAGCGGAGGATGGTTCCGGTGAGTACCGCATCGGCATTCTGCTCGCCGGCTTGCGTGAGGCCCAGCGACCGCGGAACCTGCCTGAGCAGCGCCTCGTGGACCTCCTGCGTCAGCTCGAAGCGGTTGGTTTCGTTCTCGAAGGGGACGACGGCGATGGTGCGGATGTGGTCGGGGAATCCCGCGCCGGAGGTGAAGGAGTAGTTGCAGCCGGCGACGAAGAGTACGGCCGTCGTGGCCAGGATCCCGAGGTCCGAGCGAGCCGGCCGACTCCTTCTAGCCACGCGGGGTCCAGATGTCCGGCGGGAATGAATCGACATCTTCAACCGACTCCAGAATGAGCTTGAGTTCGCGATAGTCCGGCAGGTTGCGGTAGGTCGCCTCGCCCGGAAAGGCTGCGCCGTCGGCCGGCTCCGAAACGAAGACATGCTGCAGTACCGCATCGCCGTCCAGGAGGACCGCGTCGCGAAGCGCATTGTCGCGGAAGCGGAAGCCGACCTGATCGCCCGCACGCAGCAGGTACCGCACCTCCATCGTGCCATCCCCAACACTGCCCTGCAACATCTCGGCGCCGGTCCCCGGACGAAAGACACCCAGTGCGGCCCAGAGCAGCGGCGCGGGCGGAACGAGCCCGGTGGGGAGCGACTCCGGTATCCTCAGTTCGTCGTCGACGAGCGCGGCGATCGCAGCAGTTTCACCATTGTCGAGAAACAGATCCAGCCGCGCCCGATACGGCGGCTCCACCCTCGCCACGCCCATCCCGGAGCCACGGAAGTCGGGCTCCCGGGCACTCCACCGGAACAGGAGCCGGCTGGGCCTGCGGGGGCGGGTCCGGCGCTCGACCCCGACCGCCTCCGCCTGCGCTCTCGCATCCGGCTCGACGTGCGCCGGCACCGCGGGCCAGAGCCCCGGCGAGGGACCCCCGAAGCCCGCGCAGGCCCCGGTCAACGCCGCCGCGGCAACTACCGCCGCGAATCTCGTGCCCCTACCTTCGCCCGTCATGTCCTCCAAACCGGTCTTCATCGTATCCGACGTGCACCTGGGTGCCGTACCGCCCGAGACGGAACGGTCGTTCCGGCGGTGGCTCCTTCATGTAAAGGAATCGGGTAGCGTGCTGATCATCAATGGGGATCTCTTCGACTTCTGGTTCGAGTACAAGCGCGTTGTCCTCGGCGAACATGTGCGGGTCCTGGCTCTGTTGGCCGACATCGTGGAGGCGGGCATCCCCGTCGTGGTCATGGGCGGCAACCACGACTGGTGGGGAGGCAGTTTCCTGACGGAGCGCATCGGCGTGGAATTCCATCGCGAGCCCATTCGCACGCGGCTGAAGGGCAAGTCGGTCCTCATCGCTCACGGCGACGGCTTGGGTGCGGGCGATCTCGGATACCGTTGCCTGCGGCTGATCCTCCGCGGGCGGGTGACTCGCTGGCTCTTCCGATGGCTGCACCCCGATCTCGGGGCGCGGCTGGCCGATCGCGTGTCCGGCACCACCAGGCTGTCCTCCGAACCGGCGCGGGAAGCCGCCCGGGGCAGGCTCGGGTTCCTGTCGGGCTGGGCCTCCGAGCAACTGGCACTCGATCCCGCCCTCGACATCGTGGCGACCGGCCACGCGCACCGCCCCGCGGTCGTGGAAGTCGAGCCCGGACGCTATTACGTCAATTCCGGCGATTGGGTCACGCATCGCAGCTACCTGACGCTGGACGACGGCGGCGACCCGGTCCTGCGCGAGTGGAAGGGCTGACACCCACCGACCGGGCCGGTCAATCCATCGCGCACCCCCCGGGGGTGTACAGGCAAAGGGTCTCGTCAGCCCACCGGCACACGGAAGGCCACCTCCACCGTGCCCCCGCCGGGATCGCCTTCGATCGTAAGCGGCTCCGGGAAGTCCCCCAGGTGGGCCGAAACGAACGCATCCACCCCCGAGAGAAGCAGCGTGAATATGGCGATGGCGAGCCAGTCTTCCCGCTGCTCCTTCCTCGCGTCGACCAGGCCCCGGAAACGGGCCACCTGCTCGTCGTTCTCCAGCCCCGCTTCGATCTGCTCGAACTCGGTGATCCCCCGGGCCATCAGTTCCGCGGTCACGCGCTCCTCCCAGACGGTCGCCTGATCCTGCGCGACCCCCAGCCGCCGGTGCGTCTTGAACACCATCCATCCCGAGAGCGCCTCCATGCTGAAGTAGAAGGCACCTCGGGTCAGGGATCCGGTGGCGGTGTGCCCCCAGCCCGGGATGATCGCCCCCCTCAGGAACGCTCCCGCCGGGCTGATTCCGGCCGTCGTGTCAGCGGCCAGGGAGTCGGCCACCGCGACCGGGTCCACAACCAGCGAGTCCGGCCTGACGGCCTCCTGGGCGCCTGCAGGACCAAACCCTGCGCACGCAAGCCCGGTGACCACGCTCGTAACCCTACGCATGGGCCGGCACCAGCACGGGCAGCGCGCGCGGCACGACCTCCACCCGGAGCTCCCGGGCGGGTCCCGGCGCCAATTCGCCGTCCAGCTCGAACCACAACGGATCGCCTTCCGGCCGCCGGATCGCGGCTCGCTCCACCTGGCACATCGTCACCAGGGGCGAGTCGCCGTGGGTCCCGCGAATCACTCTGGGGACCAGCGACAGCAACCGCAGCCAGCTCATGGCGGCGCAGTAGCACAGATCCAGCTTGCCATCGGAGGCCTTCGCGGCGGGGTTGATCATGAACCCGCCTCCGATCGACGGACCCACCGTGATCACCGACAGGGTGGTTCCGGACCGGATGCGCCGCCCCTCATCCCCACCATCATCGCCCCCCACATCGATCTCCACCTCGGGGGCGCGGAAGGTCATCATCGCGTTCAGCAGCGCGGCCAGGTACTGCAGCAGCCCGCGCAGCCGCTGGAAACGGGCCCGGCAGCGCAGGATGTCGACATCGATGCCCACACCCAGCAGGTTGACGAAGACCCTCTCGCCGCCCTCCCAGCGCACGCGCCCCACATCGAATCGTTCCACGACCCCCTCCTCCAGAAGTCTCGCTACCGTCGCCGCGCCCCGGTCGGCCCCCACCATGCGATGAAAGTCGTTGCCGGTTCCAACGGGGAAGAGCGCGAGCGCGGGGAGGTGACCTGCCGGCGGCGCGTCCGAACGCACCGTCTCCGCGCGGCCCAGCAACCCCTGCGCGACCTCGTGCACCGTGCCGTCACCCCCAACCACGACGATCCGGTCCACTCCGTCGCGAACCGCCTCCCCGGCGAGCTCCACGGCGTGGTCCGGCGCTTTCGTGTAGCGCGCGTCACAGCTGATCCCCCGCGCTAACAGCACCCCGATCAGCTCCGCCGCAGCCTTTCGCCCACGCCCACCCGACGCGGCTGGATTCACGATCAGCCGCAGCGGTCGGGTCTGCTCGGTGTCCGGGTCGGTTCGCATGACCTCAAAATAAACAAAGCGGCGCGGGTGGCGGGGGCGTGTGGGAATCGAACCCACCCACCCGGGTCTTAGCCGGGCACACTGGTTTTGAAGACCAGACGGGACACCAGCCCCGATCCGCCCCCGCGGGCACCGCTACAGCGTCCGTCGGCCTGGCGCCGGCCCAGTCGCCGCTACTGCGCCCGGTCGGCCCCACCCCGACGCCCACCGGAAGCCGACACGTTGTCACCCTTCCCGGACGCTGGCAACTCCTCCGCCATCCAGCGCCGCTCCAGTCGGCGAAAGGTCCGGGTCAGTTGCCGCCGCAGCCCCGCAATCCGCCTGCGCAGATCGGGGCGTCCCTGCAGCCGCAGAAAGAGCGAGGTATCCTCCCGCACCTCCTGCGCCAACTCGGTCCAGCGGATGGTCACATACCCGCACAGCGGCGCCAGCGCCGCAGCCGCCAGAGCAACCCAGGCCCCGCCCGCCAGGTAACCCACGACCACCCACAACACCCAGGCCGTGACCACCCCCGTCAGGATCGTCAGCAGCTTGATCGTCGCCGTGACCTCGACTTCGGGCCTGACCCGGCGCACGACCAGGCCGGGAAGCCGCGCCAGGGGCGCCCAGAACACCGATCCCGCCACCGCAAGGGGGAGTCCCAGCGCCAGCAGAGTGCCCCGCACGACCACGTACTTCGTGACGGGGAGGAAGCCGAAACGGGGGGGCACGTCCCCCTCCCCCGCACGGAGCTGCTCGTTCATTCCGGCGTACCGCTCCACCTCGCCCAGCAGCCGCCGATGCTCTTCCGGATCGGCCTCCCGCAGCCATTCCAGTCCGCGCGCGAACCGCTGCAGCCGGGGGAAGCGCGTCCCCAGGCGCTCCCTCACCCGCCACGGCACCCGGCGCGATTCGCGCACGTACAACTGCTCGGCCACGGAAACCAGCACCCGGTCCCGATGATGCTCGAAGTTCAGCGTCTGCCGCCGGATGCCTTCCTCGATCCGCTCGGTGAGCCTCCGCCCTGCCGCCACGGGATCTCGCCCGTACGACCCGCGCAGGTCCGCGCACCCGAACGCCCTCCCGAAGCGCACCACCGCCCCCGTCCGCGCCCGCTCCTTCCGCGAGTACGTAATCCCGACGGGAACGATCGACAGCCCGAGCCCCCAGTCCGCCCGCTCCTCCGCCAGCAGCGCAATCCGCGCCGCGCCGGTGCGAAACTCCGCCAGACGTGCCTCGGAGTGGCTCCTCCCCTCGGGATAGATCTGGATCGCGCCGCCCCCGTGAAGCACCTCCACCACGGTCCGGAACATGTCCTCGTTGCGGTGCATCGCCTCGGGGTCGTCCTGCCTGCGGTAGACTGGAATGCCCCCGAGCGCCCGCAGCACCGGCCCCAGCAGACGCCTGTCGAAGAGCGGCGCCCGGCCCAGGGGGCGCGCAATCCGCTCGCTGCAGCGAAAGATCAGAAGCGGATCGATCAGGCTGTTGGGATGGTTGGCCGCCACCAGCAGCGGTCCCTCGGGAAGCGGCGGCCCATACCGGTCCAGACGGTAGAACATCCCCGCCGCAGCGCCCGCCACGCCGGTGATCAGCCTGGGTATCCGCTCCAACGAAGACGCCTCCGTCCGAAAGCTGCGGGGTCCTGCCCTTCGTCCAAACGGGCCGCAATCGTTATCTTGGCGCCCCTGCCCCACCGTTCGCCACATGAAAAGGTAGTGAAGCAGAGAGCGGCCATGACAGCCAATGTGACGACATCGGCGCGACCGGCCCGCGAGGCACCGACTTCTAGCCTGCGGAATCCGGGCATGCCCCTCGACCTCGACCTCGTGCGCGCAGCGCGAGTCAATCGCGCGGCGGCCGACCACCGCGCGGCCACCCTCACCAAGCGCAGATCGGTGAAGCGCGCCTGGCAGGCGGGATGGCTGCTGCGCGCCGTCACCCTGATCGACCTCACCACCCTGGCCGGGGACGACACGGGCGGGCGGGTGCGCCGACTGTGCGGAAAGGCGCGACGGCCGGTCCGCAGCGACATCCTCCGGGCGCTCGGCGTCCGCCCCGACGACATCACCGTAGCCGCGGCCTGCGTCTACCACGGACTCGTCCCGGCGGCGCGCGCGGCGCTGCGGGGCAGCCGCATCCCCGTCGCGGTCGTCTCCACCGGCTTCCCGGCCGGCCTGTCCCCCCTTCGCACGCGCCTCCTCGAGATCGAGGAATCCGTCGCGGCCGGCGCGGAGGAGGTCGACGTCGTGATCACGCGGGGCCTGGTCCTCGAGGGCGACTGGGAGCGCCTCTACGACGAGGTCGCCGCCTTCCGCGCCGCGTGCGGCGACGCCCACATCAAGGTCATCCTCGGCACCGGGGAGCTCGGTACGCTGGCCAACGTGAAGCGCGCCGCCACCGCCGCAATGATGGCCGGCGCCGACTTCGTGAAGACCTCGACTGGCAAGGAGACGGTGAATGCCACCCTCCCGGTGGGTCTCGTCCTGGCCCGCGCGATCCGCGACTACCACCGGGCCACCGGGGTCCGGGTCGGCCTCAAGGCCGCCGGCGGCCTCAAGACGGCGAAGGATGCGCTGGCCTGGCTCATCCTGGTCAAGGAGGAGCTCGGCGACCGATGGCTGCACCCCGACCTCTTCCGGATCGGCGCGAGTTCGCTCCTGGCGGACATCGAGCGGCAGCTGGAGCATCATGTGACCGGGCGCTACTCCGCCTTCCACCGTCATCCCCTCGGTTGAGCCCATGACCCAGGTCCGCGACGTGTTCCAGACCCTCGACTACGGCCCCGCGCCCGAGAGCGAGAACCTGGCCGGCGAATGGCTGCGCGGCGGCGAGCGCGTCTTCGGCCACTACATCGGCGGACGCTGGGTCGACGGCGAGGGAGCCGTCCACCGGACCCGCTGCCCGGGCGACGGACGCCACCTCGCGAGCTTCCGCTACGGCACTGCCGACGATATCGACCAGGCGGTCACGGCGGCCGCCACCGCCCTCCCGGCGTGGCAGGGCATCGGCGGACACGCGCGGTCCCGGCACCTGTACCGCCTCGCCCGCCAGATCCAGAAACGCTCGCGCCTCTTCGCCGTGGTCGAGTCCCTGGACAACGGCAAGGCGATCCGCGAGGCCCGCGACCTCGACATCCCCCTCGCGGCGCGGCACTTCTACCACCACGCCGGCTGGGCCCAGCTCGCCGCCTCGGAATTCCCCGGCTACGAGCCCGTCGGCGTCGTGGGCCAGATCATACCCTGGAACTTCCCCCTCCTCATGCTGGCCTGGAAGGTGGCGCCGGCGCTGGCGGCCGGAAACACCGTCGTCCTCAAGCCGGCCGAGTATACGCCTCTCTCCGCGCTCCTCTTCGCCGAGGTGGCGCACGAGACCGGCCTGCCCCCCGGCGTGCTCAACATCGTCACCGGCGACGGCGCCACCGGGGCCGTGCTGACCCGCCACGGCGGCGTCGCCAAGATCGCCTTCACGGGCTCCACCGACGTGGGCCGCGAGATCCGCCGCGCGACCGCCGGCACCGGCCGCCACCTCTCGCTCGAACTCGGCGGCAAGTCCCCCTTCGTCGTCTTTGAGAGTGCGGATCTGGATGCCGCGGTCGAGGGCATTGTGGACGGCGTCTGGCTCAACCAGGGACAGGTCTGCTGCGCGGGTTCGCGGCTCCTCGTCCAGGAGAGCGTAGAGGAGGAGATGCTCGACCGCCTGCGCGCGAGGATGGAGCGGATCCGCATCGGACACCCCCTGGACAAGTCGATCGACATGGGAGCGATCGTCGACGCGACCCAGAAAGAGCGCATCGAAGGCTTCCTCGCGGCCGGCGTAGAGGACGGCGCGACCATCTGGCAGCCCTCCGCCGCGATCCCCGAAGACGGCTTCTTCCTCCCCCCCACCCTCTGCACCGGCGCCCCCGCCTCCAGCACCATCGTCACCGACGAGATCTTCGGGCCCGTCCTGGTCAGCCTCACCTTCCGCACCCCCGCCGAGGCAGTGGCGCTCGCCAACGACACCCGCTACGGCCTCGCCGCCAGCATCTGGACCGAAGACCTCAGCCTGGCGCTGGATGTGGCACCGGCGGTGAAGGCCGGAACCGTGTGGGTGAACTGCACCAACCTCTTCGACGCTGCCTCCGGCTTCGGCGGCTACCGCGAATCCGGCTTCGGCCGTGAAGGGGGTCGCGAAGGGATGTGGGAATACCTCAAGCCGGTGGCCCGCACCAGGGCGGCAAGCGTCGGCACCACGGCCGCAACACCTGGTGCACCCGACGCCGGGCGCGAGTCGGGTGCCGGCCCCGACAACATCCGCGGAGCAGAACGGCTGCCCGCACCGGGCACCAGCACCAGCGGCCGCCCCGGCGACCCCATCGACCGCACTCGCAAGCTGTGGATCGGCGGCAGGCAGGCACGCCCCGACGGCGGCTATTCGCTTCCCCAACTGGACGCCCATGGGGCATCCTGCGGCGAGGTGCCCCGAGGCAACCGCAAGGACGTCCGCAACGCGGTCGAAGCCGCGGCGAAGGCCCGGGCACCCTGGGCCTCAACCACCGCCTATCTTCGCGCCCAGATCCTGTACTTCCTGGCCGAGAACCTCGCCGTGCGGGCAGACGAGTTCGCGGCAACACTGTCCCGGGTCACCGGAGCGACCGTGGCGGCTGCCGGCGCCGAGGTCGATGCCGCCGTCCAGGCCGTCTTCGCCTTCGCCGCCTGGGCCGACAAGCACGACGGCCAGGTGCACTCCACGCCGTTCCGCAACGTCACCTTCGCCATGAACGAGCCCGTGGGGACCGTGGCCATCCGGTGCGGCGAACGGGCCCCGGTGGCCGCGGCAATCGCCTCGGTCGCCGCGGCGCTCTCACAGGGCAATGTGGCGGTGGTCGTCGCCAGCGAGCGCTTCCCCCTCCCCGCCCTCGACCTGGTGCAGGTCTTCGAGACCTCCGACATCGCCCCGGGGACCGTCAACGTGCTCTCCGGGATCCACGACGAAGTCTTCCCCACCCTCGCGGCCCACGACGACGTGGACCAGCTCTGGGACTTCGTGGCCGACGACCTGTCGGGCGAAGCCGAGCGCCTCTCGGCCGGCAACCTCAAGCGGGTGTGGGTCGACCGCGAGGGCGCGACGGACTGGCTCGCGCTGTCGGATCTCGCTACCGGGATGCTCCTCCGCAAGGGCACGCGCGTAAAGAACATCTGGGTGCCTTACGGGGTGTAGCGCGGCCGCGCGAGCCGTCGGCTCCACCAGGGCCCTTGACGTCGTCCTCCACGCGGGCCGAAGCGCCCGGCCCGGTCACATGCCCGGGAGCCGGCTCAGGCCGCGGCCAGCGCCTGGTCCAGGTCCTCGATGATGTCGTCGATGTGCTCGATCCCGACCGAAAGCCGGATCATCTCGGGCCGCACCCCCACACTCTCCTGCTCCGCTTCGGTGAGCTGCCGGTGCGTGGTCGAGGCCGGGTGGCACGCCAGCGACCTCGCGTCCCCGATGTTCACCAGCCGCTTGAAGAGCTGCAGCGCGTCATAGAAGCGCACGCCGTTCTCGAAGCCGCCCTTCAGGCCGAAGGTCAGGATTCCCGACGCGCGCCCGTCCATGTAGCGGACCGCCAGATCGTGGTAGCGGTCGCCCTCCAGCCCCGCGTAGTTGACCCACGCGACCCCCGAGTGGCCCAGTAGGTGCTTCGCCACGGCCAGCGCGTTGTCGCAGTGGCGCTCCATGCGCAGGTTCAGCGTCTCCAGCCCTTGCATGATCAGGAAGGCGTTGAAGGGAGAGATCGCCGATCCCGTGTTGCGCAGCGGCACGGTGCGCGCCCGCCCGATGTAGGCCGCGGGCCCCAGCGCGTCCGTATAGACCACGCCGTGGTAGCTCGGCTCCGGCGTTGAGAACATCGGGTAGCGGCCGGCGTGTTCGGCCCAGGGAAATTTCCCGGAGTCGACGATGGCGCCGCCGAGCGAGTTGCCGTGCCCGCCCATGTACTTCGTGAGCGAATGCACCACGATGTCGAAGCCGTGCTCGACCGGCTTCAGCAGCGCCGGCGTCGCGACGGTATTGTCTACGATGGTCGCGATCCCGTGCGCGCGGGCCAGATCGGCCACGGCTGCCAGGTCGACGATGTTGCCGGCCGGGTTGCCGATGCTCTCGCAGAAGACGGCCCTGGTCCGTCCGTCGATCAGCTTCGCCAGATCTTCCGGGCTGTCGCCCTCGGCGAAGCGCACTTCGATCCCCATCCCGGGGAGCGTGTGGGCAAAGAGCGTGTAGGTGCCGCCGTAGAGCTGCGGCACGGTGACGATGTTGTCGCCGGCCGTGGCCAGGTTGAGGATGGAATAGGTGACCGCCGCGCTGCCCGCCGACAGAGCCAGCGCAGCAACGCCTGCTTCCAGTCCTGCCACGCGCTCTTCCAGCACCGCCTGGGTCGGGTTCATGATGCGGGTGTAGATGTTGCCGGGCACGGCCAGGTTGAAGAGATCCGCCCCGTGCTGGGCATTGTCGAACTGATAGGCCACCGTCTGATAGACGGGAACCGCCACGGCGTGAGTCGCGGGATCGGACCCGAAGCCGCTGTGAATGGCAATGGTTTCGTCTTTCATTGTCCGCGCTTGTGTTTCGGTTGTGAACGGGTTGGACAGACTTCAAGCACGAGAAGCTAACGAAAGTCGCCCGAATTGTGGGTGCGGAATCCAAGGACCTGCTGCGGCAACTCACGCCGCTCCCGGTCGTGACGACTGGCCATCCGCGCTACATGTAATGCAAATATTACATAGTGTAATGTTTACATTACATATCTTGACCCGAAAAACCTGTCCACAGGATTGAGGACGCAACTTGAACGGCCGCGGTAGTCGAGGCACCGCACCCGTCGTGACTTCCCCCTGCCCGCCCTACCGCCGCAGCAGCGACCGGTACACCGGATTCGCAATCTGCAGGTACACGGTCTCGCCAGGCCCCACGGACACCCGGTTCGTCGTAAAGCGATCCCCGGCCAGGATGTCGATGCGAATCCTGAGATCGTCGACCGTCGGCCAGTTGAGGGTGAAGGACTCGCGGCCGTTTCCCGACACGACCCCGAGCCGCCGCTCGATGCGCGCCACCGCCCGAACCGTCGCTTCGTTGAAGTTGTTGTTCTCGACGTTGATCCGGATGCTCTGGGCGGCGGAGCCCCCCTCGAACGGATTGGACACGTCGCGGCGGGACGTGCTGCACCCCGCCAGGGCCACCACCACGGCCACCAGGCAGGTCCAGCAACTCAGCCTGCGTTTCATGCGCACCTCCTTGGCAGGCGGCCCGGCGCCCGCGTTCCGGCAGCCCTCGGCGGACGGGCGCCCCCCCTTCCAGGGCAGGGCGTCCGGCCGCCCGCGGCTAGCTCACCAGTCGCCGATCCTCGATCGGCTCGAGTCCCTCTCGAATCAGGAGTTCGTTCAGCCGTCCCAGATCCCTGCGGATGACGATCTCCATCTCCGACATCTGTTCGTCCAGCAGCGCCGACAGGTGCTCGAAGACCTCGTAGGACTGGTCGGTCGGCCGGTCCTCCGAGCCCTCCACCAGCCCCAGCAGCGCGGCAAGCTTGTTGTTGAGCTTGATCGGGTAGTTCAGCGGATCCTGGTTGCTCTGGTTCTGCACCTGGTAGATCTCCGCCTCCACTACGCCGAGGTTCTCTTCCACCACCACCGACTGCGTCTCGACGTCCCCGTCGTCGGTCTGTTCGAGGCGCTCGTCGATCTGGCTGTAGATGTCCCGCACCTTGATCACGGCCTCGTTCGCCTCGGACACGCGGTCGCGGATCTGGATCGCCAGCTCGAAGCGCTCGCGCAGGTCGGCCACCGTCACCCTTTCGAGATTGGGATTGATCCGGATCTCGAAGTCCTCGGTGAGCGTCGTTCCCCCGTTCACCGTCATGCGTACCGTGTAGGTGCCGGGCACCGCGGTGGGACCCATCGGCCGCGCGGCCCACATGATCCGTCCCTCGAAGTCGGTCCAGGCGGGATACCGCATGTCCCAGCGGAAGGAGTGGGACCCCTCCTCCACCGACGGCTGCCCACCGCCACCACCCCCGAAGAAGGCGGCGAACGGGTTCGGTTCCTCTTCCTCCTCCTCATCGCCGGCAACCGCCTCGTAGCTGCGGATCAACTCGCCCGCCGCATCCAGCACCTCGAAGGTGACGCTCTCGGCATCCTCGGCCAGGTAGTACTGGAACTCGGCCCCGAAGTCCACGCCGCGGATGGGATCGATCGGGTCGAAAAGCCAGGCATCGGCCGCGGCGACTTCGTCGCTCATCTGGCGGAGCAGACCGATGTTCTCAAGCACCCAGAAGGAGCGGCCGTGGGTGGCGATCACAAGATCGTTCTCCTCGACCACGAGGTCGGAGACCTGCAGGACGGGCAGGTTCAGCGACAGCGGCTGCCAGCGCGCGCCATCGTCGAAGGACACGTACACCGTGCGCTCGGAAGCCGCGTAAAGCAGCCCGGGCCGCATGGGGTCCTCTCGCGTGGCACGGATGAAGTCGTCCCCGGGGAGGCCGACGACGATCTTCGTCCACGACTGGCCATAGTCGTCGGTCTTCCAGATGTACGGAGCGCGGTCGTCGTCCACGAGGTAGCGGATGCCGGATACGTACGCCTTGCCGGGCGTGGTGGGGGACGCCTCGACGGTGTTGATGCGCACGAAGTCGGGTGCGTCAGGCGGGGTCACGTTCGCCCAATTGAGGCCGCCGTCACGGGTCACGTGCACGAGCCCGTCGTCCGAGCCGGCCCAGATCACCTCGGCATCGTGGTACGACGGGGCGATCGCGAAGACCGTCGCGTACGTCTCCACGCCCGTCTGGTCCTTCGTGATCGGGCCGCCCGACGGACCCATCGTCATTGCGTCGGCGCGGGTCAGGTCCGGGCTGAGCTGCTCCCAGCTTTGTCCCTCGTTCGTCGTCTTCCACACCTTCTGCGTGCCCGTGTACAGCACATCCGGATCGTGATGGGAGAAGACGATCGGGAATGTCCACTGCACCCTTTCGATCAGATCCTCCGACGATTGCCCCATCGGGTTCTCGGGCCAGACGTTGACCGCGCGGGTCGCGCCCGTCTTCATGTCGAAACGTGACAGCGCGCCGCCGTAGCAGCCCGCGTAGAAGACGTCGAGGTCGATCGGGTTGGGGGCCACGTAGCCGCTCTCGCAGCCGCCCACGGCGTAGTACCAGGCACGGTTGCCGGGCCCCCGCGCGGACATCTGGTTCCAGCCGCGCACCGGGATGCAGGCGGTGGAGTTGTCCTGCTGGCCGCCACAGATGTGGTAGGGCGTGTGCTCGGTGGTGATCACCCGGTAGAACTGGGCGGTGGAATAGTCCTGGTCGGTCCAGCTCTCGCCTCCGTTGAACGTCACGTTGGCGCCGCCGTCGTTGGCGTTGATCATCCGGTCCGAGTCGCTGGGTGCGATCCACAGGTCGTGGTTGTCCCCATGGGGCACCTGGATGCCGCGCGGGAAGGTCTCGCCGCCGTCGCGCGACCGGTAGAGCCCCGTGTTGAGGGCGTACATCACGTCTTCGTCGTTCGGGTCGGCGTAGATGCGCGTGTAGTAGAAGGCGCGCTGCCGCAGCTTGCGCTCCTCGTTCACCCGCTCCCAGCTCTCGCCCGCGTCGTCGGATCGCCACACGCCGCCGTCGGGCTCGTGCTCCACCAGCACCCACACGCGGTTCGGGTTCGCCGGCGACACCGCCACCCCGATCTTCCCGACCGGCCCCTCGGACAGGCCGATATTGGCGGTGATCTCGGTCCAGCTCTCCCCTCCGTCGGTGGATTTGAAGAGGCCGCTGTCCTCACCCCCGGAAGACATCCCCCAGGAACGCCGCCAGGCCTCCCAGATCGCCGCATAGATGATTTCGGGGTTCGTCACGTCGACGCTGATGTCCACCCCGCCCGCGCCGTCGCTCTTGTAGAGCACGTTGCGCCAGGTCTCTCCGCCGTCCGTGGTTTTGAAGATGCCCCGCTCCGGGTTGTCGGCGGAGTGCTTGCCGAACGCCGCCACCCACGCGACGTCGCAATTCTCCGGATGGATGCGAATCCGCGCGATGTTCTGGGTCTCCGTCAGCCCGATGTGCTCCCAGGTCTCGCCCGCGTCGGTGGACTTGTAGGCTCCGTCGCCCTGCTGGATGTTGCCGCGGATCTGTGTCTCGCCGGTCCCCATGTACACGATGTCGGGGTTGCTCTCGCAGACCTGCACGGCACCGATGGAGGCGCTGCCTATCTGGCCGTCGGTGACCGGGTCCCAGTTCAGGCCGCCGTCGGTGGTCTTCCACAGGCCGCCGCCGGTGGTGCCCATGAAGTACTCGAAGGGGCGTGCGTCGGAGCCGGCCGCGGCGATTGAACGGCCGCCGCGGGGCGGGCCGACGTTGCGCCATTCGAGGGAGCCCCAGAGAGTCTCGGGATAGGCTGCCTGGGCGCGGATGGGGGCGGGTGATTGCACGCTGGCGGCGACAACTGCGGCCGCAAGTACGGGGAGAAGGGTGAAGCTCTGCAAACGAGGCATTCGGTAGTGTGCTCCTTGAGGATTCATGTCAAGCGGGGATCGGGACCGCGCGCCACCCTGCAGGCCCGCGGTGAACCACGGTGAAACGGCAGGGCGAACACCGGTATGACGACCCTGGCAGGATAGACCGAAAACCGGCGGCGATCAAGAAACGACGGCCGTTGAGGGCACGGCGCACCGGAATGCGGTTCGCAGAAACCCTCCTGGGGGTCCGGGCTAACGCCCGATCGGGATCCTCAGAATCGGGATCAACGTGCCCGTCGGCAGGCCGGGATCATCAGTATTCTCATTGGACCCTCCGACCACGACCTGGCGGACCACCAGTGCAACTCCGGATGCCGCCAGCACGCCCATGAGACCGCTTCGCAACGCGGAGAGTTCGCGCGTCGCCAGTTCTTCGAGACCTGATCGCGGGATCACGAGCGACTGTCTGAGTTGACGCGATCCGGAGATCTCGGACACGGCCCGGAAGGTCACAACGGACACGAAAACGGAATCGTCGGTAGCACCCACGAGGCGACCGTCGACCGTTCGCGAGAGATCACCCGTCTGCCGACTGAGTCGCAGCGCTTCCTCGTCGGTAACGGTCACGCGCACATCCGCCCCGACGGGCGCCGGACCCTCGACGGCCGTGAAGGTATAGCAACCACCTGCGCCCAGGATCACGGCGGTGGCAACTGCCGCAGAGCAGACCTTTCGAAGCATGCGTTCCATGGCTCAGAGCAGCACGAAGTCCTGAAGGATCTGCTGGTTGAAGAGATAGATGTAGCGAACGGGTTCGTCGATGAGCACGGTCACCGTCCTGTCGTAGTCGGGATCGTCATCGATCAGGATCCTCAGGCGGACGGTGACAGCGCCCGAGTCCGCCGGAAACCCCATCAACAGGAAGCGCTGCTCTTCACTGATGTCCCAGCTCTGATCGAACGGAAAGGATGCAGTCGTGGTGTCCGAAGCAAACACCTCAACGCCGACCTCCCCGACTTCATTGGTCGTCGGGAAGAACCGGGTCGACGTGATGAGCGTCATGGACTCGTCGTCGCTCTCGATCATGACCCGCACGAACTCGGGGCTCGGATCCTCCAGCCAGTCGCAACTGCCCGTCGACAACGCCAGAAGCAGAACCAGACCCGCCGATGCCCATCTTCTCTTCATTGTTCCGGTAGTTCCTGCTTCAGTGTGCGTTGACGGGGCCCGGGAACCAGGTCCCGGGCCCCGTCTGGGCAGGTCTCAAGCATTCGCTTGTCCTACCATTGCCGATTCGACACCGGCCAGGCTAGCTCGTGCAGGGATGCAGCGCGTTGTCCGGATGATGACAGTTCGCCAGGATCTCGATCCTGGTGATCGGCAGCATCGTTCCCGGTCTGCTCGCCGCGGGAGAGCCCGCGAGCCAGTTCATGCTCGACGACCCGAAACGATAGTGATCCTGAAGCCGCTTGTACTGCAGGAACAGGTTCACGCGCCGTTCGTGCTGAAGCATGTCGCTTCCCGGAATCTGACCCGAGTAAGCAGTCAGGCCATCGAGCCCTTCACGGATCATGTTGATGTGCTCGGAGAACGCTGCCATGTCGCCGCCGGCCAGCGCGGCCTCGGCCAGAATGAGCCGCAAGCCGCGTTCGCTCACCACCGTCAGTGCCGCATACTCCTCGCCGCCGAGAAACTCCATGACATTCGCCATGTAGCGAGTGTCCAAAGCCCCCTCGATGGGATCCATCAGGTTGTGGGCCACAAGGTCGGTCGGATCCGACTCGCTCTGGGTGGCGTACTCCGGTCCGATCTGCAACTCGCCGCGCTGGTTCACCTGAAACGCCAGGTTGTTGCTGACCGTCGCGTTGCTGTAACCGAAGCGGTAGGCCCAATCGGTGCCGGCAACCGAACCGAGAACCGCAGCCGCGTCGCTGTTGGCGTTGGCATCGTTGATCAGCGGGTTGCCTGGAGCGGACCCAGGGGGATTCAGCAATCCCCAGATCGCCTTCTGATGATGGGCCTGGGCCCGCGCGGCTTGCGCTCTCATGGCCGTCTCTCCACCGCCAGCCATGGCTGCGGTGAAGAATGCAATTGCCTGGTCGAAGACCTGGTGCATGTTGTCGGGCCCGATGAGGGGACCCGGCTCGGTCCGGTCGCTGAAAGCGAAGTCGTCGAACATCTGTGCGATGGCCGAATAGGCGACTCCCGCATACAGATTGGCACGCGCCAAGTGGCCCTGCAGAGCCGCATCACCGGCGTTCTCCGCAACGTGACCCTCCAGCAGCCCGACGGCAAACTGGGTCATCCAACGGGCCTGCGCGATACCGGGAAACGCCCCGTCGGCGAACTCGTTGCCCGGATTGTCGGGCGTCCCCTGGTCCAGCTCGTTCCACGCGTCGCGCGAACCGATCCAGGTGATCTCGTCGCCAACCGTGGAAAACGGAGCGTAGATGCCCCCGATGCCACTGGCAGTGAGCGCCTGCGCCCCGTTCACGGCAGCACTGGCGGCGGCGACCTTCTCGATGTCTTCCTGTACCAGCGCGTTCGGGTTGTCGACCTCCAGAAGGTCACACGCCCCGAGAAGCGCAATACCGCATACGGTCAGGATCGACCTTGAAATCTTCTTATTCATTCGTCGGTCTCTCCTCTCTAGAACCCGATGCGGGCGGACAGTGAAAACCGCCGCGGGATCGGCACACCGAACGCTTCCGTTCCGGTAAGGAAGTTGCAGTTCACTCCGCCACCCGTACAGTTGGCGGACGGATTGATCTCGGGATCGATGCCCCGGTAGTCACCGAGCATCCACATCCTCACGTTGCGGCCGCCGAATGTGATGGTGGCGTTGTCGAGCCCCAATCCTTCGATCATGTCGCTCGGTACCCGGTAGGACAGTGATATCTCACGGAGCCGGATGAAGTCCGAGGTCCAGATCTGATTCATGCCGGACATCGGCGCCAGCGCCCGGTACTCCCTTGCCCATTCGAGCGCGGCCTCAAGCCTCTGCTCGGCCGTGGAGGCGGGATTCTGCATGATGGAAGCGACCCGTGCCGTCCCCGGCACGTTGCGCCCGATCACCGCGTTGGCCTGCCGGAAGGCACCGGTCAGGTCCTGGGTGTGGTAGTTGCCGAAACGGTATTCGAAGTTCGAGGAGAGCTCGAAGCTGCCCAGGAAGTTGATATCAAACCCGTAGGATCCGGCGAAATCCGGTGTCGGCTTCCCGATGTACGAGTCCAGGTACTCGGCAGACCCGCCGGCGCAGCCGACCGGGATCACCTCGAAGTCGGAGGGGTTGCGAGACACGCTGAAGTACTCGAGTGCCTCGGCCCTGGACGGTTCCGCACAATTCCTGTTCAGGTCGAGCGGGATGGCCATGTTGGGATCGAGGATCGCACCGAAGAACGAGCCCGGCGCATAGCCTTCCTTCAGGAAGTTCCGATACCGCGGATACGAACCGCCGGTCTTCAAGGGCGGGGCGCCGCCCAGATCGGTCACGATCTCGTCGATGTAGGCCGTGTTCGCGAAGACATTGATCGACAGGTTTTCGCTGTTGTAGACCGACCCGTTGACCGCAACCTCGACACCCGTGCCGTCGATCTGACCGATGTTGTCCAGCTGGGTGGAGGTAAAGCCTCCCGTGACCGGGAACTGACGAGCAACCAGCGCGTCGGTGGTGGAACGGTCCCAGTAGGTGACATCGACACCGATCCGGTCGTTGAACAGCCCGAACTCGGCACCGAACTCGATCTCGTTGGAGATCTCGGGTCGAAGCGACTGGTTTCCGAGGTTCGCCGGTGCCAGGCCGGCACCCACCTCGGCAGGCCGCGGCGTAAAGGTCGTGAACTTGTCGAAGGCGCCGGGCTGCAGACCCGACCGTCCCCAGGCCGCCCGAATCCGGAAGGTGGAGAGCGTTTCGCTTTCCCAATCGAACAGGTCGGTGGGAATCACCGAGATCGCCGCCTTGGGATAGGTGGCGGTCTCGAAGTCTGCGCCGAACGCGCTGTTTGCATCGAAACGCGCTCCCACGGTCAGGAAGGCCCAGTCCTGCCAGCCAACCTGCTCCTGGAAATACACGCCGGCGTTGACGACGCGGTTCCAGCTCTCGGAAGTGTCCTGGTTGGCCCCCGCGCTCGCGACCTCGAGTCCGGGACCCGGGAAGGTCTGTCCGTGGCCGCCATGGTAGACGTTCTGGCTCAGAAATCCCTGTCCGCCGGCGAGAAACTGGCTGCTGATGCTGCTGCCGAAATCGGTGTCGTGGGAGACCTTGAAGTCGCCGGTGACCTCACGATTGTTCCGGTCGCCGAACCAGCGACGCCCCGCGGTATTGTAGACGGTGAAGTTGTCTACGTTCCACCCGAAGGGATAGAAGGAAACGTTCGTACCGTTGGTGACGTCGACCCCGAAGGTACCGTCGAAGACGATCTCGTCCGTGATGGTCCAGTTGGCGTTCACGCTGCCGGCGAAGTGCTCGACGTCTTCGGTGACCTCTGCCTCACCGGTCTCACGCAGCGTGGCGAAGGCCAGACTGCCGTACCGGTTGTTGTCGTCGGCCAGGCGAAGCTGACCCATGAGTCCGAGGGAGAACACACCATAGATGTTGTTCCCGCCCCTCAGGCGGCTCTGGTTCAATTCCGAATACAGTCCGCTGATGCGCAGGCGCAGGTTGTCAAACGGGAAGACGTTGAGGTTCACCGTGCCCTGACGGCGCGTGATCGTGTCCTCGTTCCCGAGGCTGCCACCGTCGGCAAACACACCCTCGAGCTTGCTGAACGGGCCGTTCTCGTCGTGATAGCGGCCAGAGGCAAAGTAGGTGATCAGGTCGCCGCCACCGGAGACCGAGCCCGAATACGTCTGGGCGCGGCCGGTGTTGTAGAGCTCGCTCATGTAGTCGACCTCGTACACCTCGTAAGGCTGCAGCGAGACGCCCCACCGGTGCTGCATCCTGGCAACCTCTGTCGCGTTGCGGGGGAAGTCGGCGTGCGGGATGAAGCGGTCGTTGGGCGAGGTGACCGCGGTCTGATCCGTCTGGAACGTCCAGCGCGGCGCACCCTGCTGACCCCGCTTCGTAAAGATCTGGATGACCCCGTTCGAAGCTTCCGTGCCGTACAGCGTCGCCGCCGCCGCACCCTTCAGGATCTCGATCCGCTCGATGGAGTTGGGATCGATGTCGTCGAACCGCCGGGTGGCCGCCTGGGCGGCACCCCAGCCACCACCGCCACCACGGTCGATGCGCACGCCGTCCAGATAGATGATCGGCTCGTTGGACTGCGACAGCGAAGCGGAGCCACGGATGCGAATCCGGCCGCTCGAGCCGGTGTCTCCGGCACCCGGCAGCCCGACGACCCCGGGCTCACGGCCCTGGAGGACATCGCTGAAGCTCGTGATCGGCCTGTCTTCCAGACGGGACACGTCCACCGTAGCGATCGAGTTGCCGAGTCGCTTCTTCTCGGTCGCCACGCCGGTTCCGGTTACCACGATCTGATCGAGCGCGATCGCGGTAACGGTGAGGCCGAAGTCCACGGTCGAGGTCTCGCCCGCGCTGACGGTCACCGTCTGCGAGCCGGCCCTGTAGCCGACCAGCTCGGCGATGACCGTGTGCTCACCCGCGGGCGCGTTGACGAAGAGGTAGCGTCCCGCGCTGTTGGTGAGCGTGCCGAGCGCCGTGCCCTCGATGTAGACCTGGGCCGACTCCAGCGGCCGGCCCGACGCGGCGTCGGTCACTTGCCCCGTGACGGTCCCGGTCTGGGCTGCCGCCGCGGAGGCGAAGGCAAGGCCGGCCATCAAGGCCAGGCAAAGCCCTCCTGCCCCATTCCTGAGGCTTACTGCTAACCAGTTACGTGTCATGGTTGTCCTCTCCTTTTCGAGTTACCGGACTTCGACACACCCTGCTATTTGCACCGGGTCGTTCCCGGCAAGGGCCAGCACTTCGTTTCAAGTCCGCCGTTCCGCTACACCGCACACAACGCAAGCGCACCGGGGGGGCGCGGGACGCATGAGCCCCACCCCTGCCGGTACGCAAGGGACCAACAACCATACTTGCGCCAGACCATGTCGCTGTCAAGCGAGCCCCTCGACGCCGGCTGTTCAGGGTCGCGCAGATTTGCAAAGCCCGTTCCGGCACGAGGTATGGAACGGGGTCTCCACGGGCGTCATCCGACCCTTGCAACCACCTCGATCTCGACATCCACGCCCTTCGGCAGCCCTCCCGCAGCCACCGTCGCCCTGGCGGGGCGATGGTCTCCGAAATGGCGCGCGTAGACTTCGTTCATGTCGGCGAAGAGCCCCATGTCCGACAGAAAAACCGTCGTTTTTACCACCGTCTGCAGACTGCCGCCCGCTGCGTCGAGCACTGCGGCCAGGTTACGCAGCACCTGGTCCGCCTGCTCGCCAACGTCGCCATCCACGAGGTTGCCCGTCGCGGGATCGATCGCGATCTGGCCCGATGCGAAGATCCAGCCGTCGGTAACGATGGCCTGCGAGTAGGGACCCAGGGCACCCGGCGCGCCGTCGGTGTGAATGGTGGTAAGTTCTGCCATGGAAGGAGGTCTCCGTGAAGGTGTGCATTGGAATGCCGCCCAACGGTTCATACCGGGCGCGGCGCGCGTCAACAATATATGGAATCACCGTCCACCGGATGAGCGAGGCCCGGGAGGGCCCCGGGCGCCGCGGCCGGGCTGGCTGGGCAAACCCGGTGCGGCACCTCGATCCGTTGCTCAGCCGGGCGATTCGCGGTCCCATCCGGACCGACCGTCCCGGCCCGGGAGGAGCGCGACAATCTCCTCTGCAGACACGGTAGCCACGCCGACCCTGGCCACGCCGACGGCGGCCGCTGTGGCGGCCAGCTGCACGGCCTCGGTCAGCTGGGCTCCAGCGGCCAGCGACAATCCGACTGTGGCAGCGACCGTGTCCCCGGCACCGGAAACGTCGAAGACTGCGTGCGCACGCGCGCGCACCCAGCGCACCAGACTGCCCGGCGACGCCAGCGTCATCCCGTCCGCTCCCAGCGTGACCAGCAGGTGCTCGGTCCCCGTGCGCAGACGAGCAGCCTCCATCCAGCCGGCGTCGTCCGGGCGTACCGATTCGCCCAGCGCGGTCTCGAGCTCAGCACGGTTGGGCTTGAACACGGTCGCGCCCAGGAAGCCGAAGAAGTTGGACCGTTTCGGGTCGGCGATCACCGGTAGCCTGAGACCCGTGGCAAGATCGATCGCGTGGCGAATCAACCCCGCCGTCAAAACGCCCTTGTTGTAGTCGGCCAGGACGAGGGCGCCGGCGCCGGGCAGGCACTCACCCAGGCGGGCCTCCAGCGCCGATTGCGTAGCCGGGCTGGCGAGAGCGGGCCGCTCCCGGTCGATGCGCACGACCTGCTGGCCACGCGCGAGGATCCTCGTCTTGACGGTCGTGCCGCATCTCTCTTCGCGGACGAAACGGCAACCGCCCCCCACCGCTTCGAGGGCGCGCCGGATCGACCGCGCCGCCCTGTCCTCCCCTACCACTCCTATCACATCGCACTGCGCTCCAAGGGCCAGGACATTCGCGGCTACGTTCGCCGCTCCTCCCGGCGCGTGCCACTCCCTCTCCACGCGCACGACCGGCACCGGGGCTTCGGGGGACACGCGGTCCGCCGGGCCGGCCACGTAGCGGTCGAGCATGACGTCGCCCAGGACGACCAGGCGCTGCCCGGCAAACGCGGCGGCGAGCTCCCGGAAACGGGCGCGATCCACTACGCCGCCGAGCGGTGCGCCGCCTTGGGACCGCTGCGCTCCAGACCCATCAGCCTGGCTGTGGAAGGTTGGCCGCTTCAACCAGCGGCGCGCCCCTCCCCCGCCCCTCCAGCGCGATCGGCCGGACGGCGCCGTCCTCGCTCTCGAACCCCCACAGGTGGTCCTGCAGATTCACGCAGGCGCATACGTGGTTCGGCACGATCCGCACCCGGTCACCGACCTGGGGGCGCCAGTCGGTCCCGCTCAGGTCGAGCATGCCGTGTTCCTCGTTGAGCGCCTTGACGGTCACTTCGGGGCGATTGAGCAGCTCGCCGTAACCGGGAACGCCCGAGGCCAGCACCTCCTTCGAGATCGCCTTGGATCCGGCGTCGACCACGGCCTGGCCGGGCACGGCCACGCTGATCACCGTGGCCAGTACGGAGAAGGCGAGATCTTCGGCGCGGGCCACGCCCATGCCCAGGATGTCGCGGTCGTTGTAGATGCTGGTTCCGGGGCGGACTTCGGTCAGTCCGGGGAGCAGGTGGGAATCCCACATCGTCGGAGTCGACCCGCCGGAGACGGTGCGGGCCGGGAGTCCGGCGGTGTCCAGCGCGTCGAGGAAGCCGCGGAGCCGGTCGGCGAGGCGCGCGAGGCGTTCGGGCTGGTCGCGCCGGGGGATGCGGATGTGTCCCGGGTAGAACATCAGGCCGTCGAAGCGGGCACCGGGGAGCTTGGCAGCGACCTCGGCGAGGCGAACGGCGTCATGCACCTCCACGACGCCCGTGCGGCCCAGCCCCGCGTCGAATTCGACCAGGATGCCGAAGGTGCGCCCGACGGCGGCCCCGGCGCGGCAGAGCGGACGCAGCGCGTCGAGGGAATCGAGGCCCACCTTGACGTCGACTTCGGCGGGCAGCGCGCAGAGCCGGGCGATCTTGGAGGGGTGGGCCGGAGGATGGGCGACGAGAAGGTCGCCGGCGACCCGCGACATGACTTCGGCCTCGTGGGGGGTGGCCACGGAGAGCCCGACGGCGCCGTATGCCAACTGCAGCCGCGCCATCTCGAGCGACTTGTGCGTCTTGACGTGAGGGCGCCAGGCGAGGCGGTGGCTACGGCAGTAGGCCGCCGCGCGCCGCAGGTTGGCGCGGGCCCGGGGCAGGTCGACCACGCCCGCGGGCGTCTCGACGCCGGCGAGCTTCACGGGGCCATGTTCCAAAGCGCGAGGTCGAAGACCGCGGCCCTGACCCGCCCCTCGCCTGCCGGGTCGGTCCAGGCGAGCATCAGCCGGTCGGCGCCGAGACGCGCAACGCGTGGAAAGCCGGACGCGCGCGCCGCGTCGGTCGCGGCAAGGGTGACGGTCTCTCCGAGCGCCCCGTCGCGCGCCACGCGGCGGCTGACGATCGCCGTACCGCCATCGCCCGCCTCAAGCCACGTCACCAGCGCCGACCCGTCGTCGAGCATCACGACATCCACGCGGCCAATCGGGCGGCCCGCGTCCAGGCGCACCGGCGGTCCGAAGGTCACCGCCCCGTCGCCGGAAAACGCCACCATCACCCGGGACCGGTTTTCCGGGGCGGCAAACCACGCCACGGCGATGTCCGCGCCGCGCGCCGCCATGGCCGGTCCATTCACCGGGCAGCCGCCAAAGACCCAGCCGTCGTCGTATACTGCGCCGCCGGCCGTCCAGCCGGACTCCTCCAGGCGGCTGATGTGAATGTCGCGGATCTCGCCCCCGGCCCGGTCGCGGTACACGACCACCGGCACGCCATCGACCACGGCCGCATCGGTCTGGCAGCACTCGCAGGTCATGCCGTCGACGACGGTCTCGGGTCCGGGTTGGGCACCGTCGGCCGCGCCGGCGCCTGCCCGGCCCGGGGCGGGGAGCCTTCGCGCCCGCAACGACATGGTCCCCCCATCCTCCACCATCGCGCGCCCGTCCAGCCAGGCGGCCCACACCTCATTCTCGTCGCCGAAAAACGAGACGAAGCCGTGCTCGGTAGGCGTGCCGTCGTCGTGCGGGGTCCAGGGCTCCGACCAGGTGGCGCCGCCGTCGTCCGACCAGGCCAGGCGCACACCGTAGTCGTACGTCCCCTGCCCGCCTCTCCACAGCCAGTGGGCGTAGAGCCGGTCGCCGAAGGCCCGGATCGAGGGGAAGTCGGCCCAGTTGACGAAGAACGCGTCGCCTTCGGCGATGGTGCCCGGCGCGCTCCACGCTCCGTCGAAGTACGATGCGGCCACGCGGTGCCCGCCGGGGACGGGCTCGGTCCAGCTCATCCACACGCCGCCCGTGACCGCCTCCAGATGCGGCTGCCCCGATCCGGGGGCGGCGGGGGTCGCGATTTCTGCCGAATCGACAGAATCCGCCACTTCTCCGGCACACCCCCACAGGACCGGCGCACCCGTCGCCAGCGCGACGCACACTCTCGTTGCTGTGGTCATGTCGCCCTCAAGTGTGTATTGTCGTTGCAGCCGTTGAAACGTCGCGGGCCGGGGCGGATCCGTAAGGATCCCTGAGCGGAACGTAGTGTATAACCGTGGCAGCGCGAGCCGCGGGGGTTCGGCTAACAATACAGAGACGCCCGGCGGTCATGTAGGCGGGACGCCACCTGCATCACCGTCATTCAGGGGAAAGAGGCTGGTCATGGCAGCAGCGAAAAGCACCACCCGGTTCGGTTTCGCCCGGATACTCGTTTCCTGTGCGGGCGCGGCCGCCCTCCTGCTGTCCTTGCCCATGGCGGCCTCCGCCCAGTACTTCGGGCGCAACAAGGTGCAGTACGAAGGCGGGTTCGACTTCAAGGTACTGACCACGCAGAACTGGGAGATTCACTACTACCCCGAGGCGGAAGCCGCGGTGGAGGTCATCGCCCGCCTCACGGAGCGGTGGTACGAGCGCTTCTCGCGCGTCTTCCAGCACGATTTCGACGTCGCCAAGCCACTGATCATCTACGCCGATCATCCGGACTTCCAGCAGACCAACACCCTGTCCGGGGCCATCGGCCAGGGCACCGGCGGCGTGACCGAATCGATGAAGAACCGCGTGATCATGCCGCTGAGCACCTCATGGCGGGAAACGGACAGGATCCTGGGGCACGAGCTGGTGCACGCCTTCCAGTACAACATTTCCCAGAGCCGCAGCGGCGGCGGCATCATGCGGCTGGCCGCGATGCCGCTCTGGGTCGTCGAAGGCATGGCGGAATACATGTCGATGGGGCGCAATCATCCCCACACGGCCATGTGGCTCAGGGACCACATCCTGCGCGACGAAAAGCCGACGCTGAAGGAGATCACCCGCGACCCGAAGTACTTCGCGTACCGCTTCGGCCAGGGCTTCATCTCATACCTCGGCGGGACCTACGGCGACGAGGCCGTCCAGGACCTGTTCCGCACCGCGCTCAGGACCGGCTGGGAGGCAGCGATCGGACAGGTGTTCGCGATGCCCCAGGACAGCATCGCGATGGAGTGGTGGGAGGCGGTCGAGGCCGAGTACAGGCCTCTCATGGCGGGCAAGACCGACCCGTACGATACCGGCGACGTGCTGCTCTGCGTGGAGTGCGGCGGCGGGCGCACCAACGTCGCGCCGTCGCTGAGTCCGGACGGCCGCTACATCGTCTTCCAGTCGGAGAAGGACCTCTTCTCGATGGACCTGTTCCTTGCCGACGTGGAGACGGGAGAAGTCCTGCGCCCCCTGCAGCGCAACGAGACCCCGTACATCGACGGCATCCGCTACATCGACAGCAGCGGCTCGTGGTCGCCCGACAGCCGGAAGATCGCCATCGTGATCTTCTCGAGCGGTGACAACCAGCTGGCGATTCTCGACGTGCAGAGCGGCCGGATCGAGGACCGGATTTCGATCGAGGGCCTCGGGGCCATCCAGAATCCCGCCTGGTCGCCCGACGGCCGGCGCATCGCCTTCACCGGGCTCAAGGGCGGGATCAGCGATCTGTATCTCTACGATTTCGAGACCGAGAGCGTCCAGCAGCTGACCAACGACATGCACGCCGACCTTCACTCGGCCTGGTCGCCCGACGGCAGGACTCTGGCCTTCGTCTCCGACCGCGGCCCCGACACCGATTTCAACGAGCTGGTGTTCGGCAACTACGTCCTGGCCTTCCTCGATATCGAGACGCTGGCCGTGCAGCCCATGACGGTCTTTGCCGGAGCCAAGCACATCAACCCGGTCTACGACGGCACGGGCGAAGGCATCTTCTTCGTGTCCGATCCCGATGGCTTCCCGGACGTCTACCATCTGAATCTGACCGACGGGGAGATGCGCCGGATCACGCGCGCGGTCACGGGCGTGAGCGGAATCACGATGCTCTCGCCGGCGCTGTCGTATTCGCCCGCGCAGGACCTCCTGGCCTTCTCGGTCTTCCACGAGCGGGGCTACATCGTCAACACCGGCAGGCCGGGAGACATGTCGACCCTGGTCGATGTCGTGGCGGACGGCGGAACGCACCCGGGGCGCCTTCTGCCCCCCGGCCGCCCCGGGATCCGCAGCCGCGTGGCCGGTTACCTCGCCGACCAGCACACCGGCCTGGTCTCGCCGGAGGTCTACACCGGCGAGCAGGCCGAGGACTACTCGCCCTCCCTGGAACTCGACTACGTGGGACAGCCGAATATCGGCATCGGCGCCGACACCTTCGGCTCCTACGTCGGCGGCGGGACCTACGCGATCTTCACCGACATGCTCGGCGACCGGTTCCTGGTGACGGCATTGAACGCCAACGGCACCATCAAGGACATCGGAGGGCAGGTCTCCTATCTCAACCAGAAGCACCGCTGGAACTGGGGCGTGGGCATCCAGCACACCCCCTACCTGCAGCGCTTCTACACCTTCGGCTTCGACGGTTTCGAGGTGTACAACCAGCGGATCTTCGTCGATGCGGTCCAGGGGCTGATGGCGTATCCGCTTTCGGCCACCCGGCGGCTCGAGGGGGGACTGGGCGTCAGGCGGTTCGGGTTCGACCTGGAGAGAGAGGTCTACTACACCGATCCCTTCCAGCGTGTCGTCGGCTTCGAACGCATCCAGGAGGAGTGGCGGGATCCGCTGCACTTTGCTTCCGTGTCCCTCGCGTTCGTCGGAGACAACTCATACAACGCGTGGACGAGTCCCGTCAGGGGCGGGCGCTTCCGGTTCGGGGGCGAGATGTCGTACGGCACCGTCAACTTCAACACGGTGACGGCCGACTACCGCCGCTACTTCAACGGCGGCGGACCGCTGACGCTGGGGGTGCGCGGGTTGCACCTCGGCCGCTACGGCGACATCCGGGGATTGGACGAGCAGCAGCTCGGACCCTATTTCATGGGCTTCGAGTCGTTCATCCGCGGGTACGACTGGAACTCGTTCGACGAGCGCGAGTGTCCCGCCGACACCAGGATCGGCCTCACCGGATCCACCTGCCCGCCCATCGACCGCCTGTACGGGCACCGGATCGGGGTCTTCAACATCGAGTTCCGCATGCCCTTCACGGGCATCGAGGAGTTCGGGCTGATCAATTTCCCGTACGTCCCCGTCGAGGTGACCGCATTCACGGATGTCGGATTCGCCTGGGACGAGCAGCGGCCCGGAGATTTGACGTGGGCGCGCAACACCTCGGCCCGGGTGCCGGTGGCGAGCAGTGGTTTCTCGGCGCGAATGAACCTGCTGGGGTTCCTGATCCTGGAGGCGTACTACGCGTACCCCTGGCAGCGGCCCGTCAAGGGGTGGCACTGGGGCTTCCACCTGGGGCCGGGCTGGTAGGGATCCCGGCTCGGCCGGGGCCGGGCCTCAGAAGATCTCGATCGTGACGTAGCGTCCGGGATTCTCCCGGATGTCGTCCAGCAGTTCCTTCAGGCTCTGCAGGGTCGAATCCACCGACGCGTGGAGTTCGTCCGTGGTGAGGAGTTTGCCCAGCGTCCCTTCGCCGCGTTCGAGGCGCCCGAGAATCGTGTTCAGGGAACCGACCGATTCGTCGATGGTGGCCGAAGTGCGCTCCAGGGAAGCCATCGTGTTCCCGGCCGAGGCCAGCGTCGCGCTCCAGTCCTCTGAGCCCGTGACGCCCTCCATGTTCGCTGCCGAGCGCTGCAGGCTCTGCATCAAGGTCCGGAATTCGGCCTCCTGACCGTCCGCGACCGCGGCGAGATCCGCCATCAACTCCCGCATCGAAGCCATGAGGGCCCCCACATCCGATATCGTCGAGTCCGCCAGCACTGCCTGCACGCGGCCCATCACGTCGGAGACGTCGCCCGCCAGGTCACCGGCCTGGTCCAGTACCCCGCCGGCCGAGGTTCCGGGGATGATCTCCCCCGGCTCGACATACTCGTCGCTGTCGCCCGGGATCACCGAAACCACCATTCCGCCCAGAAAGCCCATGGACAACAGCTCGGTGCTTGCTTCGGCGGGGATGCGGTATTCACCCTCGAGTTCCATGGTGATGCGCACACCTCCGCCGGGATCGAGGTCGAACCCATAGACGCGCCCGATGTTGATCCCGCGCATGCGGACGGGGTCTCCGCGTCGAATCCCCTCGGCGTCGGCGACCTCGGTCACCAGCATGTACCGGCCCCGGAAGAGCGCCGGACTCGTCATGAGGAAGAGTACGGTGAAGAAGCCTACGATTCCGAGGATCACGAAGATCCCCACCCGAAACTCCCGTATCCCCGAAAGGGGTGGCACGGCGCGCAGGACTTCCTCGTCGGAAAGCCGCCGGCTGCCGCTCGATGTTTCCGCGTTGTTCATGTCATCTCCACAACGTCGAGTGCGGCCTCGGCGGCCGCTCGATCCACGAATGCTCTTACGACCGGGTCGGACTCCGTCTGGAATTCGTCCGGGGTTCCACAGAAGCGAATGACTCCGCCTTCGAGCATGGCCACGCGATCGCACATCCAGAGCGCGCCCTCCACATCGTGGGTGACCAGCACCGAAGTGATCTTCAGCTCCTCCGCAAGCGTCTTGATCAGGCGCTCGACCGCGGCCGTGTTGACCGGGTCGAGGCCGGTGGTGGGCTCGTCCCACAACAGGATCCCGGGACGCCCCACGATGGCACGCGCGATCCCGACCCTCTTCTTCATGCCGCCCGACAGCTCGGCGGGGAGAATCGACAGGACCTCCGCCGGTTCGAGATTGACGAGCTCCAAGGCCCTGCAGACGGCCCGCGCCACACCCGTCGCCCCCATGCGCCGAATCCGGTCGACGGGCAGGCCGGTCTCGACATTCCGAAACACGTTGAGCGAATCGAAGAGCGCCGCCTGCTGAAACACGTACCCCACCTGCCGCCGGACCGCGTCCCTGGCCCCGTCGCCGCCGAAGAACACCGAGGTGCCGTTGACCTCGACATCGCCGCGGTCGGGCACCACAAGTCCGATCGTGGTCTTCAGCAGCACACTCTTCCCGGTGCCGGACGGACCGAAGAGCGCGAACATTTCGCCCTCGCGGATCTCGAGGTTGACGCCCGTCAGGACCGGGCGCTTGTACGCCTTCCAGGTGTTGCGGTAGCGGATAACGGGGCGGGAATCCATCGGGCGGCTCGCGGCGGTCAGTTGAGGAAGAGCGGGGGGAACAGTGCGTCGAGGATCAATATGGTCAGGGTCTGGAACATGACCGACGCCGTCGTCGTGCTCCCCACACCCTCGGCACCGCCCCTTGTGCGGAATCCCATGTGAATGGCGATCGCTGGGATCGCGAGACCGAAGGTGACGGCCTTCATGAACGAGTACCAGAGGTCCCAGGAGTGCCAGAAGAGGCGCGCGCCATAGAGGAAGGTCTCGAAGCCGAGGTCGAGGGTGAGGTAGGCTGCAACCATGCCGGAAAAGATGCCTATGGTGTTGGCCATCCCGACCAGCAGGGGCATGACGACGAGCCCGGCCAGGATCCGTGGCGCGCCGAGCATGATCTGGGGATCGCGCCCCAGCGAGCGGTACGCGTCGATCTGTTCGGAAACGACCATGGTGCCGAGTTCGGCGGTGATCCGCGCGCCCACCCTGCCCACCAGGACGACGGCCGTCAGCACGGGGCCCAGTTCCAGCACGACGCTCGTGACGGTCACGCTGCCCAGCACGTACAGCGGGATGGTGGCGGTGAACTGATAGCCCCCCTGCTGGGAAGTCACGATCCCGGTGAGCACCGCCGTGATCAGGACGATCGGGATGCTCTGCACGCCCATGACGTAGATCTGGCGGACGAATTCGTTCCCCGAGACCCGCAGCCGGATGGTCGCGACAAGTGTGCGCCCGAGCAGCAGCCCCAACTGGCCGGCATGTTCCGCCCAGAGGTGCCACCACCGGCCGACCGCCCCGACCGGACGGGCGAAGAAAGGAACGTCCTTCAAGAACCGAAGGGGCGGGGAGCGCGGCGGGCGCCGGTCGGGCCCAGGAGGACGCCGATCGCGAACCCCTGCTCGTTCAGCGCGGAGCCGAACTGCTGGCGGAACTCGAGGAAAGGCGTGATCACCGGGATCCCTCTGAGGCGCAGCCCGGCAACCATGTGGTACGACCACTCGCCCGGCCCATCCGCGGTCACGCCCTCTTCACGGTCGGTACGGTAGCCGGCGCCGAATCCGAAGTAGAGGGGGTTCTGCTGCGGAGCGAAGAAGACCTGCGCTCCAACCTCCGTCGAGGAGCAGCCCTCGCATCCCGGGAAAAGGCGCTCGTAGAGGCCGCCTGCCACCAGTCCCTGGCGCAGAAAATCAAGGTCGACCTCGAGACGCCCACCCGCGCCGAAGGTGCCGTCGAAGGCCTGCGACTTGTACAGGACGTGAGCTCCCGCCCGCACCTGGGCCTTGGCCGGTGGCGCGGAGAGCGCCGTCGCCGCCAATGCAACGGCCACCGGCAGGGCGCGCGCCCAAACAGTGGAACTGCCTCCGGGCACGGTGCCCCCTGTTGATCGGATGGTCGTGAGGCTGCCAGAATAAACGGACAACGTTTCCCGCATCAATCTAAACATGTATCGAAATCGGGTCATGGGAATGGTCGGCGAGGGCAATGCGGCGCACCGCGCGCGGGTCGCGGGCGCGATCGCGGCGGCGATCTGCCTGCTTGCGACCAGCGCATCCTCACCCCTGCATCCGTTCCGTCTCTCCGTCGCCGACGCCGCGGTGGACGACGCGACCCTCGAAGTCAGGATCCGCTTCTTCTGGGACGACCTGCAGTTCGCCGTGATGGAACACACCTCGGACATGGAGTTCCGGCTGGCGGAGACCGAGGAGGTCGACGCCGTCGTGCAGCAGTACGTCAACGACATGTTCAACCTCGAGGCGGAAGGCTCGGTGCTGCAGGGCACGCTCGTCGAACGGGGGATTCAGGAAGCGCGCAACCCCGACGAAGTCATGTGGTGGTACCGGTTCGAGTACCCGCTGGTTCCATCGATCGACCGCATCCACGTAACCAACCGACTGCTCTTCAACATGTTCGAGGACCAGCGAAACCTGGTGAACATGAAGACCCGCCGCGGCAGGGAGAGGACGTACTACTTCTCCTGGGACGAAGACAACGTGACGATTCCGGTGGGATAGGTCCGCTGACTGACTTGGCTAGATATCCAGCTAATCAGTGGCCCGTCATCCGCCAGAAGACGATGCCTCCCGCCTGCTGGCCCACCGCAACTTCCGCGACCCGCGCGAAGTCGGACAGGTCGACGATGTCCACCTTTCCGGGCTCGGACCCCACTCCCTCGACGGAGACGAAGGCGTAGCGCCCGTCGGGGCTGACCGCGACGCCGTGGGTCACGGTGGTGGACGACGGGGTCATCGCGGCGGTCCGGCCCGATGCGAGATCGATGAACTCCACCGCGGCGTCCTGCTTGAGGGTGGCGACGAGGATGGCGTCGTCGGGGGTGAGCGCGAGGTTGTACGGTCCCGCCCCCGTCTTGAAGGTGCGGGTGAGCGACCAGGAGCGGCGATCGATCTCCAGGATGCGGTTGCCGCGGTTGCAGGCCACGTAGAGGGAGGGGCCGTGGCTGGCGGGCACCACCCAGGTGGGCGAGCAGGTGGGGGTCGCGGTGGCGGTCATGTGGCCGTCGTGCTCGCCCGGCGCATGGTCCGCCGCCGCGTTGAGCGGGCCCTCGCTGCCGACAGCCACCGAGAAGCGGCGCGCGACCCCGAAGGTGCGGGTATCCACCTCGACGATCTGGTCGTCCATCATGCACGCCGAATAGAGGAAGTCGCCGCTGGCGTCGAGGCGGGCACCGTGCGGCATGGTGCAGGTCTCGATCTGGTCGACCTCGATCATGTCGGGCGTGTACACCACCGAGATGGTCGAGGGGACCATCTCGCCGTGCAGGTTGAAGTTGGCGACGAACGCGTAGAGCCCGTCCGGCGTGACGTCGAGCGTCGCGGGGAAGTAGCCGAGGAGAATCGGGTCGCTTACCAGGGTGTCGGGGCCGGCGTGGAATTTCCAGAGCTTTCCGTCGGGGACGCCGTGACCCGTGGTCATGAAGAGGAAGCGGCCGTCCGGCGAGATGTTGAGGCCGTGGGGGCCCTCCGTCTCCGTTGCCATCTCGCCGACCGCGATGGTCCGTTCCAGCGCCGCGCCCTCGGGGCCGAACCGGATGCGGTGAAGGAGATCCGCGGACTCGGCTCCCACGTATACGTAGTAGTCCTTGTCGGCTTGCCCGGCCGCGCCGCCCTGCTGGGCTGCCGACGGGGCCGGACCCAGCGCTCCGAAAAGGTGTACGGCCAGGATCGCCGCACCGTACGCTCCTGCGCGCAGAGTCGTTTTCACAGCCGGGTTTTCCTTTCAACGCAAGCGACCGCGCCGCATGCGGGGTCGTCCGACCCGTTCGGGCAGGTTGCTCGCGGCGAAGGTTAGGGGCACCTTTGGCGTAGGGGCAAGACCCGGCGTCCCGGAGCGGCCGGACACCGGTGGCAGCGTCCGTGTTCACTCACGGGATCACGCCGGCGCCCCGGTAGCGGGCGGACACCAGCCTGCGCCTGTCAAAATGTTCAACACGGTCTTCGACTCTTGCTAGTCCAGCTTGTCGCGGTGGTCGGCATCTCGCTGTCGATCTCCTTCCTCTGCTCGGTCCTCGAAGCCGTGCTGCTTTCGGTCAACCACTCCTACGTCGCCGTCCTCCAGGGCCGTGGCGACAGGGCCGGTGACATCCTCGCGCGAATGAAGCGGCAGATCGACGAGCCGATCGCGGCGATCCTCACCCTGAACACCATCGCGCACACGGCCGGGGCCACCCTCACGGGCGTGCTCGCGAGCGTCGTCCTCGCCGGAGACGAACTCGCAATCGGTATCCTTACCACGGCCTACATCGTGGCCGTACTCGTGCTCTCCGAGATCATCCCCAAGACGATCGGCGCCACCTTCTGGAAGCGGCTGGCCCGCCCCACGGCGCACCTGGTTCGCGTCATGGTGGTCCTGATGAAGCCGGTTCTCGTGCCCCTCGGCTACCTCAGTCGCTGGATCAAGCCGCGGCGGGCGCACCAGGCCACGATCAGCCGTGCCGAGATCGAGGCGCTGGCCGAGATCGGGCACCGCGAGGGCGCCATCGACGAAGAAGAGTTCCAGGTCATGTCGAATGTCATGCAGCTGGACGAGATCGACGTGGGCGAAGTGATGACGCCGAGGATCGACATCGTCGCCGTGCCGGAGGGTGCCTCGGTGCGCGAAGCGATGGACGTCATGCTGGACACGGGCAAGCTCCGTCTCCCCGTCTACGAGGACAGCATCGACCGGATCGTCGGGGTGCTGCTCGCGAGGGACCTGTGGAGGGCGGCCCGGGATGGGCATGACGGAATCCGGGAGATCACGCGGCCGGTGCCCTTCGCCCCCGCCACCAAGCCCGTCGAGGATCTGATTCGGGAGATGCGGGCCCGCAGCACCAAACTCGCAATCGTGCTCGACGAGTTCGGCGGGACCGCCGGCCTTGTGACCCTGGAAGACCTGATCGAGGAGATCGTGGGCGAGTTCCGGGACGAGCACGAACATGACCGCCCCAGGGATTTCGTCGACACCGGCGGCGGTCGCGTCGTGATCTGGGGAGGCACCCCGGTCAAGGATGTCGAGGACCGGCTGGGCATCGAACTCGGCGAGGATTTCGACACGATCGGCGGCTACGTCTTCGGTGCCCTGGACCGGGTCGGGAGGATCGGGGATTCAGTGCAAACCGATGCCGGAGAGTTCCGCATCGTGCGGGTGCGCCGGCGCCGGATCGAGTACGTCGTGTTCGTTCCCGGACTTCCGGCGACACGGTAGTCCGGCGGCCGGCGGGTCAGCCTTCGGTAGGCTCCGGAGCCACGCCAACCCCGGAGCCGCCGGCCTTGCGGGCACGCGCGAGCTGCTTTTCCTCCTGCCAGAATGAAATGGCCAGCAGGACTGCGCCGCACGAGATGGCCATGTCGGCAATGTTGAAGATCGGCCAGAGGGTGAAACCCAGGTCGATCGGTCCGATGAAGTCGACCACGCCCCTGTCCCAGCGGATCCGGTCGAAGAGATTCCCCAGCGCTCCGGCAATCACCAGCGCCAGGGAAATGATCCTCGTGTAGTCGTTGTCCAGCGCGCGGACCAGCAGGACGATCATCAGCCCCAGCGCCAGCAGCGCCACCGGAATGAAGAACCAGGCCGGATTGTCGCCGATGGAGATGCCGAACGCGGCTCCCCTGTTGTAGGCCAGCGTAAGGGGCACGTAACTGCCGATGATGTCGGTATTGGGAATGCCCAACTCCAGCGCCGCGAGCGCCCAGCGCTTCGTAATGATGTCGGCAATCAGGATAACCGGCAGCAGGACGCCGAGGATTTTCAGCTTTCGCTTCACGTAGTGCTTCTCCAGGGGGGAAGCCGCCCGCGTCAACAGGCACGGCGGGCGGCCGCTGTGGAATAGTGGAGGCGGCGGGAGTCGAACCCGCGTCCGCGAATGGGTCCTTCGAGACGTCTACGTGCGTAGATCACCGCAAGGGTTCACTACCGGGAGGAGCGGCGAACAATCCATCCCGGGCTGAGCCACCTGGTGTCTCGTCCGTCAGTCCGGTGGCCCAGACTGTCGAACCAGCCCGACTCGTCGACGCTTCTCCGGTTCGCCTCGGGCGGGCAGACCGGGAAGCGGGCTGCTTATGTGTTAAGCGGCCAGGGCCAAGTCAGTGTTGGCATTTGTAAAGTTTCCGAGGTTTTTGCGAGGTCCCCGGACCTCGGCACGCAGCCCCGAGCTCACCAGACACGTCGAAGCCGTATCGCCCCCATGGGTATCAATCAGCGGTCGGCGCCCGCGAATTCCACTCCGTCACGCGGCGCGCCGACGCTATCGTAACGATAAAGCTCCCCCCCGTCGCGGAAAACCCCCTGCCGCCTCAGATACTCTTCCAGCACGGAGCGTACTTCGCCGGCGTCTTCGATGTGAAAGAGCCGCTGCCGCAGGCTGCGCCCGTCCGGAATCCCCTTTGTGTACCATCCCAGATGCTTCCGGAACTCGCGCACGGCCTTGTCCGGGTTGTCCTCGTAGGCCGCCGCGTTGTCGGCGTGCTGCATGCAGATGTAGAAGCGGGTCGCAAGGTCGGGTTCACCGGGCACGGGATCTCCATTCAGTGCGGCGCGCGACTGGCGGAAAAGCCAGGGGGCACCGTGTGACCCTCGCGCAATCATTATGCCGTAACACCCGGTTTTGTCCCGCATTCGGCGCGCGTCCCCGCCCGTGCGCACATCGCCGTTGCCGATCACGGGGATATCGAGTGCGCTCGCGAGCGCGGCGATCTCCTCCCAGCGCGCACTCCCCGAGTACATGTCGGCGCGGGTGCGCGGGTGAAGCGTGACCATGCGGGCGCCGGCGCTCCGGCAGACCCGTCCGATGGCCACCGGGTCGCGCGTGGCCTCGTCGAAGCCCGAACGGATCTTCGCGGTCACCGGCAGCGGGGTGGCGCTCGCCACGCTCTCGACGATCCGGCCCACCAGGTCCAGGTCGCGCAGGCAGCCCGAGCCCCCGTTGCGCTTCACGACCTTCTTGACGGGGCATCCGAAGTTGATGTCCACGAAGTCGGGGGCGTAGGTCTCGGTCACGAGCGCCGCCGCTTCCGCCATGCATGCGGGATCGGCGCCGAAGATCTGTACGCCGATCGGCCGCTCGTCGTGGTCGAAGCGGAGGTAGCGGGCGGTGCGGTCATTGCCGCGCACGATGCCCTCGGCACTCACGAACTCGGTCAGGACGACATCGGCACCGAACGCCCGGCACAGTCGGCGAAAGGGCGCCTCGGAAACCCCGGCCTGGGGGGCAAGGAAGAGGGGCGTTTCAGGACTTCCCGGTATCTTGAAGGGCAGTGCGTTCATGTCCTGAAGCTAATCGCGCGCGTCCGCGGGGGCAGCGCGTGCGTCCGCGGGGATTGCGCATACGGTCGCGGGGGTAGCCTGCCGACAGTGTCCTCCGTACCTTCGCCTCGCCGCGCTCACTGTCCAATCCCCCTACGGAGCCCCTCCCGCCATGCAGCTTCGGGACTACCTGAGTCCGCAACGGATCGACCTCGATCTGGCTGGCGTCACCAAGGACGAAATCCTGCGCGCCCTGCTTGCGCTGCTGGACCTCGATCCCAGGTCGCTGGGTACGCTCCTGCGAACGCTGAGACGACGCGAAAACCTGGGTTCCACCGGGATCGGCAAGCGAATCGCCATTCCGCACTGCCGCTCGCTGGCCGTCCATCATCTCCACCTGGCCTATGGCCGCAAGCCCGGGGGCGTGGAATTTCAAGCCATCGACGGGCGCCCGGTCACCCATTTCTTCCTGATCGTCGCCCCTCCGCTGGAGGTGTCGGGGCAGTACCTGCCGGTGCTTGGCAAGGTGGCGCAGTTCGCCAGGGATCCCGAGGTTCCGGCCAGACTCGACGCCATCGCAACACCCGAGGAGATGCTGAGCCTTCTCGACGCCAAGGGGATCTGAGCGAGGATCCGTCCATGTACATGACGGTTCACGCAGAGCCCCGGGGGCGGCCTGAAATGGCGGTATGCCGGGGAGCGGTTTGAAGATCCGCCAGGGTTCGCAGCTACTTCGAGACGAACATCTTTCGAATGGACATCTGGCCATTGACCAGCATCTGGACAAAATACACTCCCGACGCGACCTGGTTGCCGTCTCGGTCGCGCCCGTCCCAGAACGCCTCATAGCGCCCGGGAGAGGTGTATTCGAGTTGCAGCATCGGCAGTCCCTCTCCGCCCATGAACCCCAGCGCCACCGGCGCGGCGACAAACTGCTGGAGGATGTTGAAGATCCGGACCGACACGGCGACCGGCTCCCCGGTATCGAACAGCCGTTCCGACAGCTCGAAGGGAATCCGCGTCTCGGAATTGAGGGGGTTCGGGTAGTTCTGTCCCAGGGTGAACCCCATGTCCCCATGGCCGTCCCGATCGTCATCGGGCAGAGGAGGCTCCTGAGCGACAGTCGACTCCGCCAGGCCGAAGACCAGGAGTGTCGACACCAGCGGCAGGAGCCTCATCAGATGTCCTGCCTGCGAATCAGTAGCGTTGTGACGAGCGTCCCTCCAAAGGTCGAAGAAATTCGGATGCCTCTACTCAACCCCGGGTGCGACGGCCACGCCAGCGCAGGCACGTCGCCAAGGGCTGACTGTCGGCAATAGTACCTGTAACCGACTACCCAAGTCAAGAAGATTCTCCTCATTCCGGGCGCTCATGCCGATTGGACACGCCTGCGGGCCGCCCTGGTTGCCCGGGCGCTGCCGGATCGCCTCAGGGAGCCTCGGCAGCCACTCGCCGACCGGTTTCAGTGCGGTGGGTCACGCCGACCGCGTCGAGGTACGCGAGCACGGGGATGAGGTGTTTGCGGGTCACCGGCAACACCTCGCGAAAGTCGACCGGCCCAAGGCCGCTTTGACCCGCGAAGTGCTCCACGACCCTGGACGCGGCGGTGGCCAGGGAGCCGGAGTCGACCCAGAAGGCGTCGCCGAGCCGCTGGATCCGTCCCTCCGCCCGGAGGAAGTCGAGGATCGGTTCGACGCGGGGGCCTGCACCGGGCAACAGCGCCTTGAGTTCCTCAGTCGTGGGCCCCTGGATTCCCGCGGTCGCGAGGGCCTCCATGATGCGGCCGGCGACCGTGGCCTCATCGGGTGAGGGAGCGGCCTCGAAGTCCGGAAGACGGGCCACCTTGCCCTGAATGACGAGTCGCCCGGCCAGCTCCAGCCGCGCCGCGAGCCCGTCGGCGAGTCTCGGGTGGGATCGCTCGGGGAAGGAGGCGCGCAGCATGTCCAGCGGGGCCCCCGCCTCCAGGGAGTGTGCCTCGTGGTGGTGCTTGACGGCCGCGAGGATTCGCGCCTCGCCGTCGGCGACGACATCCGGGTCGAAGAGATGGCCGTCGATGCGCGGCAGGCCGCGGGGGAGGTTCGCCGCCGGTCCGGTCCATCCGGCCAGCACGCCGAGGCCGTCCGCGTTCAGTCCCTCCCATGCGGCAAGCGCCACGGCGCCCCGTACGGCGGCCTCCCCCCCGCGCGAGAGGCCCTCGAGGGCGCTGGCTGCCGCGCCTGAGACTTGCTTCCGCTTCGGCGGCGCCGGTTCCAGGACTACGCCGCCCGCGATGGTGGTGACGGGCGAATAGGAGCGGACTACGAAGCGGTCGCCGGAGCGGGCGACGACGGGGGCCTCCAGGCGCAGCTGCGCGAGAGCGGGCTCGCCCGGGAGCACTTCGCCGGTGGCGAAGAGGGCGAGGCGGGCCATGACCTCGACGGTGCCCAGGTGCACCCTGACGCGCTGACCTGCCGCAAGGCGCCAGCCACTGTCACGCAGCGCGTCCAGCTCGACCGTCAGCATCATCGAGGGGGACCAGCTCGGGTGGGTGACCAGGACATCGCCGCGTGCGATCATCCCGCGGCGGACGGCCGCACCCGTGAGGGCCAGGGCCGTCCTCTGGCCTGCCCGGACCTGGTCGACCCGCGCCCCATGGACCTGCGCGGCGCGTACGCGGGCGTCGCCCCCGCCGGGAAGGATCCGCACGACATCGCCCCTGGACAGCGCGCCGGACCAGAGCGTCCCCGTCACCACCGTGCCCGCGCCCTCGACCGAGAAGACGCGATCCACCGGGAGGCGGAAGAGGTCCTCCACCGCCCTCTCCCTGGCCCGCGAGCCGCACCGCACCAGTGCCCGCGACAACTCCGCCAGGCTGTCCGGATCCTCGATCGAGACCGGCACGATCTCCGAGCGCTCATAGGGGGTGCCGGCAAGGAGATCCTGAACATCTTCGGTAACCAGCTCGATCCACTCCTCGTCCACCAGGTCGGCCTTGGTGAGCGCGACGACCATGCCGCGCACCCCGAGCAGCCTCACGATCGCCATGTGTTCGCGGGTCTGGGGCATCACCCCCTCGTCCGCGGCTACGACCAGGAGCACGAGGTCCATTCCGGTTGCGCCCGCCACCATCGTGCGGATGAACCCTTCGTGCCCGGGCACGTCGACGATGCCGAAGGAACACCCTTTTTGCGGAGTGTAGGAAGCGAATCCGAGCTCGATCGTGATGCCGCGCTTCTTCTCCTCGGCCAGGCGGTCGGTGTCGACACCGCTGAGGGCGCGCACCAGCGACGTCTTGCCGTGATCGATGTGGCCGGCCGTCCCCAGGATCAGGCTGGTAGGTGGCATGAACCTGCGTGTCCCCGAGGAGGGGCGTTTTGGGGGGCGGCGGGATCAGGTGTGGGCGGGTGCATCGCGTTGGGGAGGACTTGGGGGCTCCAGAAAGCGAAACGATTCGAGGCGGCGTCCACCGAGCATGTGAAAGGTGGTGAAGTCGTCCAGCAGGGAAAGGTGCGCGCGCCGGCCGCGCAGATTCGGCGGCATCTCGCCGCGAAGCAATGCGGCCAGTTGAGTCCGGGCCACCGGGCCGATGCGGCGGGATCCCTCCGCCGCCGGGCAGCCAGGCCCGCGAATCGCCCCCTCCTCCAGGTCGAAGCGCCCCATGTCCTCGTCCTCCAACGGCACGCCGCACGCGGTGCACACCTCCAGTTCGGGGCCGAATCCCAGCAGATGCACGATGCGCCAGCACAGGGCGAGGACTTCGCCGACGACTGCTTCGGAGTCCGTTTCCTCCAGCCGCCGGAGGCCGGTCGAGAGGGCCTCGAAGAGTTCGGGATGCGGCTCCTGCTGGGCGTGGCGCAGAATCAGTTCGGCTGCCACAGAGGCTCCCGCGAGGCGCCGGAAGTCCCGGGCAAGTCCCAGATGGGCCTTCGTCGGTGTGAACTCGTGCAGGGACTGAAGGTCGCGGTTGGCGCGAAAGGTGATCACCGCCACGCCTTCACCGAAGGTGGCGGCACCGCCCCGGCCTCTGGACGCGCCCTTTCGTACGCCCCGCGCCATTGTGCCGAGCAATCCCATGTCGCGCGTGTAGAACCGGAGCACGCGGCTCGTTTCCGAATACGGATGTGATCGCAGAAGGATCGCCGGGGTCGTCAGGATCGACATCCGGGGCTGTCACCCCTTCAGCTCCCGGAGCAGCCGCCCCCGGCGGCGGTCGTAGTCGTCGACCTCCAGTTCGCCGCGGTGCCAGGCTTCGTCGAGGCGTGCGATCTCGACCAGCGCCTGCCGGCGCCCGTTTGCGACCGCGACCGGACGCAGACGCTTGCGCATCGCGAGTACTGAACCGGCAACGGTCAGCGCCAGCGCCAGGAGGACGGCAACGAGCGGGATCGAATCCTGAGGGCTGGCCGCCCGTCCGGGCTCTACCGTCACGACCGAGGGAGCAAGTTCCCGTCCGGCAAAGCGCCGGAAGGTGCCCGCCTCCAGCTCCATCGGGCCGACCGCAGCGAGTCCGCCGACCGAGAACTCTCCCGCGGGCTCCCGGAAGAGGAGCTCCATGGAACCGGTCGCTCCCTCCAGCGGCAGCGTGAAGGCGTCGGCGGCGATGCGGTAGCGGAACAGGTACACGCTCTCCCCCGGGGGAACGGGCGCCGACGTGTTCACTTGGCCGCCACTGAACGAAGCGGCCTCGGACGCCAGGTCGCTCTCCCCCACCGTGAAGTCGACCGCGCCAGGGGGCAGCGCATAGGACCACGACGGGCCGTGCTCGCTGGCGATGATGGTCGTCTGCGTGTTGTTCTCGATCTCGAAGAGGTCGGTGATCCGCCAGCCCGTGCCGGATTCCGCCCGCTCCACGAAGGTGTTGCGGACCCTGAGGGGCAGCCGTGTTTCCGGGGTGGCGCCGACAGCCGGATACGCGCGGATCAGGTAGGTGCCGACGGTGTCCGCCGCCTCGGTGACCGGCCCGCCGAAATAGAGAACGCCCTGATAGCGGATGGAGGCGAAGTAGACGTCGTCGCCGGTACCCTCCGAGGGTCCCGGGATGACGAATTCAAAGCGGCCGCGCGATCCAACCGCCACGCTGTCGACCTCGCCGGTGAAGAACGCTGAGACGCGGTGGAGTACGACCGTTCCGCTGTCCGCGGGTTCGTCGGCCACGCGAACCTCGCCCGAAATCACCAGCGCGCGGGCCTCCTGCGAGGCGGCGGCCTGAGGCATGAATGCCGCGGCGCAGCACCACGCGAAACCGCACAGGGCTCCAAGGGCCCGTCCGCGCGGCGCGACGTGGTGAGGCTGAAGGGGGTTCAGCGCTCGAACCGTCCGAGGTCTTCGGGGTGCATTCCGCGGAGGTGCTCCTCGAGTTGCTCTCCGCTCATGCGGTCGTCGTCCTCGCCGGCGTCATCGTCCTCTTCCACGGCCATTGCACTGGCCACCGTCTCGAGCAGAGCCTCCTCGGCGAAGATGCGGGCCCGCGCCCGGAGGGCGATCGCTATGGAGTCGGAGGGGCGGGCGTCGACGGAAATGATGTCGCCATCGCGGTCGATGATCAGTTCGGCGAAATAGGTGCTGTTCTGAACCCGCGTGATCAGCACGCGCTGGAGCGTGCCCCCGAGACCCCCCAGCACGGACACGAGCAGGTCGTGCGTGAGCGGCCGCTGGAACGCCACGCCTCCCATGTGCATGGCGATGGCGCTCGCCTCGCCCGGACCGATCCAGATCGGGAGGACGCGTTCGCTCTCCGTGTCCTTCAGAATGACGACCGGAGTGTTCGAAGTCTTGTCGAACGCCAGGCTCTGCACCCTCACCTCGATCACATTGTTCTCCTGGCGTTTGCGGTTGTGCCGCGGCGAACGCTCCGCCGTGCAGGTCGCAATTCCTCAGCCGATGATGGGCTTCGGGGGGCTGTTGCACAACCCGTGCACTTCCCGCCGCGCCGCGGGCGTCCTGCGTGAGCGGACGCTACAGACCCAGCGCGGTCCTGAGGTCGTCCAACCTGTCGAGCCGCTCCCAACCGAAGAGCCGGACCTCGCGCCCTTCGATCGCTTCGCGCCTCGGAGCACGGCCGAAGTGCCCATATGCCGCGGTCGGGCCGAACACCGGTGCCGCCAGCTCCAGGTCGCGAATGATCGACTCCGGGCGGAAATCGAAGACCTGCCTGACGGCCGCCGAGAGCATGCCGTCGTCGAGGCCGCGGGTGGCCGTGCCGAAGGAGTCCACCCAGATCTGCACCGGCTCGGCAACACCGATCGCGTAGGCGAGTTGCACCTCGCATCGGGATGCCGCCCCGGACGCGACGAGGTTCTTTGCCGCCCATCGCGCCGCATAGGCACCCGACCGATCGACCTTGGTGGCGTCCTTGCCGGAGAACGCGCCGCCCCCGTGCCGCCCGAGTCCGCCGTAGGTATCCACGATGATCTTGCGGCCGGTCAATCCGGCGTCCCCGTACGGTCCGCCCCGGGTGAAGCTCCCACTGGGATTGATGTGATAGGTGATCGCGCTCGGATCCGGGACAAACTCCTCCGGAAGCACCGGGGCGATCACCTTCGCGATGAGTTCCTCCCGGATCCGGCTTCCGGGGATGTCCTCATCGTGCTGGGCGCTCAGAACCACCGTCGTGATCCGCCAGGGCTTCCAGTGCTCGTCGTAGGCGAATGTGACCTGCGATTTGCCGTCCGGCCTGAGCCACTCGATCTCGCCCTGCCTGCGGACCTGTGAAAGACGCTTGACCAGTCCGTGGGCCACCGAAATGGGGGCGGGCATCAATTCCGGCGTTTCGTCGCAGGCGAAGCCGAACATCATCCCCTGGTCTCCCGCGCCGAGCGGCTTGGCGGCACCGCCGTCGCTCCTCGCGTTCACGGCCGCCGCAATCTCGGGCGACTGATGGCCCATCGCCGTTCGGACTTCGCAGGTGTTGCCGTCGAAGCCGTACTCCGGCCGGTCGTAGCCCGCGGCGCGGATGGCTCGGCGTGCCAGCCGCTCAACGTCGACCTCCGTTTCGCTCAGTTCGCCGGCGATGAAGGCCAGATCGGTGGTGACCAGCGCTTCGCATGCTGCGCGGCCATTCGGATTGTCTTTGAGGATCGCGTCGACCACGGCGTCGGAGATCTGATCGGCGATCTTGTCTGGATGACCCTCCGTTACCGACTCGGAGGTGAAAAGGCGGCAATTCAAGTTTGGCTGCTCTTCAAGGGGGCTGGAGAATCGTGGTGGGACAAATACGATAATGGTCAAGGCCCAAAGGGGAATAGCCGGCGACCGGCTGCGTCACGCAGAGACTCGGACAGAGTCCGCCTGGCGGCTTCGCCCGTCGGGGCGTCCAGCGTCCGGGCAGTCGCGGCCCGAATGTCGGCGAGGGAGAGTGCGCGAAGCAGATTCCTGATCTCGGGTAGCGATGGCCACGCCACCGACAGGGCCTCCACGCCGAGACCAACGAGCACGCAGGCGCCCCTCGGCCTGCCCGCCATCTCTCCGCAGGCGCCTACTTCGATGCCTGCCTGGCGGCCTGCCGAAACGACCATCTCGATCAGGCGGAGTACGGCGGGATGGAGCGGATCGTACAGGTGGGCCAACCGTGCGTTCGTGCGGTCCACGGCCAGCGCGTACTGAACCAGATCATTGGTTCCTATGGAGAGAAAGTCCACGTGGGACGCCAGGTCGGCCGCATTGAGCGCGGCGGCCGGTGTCTCGATCATCGCGCCGAGCTTCACCCCATCACCCACGGGAATCCCCTGGCGGCGGAGCTGCTCCGTGGCCCTCTCGAGCAGCGCGCGGACCACCGCGATCTCGTCCGCCCCGTTCACCATCGGCACCATGACCCGGAGGTCGCCGTCGACCGCCGCGCGCAGGATGGCACGCAGCTGGGTCGCAAAGAGCTCGGGTTCGTCCCGGCATACCCGAACCCCTCGGCGTCCGAGCAGCGGGTTCTCCTCAAAGGACGCACGGAGGAACATGGGAAACTTGTCGCCGCCGAGATCGAAGGTCCGGACGAAGACCGGATGGGAGGGGAATGCGCGGGCGACCATCCGGTAGGCCCGGTACTGCTCCTCCTCTCCGGGCATGGTGTTGCGGCCAACGACCAGGAATTCGGTCCGGAAGAGGCCGATGCCGCGCGCCCCGTGCTCCCGGGCGCGGACCGCATCCGAGGGCAGGTCCAGATTGGCCCGCAGGGTGATGCCCCCCCGATTCGGCGTTGCCGCTCCTTCCTCCTCCAGGCCGACAAGCCTCCAGTCGCGGATCCTGGAACGCCGGCGCTCCAGCCGCTCCTGCTCATCGCGGTCGGGATTGATGACGGTCCTGCCCGTGCCACCGTCCACGATGATCAGCTGACCGGGGCCGGCCCTGTTCGACACATCCCCCAGTCCCACGGCGGCGGGGATCCCGAGAGACCGGGCCAGAATCGCCCAGTGCGACGTGCGGGAACCCTCATCCGTGGCGATCCCGACAACGTCGGCGGCGTCCAGGCGAGCCACGAAGCTGGGCGTGAGGTTGCGTGCCACCGCCACCACGCCGCTGCCAGTCTCGATATCCCAGGGATTGGGCAGGTCCAGCAGGTGGCTGAGGACCCGCAGCTTGAGGTCCTGTAGATCGTTCAACCGGTCCAGCACCATCGGGTGGGAGGTGTCGGACCAGCGCTCCTTGAGCTCCAGCATGCGCAGGTCGAAGGCGCGGGCCGCTGTCAGGCGGTTCTCGACGATGTACGCCTCCGTGCCGGCCACGACCTCCGGGTCGTCCAGCATGAGGATCTGCGGATCGAAGATGCGGGCCTCGACGCTGCCGAGGCGCGATTCGGTGTCGCGCTTGAGTTGCTCGAGCCGGCCACGCGCCCACTCGAGGGCTGCGCCGAACCGCCTCAGCTCCCCCTCGCGCGCCTCCGGGCCGATGGTGGCTTTCCGGGCCACCTTGGGGACGCGCCAGGCGACCCGGCAGACCGTTCCCATGGCGATTCCCTCGGAGGCGGCGGAACCGGCCAGCACGATCGGCCCCCGGCGCCGTCTCCGCCCGGACGGGTCGCCTGCTTCTGCGTCACTCATCGAAGCCGCTCCTGACAAGAGCGGCCAGTGCCTCTCCCGCCCGCTCGGCATCGGCCCCCAGGGCCGTGATTACCAGCGTGCTCCCCTGCTCGGCGGCCAGCATAAGCACACCCATGATGCTCTTGGCGTTCACCGAAAGGTCGTTCCGCATCACTGTAATGGAAGAGGAAAACCCGGCCGCGAGCCTGACGAACTCGGCGGACGGACGAGCGTGCATTCCCAGCGGGTTGGGCACCTCGACCGAGACGGTGTGCTTCATCGCTCAGCAGGGCGTGGGGCGGTTGCCGACGATGGCCGTCCGCCCCTTTTCGGTAAGGCGCGGCACTAGCTCCTCGAGCTCCAGTCTCCGGTTGAAGACGAAGTCCAGCAGCATCGGCAGATTCACGCCTGTGATGACCGGCACCTCAGGCAACTCCCGCGTGACGATCATGGCGGCCAGGTGGCAGCTCCCGCCCCGCAGATCCGTGAACACCAGATTCCGCGGGCCCACCAGTGCTTCGCGGGTGCGCTGGCAAAGCTCCTCACGCCCAAGGCCGATGTTGGGCACCCCGACCAGGGCCTCGGGAGTAACGCCGGCGATCTGCCTGACCGCGCTCACGAGCCCATCGGCCAGTTCGCCGTGGGCGATCACCACGCCGCGCACCGGTTCGAGTTCCGGTGATGCCGCGTCACTCATAGTCCTCGATCAGGGAATCGCGCGGATTCATTGCATGTCGCAGCCGCTCGTTGAAGCGGGTGGGGACATCGACGCCCGAGTAGGCGAGCAGCTGGTTCATCGCGATGACCTCGCTGATGGCGGTCAGATCCTTCCCCGGGTTCAGCGGAATGACGAGACGCGGGATCTCCACGCCCAGGATGTTGGTGAATTCGCGGCCGAAGCCCGTGCGATCGTACTCCTGTGCGTCGTCCCATGACTGGAGATCCACGATGATTTCCACGCGCTTCCTCTGCCGGGTGGCACGCGTGCCGAACATCGACGCGATATCGATGATGCCGATCCCGCGAATTTCCATGTGAAAGTCCTGCAGTGCGTGGGCCTTGCCCATCAGGACGTCGCTTCCGCGCCGCGAAACCAGCACCAGGTCATCCGCCACGAGCCGATGGCCCCGCCGCACCAGCCCCAGCACACACTCCGACTTGCCGATGCCGCTCGGTCCCGTGAAGAGCAGTCCAATCCCGTATACATCGGCAAGCGATCCGTGCACTGTAGTGGTCGGCGCGAGCATGTCTTCCAGATAGGGCTTCACGACGCGATAGAAGTCCGCCATGGCCAGGCGGGTGCGCAGGACCGGGATTCCGGCTTCCTCGGCCGCCTTGCGAAAGAGCGGCGGCACCTCCTGCCCGCCCGTGACGAACACAGCCGGAACCCCTCGGGCGAACACCGCTTCGAGCCGCCATCCGGCCTGGTCGGGCGACAGGGTGGACAGGTAGCTCATCTCCGTCTCACCAAACACCTGGATCTGCCCCTCGGCGATGCGGGCCGTATACCCCGCAAGCGACAGCCCCGGATTGGAAAGCTCGGGGTGCGTGACGCGACCATCCAGCGGAACGCCGGAGGTGACGTGTTCCAGATCCAGCGATTCCTGCCTTGCGTCCAGCAGTTCCTCGACGGTGATCGAGCCCGTCACGAAATACGGTACTCCTTTCGCTTGGTCCGGTCCCTTTTCAGGAGTCGTTTCACGTGACCGTCCAGCTGGTCCATGGCGATTCTGAAGTCCGGACCCTGGCCGCGGGCCACCACCGGCTGGCGGCGGCGGCGGGACACGATCGCTTCCGCCGTGCAGGTGCGGCCCTCGGTCTGGAATACGAAGCTGACTCCCATTGTGGCAGGGTCGAAACGGGGCCAGCGCGCGGCCAATGCCTCGGCCTGGTCGCGGATGGCCTGAGTGATCTCGCATCCCTGCGCCGTTATCCGTGTCGGCGTCACGTAGCGACCTCCTCGAAAAGGGGTGTGAGTGGCTGTGTGGTCGAACTCCCGCATCCGCTCTGCGACCGCGGATGTCAGGCAGACAGTCCTAGTCTAACAGCCCGACCCCGCCCCTCGCGCATCCTCTGTCAGAGACACTACATGGGCTTCGAACGCGTCGGCAATCGCCTCCCAGGAATACTGCTCCGCCATGGATCTGGCGGCCCGCCCGAGTTTGTCGCGGTTTTGCGGCTCCATCACGCGCAGCAGGGCGTCGGCAAGCGCCTCCACGTTGCCGTGCGGTACGACATAGCCCGTCTCGCCGTGACGCACGGTCTCGCGAAGTCCCGGCGAATCGGACGCCACTGTCGGCGTGCCGCAGGCGGACGCCTCCATGCTCACGATCCCCCATCCTTCCTTGGGGGAGGTCAGCACATGTGCCCAGGACCGGGAAAGGAGTTCAGCCTTCTGCTGCTCGGAGACGAACCCGGCAAAACGGACCCGGTCGGAGATGCCGAGTTCGCCGACGGTGGCCTCCAGGGCAGCCCGGGCGTCTCCCCTGCCCGCCACGATCAACTCCGTGTCGATGCCAAGATCACGGAGCCGGGCAACCGCCTTCAGCACCAGGTCGACCCGCTTGTATCGCTTCAGCCTGCCGAGATACACAAGCGTGGGCCTCGGGAACCGTTCTGTAGCCGGCTGCAGGTCGTCGAGCTCCACGCCATTGCGGATTACGGCGATGTTCGCGGGGTCGAGGCCGCGGCGGGCCAGGTCGTCCCGGGTGCTCTCCGAGACTGCCACACAGGGCATCCCCCGGTACACGGCGGGGATGATGCGCTCGAACAGCCAGGTCGCGGTGGCAAGGCCGGGGTTGGCCTCCCGGAAGGCGGTCGCCCCGAAGAGGTGGTGAACCAGGAGGAGGTGCACCGGCGCCGGCATCCACAAGGGAGAGAGCATCGGTACCTTGTTGAGGTCTTCGACGACCACGTCGAAGTGGCTGCCCCGAAGAAGCCGCTCGCTGTGGAGCAGCGCCGACAGGTTGAAGGAGTACCGGCCTCCGGTCCGGAGGACACGAATGCCATCGATCTCCGCGGAGGGCTCGCACGAGTCCCAGCCGGAGCACAGAAGGGTCACCTTGTGTCCCCTGGCGGAGAGGCGGCCGAATACCTGATGCAGATGCTCCTCGGCGCCGCCGGCGTTGGGATTCAGGCGGTCCTGCCAGTTCACCACGAGGATGTGAAGCCGGCCGCCGGAGAGCATCAGCTGCTAGCAGTCCGTGGACAATCCCCGCGTCGCACCGAGGGCGGCGAGGGGCCGGGCTGGCAAGGCGCGATGAGCGAGAATAGCGGCGCTATTTGAGCGAAGAGCAACGCAGAGCGGCGCTCCGAAGCTCCTGTATGTAAACAAAACACGACATGTTGTATTGTTTTCATGACATTGTGAGATCGCCTGAGCGCCGCGTCCAGCGCGGACACATCGCCGTCCGAATGCAGTGGGGACTTGTTCCACGGACTGCTCTAGCCCGATCTCGCCGCACGATACACCGCGTCGAGCACGCCGTTGACGAATCGCGGCGAGTCCGCTCCACCGTACCGCTCCGCCAGACGAACCGCTTCCTGTATGGCCACCTTCCCCGGCAAGTCGTCAAGGAGCAGGATCTCGGTGGTGCCGAGCCGCAGGATGCCACGGTCCATGACGGAAAGCCGATCGAGCCGCCAGTTGTCGAGCGATGTCGAGATGGCGTCTTCGATCCGGCCCCGATTGTCGCTGAATGCCGTGACCAGCCGCTGCAGGTAGGCGAGCCGCGCCGGCGAGACAAGGCGCTGTTCGCAGGTCTCGGCGAGGGCTTCCTCGACCGTCAGCTTGCCGCCTTCGGTCTCCCATCGATAGTGCACCTGCAGAAACCACGCCCGGGAGCGACTGCGATCGCGCCGCTGCCGGGCACCGAGCGACTGCTGCACGCCAGCTAACCCCTGCAGGAATCGTAGAGCGCCAGCATCGTGAGCGCCGAGTCCGCGAATTCCCTGCCGTAGTTGGCATCGTATACATCAGCGCGCGTGAGGGCCTGCTCGGCTGTTTCGGTGGTGAGGACGCCGAACACTACAGGGATGTTCGCACCGAGCGCCACCTGACCCAATCCGTCGCTGGCGTGTCCGGCAACGTACTCGAAATGAGCGGTCTCACCGCGGATCACACACCCGATGGCCACGATCGCATCGTACCTGCCCGACTCCGCGATGCGACGCGCCGCCTGGGGCAGGTCCCACGCTCCCGGGACCCGGTATACGCCGATTCGATCCTCGGCAACGTCCCGGGCAAGAAGGCGTTCCCGCGCTCCAGACAACAACTGCTCCGTCACCATGTTGTTGAAGCGAGCCACGAGCAGCGCGATTCGCGCTTCCTCCACCTTGAATTCACTCACAAACGTCCTCCACCCCGATGGCCGGCATCGCGGCCGTCGCCATCGTCACGTCGCCCCTCATCCTCATCCCGTCGAATGGCTCCCGTCCCACTACACTCAGAGCGTACCCGTCAAGGCCGACAATGTGCCGCTTGCTGTTGGTGAGGAGACGGACCGAACTCAATCCCAGGTCCAGGAGGATCTGGGCACCGACCCCGTAGTCGCGCAGCACCTGTCCCTGGGCCGAGTACCCGGCTTCGGCCTCGCGCGGCTGCGAGACCCTCCGCAGGCGCTCGACCAGCCGGTCGCCGGCGCGGTCCCGGTGGATGTAGACGATGACCCCCTCTTCTGCCCTGGCGATGTGCTCCATCGCCCCGGCAAGCATGTTTCCACCCGCCTCGTCAATGGATCCGAAGGTCTCGGCGAGGGGGTTCTCCGCGTGCATGCGCACCAGAACATCCTCCTTGCCTTCGACGTCGCCCCTCACGAGTGCAACGTGAACCCGTTGGTCGATCTCGGTCCGGTAGCCGATCACGTGGAAGTCTCCCCACCAGGTCCGCAGCGGCGTCTCCACGACCCGGGTGACCAGCCGTTCCCGGGACAGCCGGTAGGCGACCAGCTGCTCCACGGTGATGAACCTGAGGCCATGCTCCCGCGCCATTACTTCGAGTTCGCCCCGGCGGGCCATGGTGCCGTCTTCATTGAGGATCTCGCAGATCACGCCGGCCGGAGTCAGACCCGCGAGACGCGCCAGATCCACGGCAGCCTCCGTCTGGCCGACCCGGCGCAGCACCCCACCCGAACGGGCGCGCAAAGGGAAGATGTGACCGGGCCGCCTGAGGTCCTCGGGCACCGATGCGGGATCGGCCAGGACCTCCACGGTTCTGGCCCGGTCGTGCGCCGAAATGCCCGTCGTAACCCCGAAACGTTGGTGCGCGTCCACGGAAACCGTGAACGCCGTCCCCTGCGGGTCCGTGTTGCGGCCGGTCATCAGCGGCAACTCCAGGGCGTCCGCGCGCTCGGGGGTGAGCGAGACGCAGATCAGGCCGCGGCCGAACTTTGTCATGAAGTTGATCAGGTCCGGGGTGATCCTGTCGGCTGCGCAGACGAGATCACCCTCATTCTCGCGATCTTCGTCGTCGGCGACGATGACCAGTCTGCCCCTGGCAATGTCCCGGATGGCTTCGGGAACGGAATCAAAGGCCATGGGTCTCGACCATTCGTCTGACGTATTTGCCGACGAGGTCACACTCCACGTTGACGCCGTCGCCGGATTCCAGGGAGAACAGATTGGTGTGCTTCCACGTAAAGGGAATGACGGCCACCTCGCAAACCGCCTCGGGCCGCAGCCGGTTCACCGTGAGGCTGATGCCGTTGAGCGCGATCGAGCCGTAGAGGATGGTGGTCGAGAACACCTCCGGAGGAATCTCGAACTCCAGAAACCGCGTCTCGCCGACGGTGCTCCCGCCAAGATAGGTCCCCAGCCCGTCCACGTGTCCCTGAACGAGATGCCCGTCCAGCCTGTCTCCAAGTCTGATAGCGCGTTCAAGATTCACCGGCGTTCCGGGCGCGTAACGGCCCGCGACGGTGCGCTCCAGAGTGGACGACCCTACCTCGACCGCGAAAGTCCCCTGGCCCACCGCGATTGCCGTCAGGCAGGCTCCGTCCACCGCCACCGACTGCCCCTCCGTCATCTCGCTCGCGAAGGGCGCTGCGACCACCAGGGTGCGGCCCGCGCCGCTGCCGTCGACCGAGACGACCTCGCCTACGGCTTCCACGATTCCGGTAAACACGTCTCTCAGGCTGCCCGATCGAGGACGACAAGGGTGTCGTTTCCGAATCTCACCGGGTGCAGGCGGGACTGCCACCCCCGAAAGCGGGAGGCCACCGCGCACGGATCGCGGGGAGGCCCCCCGGTGAAGGCCGGTACGCCCCCAGCCCCGATCAGAACCGGTGCCAGGAAGAGATACAGCCGATCGACAAGGTCCAAAGCCAGCAGCCCAGATCCCAATGTGCCGCCGCCCTCGCACAGCACGCTGGCAATCCCGCGCTCCGCCAGCGACTGCAGTACGGCTTCGAGGTCGAGTCCGCCCGGAGCCGCGGGGACCGCCACCACATCGGCTCGACCTCCAAGCCGCCGCACCAGGCCGGCGACCTCTCCGCGGCAGGTGTACACGATTCCCCGGGCCCCGCCCTCGCCGCGGAGCGCGCGCAGTCCCGGGGTCGCGCATCCGCCGCGATCCAGCAGCACCGGCACCGGCGCGACGCGGGGCTCGATTGCGCCCCGGGCCGTCAGCCGGGGATCGTCGGCCTCCCAGGTCCGGCTTCCGACCAGTACCGCGCCGAAGCCTGCACGCAGATTGTGGACCTCGGCCCTTGCCTGCGGACCGGTGAGCCAGAATCTGCGTCCCCCCTCTGGCGCAATCCGCCCGTCCAGGCTGACGGCGAGCTTCAGCGCGACGTAGGGCCTTCGCGATTCGGACGCCTGGCGGAACGCGTGGTAGAAGAAGGGATTCTCGGCCGCCCAGTCCCCGCGCTCGCCGAATGGGCCGTTCACCTTCACGCCGCGGCGCCCGAGCCATGCTCCTCCCCCACCGGCCGCGGCGCCGGGCTCGGCGGCCCAATAGACGACCCTGGCCACACCGGCTCGGTGCAACGCATTCGCGCACGGCGGCGTCTTCCCGTGGTGACTGCACGGCTCGAGGCTGCTGTAGACGGTCGTGCCCCGTGCATCCCCGAGTTTGCTCAGGGCCAGGACCTCGGCGTGCGGACCTCCGAGTACCTCGTGGTGGGCTTCCGCGACGATCGTCCCGTCACGGGCCACAACCGCGCCCACCATCGGATTGGGATGCACCCGGCCCCAGCCCCGCCGCCCCAATTCAACGGTGCGCCCGAGTAGGCGGCGGTCGAAATCGCTGAGGCCCTCGGCCACGCATCCCGCCAGGGAGACAGGGCTCAAAGCGTGATCCTGAACGCGGTGGAGGCGAACCAGGTGGCCCCGTGGGGATCGAAGGCGCCCGTTCGATCCTCGAAGGGATCTCCGACCCCTTCGGCCAGTCCAACTTCCAGCGACAGCCGGGTCAGCAGGAAGTTGAACCATCCGCTGACAAAGTAGAGGATGCGTTCCGACGCCACATTGCCCGTCACCGAGCCGGGATCGCCCGCTCCCCGAGGCACCGACAGCTGTACGTCGCCCTCATACCGGTCCCATCCCACGCCACCCATGATTCCGATGACGAACCAGTTCTTCCCGGCCGTGGCGCGCAGCGAGGAAACGGTGAGCCCCGTCGTGGCCTGCCCGGGGTTGCCGTCGGCGGTCGACCCCAGCTGGACGTCGGCGAGCCAGCGGCGGGCCGCCGCCACCGAGATGCCGGGCAGGGTGAACGATTCGCGCACGATACCGACGCGGGCGCCCACGCCGAATCCGGATCCGGATCCGGACAAGGCTGCACCCGTCGGCATCCCCATCAGGGAATAGGAAGCGATCGCATCGACCGAGAGGACGCCGCCGACGGTCGGCGCGAGCTGAAAGCCGTCGATGACGCCCGCAAACGCGGTCCCTCCGAGCCCCAGCAGCATGACGTTTTCGTTCTCCGTCAGCCCGGCGGGCGCCGAGGCGGCGACGCGAGGCATCCCGAATCGGAGCGCCGACGCGGAAATCGCGACTCCGACGCGCGGCATCAGGCCGAGGCGCCGCCCGTGCGTGCTGGATGTACCGGGGATATCGCTGCCCAGAGCCGAGGCAAGACCCATGCCCTGCTGCACTGCCATGACGGCAAGAGACATCTCCCGGCACGGCGAGACGAAGCCGGAGTGTCCTCCCGCGCACCGTCGGGCCAGATCTTCTACCCCTTCGACCATGGCATACTCGGCCCCGAGGTTCTGCCCCGACGCCGCCGGGTTCAGTCCTGCCAGGGCGAAGCCCGACGCCAGGAGTCCGTGGGCGAACCCGCGCCGCCACTGCGAGCGGCGGGGCGAGGCGTTGGCCCGGCGGCCGGCTGGTGAAGGGCCTCTGCTATTCACCTCTGCCCACTCCAGCCAGTTCGACGCCGGCGCCCCTCACGACCTCGCCGAGCGGCCAGCCATCGTCGCCAAGCGACGCGCAAACCGACGCCTCGTGCTCCGGCGCCACCACCAGAATCATCCCGACGCCCATGTTGAAGACGCGATACATCTCGGCAGGCGTCACTTCGCCCGCCTCACCCAGCTGCCGGAACACATTGGGCACCGTCCACGACCTGCAGTCGATCCGCGCGCCGAGCCCTTCGGGCAGGACTCTCGGAAGGTTGCCCTCGATCCCGCCGCCCGTCACATGCGCCATCGCCCGGATCGCGCCCTCGCCGAGCAGGGGACGGACGAGCCCGAGGTAGGATCGGTGGACGCGGAGCAGCACGTCCGCCACCGAGGCCGATTCCCCGGGAAAGGGATCGCCGACGCCGAGCCCCATGCGCTCGAAGACGATCGCGCGGACCAGTGTAAAGCCGTTGGTGTGGAGGCCCGACGATCGAACCGCGACAAGGCGGTCACCGGGCCGCACGGCCGACCCGTCGAGAATGCGGTCCCGCTCGACGACGCCCACGACGAAGCCTGCGAGGTCGTATTCGCCGGCCCCGTAGAAGTCCGGCATCTCGGCGGTCTCACCACCGAGAAGAGCGCACCCGTTTTCGCGACAGGCGTGCGCGATCCCGCTGACGACCTGGGCGGCCACTCCCTCGTCGAGCCGACCCGTGGCCAGGTAGTCGAGGAAGAAGAGGGGGCTGGCACCCTGGACGAGGATGTCGTTAACGCAGTGATTGACCAGATCGCGGCCCACGGTGTCGTGGCGACCGGAAAGAAACGCGAGCTTGAGCTTGGTACCCACGCCGTCCGCGCTGGCTGCCAGCACCGGACGGGTTAGCCCCTCGGGTACGGCATAGAGGCCCCCGAAGGCACCCAGCCCTGACAGCGTGTTCGCGTCGCCGGAGGCGTCGAGGAGTGCGGCGAACGAGCGCTTGGCCCGGTCGGCGGCGTCCAGATCGACTCCCGCGTCCTTGTAGGTCAGAGGATCGTTCATCCGTGCTCCGAAGCGCCGGCCACCGCCGGGCCGGCTGCAGTTCCACCCGTGAGCCCGATCGTCAGGGCTCGGGCCCGATCGTCGACCTCCTGGCGGCCAAGGTCCCGGAACCGGTCCACCGAGAACGCCTCGACGGCGTAGGCGCCCATGGCCGATCCGTAGGCCAGGGCATGGCGCAGATTCGCGGGCGTCGGGCCGCCCGGCACGCCACACGCCCCCGAGCCGGCAAGCCAGCCCAGAAAACCACCCGCAAATGCGTCGCCGGCGCCCGTGGGGTCGACCAGCGCGCCCACCCCGTGCGCGGGGCAGGACACGCTCCAGCCGTCGGCGAACAGCGTCGCCCCCCTGGCACCCTGCTTGACGACGACCGCGTCCGTACCGTGGCCGCGAATCCACCCGGCCGCGTCCGCCAGATCGGTGCGGCCGGAGAGCTGCATCGCCTCCTCGTCGTTCACGAGGAGGAAATCGATGCGGGGCAGAACCTCCATCAGCGCGTCAGGGGTGCGCTCGATCCAATAGTTCATCGTGTCGGCAGCGACGAGCCGTGGAGCACTCAACTGGTCGAGCACTCCCAGTTGGAGTACCGGGTCGATGTTGCCGAGGAAGACGACCCTGGAGTCGACATGGTCGGGCGGCACCACCGGGTCGAAGGAGGCGAAGACGCCCAGCCGCGTGGCCAGGGTCTCTCTCGTCTCGAACCCGTCGTGGTAGCGGCCGGCCCAGAAGAAACTCTCTCCGGGCTGTGTGGACAATCCCTCGAAGTCGACCCCTCGTTCCTCCAGAAAGCGCAGCTGATCGATGGGATAGTCGTTGCCGACCACGCCGACGAGGCGCACGCGGGTCAGCAGCGATGCCGCCGCGCTGAAGAAGACGCCCGACCCGCCGACGACCCCGTCGACCGAGCCCAACCGGGTTTCGACCGAGTCGAGCGCCACACTGCCGATGGCCAGAACCGGTGTGGGACCGGCGGTCTCCGGACCCGTCCAGGGCGCGCTCGAGTCAGCGATCACGTTCCATCCTCTCGGGAGCGTCGAGGCCGAGCACGGCCAGGCCGTTGTGCAACACGACCCGCCCGGCCGCGGCCAGCGCCAGCCGCGCCGCCCGCAGCGCGGGGTCCGGCACCAGAGCCCGGGCCGAGGGGTCGCGGGTGGGGTGGCCGGTCTGATACCAGGAGTTGATCAGGCCCGCGGTCTTCTCGAGGTAGTCGCAGATCAGGTGGGGAGCGCGGGCCGCCGCGGCCCGGCCGAGGAACCCGGGGAATTCGGCCAGCTGGTTGATCACCTCCCGTTCCGCCGCGGTACGCAGGAGCGAGGTGTCTGCGGAGGCGGCCGCTTCCGGGCCGTCGCCGAACTGGGTGCGCGCCAGATCCAACAGACTGCAGAGGCGGGCGTGCGCGTACTGCACCTTGTAGACCGGGTTGCGGTCGGACTGGTCGAGCGCCAGGTCCAGGTCGAAGGTGAGGTGGGCCTCGGGCCGGCGCATCAGGAAGAAGTAGCGAGCCACGTCGGCACCCACCTCCGCCACCAGCTCCGCCAGTGTGGTGTAGGATCCGGCGCGCTTCGAAAAGCGCACCTCCTCGCCGCCCCGCTCGACCGTCACCATCTGGTGCAGCACATACTCGGGATACCCCTCCGGACGGCCGAGCGCCTGAAGCCCGGCGCGCACGCGGTCCACCGTGCCGTGGTGGTCGGCGCCCTGCACGTTGACGACTTCGGTGAATCCGCGCTCCCACTTTCCCATGTGGTAGGCCACGTCCGGGAGGAAGTAGGTCGGCGACCCGTCGCTCTTCACCATGACCCGGTCCTTCTGGTCCCCGAAGCGCGAGGTGCGGAGCCAGGCCGCGCCGCCTTCACGGTAGGTGAGACCGGTCTCGTCAAGAGCGTGGATCGTTGCGGCCACCCTGCCTTCCGAGTACAGCCGCGTCTCGGGATAGTACTCGTCGAAACGGACCCGGAATGTGGCGAGGTCACGCTTCTGCTCGTCCCGCAGCACTCCAACCGCGAAGGTTCGCATGGACTCGGTCGCCTCGGGGCCGTGGTCGCCCTCATACACCCGCCCCACGCTGTCCAGGAAAGCGGCGGCGATCTCGGACACGTACTCGCCCTGATAGCCGTCGTCGGGAACCGGCGTGTGATGGCCGAGCAGCTGCTGGTAGCGTGCCCACACGCTGGCGGCGAGCCGGGTGATCTGCCCCCCTGCGTCGTTGAAGTAGAACTCGCGGTGCACCTCCCACCCCGACCACTCCAGCAGGGACGCGATCGCGTCCCCCAACGCGGCCTGGCGTCCATGGCCCAGGTGAAGCGGGCCGGTCGGGTTGGCGGAGACGAACTCGACCATGATCCGCCTCCCCGCCCCCTCGTCGCTGCGCCCGTAGCCGGGTCCCCTGGCCAGGATCGTGTCAAGCGTGCCCCCCACCACGCCCGCCTCAAGGAAGAAGTTGAGGAATCCCGGCCCGGCGACGTCTATCCGGTCCACCCCTTCGAGGCCGTTCAGCCGGTCCTTCAGATCGCCGGCGATCTCCCGCGGGGGACGTCGCAGCCGCTTGGCGAGGGTGAGCGCGATGTTCGAGGCCAGATCGCCGTGACCCGTATCGCGAGGCCTGTCGAGGCGAACGCTGGCGTCCGCGGCACCCAGTTCGGCCGCGGCCTCCCGCAGCGCGTGCGATATGCGTTCGGCGAACATGGAGCTCAACCGGACCGGCCCCCGTTGCCGCCGGCGGACGACGCGGACGCGCTCTTCGCCCCGGCTCCGCCGTCTTCGCTCGATGGCCTGGCGGTTTCCGAAGACGACGGTTTCGAGTCGGACCCTCCGGCCCCGCCACTCTTGTCCGCGCCCACGCCGGCTTCCTCCCGGGCCCTCTTGCGATAGTCTTCCGAGCGGTAGTCGGTGATGTAGAATCCGTCGCCCTTGAAGAGCAGGCCGGCGCCGCCGGAAATCAGACGCTGGGAGGCGGCGCCGCAGGCCGGGCAGGGTGCGCCGGGCCTGTCGCTCATCCTCTGGAAGACTTCGAACTCGCGACCGCAGTCACGGCATCTGTACTCGTAGGTAGGCATTGTCAATGATAATACGATACCGGCCGGTCACACCGGTGCGTCGTAGGTCCCCCACAGACTCCGCAGGGTGTCGCTGATCTCTCCCAGCGTGACTCCGCCCTTGACCGCTTCGATCATCACCGGAAGGACGTTGGCGTCGCTGCCGGCCGCAGCCTTGAGGGCACGCAGGTGGACGGCGATCCCATTCCGGTCGCGCGCCGCCTTGAACGTCTTCAGCGCCGCGGTCTGCCGGGCTTCCAGTTCGCGGAAGTCGGGCCCCGGGGGCGGATCATGGGACTCTTCCGTCTCGTACCGGTTCACTCCGACGATCACCCGCTTCCCGGCCTCGACCTCCAGCTGGTGCTCGTAGGCGGCGCGGTGGATCGCTTCCTGCATGAACTCGATCGCGCCGGACGAACCGCCCTTCTCCTCGATGCGAGCCATGAGCGCCAGCGCTTCGGACTGGATCCTGTCCGTGAGATGCTCCACCAGGTAGCTGCCGCCGAGGGGATCGGCCCAGTCGGCAACCCCCGACTCTTCGGCCAGGATCTGCTGGGTGCGCAGCGCCAGCGCGGCCGCCTCCGCCGTGGGCAGCGCGAGGGCTTCGTCGTAGCCGTTGGTGTGAAGCGACTGCGTCCCGCCCATGACTGCCGCGAGCGCCTGCACGGCGACGCGCACCACGTTGTTCATCGGCTGCTGGGCGGTCAGCGTGGAGCCGCCGGTCTGCGTGTGGAAGCGAAGGCGGCAGGACCGGTCGGAGGCGCCAAAGCGCTCCCTCATCGTGCGGGCCCAGATGCGGCGGGCCGCGCGGAACTTGGCGGCTTCCTCGAAGAGGTCGCTGTGGGCCGCGAAGAAGAACGAGATGCGCGGGGCGAAGTCCTCCAGCTCGATCCCGCGGTCGAGCGCGCGGCGCACGTACTCGATGCCGTTCGACAACGTGAAGGCGACCTCCTGGGCGGCGGTGGAGCCGGCCTCGCGGATGTGGTAGCCGGACACGGAGATGGTATTCCAGCGGGGAAGCTCGGCCGCGCAGAACGCCATCAGGTCGCTCACCAGCCGAAGCGAGGGCCGCACGGGGTAGATGTAGGTGCCTCGCGCGATGTACTCCTTGAGGACATCGTTCTGCACGGTTCCCCTCAGCGCGTCGCGTGGCACGCCGGTTTCGTCGGCCACCGCGGTGTAGAGCGCGAGGAGGATCGGGGCGGTGGCGTTGATCGTCATCGAGCAGGAGATGCGCCCGAGGTCGATGCCGCGCAGGAGGGTGCGCATGTCGGCCAGGGAATCGATCGCCACGCCCACCCGCCCAACCTCCCCCGCGGCCATGGGAGCATCGGAATCGAAGCCCATCTGGGTAGGCAGATCGAAGGCCACCGAAAGTCCCGTCGTGCCGCGGTCGAGGAGGAAGTGGTAGCGGCGGTTGGTCTCTCCGGCGGTGCCGAAGCCGGCGTACTGGCGCATCGTCCAGCGCCGTCCCCGGTACATCGTCCGATAGACGCCGCGGGTGAAGGGGAAGCCGCCCGGCTCCCCCAGGTCGGTGTCCGCGTGGAAACCTTCCGGCAGGCGGCCGAAGACCGCTCCGTCTTTCGGACTCACCGGCAGCCCGCGGACAGGGCCGCTCCAGCACAATGTATGCTACACATTACATATTGTAACGTTGACATTACATCGTGGACAATCCGGGCGAAGCGGTCACCGCGCATGCATCGCCGCGTGAATGCCGGGCGGGCCTGGTCCACGGGCCGACTAGACTCCGTCCACGTCACTGAACTCCACGAGGACCTGCGCTTTGTTCACCGCATCGCCCGGACCCACCAGGACCCGCGCCACTCTCGCGGCGGCCGGCGCGCGCAGTTCGTTTTCCATCTTCATCGCTTCGACGATGACCACGGTGGCCCCTGCTTCCACCGCCTCGCCCTCCTCCACGGCGACCTGCACTATCAGGCCGGGCATGGGTGCCTTGAGGGCGGAGACTCCTGTGCCCCCCCGGGCGGCCGCGGACAGCTCGCGGATCTTCGCCTGTCTCTCATCCAGAACCTCGATGGTGTGGGCGCGGCCATCAATGTCCACCTCCCACTGGCCCGGCGCTCCAGGCCGGGCGAGAAGCGGTACCGACGCCCCGTCCATGAACAGTGAGCATCGGACCGGGTGGCTGGCGGATTCAAGTGAGGCCCTGTAACTGCGTCCGTTCACCGTCACGGCGCCGTCTTCCTCCACTGTCACCTCGTGCAGTTCGCCGTTCAGCGAAGCCACGTAGCGGGCGGGTGGGACGGGCATCGTCGCGTCAGCCATTCGATCGGGCGGGAACGGCCCGGACGCCCCCTGAATCTTCCGTGGCGGCGCTCCCGTCCCGATGCGCCCGGGCCCGGCGCTGCCAGGCGGAGAGCGCGCCGCCGTGCCTGCCGATTCGGGGCGCCGCGCGGTCGCGGCGACGCCCGTGCTCAAGCAGGGCGGCGGCCACAAGGAGCGCGTCCCGCTCCGGCGTGTCGAGCCGCCCGTCGGTCAGCTCGGGGTGCTCGGGGAGGTAGGCGGTGGACAGGCGGCCCCTCCGGAAGTCCGGCTCATCCATGATGCGGCGCAGCAGGGGCGCGCTCGTGGCCACTCCGCCGATCGTCAGCTCCTCGAGCGCGCGCCTCATGCGGCGCACCGCAAGGGGGCGGTCCGGCGCCCAGGTGATCAGTTTTCCGAGAAGCGGATCGTAGTGCAGCCCGATCTCCATTCCCCGGGTGATCCCGCCGTCCCAGCGAATACCCGGTCCCCCGGGGACCTCCAGACAGTCGATGGCTCCCGTGGCGGGAAGGAAGCCGTCAAAGGGCGATTCGCTGGTGATCCTGCACTCCAGCGCATGACCGCGCAGCGGGATCTCCTCCTGGCTCAGGGGAAGGGCTTCACCCGCGGCCACGCGGAACTGCCATTCGACCAGGTCGATCCCGGTCACCAGCTCCGTAACCGGATGTTCGACCTGCAGCCGCGTGTTCATCTCGAGGAAAAAAAACTCACCACCAGCATACAGGAACTCGACCGTACCCGCTCCCGTATAGTCGACCGCCCGGGCCGCGCGCACTGCCGCTTCACCCATGCCGCGGCGCTCTTCGGCAGTGAGGAGCGGCGAGGGCGCTTCTTCGATGAGCTTCTGATGCCGCCTCTGGATCGAGCACTCGCGCTCGAAGAGGTGCACGACATTGCCTCGCGCGTCTCCGAAGAGCTGGATTTCGATGTGGCGCGGCCGCTCGAGGAATCGCTCCACGTACACGCTGCCATCGCCGAAGGCGGCCCTTGCTTCGCGGCTGGCCGTCTCGAAGGCGCCGGCGACCTGTTCCGGCCGGTGCACCACCCGCATCCCCTTCCCTCCGCCCCCGGCGGCCGCCTTCAGCACGACCGGAAAGCCGACCGACTCGGCCGCACGGGTGGCATCGCGCCCGGACGCCAGAGGTGTGTCGTTGCCCGGAACGACAGGCACGCCTGCGGCTGCCATGCGCCGCCGCGCCTCGGTCTTGTCCCCCATCGCGTGGATCGTGGACGCCGAGGGACCGACAAAGACGAATCCGGCCTCCGCGACCGCCTCCGCGAAGTCCCCGCGCTCCGCAAGGAAGCCGTAGCCGGGATGAATGGCATGCACGCGCGCCCGCGCAGCCACCTCGAGGAGCCTTTCCGCCGACAGGTAGCTCTCGGACGCACGCGGGGGACCGATGCAATACGCCTCGTCGGCGTGAAGCACGTGCGGCGAAGTGCGGTCGGCTTCCGAGAACACCGCAACGGTGCGAATGCCCATCTCGCGGGCGCCCCGGATCACCCGGAGCGCGATTTCACCCCGGTTGGCGACGAGTACGGATTCGATCAAGGTTTGGCCAGGCGCTCCCGGGCCTCCCGGGGCCGACTGCGGACACCGGGCGCTGGATGGATGGTGAGGAGATTTCAGGGTCGGTTAATGGTACCTGCGACCGTTGCCTCCGCGCCATCGCGCCAGATGCTGAACTCGATCTCTTCGTCTTCGGTGTATGAGCGCAGGATGCGCCTCAGTTCGGCGGTATCGTCCACCGTGCGCCCCTCGACCGCCACCACCACGTCGCCCGGCAGGAGGCCGAGCGGCGAGTCTTCACCGGCGTTCGCGACCAGGACACCCTCGTCAGTGCCGAAGTAGGCGCCGAGCCCCGGGTTCAGCTCGACCAGTTCGAGGTCGTAGGCCCGCTCCTGCGAGGACCGGAAATACCAGTTGCCGCGCCCGTCCGCCCGAGGAGCCCCCGTGATGACCGAGATCCTGTCATCCAGGTCTCGCGGCGGGAACTCCAGCTCCTCGTACCGGTCGCGGATCTGCTCCGCCATGTCGCGCACGCGGAAAGTCACGGTGTCGAAGGTTGGACGAAGAAAACTGCTGCCCATCCTCTCGGGAACTACATCGAAGGTCAGCCTCTCGCCGTCCCGGTCGACCTCGACCTCGACCGCTTCACCCTCCGGAACCTCCTCCAGCAGGGTGCGCATGCGATCGACCGGTGACTCCGCCGCGTCGCCGCTCTCTTCCTCCTGCTCCTCTGCCAGCGGTTGCAGGAGAAGGTGCCCGCCAACGGAGACGATGACGTCCCCCGCCCGGATTCCCGCCTCGTCGGCTGGGCCCCCGGACGACACGCGCGTAACCCTGATCCCGCCGTCAAGGGCCGCCGCCGCCGTGCTCACGAAGACGCCGATCCTGGGGCGCGTGTCACCGGGCGCGAACACGATCCGCGTGCTGGTGAACTCCCTCTCCTCTTCCTGCGCATGGGTGGCCGGGGACCACCTGACCGACCCCGAAACGACCACAACCGCGAACGCCACGAACACTGCCAATCCCCTGGCTGCTGTCACCGTTCTCATCACTTCCCCTTCCGTTGCTGGTCCGGCAGCCCCCGGCACACCCCGCACTCAGGCTACTCGGCAGATGAGACGCGGAAGACGCGGCGCGGGTTGCCCCGGCAGTCCGCGGAACAGGCCCAGGCCAGCAATCCGGACGGCGGCGCATCCGCGCTGGCCGCAGCGTTCGGGCGACATCGCGGCCCGGGCTACAGCGGGATGTTGCCGTGCTTCTTCGGAGGGTTCGCGTCGCGCTTTTCCGAGAGCATGTCGAGCGCGTTGATGAGGCGGGGCCGCGTGTCGCGTGGATCGATGACGTCGTCCACGTAGCCCCGGGCCGCCGCCACGAAGGGGTGCCCGAACTTCTCGCGGTATTCGGCCATCCTGGCCTCGGTCGCCGCCTCCGGATCGTCAGCTGCCGCGATTTCCTTGCGGAAGAGGATCTCCACCGCCCCCTTCGGCCCCATCACCGCGATCTCGGCCCAGGGCCACGCCAGATTGATGTCGCCCCGAATGTGCTTCGAGTTCATGACGTCGTAGGCGCCCCCGTAGGCCTTCCGGGTGATGACCGTGACCTTGGGCACGGTGGCCTCGCAGAAGGCGTAGAGCAGCTTGGCGCCGTGCCGGATGATGCCGCCGTGCTCCTGGCCCACCCCGGGGAGGAATCCGGGCACGTCCTCCAAAACGACCAGCGGAATGTTGAAGGCATCGCAGAAGCGCACGAAGCGGGCGCCCTTGTCCGAGCAGTCGATGTCGAGCACCCCGGCCAGCACGGCGGGTTGGTTGGCCACGATCCCCACCGAATGTCCCCCCAGGTGGGCGAACCCGGTAACGAGGTTGCGCGCAAACCCGGCATGCACCTCGTAGAACTCGCCCTCGTCGACCACCTCCCGGATGACGTCGATCATGTCGTAGGGGCGATTCGCGCTGTGCGGGACGATTTCCAGCAGCCTCCCGCTGCGGCGGTCGTGGGGGTCCTGCCCCGGCCCCGCCGGGGGACGCTCGCTGTTGTTGCGCGGGATGTAGCGGAACAGCTCCCTCACCGCGGCGAGCGATTCCGCCTCGCTGTCGTGCGCGAAGTGCGCCACCCCGGAGGTCTCCGCGTGGATGTCGGCCCCGCCCAGCCCCTCCTTGTCGATGTCCTCGTGGGTCACGGTCCTTACGACATCGGGACCGGTCACGAACATGAAACTCGTGCCGCGCACCATGTACACAAGGTCGGTGATCGCGGGCGAATAGACCGCCCCGCCCGCGCAGGGCCCCAGAATCACGCTGATCTGCGGGATCACCCCGGACGCGAGCGTATTGCGCAGGAAGATGTCGGCGTACCCGCCAAGAGACACCACGCCTTCCTGAATGCGCGCGCCGCCGGAGTCGTTCAGGCCGACGAGCGGCGCGCCGTTCTTGAGGGCAAGCTCCTGGATCTTCACGATCTTTTCAGCGTGGGCCTCGCTCAGCGAGCCGCCGAAAACGGTGAAGTCCTGTGAAAAGACGTACACCAGCCGGCCGCGAATCGTCCCGTAGCCGGTGATGACCCCGTCCCCGAGGGTTTTCTGCTCGTCCAGTCCGAAGTCCGACGAGCGGTGCGTTACAAAGCGGTCCAACTCCACGAAGGAGTCGGTGTCCAGCAGGAGGTCGAGCCTCTCGCGAGCGGACAGCTTCCCCCGTGCATGCTGAGCCCGAAGGCGCGCCTCCCCGCCCCCGAGTGCCGACTCCGCCTTCAGCGCTTCGAGTCGATCGAGCGACTCCTGCCTGGTCACGTCCGGTTCACCCGCTGCCGCCGGGAGGCACGGCGGGTCCCGTGTCGATGGAATGGAGCGTCCCCTCGTAGATTCTGACCGGAAAATAGTCGCGTGCGAGCCGCCCATCGACGAAGGAGTAGGTTCCCGTCGCCCCTCGGAAGCTGTGGAGCCGGTCCAACGCCGCGACGAGGTTCCTCGCCGTGCGGTGCGCCTCGCCGTAGGCGTCCAGCACCATGCGGAGGAGGTCGTATCCGGTCGCCGGGATCGGGCTGCGCAGCGTTCGCCGGAAGTGCGCTTCGTAGGCGGCCACGAAATCGGCCGCCGGATCATGGTCGGCATCGGGCTGCGCTGTGCTGACGGCGATGACCAGGTCGGTGTGCCTGCGGGCCACGGATTGGAGGACGGCAGGGCTCGTCCAGGCACTCGTGCCCGCCACCTGGATGTCGAGCGTGTCCAGACCGAAGAAGGCGATCTGGGGGGCCAGCAGCTCGACATCGGCAGGTGGGGCGGCGACCACCAGCAGTTCGGGCAGAAGCGCGTCCACCTGCATGAGCTCCAGGTCGAACGTCGTGGTTCCGGGCTCATAGGCCAGCCGTCGACGGACGATTCCTCCCGCGGCCGCAAAGGACGCGTCAAACGCCAGGGCCTCGAGCGTTTCTTCCGGGCTCTCCGGATGGATCAGCACCGCGTCGGTGTATCCCATGCCGGCGACCGCCGCGGCCAGAGAACGCCCTGCACCCGGATCGCCGGCGCGGAGGCTGTAGATCCCCGCCCGTTGCGACGGGGACGTGCGGGCAGTCGGGGACAACAGGGCTACGCTCCCCGGTACCGCTTGCAGCACCGACGCCATGTTGTCGTCCGACAGCGGCCCAAGGATGGCGGCGGCCCCCCGTGAAACGAGCGCCGACGCCGCGCGCACGCTGGCCGACGGTGCGCCGAGATTGTCCTCGACCACCAGTTCCACGTCGACGCCTGCTCGCTGGGCCTGGGCGGCGGCCACCTCCACACCCTCGAGGAAAAGACGGGCGTACTCGCGGTTTGACGGCGAGCCGGAGATCGGCAGGATCGCCCCTACGGTGAACTGCGCGGGAAGCAGCGCCGAGAGGTCCGCCTCGAGAACCGCCCGGGCGATGTCGAGCGATCTGCCCTCGGCCCCGGCCTCTACAGCCCCGCGGGCATTACGGTTTGCGCCGGCGGTGTCACCATGGACCGCATGCGCAAACGCGAGTTCGGCGAGGAGGGGCCCGAGTCGCGGATCGCTTGTGTCACCGGCTCTTTCGGCGGCCAGTGCTTCGAGCTGGTGCCGCGGCAACCGGGCTACGGCGGCCGTGAGCTGCTCCACCATGTTGTCGGTCACTGATCCGGCGGGGGGCGCGAGAAGTCCTTCCGCGGCAGCGAAGAACTGCCCCGCGGCCAGCATGGCCTCTGCCCATCCGATTGCCCCGACCGAGTCGCCGTCGATCGTTCCGCCATCGGTGGCCGATGGCGGAGGGGGCTGGATTCCGGGTAACACGCGCTGTTCGCCAGCCCCGGCAGCGCAACCGATCAGGAGGCCGGCGAGGAGCCCGGCCGCGATCAGCAAAACCGTCGGTCTGTTCTTCATTGGCATGCGCTTCCGGCGCTTCCGATCCCTTCCTACTCTGTCCCTCCCGCCTCTGAATCTTCGGAGGACTCGTCGGCCGCTTCCACCTGCGAATCGTCGGCCCCTTCCACCTGCGAATCGTCGGCCCCTTCCACCTGCGAATCGTCGGCCCCTTCCACCTGCGACTCGTCAGCCGCTTCCGCCTGCGACTCGTCAGCCGCTTCCGCCTGCGACTCGTCAGCCGCTTCCGCCTGCGACTCGTTGGCCGCTTCCGCCTGCGACTCGTCGGCCGTTTCCGCCTGCGACTCGTCGGCCGCTTCCGCCTGCGACTCGTCGGCCGTTTCCGCCTGCGACTCGTCGGCCGCTTCCGCTTGCGACTCGTCGGCCGCTTCCGACCGAGGCTCGACGGAATCGCTGTCCTCGCCGTCATCGGCCTCCCGCTGCTCCGCAGCTCGCCGCTCCGGCGCGGCCAGAACTTCCAGGACGATGCGCCGGTCCCCCGCATCGGACGAGATCACCTTGAGCGGCACACTCTCGCCAACCCGGTAGTGCGCTTCCAGCGACTCGGGCGCCACTCCGCTATGCGAGCCCGGCACGAATCCCTCGACACCCTCTCCGAGATCCACCACCACGCCCTTGTCCTGCAGACGGGCGATCGTGCCGTCCTGTTCGTGACCCTTCGCGAAACGAATCACCAGCTCGGGCCACGGATCGTCGTAGAGCTGCTTGAGCCCCAGGGAAATCCGTTTGTTGTCCGAATCGACGTGAAGGACCATCACATCCAGCTCGTCGCCTTTCTGCACGACCTCGGAGGGATGCTCCACGCGCTTCGTCCAGCTCATGTCCGAGACGTGGACCAGTCCGTCGATTCCCGGCTCGATCTCGATGAACGCGCCGAAGGTGGTGAGGTTGCGTACGGTGCCCGTGAGGCGGGTGCCCGTGGGGTACTTCAGCGGCAGCGCGAGCCACGGATCCTCCTCGATCTGCTTCATGCCGAGGGAGATCTTCTCTTCCTTCGGGTCGACCTTGAGGACCACCGCCTCGATCTCGTCGCTGATCGAAACCAGCTTGGACGGATGCCGCACATTGCGTGTCCACGACATCTCGGAGATGTGGACCAGCCCTTCGACGCCCTTCTGCAATTCGACGAATGCCCCGTAGTTCGTGATCGAAACGACCCGGCCGCGGACGCGGGCGCCGACGGGATAGCGCTCTTCGATGTCCGTCCACGGGTAGGGCAACAGCTGCTTGAGGCCGAGTGAGATTCTCTCGCGGTCCCAATCGATGTCGAGCACCTTCACATCGAGGGTGCCTCCCACGTCGACGACCTCGGAGGGATGACCCACGCGGCCCCAGGACATGTCGGTGATGTGGAGGAGTCCGTCGAGCCCGCCGAGGTCGATGAAGGCGCCGAAGTCGGTGATGTTCTTGACCACGCCCTCGCGGACCTGCCCCTTGAGAAGCTCCTTGACGAGCGTCGAACGCTTCTTCTCGCGCTCGCGCTCCAGGATCACCCGGCGCGAAACCACGATGTTACGGCGCCGCTTGTTTAGCTTGATGATCTTGAAGTCGTAGCGCTCGCCGATCAGCTCCTCGATGTTGGGAACCCGGCGCAGCGCGATCTGCGAGCCCGGCAGGAATGCGTCGACCCCCATGATGTCGACGGTCACGCCGCCCTTGATCTTCCGGGTCAGGAGTCCCTTGACCGGCTCGTCCTTTTCGTAGGCTTCCTTGATCAGCTCCCACACCCGCAGGAAGTCCGCCTTCTTCTTGGAGAGGACGACCACGCCGTCGTCGTCTTCCAGACTCTCGAGAAGCACCTCGACTTCCTGGCCGGGAGCGACGGAATCGCCGTCCTTGAACTCGTCGAGGGATACGGCTCCTTCGCTCTTGAAGCCGAACTCGAGGATGGCTGCGGAGTCCGTCGTCCGCAGGACCCGCGCCTTGACGATCTCGCCTTCCTTGATGACGCCGCGCGCCGTCTGGTGGTCGGAGAGCATCGCGTCGAAGTCGTCGTGCGAAAGATCGAGCACCTCTTCGCCATACGGGTCGTGCAAAAGCTCCGGGGAGATCTCTTCGGACTGCAGGGCTTCGGTGGAGGATGGCTCGCCGGTGGAGCCGGCCGGCTCGGGGACCGGTGGGGTATCTGGTGTTTCGTTCATTGGTCAAGGTCTCGCCGACACCGAGGCCGGCGCTCCGATGCTGGTCCAGCCGCACAAGATGAAGTACGGGCCGGGCTGGAGTTGAGTGGATTTGAACCGCCCCGGACCATCCCGTTCATGGCCGGTGACGTGTCGCCTGCCTGCTCCGCGCCTGTTTTCACTACGCGGCAACTCCGCAGCTGGTTACCGCAAGTGGACGGGGTACAGTCCTTAAGTATACTCGTCCGATGCCAGAAACGGGAGTACCAACTGCACGACGACATCCGCCTGGCCCGCCGGATCCAGAGCCGTGGTATCGACCGTGACCGACCCCGCCGCGCGTGCCAGGGGAGCGATGGCGCGCGTGGAATCGCGCTCGTCACGGCGCTTCAGCCGACAGGCTTCGGCCTCGATTTCGTCGGGCGCGGGCTGCCGGCCGACATCCTGCAGGAGCCGTCGCCTGGCTCGCTCGCGAAGGTCGGCATCGAGATACACCTTTACCTCCGCGCCGGGGAAGACCACCGTCCCCATGTCCCGTCCCTCTGCCACGAGACCGGGAGGCGTGGCCGCAGATCGCTGCAGCGCAAGCAGGTGGTCGCGGACAAGCGGCACTGCCGAGACCCGGGACACCGTGGCGGTGACCCGCGGCACACGCAAGGCCTCGTCGGGAACCGGTTCGCCTCTGAGACGCACGCGCATCGTTGGACCGCGCCATTCGAGGTGGATGCCGAGTGCGTCCAGTTCGTCCGGAGTCACGCCCTCGACATCGTCGCAGCCCCGTTCCGACTCGAGCAGGGCGAGGGTGGCCGCCCGGTAGAGAGCGCCCGAATCCAGGTGACGGAACCCCAGCCTGGAGGCCACGTCCGCAGCCGTCCTGGACTTGCCCGAGCCCGCGGATCCGTCGATGGCCACCACGATGGATCGATCTGCGCCCGGCGGCGGCGAGGCGGACCGGCGGGAATGCGCCGCGTCGGCGGCGCCCCACTCCTCGACGCGGGCAAGAAGTTCCCAGAACCCCGGGAAGCTCACGTCGGCTACACCGGGATCGTCGACCGTGAGGTCGCAGCCGGGTGACGCTCCCAGCACCCCGAAGGCCATCGCGATGCGGTGATCGTGGAAGCACTCCACTCTTCCGGAAATCCGTTTGCGCGTACCGAGGATCTCCAGGCCGTCGGGAAACTCCTCGACCGCAATCCCCACGCGGCGGAGGTTGACCGCCAGAGCCGACAAGCGGTCCGATTCCTTTACACGCAGTTCCGCCGCGCCGGCAATCCGGGTCACGCCCTCCGCCCGTGCGGCCAGAGCGGCGACGATCGGGATTTCGTCGATGAGTCCGGGGACCTCATCCTCTCCGATCTCGACGGCTCGCAGGTCGATCCCCCGCCCCGCGACCCGCAGGTCTCCGGTCGGCTCGCCCCCGGCGGCGGCTCGAGGCATGACCTCCACATTCACGCCCATGCGGTTCAGTACGGGGAGGAGTCCCGTGCGGGTGGCGTTCAGTCCCACGGAGCGAATCGTCAGGGGCCGGGGTCTCCCGGCCAGCGCGGCCCAGGCGAGGAAGAAGGCGGCCGAAGAGAAGTCGCCCGGAACATCCATGTCCAGCGGATCCAGCCGTGCCGGAGGATCGGACAGCCGCACGCACCAGGCATCGCCGCGCCATCCCTCCTCGACCCCGGCGCCCATGGCCTCGAGCATGCGCTCGCTGTGATCCCGCGAGCGGTGCGGCTCCCGGACCTCGACAGGGACGCCCGCGCCGATGCCGGCCAGCAGAATCGCGCTCTTCACCTGCGCACTGGCGATTTCGCCGTCGTGCCGAATGGTGGTGAGCGCGCCGCCGGCAATCCGTATCGGCAGGACCCCTGGCCGCTCCAGGTATTCGACGGTGGCGCCCATTCGCCTGAGCGGCGCGGCGATCCGCTCCATCGGGCGCCTTAACAGCGATGCATCGCCGCGCAATACGACCGACAGGGGCTGTGCCGCCAGCGCACCGGCGAGCAGCCGCGCGCCGGTCCCGCTGTTGCCGAGGTCGAGTGCCGTGACGGGTTGTGTCCAGCGCCGCAGCCCAGGGCCGCGGATCGTGACGGGCGTGATCTCGCCGCCCTCCAGACCACGCACTTCCACGCCGAGGGTCGCGACGGCGCGTCCGGTGGCGAGCGGGTCTCCGCCGCGGGGCAGGGCTCCGATGCGGCTCTCGCCATCCGCCAGGGATCCGAGGATAAGGGCTCGCTGCGTGATGGACTTGTCCCCCGGAATGCGGATCGTCAGTCCTTCTCCGCGGTCCATCGCCTCCCTCCGAGCATGAGTTCCTCGAGCGCGTCCCAGTTGCCGGCTTCCATGCTCCGGCGAATCGCGGCGACCTTTCGCTCGACGGCGCGCAGCGCTCCCGCATCCTCCTCGGCCGCCGCCTCCAGGAGCGGGCGCCACATGGCCGGGCTGGAGCTGGCCAGCCTCGTCATGCCTCGGCCGCCGGGGCCCATCTGGTCACGGGTGATTCCCTGGTCGTGCAGAACAGCGGCCAGCGCACCCGCGAGAAGTTGCGGAAGATGGCTCGCCCAAGCCATTACGCGGTCGTGGCACACTGCGGAGATCATGCGGGGCCTGCCGCCCAGCGCCGTCCAGAAGGCGGTTGCCCGCGTGACCGCATCCCTGTGCAAAGCCGGATCGCGTTCCGGCCCGGACGGAGCCGGCGCGGGCGGTGCGCGCTCCGACTCGGGACAGATCCAGATATCGGCGCCCTCGAAGAGGTCCGCCCGGGCCGCGGCATAGCCCGAGCGCTCCGAACCGCACATGGGGTGGGCGCCCACGAAGACATCGGGCCGCGGAGCAGACGCGGCGGTCGGCGACGACTCTGCGGCCGCGGCGAGCACGGGACGCTTCAGGCTCGCCACATCCGTGGCCAGCGCCGCCTGCCCCCACGTCGCCGCGGTCTCACGCACCAGGCGCACGGTCGCGTCCAGCGGAGCGGCGAAGACCACCACGCCGCCACCGACCTGGGCATCCTCGATCCCCGCGAACACCTCGACGCCGTCACGCGCGGCCATCGCGGCGCACTCCCGGTCGGGTTCCACCCCGAACACAGGCATCCCCGGCAGCCGCTTCAACACGGCCCGGGCCACCGATCCGCCCATGACGCCCAGCCCCACGACCGTAACGCTGCGGAACACGGCCTCAGTCACGGTACCCGATCTCGATCTCGAGGCCGTCATGAGCGACCGTCGTCTCGGGGAAGATTGCGCGCGCCTCGTTCGCGAGCACACGCGGCGCATCGGCGTAGCGCGCGGACACATGGGTCAGGACCAGATGCTTCACGTTCGCGCGAACCGCCACCCGGGCGGCCTCCGCGGCCGTGGAATGCCGCGTCTCCCAGGCCCGCCTCTTCTCCTCAGAGCCGAAGGTGGCGTCGTGGATGAGCAGGTCCGCGCCCATCGCCATCGCCCCGGTGGCGCGCGTCGGCCGGGTGTCGCCCGTGTACACCACCTTGCGCCCCGGGCGCGGCGGGCCGACGACCTCGTCCGCCGTTATCACGCGTCCGTCCACCTCGACGGCACGGCCCCGGTGGAGCTGGCCGAAGAGCGGTCCTTCCGGCACGCCGAGGCTCCGCGCCATCTCCACGTCGAAGCGTCCCAGCCGCATCTCCTCCACCAGGGCGTAGCCGAGCGCGGCGACGCCGTGATCCACGTCGTAGGCGTGCACCGCCCAGCCGTCGAACTCCACCCGCTCCCCATCGCGCAGACGCTTCACCTCGACGGGAAAGGCCAGCCGCTCCACCCCCATGCGGACCGCCGTGCGGAGCAGGTCCGCGGTGCCGGCCGGGCCGTAGATCGTCATCGGATCCTCCCTGCCCTGGAGGCCCATCGTGCGGAGCAGGCCGGGCAACCCCAGAAAATGGTCGGCGTGGCCATGGGTGATGAAGATGTGGGAGAAGGAGAACCCGGTGCCGAACCGCATGATCTGGCGCTGGGTCCCTTCCCCGCAATCGAGCAGGAAGGACTCGCCCTCCCGCTGCACGGCGATCCCCGAGACATTGCGGCCAACCGTGGGGCGGGATGCGGCGGTACCCAGGAAGCGGACTCGAATCATCGGGTCAAGATAACCCATCCGGACCGGGAAACACGGTTTGCTCCCCGTCCGCATGACGGCTTATTGTAATGCGGCCCTGGCACCGGCGCCGGGGACCGGTGCGACCACAAAGCGTCCCGGCGGCCAATCCCCGGTGCCGCCGCTGGACGGCTCACCCGGGAGGACAGATGAACCGCAGTTCCACGAAGGGCACAGCGCGCCGCCCGGCGCCCAATCGACGCGATTTTCTCGGATCGGCGGCGGCCGTGCTGGGCGTCTCCCAGCTGCCGGCCTTCAACTCGAACGCCACCGCGATCGCGGAAGAGCTGAGCCGCCATCGGGGAACGCCGGCCGAGGTCGCCAGGGACGAGAACTACTGGTCCGAGGTTGCGCGTGCGTTCACGGTCGACCGCACCCTGGTCAATCTCAACAACGGCGGCGTGAGCCCCTCGCCCACCTTCGTGCAGGACGCGATGAAGCGGCATCTGGACTTCTCCAACAAGGCGCCCACCTACACCATGTGGCAGATCCTCGGGCCGCAGCGCGAGGGGGTCCGGGCGCGCATGGCGCGCGAGTGGGGCGTCGACACCGAAGAGGTCGCCTTCACCCGCAACGCCTCCGAGGGCCTCCAGATCTGCCAGTTCGGCTACGACCTCAAGCCGGGCGACGAAGTCCTCACGACCACCCAGGACTACGGCCGCATGCTCACCACCTTCCGGCAGCGCGAACGCCGCGAGGGCATCGTGATGCGGCAGATCAAGGTCCCCGTTCCCGCCGAGGACGATGCCGAGGTGGTGCGCCGCTTCGAGGAGGGCATCACGGAGAAGACCCGCCTGATCCTCATGTGCCACATGATCAACCTGACCGGCCAGATCCTGCCCGTGAAGGAGATCGTGGCCATGGCGCGCAACTACGACATCCCGGTCATCGTCGACGGCGCTCACGCCCTCGCGCACTTCCCCTTCAAGCTCTCCGACCTCGAGTGCGACAACTACGCCACCAGCCTGCACAAGTGGCTGTTCGCGCCCCACGGCACCGGGCTCCTCTATGTGCGCAAGGAGGAAATCCCCAACATCTGGCCGCTGATGGCGGCGCCAGACCGCATGAACGACGACATCCGCAAGTACGAGGAGATCGGCACGCACCCCGCGGCGAACTACCTGGCCATCGGCGAGGCGCTGACCTTCCACCAGGGCATCGGCGCCGAGCGCAAGGCCGAGCGGCTGATCTACCTCAGGGACCACTGGGCAAACCGGCTCCTCGAGAACGACCGCGTGAGCCTCAATACGAGCCGGAGGCCCGGCTTCGCATGCGGGATCGGCAACGTGCACGTGGAGGGTCTCGACACCGCCGCGCTCAGCACCTGGCTGTGGAACGAGCACCGGATCATCAACGTGTCCATCGGCCACGAGGAGTGCACCGGCCTCAGGATCTCCCCCAGCGTGTACACGACGCTCGAGGAGATCGACCGCTTCAGCGAAGCCATGGAGTGGGCGATCGAACACGGCCTGCCGGCCTGATGCGCGCTCGGAGGGCCGCCGCGGCAGCAGTCCTCCTGGCGGCGGCGCTGGTCGCAGCGGCCGCAGCGCTCACAACCGCAGGGACCGCGTCCGCCCAGACGCGCGAGACCGACCTTGACGCGCTCGTCGGGTGGCCCTTCCCCTCCGGCCTCGTGGCGGCTGCCGAGGCGCCGGTGGTGGCCTGGGTCCGCAACGAGCGCGGCGCGCGCAACGTGTGGGTGGCCGAGGGGCCCGGGTGGAGGGGCCGCCGCGCCACCTCCTTCGCCGGCGACGACGGCCAGGAGGTGGGGAGCCTCGCGATCTCGGCGTCGGGCGCGACCATCGCCTTCGTGCGCGGGGGGGCACCGAACCGCGCGGGCGAGATCCCGAACCCGGCAAACGTCGCGCTGGGCGTCGAGCAGGAGATCTGGATCGCCGGGACCGACGGCGTTGACGCGCGCAGGCTGGGGCCGGGTCACTCGCCGCTCCTCAGCGCCGACGGTGCCCAGGTCATCTACATCCAGGGCGGGGTGATCCACCGGCGGCCTACCGCGGACCCGGCCGCAGCGCCGGAACCTCTCGCCGATCCCCGGGGAAGCCCCGGTGAACTCCGGCTCTCGCCCGACGGCGATCTCCTGGCCTTCACGAGCCAGCTCGGCGACCACGCCTTCATCGGAGTGTACGACTTCGCCTCAGAGGGCCTCCGCTACCTCGATCCCTCGCTCGACATCGACGGCAACCCGGTCTGGTCGCCTGACGGGAGCGAGATCGCCTTCGTGCGCATCCCGAACCGACAGGGCCGCCTGCCCTTCTTCGCGGTGCGCGAGGCGCTCCCCTGGAGCATCCGGGCCGTGCGCCTCGCCGACGGCGCCGCGCGCACCGTGTTCGCCGCCCCCGAAGGCACCGGCAGCGTGTTCCGCACCATTTCGGCCGCGAACAACATCTTCTGGGGCGCAGACGACCGCATCGCGTTTCCCTGGGAGGGCAACGGCTACACCAATCTCTACTCGGTGGATGCCGGGGGCGGGGGCGATCCCCGATCCATCGCCTCGGGCAAGTTCGAGGTCCAGTACGCGGCGCTGGCTCCGGGCGGCGAGGCGCTCGTCTTCTCCTCCAACCAGGGCGACATCGATCGCCAGCACCTCTGGTGGGGTCCGCTGGACGGGAGCGGCGCGCGACAGCTCACCCCGGGAGCCGGAATCGAATGGCAGCCGGCACCGACCGTCGACGGACCGGTGGTCTTCCTGGCGTCGTCGGGCACGGTCCCCGCCCACGCCGAGGTGCTGACCGGCGACGAGCGCCGCTGGCTGGTCGAATCGGCGCGTGACGACGTCCCCGGCGGCCTCGCCGACCCCGCGCAGGTGGTGTTCCCGTCGGCCGACGGCCTGGCGATCCACGGACAGCTGTTCCTGCCGGATGGGCCGCCTCCCTCCGGTGGCTGGCCGGGCCTGCTCTTCCTGCACGGGGGCTCACGCCGTCAGATGCTCCTCGGCTTCCATCACCGCGGCTACTATCACCACACCTACTCCTTCAGCCAGCACCTGGCCGCACTCGGCTACGCCGTCCTCTCCGTCAACTACAGGAGCGGGATCGGGTACGGGATGGAGTTTCGCGAAGCCGAGCACTACGGTGCCGACGGCGCTTCCGAGGTCAACGACGTCATGGGCGCAGGCGTGTACCTCGCGTCGCGGGACGACGTGGACGGCGACCGCATCGGGCTCTGGGGCGGATCCTACGGCGGCTACCTCACCGCCCACGGCCTCGCCCGGGCGTCGCACCTGTTCAAGGCAGGGGTGGACATCCACGGCGTACACGACTGGAACGTCGCGATCCGGAATTTCGTCCCCTCCTACGACCCCACGGCCCGGCCCGAACTGGCCCGGCGCGCTTTCGAGTCCTCACCGATGGCCTTCGTCGACCGGTGGACCTCGCCCGTCCTGCTCATTCACGGCGACGACGACCGCAACGTGCGCTTCAGCGAGTCGGTCGACCTGGCCGAGGTGCTGCGCGGCAAGGGCGTTCACGTCGAGATGCTGGTCTTCCCCGACGAGGTGCACGGCTTCCTCCTGCACCGCAACTGGATGGCGGCCTTCCGCGCCGCGGAGGACTTCTTCGGCCGGTTCCTGAAGTGAGCCGCCCGGCCGCGAGCTTTCGGGCAGCCCGTGGACAAACCCCTCGTGGCATTCGAGCGGCGATGCATCCCCGTTGGACCGCTCCGCCCACCCGGACGCGACGCAAAGCAAACTTCACAGAATGTCATGTTGTCCTTACAAATCGCATCCCCAATGCTTCGCTCTTCGTTGCTTTTCGGACGAATAGCGCTGCTATTCGCCTCTCAAAGCGCCTTGCCAACGCGGCACCTCGCCGCTCTCGGTGCGCACGCGGGATTATCCACGGACTGCTCGCCTGCGTTCTGGCCGGTGGCGCCGCGCCCCTGTCCGCACAGATTCCGCCGTCCGACAGCCTCCAGTCCTTCACCTTTCGCGGCAACGTCGTCGACTACGTCACCGAGGAACCGATCGAGGACGCCTCCGTCGAGCTCGTCGAGTTGAAGCGGTCGGCGCTGACGGATGCCAACGGGTACTTCGAATTCGCCGATCTCGCTCCGGGCCGCTACACCATCGCCACGACGGGCTTCGGGTACGAGCCCAACCGGGAGCCCTCGGATGTTCCCTTCGGCGCGGTCCTCGTGGTCCGACTCAATCCCGCGCCGCTGGACGTTGCGGGTCTGGAGGTCGAGGTCGCGCGCGTCGTCCGCCAGATCGAGATGCGGCGGGTCGCGACTCCGGTGCCGTCCAGCGGGTTCGATCGGGAGTTCCTGAATAGCACGGTCGACAACGATCTGGCCGAGTTCGTGAATGAACGGACGACCCTGGAAATCGTCGAAGACGGCTTCGGGCTGCCGGTCGCCCGCTTCCGGAACAGGGTGAGCCGCCTGCGGGCATGTCTTGACGACCTGCCTGTCGACTCCGGCTTTCTGCAGAACCTGCAACCCCACCAACTCGGTCGCGTCGAGGTCTTCGAGTCGCTTCGCATGGTGCGCATGTACACCCACAACTTCCTCGAGGAGGCGGCGGAGCGCGGCTTCGTGCTCCACCCGATCAACCTCACGACCGGCATGGGATGCTGACCTGACGCATCCGGGCGGTCGCGCGCCCCGGAATCGTCCGCGTCCCGCTCAGGACCTCCCCGCGACCGCCCGCGCGAAGTCGCTCCCCGCCGGCGACTGGTACGCCTTCAGCCCGAACTCCGGCAGGATCGCGATCAGGTGGTCGAAGATGTCCGCCTGGAAGCCCTCGTAGCTGGCCCACGCCGTGTCGTTCGAGAAGCAGTAGACCTCGATCGGCACGCCTTCGGGGCCCGGAGCCAGCTGGCGGGTCAGCAGCGTCATCTGCTTGTGGGTCCGCGGGTGCGCCTCCAGGTACTTCTGCACGTAGACGCGGAAGGTCCCGAGGTTGGTCAGCCGACGGATTTCCGGGATCACGCCGGGATCGCCCGCTTCCTTGGCCGCGTTGTAGCGCGCGATCGTGTCGCGGGCCTCGCGCATGTATCCCTGCAAGAGCTCGCGCCGCGACAGTTCCTCGATCTCGTCGTCTCGCAGGAATCTCACCGAGTTCATGTCGAGCCGGAGCGAACGCTTGATCCGCCGCCCCCCGGATTCGCTCATGCCGCGCCAGTTCTTGAACGATTCGGTGATGAACTTGGACGTGGGGATCGTCGAGATCGTCTTGTCCCAGTTCTGCACCTTGATGGTGTGCAGCGCGATGTCGATGACCTCGCCGTCGCTCCCGGCCTGGGGCACGCTCAGCCAGTCCCCGATCCGGATCATGTCGTTCGAAGCGATCTGGACACTCGCGACCAGCGACAGGATCGTGTCGCGGAAGACCAGCATGAGCACTGCGGCCAGCGCCCCGAGCCCCGAGAGGAAGACCACGGGCGACCGGCCGACCAACACCGACACGATCACCACCGCCGCCGCCAGCCAGGCCACCAGGCTCACCACCTGCAGGTAACCCTTGATCGGCCGTGATTTCGCTTCGGCGTAGGTCTCCTGGTAGATGTCGTTCACCGCGTCCAGGAAGGCCGCGAAGGCGCGCACCACCGCGAAAGCGATGTAGGCCGCCGAAATCCGCCTCGCGAAAGTCCACACGATCGAGAGCAACTCCCCGGGCGCGTCCGCGACCCCCGCCGCCGCGACGCCCAGCGCCGGCCCGATCCCCAGATACACCACCAGCGCCGGCACCACGTGGGCGAGCCGCTGCACCACCTTCCGCTCGGCAATGCGGTCGTCCCAGCTGGAACGCGTCCGCGCCGCCACGCGTCCGAACACCCGCTGCAGCAGGCCCGACGCGATCCGGTCGGCGACCCACGCGGCGACGGCGAGAATCCCGACGCCGATCAGCAGATTGGGCCAGTTGGGGGGGAGCGCGAACGGCGGCATGGTCTGAAGAGCCAGCTGTGGCATGGGGCTACCTCGATTCGCCCAGTTCCTCGGCCATGAGGTCGAGGACCAGGTTGGTCAGGCGCACCAGGTGGGGGTGGGCGCGGTTTCCGTTGGTGAGGAAGGCGACCCCGAGGCCACGAGTGCGGTTCCCCGACGCGAATGCCGTGTACCCCCCTACACTCCCCGAATGCGCAAAGAAACGCTCGCCGTCACGCGCCGAGACCCACCACGTGAGGCCATATCCGGGCTCCTCAAACCCCCATCCGCCCCCCATCGGGTCTCCCGCAAACTGTTCGAACTGCAGGCTGTGCATCTCGTCCATCGTGGCCGCCTGCAGCAGCCGCCCGTCGTTCCAGCGGCCGTCGCCCAGGTTGAAGCGCACCCAGTTGGCCTGGTCGTGCACCGTCCCGTACACGATGCCCGCGGGCCACACGTTGGCCTTCACGCGCGTCGTGGGCCGGTTCCGCCCCGTCTCGGGATCGGGCACGTACGGCACCGCAAGGCGCTCGGCCATCTCCGGCGGCGGATCGAAGGCGGTCGAGTTCATCCCCAGGCTGCCCCAGACATGCTCGCGGATGTAGTCCCTGTACGGCACGCCCGAGAACCTCTCGACAAGGTGCCCCACCAGCGAGTAGGCCATGTTCGAGTAGACGACGCCCTCCAGCGGCGGCGTGTCCACCCGCAGCGAATCGCCGAGGTATTCGTCCAGCGGCAGAGGCGCGGTGGTCCCCCATACGGCGTGCGGACCGAAGTCGACCGGCATCCCCGACGTGTGGGTCAGCAGGTGCCGGAAGGTGACCGGCCGCTCCAGGTCCTCGCCACGGATCACCAGGCCGTCGAGGTGGTCGCTCACCGGGTCGTCGAGCGCGAAGCTGCCCCGCTCCATCTGCTGCAGCAGCGCCACGGTGGACTGCGCCTTGAAGGTGGACCCGATCAGGTAGACGGTGTTGGTCGACGCGGGCGTGCGCGCCCAGAGGTTCGACTGCCCGTAGGCGCCGCTCCACAGCTCGCCCTCGCGGTCGGTGATCGCGACCGTGACGGACGGGATGCTCCCCTCGAGCATGGCCCGCCGGACCTCGGGCTCGAAGCGGGCGACGATGCGCGCAACCGCGGACGACTGGGCCTCCGCCGGATCGGGCGGAAACGCGAAGAGCGCGGGCAGGACGGCCGGCAGGAGGGCCGCGGCGGTCAGGAAGGTACGGCGCAACATTGAACGCTCCGGGTGTCGAAGGTGTCTCAGGCGTGGGGTACGGGCGCTCCCGAACGGCTACTATGTTACCAATTGGCGGGCGCAAGTCCACTGGGGACCCTGGCAGGGGGATTGAGAGAGCGGCGATCGCGGCGCGGCGACTCCCCCCGCACTACGGAATATGTAATGTCAACATCACAAAATGTAATGTTTAGATTACATTATCGGCGACCTTCACCGGAGCGTCGCACGTGATCAGGATGGCCGGGGAACCGGGGCGCCGCCCGCCCGTACTGGACGACCAGATGCGCATCACGGTCCGCCCGGTGTACGCGCGGGGCCCGTCGCAGCCGCCGCTGCGCCACGTCTTCGTCTACTTCATCCGCATCGAGAACATCGGCAGCGACGCCGCACAGCTCTTCTGGCGCCACTGGAAGATCCACGACACGCTCGCGGGCGACCAGGAGGTCGAGGGAGAGGGCGTCGTCGGCCAGTCCCCCGTCCTGGCCCCCGGGGACGTGCACGAGTACAACAGCTTCTGCGTGCTCGAGGGTCGCAGCGGCCACATGGAGGGGTTCTACCACTTCCGCCGCGATGACGGCTCGATCTTCCGCGCCCCGATCCCGCGCTTCGAGATGCGCGTGCCGCGCGACGACGGACCGGCCCGGGGAACGGATATCCGGGCCTGAACCACGCAGGCGGGCATTCCGCCCGCTCGACCGGGTGCGGCGGGAGGCCGGTCGCTGACGGCGGCGGGGGCCGCCACAGGGTCTACGCCCTATTCAATCCTTCTATAGACCGCGTGCGATACGCTCTCCGTCCCGTCCGGGCGGGTGCGGCGGTATTCGTTGTCGATCGTGTTGCCGTCCTCGGAGAGCACGTTGACGATGACCTGGTAGACATCGCCGTCGCGTGCGTTGAGGATGTGGTTGGTGCGCTCGTCGACGACCTCGACCGCGGTCGTGGCGTTCTCCTGGCCCTCGACCGGCCGGAAGACCCCGTCGAACAGCGTCGCGTAGCTCCACTCGGAGGACTCGCCCTCGGCGTTGGTCTGTGCCACCGTGATCTTCATCCCGCCGTCGCCCCAGGGCTCGTAGGTCATGATGTTGCTGAAGGGCGGCGGCGTGTCGGACTCCAGGCGCCAGACGCCGAAGCGCGGGTTGGAGGGGGCTTCGGCAGCGGCCTCGTCGGTCATCGCCGCGTCGCCCTGCCCGCCCCCGTCACCGGCGGGAGCGCAGGCGAAGGTCGCGCCGGTCGCAACCATCGCGAGGGCAAGGATCGTCGAAGTGTGAGTGCGCATTCCTGAACTCCTGTCGGTGGAGGGGCCGATGCAGACGAGCGGGCAATCTAGAGGGGCGGGACGGACTCCGAAACCGGACGGGATCGCACGCAGTATGGTGAGGGAGCCTCGTTCGCCTGCCCCGAACCCGCCCCAACTCATGCTTCGTGCCCTTGAATTGCCCCTTGTGCTCGGTTTCGCGTGCGCCGCATTGCTGCTGGCCGGTGCGCCCACCCTTCACGCCCAGGCGGACGACCGGATCTGGGGACGCGTCTTCACCGGCGAGGGCGACGAATACGAGGGATTCCTGCGGTTCAGCAGGGGACAGAGTGGTGCGAGCTGGGCGGACCGGCTGGTGGGCAGCCGCGAGATCTCCGACGACCACTACAACGCCTGGCTACTGGCCGTCCACGACGGCAAGCCGGCGGTGCGCACCGTGGACGTGAGGGGCTACCGGGTCTCGTGGGAGGAGCGGTACCGCGATTTCGCGACCGAGACCCGCACGGGCATCCGTTTCGGGCACGTCGCCGCGATCGCGCAGGACGAAGAGGGTGAGATGCAGGTCGTGCATCGGAGTCCGGCAGCCGGGGGTTCCCTGGATGTCCCTGCCTCGAGACTGGGCAGCGTGACGCTGTCGCCGGGCGGCGTGCGCACGGGTTCTACAAGCGGAGGGCTGGGGGCGCGCGTGACCATCGACGACCCCGTCGAGGGGGAGGTCGTGGTCTCCGGACGGGACATCACGCGGATCGAGTTCGGCACCGCCCCACCCGGCGCAGTTCCCACGGCGTCCCGGGTCCATGGATCGGTCGAGGACCGGTTCGGGCGCACCTTCACGGGTTTCATCTCGTGGAGCGGCGCCCCCGTCCTGCAGTCGGACCGGTTTCCCGGGCGGGACGACGACGGCGACCTGCGGCGCTTCCCCTTCGGCGAGATCGGCGCCGTGGAGTCGCGCTTCGGCGGAGCCTGGGTGACACTGGCATCCGGAGAGGGATTCGACCTCTACCGCCCGCTCAACTCGCGCTACCGGCAGTCCGACGTTCGCTGGTACCGCCGGACGATCCGCGTCGCCGACCCCGGGCTCGGGATCGTGGAGGTGGAGTGGGACGACCTGCGCGCGCTGCGCCTGCACCCCCCTTCCGGCGGGGTGGACTACGACGCCTTCGGAGGAACCGGCCCCCTGTACGGGGTGGTCGCGAGCCGCTCCGGCGACGAGTTCGAGGGCTGGATCCGGTGGGACGCCGACGAGGAGTGGACGTGGGACTACCTGGACGGGGTCTCGGACAACGTGGAGTTGGAAGTGGAGTTCGGGATGATCCGGCAGATTGCGCAGTCCGAGGACGGGCTCGTTGGCGTTACGCTCCAGGACGGGCGCAGCTACGAGCTTTCCGGCTCCAACGACGTGGACGGGGAGAACCGCGGCGTCTTCGTGTTTCCCGGCGCGGGCCCCGGCGAGCGGGAGGGGGTCGGACAGGTGGGCACCGACTGGCACTACGTCGCGTGGGAGGACTTTCGCGAGGCGCGCTTCCGGGCGGCGCCGGAGGGTGCGGGATCGTGAGCGCCACCCACGCCGCCGGCGTCACGCGCGTCCTGGCCACGGCCGGCGTCGCTGTGGCGGCACTCTCCGCGTCATTCCCGCACGAGGGCGCCGCCCAGACCCGCTTCGCCGCCGACGCCTTCCTGGATCCGGTCGCCCGGCAGCTCTACACGGCTGCCTTCGACGGCTGGACCGCCCTGGACGAATCGGTCGTGCGCTACACGGCCAGGATCGACCAGCGCATCGCCGCCGCCATCCGCGCACCGCTGCGGGACCGCGTCCTCTACCACAACGAGACGGCCGTCCGCGCCTTCTGGGAGCGCGACTACGACGCGGTGGTGCAGGTGCTCGGCTCGCGCTCCGAATACCCGGGACGCACCATCGCGATGCGGGAGGGCGACCTGGACTGGCTCGAGGACCTGCCCTTCGACGGGCCCTTCGAGCCGGGCGACGACCGCCTCTTTCTGGGGATGAACGACGAGGCGTTCAGCACCGACCCCGAAGACAACGAGTTCGCCCTCATCCATCCGCTGGCCTCCGGCGCCGATACGATCTACCGCTTCCAGAGCGGCGACACGATGACGCTCTCGTTCCCCGACGGACGCCGGCTGGAGGCGATTCAGCTCGAAGTGCTCCCCCGGGAGGCTGCGCCCCAGCGGATCAGCGGAATCCTCTGGATCGATCGCGAAACGGGCGCGCTGGTCCGGGCCGCCTACCGCATGAGCCGCGAGTTCGACGCCATGCGCGACGTCCCCGACCTGCAGGAGGAGGAGGAAGCCGGCACCTTCCGGTTCGTTCCCGGCCTCTTCAAGCCGTGGACCTTCAACCTGAACGTCGTCTCGGTGGACTACCTGCTCTGGGACTTCAAAGCGTGGCTGCCCCGCAGCATGCGCATCGAGGGCGAGGCAAAGGCGGGGATCCTCAGGTTCCCCGTCTCGATGGACATGGCCTACCAGGTCGAGTCGGTGGTGTTGCAGGACGACGTGTTGGAGGAAGAGGAGAGCGACCCGGCCGTTCCAGGCGACGAGGCCGCGCCGGGGGCCGTGACCACCGCGCGGGACGGGCTAAGAGAGGTCCACTTCGAGTCGCGCGCCGAAGCCATGGCCTTCATCGCCGCGCTGCTCTCCGAGGACGACCGCATCCCCTACGAGCTCATGGACGAGGCGGAGACCCCGGCAGCCGACCGCGAATCGCTGTTGATCGTCCCCACGGACCGCAGCCTCGTGGCCGAAAGCCCCCACCTGCCACCCCCGGTCTGGGACGGCGCGCCCGGGTTCACCGACCCGGATGAACTGGCGCAGTACATCGGAGACCTCGCCGACCTGCCCGCTCCGCCGGTGCAACTGGTGCCCTGGAACTTCAACTGGGGGTGGGCAGGCCGGGATCTCATCCGCTACAACCGGGTCGAAGGGCCGGCCCTGGGCGGGCGGTTCGATTGGGACCTGGGCGATCGCTACACCCTCGGAACGTCCGGGTTCTTCGGATTCGCCGACCTGCGCCCCAAGGTGCGACTCGACCTGGAACGCTCGACCGTGCTGCGACGCCTGACGCTCGGCGCCTACCACGAACTTCAGTCCGTCGATCCGCGCGCCGGGAACCTGGGATTCGGGAACTCCGTCGACGCGCTGCTCTTTGGCCGCGATAACGGCGAGTACTACCGCGCCACCGGCTTCGACCTGACCTGGCAGCCTCCGGAAGGGACAAGGGAGTCCCTCTTCTTCCGTGCGTACGCCGAAAGGCACGCGGCCGTGGAGAGGAACATCAACTTCGCCCTCTTCCGCGTCTTCGACGGCGATTGGGACTTCCGACCGAACATCGCAGCCGACGAGGCCGACGAAGTGGGCGCCGAGGTGCGAATCTCGCCCTGGTGGGGCCATGACCCCCTCGACGTGCAGTTCGGGGTGGAGTTCCATGGCCGGGGCGCGACGTGGCGCCCGGTCGGCGGCGGCGAACACGGGGACGACAACGGCGCGCGCAGCGATTACGTCCAGGCCAGCGCCACCGCCCGTGCGATGATTCCCGTCGCGGGAGAGGGCTGGGACGGTTGGCGCCTGGGGCTCGAGGCAGCGGGCGGCAACACCTGGGGTGATGCTCCGATGCAGCGGTCCTGGTTCCTCGGCGCGGCTTCCACCCTTCGCGGCTACCCCGCTTCGGTCGTCTCGGGCCCGTCGTTCCTGCGCGGCCGCGTCGAAGTGAACCGGGTCTTCCACGGCGTCGGTGCAAGCCTCTTCACCGACACCGGCTGGGCCGGAGAGGCGAGCGACTTCACCGCAGGCGACCTGCTCTACGGCATCGGAATCGGTGGCAGCATCCTCGACGGGCTCATGCGGCTGGACCTGTCGCACGGGCTGAACGGTCCCCACAGGGGCTTTCGCGTCGAGCTGCACCTGGACGCGATCTTCTAACGGCCCCCCACGGCCTGCCGGCCGGAACCGCACTTGACGGGCGCGAGAGCCCGCCATAGTGAATCAGGTTCCGGTTCGACGCCACGCCGGTATCGGCAAACCACCTCAGCATGGGGCAGTATCATGCGATTCAACGTTGCCACGCCTTCCCGCACCGCCCTCGCGGCAGCCTTCTTCACATCGCTCGCGGTGGGCCCCGGCCCGACTGCCGCGTCAGCCCAATCGGGCGCGGCCATGGACGTCGCCGAGCCGTTCAAGGTCGGCACCTTCGAGATCGGCGGCGAGCCGTCTGTGGCGCTGGTGCTCCGGGACGCGCTCGTGGTGGACATCGGCGAGGCCAACCGCGCGCTGGAGCGGAATCCCGCCTATCCCGCGATTCCGGCGCCCGCGGACATGCTGGACCTGATCGGGCGGTACGAGTACGGCGTCAGGCTACGCCTCTATGAGATCGTGAACCACCTCGCCGCGAACGACATGATCGACGGGAGCGCGCGCGCCGGCTTCATCCACGAGCTCGACGACGTGCGGACCCTTCCGCCCATCATGTACCCGGGCAAGATCATGAACGCCGCGGTCAACTTCTACAGTCACGTCAACGAGACGGGCACCGAGGAGGAACGCGCCGAGGCGAGGCGGCAGCGGCGCGAGAACCGCGGCGTCCCCTACCTCTTCCTGAAGCCCAGCCGGGGCGCCGTGATCGGGAACAACGACGCGGTGGTGATCCCCCACGGCCGCGACCGCACGGACTGGGAGGTCGAGCTGGGAGCCGTGATCGGCCGTGCGGCCAAGTACGTCTCGGCCACCGACGCGCAGGACTACGTTTTCGGCTACACCGTGACCCTCGACATTTCGGACCGGGGCGGCCGTCCGCCGGGCGGCAACCCCCTCACCTCGGACTGGTTCGTGGGCAAGGGCCACGACACCTTCGCGCCGATGGGGCCCTGGATCGTGCCGAAGGAGTTCTACGGCGACCCGATGGAGAACCTGCGGCAGACGCTCAGCGTGGGCGGCGAGCAGATGCAGGAGGCCCGCGCCGGCGACATGATCCACACGCTGTGGGAGCTGGTCGAGTACGGCTCGTCGATCATCACCCTCTTCCCCGGCGACGTGGTCAACAACGGAACCTCCGGCGGCGTCGGGATGGGCACTGCGGTGCGCGGCGAGCAGCGTTTCCTGCAGCCGGGCGACCTGATCGAGGCGAGCATCGACGGGATTGGGACGCTGACGATCCCGGTCGTCGGCGAGGACGAGCCGCCGGGCGGCACCGGTGCGCGCCTGCCACCGGTGAGGACGTACAGGCGGCGCTAGGCCGACGCGCCGGGCACGCGCTTGCCTCCGGAAGCGGCATGACGACGAGTCCGGGCCGCTGGGCGCGTCAGCGCTGTAGTGGCCTGCCCGCAAATGCCGGGGGCGGGACTCGAACCCGCATGGGAATGCTCCCGGGGGATTTTAAGTCCCCTGTGTATACCGATTTCACCACCCCGGCCGGGGGGATGAATCATAGCACGGCCTGGATCGGCGGGAGAGGCTGGCGTCTGCGATGGCACCCGACGCCACCTGAATCCGACTGGCCGGCCCGTCCAGGGTCCGCTTCCCGAGCTGGCGAGCTGCTGCCGCTGATTGGGACGCTCGATCTGGCCGATTCCGGGGAGGGGCAATGCAGACTCCGATGCCCTCCAAGTTCTACGCGTTTTCGCGCTCGCAGACGGCGTTCCTCCTTCACCATCCGCCCGTAGCTCATCGCCTTGAGCTTGCTCGCTGTTGTCTTCTGCGGCGCAGACTCCTGGGCGCATCGGGTCCAAACGGCGGAATCGTCTACAGAATCGTCGCGCCGAGGGCCGAGGCCACAAGGCCGACGCCGAGCTCCGCCGTCTGGTTGCGGTCGTCGAGGACGGGGTTGAGTTCGACGAGTTCCAGGCTGAGCAGCCCGCCCGAGCGGGACGCCTTCTCGCACACCAGGTGGCCCTCCCTGTAGGTGAGTCCTCCCCGGACCGGCGTGCCGACTCCGGGAGCGATCCGCGGGTCCAGCGCATCGAGGTCGAGAGAGAGGTGGAATCCGCACGTCCCGTCGCCGGCACGCTCCAGCGCCTCGTCCACGCACACGGCCACACCCCTTTCGTCGACCTCCGACATCGTAAACACCCTCACGTCCAGCTCCCGGATCAGCGCCTTCTCGCCGGGATCCAGTTCGCGAGCACCCAGAATGCTGACGTTCTCCGGGCGGACGCTGGCGATCCCGCGGGTCAGCCGCGGATGCCCATACCCCAGCAGCACGGCGAGCGGCATGCCGTGGATATTGCCGGTTGGCGACGTCTTCGGCCGGTTCATGTCGGTGTGGGCGTCGATCCAGATGACTCCGATTCGCTCCCCCTGCTTCCGGTGGTGGTCGGCGACCGCAGAGACCGATCCCATGGAGAGGGAATGGTCGCCCCCCAGTACGAGCGGAGTGCAGTTCCGTTCCAGACCACGCCGCACCATGGAGCGGGTCTGATTCACGACGTGCTCGATTTCGCTCAGAAACCGCAGGTTGGTGTCACCCGCCTCCGTGGTTTCGAGTCCTCCGGCCGTGATCGTGCCGAGCTCGAGAACGGTATGACCGACCTGCTCGATTTCGCTCCGGATCCCCGCGATGCGCAGAGCCGACGGACCCATGTCCACGCCGCGCCGGCCGGCACCGAGATCGATCGAGACCGAGATCAGCGCGATATCTCGACGTCCGTCCTGTGACATGTCCCGATCCCTTGCTCCTGTGTGGAGAACGGCGGCCGTTCCGTGGTCGCCAACGACCGCCGACACTACTATTCACCCCGAACGTATATTGGAGGTTCGGCCGGTCAATTCCCGACGGTCCATTCCCATTCGTGGGAAGCCCCGCTGAATCCCCCGGAACGGAGTCGGCGCATGCGCTTTCTCAAAGGCAGTCACTGGGCACTCTCACTGGCGATGCTCGCACCGGCCGCCACCCTGGCACAGGAGGCGGAACTCGACCCCGACCGCGGCCTCCCGCTGGAGCCGGAGCGCTGGGCGCGCTTTACGACCAACGAGGGGACGTGGATCTCGCTCGACGTGAGCCCGGACGGCGAGACGATCGTCTTCGACCTGCTCGGCGACCTGTACTCGATCCCGATCACGGGCGGCGACGCCACCCGGCTGACCAGCGGCATGGGCTACGACATGCAGCCGCGCTTCAGCCCCGACGGCGAGCGCATCGCCTTCGTGTCCGACCGCAGCGGTGATCAGAACGTGTGGCTCATGCCGTCGGCGGGGGGCGAGCCGGCCCAGCTGAGCAGGGGCACGGGCAGCGCCTTCCTGTCGCCCGAATGGATGCCCGACGGCAAGTACGTGGTGGTGTCCAGATCGTGGGTGATCGGCGGACTGGAGAAGCTGTGGCTCTACCATGTGGACGGCGGAACCGGGATCGAGATGCTCGGGGGCCCGCGTGGCCAGCGGATGATGGGCGCTGCGGTGGACGCCGAGGGACGGTACGTCTGGTACGCCCAGCGCCAGGGCACGTGGCAGTACAACGCCATCTTTCCGCAGTTCCAGCTGTGGGTGTACGACCGCCGGTCGGGAACGCGCACGCCGATGACCAACCGGTACGGGTCCGGCTTCCGCCCCGCGCTGTCGCCCAACGGCCAGCTGCTCGCATACGGGAGCCGGGACGACGCCGACACCGGCATCCGCCTGCGCGACCTCGATTCAGGCGTCGAGCAGTGGCTCGCCTACCCCGTGCAGCGCGACGACATGGAGTCGACCGCGACCATGGACGTGCTGCCCGGCTACTCCTTCACTCCCGGGTCCGACGCCCTGGTGATGTCGTACGGTGGACGGATCTGGCGCGTACCGGTCGACGGGAGCGACCCGGCCGAGATCCCCTTCACGGTCGAGGCCGAGATCGCCATCGGCCCCGAGGTCGAGTTCGAGTACCCGATCGAGGACACGCCGACCTTCACGGTCAAGCAGATCCGCAACGCGCAGCCGTCGCCCGACGGGACGCGGCTGGTCTTCACCGCGCTCGACCGCATCTACGTGGCCGACCTGTCCGGCGGCGAGCCGATGCGCCTGACCGGCGACGAGGTGGGCGAGTTTCTGCCGATCTGGTCGCCCGACGGAAGCCGCATCGCCTACGTGACCTGGGACGACGACGCCGGCGAGGGACACATCCGCAGCGTGAGCGCCGACGGCGGGGCCACCACGAACCTGACGCCCGCGCCGGCCTACTACCGCGACCTGGCCTGGTCGCCCGACGGCGAGCGCATCGTGGCGGCGCGCTCCTCCCGGCGCGATCTGCAGGAGGCCATCGACCCCTTCGCGCCCGGAATCGACTCCGAGTTCGTGTGGGTGCCGTCGGGTGGCGGAGCGGTGACGGTGATCGGCCCCACTGCGGGCCGGCGGTCGCCGCACTTCACCCGGGACCCCAGCCGCATCTACTACTACGGCACCGCGCGCGCGGACGCCGTGGCCGGGTCTCCGGCACCTCCCCCGGTGGCCATCGCGCTCTCGTCGGCGCGGTGGGACGACACCGACAAGCGGCGGCACCTGCAGGTGATCGCGAGGGCCGACCTTTCGGCGGGCGGCGTGCCGATCGGCTACAAGCGCGCGCACACGTCGGACCTGGTCCTGCCCGCCGACTTTTCGGACGACGAGCCACGGGAACTGATCGTGCGCAGAGGAGCCGGCATGGTGATGATGGCGCCGCGCGGGGACCTGGCGTTCGCCCAGATCGACAGCGAACTGTACGCCGTCACCGTGCCCGACCTGGGAGCGGCCCTTCCCGTGCTGGACGTGACCAAGCCCGACTCGGCGGCGGTGCCGACCTGGAAGCTGAACCAGCTCGGCGTCGAGTTTCCGGCCTGGGGCGCGGACGGGCGCACCGTCCACTGGTCGCTCGGCAACGCGCTGTTCACCTACGACCTCGACGCCGCGGCCGGCGACCCCGACTACGAGCCGGGCGAGCAGCAGTTCGCGGTGTCGGCCGAGCGCGACATCCCGCAGGGCACGGTGGTGCTGAGGGGCGCGCGCGCCATCACCATGAACGGAAGCGAGATCGTGGAGGGCGCCGATGTGGTGGTGACCAACAACCGCATCGTCTCGGTGACGGCCGGGCCGGGCGACGTTCCCGAGGGCGCGACGGTGATCGACCTGTCCGGCAAGACCATCCTTCCCGGCTTCGTCGACACGCACGCGCACATGTGGAACCTCTGGGGACTGCACTGGGCGCGCCCGTGGATCTACACCGCCAATCTCGCCTATGGGGTGACGACCACGCGCGATCCGCAGACCGCGACCACCGACGTGCTCTCGTACGAGGACATGGTGCGCGCGGGCAGGATGGTGGGGCCCCGCGTCTACTCCACCGGCCCCGGCGTCTTCTCGCGCGATTACATCCGCAGCTACGAGCACGCCCGCGACGTGCTCACCAAGTACAGCCGCTACTACGACACGAAGACCTTCAAGATGTACATGTCCGGCAACCGCCGGCAGCGGCAGTGGCTGATCATGGCCGCGCACGAGCTGGAGCTGATGCCGACGACCGAGGGCGGACTCGACTACCGGCTCAACCTGACCCACGCGATGGACGGCTACCCGGGGATCGAGCACACCATGCCGATCATTCCCGCCTACGGCGACGTCGTGGAGCTGCTCACGGCGTCGGGGACCGTCAACACGCCCACGATGCTCGTTTCGTACGGCGGCCCGTGGGCCGAGAACTACTTCTTCACCCGCGAGGACGTCTTCGGCGACGCGAAGCTCACGCACTTCACACCCAAGCTCGAACTCGACACCAAGGCGCGTCGGCTCCAGACCACGGGACCCGGGCCGGGCGGCTGGTTCATGGAGGACGAGTACGCCTTCCCGAAGCACGCCGAGTGGCTGACGCGGTTTGTCGAGGCGGGCGGCAGGATCGGAGTGGGAAGCCACGGCCAGGTCCAGGGGCTGGGCTTCCACTGGGAGCTGTGGGCCATGCAGAGTGGCGACATGGACGAGCACGACGCGCTCCGCGCGGCCACCATCCTGGGCGCCGAGGCGATCGGGCTGGGCCGCGATCTGGGCTCGATCGAGCCCGGCAAGCTGGCCGACCTGGTCATTATCGACGCCGATCCGCTGGCCGACATCCGCAACACGAACACGATCCACCAGGTGATGATGAACGGACGGCTCTACGACGGGGACACCATGGACGAGGTCTGGCCCAGGCAGCGACCCGCACCCGAGGAACCATGGCGCAACACCGCGCCGAATGTCCGCGCCGGGATCAGGGGAGGTGCACGATGAGCGCCCGCAGCAGGCATCCGAACCCCCGGCAGACCTTCGCGCCTCTGCTTCTGCGGCTTGCGCGCACGGTGCGCCGCGATCATCCGGGCGCGGCTCCCGTCGCCGCCTCGCTCGCGATCGCCTTCACGGTCGCGCCGCTCGCCGCCCAGCCGCCCGGCGGCCCGCGGCAGAACCCCCTCCCGCTGCGCAGCGCCCGCACGGCGGAGTTCACCGCGACCGAGGGCACCTGGATCTCGCTTGACGTGAGCCCCGACGGCCAGACCATCGTCTTCGACCTGCTGGGCGACCTCTACACGCTGCCCATCGCCGGAGGCACCGCCTCGCCGCTCCTGACCGGGATGGCGTACGACGTCCAGCCCCGCTTCAGCCCGGACGGAGAGTCGGTCGCTTTCGTCTCGGACCGCAGCGGCGGCGACAACCTGTGGACCATGCGGCTCGACAGGACCGACACGACGCAGGTGTCTCGCGGCAACAACAACCTGTTCCTGTCACCCGAATGGGCCCCCGACGGCGAGTACATCGTCGTCAGCCGCTCCGGCGGACTGGGCGGCAGCGCCAACCTGTTCATGTACCACGAGGAGCGCGCCGCGCCGATCGCTATTCCGGGCGGCGGGGCCGGACCGGGACCGGCCAGCCCCTTCGGGGGCATCAAGCGCATCGGCGCGGCCTTCAGCCCCGATGGACGGCACCTCTGGTACGCCCTCTCACGCGGGGACTGGGAGTACAACGCCCGCCTTCCCCGCTACCAGCTCTACCGCTACGACCGCGAGACCGGTGCGAGCACGCTGATGACCAACCGCTACGGTTCGGCCATGCGCCCGGCGATCTCGCCCGACGGGCAGTGGCTGGTCTACGCGAGCCGCTACAACGCCGACACCGGGCTGCGCAAGCGCCACCTGGCCACCGGCGACGAGGAGTGGCTGGCGTACCCCGTGCAGCGCGACGAACAGGAGTCGCGGGCGCCTCTGGACGTCTATCCGGGCTACGCCTTCCTCCCGGACGGCTCGGCGATCGTCGTTTCGTACGGCGGCAGGATCTGGAACGTTCCCATGGACGGGAGCGAGCCCGCCGAGATCCCCTTCGAGGCCGAGGTCGAGGTCGGCATCGGTCCGTCGATCAAGTTCGACTACGCCATCGACACCACCGCAACGGTGATCGCAAGCCAGATTCGCAGCCCCGTCGTGTCACCCGACGGCGACCAGGTCGTCTTCACCGCCTTCGACCGCCTCTGGATACGGGATCTGCCCGAGGGCGAGGCCACGCGCCTCACCGAAGCCGACGTCGGCGAATTCCACCCGCAGTGGTCCCCCGACGGCGGCTCGGTCGTCTACGTGACGTGGGACGACTCGGAGGGCGGGCACATCATGCGGGTGCCGGCGTCCGGGGGAGCGCCCACCCGTCTCACCGCCACGGCAGCGATGTATTACAACGTGGCATGGTCGCCCGACGGCGAGCGCATCGTCGCGTCGCGGGGCGCGGCGCGCGAGCTGATGGAGGCCGACGGCATCTTCTTCGGGCCGATGGGGGCCGAGTTCGTGTGGGTTCCGGCAGGCGGCGACGCTCCGGGCGAGGCCAACGTCATCTCGCCCACCGGAACGCGCGACGTGGCACACTTCGCGGGCGGCGACTCGGAGCGCATCTACGCGTACAGCCCCGTCGAGGGCGTGGTGTCCTTCCGCTGGGACGGCACCGACGTGAAGCGCCATCTGGTGGTGCGCGGGCGCCAGGGCGTGCCGGGCATGGCGAATCCGCGCCCCGACGCGTGGGAATACCTGCCCCGGCGGGTCTACCCGTGGCGCAGGGTCTCGGACGCAACCACGCCCGATCCGCCCACGGAACCCCCGGGCCCGCAGCCCGCCGGTCTTGCGGTCCTTTCCCCCGAAGGCGACCGTGCGTTCGTGCAGTTCGGCATGGACATCCTTGTGGTCGATCTGGCCGAGGTGGGGGCGCAGCCGCCCACGATCCTGCTCGCCAACCTGGCTGCCTCGCCAGTGCCCGTGCGCAAGCTGACCGACGTCGGCGGAGAGTTCCCGTCGTGGGCGCCGGACGGCTCCGCGCTGCACTGGGCGCTGGGCAACGTGCTCTTCACCTACGATCTGGAGCACGTGGAGGCCGAGGAGGCAGAAGTGGAGGCGACCGGCCGCGCCCGCGCCCTGCTACGCGCCCGCGCCATGGCCATCGCGGACACGCTGGCGGACAAGCGCGCCGAGGCCGACAGCATACGGGGCGCCGACGAGGAGGTGCCGGACGAGCTGGACGACGAGATCACCCGCCTCGTCGCCGATTCGGTGCAGGTGGTGGCGGATTCCCTCATGGCGCGCGCCGACTCGATCCGCCAGGCCGCGGAGGAGGTGGCCGCCAAGGCCAGCGCGGTGCGCGGCGGCGACAAGGAGGCGCTGGCCGACACCACCCGGACCTACGAGGCATCGGAACGGCGGATCGAGGCCACGCTGCCGAGGGATGTTCCGCGCGGCACGGTCGCACTTCGCGGCGCGCGCATCATCACGATGGCCGAGGTCCCCGACGACACCACCGGCGCACCACACGTCATTGAGAACGGGGTGGTCGTCGTCACCGACAACCGCATCGTTCGGGTCGGCGCGGCGGACTCGGTGGAGATCCCCGAAGGCGCCGTCGTGATGGACCTCGCCGGCAAGACGCTGGTGCCCGGCTACATCGACACGCACTACCACGCCATGTGGCTCATCCCCGAAATCCACCCCGAGGAGGTGTGGCAGTACCTGGCGACCCTCGCCTACGGCGTCACCACCACGCGCGATCCGCAGACGTCGACGACGGACATCCTGAGCTACACCGACCGCGTGCGAACCGGCGGCATGACCGGCCCCCGCATCTACTCCACCGGCCCCGGCGTCTTCAACGGCGAGAACATCCGCGACGCCGACCACGCCAGGTCGATCCTGCGGCGTTACGCCGAGTACTTCGACACCAAGACGCTCAAGATGTACATGAGCGGCAACCGCCAGCAGCGCCAGTGGATCATCCAGGCCGCGCGCGAGCTGGAGATCATGCCCACCACCGAAGGCGGGCTCGACTACAAGATCGACATCACGCACGCCATCGACGGATACCCCGGCATCGAGCACAACCTCCCCATCGCGCCGATCTACTCCGACGTGGTGGAGCTGTTCAAGGCGTCCGAGACCACCAACTCGCCCACGCTGCTGGTGTCGTACGGCGGCCCCTTCGGCGAGAACTACTTCTACGCCACCGAGAACGCCCACGACGACCCCAAGCTCAACGTGTTCGTGCCCGCCGAGAACATCGACGCCCGCACGAGGCGGCGCGGGTCGGGCGGAGGGGGCAGCCCCGGACCAGTGGGCTGGTTCCTGGAGGAGGAGCACGTCTTCCCACGGCACGGCGAGTTCGTCAAGCAGCTGCTCGAAGCCGGCGGCCGCATGGGCGTGGGCAGCCACGGTCAGATCCAGGGCGTGGGCTTCCACTGGGAGCTCTGGGCCATGGCGGCCGGAGGCGCATCGAACCACGACATGCTGCGCGCGGCGACGATCCTTGGCGCCGAGGCCATCGGCTTCGGCAAGCTCCTGGGCAGCATCGAGGAGGGCAAGTTCGCCGACATGGTGGTGCTCAACTCCAACCCGCTCGACGACCTGCGCAATACGGCAGACATTCATTATGTGATGAAGGACGGCCGCCTCTACGACGGCATGACCCTCGACGAGGTATACCCCGTGGTGCGCAGGCTGGAACGGAGGAGGCCCGCCGAGGCGACCCCGGGGAGCACTTCGGCGGGGATCCGCGGCAACTGAGCGGCTACGCACAGTCGGTCGGCGGTTCGCGGCAGGACTATGTGAACCGCCGGCCCCGGCTGGCGCAGCCAATTCGGTTTCGCCCACCACGATGTCAGGTCGACATTACATAATGTAATGTTTACTATACATTCTCGGAGATTGCGGCCATATCCCGCAGCTCTTCACCACTTTCGAGCCGGGCCGCATCCTCCCTGTCCCCTTCCGGGAGCCGCGCGAGTGCCAGCGCCAGCTCGGCCGCGAACTCCTCCGCGATCAGCCGATCGGACCGCTTTACCCGGAGCACCAGCTTCGAGGGGTGCTTGAGCTTGAGTCCCTGCTGGCCGGCGATCTCTTCAAAGGCGAGGAGGTCGGCGGCGGTGATGACGAGCCTCGGCCCCACCAGCTTCCACCACCGCCCCTCGGGCACTGTCGCTCCCGCGACCTTGTCCAGCGGGATCACGATCTCCTTCACCGGCTCGATCTGCTCCCGCGTCTCGTAGCCTGCCCCCTTCATCGCCTCGGTCCGTACCTCCAGCCGCCACTGGATCACCAACCGATCCCTTTCCAGCCGCACGAGCCCGTGTGCGGTCTCGGTGGTGGATTCGTACGCCCCGCCCTCCGTGTACAGGTCGGAGCTGCGCTTGAAGGTGAAGGGTACGGCGCTGACCGTCGTCACTACCGGCCCCGCTCCCGCCGCACGTCGGCCCGCGCGGAGGCATCGTTCTGCTCGACCGTCCGGGCGGAGCGGAGAGCCGCGCATCCTCCGGAAGCCGGGGCCAGCGCCATGCCCTCCGGGGCGAGAACGGCCGGTACCAGCCATCGTCGCACTGTCATCTCCTCAACCCTCCTTCCCGTTGGGCCGAGCGGCGCCGAAATGCACCGGGTCAGCGCCGCGTCCAGATCAGAATCACCCCGCACGACGACCCCACGCCCCCGTACTGCGCCGGAACGCCCGAAGACGTCGGGAAGACCTCCACGCCGGCGATCGCGACGGGGTCGAGCATGCGGTCGAGGCCCGCGGGCTCGTCGCCTCCGCGGTTGATCACCAGGCCGTCGAGGACCACGCGCGGGAAGCACCGCCCGTACGGGCCCGACGAGAGGCTCGCCTGGCGACCGCCACGGAGCACGATGTACTTCTCGATCGGGTTGTCCGGGTCGGCGTAGAGCTCGACCCCCGGAATGCGGCTGAAGATGTCGCTTATCTCCATGGGACTGCGGTTCTCGATCTCCGCACGGTCGATGAACTCCCCGAAACCCTCCTCCAGGCGGTTGTAGTAGCCCGCGGCCTGGAGCGCGATCTCGCGGCGCTCGACGGTGACCACGATCGGGTCCAGCTGGACGGGGTCGGCCGAGAGCGAGAGACGCACGTTGGTGACCCGGCCGGGCAGGACCTCGATCGTCTCCGTTCGGGTCGCGTAGCCGAGTTGCGTGAACTCGACGATGTTCGGCCCCGGGGTGAGTTCGTCCAGCGCGAAGCGTCCGCGCGCGTCGGTGCGGGTCCCCTGTCCCCCGGCGCGAAGGCGCACGCTGGCCCCGTTGACCGGACCGCCGCCCTCTTCGTCGCTCACCAGCCCGACGATCCCCGTCATGAGCTCGTCCTCGCCCGCGACCACCGGGTCCATGGCCGTCTCGAACTCGCCCGACCGCATGATGGCGAAGTCGCCCACGGCGGGGTGATAGCCGGGGTGCGAGAGCGACAGCTGGTAGTTGCCCACGGGGATGTTGAGGAGCGTGAACCGGCCCGCGATGTTGGTCTCGAACACGTAGCCCATGTAGTTGATCTGCACGGTCACGCCCTCGATGGGCCGGCGGGTGATCGCGTCCAGTACGGTGCCGCTGATCGTGACGCGGTTGCCCTCGGGGAGGCGCTCCTGGGCGTCGGCCGGGACAGTTGCGAGCAGGATCGCCAGCGCAGCCGCGATCGGCGGTGCCGAGGATGCACGCCGGCCGGCCCTCATGTGACCGGCCCCTGTCCCCGCGAGTGCTTCCTGAACCAGTCCATTCGGTACATCCATGTCCTGATCGTGTTGGTCGGCCGGTTGAAGTACGCGTGCCACTCGTCCTGCAGGCGCACCATCGCGGTCGGCACCTTCAACATCTGCAGCGCCTGGTAGTACTCCTCGGTCTGGCCCATCGGCGTCCGCAGATCGCCCTCGCCGGTGATCAGCAGCGTCGGCGTGGTGACGTTGCCCACGTACATCAGCGGCGAACGGCGCAGGTGCTCGCTGGGGTCCTCCCAGGGAAGGTTCTCGAAGTTGTTGTACCAGCCGAGGCCGTCGGTCGTGCCCACGAACGACAGCCAGTTGGTGACCGGACACTCCGACGACGCGCCCGCGAAGCGGTCCGTGTGGCCGACGACCCACGCCGTCAGCACCCCGCCCCCGCTGCACCCGTAGACGAACATGTTCTGCTCGTCGATGTAGCCGCGTTCCAGCACCACGTCCACGCCCGCCATCAGGTCATCGTAGTCCATGCCCGGGTACGCGTTCTCGATCTCGTTGCCGAACTCGCTCCCGTAGCCGGAACTGCCGCGCGGATTCGTGTAGAGGACGACGTATCCGCTCGCCGCCTCCAGCTGCCACTCGTACCACATGTACGGCGTGCCGAAGCCGTAGCGGCCGTGCGGCCCCCCGTGAATCGCCAGCATCAGCGGGTATTTCTTCGACGGATCGAATCCCGGCGGCTTCACGATCCAGCCCTGGATCTCCAGGCCGTCCGACGACTCGTACCACACGTCCTCGACCTCTCCCAGTTCGACGCCCGCCAGGATGTCGCCGTTCACGTCCGTAATCTTGCTGATCTCCCCACCCGCAGCCACGTCGAAGACGACGACGTCGCCGGGCTCGTGCGCGCTGGAGAGCACCCCCGCGGCCATGCCGTTCCCCGCCATCGAGTAGACCGTCAGGTAGTGCTCACCCTCGGTGATCTGCCGCACCGGCCCGTCGAGCGGCGCGAAGTACAGGTTTTCCGCACCACCGTCCGGCGCGTTGTAGTAGACCCCGCTGCCGTCCGCAGCCCACCGCAGCCCGGAGGGATCGCGGTCGCGGTCCGTCGCGATCTCCCGCACCCCGCTCCCGTCCACGTTCATGACGTAGATGTTGTCGGCGTAGTAGGCGTCGTCGGTCTCGTCGTGGCCCATGTACGCGATGAGACGGCCGTCCGGAGACGGCACCGGCGAGTGATCCGACCCCGCGCGGGTCGTCAGCTGCCGAATCGTCCCCGACGACACCGAAACGGCGTAGATCTCGGACTCGCGGAAGCGATAGTCCGAATCGGGCTCGCGCAGCGCGGAGAAGAAGATCTCGGAACCATCCGCGGACCACACCGGCGCCCCATGGTTCCACTCACCGTCAGTCAGTCGGCGCGGCGTGCCGCCCGTAGCCGGAAGCACGAAAACGTGCCGGTACCCACCGTCGGTATACCCCACGTAGTCACGCCGGTAGTTGGGCCGCGTCACGACCTTCGGCTCGACCGTCCACTCCGCCCCCTCCGGCCGCCCCGGAATCGTCACCGTCCACTCGGGCTCGGACGGCACCATCATCGAGAAGGCCAGCGTCTCCCCGTCCGGCGACCAGGTCAGACCGCCCGGGCCATGCGTCAGATGGCTCACCTGCGTCTCGGCCCCCTCCGCGTCCATCCAGCGCACGAAGATCTGCGGAGCGCCATCGTCATCCGCGCGCACGAACGCGATCCGCCCGCCGTCCGGAGCCCACACCGCGCCGCCGCCGTCCGTCAGCCGCCGGGGCCGCGTACCGTCCGCACCGACGATGTGCAACTCCGACACCCAGCGGTCCTTCATCTTGTCGATGTGCCGGCGCTCGTACAGCACCTGGCGGCCGTCGGGCGAAATCTGCGGCCCCATCCCGCCCGCCAGCAGGAACGGACGCACTTCTTCCCAGTCGAAGTAGAGCTCGGGCGTGAGACGGCCGCCCTGTTCCTGCCCGGCGACGGGTTGGGAGGGTGAGAGGGCGAAGATCGCGGCCACGGCGGAGATAGCGGCGATCGGACGGGCGAGGTGTGGGGTGCGGGGGAGCCTGCGGAGAGAGCGAAGGCGTGGGCGCGGGTCCATGGGTGTGCACTCCTGCATGGGGTCGTGGCCGAAGGGTGACGTTGGGGCCCGGCGGTGTGCCGGGCAAGTTGGTCCGACCCGCTGCAGCCGGGCGAGTCGTCGTTGACCGCGCCGGGTACCGGGTTCCACATTGCCGGCTCCCCTCACCTGCGGACGCGCCGCGACACCATTCCCCCCACCCCCCCGAGCGACTCCTCTGACGTGAACACACGCGCCATCCTCATCGGGCTCATGCTCGGGCTGGGGCTCGGGATCGCCGCCTCCGCGACCGGATCGCCGGCGCTGCTGTGGGCGGCCGACGCCGTCGAGCCCCTCGGCCAGGTCTTCCTGCGCGCGATCCAGATGGTCGTCATCCCGCTGGTGGCCGCCGTCGTCTTCGTGGGCGTCGGGCGGATCGCGAACCTGCGGGAGCTGGGCCGGCTGGGAGGCCTGGCGGTGGGCTTCTTCTGGGTGACGACGCTGCCGGCGATCCTGATCGGGATGGGGGTGATGGGCTTCGCCCTCAACTTCACGGCTCCGATACCGCCGCCCACACCCGTCGCGGCTCCGGACACCGCGGTGCCGGGCGTGGTCGACTTCCTCGTCAACCTGGTCCCGAGGAACCCGATCCAGGTGGCCGCCGACGGGACCCTCCTCCCCCTCCTCATCTTCGTCGTCCTGCTGGCCGCGGCAACGACGACCTTGCCCAACGAGAAGCAGCGGGCGCTCACCTCCCTCGCCGAGACGCTCGGCGACGCCCTCATCAAGCTCATGACCTGGATCCTGTGGATCGCGCCCGTGGGCGTCTTCGGCCTCGCGGCGCCGGTGATCGCGCAGACCGGGATGGCCATGCTGCAGAACCTGGCCGTCTTCATCGTCGCGGTCGTCGTGGGCTTCTTCATCCTGAAGGGCCTCGTGCTCCTGCCGCTGGTCCGGTTCGCGGGCGGAATGGCGCCGGGCCGATTCATCCGCGGGACGGTGGGCACCTACACGGTGGGCTTCACCACGACGACTTCCGTCGGCACGCTGCCCATGATGCTGCAGGAGGCGGAGAAGCTGGGCCTGTCGAAGAGCAGCTACTCGCTGGTCCTCCCGCTGGCGGCGTCGCTCAATCGCCCCGGGAGCGCGCTCTTCCAGAGCACGTCGCTAGTCTTTCTGGCGGCCATGTACGGCGTGCCGCTCGACGCCGGCCTGATCGCGGCGGCGGTGCTGGCGCTCTTCCTCGCCTCGATGACGGTCGCGCCGGTGCCCGGCTCCAGCATCGTGTCGATGGTCCCGGCGCTCGATGTCGTGGGCGTGCCGGTCGCGGGACTGGGCATCCTGCTGGGGATCGACCGCGTCCCGGATGTCTTCCGCTCCGCGACCAACGTGATCGCCCACATGTCGGCCGCGACGACGGTGGACGGGATGACGCGGCGAGGCGGCGGGGGGCGGGCGGGGGGCTGACCTCGCTTCCATCGAGGCACGGAGTCCCAGCCCTCGAAAGTGAATGCCGACTCGCCGACGAAAGTGTTCTGTTGCATTCGATTGTTCGTAATCGAACAAAATGACACAATCCTACTCATATACTCATATACTCACCATCCGCCTTCCGGGTGGTCGGCATTCGCCCCGGCGGCTGGAATCGCCCCGCCGATTCCGCTATCGTTGCAACTCCAACGGCCTCCGCCGTTTAGCGGCGGATGAGCCGAGGTGACGGCGATTTGTGGCATATTGCGGCCAGGGAACAGCTAAAAAGCCACGCCCGCCGGAGGGTTCCGGCCCGGATTGGCCCCGGAGGGGTTCGGTCCGCATTGACAGGGGTCGGGTGCTTCTGACGGGTGGAGTGGCGGGGAGCGCGGGACACCAGGTGAGTTCGATGAAGTCCGATCCGGCAGGTTCACCTTCGGGTGCCCCGGTGCCCGGGAGCGCCGTGAACGGAGCCGGGAAGCCCGGGTCGCCCTCCTCCTCCCACCCCTCACGCCCCCCCATCGAGCACCTCCTCGCCGACCGCATCCTGGTGCTCGACGGTGCGATGGGCACCATGATCCAGCGGCACGATCTCGGCGAGGACGACTTTCGCGGCGACCTCTTCCGCGCGCATCCGCAGCCGCTGCTCGGCAACAACGACCTGCTCAGCCTGACGCGGCCCGACGTGATCGGCGGGATCCACCGCGCGTATCTCGAGGCGGGCGCGGACATCATCGAGACCAACACGTTCAGCTCGACGCGGCTGCCGATGGCCGACTACGCGGTCGAGGACGCGGTCGGCGAGATCAATCGCGCGTCGGCGCGGATCGCGCGCGAGGCTGCCGACGAGTGGACGGCACGGACCCCGGACCGCCCGCGCTATGTGGCCGGGATCCTGGGGCCGCTCAACCGCACCGCGTCGATCTCCTCCGACGTGAACGATCCCGGCGCGCGGCAGGTGACCTTCGACGAGCTGCGGGCGGCGTACGGGGAGCAGGCCCGCGCCCTGATCGAGGGCGGCGTCGACATCCTCATGGTCGAGACCATCTTCGACACGCTGAACGCCAAGGGGGCGGTCTTCGCGATCCTTGAGCAGTTCGACGCGCTGGGTGTGCGACTGCCGATCATGATTTCCGGCACGATCACCGATCAGAGCGGGCGCACCCTGACCGGACAGACGCCGGAGGCCTTCTACAACTCGCTGCGGCATGCGGCCCCGCTTTCCTTCGGGCTCAACTGCGCGCTCGGGCCGGAGGCGCTGCGCCCGTACCTGCAGGAACTCTCCACCGTCAGCGAGTACCCGGTCAGCTGCCACCCCAACGCCGGCCTGCCCAACGAGTTCGGCGGCTACGACCTGACGCCCGAGGACATGGCCGCCACCATGGGCGACTTCGCGCGCTCCGGCTTCCTCAACATCGCCGGCGGGTGTTGCGGGACGACCCAGGACCACATCGCGGCGATCGCGGAGGCGGTGGACGGCGTCGCCCCGCGGGAAGTGCCCAGTCCCCCCGTGCGCACGCGCCTCTCCGGCCTGGAGCCGCTCACGATCGGGCCCGAGTCGCTCTTCGTGAACGTGGGGGAGCGCACGAACGTGACCGGATCGCAGCGCTTCGCCCGCCTCATCCTGGAGGGCGACTACGAGGCGGGGATCGAGGTGGCGCTGCAACAGGTGCGCAACGGCGCCCAGATCATCGACGTCAACATGGACGAGGGGATGCTGGACTCGGAGGCGGCGATGGTGCGCTTCCTCAACCTGCTCGCGGCCGAGCCCGAGATCGCGCGCGTGCCGTTCATGATCGACTCGTCGCGCTGGGAGGTGATCGAGGCCGGTCTCAAGTGCGTGCAGGGCAAGGCGGTGGTCAACTCGATCAGCCTGAAGGACGGCGAGGAGGCGTTCCGCGAGCAGGCGCGGCTGGTTCGGCGCTACGGCGCGGCCGTGATCGTCATGGCCTTCGACGAGGAAGGCCAGGCGGACACCGCGGAGCGCAAGGTGGAGATCTCGGAGCGCGCGTACCGCATCCTGGTGCGCGAGGAGGGCTTCCCGCCCGAGGACGTCATCTTCGATCCCAACATCTTCGCCGTGGCCACGGGAATAGCGGAGCACGACGAGTATGCGGTGGCGTATTTCGACGCGGCGGCGCGGATCAAGGAGGCGCTGCCGCACGCGCTGGTGAGCGGCGGGGTGAGCAACGTGTCGTTCTCGTTCCGCGGCAGCCACGGGGTGCGCGAGGCGATGCACTCGGCGTTCCTGTACCATGCCGGCCGGGCCGGGATGGACATGGGGATCGTGAACGCCGGCGCGATCACGGTCTACGACGAGATCCCGGCCGAGCTGCTCACCGCGGTCGAGGACGTGCTCTTCAACCGCGACCCCGAGGCCACCGAGCGCCTGACCGGGCTCGCCGAGAGGTATCGTGGGAGCGCGGCGGGTGATGTCGAGGACCTCTCATGGCGCGACGCGGCCGCCGGACAGCGGCTGCAGCACGCGCTGGTGCACGGGATCACCGACTACATCGAGGAGGACACGGAAGAGGCGCGCGCGGGGGCGAAGCGGGCGCTGCACGTGATCGAGGGGCCGCTGATGGCGGGGATGAACACCGTGGGCGACCTCTTCGGCGACGGCAGGATGTTCCTGCCGCAGGTGGTGAAGAGCGCGCGGGTCATGAAGCGCGCGGTGGCGTACCTGGTGCCGTTCCTGGAGCGCGAGAAGCCGGCGGGCGAGAAAGCGCGCTCCGCGGGACGCATCGTGATGGCCACCGTCAAGGGCGACGTGCACGACATCGGCAAGAACATCGTCGGGGTCGTACTCCAGTGTAACAACTACGAGATCTTCGACCTGGGCGTGATGGCGCCGGCCGAACACATCCTGGAGAAGGCGCACGAGGTGGACGCCGACCTGATCGGGCTCTCCGGGCTGATCACGCCCAGCCTCGACCAGATGGTCCACGTCGCGAGCGAGATGGAGCGCACCGGGATGACCACGCCGCTCCTCATCGGCGGAGCCACCACCTCGCGCGTCCATACGGCCGTGAAGATCGAGCCGCGCTATTCGGGCGCCACCGTACACGTGCTCGACGCATCGCGCTGCGTGGCCGTCGCGGGGAAGCTGCTCGATCCGGCAAGCCGCGCGGGATACACCGCCGGCATCCGCGATGAGTACGAGACCATTCGACGGAGGCGTGCCGAGCCCGGGAAACGGGCGCCGCTGCTCACGCTTCAGGGGGCCCGCGCCAACCGGCTGCAGCTCGACTGGAGCCGCCATGCGCCGGTGCGGCCGACGTTCACGGGGACGCGAATCTTCCCTCGCGACGGCGCCACAACGGTGGCGCATGGACACGGTGCCTCCGCGTCCCCAAAGTCCGCCCTTTCCTCCCCCTCCAACACCGCCGCGTCCTCCTACGACCTGGAAGAGCTGATCGCGCGCATCGACTGGACGCCCTTCTTCCGTGCCTGGGACCTGAAGGGCAAGTTCCCGGCGATCCTCTCGGACCCCGAGGTCGGGGCGCAGGCCACGAGCCTCTACGAGGACGCCCGAACCCTGCTGCGCCGGATCCGCCGCGAGGGGCTGCTGGTGGCGCGGGCCGTCGTCGGCCTCCATCCGGCGAATTGCGTGGGCGACGACATCGTCATCTGGGCCGGCGAAGACCGCGACCGGCGGCTGGCGACCTTCCCGTGCCTGCGGCAGCAGTTCGGCAAGCCGGGCGGGCGCGACAACCTCTCGCTGGCCGATTTCGTAGCCCCCGAGTGCTCGGGGATCGCCGACTACGTGGGGGCCTTCGTGGTGACCGCCGGGCATGGCGTCGCCGAACTCTGCGCCGAATTCGAAGCCGCCGGCGACGACTACCAGAGCATTCTCGCAAAAGCGCTCGCGGACCGTCTCGCCGAAGCCTTCGCCGAGCGCATGCACGAACGCGTGCGCCGCGAGTTCTGGGGCTACGCGCCCGACGAGTCGCTCTCGAACAGCCAGCTCATCGCCGAGGAGTACGCCGGCATCCGCCCCGCGCCGGGCTATCCCGCCTCGCCGGACCACTCCGAAAAGCGCACGCTCTTCCGCCTCCTGGACGCCGGCCGCATCGGCGTCACGCTCACCGAAAGCTGCGCCATGACGCCTGCGGCGTCGGTATCCGGCCTCTACATCGGACACCCCGAGAGCTTCTACTTCGGCGTTGGCCGCATCGGAGGCGACCAGGTGGAGGACTACGCGAAGCGCAAGGGAATGAGGGTCGGCGAGGCCGCGCGGTGGCTGAGCCCGAACCTGGCGGAGGCCCCACATGGCTGACCTGCGGGATTCCGACCGCGCTTGCACCGGACTTGGACCTGCCCATGGTGGACCGGCCGATGCCTGAACTGCGCGACATGCTCTCCGGCGACCGCGTCCACGTCATGGACGGCGCGATGGGCACCATGCTCTACACGCGCGGAGTCTTCCTCAACGTCTGCTACGACGAGCTGAACGCCACGCACCCCGATCTGGTCGAGGACGTGCACGAGCAGTACATCCGCGCCGGCGCCGAGATTATCGAGACCAACACCTTCGGCGCCAACCCCTGGAAGCTGTCCTCGCACGGGCTCGACGACCGGACGGAGGAGCTCAACGCAAGGGCCGCCGCGATTGCCGTGAAGGCTGCGTCCGGGCGGGCAGCGGTCGCGGGCGCAATCGGGCCGCTCGGGATCCGGCTCGAACCCCTCGGGCCGACCTCGCTGGCAGAGGCCCGGGACCATTTCGGGCGGCAGGTGGACGGGCTGCTGGAGGGCGGCGTGGACGGCTTCGTCCTCGAGACCTTCTCAAGCCTGGTCGAGCTGGAACAGGCGTTCCGCGCGGTGCGGTCGCGCTGCGACCTGCCGGTGATCGCCCAGGTCACCGTGGGCGAGGACCTGCTGACCGAATACGGGACGTCGGCCGAGCAGGTGGCACGGTCGGCCGAGGAATGGGGCGCGGACGCGGTGGGGCTGAACTGCTCGGTGGGGCCTGCGGTCATCGTGGATGGACTGGAGCAGATGACCGAGGTGACCCGGCTGCCGCTGTCCTCCTCGCCCAACGCGGGGCTGCCGCGCCAGGTCGGCGAACGCAAGATCTACGTCACCGAGCCGGGATACATGGGACAGTACGCGCGCAAGGCGATCAACGCCGGGGCGCGGATCGTAGGCGGCTGCTGCGGGACCACTCCGGAGCACATCCGCAGCATCCGGGAAGTCGTGTCTGTGATCCAGCGTGGCAGTTCGTCGGTGCGTGTCATTCGCGCATTGGATGAGACTGTCGCACACAAGTCGTATATCCCCATAGCGTTACGATCTACACTAGGCGATCACTTGGCCAGCGGCGCATTCGTGAGATGCGTCCGCGTGCTGCCCCCGCGAGGGTGGGACACGGCGCGTCTGTTGGAGGATTGCCGGGCACTGGCACGGGCCGGCGCCGACGCGATCGGCATTCACGAGGACCGCCGCACCGCACGGCTCAGCGTCCTGGCGACCGCGACCCTGATCGCGAGCGGATGTCCCGCGGAGCCGATCGCACACTACACCTGCCGCGACCGCGCCCTCTTCGGCATGCTGAGCGACCTGCTGGGGGCCGCAGCCTCCGGCGTGCGCAACATCCTCCTCCTGACCGGCGATCCGCCCGGCGCCGCCCCCTACCCCGCCTACAGATCCGTCGTCGACGTGGACTCGATCGGCCTCACCAACGTGGTGACGGCGCTGAACCGCGGGGTCGATCCGGCCGGAAACGACATCGGCGACCCCACGGCGTTCGTGGTCGGGGTGGCACTTCGCCAGGGTGCGCGCGACCCGGCCAGTGAGCTGGGCCGATTCCAGTGGAAGGTGGACGCGGGCGCTCACTATGCGGTCACCCAGCCCGTCTTCGATGTCGATCACCTGCTGGGGTTCCTTGCGGGAATTGGTGACGTCGGTCCCGGGATCCCGGTGTTGGCCTCGATCCGGCCGCTTGGGTCCCTCCGCCATGCGGAGTTCCTCAAGAACGAGGTGCCGGGCGTGGTGCTGCCGGAGACGGTGGTGGAGCGGATGCAGCGGGCGGAAGCCCGGGGGCCGGACCATGCGGCCGCGGAGGGTGTGGCGATCGCGCGGGAGACGGCCGCGGCGCTGGCTGGCGAGGTCGCGGGACTTGAGATTGCCGCCCACAGGCCGCCGGGGGTGACAGCGGCGGCGGCGGTGCTGGAGGGGATTGACTCCAGCTGAGAGATGGGGCACGCGGCAGACACAATGTCAACTACGATTGACAGAGTGTAAGCCATACCTTACATACCAATGGTCATAAGGAAACTCGATCGGGTCTTCGTCCGGGTCAGATCACGTGAACTTCTCTTCAGGTTCACACTCCTGACCCGCATCCTGCTCGCTGCCGGTTTCGTTCCCACCGGACTTGTAAAGCTGCTGGGTCAGCGTTTCACGCGGCTGCCGGACAGCACGCCAATCGGGGCGTTCTTCGAAGCGATGTATCAGACCGGTGCCTTCTGGAACTTCATCGGCGCGGCCCAGGTGGTCGCGGGCGTGCCGCTGCTGGTGCCGACGCTCGCGCATCTGGGCGCCCTGCTGTTCCTCCCCGTCATCGCCGGCATCCTCGCAGTTGTCGTCGGCGTAGGCTTCGGAACGGGCACGACCCTGGATCCGACTGGCCGGCCCGTCCAGGGTTCGCTTCCTGAGCCGGCGAGCCGCTGCCGCTGATTGGGACGCTCGATCTGACCGATTCCGGGGAGGGGCAATGTAAACCGGCGGATTCTGTTCGTTGACGGATAGCCCAATCAGTGCTCCCCCTCAGCCAACCAGTCCGACAAAATATCGTTGAAAATCGTGCCGCGCTGGGACGATATTCAACAATAATTTGCAGGATCACTGAGAAGCAGACCCGCCCACCCCTCCGATGCCCTCCAGGTTCTACGCGTTTCCTGAGACTCGCCCAGGAAACGGGGCGCCTTCGGCGCAGCCAGCCCATCGCAGACAGCGTTCCTCCTTCACGATCCGCCCGTAGCTCATCGCCTTGCGCTTGCTCGCTGCGGCTTTGTGCGGCGCAGACGCCTAGCCGGCCTCCGCGACAATCCGCGCCCACCGCCTCGCCACATCCCCACTGCGCAGATTGCTCACATACACCTTGTCGGCCCCGATCGCCCTCAGTTCCCGGATGGTGCGCAGACAGATCTCCTCCGCGCTGGCTCCGGTCGCAAACTCGCCGGCAAGCTCGCGCGCGGGCACGGGAAAGTACCGGCCCAGATAGTCCAGGGTGCGGGGGTTGGCGCTGTGGTAGTGAAACACGCCGTAGACGACGGGCAACGCGATCCCGAGGCGGGCCAACTCCGAACGGAACCGCTCGACGCACCCCAGCGAGTGGTGCGAAACGATCTGGGTAAGGACGAAGTCAGCGCCGAATCGCTGGTCGGCGACGAAGCGGGCCTGTTGCACCGGATCCCGATGCGGGTTGGCCCATCCGCCAAGGGGCAGCCCCGGTTGGTCGTCGCGGAGAATGCGCCGGAGGTCCTGGCCGTGCGGGACGCAGCGCTCGGGACCGACGGAATGGTCGCCACCGACGACCGCTACAGCCGCGACCCCCAGCCCGGAAGCTCGCCGGGCGAACATCCGGCAGTACTCGACGGGGTGCTTGCAGGTCAGAAACGGCACGACGGCACCGAGCTCGGCGCTGCCTCCGAGATTCGCGGCAAGATGGGCCAGGCTTTCCTCCTCGCGGTCGCCCGCCGCGTCGTCGGTGAGGAGGATGAAGGTGTCCTGGCGGGCAAGGCGCTGGACGGCGTGATGCATGTCGATCCACACGCTCATGCTGCGGGCGGCGTCCATGCCGAGCCGCGGCGGGCGCAGTTCGACGGCGACCAGCGGGCCCGGCTCGTGCAGCCGCCGGAGCAGGGCGCTGTGGGCGAGCGCGGCCGCGACGGTCACGCCGATCCTCCGCACAGTGCCGCCAGCGCCTCAAGGTCCCGCGGAAGTCCGGCGGTCAGGATATCCGCGCCGTCTTCCGTGATCAGCACATCGTCTTCGAGCCGGATCCCGGTCCCCTCGAGGGTGGGGACGCGCGGGCAGCTGCCCGGGGCGAAGTACAGACCGGGCTCGACCGTGAACGCCATGCCGGGCTCCAGCACGACCGGTCCGTCCGCATCGCGGTAGGCACCCGCGTCGTGGGTATCGAGACCCAGCCAGTGCGAAGTCTGGTGGGGGAAGAAGTCGCGGTGCGCTCCACCCTCCAGCACCCTCTCTGCGGGGCCGTCGAGAACCCCCAGCCCCACCAGCCCCTCCGCGATCGCGCGGCTGGCTTCCTCGTGCACCGCAGCCAGCGTCCCGCCCGGCACGCACGCCGCCACCGCCGCGCGGTGCGCACGCCGCACGACCTCATAGGCCTCCCGGCACACCCCGTCCAGCGGCCACGACGCGGGCACGGTGCGCGTAATGTCGGCGGCGTAGCAGTCGACCTCGGCCCCCGCATCGACCAGCACGAGGTCGCCGGCATCGATCCGGGAGCCGTTGGCCGTGTAGTGGAGCGTGCACGCATTCGTCCCCGCGGCGACGATCGTAGCAAAGGCCGGGCCGTCGGCGCCCCGACCGCGAAAGCCGCTCTCGAGCACGGCCTCGACCTCCCACTCCCCCACCCCGCCCCGCACGCGCGGCAGCGCTTCCCGGAAGGCGGCCACCGAGATGCGTGCCGCCTCCCTCAGCCGTGCGACCTCGGCGGCGTCCTTGCGCACCCGCATCGCGTCGAGGATCGCGCCGGGGTCGACCAGCGCCCGCGCGCCCGCGCCCCGCCTGGGCCGCCTGGCGCGGCCATCGCGCAGCGCCGCGGCCACCACCTCATCACACGCCGCCGAGGCCCCGAGGCGGTAGTGGATGGTGTCGCCGCCGCGAAGCAGTCTCCGCCCTCTCTCCCCCAACTCACTCAGCGGAAAGACGGCGTCGGCTCCGTATGAGGCCTTCACTTCGCCGGGGTCCATGCGCGGCCCGGTCCACAATTCGAGCTTCTCGTCGCGCTGGGGCACGAAAAGGACGAAACGATCCTCGTCCGCGAATCCGCGGAGGACTGCGATGGAATCCGGATCGCGCCAGCCCGTCGCGTAGAACAACTCCGAATCCGGCCGGTACCGGTACTCGGAATCTCCGCTCTTGTAGCGGACCGGCGCCGCGGGCAGCAGAAGCGATCCGTGCTCCAGGCGAGAGAGGATCGCGTCGCGCCGCGACTTGAAAGGGAGCGGCGGGAGTTCCGTCACCAACGCTCCAGCCCGGTGCCGGAGCGCCTGGCGGGTGGCTCCTGGATCAGGTAGTGCTCAAACCAGCTGCTCAGGCGCGCGAGGCGGTCGACCAGCAGCCACGGCTCGCCGGAGCGCGAAAGCCCGTGCGACGACCGCGGGTAGCGCACCAGCTCCACCGGCACGCCCAGCTTCTTCAGCGACATGAACCATTGCTCACCGTCGCCGATGGGCGTGCGGTAGTCCTGCTCGCTGTGAATGATGAGCGTCGGCGCGGTCACGTTCTCGACGTACGAGATGGGGGACAGGCGGCGGTACAGGTCCCGCTGCTCCCAGGGCGTCCCGTAGAACTCGTACTCGGTGAGGCCCTGTGCATCGGAGGTGCCCCACCAGCTCTCCCAGTTGGTGATCGACCGCGACGTCACCGCCGCCTGGAAGCGATCGGGACGGGTCGCGGTGAGCCAGTTGGTCATGAAGCCGCCGTAGCTGCCCCCCGAGACGCCCAGGCGCGCCGGGTCGATCTCCGGGTAGGCCTCGAGCGCCGCGTCGACGCCGGCCAGGTAGTCCTCGCGGTCGACGATCCCCCACTCGCCGCGGGTGGCGTACTGGAAGTCGTGTCCATAGCCGGACGAGCCCCGCGGGTTCGTGTACAGGACGAAGAATCCGGCGGCGGACAGCACGTGGAAGGTCGGGAAGAAGGTGTTGCCGTAGGCCGAGTGGGGCCCTCCGTGGATCTTCAGCACCATCGGATACGAGCCTCCCGCCAGGAAGCCGACCGGTGGAACCAGCCAGCCTTCGACTTCGGTGCCGTCCTCGGCCGTCCAGGCAAGCCGCTCGGAGGGCATGAGGGTGACGCCCGAAAGCCACTCGTCGTTGAAGCCCGTGGCCTTCTGCTCGGTGGAGCCGTCCACCGATCCCACATACAGCTCGGCCGGCGTGACCGGGTCGGTTGCCGTGAAGGCCATGAACCCGCCCGCTGGCGAGAACGAGAATGACGACAGCCGGCGCGCCCCGTGCGTGACCTGCTCGACGGGCTGGCCCGGCGCGACACGGAAGAGGTGGCTGTCTCCCCCGATTCCCGCGGAGAAGAGGATCGCCGTGCCGTCCGCCGTCCAGTTCGCGGCCCCCGGGCGGAGATCCCAGTCGGCCGTGAGGTTCCGGGGCTGGCCCCGGAAGTGCCCGTCGGAACCGATCTCGACAACGACCAGGTCGGTCTGGCTCCCCCGCTCCGGCGAGGACAGGAAGGCGATGCTGCCGCCGTCCGGAGAAACCACGGGCGCGCTCTCGGTCCCCGGATTGGAGGTGAGCCGGCGGACGGTACCCCCCCGGGGGTCCACCGCCCAGATGTCGCCCGAGTTCTCGGAGTTGAGTTCGTCGTCCTGCCGCTCGTCACCGGTGAAGAAGAGGATGCGGCCGTCCACGGACCACACCGGGTTGCCGACATCGAAGCCTACGCGCGTCAGAGCGTTTGGAGTGCCGCCCTGGGCATCGACCACCCACAGCTGCCGCTTCCGGCTCGCCAGGTAGTGCGGCTGAAAGGCCAGCCGGCCGTCCCGCTTGTAGCGGATCGAGGTGATCACCCGGCCATCGAAGCGCTCGGCGTCCAGCGTGCGGCTCACGGCGTCCGGCGCGATCCATCCCCTGCGGGCCCCGGGCCCCTGGTCTTCGCCGCCTTCCTGGCCCTCGGGGCGCTCGGGCGCCTTGACGAAGGCGATCCGCGAACCGTCAGGCGACCAGACGGGCGACGCGTCGACGCCCTCGATGTGGAAGGCTTCGCCCCCCGGGCCGTTCACCCGCAGGAACCACACCGGGTTGGGGTCGTCGCCCCTCCGGGACGTGAAGGCGAGCAGAGAGCCGTCGGGCGACCAGCTCGGTCCGCTGGAGTCCTCGTTGGGGCTGGTGACGCGGAAAGCTTCGCCGTAGGGGCGGCCGCTGGCGAGCGGCTGGAGCCACACTTCGCGATGACGCCGGTTCTCCTCCTCGACCACGGTTGTGACGGTGAATGCGACGTAGTCTCCGGCCGGGGAAACGGCAACCTCCCCGACCCCGACCAGCTCGTAGTACAATTCGGGCGCGTAGCCCCGATTCTGACCGGCCAGGTGGCCGCAGGGAGTGACGATGACGGCCGCTGCACAGGCGGCAGCGAGCCACAGACGAGACGGTCGACCTGTCATGCTGACCTCGAGTCGGGTTTCCGCCGGATGTTTACGAAGGAAGGCCAAGGTAGGTGGCGGGCCCCGCTGGCTCAAGTCGGGGCGCCTTCCGTGTCGCCCCGCCAGAACTGCGTGTTACCTTGCAGGACTGCGAGAACCAGCAGCTGGAGGTGTACGGTGCGGCGCTCCGCAAAGCCCGCGGTATTCTGTCTTTCGCTTGGCCTGCTCGGGGCGGGCGGACCCGCATTCGATGCGAGCGGCCAGGTCGTCCGCGGCCGGCTCCTGGACAGCGACGGCACGACCGGCATCGGCGGCGCGATGATCAGCCTCGTGGACGACCGGGAAGCGCAGCTGGCGCGCTCCCTCACCCGCCCCACCGGGCTATACCAGCTGGCCGCCACGGCCCCGGGTCGCTATCGGATCCGGGCGGACCGGATCGGCTACGCGACGACCTTCTCGGAGTATTTCGACCTTTCCGCCGCGGATACGCTGATGGTCAACATCGTCGCCCGGGTCGAAGCGGTGTCGCTGGCCGGGATCGAAGCCGAGGCCGAATCGCGCTGCCGGGTGCGACCGGAAGAAGGGCTCGCGGTTACGCGCGTCTGGGACGAGGCCCGCAAGGCCCTCCAGGCGGCGGACTGGACCCAGGAGCGGGGCTACTATCAGTACGAGATGCAGGGCGTCAACCGGCACATGGACCGGGACAACCGCAGGGTGATCTCCGAAGAGCGAAGCTACGACCGCGGCTACCGACAGACGCCGTACGTGTCCCGCCCCGCCGAAGAGCTGATGGAGGAAGGATTCGCCCGGCTCCGGCCGAACGAATCGGTCTACTGGGCGCCGGACGCCGCGGTCCTCCTCTCCGATCCGTTCCTGGACACGCACTGCTTCCGGTTGCACCGCGACGAGAACAGGGCCCCAGGGCTGCTCGGACTGGCCTTTGAGCCCGTGCCCGGCCGTCGCCTCCCGGACATCTCGGGCACGCTATGGCTGAATCCGGGCACCTCAGAGCTCAGGTGGCTGGATTTCCATTACGAGAACCTCAACCTGCCCGACGTGCTGCAGTCGGCCGACATCGGTGGGAGGGTCGAATTCCAGGCGCTTCCCAACGGCACATGGATCGTCGATTCGTGGCGGATCCGAATGCCGCGCGTCCGGGTTGCCACCAACCCGCTCACCTCGCGCGTGGAGTCGATTCTCGAAGGCCTCACGGTGCAGGGCGGCGACGTGCTGCGTGTGCACGGCAACGAGGGAACGGTGATGGAGGCCGAGGGGGGAGGCCGCATCGCCGGCGTCGTCTTCGACACCCTCCGGGCCGGCCTCCGGGACGCGCGCGTGTATGCCGAGGGGACGGACATCGAGGCCTTGACCGACAGGAACGGCCGGTTCGAGCTGACCCGCCTCGAACCCGGGATCTACACCGTGAACTATTCGCACCCGTATCTGGAGCGTTATTCCTTCGTCCCCGAACCGTTCGAGGTGGAGGTTCGGGAGGGCGCGCAGTCAGTGTCGCAGATCAACTTCGCGGCACCCACGATTACCCGGGTTCTCGGGAATCTGTGCCGCGACGAGGAGCGGCCGGACGACGCAGCCAACATCCCCGGGGGCGGCGCGATGCGAAACGACGGGATCCTGGTCGGGCAGGTCATCGATCCCGCCGGTGCACCCCTGCCGGGGGTCATCGTACGCGTGCTCTCGCGGGATTTCGACATCAGCCAGGACGTAACCACCGTCGTCTCCACGACCTTGCGTGCCGGCCGGAGCGGGGTCGCCGTCACAACCAACGAGTCGGGATACTATCGGGCGTGCTGGGTGCCGGTCGATACCTATCTGAGCGTCTCGGTCATGGAACCCGGGGAGGATCTCGATCCGAACCAGTTGCAGGTGGGCTACACGCTCTCGGAGCTGAGGGAGTTGCGCGGGGAGACGGTGATCATTCCGGCGGATGTGCCCTTCGAGACGCTGAATCTGCGGGTTGAGTCCAATTAGCGCGATCCGGTAGCTTCCCCGGCAGTCGGGCCACGCTCGATTCGCAAAGCATATTCTTCCCGGAACAGGAGCCAGTGTTGAGCAGATCGCCTGCCCACAGCGCCAGAAGATTGCCCGCCCACGGCACCAGCAGATCGTCGGCCCACAGTCCCGCCCGCGGGCGCATCGCCGCGGTCTTCGCGATCTGCGCCGCTTCCACTTTTCTGGCCCCGGTGGTGTCCCGGGCCCAGACCGAGCCCGACACGGTGGAGTTGGAACCCATCGTGGTGACGGTGCTGAGATCGCCGGTCCGCCTGGACCTCCTGCCCTTCTCCGCCTCGGTCATGGCCGGCGCGGAAGTGGCCGAGGGCAACACGGGCCTCTTCATCGAGGAAGCGCTGCACGGGCTTCCGGGAGTGCGTGTACAGAACCGCTACAACCCCGCGGTCGGTGAGCGCATCTCGATCCGTGGATTCGGCGCGCGCTCCCAGTTCGGCGTGCGCGGCATCAAGATCCTGGTGGACGGGATCCCCGCCACGCTGCCGGACGGGCAGACCACGCTCGACCATCTCGATATCGGCTCGCTTGGACGCGTGGAGGCGCTTCGGGGTCCGGCCGCCGCACTCTACGGCAACGGGGCCGGAGGGGTCCTGCTGTTCGAGAGCGCACCGGCCCGTGCCGGCAGGCGTGAGTCGGGCACACTGGTCGCGGGCTCGGACGGGCTGCTGCGGATGCAGGTCACCGGTACAAGAACGGGAGAGCGTTACACCTGGCGCACCAGTATCGCCCGGCACAGTTTCGACGGCTTCCGCGACAACCCGACGGATTCGGGCGAGGACCCCTACAGCCAGGCCACCCGCACCATCTTCAACACCGGCACCACCATCTCCGCGGCCAACGGCACCCTCGCACTGCAGCTGGGCTATCTCGACCTGGACGCGCTGAACGGCGGATCGCTCCCGGCGGAGCTCTTCGACGACGGCAGCAACGAGGCATGGGGATTCAATGTCCGCCGGCGAACCCGCAAGGACGTCAGCCAGGGTCAGGGCGGAATCAGCTGGCGCGGGGGCCTGGGCGGGATGGAGGGGACCTTTTCCGCGTACGGCGTCAGCCGCCGGCTGGACAACCCGATCCCCACCTCCGTGATCGATCTGGACAGGATAGGCGGCGGGGTCCGCGTGGCGCTCGCCAGGGCATGGCAGACGGCAACCGGCACGGCACGGGTGGACTTCGGCGCCGAGGGCGAACTTCAGAGCGACGATCGCAAGAACTTCGCCAACGACGGAGGCGAGGCGGGTGCCCTCACCCTCGACCAACAGGAGCGCGTTCGCGCGGCGGCTCTCTTCGGGCAGTTCCAGCTGCCGCTTGCAGACCGCCTCAACCTCGTCGGGGCGCTCCGCTTCGACCACTTCAACTTCCGCGCCGACGACCGGTTCACCGCCGCGGGCAACCCCGACGACTCCGGCAGCCGGGCCATGGCGGCACTCAGCCCGTCGCTCGGCCTCCACATCGACCTCGGCGGCCACGGCCTCTTCGCCTCGGTGGCCCGTTCCTTCGAGACCCCGACGACCACGGAACTCGCCAACCAGCCCGACCGGGCAGGCGGCTTCAACCCTGGACTCGAACCGCAGCGCGGCTGGACGGCGGAAGGCGGAATTCGCGGTGCACTGGGCGGGGGCGCCGCCTACGACCTGGCCGCGTTTTCATCCAGCCTCACCAACCAGCTGGTGCCGTTCGAGGTTCCCACCGCCCCGGGCCGCCGCTTCTACCGCAACGCGGGCCGGTCCCGGGTACGCGGCTTCGAGGCTTCCCTGCGCACAGCGCTGTCGTCGGTCCTGAGCACCCGTTTCGCCTACGGCTACGTCGATGCGCGCTTCACCGAATTCACCGTTGGCGGCAACGACTACGCCCACAACCGCGTCCCCGGAATCGCGCCGCACCGCCTCGAGGCCGGGCTGCGGGCGGCCCGCGGCCCCTGGTTCGGCGAGCTTCGCGTGGAGGTGCGCGACGCGGTGCCGGCCAACGATTCCAACGAGGCGGGCGCGGACGGTTTCACCCTCATGGGGCTGCGCTTCGGCGCCACCGAAGTGGGTGCCGGGAGCCTGCGGCTGTCCCCCTTCGCCGGAATCACCAACCTGACCAATGTGCGCTACGCGTCTTCGGTCGTGGTGAACGCCTTCGGCGGGCGGTTCTTCGAGCCCGGGCCGGATCGCGGTGGATACGTGGGCATGTCGATCGTATGGGATCGAGGCCGGTAGCGGCCGTCCCTTCCTCTTGGGATCGGGGCTGGTGCCAGCGGCCCCATCCTCATAGCCGAATGTAATGTAAACCATACATTTTGTAAGGTCTAGATTACATCAGGAAGCTGCGGTTTCGTCCTCCTGGGGCGAGCATCCCTCCGCGTTCTCGACCAGCCACAGACTGTTGCCCACCGGACGCTCGCCTTCGGCGTCCGAGGGCCTGCTGACCAGTTGCTCCCCCAACACCATCGCCGACGAACCGCCGCCATCCAGGTTGAGGGCCTCGTCGGCGCCCAGCCACAGGAACAGACTGGCCAGCTCCGGAAGCGACATTCCCGCCGAGCGCGGAGCCTGGCGGCCGTCCACCACTACGAGCCACAGCATGTTGCGCTCGTTGTCGAACCCGACCGCGGTGCGGGGATGGCGCGCGGCGGCGAATGTCGGCCCGGCGGTGACGCCCAGATCGCCGACCACAAGGCCACCGTCGAGAAGCTCGGGGTACCCGCCGACAACGTGCGTACCATCGCCTCCATCCCCCGCCGCGATCGTATCCGGGCCAACGGCCATTCCGTCCCCGGCCGGGACGGGAATTCCGATCCACGGAACCCGCCCCGGGCCCCACGCAAAGGCGGGACGGGTTGAAAGGCGGCTCGTGGTCTCCGTTGCCTCCGGCCCGAGTGGAACCCCGTTGTCCAGGCGAAAGAAGTCGCCGTTCACGCCGGCCAGCGGCACCGAGGGCACGTCGGGCACCATCTGCGTGAGCGGGGTGCGCAATCGTTCGGCGCCGGTCCCGTTCATCGCGGGCACGACCACGAGACCGAGTTCACACCGATCGATCTCCGCGGAAACCAGGTGGATGGCCCATGGTCCGCGCGCCGACCACGCGAAGCGGTACATCACGCCGTCGCCCAGCGCTCGCTCGCGAAGCGAGTCCGGGGCGAGTTCCGCAAGCGCGGTGGACGGAAGCGGCGGCCAGGCGGTCACACCCTGCCCCGGCATCTCGCAGGCGGCCAGCAACAGGACCACAGCGGCCGAGGCGGTCCGGCTCACCTCGCGGCCCCCAGTCCGCCTCCGGTTCGTCATCTACAAGTCCTCTTCAACAGGTTGGCGCCCGACCACCGCGGACCAATCTCGCCGCACACCCGGCCACGTCAAGCGGAAGCGGCTGTCCCGGACGCTGGAACCGCCCGCCCGCATCGGGTATACTCTCCGGCCATGTCGTCCGTTGCCACAAACGCGTTGCCCGCCCTGCGGCGCACCTTCCGCGTACTGTGCCTGTGGATGCCGCTGGGCACGCTGGCGGGGGCGGAAGCCGCATCCGCCCAGTACCGCTTCGGCATCGCCTTCGGCGGGGCAGGAATGGTGGGTCTGGTCGCCGAGTACCGATGGGAGCACCAGGGACTCGAGTTGCAGGCGGGAACCTGGCGTTTTCGGGACCTCAGCCTCTCGCTGACCGGCAAGCAGTACATCGGATCGTACGCCATCGAACCCTACGCCGGGATCGGGCTCTGGGGAATCGTGGCCGGGACCCCGGAAGGGACCGGCTACGGTCTGATCGCCCGCTTTCCCGTCGGGCTGGACTGGCGATTCGCTTCCGGCCACGCTCTCGGCGGCGCCTTGTACCTCAACCGGGCACTGGCGGTCAAGCGGCCGGACCCGCAGGATCGGCGCCCTCCGCGCGGAGCCCTGATTCCGCTGCCGGAGCTCAGCTACCGCTGGCAGCCCCGGAGCTGACCGGCTCCATCCCCACGTACTTCAGGCCGCTGCCCGTGTTGAAGAGAACGACCTCGTCGCCGGCCCCGATCAGCCCCATGTCCATGAGCCTGGGCACGGCCGCGGCCGTCGCCCCGCCTTCGGGCGCGCCAAAGATCCCCGTCGCGGCCCCCATCCTGTCCACCCATTCCCGCATCTCGGTGTCCGGAACCGCCACCGCCCCGCCCCCCGATTCGCGGATCCCGCGCAGGATCAGAAAATCACCGACGGCTCCCGGCACGCGCAGCCCCGCGGCATAGGTGACCGCGTCCTCCCACATCCCGGCGTCCTCCCAGCCGTTCTCCCAAGCCCTCACCATCGGCGCGCACCCGGTGGACTGCACGCAGAACATCCTCGGCCGCTCCGGACCGATCCACCCCAGCTCCTCCATCTCCGCGAACGCCTTCCACATCCCGATGAGGCCGGTGCCGCCCCCCGTCGGATAGACGATCGCGTCGGGCAGGCGCCCCTCCAGCTGCTCGAAGAGCTCGTAGCCCATCGTCTTCTTGCCTTCGACCCGGTAGGGCTCCTTGAGAGTGGAGAGGTCCCACCAGCCGTCCTCGTCACAGCGCTGCCTCACACGCCGGCCGCAGTCGCTGATCAGCCCGTCCAGCAGCTGCAGATCGGCCCCGAGCGCCCGGATCTCCGCCAGGATGGGCACCGGCGTGTCCTCCGGCACCACGACGTGCACGGGCAGCCCCGCCGCAGCGCCATAGGCCGCGCTCGACCCCGCAGCGTTCCCGGCCGAGGGGATCGCCAGCTCCCGGGCGCCGAGCTCGAAAGCCCGCGAGACCGCCATGCACAGCCCCCTGTCCTTGAAGGAACCGGTGGGGTTCTGCCCTTCGTCCTTGATCCACAGCCGCCGCACGCCCAGGGTGCGCGCGAACCGCGCCGACTCCACCAGGGGGGTGAAGCCCTCTCCCAGCGTGACGCGGAAGGCCCGGTCGCGCACGGGCAGGACCTCCTCGTATCTCCAGAGCGTCGGCGGACGCCCGGCGACTGCCTCTGGCGTGAATCGACCCTTCAGCGCCTCCAGATCGTAGCGGGCAAAGAGAGGCTTGCCGGCTGGAGAGAGGCCGATCAGCTGTTCCGATTCGAAGGTCGCGCCCGTGGCGGTGCACTCCAGGAAGGTCGCGCCGGGGAGGCGGGAGGAGGTCGAGGGCATGCGGTGTTCTCGGTTGGGGAGGGAGCGGGTTGAAGGATTCGCCGGTGCGAGGCAACCTTTATTCGGAGATCGGGCGTCACAGTCACGATCGCAACAAAGGTAATGCGCCGCGACTCGTGCGGGGCCAACGTGGAAACGTCCGTGGAAAGAGCATGGAGCAGGCCGCGGTGAGGCACCCGTCGAACGCTGCAACCGGATCCGGAGACATGGAAGCGCAATTGATTCGCCGAGCGTGCGAGGGAGACGGAAGAGCCGTCCGCGCTCTGTACGACCGGTATTCACCCAGGGTGTACGCAGTGGTGCGGCGTATCGCCGGTGATGACGATCTGGCCCAGGACTACGCGCAGGAAGCGTGGATCCGTGCCATCCGGGCCCTCCCCACATTTCGGGGCGACGCCCGGTTTTCCACCTGGCTGCACAGGATCGCGGTCAACTCGGCCCTGCAGGCGGTCAGGAAAGCCAAGACCCGGAGGATGAGGGAGGTCGCGATGCCCGACGAGGTGGCGACGCCGCCGAGGATGGGCGACGCGCTTCTCGAGCGCAAGCTGGAAGAGGCGCTCGACCTCCTCCCCGAAGGAATGCGCAAGGTGTTGATCCTCCACGACGTGGAGGGCTACACACACGAAGAAATCGGAACTGCCCTGGGCGTCACCTCGGGCACTTCCAAGTCACAGCTGTTCAAGGCGCGCGCGAAGATGCGCCGCATGCTGCGTGGAATCGAACCCAGTCCGAGGGAAGTCGAGGCATGGAGCGTATGAAACTCGAAGATCTGGCGCGGTTGGTCGATCAGCAGCCGACAGCCGAAGAAAAGGCGATTCTCGACCGTGATCCGGGACTCCGGCGAAAGCTTGATGCACTGCGGTCGCAGACCCGGGAACTGCAGAACCTCCCCGCGATCCTGCCTCCCCCCGGCGGGTGGCACGAACTCGAGCAGGAACTGGTCACGACCGGCCTGATCCGCGGTCACGCGCCCGGGGCCGGGATGTGGCGAAAGTGGCTGCAGGTGGCAGCCGCCTTCGTGCTCTTCATCGGCGGGACCACCTTCGGCTGGGTAACCGCCAACGGATCCGGCCTCGGCAACGGCCTCGACCAGCAGGCATCGGCGCGAACGGCTCCTTCCGGGGAGGGAGTGGCCTCGCCGGCGTCCCTCGACGACGCCCGATCGGCAGTCGAGGCCGCCGAGAGCGAATGGCGGCGCGCGCTGGGGGAGTATCAGCAGCTCTTCTACGCCGAGAACGGGCAGCAGCCCCGCCGCGATCCGGTCGCGCGGCTGGCCGGGATCGAGGCGCTGGTGGCCGCGGGCGAAGCTGCGGTCCAGGAGGCCCCCGATGACGAGTTCTTCAACCTCTTCTACGTGAACACGCTGATGGAGCGACAGCAGACGCTGAGCCAGATCAGCCTGGACGCCTGGCATTGATGAACGGCACACTGCGCCCGCTCGCGCTGCTCGTCGCTTTGGGGACGGGGTTGCCCGGACCGGGCCACGCTCAGGATTCCCTCGGCGGCGGACCGCCCCGCGCGTGGATCGGCATCCTCACCCAGACGGCAACGCCTCCCCAGCACGGGAACCCGGGGAACCCGGTCGCGTTGCTGGTGACGAATGTCTTCGTGAACGGTCCGGCGGACCGCGGCGGCGTGCTGCCCGGAGACGTGGTTGTTGCAGTCAACGGGAACCCACTGGCGGCGTATGACACCTGGTTGGACCTGATGGCCGGGCTGCAACCGGGTGAGCCCATGCAAGTGGGGCTGCTGAGACATGGCACCGAGATGGACGTCACCATCATCGCCGACAGACGGCCCGTCATGTTCGGGTCCCGGTTCGATCTGGCCCGCCTGGACACCATCCAGGCCCGGGTGTCGAAGACGTTCGACTCCATCATGCAGATGTTCGGGGAACAACCGGGCGATTCGGTCATGCTGGAGTTCACGAGCACCGGGGACCGTCTGTTACAGTGGGAAGCGCGAGTACAGGTAAGCTGGCAACAGACGGCTGCGCGCGAGGCCGCGGAACCCGAAGTCGCCCTGCAGAGGACGACGGACAGGGCCGAATCCGCCGAATCCGTCGAGGAGCGGCGGGCCAACCTCGGGGTCGCGCGCGAGGAGGCCGAGTTGCGGGCGCTCGCCGACCAGGGCACGGATCCGCCGGCCGCGGGCGGAGGCGGGGAGTTGCGACTTTCGGTGGAGACTCTGAGTGCCTCGGCCGCGCCGAGTCTGACACCCTTCCTTCTCGAGCGTCCGGTGGTGCTGGGCGGCGCCCAGGTGCTGCCGCTGACCAGTGAACTTGGTCGGGCCTTCGGTGTCGAGGCGGGAGTCCTCGTGACCGACGTCCTGGGTCAGAGCGCGGCCGCGCGGGCCGGCTTCCTCGCGGGCGACGTGATCGTGGCGGTGGCGGGAGGCACGGTGGCTTCGCTGGCTCAGCTCCGCGAGGCCCTCGCAATGACCGAGCTGCCCACCGTGATCACCGTTGTACGCCGCGGCGGCGTTGTGGAACTCACCTACCCGGCTCGCCAGACCATAAGGGGCCCGATCGGGACCGACTAGCCAGGGGCGTCTCTCGCGGGGCGCGCTTGTGGGGGTCTCGTCCCGGGCGGCCCCGGTCCGCGCCCTATTCGTAGCGCAACGCGTCTATCGGGTCCAGGACCGAGGCCCTGCGCGCCGGCCAGATGCCGAAGAAGAGCCCGATCGCGGCCGAGAATCCCAGCGCCACGGCCACCGCTTCGGGCGCCACGGCGGTCTGCGTGCCGAAGACATTCGTGATCAGCTCGGCACTCCCGAACCCGCCCGCCACCCCCAGGATGCCACCGAGCACGCACAGGACCAGCGCCTCGATCAGGAACTGGAACATGATCGTCTTGCGGGTCGCGCCCAGCGCCTTCCTCACCCCGATCTCCCGGGTCCGCTCCGTGACGCTGACCAGCATGATATTCATGATTCCGATCCCGCCCACCAGGAGACTGACTCCCGCAATCCCGGCCAGAAGCAGCGTAAACGTCTGCGTGGTCTCATTGAAGGTCTCGAGGATGTCCGACGATTGCTGGATGCTGAAGTCGGCTTCGTCGGTGGGCAGGATTCGGTGTTCGCGCCGGATCACCCTGTCGATTTCGGCCCAGGCGGGGTCGAGCTCGTCCGGCGAAGGCGCCGCCACGTAGATGGAACGCAGCCGGTCCCGTCCGCCCATGACCCGGTACATCGCGGTGGACAGCGGGATGAAGATCTGGTCGTCGGGCTGCATCCACATTGCCCCGCCCTTCTCCTTGAGGATCCCGATCACCTCGAAGGGAATTCCGCGGATCTGGATGGTGCGGCCCACCAGCAGGCCTCCGGGAGTCGCGAGATCGTCCGGCACGTTGGAACCGAGCACCGCCACCCGCCTGCGCCCCTGGACCTCGCCTTCGTCGAAGTAGCGGCCGTACGCGAGTTCGTGGCTGTGGAGGTCGAAGAAGGAGGGCCAGGTGCCGACCACGGAGTTGGAGGAGTTCGAGCGGGAATACGTCACCTGCAGCCGGCTTTCGATCTCCGGGGCGATCTGGTAGACACCCCCGATCTGGTCGCGCAGCGCCACTGCGTCGTCCTCTTCGAGGCGTCGGCTTCCTGAGGCCACCCCGCGGAACATTCCCTGCCCGGGGCGCACGGTGAGAATGTTGGTCCCCATGTTCTCGATCTGTTCCTGCACCCTGCGCTGGGCGCCTTCGCCCAATGCGACCATGGTGATCACCGCGGCCGTTCCTATGACGATGCCGAGCGTAGTGAGTCCCGAGCGCAGCGCGTTTGCGCGGATCGACCCCATCGCCACCATCACGATTTCCCTCAGGATGAACATGGCTCTTGCCTTGATCTAGAAGGGACGGAACCGGCCGCGCATCTGGTTGATCCGCTCCTGCTGCCTCGCCTGGAGCTGTGCCGCGCCGATCAGCGCCAGCTGGTCGCCTTCTTCCAGTCCGGCAAGGATCTCGGCGTAGTCCCAATCGCTGACCCCCATCACGACGGGGCGAGGCTCGATGTTGCCCGTCTCGTCCATGACGAAAGCCACAGCGGGCCGGAAGGCCGCATCGCCGCTGGAACCGCCCATCGCCGCCATCAAACCGCCGAAGCCGCGCCCACCGCCCTGGCGTCCGCCGCCCTGGCCGCCCGGGAAGGCACGCCCTCCGGGCCTGCCATCGGCGCCATCGTCAATCCCGCCGTTGGGAACCTGCTGCCCGTCAGCGGCTGCGGGTCTTGCCTGGCCGCCGGCGTTCTGCCGTACCCCAGCGCGCTCCTGTGCCTGCGCCGGATCGCCAACCTGCTCCTCCCCGCCGAACCGCCGATCGCGCATTGCCGCAAAGAGCCCCCTCGCCGAATCGGCGCTGATCTCACCCGACTCCATCGCCGCTCGTATCCGGGCCATTTCGCCGCCTCCGGGCATTCCTCCGCCCGGCATGGCCGCCATGGCGCCACCCGCGGGAGTCCCGGAACGCTCAGCGGCTTGTGCCATCAACGGTCCCCACACGTTCCGATCGATCGAAACGGTCTGTGGATCGAGGCCCAGCACCTCGGCCGCCGGCGCCAGTTCCTGGGGCTGCACGATCGCATTGTTGGGGACTGTCAGCGCGCCGGGCCGCTCGTTCACCAGCACCTCTACCTCGGCGTTCATCCCCGGCTTCAGGAGGCCGGCCCGGTTGTTGAGCAGCACGATCACCGGGAACATGGTGACGTTCTGCTCCACCACGGCCTGGGGCTCGATCTTCTCGATCTCTCCCCGGAATGTCCGGTCCGGGAAGGCTTCCACGCTCACCGTGGCCGTCATCCCGGCCGTCAGCTGGCCCACATCCGTCTCGTCCACCAGCGTACGGACGCGCATGTTGTCCAGGTTGGCCATCGTGAAGAGCGCGTTGCCGCCGGACACGTTCTGGGTGGCCGACTGGATGACCTGCCCGTATTCGACCAGCTTCTCCAGGATGACGCCGGCCATCGGCGCGCGGATGGTGACGTCGTTCAGCCGCAGTGTGGCGAGTTCCAGATTCGTCTGGGCGCGCACGAGCGCGGCCTGCGCATTCGCGTATTCGAGCTGGGTCTGCTCGAACTCCTGGGCGGTAATCACCTCGGATTCGAGGAGTTCCTCGGAGCGGCCCAACTGGGCCCTCGCGATGCCGATCCTCGCCTCCGCCACGTCCAGGTCGGCGACCGCCTGATCGTGCGAGTTCTGGACGTCCCTGGGGTCCACCCTGGCCAGGATCGTACCCGGCTCGACTTCATCCCCCGAGTCGACGTACAGGTCCAGGATCTCGCCGGAGGCCTTGGATTTGACCTCCACCCTCAGCACCGGTTCCAGCTCGCCCGTAGCCTCGGCGGTCACCCGCAGATCGCGGTATTCGGCCGGCGCGACCTGGATTCCGATCTCCGGCAGTTCTTCCTCCTGGGCCGTGCACGCAGCCAGCGCCAGTGCGGAAGCGAAGGCGACGCCCGCCGCCCGTGCCCGCGAATATTCGAGACTTGACATCAGTTCTCCATCCCTTCGTTCATGAAGTCGCGCTCGACCAGCCCGTCACCCAGATGGATCTGCCGGGATGCCGCCGCCGCGATGTCCGCTTCGTGGGTCACCAGGATGATGGTCTGTCCCGCCTGGTTCAGCTTGACCAGGATCTCCACGATCTCACGGGAGGTGACCGAATCCAGGTTGCCCGTCGGCTCGTCCGCGAGGAGGAGCGCGGGGTCGTTCACCAGCGCCCGCGCGATCGCAACGCGCTGCCGCTGCCCGCCGGAGAGTTCCGGCGGCTTGTGGTGCGTTCTGTCAGCCAACCCAACCAGCGCAAGCTTCTCTTCCGCACGGCGGTGACGTTCCTTCGCGGGAACGCCCGCGTAGATCAGCGGAAGCTCGACGTTGTGCAGCGAACTGGCCCTGGGCAGCAGGTTGAAGGTCTGGAATACGAACCCGATGTCGCGGTTGCGCACCCGCGCAAGCTGGTCGTCCGACAGCTCGGACACCTTCCGCCCGTTGAGCCAGTAGTCTCCCCCCGTCGGTGTGTCCAGGCACCCGATGAGGTTCATGAATGTGGACTTGCCGCTTCCCGAGGGGCCCATGATCGCGACGAATTCGCCGCGCTTCACATCAAGGTCGACCCCGCGAACGGCGCGCACCGTCTCCGCGCCGAGGATGTAGTACTTGCGCAGTCCCTCGGTATGAATCACGACACCGTTCGTGCCGGCTCCGTTTCCGTTCATGTCCCTGCCCGATATTCCGCTTCTCACAGCTCTCTCCCCACGATGGATTCCAGTTCCGCCTTCGCGACTACATAGTCGTACCGCGCGGAGACGAGGTTTGCTTCAGCCTCGTCCAGGGCGACCTGACTGGTGATCACATCGAGGATGTTGGCCATCTGGACATCGTATCGCTCGCGAATCAGCCTCAGGTCCTCCTCGGCCACGAGCACCGCCTCGGCCGCGATGGCAATCGCCTGCTCCTGCGTTTCCAGCGTCCTGAGCGCGGCGTCCACGTCCTGCCGCACGCCCCTGCGGGCATCCTCCTCGGTCAGGCGCGCCACTCTCCGGCTCTCGCTGGCCTGATTCACGGTCTGCTCGCGCTGGAAACCGTCGAAGAGCTGGTAGCTCCCGGAAATGCGGAAGTTCCAGCTCGTGTTGCCCCCGGCGAAGGAGCGATCCTGGTTGGCCCAGTTGTATCCGGATGACACCGACAGATTGGGAAGGTAGGAGCTGCGGGCATTGCTGAGGCTCGCGCCCGCGATTGCGGCGGACGCCTGAGCCGCCCGAACGGTCGGCGACACCGATTCGGCCAGCGCCACGATCTCGGCCTCGCCGAGAGCGAGCGGGGCGGGGTCGAGATTGTCGGGGAGCGCGGGGACGACCGGTCCGTCCACTCCGACCTGCCGTCCCAGGGCAAAGCGCGCCGCGCGAAGCTGGTTTTGGGCCTGGAGAAGGCTTTGGCGGGCATTGGCGAGTTCGAGACGGGTCCGAAGGCTGTCCGACCGCGTTCCCGTTCCCACCTCCACGCGCGCTCGGGTGATGGCCAGGCTTTCCTCCGCCCGGCCCACGCTGGCCTCGGCTACCTGGACCAGTTCGAACTGCCTGAGGGCATTCAGAAAGAGCGTGCGCGTCTGCAGCAGCACCGCGAAGCGCTGCGACCGCATCGTTGCCTCCGCCTCGATCACGGCCGACTCGGTTCTGTCGAGTTCGTGAAACTTCCGGCCGCCCTGGAAGATCTGGTAGTTCGCGTTCAGGGAGGCGCTGTAGAAGTCGCTGCTGCCGGTCACCACGCGCTGGGTGTTGGGATCGAAACGGTCCTGACTCTGGACCGACGCCCCCGAACCCACGCTGACGTTCGGCAGGAACGACCCCCACGCCCGCAGTCGCGTCCCGCCGGCGTTGTTCACACTCGCCTGGCTTTGGGCAAACTGGGGGCTGAAGACCAGCGCGAGTTCGAGCGCCGTGTCCATGGCCAGCGTATCCCCCGGCTGCTGGCCGGCCACCCCGGCCGCGGAGCCGACGAGGAGCAGCAGCGCCAGCCCTGGCGCCGAGCGGCGTTGGTGGTGTTTCACTGCCATTCTCCCCCCGACCCGGGGCGATCATCGCCCGAGCCATTGCGGCGGGAGCCGTCTCTGCTGCGATCCGGGGAATAGCGCACGGCCAGAAGCGAGTCGTACTCGGCGATCTGGTCGGGGTCGAGAACAGCCTTGATGGAGTCCTGCGTCGCCATCAGCAGATCCATTCGCCTCCGGTTGTAGTCCTGCCGGGCAGTTTCCCGGAGCGCATCCATGCTGCTGCTGAAGTGCACGATGATCTCGTCGACCGCCGCGCGCTGCTCCGGTTGCATCACGACTTCGTAGATCACGGGGTCGCGCTGACGCTCGGCGTCCCCTTCCCCCGCCGATTCGTCTTCCTCCGGAGCCGGGATCTCAACCACCTCTTCAACGGTGCCGGCCTGTGCGGGGCGGCGGGCATCCCACGCCATCCCGAGCATGAACCCGGCGGCCAGCGTTGCGAAGAGGAGAACGACCGAAATGAGTCGAGCTTTCTGTGCCATCAGGGTCTGCTTCCCTCGACCAAGGCCATGAACGCCCCCGCGCTGCCCGTGCGGTCGGCGCTCAGCAGGATCTCGAACGCAGCGTCGTTCGCGCTCTCTCCGAGCATGTCCTGCATGACCAGCTGCGCCTCGGGCACACCGTTCTCGCGGGCTTCGGTCGACACCAGCACGGCCGCAATCGCCGCCGCGGCGACGGCTGCGGGAATCAGGCTTCTCGACCAGCCGGAAAGCACCGACGCCACCGACTCGCGCGCGGCCGCCCGGCGCCGGGCCAGCTCGAAGGCGACCCGGTCCATGATCCGGGCGCGGGCTTCGGTCCAGTACCCCGGCTGCTCATGCCCCGGGTCCAGGGCCCGCAGCGACATCATCCTGTCGTTGTCTTCCATGTTCACCTCGGCAGGGTCACGCATGTCCTTTCCATTCTGCCAGATTCGCGCGCAGTGCCTTCCGCGCGAAGTGGAGGTGCGACCGGATGGTCCCGGATGGGATTCCCAGCCGCTCCGATATCTCGTCGTGCTTCCACCCCTCCAGGTCGTGGAGCAGGACGATTTCCCTCTGCAACTCCGTCAATTCGCTCAATGCCTCTCTCAGCCTGCCTCGCAGCGCCGATATGTCCGCCATTCTCGCGGGATCGGGGTCGGTCGTCCGCGCTCCCACCGGAATCTGTTCCCCGCTGCGAAGGCTCTCACGGCGGATCAGGTTCCGTGAGCGGTTTCTGACGATCGCCAGGAGCCATCCCGCGAACTTCGCGGGGTTCCGGCAATCGTCGAGCCGCTGCAGCGCAACCAGGAACGACTCCTGGGATGCGTCCTCGGCATCCGCGTGCTTTCCGGTGACCGAGAGAGCCACGGCGTAGGCCGCGCGCTGATAGCGGCGAACCAACTCGCCGAAGGCCTCCCCGTCGCCGGAACGCGCCTGGATCACGAGATCCGCGTCTGACCGTCCCTTCATTCCCTGTGACTAGACACCTTGCACGGCTTCCCTGTTGAGGCCGGACGCTGGTTGTTGCGGGTTGACAGTCGGACGGCGGGCTTCGTTAGCCCGTGTTCGCCGTCGCCGGCCCCGCCTGTCGTCACCGCCTGGGACCGCGGCGGCGGGAAGGAGGTTTGTGTTGACGTCGCCGCGGGGTGCCGCCTGGCGGTCCACTGACGGTCTCCGGGGCCCGCGCAACTTCCCGGACGAGGGACACGAGTTCCTCTTCGGCTACATCGGCGAGGTTCCGGGCCAGTACGTAGCGCGTAGCCGAAGCGTCTTCGCGGTCACCAGCAGGTTCGAGGCCGATGCTCAGGATCGTGGCACCCGCGTCGCGGTCGTAGCCGACGCAGCCCGCGCCCTCCTGCCGCAGCACCCATACCTTGTCGTCCACCGTAACCTCACGTTTGGGGGTTGATACGCCCACGGCCGGCGCGACCTCCCTGACGGAAGGAGGCGGGGTGGGCCGGCGGGCAGGGGCGGGTGTTGCCGCCGGGACCGGCCGTGCCGCCTTCAGCGAATCCCTGATCGGAGCGGGAGGTGCAGGCTTTCCGTCGCGCTTTTCCGCCATGTCGATTCCCCCCGCGACGCCGGCGCCGCGCTAGCTCCGCATGACGGGCACGGCGTCGTCGCCGAAGAACATCCGGATGTACTTCGCCTGGATCGGCGTGACCCGCCTGACCGCCCAAACCAGCTGCACGTGGTTCGGCTCGAGGGGACGCGTGGCCAGCCGCAGTCCCGCCTCGTGTGGCAGCCGGTTCCCCTTCCGGTGGTTGCAGCTCGAGCAGGCCGTGACGACGTTCTCCCACGAATTGCCGCCGCCCCGGGATATCGGGAGCACGTGATCTCGCGTCAGAAACTCGCGGCCGCGCAGCTCCCGCTTGTGCCTGCCGCAGTACTGGCAGGCGTACCCGTCCCGCGCGAAGAGGAAGGTGTTGGTGACCTGCCGACGGAAGCGCCTCGGAACCTGGACGTACCTCACAAGGCGGATGACCAGCGGGCAGGGATGCTCGGTCCGCACCGTCCGAAAGGCGCGCCGGGCGTCCTGCTCCAGGATCTCGGCCTTTTCGTCCAGCACGAGGCGGATCGCCCTCCTGGCGGGGACGATCATCAACGGCTCGTACGATGCATTCAGGGCCAGGCAGCTCACGGCGCCAACTCCATGTGGTCCTTTCGACAGCTCCCGCGAGACACGCGGGTCACATGCGATCCGGTTGAGGATAACGAATCGGGCCGTCAGGGAGAAACCGCCGGCGCGGGATCGCAATGTGCCTGGATGGCCCCGCCAGGGTCGCCGCATCACCAGGTGCAGGGGCTGACGCCTACATGAGGTGGAGCGGATCCCGGTCGATGGAAACGCGCATGTCGGCGCCGGAAGGGTGGAAGTCGTCGGCTACCGCGTGGAGCACCCGCCCGATGTCGGAGACTCCGCCGCGCAGGAGGATGTGCCACCGGAAGCGCCCGTGCAGCTTCTCGATCGGCGCCGGCGCGGGCCCAAGCACTTCGGGTCCGGGGTCGGTCCGCTTTGCCAGCCACGCCTCCAGGGACTGCGCCGCGGACAGAGCATCAGCCTGGACAGGACTGCTGAGAACGATCCTGGCCATGCGCACGCCGGGCGGATAGGCGGGTTCCCTCCGCGAGACCAGCTCACGCTCCACGAAGCCGCGATAGTCGTGGGCTACAGCCGCGCGCACAACGTAGTGGTCAGGCACATAGGTCTGGATGATGACTTCACCGGCGAGGCGCCCTCGACCCGCCCGCCCCGCCACCTGCGAGAGAAGCTGGAAGGTTCGCTCGCAGCTCCGAAAATCAGGCAGGTGCAGCCCGATGTCCGCGTTGATGACGCCGACCAGGGTAACGCGCGGGAAATCCAGCCCCTTGGCGATCATCTGCGTGCCGAGAAGGATGTCGGCGTCGCCGGAGCGGACTCGTTCGAGGATGTCCCGGTGCGACCACTTCCCGCCTGTGGTGTCGACATCCATCCGCACGACGCGGCACCCGGGCAGGCTCTCCAGGAGGATCCGCTCCACCTGCTCGGTGCCGAGGCCGCGGTAGGACAGCGCGGGCGAACCGCACTGGCCGCAGCGCGAGGGCGGGGGCTCGGTGTGGCCGCAGTGGTGGCAGATCATCCGCTGCCGGGCCCGGTGCAATGTCATCGATACCGAGCATTGGACGCAGTCGAGGACATCGCCGCAGCTCTGGCAGAGGGCGAAGCTGGCGTAGCCGCGCCGGTTGAGCAGGAGAATGGTCTGTTCGCTTCGCTTCAGGCGCTGTCGCAGGGCCCGCAGGAGCCGCTGGGAGATCACCTGCTCGGGCGGGCTGGGGGGACCGGACGGGTCGGAAGGATGGGACGGGTCCGAAGGACGAGACGCGTCGGAAGGACCGGACGGCATGGGCGGACCGGATGGCGCGAGCGGAGCGGACGAGGCGGGAGTACCGGCCGGGTCGGCGACCCCGTTACCGGCGACCGGCCGGTGAACTGGAGGACCGCCCGGTTCGCCTCTGACGCGCAGATCCACGACATGGACGTCGGGTAGCACGCCTCCGCCAACCCGATCGGGAAGATTGAGGCCTGTGTATTTTCCCGATCGGGCATTTTCCCAACTCTCCAGCGAAGGGGTGGCCGACCCCAGGACGCAGACCGCCCCGGCCCGGCTGGCGCGCACGACGGCCACATCCCGGCCGTTGTAGCGCGGCGTCTCCGACTGCTTGTAGCTGCCGTCGTGCTCCTCGTCCACGACAATCGCACCCAAACGCTGCAGGGGCGCGAAGACCGCCGAGCGGGCGCCGATCGCAATGCGCTTGCGGCCCGACTTCAATTCGTTCCACGCGTCGAAGCGTTCGCCGTCGGAGAGACCCGAATGGAGGACTGCCACCAGGTCGCCGAAGGCCGCGCGGAACCGGGAGACCGTCTGGGGCGTCAGCGCGATCTCCGGCACCAGCATCACGGCACCCTCGCCTCGCTCCAGCACCCGCCGGATCAGCTCGATGTAGACCAGCGTCTTGCCGGAACTCGTCACCCCGTGCAGAAGGAAGGTCCTCCCTCCTCGACCAAGCCCGGTCGTCAGGTTCTTCAGGACCCTGCGTTGCGCCGGCGTCGGGGTGAGGGGGGGGCTACGCTCCAGGGCCTCGCCCCTGAAGGGATCCCTCAGGACCACCTCCTCCCGGATTTCGACCAGGCCCTTGCCCTCCAGCCCCCGCACCACCGCCCGGCTGAACCCGTTTTCCTCCATGGCGGTGAGGGCCTGCGTCCCGCCGGCCTCGAGGAGTCGCCCGAAGGCCTGGCGCTGGCGCGCGGCGCGGCCGAAGAGCTCGTCGAGCTCCTCCAGCGTGCCCACCTCGCGAACGACCCGTGCGATCAGGCGCCTGCGCGGCGCGGTCCTGCGCGGGGTCGGCAGCATCGTGCGGAGGACGATGCCGGCGGGCGCCACGTAGTACCGCGCGATCCAGCGGGCCAGGCCGAGCAGCTCCTTGTCCACCGCATGCTCGGGCCCCAGCACGGCAGTCACGTCGCGCACGCGGGGCACCTTCGTCCCCGGGCCCATCACCCATCCCGTGAGCGTCCGGTTGCGAAACGGGACCCGAACCCGGGTGCCCGGCGGCGGGGCGGCGCCCTCGACCCGGTAGGTGAACAGGCGTCGCAACGGCAGGGGCAGCGCCACCTGAACGAACGAGCTGGCGCGAGACGGCATCAGGCCGGAGCCGCCGGGGCGCGGCCCGGGGTCAGTCCTTCAGGAGCAGGAAGACATCCTGCTGCGGCTCGTCGACCGTCACCTCGGGGCCGTCCGGTCCCATGAAGACGTTGAACTCGGTGCGGAGCCCGATGTCGTCGGCGATGTAGATCCCCGGCTCCACCGAGAAGCCCACGCCCGGGACGAGAACGCGGTCGTCGTGCGCCTCGAGGTTGTCCAGGTTGGGGCCGCGGCCGTGGATGTCGCGATCGATCGAGTGGCCCGTGCGATGGATGAAGTACTCGCCGTATCCGGCCTCGGCGATGATGCGGCGGGCCACGTCGTCGCCCTCGAAGCCGCGCAGCACCTCGCCGCGCGCGTGACGCTCCCTGAGGGACGCGACGACGCCGTCGCGGGCAGCCTTGGCCACCTCCCAGATCTCGGCGATCCGGGGCGGGAGTTCGCTGCCGAGGTAGCCCATCCAGGTCTGGTCGGCGGGCACGGAGTCTTCGTGGAAGGCGGCCCAGAGGTCGATCAGGAGCAGATCGCCGGCCTTGATCCGTTCGCCGACTTCGCCGGGATCGTAGTGGGGATCGGCCGCCCTCGGGCCGATGGCGACGATGCAGTCGGCCTGCGCCGGGGCGCCCCGCGCGGCGAGCTCGGCGCGGATCCAGGTGGCGAGGGCACCCTCCGTGATGGTCTCGCCCCGGGAAACGTGATCGGCGGCGCGTTCGAAGGCTTCCCGGGCCAGATCCTTGACCAGCTGGGACGCGCGGCCGTGTTCCTCGCGCTGCATGGGCGTCCACACCGCGTAGAATGTGGAGACGAGGTCGCCGGAGCTGCACAGTTCCACCCCCGTGTCGACGATGATGTCGCGAATGCCGGCGGGCAGCAGGTCGAGGTAGGGCACGTCGCCGCGGGACGAGGTTTCGGTCGCGACGCGCCTGTATCCGGCCAGCAGGGCGCGCAGCCCTTCCTCCATGCGGTGGCGGCTGGAATAGCTGTCTCTGGGCCAGTCGAGGTGGCGCCAGGAGGAGTGCTCGATCGCATGGATGAGCAGTCTGGGCTGACCGGTCGCCGGTATGAGGGCAAAGCCCCGCCGAGTGGTCCACTCGAGGCCGAGCAGCGAACGGCCGATGGGGTTGCGGTCCTTGAAGTCGTAGATGAGCCACGCGTCGAAACCACGCTCGCGAAGCGCCTCCTGGACCCTGGCCACGCCTTCGGCGCTCGCCAGCAGCACCCCGGTGGTATCCGACTGCGCCCTCGTCATTCCAACTCCTCCATCGCTTCGAGTTCGGCGAGGGCGGCGTCGAGCCGCTCCCTGTCTTCTTCGCTGATGTCGCCGGCCAGGCCTCCTGCCGCCCCCGCGGCGGTCCCCCTGAGCCGGCGAAGGACCACGACGACCACGCCCAGCCCCAACAGGAGCGCCGCGGGCGGCATGATCCACGCCAGCAGCCCGGCCCCGGTGCGCTTCGGCAGGGCGCGGTACTCTTCTCCGTGGTTCGCGATCACCAGCTCGACGAGGCTGTCGGCCGACAATCCCTCCTCACGGGCGATCCGGTCGATGCTGTCCCTGAGTTCGGCGGCCTGCCACGAGGGGCAGACCTCAAGCATCTGTCCCGGGCAATAGGGAGAACGGATCTTCCCGATCGCTTCCCGGGCCTCGGGGTGGACCTGGTGCGGGACCGTTTCCTGGGCGGAGGCAAGGCCACTCAAAACCGGTGCCGACGGTGCCGCCGTGGATGCCAACGCCGCCATCAACGGCGGCAGTGAGATCGCGCGCAGCCACTGTGGGCCGCGATTTTCGTTGGCTGCCACTACGTCGAGCATCATCCTCATGCGCCTTTGTCCATCGGAGCACCGTCCATCGGAGCACCGTCAGTCGGCACGGCGTCCACTGGTGCGCCGTCCACGGAATCGCCGTCCATCGGTTCGCCGTCCATCCCGACGCCGGCGAGCGCGCGAATCACGGCGACGCATCCCGCGCCGGTGCGCGGCGGGTCGTATCCTCCCTCCAAGAATACCACAACCCGGCCACCGCAACAGCGAGCGGCCTCCGCCATCACCATGCGGGTGGTCTCGTGCAGGTCTTCCGGCTCCAGCAGCTGTCCGCCGAGCGGATCGCCGGCGAGCACGTCGAACCCCGACGACACCAGGATGAAGTCCGGCTCGGCGCGCGCCACCGCCGTCTCGAGCGCCATGCGGAAGACCTGCAGGTAGTCGCCGCGCGGCGTCCGCGGGCGCAGCGGCACGTTCAGCGTGAACCCCTCTCCCCGCCCCCGCCCCGTCTCGTTCGCGGCCCCCGTCCCGGGATAGTGCGGGTACTGGTGGAGCGACAGGAAGAACACGTCGGGGTCCTCGTAGAAGGCGTCCTGGGTGCCGTTGCCGTGGTGGACGTCCCAGTCGACGATCAGGACCCGCCCGGCTTCGCCCCTGGCCCGGAGGCTCGCCGCCGCGACCGCGATGTTGTTGAAGAGGCAGAACCCCATGGCGCGGCCGGGCGTGGCGTGGTGTCCGGGGGGACGCGCGGCGACGAAGGCGTTGCGGAACCGCCCGGCGGCGACCCCGTGCACGGCCTCCAGCCCTGCCCCCAGCGTCCCCAGCGCCGCGTCCCACGAGGCGGCCGACACGCGCGTGTCGGCGTCGAGCGCGACCCCGGTGCCCTGCTCGTGAGCCTGCTCCACCGCGCGGCGCACGGCCTCGATGAGCGCGGCGTCGTGCACCAGCGCGATGTCCTGTTCGCCCGCCGGCTCCGGCGCCGCCTGCGCCACCCGGTCGTGGAGCGCGATCAGGTCGTTCTTCAGCGCCGACGCGACCGCGCGCAACCGGCCCTGATGCTCGGGATGCCCCCAGCCCGTATCGTGCAGCACCGCCGAGGGGTGCATGAGGAAGGCCGTCGGCGCCGCGGCGCCCCCGTCATCCGAGGGGACCCGGCTGCCGTCCTCGACGCTGCCCGCGCGGTCACTCATCCCGACTCGCCGCCGCGCCTATCGGGCGCCCACCGGCTCCGCCTTGCGCGCGATCCGCTCTTGAATACTGAGAATCTCGGGGCGGCGCGTGCGCATTGCGGTCACGGCATCGACGGCCGCGCTGGTGGCCGACATCGTCGTCAGGTACGGCACCCCATACGCGATCGCCGCGCGTCGCATGGCGTAGTCGTCGTACTGCGACTTCTTCCCCAGCGGCGTGTTGATGAGCAGGTCCACCTGGCCGCTCACGATGCGGTCCACGATATGCGGACGGCCCTCTCCGACCTTGTGAATCCGTTCACAAGGTATGCCGAGCTGGTGCAAGTGATTGCAGGTGCCGCTGGTCGCCAGCACGTGGAAGCCCAGGTCGGCCAGGCGGCGCACCAGGGGCGTCACGGTGGGCTTGTCGGAGTCGTTGACGGTCACGATCACCGACAGCTCGTCGTCTCCCTCGGGGAGCCGGTTGCCTGCGGACACCTGCGCCTTGGCGAAGGCCATCCCGAAGGAGTCGTCCACCCCCATCGCCTCGCCGGTCGAGCGCATTTCGGGGCCCAGCAGGGTGTCCACGTCGAAGCGGTTGAAGGGGAAGACCGCCTCCTTGACCGCGACGCCGTTGACCTCCGGCTCGGAGGGCACCTCGAGGGCCGCCAGCGTCTCGCCAGCCATCAGGCGTGCCGCCAGGCGCGCCAGCGGCACTCCCGTCGCCTTCCCTACGAACGGCACCGTCCGCGACGCCCGCGGGTTCACCTCGAGCACGTACACCTGCCCGTCCCTTACGGCGTACTGCACGTTCAGCAGCCCGACGACCCCCAGCTCCAGCGCGAACCGCCGCGTCAGGCGCCGCATTTCGTCCAGTTCGGCGCGCCCCAGCAGATACGGCGGCAACACGCACGCCGAGTCCCCGGAATGCACCCCCGCGTCCTCGATGTGCTGCATGATCCCGCCGATCACGACCTCGGCCCCGTCGCAGAGGGCGTCCACGTCGGCCTCGAAGGCATCCTCCAGGAAGCGGTCGACCAGCACCGGGTGATCGGGCGACGCCTTGACCGCCCGCGCGAAGTAGTCCTTGAGCGATTCCTCGTCGTAGACGATCTCCATCGCGCGCCCGCCCAGCACGTACGACGGCCGCACCAGCACCGGGAAACCGATCTCCCGCGCGATCGCGAGGGCCTCGTCCACACTCATCGCCGTCCCATTGGCCGGCACGCGCGCGCCGATCCGCCGGCACACCTCCTCGAAGCGCCGCCGGTCCTCGGCGCGGTCGATCGCATCGACCGAAGTCCCCAGAATGGGCACCCCCAGCTCCTCCAGCGGCCGCGCCAGGTTCAGCGGCGTCTGCCCGCCCAGCTGCACGATCACCCCCACCGGCCTCTCGCGCACGACGATCTCGACCACGTCCTCCAGGGTCAGCGGCTCGAAATACAGCTTGTCGCTCACGTCGAAGTCGGTCGAAACCGTCTCCGGGTTCGAGTTGACCATGATCGTCTCGAAGCCGGCCTCCTTGAGCGCCAGCACCGCCTGCACGCAGCAGTAGTCGAACTCGATCCCCTGCCCGATCCGGTTGGGCCCGCTGCCCAGGATGACAATCTTGCGCGCATCGGTGGGGTCGGATTCGTCCTCGGATTCGTAGGAGGAATAGTAGTAGGGGGTCGCCGCGGGGAACTCCCCCGCGCAGGTGTCGACGACGTTGTACGTCGGCCGGATCCCCCACTCCCAGCGCTGCGAGCGTATGGCGGCCTCGTCGACCCCGCGCAGGGCCGCCAGCTGCGCGTCGGCGAACCCCTCGCGCTTCATGCGGCGCACGGAGGCCGCATCGAGGGACGGCAGGGCCGCGAACCAGCGTTCCATTTCGAGGATCTGGACGAGCTGGTCGAGAAACCACGGATCGATCCCGGTGGCGCGGTGGAGTCGCTCGATCGAGATGCCCCCCTCGAGCGCGCGCTTGAGCTGGTACTTGCGCCAGGTGGTCGGCCGGCGCACGGCGGTCAGGAGCGCCTCGGGGTCGTCCGACTCCAGCCCGTCGTCACCGGGCGTGTTGCCGGTGACCCACCCGATCCGCCCCACCTCCATCCCCCTCAGCCCCTTCTGCCAGGCGCTGCGGAAGGTGCGGCCGATCGCCATCGTCTCGCCCACCGCCTTCATCTGCACGCCCAGCGTGTCGTCCACGTCCGGGAACTTCTCGAAGGCGAAGCGTGGGAACTTCACGACCACGTAGTCGAGCGCGGGCTCGAACGACGCCGGCGTCGACTTCGTGATGTCGTTGGGTAACTCGTACAGGTGATACCCCACCGCCAGCTTCGCGCCCACGCGCGCGATCGGAAAACCGGTCGCCTTGGACGCCAGCGCCGACGAGCGCGATACGCGGGGGTTCATCTCGACTACCAACATGTCGCCGTCCGCGGGGTTCACAGCGAACTGGATGTTGCAGCCGCCCGCCTCGACGCCGATCTCCCGGATGATCGCGATCGCCGCATCACGCATGCGCTGGTACTCGACGTCCGAAAGCGTCTGCGCCGGCGCCACCGTGATCGAGTCGCCCGTGTGCACGCCCATTGCGTCGAAGTTCTCGATGGAGCACACGATGATCACGTTGTCGAGGCCGTCGCGGACCACCTCGAGCTCGTACTCCTTCCAGCCGATCACGGAGCGGTCGATCAGCACTTCGCTTATCGGACTGGCGTCGAGCCCCTTGCGCACCTGGGCCTCGAACTCGGCGAGGTTGTAGGCGGTCCCGCCACCCGTGCCCCCCAGGGTGAAGGAGGGACGGATGATCGCCGGGTAGCCGGTGTCCTCGATGATCTCCAGCGCCTCGTCGACGCTGCGCGCAAAGCCGCCGTGGGGGACGGCGAGGCCGATCCGGTTCATGGCCGCGGTGAACTCCTCGCGGTCCTCGGCCATCTTGATCGAGCGCTCGTCGGCACCGATCAGTTCGACGCCGTGCGCCGCCAGCACGCCCTGCCGGTGCAGGTCCATCGCGATGTTGAGCGCGGTCTGGCCGCCCATGGTGGGAAGCAGCGCGTCCGGCTTCTCGCGCTCGATCACCCGCTCCACCCACTCGGGGGTCAGCGGTTCGATGTAGGTGCAGTCGGCCAGGTCCGGGTCGGTCATGATCGTCGCCGGATTGGAATTGACGAGGATGACCCGGTAGCCCTCCTCCTTCAGCGCGCGAACGGCCTGGGTACCGGAATAGTCGAATTCGCAGGCCTGCCCGATAACAATGGGACCCGACCCCAGGATCAGGATCGAGTCGATGTCGGTGCGTTTAGGCAAGGTCGGTCAGCCGGCAGTGCGGCCCAGCGCGGATGCATCGCGGCTCGAATGCCGGGGGGATTTCGTCCACGGGCTGGCTAGTCGGCGCTCTTCTCGGATTCCTTCCGGACCGCGGTGCGGAGAGCCATGGTGAGACCTCCCCACACGAACGCCATGATGACGATCATGGTGATCCAGGTTGCGGTGGTCATGGGACCGATTCCCTTCGGCTTCGCGGTGGGCTTGTGGCGGCGGCCGCGGCAGGAGGCCGGACGATTACGACCGAGCGGGGAGCGCCTTCTTCCGGGGCCGAAATAAGGTGCGGAAACGGGGGCGGTCGGGCAAGACGGAACCTTGGCTGCGCGGGTGATTCGGCACATGTTGAAGGCGATCCCACCCACGCCGTCCAGCCTTCGAGGGAAGCCATGAAACGCCTCACCGTCGCCGCCATCCCGCTCGTTCTCCTGTCGCCCGTGGCCATCCTTGGCCAGCAGGCACGGTCATACGACTACTTCGCACCGCAGCGGGAGATGATCCAGCGTGGCGTGCAGGCGATCCTCCAGTGCAACGGGCTGTTCACCAGCAACCGCACGCTGGAGCAGGTCTTCGATCAGGAGCTGGTCTATCTCGACGATCCCGTGGGGACGGCCGACGGGGGCGACTACGTGGTCGACTGGACCAGGAAGGCGGTTGCGATCGGCGCGCCCGGGGCGATCCCGGTCATGCGGGCCGCGTTCCGCGAGGGAATCGGGTGTGTGATCATGGCGCCGGACCAGACCTTCGACGACATCGACGACCTCCCGATCCTGAACACGCCGCCGCTGGCGGGCGATCCCGCCAGCACGCCCTGGCCCGACGGCGACCTCGTCGAGGACCGTCCCCTCCCGGCCGGCATCGATCCGGTGGCACTGCAGGCCGCCTCCGACTGGACCTTCGACCGCGAGTCGCCGGAGCAGGTGACCCTCAGCATGATCGTCCTGCACCAGGGCCGCATCCTCCACGAGCGCTACGCCCCCGGCGCGAACATGTCCACGAAGACCCGGACGTGGTCCACCGCAAAGAGCATCGCCGTGACTCTCATCGGCATGCTCGTCGACGAGGGCAAGCTCGGGCTCGACGACCCCCTGCCCTTCGAGTGGCTTCCCGACAACGCCGGCTCCGCCGACACCGACCCCCGCCGCCATATCACGCTGCGCCACGTTCTCAACATGTCGAGCGGCCTCTACCCCGTGGACAGCTGGGGCATGGAGTACGCGACCGGGTCGGGCTTCTCCTACTGGGCCGGAGCGAGCTCGGTCGACGGCGCGCGCAACCGGTCGCTCATGCGCGAGCCCGGCACTTTCTGGGACTACGAGAACTACGACACCCTGCTCGGCGTCTACGCGCTGAAGCTGATGATCGGGGACGCGCAGGCCTACCTCGAGTTCCCGCGCAACCGCCTTCTCGACAAGCTCGGGATGCGCAGCACGCTCCTGAGCACCGACCGCTTCGGCGACTTCATTCTGAGCAGCCAGGTCTACACGACCGCCCGCGACCTGGCCCGCTTCGGGATCCTGTACGCACAGAACGGGGTCTGGAACGGCGAGCGGCTGGTGTCCGAGGAGTGGATCGACTTCGCGCGCACGCCGGCCCCTGCCACATCGGAGAGCGGCAACTTCTACGGCGGCCAGTTCTGGCTGGTCCCGGACGACCGCACCGATGTTCCGTCCGATGCCTACTCCACCGCCGGCAACCGCGGCCAGTTCGTGGTCGTGGTGCCCTCGCACGACGTGGTCATCGTCCGCCGCGGCCTGGACTACGGCCGCCAGGGCTTCGACCGCTGGGACATGACGCGCGAGGTGCTGAAGGCATTCGAGCCGGTGGTCACCAGCGGTCGGTAGCGGCCCGCGGGCAAGCCTCGGGTAGCAGCCCGAGAACGGCTGGCAAACTCCCTGCCTGGCGGTACTGATCGCGCAGTGTCCAGATTCCTGGCAACGGAATAAACGTTGAATTTTTCGCTTTTTGCTCTTCTTATGTTACAGTAATTCCGTATTCCCTGGTTGATCGACCCGCTATCGGCCCAGAATTCTCATGAACCGCGTGCTGAACGACTTGCCCGAAGCCTTTGTGTCCCACACGGCGATCAGCCGTACCGTGTCGCGGAGGGTCAAGGCCGGGAAGCTCCGGAAGCTGGCTTCTCGCCTCTACACCCGGAACCTCGCCGACCCTCCCGAGGACATTGTCAGGAGGAACCTGTGGGGAATCGTCGCCGGCTACTTCCCCGGGGCTCTGGTGGCGGACCGCACCGCCCTTGAGGCGGCTCCCGCCTCCGATGGCTCTCTCTGTCTCGTCACCGGGCAGGGGCGCAACGTCGAGCTACCCGGGTTGGTGCTCCGCCCGCGGCGGGGGCCCGGTCCGATCGGGTCGGACATGCCCTTTGTGGGAGGACTTTATCTCAGTTCGCGGTCCAGGGCCTATCTCGAGAACATGCGTCTTTCCCGGGCCCGCGGCGGACGCCTGCCCAGGACTCTGCGGCGGGTCGAGGTGGAAGAGCGGCTTGACCGACTGATTCGCACCGCCGGCCAGGCCGCCGTCAATCGATTGAGGGACGACGCGCGGGCGATTGCGGTCGAACTCGACCTCGAGAGGGAAGCTGAAGAACTCCACTCCCTGATCGGCACCCTGCTCGGCACCCGCCGAAGTCGACTGGACTCACCGGTGGCCGTCGCGCGTGGCCAGGGCCGTCCCTGCGATCCGGACCGGATGGAGCTGTTGGACAGGCTGCATCAGGCACTCCGCAATCGCCCTCCCAGCTTCCGGCCCACTCCTCCGCGCACTGAATCGGGCCGCACGACGCAGGCCTTCTACGAGGCATACTTCTCGAACTTCGTCGAAGGGACGGAATTCCTCGTGGAAGAGGCCATCCGCATCGTCTTCGAGGGCGAGATTCCACAGCACCGGCCGGCAGACGCGCACGATGTGGCCGAAACCTGGAGAATCGTGTCGGACGTGGACGAGATGGCGCGGACGCCCAAAGACCCGCGCGGCTTCACCGGCCTCCTGCGGGAGCGCCACCGCAAGATCATGGCGGGACGCCCCGAAACTCTGCCCGGCGAGTTCAAGGTGGAAGAGAACCGGGCCGGTCAGACCGTGTTCGTGGCTCCCGATCTGGTTCAGGGCACCCTTCACGAGGGGTTCGCCCTCTACCGGAGCCTGGAGTCGCCCTTCGAGCGAGCCGCCTACATGATGTTCCTCGTAAGCGAGGTGCATCCCTTCTCGGACGGCAACGGAAGGATTGCGCGCGTAATGATGAACGCGGAACTCGTCGCCGGAGGCGAAGAACGGATCATCGTCCCGACCGTCTTTCGCGCCAACTACCTCGCCGCGCTGCGTGCCTTGTCTCGAACCGGCCGTCCCGAGCCTATGGTTCGAGTCCTCGACTATGCGCAACGATGGACCAGGGCGCTCGACTGGAGTTCCCTTGAAGTGGCGGAACAGGAGTTGGTCCGTTGCAACGCGTTTCTGGATTCGGATGAAGCGGAGTCGGCGGGCAAGAGGCTGCGGATGCCGGATTAGAAGCGCCGGGTGAAGCCTCCGGGCTCGGTGCCCTGGCAGTCCGTGGAGCAAGTTCCCACCTCCCGACTTGACATCTACGACATCGTGTCTTAATGTTACGACATGTTGTCGTATAACTTTGTGGATCGGAGGTGAAAGCGACCGTGCCAACGCCATCACTACCCAATTCCGAACTCTCGGTCATGGAGCTGCTGTGGAGGGAGGGTGGCCTCACCGCCCGTCAGATCCTCGACCGGCTCTACCCTGACGTCGCCAGGCCGCAGCACGGTACCGTCCAGCGCCTCCTGCAGCGCCTTCGTGCCAAGGGTTGCGTAGTCCGGGACCGCGACCTGGGCGTGAATGTCTACTCGTCCGCCATCAGCCGCGAGGAATACGCCAGCGGCCAGCTGGAGTCGCTCGCCAACCGGCTCACCCAGGGCTCGCTGGTACCGATGATCACGAGGCTGGTCGAGGACAACAAGCTGACGCGCGCCGAGATCGACAAGCTGCGCCGCATTCTGGAGGAGTAGCATGGTCGACATCCTCTTTCAGATCGGTGTGGCGAAGCTGGTGGTGTCGGCATTGCTGGCGGGTGTGGCGTGGGCGGTGCAGCGGCGCTGGAACCATCCGACCGTCGCCCATTCGGCCTGGTTGGTCGTGTTGGTAGCGTTGCTGCTGCCGGCGGTGGTCGCGCTGCCCGTACTCCCGGGGGGCGCCGGGGCGGCAGCGGAGATTGCCGGCGATGCGGGAGTTGCGGCCGAAGCGGCAGCACGAGTTGAATTCGGCCCGGCCAGCTCGGACGATGTCGGGTCCGCGACTTCCTTGTCGGCCGGAATCACCGGGAACGGCAAGGCTGCACTCGCGATCGCGTGGCTTGTAGTCGCTGCCGTCATCCTCGGGTGGACCCTGGCGCGAGCGCTTCGCTTCAGGCGCTGGCTTAAGCGGACTTTGGCGCCTGCGCCGCCGGAACTGCGTCACGAGGTCGTCGAACTCGGGCACCGTCTGGACCTGGCGCGGATGCCGAAGACGCACACCACATCGGCCCGTGTGTCACCCATGGTGTATTGGGCCGGCGGCAAGGCCCGTCTGGTTATCCCGACGTTCCTGTTGGCCAGCCTCGACCGGCGGGAGCTCCGCGCAGTACTCGCCCACGAACTCGCTCACGTTCGCAGACGTGACCACATGGTGCGCTGGGTCGAATGGCTGGCGTGTTCGGCCTTCTGGTGGAACCCGGTCGCCTGGTGGGCACGCCGCGAACTGAGGGCCGCCGAAGAGGCATCATGCGACGCTTTTGGTGCGACGGCCGCCGAGTCCACCCCTCGCGCCTACGCCACGTCGCTGCTCCGCGTCGTGGAACTGCTGTCCAGGCCACCAACGCCCCCTACGCCGGCATTCGCCAGCGGTGTAGGAGGCGGACGAAATCGCAAATCTCTCGAAAGGAGACTCAGGATGCTCATCTCCGGCAGATCGAGCGTTCAGCCCCCCCGATGGATGCGCCTGGCAGGCACCGCGGCAGCTGTCTGCCTCCTGCCTCTGGGCCTTTTGTATTGCGGGTTCGCCGACCAACCGATACCAACAGCGCTCGATGACGCGGCCGAGTCACCATCCCTGGCGGGCTCCGAAGTACCGGCGACAGCTCAACCGGAGATCACGGAATTGCGTTATTGGAACGTCGAAGGCCCGCCGACCGTGGCCGCTGCGGATGGTCCTGTACTCGCGTACGTGATCTTGACCGCGAGCGAAACCATCGGGCCGCACGCGCTCGCAACCGCGCCGGGATTGCCACAGGAATGCAGGCTGGATTCCATTTCCATCGACGCGTGTTCGAGTGCGATGAAAGCGGATGTCAAGTTGGCAGCAGGTCTCCGGGCCTGGGGCGTCTGCGTTGGCGATCTGGTCCCCAGCAGCTGGGACGGCAAATGCCTCACCTGGTATACGTCGCCGTTCAGGCTTGTTCCCGTGTTTGCGGAGATCCTCAGCGACCCTCCTCAGTCGAAGGCGACAGCAGGCCCCAGTGGGTCGATGCTGTGACGCCGGCACCTCGTGCCGTTACCGCCATCGGGCCGACCTGAGGGATGGCGACTATCGCACCGCCCTTCGCCGCGCCTGGTCCACGCCCCTCACCCCCAGCACCTCCCCCACCGACCGCATCCCGTCGATGACATTCTGGATGTGTTCGGCGCGCGGGAGCCCGATCAGGTCGATGCCGCGCTGGACCGCGTCGCGGTGCACGCCCCGCGCGAACGCCTTGTCCTTCATCTTCTTCGCGACCGACTTCGGCTTCAGGTCGTCGATCCCGTTCGGGCGCACCAGGCAGCAGGCGTAGACGAGGCCGCTCAGTTCGTCGCACCCGTAGAGCACCCGGTCGAGTTGCGATTCGGGCACGACATCGGTGCGGTCCGGGTACGCGTGGGCCTCGATCGCGTGCACGACCTCCTCGGGATAGCCGAGCTCGCGCAGCCGGGCAACGCCGATGCGCGGGTGCGCGTCGGGGTGCCTCTCCCAGTCCAGATCGTGCAGGAGGCCGGCCAGGCCCCACAGCTCCTCGTCCTCGTCCATCATGCGGGCGTAGTGCCGGACGGCGGCCTCGACGGCATACATGTGCTTTCTCAGCGCTTCGCTTGCGACCCATTCCTCCAGGAGCGCGACGGCGTCGGTTCGGGTGGGCATCAGTCACATCCTTGGGTGTTGGAGAAGTCGCAATGTAAACTGGACATTACATATTGACAAGTTTGATTTACACATAGAGCGATGCAATCGGGTGATCGACCCGCCTCACACCGAACTCGACGGGCACAGGTGCGAGAGGGCGCACTGATTGCAGCGCGGTTTGCGGGCGTTGCACACCTGCCGCCCGTGATAGATGAGCAGATGGGCGAGCATCGTCCAGACCCCGCGCGGGAAGAGCTTCATCAGGTCCTGCTCGATCTTTACGGGCGAGGTCTCCTTCGTGAATCCCATCCGGCCGGAGAGGCGCTTGACGTGCGTGTCCACGACCACGCCCTCGTCGATCCCGAAGGCGTTGCCCAGGATGACGTTGGCGGTCTTGCGGCCGATTCCGGGGAGAGCGGAGAGCTCCTTCATGTTGCGGGGGAGCTCGCCGCCGTGCTCGTCGATCAGGGCGTTGGCCATGCCGATCAGGTTGCGGGTCTTGTTGCGGAAGAACCCCGTCGAGCGAATGACGTCCTCCAGTTGGTCGGGGATCGCGGCCGATAGCGACTCGGGGTCCGGATAGCGGCGGAAGAGTTCGGGCGTGACCATGTTGACGCGGGCGTCGGTGCACTGGGCCGAGAGGATGGTCGCGACGGCCAGCTCGTAGGGGGAGGCGTGACGGAGGGCGCACTCCGCGTCGGGATACTCGGCCAGCAGGATGTCGTGGATCTCGGCGGCGCGGGCCTTGCGCGCCTTCTGCGATTCGCGGCGCCGGCGGGGGTTGCGAGGGGTCATGGAGTGGTCACAGGAGGGCGGAGGGGAGGGTCGTGGCGGGGGGACTGGAGGGGGAGGCGGGCGTGGGCGGGTGCAGCGTGGGGCGCTCCCTTGCCATGAAGCCGAGTACCAGGGCCGCCAGCTTGAAGACTTCGGCGGGAGTGCGCACGCCGAAGAGGCCGTCGAGGTCGGCGCCGGGCAGGGCGGTCGTGAAGTCGCCGCCGCCTTCCCGGGCGGGGCCGGCGGCCCAATCGGGGAGGGTCTCGACGGGCTGGGGCGGGACGGGGACGATGCCGTATCCGGGGCGGTCGCCGCGCACGCCGGTGACCAGGGCGAGGTGGAGGATGCCGCCGGGATCCACCGCCCAGAAGAGGCCGTCAACGGACTCGGGCGGGGGGGAAGCCCCGGGTGGGGAGGTCGTCGAGGGCGAGCCAGGCGCGGAGGACGTGCCGGATGGGTGCGGCGGGGCTCCCGCAGGCCCGGCGGGGTGAGGTGGTGGCGTTTCGTCCGGCGGCCGGTCGCCGGGGCTGTCGTCGCCGCCCTCCTCCAACCACACCAGATGCTGGGGCAGCTGGACGTAGCCGGCGCGCTCGTGGAGGGACCGGGTCCAGGGATCGGCTTGCGGAGGCTGGGCTGTCGGGGTGGTGTCGGGCGCGGCAGCCAGGAGGCGGCGAAGGGTTTCGTTTCGCACCAGGGCCACCGCGGGGCCTGCAAGCCACATGCGGTAGGCGAAGTAGAGGACGCTGCCGTGTTCGTTGGCGGAGTCGGGGGATGCGTCGTCTTCGCGGAGTTCGGCAAGGGCGGCCTGGGCAGCCCCCAGCATGACGAATGCGGCGGGGTTGGCCGGGTCGACGCCGCGCTCGCCGGCCTCCTCCGCCACCGCAGGGAAATGGCGGTCCGCGAACTCGGAATCCGGGAGGAGCAGTTCGTACGGCGTGAGCCGGGCGTAGGCGTCGTGAATGGCCACGCGGCGGGCTGGCGGGGCCTATCCGCTTCCGCCGTCGCCGCCGGTCGCGGGCGCCCCGCCCCTCGCGGCCTGGATCCTCCGCACCAGCCACCCGTTCAGCGCGAGCAGCACCAGGAGCACGATCCCGAACTGGATCAGCACGGATCCCACGTTGTAGGGCGAGAAGAGCGTCCAGGTCTCGGCGGACCCGAAGTTGCCCCCGCCGGCGGACCACAGCCACCACACCATCAGCACCACGGCCTCGACCATCACCAGCCGCATGGCCCAGTCCCACCACGCCCCGATGCGCACATCGGAGTCGCCGGTGTTGATGAACTTCTCACGCCACTTGGTCACCCCGTATCTGAGCACGGCGAAGGCGAAGAAGAACCCGGAGAGCATGAGGCCGACGCCCCAGACCCAGTCCTGGTTCTGGAAGATCCCGATGCGGAGCGCCGACGGGACGCCGAAGAGGAAGCCGGCCGAGCCGACCGCGATGATCGCGTGCTTCCGCGTGAGGCCGAGGTCGATGAGGATGCGCGACGCCAGTTCGATCATCGCCACGAGGCTGGACCAGGCGGCGAAGACCAGGGCGAGGAAGAAGAGGGCCATGAAGAACTGGCCGCCCGGCATCTGCGCGAAGAGCTGCGGCACCCAGATGAAGGTCAGGCCCTCGTTGCCGGCGCCCGTGATCTCGCCCGCCGCCTCCGGCATGATCGAGAAGATCGTGCAGAGCACCATGATCCCGGCGAGGAGAGACATCGAGTTGTTGCCGAAGCCGATGACGAAAGCGTTGAGCGCGGTGTCCTCGCGGGCCCGCATGTAGACGGCGTAGGAGAGCACCAGGCCCCATCCGGCGCCCGTGTCCCAGGCGTTCTGGGTGAGCGCTTCGAGCCAGATCCTGACGTCGCCGAGCTGGCTGAAGTCGGGGGTGAAGAGGAAGGCCAGTCCCGCCGAGGCGCCCGGCAGGGTGAGCGCCTTGATGGCCAGCACCACCACCAGGACGATGAGTGACGGGATCAGGAAGCGGGCCGCGGTTTCGATCCCGCGCACGCCGCGCGATACGACGAAGACGCCGAGTCCTACGGCAATCGCGTGGAAGATGAGCGCCTGCGGGGTCGAGTTGAAGGCGTCCCAGAAGCTGCCCGGGACGGCGGTGGGGATCTCGCTCGTGAGCGTCGCGACGAAGAAGCGGATCGTCCACCCCATGACGACCGAGTAGTAGAACATGATCGCGACGGCGACCCAGGCGACCCACGCCCCCATCCATGCGAACTTCGGCCCGATCGTCTTGATGAACGAGCCGATGGTCCCGCGGCGCGTCCCCTTCCCCATTCCGAATTCCAGGATGAGCAGCGGGATCGACCAGAGAAGGAGGAAGACGGCCCAGGCCACGAGGAAGGAGCCGCCCCCGTTGGACGCCGCGATGCGCGGGAAGCGCCAGATGTTGCCGGTGCCCACGGCCATCCCGAGCATGGCGAGGAGCATGCCCCATCGGGTAGTGAAGACTTCGGATCTGGTGGCCACGTTTGGCGGCTCCTGTTGGGTGCGGTCCTGGTTTGCGGGGTGCGGCGGCAGGGGGAGCCTCCGAGGGTCTCCCGGTCCCGGCCCACCTTGTCCGGCCACCGGATAGGCTATCGTGCAGGATGCCACAGTACAACCATGCCCGCTTCCGGCCCGCGTGGTGGCTGCGGAACCCGCACGCCCAGACGCTCGCCGGCAAGTACCTGCGTCCCGGCGCAGCGTTCGCGCCCGAGCGCCGCAGGATCGACACCCCCGACGGGGACTTCCTCGACCTCGACTTCGGCCCGGAACCCGCACCGGATGCGCCGCTGGTCGTGGTGCTGCACGGCCTCGAGGGGTCGGCACGGCGAGAGTACGTGTCCCTGATGCTCCGCGAGCTCTTTCACCGCGGGCTTCGGGGCGTGGGCATGAACTTTCGCGGCTGCGGCGGCGAGCCCAATCGCGTCGCCCGCTGCTACCATTCGGGCGACACGGATGATCTGGCGCTGGTGGTCGCCTGGCTCCGGGACCGCCACCCGGGCCGTCCGATCGGAGGTGCGGGATTCAGCCTCGGGGGCAACGTGCTCCTCAAGTACCTGGGGGAGCGTGGCGACCGGTCGGCGATCGGCGCCGCGGTCACGGTGTCGGTGCCCTTCGATCTGACGAGCTGCGCGGAACATCTGTCCAGCGGCTTCATGGGACGCACCTACGGTGCCTTCTTCCTGCGCTCGCTGCGGCGCAAGGTGCGCGCGAAGCGGCATCTGCTCGACGGCGAGGCCAACGTGGAGCGCACGCTCGCGGCCCGCACGATCAGGGATTTCGACGAAGCCTTCACGGCACCGCTCCACGGCTTCTCGGGGGCCGACGACTACTACGATCGGGCCGATGCGCGGCGTTATCTCGCGGACATCCGGGTACCGGTCCTGATCGTGCAGGCCCGGGACGACCCCTTTCTCCCCCAGGGTGCGGATCTCAAGGCGATGGTCGCCGCCAATCCCCGCCTGGCAACGGCGTTCACGGACCGCGGAGGCCACCTCGGATTCGTGGAGGGCGCCTTGCCGTGGCGGCCGCGCTTCTGGGCGGAACGGGAGGCGGCGGGGTTCCTTGCGCGGGTGCTGACGAGCGGCTGAGTCGGCCCCTACAGCCGCTCCCGGATCCAGCCGACCACGTGGTCGAGGCCGACGCGCTCCTGCTCCAGCGTGTCGCGGTCGCGAATCGTGACGCTGTCGTCGTCGCGCGTCTGGCCGTCGATGGTGATGCACCAGGGCGTCCCCGCCTCGTCCTGCCTGCGGTAGCGGCGGCCGATCGAGCCGGCCTGGTCGTAGGCGGCGGGGATGCGCGCGCGGCGAAGGTCGGCGAGCAGCCCGGTGGCGATCTCGGGAAGGCCCAGCTTCTTCATCAGCGGGAAGACGGCCGCCTTGATCGGAGCCAGGCGCGGGCTCAGGCCGAGCACGACGCGCTGCTGCCCTCCCACCTCCTCCTCGCGGTATCCGTCCACCAGCGCGACCAGGGCTGCCCGGCCGACCCCCATCGCCGTCTCCACCACATACGGCAGGTAACGCTCGCCGCCGGCGGGATCGATGTAGACGAGGCGCTTGCCCGAAAACTCCTGATGGCGCGACAGGTCGAAGTCGGTGCGGTTGTGGACCCCCTCGAGTTCCTGCCAGCCGAAGGGGAACTCGTACTCGATGTCGATGGCGGTCTTGGCGTAGTGGGCGAGCTCGTCCGGGCCATGCGCGTGCTGCCTGAGCTTCTCGGGGCGAATGCCGATCTCGTGGTGCCAGGCGACGCGCTGGTCGAGCCAGTAGTCGAACCACTCGTCGTCGCTGCCGGGCTTGACGAAGAACTGCATCTCGGCCTGCTCGAACTCGCGGGTGCGGAAGATGAAGTTCCCGGGCGTGATCTCGTTGCGGAACGCCTTGCCCAGCTGCGCGATCCCGAAGGGCACGCGTTGGCGCGAGGTCTGCTGGACGTTGATGAAATTCACGTACGAGCCCTGGGCGGTCTCGGGCCTCAGGTAGACGACCGACGCGTCCTCCTCGACCGGCCCCATGAACGTCTTGAACATGAGGTTGAAGAGGCGGGGCTCGCCGAGGTCGCAGTCGGGGTGAGCGCCGGGGGCGACCGAGGGCTTCCGCGCGCAGCCGGCCTGCTCGATATGGTCCGCCCGCCAGCGCTTCTTGCAGGTCTTGCACTCGAGCAGCGGATCGGTGAAGCCGGAGACGTGGCCGGACGCCTCCCAGACGCGCGGGTGCATGAGGATCCCGGCGTCGAGCCCCTCGATGTCGTCGCGCGCATGCACCATCGCCGACCACCAGGAGTCGGCGACATTCTTGCGGAGTTCCACGCCCAGTGGACCGTAGTCCCACACCGAAGCGGCCCCGCCGTAGATCTCCGACGACTGAAACACGAAACCCCGCCGCTTGCACAGCGAGACGATCTTCTCCATGCGGTCCGCCACGTCGCGTCCCCGAGTCCTTGAGTGTGGTTGGTCAGGAGCGTCCGAAAGCTACCCAAGCGCGGCGGGCGGCTACAGGCCCACCGCGGCCGCGCTCCATTCCCAGAGCCTCTCCTGGGCGTCCCGGTCCCGTGCCGCCTCGGACGGAATCGCCGGGGACCCCTTGTCGAGGTAGGCGCCGGAGAGGTCCTCGTCGCGGCGGCCGACGGCCAGCTCCGCCAGGATCGGTCCCGCCTTGGCCGGGCTTCTGGTGAAGACCGTGGCCACCGCGCCGCCACCCGGCACCTTCCCCATGTAATCCCGCAGCAGACCGGTGTCGTAGACCCCCGGGTGCAGCGCCAGGGGTTCGACGCTCGTGCCCGCGGTGCGGCGGGCGAAGGCCAGCGTGAACAGGATGTTGGCCAGCTTGCTCTGCTGGTACGCCCGGGTGCGCCTGTACCGCCGCTCTTCGAAGTTGGGGTCGCCGAAGTCGAACGGGGGGCCGGCGTGGGCGGCCGAGGAGACCGTGACCACGCGGCTCTTGCCGTGGTGTCGCTCGAGCAGGGGAAGAAGAAGGTGGGTGAGGAGGAAGTGCCCCAGGTGCGTCACCGCGAGCTGGATCTCGAAGCCGTCGGCGCTCAGCGTTCGGTGCGCCGGCAGGATGGCCGCGTTGTTCACAAGGCCCGCAAGCGGATGACCCAACTGCGTGATCGCGCGTGCGCCCTCCCGCACCGACTCGAGCGACGCCAGGTCGGCGATGACGAGGTTGTGACGCGCATCGCCGGGAAGTTCGGCGAGGGTGGCCAGCGCTTCGCGCCCCCGCCCTTCATCCCGACACACCAGGATCACGCGATGTCCCTGTTCGGCGAGACGCCGGGCCGCCGCCAGGCCGATTCCGCGGTTTCCTCCGGTGACGACGATGGTATTATTCATATGCATTCGGTACGGACGACGATGACGCGCGGGCCCGCCAGGTAGCGGGCGCGCATAGTATAACGAAGTCACGCTGCCCGTCCGGTTCACCTGAATCAGAGGCAACCTATGAAGCTGAGCTTTTCCGACAGGGCACGAGAAATGGTCGTGTCGTTCATGGACATCGAGGAGGACGGCCCGCAGGCGCTGCGAATCGCGGTCGAGGGAAGTCCCTTCGCGCCCAACTACGAGCTCACCCTGGTCGAGGCGGCCAGCCGCGGCGAGTCCGATGTCGAGGTCGACCTGGGCGCCTTCACGGTTCTGGTCGACGAGTCGAGCGTGAAGCGCCTGGATGGCGCCAATGTGGATTTCATCGAGACGATCCAGGAGAGCGGCTTCCAGATCACGCCGGATCCGGATGCCGTCAAGGAGTCGATGGATTCGGCTGGACCCGGCGGTGAACTCGCCGAGCGGGTCACCCAGGTGCTCGACAGCGAGATCAATCCCGCGATCGCCGCCCACGGCGGGGTCATCAATCTCATCGACGTCCAGGGCACCGAGATCTTCATCGAAATGGCGGGCGGGTGTCAGGGGTGCGCGATGTCGCGCATGACGCTGCGCCAGGGTGTCGAACGCATGGTGTCACAGTCCGTGCCCGAGGTGACCGCCATCCACGACGTCACCGACCACGCGAGCGGGGACAACCCCTATTTCACGTAGGGTCCTGATTCGCGGGGCCACCGTCGTCATGCCGCGGGAGACCGCGCGCACATCGGTCCTGCTCGAGGACGGGGTGATCGCCGGGGTGGACGCCGCGGTTCACGCCCGCGCCGACGAGGTGGTGGACGCGGCCGGATTGCACCTCCTGCCGGGTGTGGTTGACGACCAGGTGCACTTTCGCGACCCCGGCCTCACCCACAAGGAGGATCTCCGCACGGGGAGCCGCGCATGCGCGGCCGGGGGCGTCACCTCGTTCCTGGAGATGCCCAACACCGTCCCGCAGACGGTCACGGTCGACGCGCTGAGGGAAAAGCTGGCCCTCGCTTCCAGACGCTGTATCGTCAATTATGGCTTCTATATAGGCGCTACGACCGAGAATCTGGATGAACTGCGTCGGGCCGGGCGCACCTCCGGCGTCCCCACCCCGGGAATCAAGATCTTCATCGGGTCGAGCACCGGAAACATGCTGGTCGACGACCAGGAGTGCCTCGAGGCGATCTTCGCCGAAACCACCCTGCCGATCACGGCGCACTGCGAGGACGAGACCACCGTGCGCGCCAACGCCGCGGCCCTGACCCCGCCACTCGCCATCGAGGACCACTCGCGCATCCGCGACCACCGCGCCGCAGTCAAGGCGACGCTGCGCGCGATCGACCTGGCCGAGCGCCACAACCATCGCTTCCACGTCCTGCACGTCTCCACGGCGCAGGAGGTCGACATCCTCTCCCGCCAGCGCGACCTCATCACGGCCGAAGCCTGTCCCCACCACCTCTTCCTCGACACCTCGGACTACGCCCGCCTGGGCTCCCTGGCCCAGATGAACCCCTCCATCAAGACCGCAGACGACCGGGCTGCGCTGTGGCGGGGCCTGGCGGGCGGCGCCATCCAGATTCTCGCCACCGATCACGCACCCCATACGCTCGAGGAGAAGCGCGCCCCCTACCCCGCCTCGCCGTCGGGCGTCCCCGCCGTCGAGCTTTTCCTGCCGCTCATGCTGAACGAGGCGAACCGCGGCCGCTGCACGCTTCAGGACCTGGCCGCGTGGATGAGCGACGGCCCCGCCCGGATCTGGGACATCGTCGGCAAGGGCCGGATCGAGCCGGGCTACGACGCCGACCTCGTGCTGGTCGACATGGCGATGGAGCGCGAGGTGAGGAACGAGGACCAGTTCTGTAAGTGCGGCTGGACCCCGTGGCACGGAACGACGCTCCGGGGATGGCCGGTGAGGACTTGGGTGGGAGGCCGGACGGTGTTCGCGGCTGGGCGTGTGGAGACCGAGCCGCGCGGGCAAGAGCTCGTCTTCGATCACTTGCGGGGGGGGTATTGGGCCACGCAGGAGTGCGAATCGTAAAGCAGACATTACATTTTGTGATGTTTTCTTTACATTGTTGCCTCACCCGTGGTCCCACGGAAACAACCAGGGACACGCTGATGCTCAGATGGGACAGGCCGGGGTGGACCGCGCTGGCCCCACAATGCCGACGAGCGGATAGTGATCCGATCCGAAGGTGTCGTCCAGGCGGCGGTACTCCGCGTGCCATCCCGCAGGCAGGCCGAACAGCAGGTGGTCGGAGTGGCGTAGCCAGTTCCCGATCTCGAAGTGGTGGGTTGGTTTGCGGTCCACACGCCGGGGCATGGGGAAACGTTCCCTGGCGAGCCGGTAGGCACCCTCGCGGCGGCCGCCGACCCATGTGTTGAGATCGCCGCCGAGGACATGGGCGACAGCGTCGCCGCTCGCGGGGAACACGGTCAGCAGACCCTCCATCTGGCGGCGGCGCGCACCCCCGAGACTGCGCCACGCCCGGCGCCACGGCACCCTGTTGTCGAGATGGACGGAACACACGGTAACCGTCGTGTCTGCGATGCCCGCCTCCACCGTGACCGCGACCCGGCGCTGGCGCTCGAAGGGTAGTTCGATCGCCGTCGGCGAAGCCAGCGACACATTTGCCAGGACAGCGTTGCCGCGGTCTTCGGGTGGATCGCGGGCGGGGTGACCGTTTCGCATCGACGGCACGTACACGAGTGACAGACCGGCCTCGCGGGCGAAGGAAACGATGTCGGTGCGAGGCTCGCCGGGGGGGGCGGGGGCAATTCGCCTGGCCCAGGCCGCTGAGGCGTCGGGCGTCGCCGTCTCTTCCTGTCCGGTCGCCGAGGTGTCCGGCTGCACCGCGAATACCTCCTGCAGCAGCACAACGGTCGGGCGGGCCGCGGCACCCTCGCCCTCTGTGAGGCTGTCCCATAACGCATGCATCGCGCCAGCCCCCACATTCGCGTTCCATACGGCCACGGTCAGCGGCCAGCGCGCCGCGCAGCCCGCCGCCGCGTTGCCGACCCTGGCGGGTCCAACCGCGGCGCTCCAGCGGCCGAGCGAGTGGACGTCGTCGGACGGAGCGGCACGGGTCCACAAAACGGGAGGTGCGGGATGGCCCTCCAGGTCCAGGCTCTGCCGCCACAAATCGCTCAAGTACCGCTCCGTCTTCCTGTTAGATTGACCCCATGAACGATAGCAGGAGGCCGGTCGTCCTGATCATCTGCGACGGATGGGGCGTGGGGGCGTCGGACCCGGCCGAGATCGACCGCTGGGGCAATGCCGTCGCCATGGCCCGCACACCGGTGCGCGACAGACTGCTCGCCGAGTGCCCCTGGAGCCTCCTCAACACCTCCGGAGAAGCGGTGGGTCTTCCAGCCGGCCAGATGGGCAACTCCGAGGTGGGGCACCTCAACCTGGGCGCCGGACGGATCGTGCACCAGGACGTGACGCGCATCTCGATGGCGATCCGGGACGGGTCCTTCTTCGAGATCCCGGAACTGCGCGACCTGGAGGCCTCGCTCGAGCGCTCGGGCGGTGCCCTGCACCTGGTTGGCCTGTGCTCGGACGGCGGGGTTCACAGCGAAATCTCCCACCTGCACGCGCTGCTGGACTGGGCGGCGCGGACCGGCATTCGCGCTCGTGTGCATGTGGTCACAGACGGCCGCGACACCTCGCCGACCTCGGGACTCGGGTGGATCGAGGAACTCGAGAAGGGCATGCGCGGCGGTAGCGGGGACGGGAGCAAGTCGGCCGACACCGCGGGCATGCCAAGGTGGCCGACAGCCCGGATCGCCACTGTATCCGGACGATACTACACCATGGACCGCGACCGCCGTTGGCCCCGCACCGAACGAGCCTATCGCGCGATCGTCGAGGCCGCGGGCTCGCGCGTCGAGAGCGCCTCCGCATACGTCGCCCAGTGCTACGGGGAGGGCCTCACCGACGAATTCCTGCCCCCGGTGGTGGTGGGTCCGGGCAATCGCGGGGATTCGCGCCCACCCGGCACCGCCAACGGGTGCGACCACCACCCCGGCATCCGCCCCGGCGACGGCATCCTCTTCTTCAACTTCCGCGCCGACCGGGCCCGCCAGCTCACAGCCGCGCTGATGGACGACACCTTCACCCACTTCGCCCGGCCCCGCGGCCCCTGCGAGCGCCTCGTCGCCATGACCCGCTACGAGGACGACTTCCCCCACCCCGTCCTCTTCCCCCCCCGCGCTCTGGATCAGGTGCTCGGCGATGTCCTCGCCCGCGCCGGCCGCACGCAACTCCGCATGGCCGAGACGGAGAAGTATCCGCACGTCACCTACTTCTTCAACGGTGGCGTCGAGGTGCCGTTCGCGGGCGAGGAACGCCACCTCATACCGTCGCCCGAGGTCGCCACCTACGACCTCAAGCCCGAGATGAGCGCCACGGAACTCACCGACGCGCTCCTGGAGCACATCGCCGAGGGACGCCACGACTTCATCCTGGTCAACTACGCCAACGCGGACATGGTGGGCCACACCGGCAGTATCCCCGCGGCCATCGCCGCGGTGGAGACGGTGGATGCCTGCGTCGGGCGGGTGCTGCAGGCAGTGGCGGAGGCGGGCGGCACCGCCCTCGTCACGGCCGACCACGGCAACGCCGAGAAGATGCTCACCGAGGACGGAGGTCCATTCACGGCCCACACCACCTTTCCCGTCCGCCTGATCCTCCACTCGCCGCCGGGATCCCCTCCGCAAGCCGTGCGCGACGGGATCCTCGCCGATGTCGCTCCCACCGTCCTTCATCTCATGGGCATACCCCAGCCGCGCGAGATGACGGGGCGAAGCTTGCTGACTACGCCGGACGCGTGATAGTCTGGGCGTTCGCCTGCGGCACGGCGGATGCCATCCACGACTACGGAGCTGCGACACGCCATTGAGTGACAACCGCTACACCCGCACCGTCGACAGAGTGACGAGCCGTCTGGGGCGGTTCATCTCGTGGATGGCCCTGCTGATGGTGCTGATCGGCGCCTACAACGCCATCGCCCGCTACCTGGGACGCTTCATCGGCGTCAATCTCAGCTCGAATCTCTACCTGGAGCTGCAGTGGTACCTCTTCTCGCTGATCTTTCTGCTCGGCGCCGGATACGCGCTCAAGGAGAACGCGCACGTGCGGGTCGACGTGATCTACGGGAGGCTCGAGGCGAGAGCACGGGCCTGGATCAACGTGGTCGGGTCGGTGTTGATGCTCATTCCCTTCTCGATCTTCGTGCTGTGGGTTTCGTGGCCGTCGATCCGCAACTCCTGGGCGGTGCGAGAGGCGTCGCCCGATCCGGGGGGGCTGCCGCGCTATCCGCTCAAGGCGGTGATCATCGTGGCGTTCGTGCTGCTGCTGGCGCAGGGGGTAGCGGAGCTGCTGAAGGATCTCGGGGTGCTTCGGAAGGGTGACGACGCCGCGCCAGAGGAAGAAGAGACCGCCGAGGCCCGCGCGGCGAGGCTGGGGATCTGATGGAAGCGAACATTCTCGCTCCATTGATGTTCGTCGTTGTCTTCCTGATCATCTTCAGCGGCTATCCGGTGGCGTTCGCCCTGGGCGGGGCATCGCTGATCTTCGCCTTCATCGGCGTCGAGTTCGGACTGTTCGACTGGAACCTGCTTTACGCCATGCCCGAGCGGATCTTCGGGGTGATGTCGAACTACGTGCTCCTGGCCGTGCCCTTCTTCATCTTCATGGGGCTGGTGCTGGAGAAGGCGAAGCTCGCCGAGGACCTGCTGACGACGATCGGCACGCTCTTCGGGAGGCACCACGGGGGGCTTGCGCTGGGGGTCGTGGTGGTGGGCGCGATGCTGGCGGCGGCGACCGGCGTCGTTGGCGCCTCGGTGGTGGCGATGGGGAGCATCTCGCTGCCGGTCATGCTGCGCTACAAGTACTCGGCGACGCTGTCGTCGGGTGTGATTCTGGCGTCGGGGACGCTGGGGCAGATCATCCCGCCGAGCATCGTGCTGGTGGTGCTCGCCGACCAGCTCGGGATCTCGGTCGGAGACCTGTTCATCGGCGGACTGGTTCCGGGGCTGATGCTCGCCGCGATGTACGCGCTCTACGTGGGAGGCGTGTCGATCGTGAAGCCCGAGGCGGCGCCGGCTCTGCCGCCGGAGATGACCGACGTCGACTTCCGTGTGCTGATGCGCAGGGTTGCGGTCGTGATGCTGCCGCCGCTGCTGCTGATCCTGATCGTGCTGGGGTCGATCTTCGCGGGGATCGCGACGCCGACCGAGGCTGGGGCAATCGGGTCGGTGGGCGCGATCCTGCTCGCCAGCGCGCGCGGCCGCATGTCGCTGAGCGTGCTGCGCGACTCCTGCGTCGGGGCGACCAAGCTCACCACGATGGTGATGTTCCTGCTGATCGGGTCGACCGCCTTCGCGCTGGTCTTCCGGGGTCTCTACGGCGACATCTGGATCGAGGACCTGCTCACGACCCTCCCCGGAGGCAGGATCGGTCTGCTTATTGCCGCCAACCTGACGATCTTCATCCTGGGGTTCTTCCTGGACTTCTTCGAGATCGCCTTCATCATCATCCCGCTGCTGGCGCCCGCCGCCGCGCTCATGGGAATCGACCTGGTTTGGTTCGGCGTGATGATCGGGATGAACCTGCAGACCTCGTTCCTGACGCCGCCCTTCGGCTTTGCGCTCTTCTACCTGCGGGGTGTGGCTCCCCCGGAGGTGAAGACGACGGACCTCTACCGTGCGGTGATTCCGTTCATCATCATCCAGCTCATCGGCCTGATGCTGATCATCCAGTGGCCGGGGCTGGTGACGGGGCTGGTGCCCTGAAGTAGCAGCACCCCATAGTCGCCGGAACCCTGGAACATCGCGTGACCAACTCGTTTACCTTTTTTAGGCGCGGGACGGTTCCCTGAAAACGCGAAAATGAACACGTTGAATCTGACAACGCCATTATATTGTAATGTAAACATTACAAAATGTCGTGTTTTATTTACAATATCCGCCCTAGTGGCTCTCTCTTCCCCTTCTGCGGCCACGGCCCAGTCGAACGTGCTGAGCGGCCGCGCCTGGACTGACGACAGGCTTCCGATCGCGGGTGCCCTGGCGGCGCTCCACCCGGTGTCGGACTCGACCCGCGAGGTCTACACGCTCACCACGGACCTCGGCTTCTTCACCTTCCGCGACCTGGAAGCGGGCAACTACGTGCTGTCGGTGACCCTCATCGGGCTCGCCGACTTCCGCGATCAGGTGAGCGTCGACGCCGCCGTCACCGAAGTTGAAGTCATCATGGAGAGACAGCCGATCGTCCTCGAGGGCGTGACGCTGGAGGCCGACCGCAGCCGTGCCAGGACCCGCTTCGAGGAAGAGGCGGGGGTCACGGTGCAGGAGATCGGTGCGGCGGCCCTCAAATCGATCCCGGTGATCGCCGAGTCCGATCCGCTGCGCGCCATCGAGGTGCTTCCGGGCGTGACCACGGTCTCGGACTTTTCGGCGGCCTTCAATGTCCGGGGAGGTTCCGCCGACCAGAACCTCATCCTGCTCGACGCGGTCCCGATCTTCAATCCGTTCCACCTGGGGGGCATCTTCTCCGTCTTCAACGCGGACATGGTGGAGCGGGTCGAACTGCAGTCCGGGGGCTTTCCGGCCGAGTACGGCGGCCGGGTCTCGTCGGTGTTGACGGTGCAGAGCGATCCCGGCGACGGAGATTTCGGGGTGGACGCGGGAGTCAGCATACTGGCGACCCGGATCGCGGCGAACGGAACGCTCCCGGACAACATCTCGGAGAAGCTGGGGTTCAACGCGACCCGCTGGCGTGCCTCGGGGCGCCGTTCCTACCTGGATGTGCTTTTCAAGCCGTGGGTGGAGTTCCCGTACCACATGCGGGACCTCCAGGGCGTTTTCGAGGGATGGACCACCAACGGAAGCAGGCTTCGGTTCGTCGGGTACAGCGGGCGGGATGTCCTGGATCTCTCGGGGATCGACGACACGCCTCTGCCCATCCAATGGTGGTGGGGGAACGACGCGGTCGGGGGATCTTGGACGCAATCCACTGGAGGAGGCTCGTCGGTAGCGGTCCGCAGTTCCCTGTCGCGCTTCGAATCCGACCTGAGTTTTCCTGAGGCGAACGCGGAGTTCAAAACCGGGGTGGAACAGGCGACGATCGGCGCCGACATCGAGCAGCATCCGTCGTGGGCAACACGCTGGAAATCGGGCGTGGCCGTGAACTGGGTCAGCTACCACAACATGTTGCTCGGGGGCGGATCGACCTTCCTGGACCAGGAGGGCAGCGGGGTCGAGATCGCGGCATACAGCCAGGGAGACTGGAACCCGAGTCCCGACTGGCTGCTTGAAGGCGGGTTGCGCTTCGACCATTGGCGGCCGAGTGCGGGGGAGACGGAAACGACCGTGTCGCCGCGCTTCGCCGTCCGGCGCTTCCTGCGGGACAGGAGTTCGGCGGTGCGCCTGTCCGCGGGCCGGTACAGCCAGTTCATCCACTCGACGCGCGACGAGGAGTTCCCCTTCGGGCTCGACACGTGGGTGCTCGCGGGCAAGGAGGCGCCGCGCATCGTGTCGGACCAGGTGCAGGTCGGGGCCGAGAGCTTCTTCGGCGACGACGATGAGTGGTTCGCATCGCTCGAGGGCTACTACCGCACCTTCGACGGCGTGGCCTCTGTCAACGCGGCCGACAATCCGAATGACGACACCGATGCACTCGTGGCCGGCGACGGAATGGCGTACGGGGTGGACCTTTACATCAAGCGGGACCGGGGCACCACCACCGGCTGGATCTCGGTGTCGTTCCTGAAGACCGACCGGACCTTTCCCGACACCCGGGTGGGGATCCAGCCGCTGCCGCTGATCACCTATCCGCCCGTCTTCGACCGCCGCTTCGAGATCGACCTCGCCGTGCGCCGGCCCCTCGACTGGTGGGGGGTGGAGGTGGGAGCCCGGATGAACTTCGGGACCGGTCTGCCGTACACGAGACCGCTCGGCACCTACCACATCTATCGCACCCAGCTCACGCGGGGGCTCCTCGATGTCGACGACGGCAACGCGGTGGTGCTCGGGCCGCGCAACGGTTCGCGCTTTCCGTCCCGGCACCGGATGGACGTTTCGTTCCGCAAGACCGTCACGAAGGACTGGGGCACGATCGTCCCGTACCTGAGCATCATCAACGTCTACAACCGGAAGAACGTGCTGTTCTACACCTTCGACTACGACGCCCCGACTCCGACCAGACAGGGTGTGTCGATGATTCCCTTCCTTCCCACGCTGGGATTCGAGGTCTCGTTCTGATGAGGACGTATCTGGCCGCAAGCGCGTCCATGGTGGCGGCGCTGGGGATCGGGGGCTGCGAACTCACCGAGCTGACGGTTGCCGAGTCGGAGGACGTGGTGATCGCCGAGACGCGGCTGACCGTGAACCTTGACAGCGACGGCGGGGCATCGTCGCTGAGCGTCCAGGCCTATTTGCACCGGACGCTGAGCGATGCCCGCACGGACGAGGTGGAGGGTGCGGTCGTGCGGCTGTCGGGCCCTTCGGGATCGGTCGTCCAGCTCGCGTTGGCGGACAGCGGCGGCGTCTGCCTCACCTACGACGAGGAGGAGCCGAACGAGGATGTCGGCTCGTGCTACCGGGCCGAGGTGTCGCCATCCCCATTCGCCCCCATGGAGGTTGTGGAACTCGAGGTTATCCTGCCCGGCGGGGGAACCGTCTTCGGTTCCAGCCGGATCCCCGGCGCCTTCGACTTCGTGGGGCTGACCGCGGAAGAGGGACACTGTCGCCTGGAACCGGATACCAACTACCGATTTCAGTGGACCGAGGCTGAGGGCACCTGGTCGTACCTGTCCGACGCGTGGATCAAGGGACTGCCGGAAGCCCTCGCGGGACGCGATGTCGAAGCACCGGACTCGTTGAACCTGACCGGCTTCGGGATCGGGCAGGACGACACGGATGTCCTCTTCCCCGGCGAATACGGGCTCTTCGACATCGCCGATGACGTCGATGCCGAACTGCTCCGCATCTTCGACGAGGGTCTTCCCGGCGGCGCATGGGCGGAGATCGCGTTCGCCGCCACCGACCGGAACTGGGTGAACTGGATCCGCGGCGGCAACTTCAACCCCTCGGGGATCATACGCATCCCCTCCGTCTTCGGAGACGGGACGGGCTTCTTCGGGACCGCGACCCAGCGTTTTCTGCATGTCACAGCGGCATCGGCCGGCGAAGGGATGCCGCCGCTCTGCGGGCCCGCCGAGGCTCAGGCCATTCGTCCCTGAGGACGCCTCGTCAGCACCGCGCCCGGCGGGCCAGGTGCTCTGCCGTACTGATGCGCGCCCGGGCTTCGCCGCGCCGGTGTCTGGCTACACGTTGCCGGACGCGGACGGTGTCGTGTTGAACGCGAAGCTTGCGAACCTCAGCTCGGCGGTGCCGAACCAGCGGTAGGACGCCTCCTTGAAGTTTCGCCAGTGGTCGTAGACCTGGCGGTACTGCTGGTCGGCCGCGGCATAGTCCTCGAGGATCTCGCCGATGGTCGTGCGCGCGAGCTCCATGATGTCGTCCGAGAAGGACCGCATCTGGGTGCCGCCGTCGATGAGGCGCTGCAGTGCGCCCGGATTCTTGGCGTCGTAGTAGTAGAGCATCCGGCGCGCGGTGGCCTTGGCCGCCACCTCGAAGACCGCCTGGTAGTCGCTCGGGAGCTGGTCCCACGCCTGCTGGTTGACCTCGTAGGAGACCGACGCCGACGGCTCCCACCAGCCCGGGTAGTAGTAATAGGGCGCGGCCTGATGGAGACCGAGCTTCTCGTCGTCGTAGGGGCCCACCCACTCGGTGGCGTCGATCGCGCCGCGTTCGAGCGCGGGGTAGATGTCGCCGCCGGCCAGCACCTGGACCGTCACGCCCATGCGGTCCATGACATCGCCGCCCAGCCCGGGAATGCGCATCTTGAGGCCGCGCAGGTCCTCGGCCGAGTTCACTTCGCGGCGGAACCATCCGCCCATCTGACCGCCCGTGTTGCCGCCGGGAAATGAGATGATGCCGAAGTCCGAGAAGACGCCGCGCACTACGTCGAGTCCGCCGCCCTCGTTGAGCCAGGCGTCCTGCTGGCGCGCCGTCATGCCGAAGGGCACGCCCGCGTCGAAGGCCAGCGCCTGGTTCTTGCCCGTGTAGTAGTAGCTCGTGCTCTGGCCGACCTGGACCGTGCCCTGCTGCACGGCATCCATGACCTGGAGGCCCGGCACGAGTTCGCCGGCGGGATACGCGCGGATCTGGAAGCGGCCCCCGGTCAGCGAAGAGGTGATCTCGCCGAGCATCTCGGCCGACCCGTAGATCGCGTCGAGGCCGCGCGGAAAGCTCGACGCCAGCCTCCAGGTCACGCGCGGCTGCGTGACCACGGCCGGGCCCTCGGCCGATTCGCTCCCGGTGTCGCCTCCGCATGCGGTGACCAGGCCGGCGCCGACCACTCCGGTCGCTGCCGTGCCAAGGAACTTGCGGCGGCCGAGCGGTTCTTCGCTGCCGGATGGGGGGGTGGCGTCGATGCGTTCGTCGATTGTCTTCTTGCTCATCAAATGCGTTCCAGTATGCACGGGATTTCACCCGGCCTGCCCGTCAGACCCGGTCTTCAGCCGTAGAAGATTAGCACAAGTACGCGAAGGCGGGCTAATGTGGGCAGTCGCTCAGCACTGCAATCGGAGGGGAGCCTTGGCGAGCACGACCGGATTTGTGCCCAGTGGGGGCGCTCGCGTGTGTGGCATGAGCACACGGGCGCATGACATGCTCGCACCTTCAAGCGTGCTAGCAGCTCGAATCGCCCTCGCCCTCGGGGGTGTGCTTGCACTTGGTGCATGCACTCCCGGCGGATCCGGGCGCGACTGGGCGGTCGCAGAGTCGGCCGATCTCTCCTCCCGGGTCGACGCGCTCTTCGCTGGCTACGACGCGCCCGGGAATCCCGGCGGGATCGCGGCAGTGATTCACCAGGGCCGGATCGTGCACCTCAACGGATACGGCTCGGCCAACCGCGAGTTCCGGATCCCGTGGACGCCACACGTTCGCTACCGGATCGCGTCGATCACGAAGGGCTTCACCGGGCACGCGACCCTTCTGCTCACGGATGCCGGGAAGCTCGACCTGGACGATCCGGTTCAGCGGCACCTGACAGACTTCCCGACGTTTTCGGCGGCTCTGACGATCCGCCACCTGCTCACCAACACCTCGGGACTCTGGTACGACGAGTGGCTGCTGCCCCTGGCCGGCGTTACGGGACACGCCACCCTGGACGAGATGTACGCCCTTGCCCGCCGCCAGGACACCCTGAACTACGTGCCGGGGACCGCGCACAACTATATCGACACCAACTGGCGGCTGGCGGCGCGGATCATCGAGAACGTGACAGGCGACAGCTGGCAAGAGGCCCTGCGCGAGCTCATCTTCGATCCGCTCGGCATGCACCGAACGCTGGCGCCCCCCGATATCGCACAGATGTACGACGGTCAGGGGACAACCTATATCTATGCCGGTGAACGCATTGACCCCCCTCGCTTCGAGTTTCCCTTTCAGACGTCGGGCGACGGTTCGCTACTGACTACCTTCGACGATTTCCTCCGCTGGCCCCTGCACCTGCGCCAGGGGTTCGAGGACGGCACCTCGATGTTCGACCGGCTCAAGGGCCCCACGCGGCTGGCCAACGGCGCCGACCTCGCCTACGGCTTCGGCCTCGGCGAGGAACGGCATCGCGGCCTGCGCGGCTGGGGGCACGGCGGCGCAACCGGCACCCATTGGGCGTTCTATCCAGAGATCGACCTGATCGTCGCGGTCTTCACCAACTACCTCGGCGCCCTCTCGGCGGCTGCGCTACACACGCAGATGGTAAACGCATTCCTGGCCTCGGATCTCGGATCCGGCTACTCGGTGCCCGGAGAGATGGGGCCTGCTCCCCTCACCTCCGAGCAGCAACAGCTGCTGGCAGGCACCTTCGTCCACCCCGAAACCGGGGATTACCTGCGCTCAAGGGGCCAGCCCGGCTCGCTCTTCCACCAGTTTTCGGGGGCCCCCGCCCCGCTGCAGGACCTGGGCGACTGCACCTTCCAGTCGATTCGCAACGTGCACGTCCCGCCCATCGAGGTGATGGCGCCGGACTGCGACACGGCACCGCCCGCAGAACTCCTCGTCCATTGGAGCGCGTGGGACTCCCCGCGCCGCTTCGCGCGGGTGCGCGCCGGAGACGCCGGGGCAGGCCCTTCCCACCCGCCGACCGATTACATCGGCGGCTACTACACCGACCAGCTGCGCGTGGATTGGCACGTCGAGAGCGAGGAGGGCGGGTTGACCATGCGTATCGGCGCCGGAGTCCAGTCCGGGCAGAACTTCGATCTCGTGCCCACCTCCGCCGACGCCTTCATCGCCGAGCCCCACCAGCCGACCATGCTGGACCTGCTGGCACTGCCGCCCCTCGCGATCAAGTTCGAGCGCGACGAGGGCGGCCGGGTATCCACTCTGCACGTCTCGCTCGACCGGGTGCGGGGCGTGCGCTTCACCAGGAGGTAGCCGATGGCCCGCACGGTCGTCGTCACCGGAGGAGCGAGCGGAATCGGGCGCGTGATCGCGGAGCGGTTCGCGGCCGCCGGCTACAGGGTCCACATCTTCGACATCAACGCCGAGGCCGTGGCGCAGGCGCTGAGCGAGAGCGCGGCCTTCTCGGGCACAATGGGCGATGTGTCCGTACCCGCTGACGTGACCCGCGGCATGCGCGACGCCGAGGAGGCCATGGGCGGGGTGGACGTGCTCGTGAACGACGCGGCCATCCCCGGTCCCCGCGCTCCGGTCGACGAGATGCCGGACGACGAATGGGACCGCACGATGCGGGTCAACCTCTACGGCCCCTTCCTCTGGACAAAGGCAGTGGTACCGGGGATGAAGGCCAGGCGCGAAGGATCGATCGTCAACATCTCCACGGGCAGCGTGCGCACCCTGCCGCTCAATCGCTCGGTCTACAACGTGTCGAAGTGGGGGGTCGAGGGACTGACGAAGACGGCCGCGCGCGAACTCGGGCCGTGGAACGTGCGCGTGAACGCGATCCAGCCGGGGATGGTCAACAACGAGCGCATGCGCATGATCGTGCAGCGGATCGCCGACCAGGAGGGGCGCTCGACGACCGAGGTCGAGGACGAGTTCCTGCAGTTCATCTCCATGCGCTGCAAGGTGGAGCCCGAGGACATCGCCGACATGGCCGTGTTCCTGTCGTCGGAGGGGGCGAGCCGGGTCACCGGGCAGGTCATCGCGGTGGATGGACACATCGAGTGGGAGCAGTAGCCGATGGGCAACGACATGGCTGAATGGGCGGTCTCCCCCCGCGCCGCCGCCCTACACCACGATGCCCTGGTGTGGGACATGGTCTTCGTCTGGGAACCCGATCACGGCAACGACTCCCGCCTGTTCCCGCGGTGGCAGGCGGCCGGGGTTGACTTCGTGTCCGTCCACCCCGCCGGCGACCGCCACAACATCGGCGAGGCCATGCAGCGGATCGCCCGCTGCCGCCACCAGATCCTGAGCCGGCCCGACCGCTACGTGCTGGTCAACACCGCCGACGACATCCTGTCCGCCAGGCGCAACGGCAAGCTCGCGGTCGGCCTGCATCTGGAGGGGTTTCGCTGCCTGGAGCGCGACCTCAACCTGATCGAGACCTACTACAAGCTCGGCGTCCGCTTCGTGCACCCCATCTTCAACCTCGTCAACTCGATCGGCGGGGGCTCGGCGGACCGGATCGACATCGGGCTCACCCAGTTCGGCATCAAGGTCGTCCACGAGATGAATCGCGTCGGCATGCTCGTGGACGCCGCCCACGCAGGCTACCGCACTACACTCGAGATGATGGAGGTGTCGCAGGCGCCGGTGATCTTCTCGCACCTCGGGTGCCACTCCATCCGCGAGCACTTCCGCAACGTCCGCGACAACCAGATTCAAGCGTGCGCGGCCGGCGGAGGCGTGATCGGCATCACCAGCGCGGGATTCTACCTGGGCGACACGACCACCGAGACCTACTTCCGCCACCTCGACCATGTCGTGCAACTGGTGGGACCGCGGCATGTCGGCATCGGCCTCGACAACCTGGACAAGCCTGGGCTGGAGTTCCTGAGACGGTTCATCGAGGCGCGTCCAGACGAGTGGCCCGGGAGAGAGCAGGGGATGTGGGAGCCACTCGCTTGCTTCGAGGTCGAGCAGCTGCCCGAACTCACCGACCTCATGCTGCAACGAGGATATGGTGAAGACGACGTGCGCGGCATCCTCGGCGGCAATTGGCTGCGGGTGTGTCGCGAGGTGTGGAAGGAGCCGCGCTGAAGGCATCGGGACCTGGCCCAGAGCGCATCGGGAATCGGCACATTCCCCCTCTATCGCCGGAATGATCATCCGCATTGTAAAGTAAGCAGTACATTATGCAATGTTTACTTTACTTTTGGGTCAAATCGGTGGAATAGTTGTATTCATCTGTTCTTGCGATTTCGTATACATACTCGTACATCATCAGTTCGGCGTTGCTCGCCCCCGGTAGCGGCGGTTCGGCTGAACGCAGCCTGACCGAGCAACGCGCCACGCCGGGCGAGAACGCTAGGGACGGCGCCAGGACTCGTTGGAGAACGGCCATGGCAGGATCGGCCATCGGCAGGATATCCCCTCCGCATCCCTTCGTGCGCCCGCGCCCCGCTGCATCCCCCTTTCGAGCGCAACCCTTTAGCGGGAGGAGTATGGAATCATGCAAAGTCTAGGGAAGCTGTTGTCCACGGGCTGTCTGGCCCTGGCCGCCGCCTCGCCTGCGGTCGCGTTGGGGCCGGAGGCCGCAATGGCCTCGATCGCCGAGGCCGAGCGGACAGTCCTGAAACTGCCGACGGCTCACGCGCCATCCCTCCAGGAGGTGGTCACCGGAATTGTCGTGTCGGCCCGCACGGGCCAGCCTCTCCCCGGCGCCCAGGTCGTCGTCGAGGGAACCGGCCAGGGGGTGAGCACCAACTCTTCGGGCCGGTTCCTGATCACCGGCATTTCCGGGGCCACCGTGACCCTGCGCGTGGTCCTGATCGGCTACCGAGACCACACCGAGGTCTTCCATGCCGGAGACGCGGCCATCCAGATCGAACTCGAAGAGACGGCGATCGACCTGGACGCCATCGTGGTCACCGGCACCGCCGGGGGTTCCCAGACACGGGCCATCGGTACGACCATCGCGCAGCTCGACATGACCGAGGCGCTCCAGGTGGGCCAGTCGGGCACCTTCCAGGAGATGCTCAACTCGAACGTTGCGGGGCTGAACATGGCCAGCGGGCCGGGCAATGTCGGCACCGGCGGCGCCATCAAGATCCGTGGCATCGGGAGCGTGAGCCTGGGAAGTAGCCCGCTCGTCTACGTCGATGGGGTCAGAATCGACAACAACTCGAACGCGCGCATTGGGAGCGACCAGGGGAACGGCACGATGCGCGGAGGCTCCGTGAGCCGCCTCAACGACCTGAACCCCGAGGAGATCGCGAGCGTCGAGGTCATCAAGGGACCCGCTGCGGCAACGCTGTACGGCACCGAGGCCTCCGCCGGCGTGATCCAGATCACCACGAAGCGGGGTACGGCCGGGGCGCCGCGGTGGGAAGTCACGGTCCGGCAGGGCGTCTCCTATTTGTCCAACGCCGTGGACCGATGGCCCGCGGTCTACGACAAGGGGACTGCTCCCTGTCCCAACTGCGAGATGCTGCCCAGCGGCGTGCGGAAGTTCGAGGTCCTCAAGTCGGAACAGACGCTTGGACACGGCATTCCGTTCACCTACGGCCACGACCAGACCTACGGAATCTCGTCGAGCGGCGGCACCGACCTGCTCCGCTACTATTTGTCGGCACAGATGGACCGCGACGAAGGGTTCGTCGAATGGAACCACCAGAACAAGTACTCGGCGCGGGCAAACCTCGAGATAACGCCGAACGAGCAACTCAGTATCTCCACGAACCTGGGAGTCGTTCGCTCCAGGTCACGCTTCAACGGGGGCGGCCCCTTCCCCATCGAGTTCGTGTCCTCGATCTACTGGGGCACGCCCGCCGCGGCCGAAGATGAGCGGCGGCGGGGCTGGAACTGGACCCCGCCGTGGGCAATGGAAACCGTGGACGTGACCGAGGGGATAGACCGGATCATCGCCAGCGGCACGATCCGGCACAATCCATTTCCATGGCTCGTTCACCGCTTCACCGGGGGCGCGGACTTCGGCAACTCGATCTCGGGGCGCATGGTGCCGCGGTCTCCGCTGGGCGCCGCCGATTTCTTCGGGTCGATGAGTCTGGGGCATGTGGAGACCACCGAACGATCGGTCACGCAGGCCAACTTCGACTACGGTGCGACCGCCACATTCGACCTTCCCTTCCTCGGCACCACGTCCGAGACCTCCTTCGGCGCGCAGTACTACGTGAAGAAGACCCACGAATTCGGAGCCGTGGGCGACCAGTTCCCCGCCCCCGGTCCCGGCACCGTCTCCTCGGCCGCCGTCAAGACAGGGTGGGAAGACTTCATCGAGAACAAGACGCTGGGCGTCTACGTGCAGGAGCAGCTCGGCTGGAACAACCGGCTGTTCGCGACGGTGGCCTTCCGGGGCGACGACAACAGCGCCTTCGGCGAGAACTTCGACTTCGTCCTCTACCCGAAGGTCAGCGGCTCCTGGGTGCTCAGCGAGGAGTCCTTCTTCAACGCAGGATTCATCAACAACCTCAAGCTGAGGGCCGCATGGGGACGCGCAGGCAGACAGCCCGATGTGTTCGCTGCGCGCCGACTCTACGCGCCCATTACCGCGGGCGGCGACCAGCCGGGACTGACGACCGACGCGGTGGGCAACCCGGACCTGAAGCCCGAAGTCGGCGAGGAACTGGAAGTCGGGTTCGACGCCAGCCTCATGGATGACCGGATCGGCCTGGGCTTCACCTTCTACAACAAGGACACCAGGGACGCGATCATCGCGCGGCCCGTGTCGCCCTCGAGCGGGTTCGCGGGCACGCAGTTCGTGAACGTCGGTCAGCTCAACAACCGGGGCATCGAAGTCGAGGCCACGGCGACGCTGTTGCGCAGCGACAATCTCGACTGGGACATCGGCTTCAACTATGCGACCAACAACAGCGAAGTGGTCGATCTGGGCGGCCTGCCGACGATCTTCAACTTCGGCCAGCGGCACCAGGAAGGGCTGCCGGTCGGAGCCGTCTTCGTCGAGAACGTGGTTTCGGCGGAGTTCGACGCCAACGGCAACATCGTCAACGACCAGTGCGAAGCCACACCCGAACAGGGTGGCGGCATGGTGCCCTGCTCGATGGCGCAACCCGTCTACCGCGGGCCCTCGGTCCCAACCTGGTACGGCGGCGTCAACACATCAGTGCGGTTCCTCGAGAACCTCCGCCTCTTCGCCCTCGTCGACTTCTCGGGTGGATACACCAAGATCAGCGGCGACCTTGCCGCTTCCCACCTGCTCTTCCAGAACTCTCAGCAGATTCTGGAGCGCGAAGACGCACAGCTGGCCGCGATGAGCGAAATCGTGGGGAACTGGCTCCAGGCCGGCGTCCTCAAGGGCGGCTTGGCCAAGCTGCGTGAGGTTTCGCTCTCGTACACGCTCTCCGACGAGATCGCGTCCCTTGCCGGCAGCGACGGTGGTTCGATCAACATCGCCGCGCGCAACCTGTTCAACCTCTGGGAGGCCCAGTCGGGCACTTTCGGCCGCCGCGAAATCGATGTCGAACTTACCAGACAATGGAACGCGTCACGCGAAGGAGGCGTGTACCACCAGACCTCGATGCCCCCGGCCACGACGGTCGCCATGACCGTGCGCCTCAACTATTGACCACCGCAAGGAAAGGAGAGACGGAATCATGTATACCCATGAAACGAACAGCGCCCGCAGGCGGAACCGGTCGCGCCTTTCGGCGGTCGGTCTCGCGCTCATGCTCGCAATCACCAATTCGGCATGCGAAGACCTGTTACTGGTCGAACTGCCCACCAAGGTTGCCGCCGAGAACCTCGAGAATCCCTCTGTCGCCCAGGTATTGGTGAACAGCGCGATCGGCGAATTCGAATGCGCGTTCAGCCAGTACGTCGCGGCGTCCGGACAGCTCACCGACGAGCTCAGACACAGCTCGGGGTGGCTGGTCATGACCGAGTGGGATCACCGCAAGATCGGACAGGACCGGGACGTCAGAGAGTGCAACACGAACTTCGGCTATGGAGTATTCACGCCGGTGCAGAAAGCACGGGTCTCAGCCGAGTCGTCGCGCACGCGCCTGGAGGGTTGGGACGACGCCGACGTGTCCGAGCGGACGGACAAGATCGCGACGGTCGCGGCCTATGGCGCATTCTCGCGCGCCATCCTGGGCGAGGCGTTCTGCGAGATGACGATCGACGTCGGACCCATCATGTCCCAGACCGAGATGATGCAGAACGCCGAGGCGGCGCTGGGCGAAGCGATGTCGCTCGCCCAGGGGGCCGGCCGGTCGGACCTGGCGGAAGCGGCCCGGATTCGGCGCGCGGCCATTCGCCTCCACCTCGGGGACAACTCCGGGGCCGTGTCCGATGCGATGGCCGTCCCGGACGGCTTCCGCTTCGACGCCAACTACTCGTCCGCCGACTTCTACCGCTACAACCGCATCTACCAGCACAACCACGTGGACGGGTTCCTCTCGCCGGAGTTCAACGACGAGAACCTCCAGCCGACCCTGGATGGCGAGAATCCGACCTTCGGCGGCGTGGTCGATCCGCGGGTGGAGAGCACGCTCGCAGGCATCGGTCAGGACGGATCGCCGCTCCGGCACATCCACAAGTATCCCTCGTGGACCAGCCCCATCGCGATTGCAAACTCCGCCGAAGCGAAGCTGATCATCGCCGAGGTGGAGCTTGGACAGACTGCCGTGGACATCATCAACGGTTTCCACGCGGCCGCGGGGCTCCCGGCGTACGAGCCGGCGAATGTGGGCGACAACGCGGAAATCATGGGACAGGTGATGGAGGAGCGCACCCGCGAGCTGTTCCTGGAAGGGAGGCGGCTGCCGGACTTCCTGCGCCACGATCTGCCCTTTGCAACCGGGACCCACCCGTATGACGGCAACACCTACGGGACAACAACCTGCATGCAGATCCCGCGCAGGGAGCGGGACTCCAACCCGAACATCGGTTAGGAGTCGACACACGTTGAACCACTGATCAACCGGCGGGGTCACTCCACAACGGGGTGGCCCCGCCGATTAGAGCGTACCACCTCCGCGGATCCCTGCCAGAGGGGAACGCGGATCCCTACCAACCGGGGAGATACAATGGTCAGGAAACTCGCAAGCCTGATTCTGCTGGTCGTCGCATCCGTGTCCTGCGGCCTGGACGCCCAGGCGCCCGACGCGGGCGACTACTCGGACGCGGACTACGACGTGGACGTCACGCGGGGCGTTCTCGTGCCCATGCGGGACGGCGTCGAGCTGTCCGTCGACATCTATGCCCCCCAGGGGGTATCGGATCCTGCCCCCGCCATCCTCACCTCCACGCCCTACGATAACAACGGGGCGCGGACGGGCGCCGTCTGGTTCGCCCAGCGCGGCTACGTGGTGGTCGCGGCCGACGTGCGCGGGCGCTACGACTCGGGGGGCGAATGGGACCCGTTCAACCCGCTCCACAAGACCGACGGCTACGACCTCGTGGAGTGGATCGCGGCGCAGCCGTGGTGCACGGGCAAGGTGGGGATGATCGGCGGCTCGTACCTTGGATGGACGCAGTGGTGGACGGCCAGCACCGCACCGCCCAGCCTTGCGGCCATCGCGCCAAAAGTCGCGCCCCCCGACCACTTCGAGAACCTGCCGTACCAGAACGGCGTGCTCGTGGGCGGGTGGATGCTCGACTGGGCGGCGATGCTGTCCGGCCGCACCCAGCAGATCGCCGGCCAGGGCGGTTATCTGGGCTGGTCGGAGAACCGCCAGGATCCCCCCCACACGCCATACATCGAGATCAACGCCTCACGCGGCCTGCGCTCGGGCCCGTGGTTTGAGGAGTGGTATCACAACAATCTCTCGGCAACCGAGTACTGGCAGGGCATAGCCTACCAGACCCCCGAGTCGTACTCGAACATCACCGTTCCATCGCTGTCATACACGGGGTGGTTCGACGCCAACTACCCCGGCTCCCCCATGAACTACCTGGGCATGAAGGAGCACGGCGCCACACCGGAGGCCCGGCGCCCGAGCATGGTCATCGGACCCTGGGTCCACGGCATCAACACCCAGTCCTCGGGCGGAATCGACTACGGCCCCGACGCCGTGATCGATGTCGATGGCTACGTCGCCCGCTGGTTCGATCACTTCCTCAAGGGCGAGGACAACGGCGTCACCGACGACCCGCCCGTCTACGTCTTCGTCATGGGCGAAAACAAGTGGCACGCCGAAGAGGACTGGCCCCTGCCCCAGACCGAGTGGACCAACTACTACCTGACCAGCACCGAGGGGGCGAACTCGTCCGGCGGCGATGGCCTCCTCACCACCACAGTCCCCGCCGACGAAGGCCAGGACGCCTACGTCTACGACCCCCTCAACCCCACCCGAGACCCGTTCGACACCTGGCCCAACAAGAACGGCCACATCGACGGCGCCCTCGACACGCGCGCCTCGGCGGCAGGCGAAGAGGTCCTCGTCTACCGCACACCTCCACTCGAGGAAGCCGTCGAGGTCACCGGCCCGATCGAGGTCAAGCTCTACGCCTCAACCTCCGCCAGCGACACCGACTGGTTTGTACGCCTCGTCGACATCGGTCCCGACGGCTACTCAGCACTCCTCACCGAGGCCGTCATGCGCGCCCGCAACCGCGACCCCGACAACGAGGGCCGCTTCAACAGCGCCCAGCTGAGCACCATCGAGCCGGACGAGGTCTACGAGTACACGCTCCGGTTCTGGCGCGGCACCGGAAACCGCTTCCTGGAAGGCCACCGCATCGGCATAGAGGTCTCGTCGAGCTGGTATCCCTACTACCTGCCGAACCTGAACAGCGGCGCCGACAATGCGGCCATGGTGTCTGCCGACGAGGCGGTGGTGGCGACCCAGCGTGTGTTCCACGGGGGTGAAAGGGCGTCGCACATCGTGCTGCCGGTGATCTCGAGAGAGCGGTAGGCCGGGGCGCACGGCACGGAGGAAGGGGGCACCGAGCGTTGCGGCAAAACATGCCTGCGCGTGGCCCCGCCAGTCGCGAGACGTCGCCACGGCCCGTTTGTCCGCCAAAACCGGGCCAATTTGGCGGACAAGCGGAGGGTGTTGCCATTTTTTGCCATGACGGCTACCGTTCCTCCATGAAAACCATGAACATCTCCCTTCCGACGGAACTTCGGTCATTCGTCCTCGAACAGGTCGCCGATCGCGGATACGGCACATCGAGCGCATACATCCGAGAGCTCATTCGGCGGGACAAGGATCGCCAGCGCCTGCGAAGCCTTCTCCTGGAAGGCGGGGAATCAGTTCCCTCGGTTGAGGCCGACGAGGCGTATTTCGACCACCTGCGAGCCGGAATCAGGCAACAGTCGCAGGCGTGACCGCAAAGCCCGTGATTCTGCGGGCGCTGGCCCGGCAGGACGTGGACGAGGCGGTATCCCACCCTCTGGCGGCGGGCGGAGCGGACATCGCGCTCGGCTTGATCGGTGCGCTCGAGGCCGCGTTCCGGCACATCTCTCGCCATCCGGGATCCGGATCTCCCCGCTACGGACATGAGCTCAATCTGCCCGGCATGCGGTCGTGGGCGCTCAAGTCCTACCCCTACATCGTCTTCTACATGGAGGGGCACGGGCACATCGACGTATGGCGCGTCCTGCACGGCCGACGGGACATCCCCGCCTGGATGAGCGAGCCCACACTGCGCTGAGCACCCGAAGCGACTATCGTCAATTGCCCGCTTTCAACCCGCAAAGCGGGACGTCATTGAGAACAGTCGCGCCCAAGGGAGTCCCAGCCGTGACCACACGAACCGTTTCCGCGCCGATCGGGCGCGTCGCCACCTTCGCCTCGGCGTTGCTCGCCACGGCGGCCCTCGCCTTCGCCTCGCCCGCCACCGCCCAGGAACCCACCCGCCTCGTGCGCCAGCCCACGGTCAGTGACACGCACGTCGCGTTCGCGTATGCCAACGACCTGTGGATCGTATCCCGGTCGGGAGGCGAGGCCAGGCGCCTGACCACCTTCCAGGGCCAGGAGACCGACCCTCACTTCTCCCCTGACGGCAGGCATATCGCCTTCAGCGCCCAGTACGACGGGAATTTCGACGTCTACGTCCTGCCCTCCGAAGGAGGGAACCCCAAACGCCTCACCTGGCACCCCGGACCCGACCAGGTCGTCGGCTGGAACGCCGACGGCACCCGCGTCGTCTTCAACTCCGGACGCACCAGCGCGCCGATCGCCTACCCCAGGTTCTTCACGGTGTCGCTTGACGGCGGCCTGCCCGACGAGATGCCGCTCCCGCGGGGCATGACCGGCGACTTCTCGGCCGACGGTGCGCGCTTCGCCTACCAGCAGCGCCGCCTCAACGACCCCGAATGGCGCGGCTACCGCGGCGGCCAGGTCAACCCGGTGTGGATCGTGGACACCGACGATTGGGTGCTCGAGGAGGTCCCGTGGGAGGACAGCAACGACCTCGACCCCGTCTGGCTCGGCGACGAAGTCTACTTCCTCTCCGACCGCGACTGGGCCACCAACATCTGGGCCTACGACACCGGCACGCAGGCAGTCCGCCAGATCACCCGGCACGCCGACTTCGACGTCAAGAGCCTCGATGCGGGCGGCGGCGCCATCGTCTACGAGCAGGGCGGCTACATCCACCTCCACGACCCGGCCACGGGCGCGACCAACCGCGTCGACATCACCGTGCGCGGCGACTTCCCCTGGCTGCGCCCCCACTGGGAGGACGTGGGCGGTGCGCTGCAGAACGCGTCGCTCTCCCCCACCGGCGTGCGCGCCCTCTTCGAGGCCCGCGGCGACATCTTCACCGTCCCCGCCGAGGAAGGCGACTGGCGCAACCTGACCCGCACCTCCGGAGCCGCCGACCGCGCCCCCGCCTGGTCCCCAGACGGCCGCCACATCTCGTGGTTCTCGGACGCGTCCGGCGAGTACCGCCTCATGATCGGCACCCAGGACGGCATGCAGGCGCCCCGCGAGATCGTCATCCCGAACCCGACCTTCTTCTTCACCCCCACCTGGTCCCCGGACTCGGAGCACCTCGCCTTCACCGACACCGACCTCAACATCTGGCGCGTCGAGGTCGCGAGCGGCGACGTCACCCTCGTCGACACCGACCGGTACGCGCACCCGCTGCGCACCATCGACCCCGTGTGGTCCCCCGACTCCCGCTGGCTGGCCTACGCCAAGCGCCTCGACAGCCAGTTCCACGTCGTCATGGTCCACTCCCTCGCCGACGGCACCACCCGCCAGCTCACCGACGGCCTCTCCGACGCGCTCTCCCCCGCCTGGGACGCGGGCGGCGAGTACCTCTACTTCCTTGCCAGCACCGACTATGGCCTCAACACCGGCTGGCTCGACATGACCTCGTACGAGCGTCCGGTCCGCCGCGCGCTGTACCTGGCCGTGCTGCAGGCCGACGCACCCTCCCCCTTCCTGCCGACGAGCGACGAAGAGGAGATCGAGGGCGCGGGCGACGAGACCGAGGAGGAGGGGGATGAGGGCGGAGACGCGGGCGGCGGCGACGGTTCGGGCACCGGCGGCGACGACATCCGCATCGACTTCGAGGGGATGGGGCAGCGCATCCTCGCGGCCGGCATCCCCGCGCGCAACTACACGGGCCTCAAGGCGGGACCGGAAGGCGTCGTCTTCTTCACGGGACCCGGCGAGGGCGGCGCTGCTGCCGCCGCGGCACTGACGGGCCCCGGCGCAGGCACCCTCTACCGCTATTCGCTCGAGGACGACGAGGCCACCCCCTTCCTGACGCCGGTGCAGCAGTTCAGCGTCTCGGCCGACGGGCAGAAGCTCCTCTACCGGAGCGGCCCGTCGTGGGGCGTGGTCGGCACCTCCGGGAGCCCGAGCGTCGGCGACGGCCGCCTCGACACCGCGGTGCGCATGCACGTCGACCCGCGCGAGGAGTGGCGGCAGCTCTTCCGCGAGGCGTGGCGCTATCAGCGCGACTTCCTCTACGTCGAGAACGTCCACGGCGCCGACTGGCCGGCCACCTTCGACATGTATGCGCCCTGGATCGAACACGTTGGCCACCGCTCCGACATGAACTACCTCCTCGACGTGCTGGCGGGCGAGGTCGCGATCGGGCACTCGTACGTCTTCGGCGGCGACAACCCCGACGTCGAGACCGTGCCGGTCGGGCTGCTGGGCGCGGACTTGGAGGAGGATGCGGGCCGCTACCGAATCGCCCGCATCTACACCGGGGAGAACTGGAACCCGGGGCTCGAGTCGCCGCTGAGCGCCCCCGGGATCGATGTCGCGGAGGGCGACTACATCATCGCCGTCGACGGCGTCGAACTGAGCGCGCCGACCAACCCGTACAGCCTGTTCGAGGGCACGGTGGGGCGGCAGGTGGGCCTGCGGGTCGGCGCGACGCCGGACGGTGAGGGTTCGCGCGTCGTGCAGGTCGTCCCCGTGGCCGACGAGGGCGCCCTGCGCAGTCGCGCATGGGTGGAGAACAACCGCCGCAAGGTAGACGAAATGTCCGGCGGCCGCCTCGCCTACGTCTGGCTGCCCAACACCGCCCAGGGCGGCTACACCTACTTCAACCGCTACTACTTCGCGCAGCAGGACCGGGAAGGCGCGGTCGTCGACGAACGCTACAACGGGGGCGGCTCGGCGGCCGACTACATCGTCGACCTCATGGCCCGGCCCCTGATGGGCTACTTCAACAACCCCGCCGGCGACCGCACGCCGTTCCGCCTGCCCGGCGCCGGCATCTGGGGCCCGAAGGTGATGATCATCAACGACGCGGCGGGGTCGGGCGGCGACCTGCTTCCCTACATGTTCCGCTTCCGCGGCATCGGGCCCCTGGTGGGGACGCGCACCTGGGGCGGCCTGGTCGGCATCTGGGACGTGCCCCCGCTCATCGACGGCGGTCTGGTGACCGCGCCGCGCGGCGGCTTCTTCGACCTGACCGGCGAGTGGAAGGTGGAGAACGAGGGCGTCGCGCCCGACATCGAGGTGCGGCAGATCCCGGCCCAGGTGATCGCGGGGCGCGATCCGCAGCTGGAGGCCGCGGTGGCCGAGGCGATGCGGCTGCTGGAGACGGAGGCGGTGCAGATTCTGGCGGAGCCGGATCCGCCGGTAAGAGCGAGGAGGCCGGGAGGGATGTAAAGTAAATATTACATTATGTAATGTTAGATTTACATTCACGAATCAGCGGCGAGCGATTGCCGTGCACTCAAGCACGAAGGAGAGGCGGTATGAGAGCAGGTGTCGTGAGACGTTTGCCCACGGTGACCACCCTGGGGCTCGGTGCGCTCCTTTCCAGCGTCCCGCTTTTCCCCATCGCCGGGCAGTCGATCACCGTCGTGTCCTGGGGCGGATCCTACGCGCGCGCCGTTGACGAGGGCGCCAACATCCCATTCACCGAGGCGACCGGCATCCGCATCAGCCTGGAGGCCTACAACGGCGGCCTGGCCCAGATACGGGCGCAGGTGGACATCGGCAGCATCCATTGGGATGTGGTCGACCTGGAAATGGCCGATGCCGTGCGGGGTTGCGACGAGGGGCTGCTCGAGTTGATGGACATCGACGATCTGCCTCCCGGACCCGACGGCACTCCCGCGGCCGACGACTTCGTAGCCGAGAGCCACACCGAGTGCGGGGTGGGCAATCTGTACTGGTCGACCGTGTACGCGTACAGCGACGAGAACTTCCCTGGCGAAAAGCCCGCCACCATGGCCGACTTCTTCGACTTGGAGAAGTTCCCGGGCCGCCGCGGGATGCGGCGGGTGCCGCAGGTGAACCTGGAGTTCGCACTGATCGCCGATGGCGTGCGGCTCGACGAGGTGTACGCCACGCTGGAGACGCCCGAGGGCCTGGACAGGGCCTTTGCGAGGCTCGAGACGATCAAGGACGAGGTGGTCTGGTGGGAGGCGGGCGCCCAGCCACCGCAGATGTTGGCCGACGGGGAAGTGGTCATGAGCACGGCGTACAACGGTCGCATCTTCAATGCCCAGATCCTGGAAAGCCAACCGTTCGTGATCGTGTGGGACGGACAGTTGCTGGACGTGGGTCAGGTCGGGATCGTCGCGGGTACACCGAGGCTGGAAGAGGCTCTGGAATACGTGGCCTTCAGCACCAGCGCCGAGTCGCTGGCCCGGATCGCCCGCCGCATCTCCTATTCTCCGGCACGCAGATCAGGCATGCCGCTGGTGACGACCCATGTAGTCGCGGGTGTCGACATGGCCCCCCACATGCCGGCCAGCGCGGACAACGTGGATCGTGCGCTTCGTTACGACTGGGCGTTCTGGGTCGACAACCAGGACGAACTGAACGAACGCTTCAGCGCCTGGCTGGCACGCTGACAGATCTGCACGCGCGCATCAGAACACCACCCGATACATGACGTTCAGACCCCGCGCGGCCTCCGGCATGATCTCCTTCACCCGCGAGAGGTGGTTGCGGTACTCTGCATTCGCGGCGTTGACGAGGTTTACGGTCAGGACGTTCAGACGTCCGCCGAGGGTAAGCCGCACCCCTGCCGCGGCGTTGAAGACGGCGTACCCGTTCGTGGGCGCCTCGAATTCGCCAACCCGGTCCTGCCGGTCCGCCATCTCGGCCTCCGCCCGGACATACCACGAGGGCCTCTCGTACTTCAGGGCCACATGACCCTTGAGCGGAGGAACGAGAGGCAGGGGCTGGCCCGTCCCCTTGAGACTGCCCCTCACCATTGAGGCCACTCCCTCCAGCGCCAGCCCGCGCCCGGCGTCCACGTCCACGCCGGCTTCGAAGCCGCTGAACACCGCGTCGCTGCCCCGGAACTGATAGATGGGGAGGAGCACGCGGCTCAAACGGCCCGTGTCCTCCCCGTAGATGTGGTTTCTGATGTCGTTGTGGAAGCCGGTCAACTCGGCCCTCAGCCGGTCGGACTCGTAGCGGAGGAACACGTCGAGCCCCCGCCCGACCTCGCCCTCCAGAGACGGGTTTCCGACTTCAAAGACGTAGGCCGCCAGATGCGGCCCTTCCGAATAGAGTTCGGTGACGTCGGGTGTGCGAAAAGCCCGGACCACGCTGGCACCAAGCACGAGCCCCGAGGCGGACTTGTAAAGGACACCCAGCGACCCGGACAACGAGTGAAACCTGCGGTCGCGGATCTCACCGATGTCCGAAACCCGATCTTCCCCCGGATCGACCAGGGTCCAGTCGTAGCGGAGCCCCGACTCGATCTGGATGGAGCCCAGGTCGACCTCCTCGAGCAGGTACAGGGCCGCCTTGAACCGACGCGTGTCCGGCGTGTGCAGGGATCCCCCGTATCCGAAGTCCTCCCACGACGCACGGCCGCCCATGGCACCCGCCGCAAACGGTCCCCACCTCCGATGCCGGCCCAGGACGTCCGCGCTCGCGCTCTGTTGTTCGAAGAGCGTGCCCAGAATGCCCGCTGCTTCGATCTCGCGGTGCGTGTACCAGGTGTGAGTCGCGTCGAAGCGGAGATTGTGGAAGGGCCCGACCGGCCGCTCATCGACCACGGTCCGGAACTTCGACGAGACGCGCTCCATTTCGATGCGCACCCCCTCCTCGTGCCCGCCCACGAAACCACCCGGGATGCCGTAGTAGTTGCGGTAGCCGCGGAAGGACGTCCCCAGGCGACCCCAATCGGCCACGTAGGCCGTCCCCGCACCCCCGCTCCACAGTTCGCCGTCGGTATTGAGAAGTGTGCCGACGGGGGTCTTCAGGTCTCCCGCCGTCCGCGCGGCCACCTCCACACGCAGCGGCACGCGCTCCGCGATGGCGAACACGGCCGTCGCGCTGCCGGCCAGCGAGCCGGTCGCTGTCTGCGTCTGCAACGTCGCCGCGCCCGTCAGGTGATGCGGCGCGGCAGACGGAATCTCGTCGCGGATGACGTTGATGACCCCGCCCAGCGCGTTGCCCCCGTAGAGCAGCGCACCCGGACCGCGCACGACCTCGATCCGCCGTGCCGACGACGGATCGAGTGCGGTGGTGTGGTCCGCGCCCTGGTTGGAGGCATCTCCAACCGCAATCCCGTCCTCGAGCATCAGCACCCGATCCCCGCTCAGTCCCCGGATCACCGGTTGCGCAACCGATGGGCCCATCCTGGTGGCGGCCATCCCCGGCATCGACGCCAGGGTGCCCGCGACGGTCGCCGTCATCTGGCGCTGCAGGACATCGCCCGTCATGACGCTGACCGGCCGGAGCGCCTCGGCCGCGGCGCGCTCGCTGATCGTGGCCGTCACCACCAGGTCCTCCAGCGCAATGGGAGAGGGTTCCAACTCGATCACGACCTCTGCCGACTCCGCCACCGCCCGGCGGGCACGCTCGGTCCCCACGGTCACTACCGCGGTGGCGCCCCGGTATCCCAGGCGGTCGGCCCGAAGGACGTACCCGCCCGCGGCCAACCCGGTCAGGTGGAAGCTCCCGTCCCCGCGGGTCACCGCCCAGGTTTCCTTCCCGACCACCGCTACGTGCGCTCCCGCCAGCGGTGCGCCGGTAGCCGCATCGCGCACATTGCCCTCGAACACGTGCACTTGCTCCGGCTCCTGCGCGTAGACCTGGGGAACGGCCAGCAAGGGAGCGAACGCGAAATACAAGGCGAGCGCCAGCAGTCCGTGGATAGAGCCGCCCGAGCACCGAGAGCTGCAAGGCGCCGGGCTGGCAAGGCGCGACAAAGGGCGAATAGCACCGCTATTCGGCTGAGGAGCAACGCAGAGCGAAGCGGTCCAGCCCGGATGAATTGCCGCTCGAATGCCGGGAGGATTCCGTCCACGGGCTGCTAGATGCCGACGGGTTCCGTCGACACACGCATGAACCGCTGCGGAAGGGACTCTATCCATGGGAAACAGCGCGGGCGAGGCAGGCCGTTGTTCGGACACGCGTGCATCCGAGAAGCAACAAGCGTTGTGCGAATCTAACTCTTGGCCAGTTTGGCCGACCTCCGCAAGCTGGATGGCAACCCCAGGCGGATTCCAGGAGAGTCCCGGCGGGAGCGTGAAGACGGGCCGCTGGACCTGATTCGGAGGCGGGGGGCGTCCGAGTCAACCCACTTCAGCCAGCCACCTGCTCCGTGTATCGCTCCACCTTGATCCGATCCTCCCGCATCCGTGCCTGTGCGAGATCGTACGCCGCTTGGCGCCGCATCCAGAAGTCGGCGTTCGACCACCCTGCCTTCTCCAGGCGGATCGCCATCTCCGGAGAAATCGCCGCGTGACCATTGAGAACCCGGGAAAGCGTGTGACGGGCCACGCCAAGGACCTCGGCGGCCCGGGTAACGGACAGGCCCAAAGGCTCCAAACAATCGATTCGGATGCTCAATCCGGGATGGGGAGGATCCTTCATCGGCATGGTGTCAGCCTCCGTGTCTCAATGGTAGTCGAGCAGGTCGACGTCATACACGTCACCGTCGGAGCCTTCGGCGGTCACCGCGCTCGAAGAACCGCTTGAGACCCCTGTGCCGAAGGGATCGGATCATCGCGGAATGTACCGTAACGCGGTACGACTTGGCAACCCGGCTTCCCGGGGCTCCCGCTACCTGTTAGCAGTGGACGAAGCTCGTCGCCTCGAACCCAGCCACTGGCCGGAGGCAGCGCTGCGCCACATTCTGATGGGAGCATGGATCGGCACTACGTCATCAGAGGGGTGGCAGTCATGAAGACGCTCCTTTTCGTCGCTTCCGCGGGCACATTTGCTGCCATTGCGTGGCCAACGGCACCTGATTCGGAGGCGGGGCCGTCCGAGGGCCCGCCGGAGGCCGCCCTCATCCCCCAATCCCCTTCCCCACCCCTCGAGGTCCAGGAGCACGTCCTCGACAACGGCTTCACGATCCTGCTCGTCGAGGACCACCGGGCGCCGCGGGTTGCGGCCAACCTGTGGGTTCGAGTCGGTTCGATGCTGGAGCCCGAGGGGCTGCACGGCATCGTTCACTTCCTCGAGCACGTCATTCACCAGGGGACCACCACGCTCGGCACCCATGACCTCGCCGCCGAGTTGCCCATCCTGCAGGAGATCCACGACACCGAGCAGGAGCTCATCGCGGTGCGGAACCGGGACCGCAATCTGCTTCGGGAGCGGGGCGTTTTCTTCGACGAGCTGGGTTGGCCGACCACGCCCGAGATGCGGGCGCTGAGGGAGCGGCTCTACCAGCTCGAGGACCGGGACAACGAGTACCGGGAGTTCTGGACCACCTACAAGTGGTACATGCAGCACGGCGGATACGTGCGCCACACCGACCCGGTGCCGGCCAGCACCGAGCAGGACTACATGGAGATGAACATGGCGCTCCCGCCGGAGCACATGGAACTCTTCTTCCGAGTCGAGGCGGAACGCATGACCAACGCGGTCCTCAGGGGCTGGGAGTCGCAGCGCTTCACCGTGCTGGAGCAGGTCCTCGGGGGGCTGAGCCGGCCGCAGACCCGCTTCAACGAGGCGATCGACGGGGTGACTGCGCAGTCCCATCCGGTGTACACGCCCGACGGCGGGCACCTCCCCGACTTCGCCAACTTCACGCGGGAGGCGATGTGGCGGATCTACGACGACTACTTCGTGCCCAACAACGCGGCGCTGGTGCTCGTCGGCAACGCGACCCTGGACCAAATCGTACCCCTCGCGGAGCGCTACTTCGGAGCCTTGCCCCGAGGGCCCGAACCCCCGGCCGATCTGGACATCGAATCGGAACAGGTGCCCGGCGGATCGGTTCGGCTGGACTGGACGGAGCCGCTGTCGCCACAGGTCCACGTGCGGTATCGGATCCCCGGGATGGGACACCCCGACCGGCCGGTGCTGGACCTGATCGCGGCGCTGCTCGGCGGGCCTCACGGCATGGCCGGGCAGAGATTGGCGGCGAGCGGCCTGTCGGCTTCGGTGTCCGCCGACTTCCGGGTGATCCACACGCACCGTTTCGGGTCGCCCGGCGCGTTCAACCTGGTGGCGCAGGCGGGGTCGGATGGCGACCTCGCGGCCGTCGAGCGCACGTTGCTCTCCGCGATCGGCGACCTGCGGGAGGGTCGGATCGACGCCGGTGCGCTGGCCCGTGCACGCAAGCGGCTCCGCGTCGAATGGGCGGAGTTTCTCGACAATCCGCAGGAACTGGCCTTCCTGATCGGGCACCACTACACGATGAACAACTGGAGGGTCCTGCCCAACCTCATCGTGGCACGGGACGCGGCCACGACGGCGGATGTGCAGCGGGTGGCGTCGACGTACTTCGTGCCCTCCAACCGCGTGATCGCGGTGGCGCGCGCCGAGCCGGCCGAGGGGAGTGGGCCAAGCTGGCTCGACTTCCTGTGGGCGGATCTGCCGGGAGACGGACGATGAGGGCGGGGGGGCAGGTCGCGTGCCGGGTGGCTTTGTCGACGGACGTGCGATCCCAGCGGCGGTGGTGGCTGGCCCGCACCCTGGCGGCCCCCGCGGCGCTCGCCGTCGTCGCACTGACCGGCTGCAGCGGCGCCGACGACACATTGCCCGGCCGCTCGCGACCAATACTCGAGCACGACTGGCCCGATCCGGGCGAGCTCGCGCTTGGACCCGCCGCGTTCACGCCGCCGGACCCGGGCGAGTCCCTATACGAGACATCGAGCGGGGTGCTGGCGTACGTCGTGCCCGCCGCCGCTTCCGACCCGCTTGTGCGCCTGACGGCCGCACTGCCCCTGGGCCGGCTCCACGAGGCCGAAGGCGAGGCCGGCGCATCGGCCCTTCTGACCCGGTTGATGACGACGCGAGGGGCCGCGGGAGCAAGCCGGCCACTCTCGTTTCGCCTGGCCGAGTTCGGGACGTCGCTGAGCGCCGTGGAAACGCTCGACGCTACCCACATTTCACTCCATGTGCTTCCGGAGGATTGGCAGGAGGGGCTGGAACTGCTCGTCGAGCTCGTGCGGAATCCCGACCTGAACCCCGCGGCGATCCGAGCGTACCGGACGGGCCCCGGTTACAGCATGCCGATGGCCGGCATCGTCGGGGGCGGCTTCCGCCCCAAGGTCGAGCTCGAGCGGCGGATACACGGCTATCCCCTGGCCCCTCCGGACGCCGGCACGACGGTTTCGCCAGCCGCACTGCAGGCGCTGGCCGCCAGAAGCCTGGCAGCCGACCGTGTGGTGTTCGGAATCGGCGGCGCGGTTTCCCGTGACGAGGTGGCCGCGGTCCTGGAGTCGGCGACCCGGGGTTGGGCGCCAGGAGGCGGGCCGGCACCGGAGGCCAACGTGATCGAGCCGACCCCGGAGTCCGCTGCCAGCGAGCCCGGCGGGAGCTCCAGCCGCTTCCACGCCGTGGATGTCCCGAGCCTGGAGGGCTGGATCGCCATCGGCCGCGCGTTGGGTGCCGTTCCCGAGTCGGATCGGGCTGCTCTGGCCGCCCTCCGCTTCATCCTCGCCGAGCGCCTCAACATCGCAGCGCGGGAGATGCGCGGCCTGGCCAACCGGGACGACTTCGAGATCCCCGTGACCGGGTCCGGCAGCGGCCTCCTCCTCGTGCGCACGGGTGGCCGCCCCGAGGCCGTGGCGCCCCTCGTCCGCTACAGCCTCGACGAGCTGGAGCGCATGCACGATCCGGCCGAGCCGGTCACCGAAGCCGAGGTCGCGCGCGCCAAGGGGTGGCTGGTCGACGCTGCCTGGCGCCGCTCACTGGAACTCCCGACCAGCGCGAGCGAGACGTTCGCGGTGCAGCACGTGCGCCGCGGCAGCACGGAGGGCCTGATGGCGTGGCCCGAGGCCGTCGCGGCCGTCGCGGCCCAGGACGTCAAGGCGGTCGCGCGGGAGTACCTCGACCCGGCCACCTTCGTGACCGTCGTAGCCGGGCCGCTGGAACGGATCAGAGCCGCCCGCCACCCGCGCTGGCCCGTCGCCCTCGACGACCTGGAAGCGGAGCTTTCGAGCAGATAGCATTGCATCGCTATAGCAATCCTTATATAGTGACTATATCGACATTGATATAGTGACTGGAGTGACATAGCGAATGAGCCTCGATCACATTCTCCTGGGCCTGCTACGCGAGCCGGCCACCGGTTACGACCTCAAGAACGTGTTCAGCGACACCGTGCGGCACTTCTGGTCCGCCCGGCTCAGCCAGATCTACCCAACCCTCAAGCGTCTCGAGCAGCGCGAGATGCTCCGCAGCCGCCGGGAGCCGTCCCCAAAGGGACCCGACCGCAAGGTCTACACCGTGACGGAGAAGGGCCGGGCCGAGTTGCTGAACTGGCTGCGCGGCGAACCGGCGGTCGGCACCGAGCGGTTCGCGTACCTGGCCCAGCTGTACTTCATGGACGCGATCGGCGATATCCACGAGACCCGCGCTTTCATGACCGCGCTCCGGGAGCACCATTCGCGCTGGCTGGCCCAACTCCGGGCGATCGAGCAGGATATCGTCACCAACTACGGGGACGCCCCGGAGTACTACAGCGACGCGGGATTCCACCAGTTCGCAACGCTCCGGATGGGCATTCACTCCCTCCGGTCCAAGGTCACCTGGTGCGACGAGACGCTGGCGGCGGTCGACCGGAGGCTCGCGTCGACCAGGCCCCTCGCCGAGGCCGCGGCGGGTGTCGAGACAGGTCGCGACGAGGGCATTCCGACATGACCATCCTGTCCCTGCTGTTCAAAGCCCTGATCCTCGCGCATGTCGCGACCGGATTCGTAGGCCTCGCGGCGTTCTGGATTCCCGTGTTCGCGCGCAAGGGCGGGAAGACGCATGTGCGCGCCGGACGCGTCTTCGTCTATTGCGCCTACGTCGTGACGCTGTCGGCGGTCACCGCGGCGGCGGGACGGATCGTCTCCTACCAAGTCCAGGGAATCCGGGTCGCGGACCAACCCGACCTCTACGGCATCTCCCTGTTCCTGGGCTATCTCGGTTTGGTGACCTTCGCAACGGTGCGCCAGGCCATCCGGGCTCTGGCCACGCGCAGGGCGCCGGAGACGCTGCGCACTCCGGGCCATGAGGCACTGGCCTGGGCGTCCATGGCCGGCAGCGTCACCCTTATCGCGTTCGCCCTCGCCGTGTGGTCCGACATTTCACCGATCCTGCTGGGACTGAGCCCCATCGGCCTCTTCACAGGGCGGAACATGCTGCGGCTGATGCGGAACCCGGGCGCGCAGCACATGGGCTGGTTCTACAGCCACCTCGGGTCGATGCTGGGCGGCGGCATCGCCTTCCACACCGCGTTCATCGTGTTTGGAGTCCAGCGCCTGTGGGCGTATGACCTCGCCGGGCCGCTCGCTGTCGTCCCGTGGATCCTGCCGACGGTCGTGGGCCTCCCGGCGATATTCCTCTGGACCCGGTACTACCGGCGGAAGTTCAACCGCGGGGCTCTGGCCAGGGCCTGATGCGGCCGGGCTTAAGGACGCCTGCGCACCCCCGCCCCGTGGGTCAGCCGTCGATCCGCCGGTGCGTCGTCTCGGTGACGGTTCCGTCGGCGCGGGGAGGCGAAAGGTAGACATACGCGTCCCGGTCCAGCTGCGTGATCGGCTCCTCGCCCTCGACCCCGATCCAGTGCGGCTCGATCGAGAGGACCCGCGGCCCCACGACGAACATCGAGTCCACGATGCTGTAGGTGCCTCCACTCGCCCAGAACACCGGCTGATTCCGATCGTCCCAGATCTGCTCATGGCGTGCCGCGACCTTGTCTTCGAGTGCCAGACTCGCGAGTTCCGCGGGGGTGACGACCGGCCGGCCCTTCTTCATCCACACATAGGTCCAGTGCGTGTCGGTCACGTGGAACCAGGCGGTCCGGTGCTGCCACACCTCGTCCACCTCGCCGGTGGCCAGATTCCGCGTGGAGGTGATCTGCCAGTTGCCCCGCAGGTCCGCGGGATCGATGTCGCCCTGACGGGTCACGGGCAGCTCGCCCATCGTGTCGAGTCGGCGGTGGGTGAACTCGAGAACCGCCTCGTCGCCCTCCGGCACCGTGTGGTACGCGTACGCCGTGTCGTTCACATAGACGACCTTCTCGGTGCCGCCCATCTGGACCTGGTAGGGCTCGATCGACACGACGTTCGTGTAGCCCATGACGTCCCCGTCGAGCCACCACTCCCCACCGCTCCCCCAGAAGCGCCACTCTCCCTGGTCGTCCAGCATCTTGGCCTGGTTCTCGGCGTGCTGCGCCTCGGGTGAAAGCTGGGCGAAATCCTCGGGCGTGCTTCCCTCGCGGCCGGCGTCCATCCACACGTAGGTCCAGTGCGAGTCGGTGTAGTGGGTCCAGATGGTCCGGTAGTTCGCGATCGAGTCGACCTCGCCGGTCTCGAGGTTCTCGATCGTCATGATCTGCCAGACGCCGTGGAGCCTGGCCTTGTCGATCTGCGCGGACTGGGCGGTCTGGTCGGCAGGCGCGGCGCAGGCGGTGACCGCCAGAAGCAGCAGCGGGGTGATCGCGTGACGGGTCATGAGGCCCTCCATCGTCAGAAGTCTTGAAATCGGCCAAGCGTGTGGTGCCGCTTTGTCCGGTTCGGCAAGCGCAGGCGGCCTGGATGATTCTAACCTGGACGATGGCCTTCCATATTGGCCAGGGTCACCGCGCATCCGGCCAGATTCGCACTGCCAACTCGCTCCACGCGGCGCAATCCGCGTCGAAAGCGTCGACCATTCGGAGCCGAAGTGAAATTGCCAAAGCGGAGCGATCCAGTTCCACCCCGCCGCCGACGTACCACGAATACTCCTTCATTCCCGGCGTCTCATCCGGGTCGAAGTAGTCGCTCCACGATCCGTACAGTTCAAACCAGGCCCCGATGTCCCGAAAACCCGGTGGCGCAAGGTTCTGCATTCCACCCGCGAGTGTGAGACCCATTTCCGCGCGGGTCCCTTCGAACCTCCCACCGCCTCTGTAGACGCCAGCGGCCAGCCTGGGGCTCAGTTCTTCGAGACCCCAGTCCCACTCCAGACCCGTAAGGCCGAGGCCAATCTCTCTGGCTGCGGCCTGTTCATCGTCCGTCGACAGCCGATACGTCTCCGCACTCACCCTGATCGCCCCATCCCCGCCGTTGAAGTAACGGGACAACACAGCCCCAGCCCCCACATGGCCCGATGACGCAGTTGCCGGCATGGGGTCATTCACCGCGGTCCCTGCAAGAAAGGCATTCACCCCCCACTTCCCGGCACCGCTGACCGGTCGCCCGGCGATCTTGAGATCGGCAAACAACCTGCCTCCATGGGAACCGAGCCGGTATCCCTTCCAGGTAGGCTTGAGGATGGCTGCAACCAGGATCGAGTCCAGACCCGGACCCGCCGTTGACTCTCCACGCTGGAAGGGATCCGGTTGCGCTGTTGCCGCGGTCGGATGGGACGCGAGAGCGAGAGCGAGGAGGATACCCCAGGTGCCCCTCATTCCCTGTCCGACCTCTGGACCAGGAGCGCCCTGACCTCGGAGTGGATTACCTCGCTGATTTCATTGGCCACCTTCTCGAACCCGTCTTTCGTGGGATGGATTTCATTCTCCCAGTCCTCGGCCGGGTCCAGGGTGCCCCGCAGGTCGACGTGTATGAAGTCGTCGGGATGCTCTTCCGCGAGTTGCTCAAGGTCGGCATTGAAGCGATCCACCAGGACCTTGGCGATGTCCGCCTGCAGGTCCGGATCTTCGATCTCGGCCTTCATCATCTCGGGATGGATCCAGGGACCGATCCCGGTTTGCAGCCCCACGATTCGGACCCCCTCGGGGCTTGGCCTGAAATAGTCGTACCCGTGGGCCACAATCGGCACGTGCGGACCGACGTCCTCAATCAATCCCCTGTAGTTCCGGCGGAGGCCGCCGAAAAGCTCATTCGCCTTTGATTCGACGATGCATTCGCCTGCCTGGTCGGCACTCCGGAACAGCCCCTCGGCCGCTTGCTGGATGTCGTTCCCGCCGCCGCTGAACAGGAGAAAGAGGGCTTTCTCTTCTCTTATCGAATCAAGCAGCTGGCTGCGATCAAGCGATGTGCCCACCATGTTCTGCACGGTGTCACCGCTCATTTCAAAGCGCAGATGCGCGAATGTATCGGAGTCCTCGATCAGGTCGATGATGTTGGGGAAGAACTCATAGGAAAACCACGAGTCCCCTTCACTCGCGACGACGGGGAATCCGGAGTCCCTTCGCTTCCGGAAGCGGGCCCATCGCTCCGACTGTCGGTATCGAGCCATTTGCGCTTGCCTCGCCCGTCCCTACCCGCTGGGTGGCGGGTCTGGTGGCAACTGCGCCTGCGCCAGTTTCCTCTCTGCCTCTGCTTTGTCAAGTCTGGCCTTGGCTTCCTTGGCATCAAGATCGGCTACTTGCTTTGCGGATTCGGCTTTTGCGATTTTCGCTTCCACAATGGCATCGCGTGCATCCTTGCCGATTCCGAGATACCCCTGGAACAGGGCGAGGGCACCCGAGCTTCCGCCGGCAATGACGAATCCGGTCACGATTTTTCCGGCCGTCTCGTGATTCGCGTTCTCCAACAGCACTCGCAGGACATCGAAGTCATACCCGAAACTGATTCCGAGTGAACCGATCAGTGTCAGGAGGCCCTTCAAGCCCGGGTACCTGCTGGAATCATCCGTGTTTGTCGTCAGTCTCTTGAACCATTCGTGTTCGAAGATGAACGCCAACGCTCGCTCCACGATCAGCGCTACAATGACCAGGGTTCCCAGTGTTCCGATGGCTCCGGGCGGCATCTCATGACCCCTTTGGAAGAGGATTGCATGTTCGTGCATTACATACTATTTGTACACAAGACCAATATTGTGTAACACAAGAAATGCGCAAGTCCCCCACTGTTCACTCCGTTCGAATCGCGGGGAGAAGCGAGAAACGCCTCCCTGGGCAGCCCTTTGGACTCAGAAGTCCCGAACCAGCTCCCGCATGCGCCGCTTGGTCGCCTCGTCGGGCAGGCGGCCGAACCCGGCCCCGACGTTGTCCGCCATGTGTTCGGGATTGGTCGTCTCGGTGAGCACGCACGTCACGGCGGGATGGGCGAGGATGTACTTGAGCGAAAACTGCGCCCAGCTCGCGCAGTCGAACTCCGGCGCCCAGTCGGGCAGCGTCCGTCCGCTCACGCGCCCGAAGTAGCTCCCGTTCATGAATGGACGGTTGATGAGGACGGCCAGCCCGAGGTCCTGCGCGAGCGGCAGCAGCCGATCCTCCGCACCCGGTTCCATCACGGAATAGTTGATCTGCACGAAGTCGAGGGGCTCCGCCCTCATGACCGCCTCGAACGCCTCGTGCTGGCCGTTGCTCGACACGGTGACGCCGATATGGCGCGCCTCGCCCGAGTCCTTCCAGCGCAGCACGTTGGGCCAGTGCACGTCCAGATCGCGCATGCTCTCGACCTGCAACAGGTCCAGCGTGCGGCCGCCGACCAACCCCTGGTTCTGCCGCATCTGCGCGATGCCCGACGCTTCACCGTCCGTGTTGATCTTGGTGGCGACGAACAGGCGGCCGCTGAACTCGGGCGCGGTCAGAACCTGGCCGAACTCGGCGTCGATATCGGGCGTGCGCGGCGAGGTGTCGACCACCCGGCCCCCGTGCTCGAGGAGCACCCGGATCACCGCCGCCACGGGCTCGGTCCCCTCGGTCGGAATCTCAAGCACGGGTTTGGACGAGCCGAAGCCTACGATGGGCAGCATCTCGTCGGTGCCGGGGATGGGGCGGGTGGGGAGGGTGGCCTGGAGCGGTGCCGACTTCCCGTGCACCACCCGCGGGGCCGCCAGCGCCGCTCCGAGGCCCGCCATCCGCACGAGGAAGTCGCGACGTGTCGTGTCCTTCGAAACCCCCATGATACCTTCCATCAGTGGACCCGCCTTCCCCAACGGTGCGGGCGCGTACGTCGTTGGCCGGCCGGGCTGCGCGTTGCGGATAGAGGATGTGGTCAGGAGAGTGCGGAGGCAAGTTGCCAGGCAGCGCTGTGGACAAGGAGGCGGGGAGATGCTGATCCGGCCCGCCTGCCGGAGTGTCGAGTATGCCGAAACGTTCAAGGATCCGAGCGTGGTGGCCGCCTATCGGCACCGCCCACCGCATCCGCCCGGGACGTTCGCGCTCCTTCGGAAGCTGATCGTCGATCGGCCGAGGTCGCTGCTGGACGCGGGGACAGGGCCAGGAGACATTGCCCGTGAGCTCGCGCCCGATTGCGACCGTGTAGACGCGGTCGACTTCTCCCCGGACATGATCCAGGCGGCGCGTTCCCTGCCCGGGGGCGATGACCCGCGTATCCGCTGGTTCTGCTCGCCGATCGAGGAGGCTGATCTTGCAGGCCCCTATGCCCTCATCACCGCGGCGGAGAGCCTGCACTGGTTCGACCTGGACGTCGTCATCCCGAGGTTCGCCGGGCTGCTGACCCGAAACGGGGTCCTCGCAGTCGTCCGTCGCAGCGTTCACGTGGGGCTGCGGGACGATGATATCATTGCTCGCTCCTCGCTCAACCGGCTGTACGTGCGCTGGGATCCGGTGAAGGCGCTCGAGGAGTCGGGCCTGTTCAAGCGCCTCGGCCAGGAGTACACGAGCCCGGTGCCGTGGAAGCCGACGCCCGCGGAGTACATCGAGCGACGACACTCGCAGAACGGTTTTTCCAGGGATCGCATGTCACGGGAGCAAGCCGCCGATTTCGACGCCGCCATTAGGGCGAGGATCGCCGAGCAGGTCCGGGCAGGCTCGGTAAGGATGGAGAACGGGCGGTTGCAGGGAGAGGTGGTGGGGTCGGTTGTTTGGGGGAAGCCGATGGCCGGGCTCGTCAGGGAAACTTCACCGGACAGGCGGTAGTCCGTACGGGGTCAACTTCGTTGGTATCGCTCCCGTCCAGTGGTCTCTCGGCACGGCCCGGTTGGGACATCGATCAGGCGGGCGCAATCCGCCGCACCCGGACGAAGAACTCATCGGCTGTGGCGCAATCGATCACCGCAACCGCTGCTTCCGAAAATTGGAAGGAATCCGGAATCCGGCGGAGCAGAGCAGATAGCTTCTCGACCGCCTCCGGCCCAAACTTCCTGCCCACCAGGTGGGAAAGCATCTCTGCTTGTTCTCGGCGGGCCCATTCCCTCCCCCACTCTTCCAAACTCCGCTCGTATTCTGTCACTACTTTTGCCATCGTCGTCACCTCCCGCACCTGCCTTCTCGTGATTCGACTACTTGATACTAGCATTTCCGCAACACACTCGGCCATTAGGCGGTCGTACTGACTGCCGGTCTCGTCGGCAATCCGCCTGAGTGCTCCCAATGTCGCCAGCGTCCCAGCCACGGACCGGTCCTGCTCCAACTCCAGAATGGCCTGGGCCAAGTCGTCATGGGTCTTGCCAACCGGGCTTTCGTCGGGGTCCCGGAAGATCACGGCGGACCACTCTCTCTATGGCCGCAGGATGGCCGAACAGCCGCTTGAACGCCGGGTCTTGCACGGGTTGTCTCCGGCTTCTCGGCTGTGCGCCGAGAGGGCAATCGGGGGCAACAAACCTGGGCTGAGAGCAGGGGCAATCCAATAGCTGGATGGGCCAAGATCAGAATGTAATGTCAATATTACATTGTGTAATGTTTACATTACGCATTGCGCCCGCCATTCGGGGGACGGATCTTGGGACGAGTGATTCGACATCCAAGGAGGGAAACAGCCATGAAGCTCGCAGCCAAGCCGATCATCGCCAGCATCATTGTGGCCGCACCCCTCGGTGCCCAGTCCCGCTTGCCGGACCTCGAGTTCGTGTGGACGGCCGCCGGCTTCGGTGCCGCGATCGCCATCGGCGACGGCGAGATCTTCGTCGGGCGCACGGGCGGCGGGGTGGCGGGTGCGATCTACCCCTCGCCGGGTAGCATCTACGTGTTCGAACGCAGTGACGACGGGTGGAATTTCGCCTACATCATCACGGGCGACGGCATCGAAATCGGCGACGAATTCGGGGCCGCGCTGGCGGTCGACGGCGATCGGCTGCTCGTGGGCGCTCCGGGGCGTGACGGCGGGAGGGGGGGTGCATTCCTCTTCGAGCGCGCTGACGGTGAATGGGATCAGATGTTTGCGTTCGTGCCCTCGGAGGTGGCGGATCGCGAAGTACGCAGTGCCGGCACCGCCGTGGCGCTCTCGGGCGATGCCGTGTTCCTCGGCGCGCCCTCTGACACCGGCCCGGGCGCCGTCATACGTTTCCCGGCTGCCGGGGGCCCGATGGCGCGTATCGACCGCCCCGCCCCCCCAGGCGCGAATCGCGCCTCCCCCGACCGTTTCGGCGCGTCCCTGTCCCTGACCGGCGACCTTCTCGTCGTCGGTGCGCCCGGAACCGGCGGCGATCGCGGCACGGCCTACGCCTTCGACCCCGACTTCGCGGCCGGCGCCTCCCCCACGGCTACCCTGGCGCTCGACGACGCCCGCGGCGGCGACGCCTTCGGCACCAGCCTCAGCGCCTCGGGCACATCCGTCCTCATCGGGGCGCCCGGCGCAGACGAAGGAGCCGGCACGGCCACCCTCTTCACCCGGGACGACACCGGCGAGTGGCACCAAACCACGCGGCTCTCCTTCCCCGAGTCCGGCCCGGCAGGATACGGCTCCGCAGTCGCCTACGACGGCCGCACCGCGTGGGTCGGCGCCAGCGGCGTCACCCAGGGCACCGGCAGCGCCCAGGTCTTCCAGGTCGTCGACGCCCTCACCCCCGACGCCGACATCCCCACCCCCGCCATCACCCTCGAACCCCAATCCACCATCCCGGCCCCCGGATTCTCCCGCGGCGCCCTCTTCGGCTCGTTCGTCGCCCTGCGTGACGACGTCGCCGTGATCGCCGCCTCGAACGCTGACATGCGGCTTGGCGCGGCCGTCGTCTTCGAGCGCGGGGACGGTGGCTGGGCCGAGGGCTCAACCCTCCGGGAATCCACTCGCACACTCGATGCGGTGATCGGCGGTGAGGCCCCCTGCACCGACGGCGCCACCGGGCCCTTCGACTGCTCGCAGGTCGACCTGGTCGCGTTCGTGCCGCTGGCTTCGCTGGGAGCCGATCCGGGCACCATCCTCAACGACATCTGGGGCTGGACCGACCCCGTGACCGGCCGGGACTGGGCGCTGGTCGGACGCTCGGACGCCACGGCCTTCGTTGACGTCAGCGACCCCGCCAACCCGCGGTACGCCGGCGAGCTGCCGCTGACCGAGGGCGCCACCGAGAACCTCTGGCGCGACATCAAGGTGCATGCGGACCACGCGTTCATCGTCGCCGACGGCGCCGGCGCGCACGGCGTGCAAATCTTTGACCTCACGCAACTTCGGGACGCCGCGGGCCCGCCCGTGACCTTCTCCGAGACCGCGCGCTACGACGGCATCGCCAGCGCCCACAACATCGTCATCAACCAGGAAACGGGGATGGCGTACGCGGTCGGCAGCAGCATGGGCGGCCAGACCTGCGGCGGCGGCCTGCACATGATCGACGTGCGCACGCCCGCCGAGCCCGTCTTCCTGGGCTGCTTCGCAGACAACACCACCGGACGCCAGCGCACCGGTTACTCCCACGACGCCCAGTGCGTCATCTACCGGGGCCGCGAGATCTGCTTCGGCGCCAACGAGACCGCGCTCAGCATCGCCGACGTGACCGACCGCGACAACCCCGTCGCTATCGCCCGCGGCGAGTACCCCAACGTCGCCTACGCGCACCAGGGCTGGCTGACCGAGGACCAGCGCTACTTCTTTATGGGAGACGAGGCCGACGAGGCGCAGGGCGGCGTCGACCGCACCCGCACCCTCATCTGGGACGTGGCCGACCTGGACGACCCCCTCCTGCTCAAGGAACACTTCGCCGAGACGTCGACCATCGATCACAACCAGTATGTGCGTGGCAACCGTCTCTACCAAGCGAATCTGATGAGTGGATTGAGGGTCCTCGACATCAGCGACGTGGAGAATCCGGTGGAGATCGGGTTCTTTGATACGGTGCCGGATGATGTGGGGCTGCCGGCGTTCGGGGGGGCTTGGAGTAACTATCCGTTCTTTGAGAGCGGGGTGGTGGTGGTGTCGAGCTGGAGTGAGGGGCTGTTTGTGTTGCGGCCGCGGGGGAGGCCGGTGTCGTGAGGGAAGGTCCTCTGGCCGGACGAGGCACCCGAGTCTACGGATGTGTCTCCATGGCAGTTGATCAGCCTGAGGCGCTCAATCTGGCTCGGGTGACGCTAATGCCGCGCGGCGAATCGCCCTGCACGCTGTCGCGCTCCCAAAGCGCTCTAGCCCCCCGTCTCATCCTTCTGGCAATCGTGTGTTCCGAGCATGGCGACGCCTCGCGCCCGTAACGCCTCGGGGAATACACGGGAGAAGTCGGCGCATTCTTCGTCGTCGCTACGCCCGGTCCAATCCCAAATGAGTGTGGGCTCCCCGCAGCCGTGACAGTCGCGGATTTCGGTTACATACCGCCCATCGAACTGCTCCAATTCGGGTAGCGGCTTGAGTCGCTTCACGGTGATGCCGTTTCCGACTACGTGCTCCGAAATCGCTTCGAGTTCTTTCACCTCGCGCATCCGTCAGGTCCCTCCCTCCAAGTTGGTGGCTCTGAACAGGGTCGTCGGAAGCTAGTACCTATCATGACGAATCGCTGATGGCGGCGACCACTTTCCTGGGCACTCGACTCGACTAGGGCGTCTGACCTCACACATCAGATAGGCGAAACGGCAGATCCGTGTGTTCATCACTCTTGATTCAGACTCCTGGATCAACGAGTTCAGACTACATCGCCACGAACGGTGCGTCCGTCCGCCGTTTGTCAATGGCTCCGGGGTCTATCCCGTCTCAAGGATGAACCACAGGGCGAAGAGTGCGAGTTCCAACACGATCAATCGACACATCCACTTTCCCGCGCCCCACAGTCGATCGGTGCCCGCTCGGTTGGCTTCGGCATGATCAGCTGCTCTCTCACTCACCCACTGCCGGAATTCGGCTGCTCTGATGCCGGGCTTGGCTATCAGCTTCTTCGGATCTGGTAGAATCATCCCGATCCTGTTCCTAGCCTCCATCCCGTAGACGATAGCTCCAATCCCAACGACGATTGCTACCACGAACAGGCAGGAGCGATAGCTAAGGTCTTCGCTTGCGGCCATTGCTAGCGTCGGAACCGCAACAGTGACGGCGATCGTAGTATTGACTAGCGAGTCAACTCGATTCTCTAGTACCGCGAACCTGTCCCGAGCAAACCCGTAGGATTCCAGCGCAAGGCCGTATAGTAGCTCGTCGCTGCCCTCCTTCTCCTCGTGGTCGCTTGTACTACTCATCAAGTGTGGGCCCGCGTTGTTCCCGTCTGCGGCTCGTCTCTATGAAGAGTCCCCGTGTCTTGGGGCGGGGGCGAGCCACCACCGCCTCCCGATCCAGATTGCTTCTTCTTTCCCATCTTAGTCTCTATCCTCTTGCGCTCGTTGCCGATTGAAGAATGTTGAACTGGATCAATCTACATGGGGACGGGTTGGTCTTTCCACTGTCTCGCCAGACGGACTCCAGATAGCCAGCCTGAAGCTTAGAGTCTACGTTGCAGCTCTTGCAGCCTCCGTGGCTAGGAGTTTCGGGACGCGTGCCAGTTTTCCGGTCATCATTCGCTGCTCTCCGTCAACGTTTTCGCCAATCCAGGCATTGAATCGACGTCGAGTCGACTGCTTGCCAGATCCCTAATAAGGAGATCGGGACTCAGATAGCGGTGAAACTTCTCCGTGCTGAGGTTCGAGTCACATGATACCACCTCCGGAGCAGACATTGGTCCCGAGCGGGCAATCGTGTCCAGTGCCTCCGTCACCGGCCCGTTAGACTCCGCCCAGCGGACATCGAGAAACCCGTCATAGGTCATGACGTTGTAGCCCGTCGCACGAAGGGCCAGCGCGAGTGTCGAGGTCTTGACCGTGCCAACCCCCGTGGCGATCAGCGAGTGCCGCGGGCCGACTCCGCGGACCGAACTCCGCTCGAAGCCGAGTCGCCGGAATTCCGCACGTGCGTCTTTCAACAGACTGGCTGCAGTGGCGTCGAGATACACGGGACGACCCTTCCCCAACAGCACGTCACGCATCTTGCTTGCTACGCGGTCGTGGATGGCCCCCCCGGAGCCACCGAACCTAGGTGGTCGACCGACTCGGTCAGCAGCAACTTCGATCACCCTGTCACGGTCATGTATCCTGGTGATTCGCCAGCGTCGCCCGGAAAAAACAATAGTCATGCCGGGCACCATGACCATTACGACCGGAAGTGTCCCCAGTACCTTGTGACCATGGACGATCCGGTATTCCTGGGGTGTCTGGAACACGGCGTAGAAGGTGTAGTGTTCCACGAGCCGCTCCCCCTCGCGGCCGAGAAGGAGGACTCCGTCAGGGGCCTGCTCGATCAAAGCCACGTCGGAGCTTCCGAGTTGCCGAAGCAGGCGCGCGAGTAGAGGAGCTTCGACGCATCGGAATGGTCCCCGCTTGCAAAGCGTCGCATAGAGGCGAGTTGCGCGGGTGCCCCCGTGTTCGGCGATCACCGACAGGATCTGATGGACGAGCGTAGAAAGGTGAAGCGCCTGCGGAAGAGGGGGTTCGCACCACCCGCTGACCAACAAATCCACCATCGCGATAGAGCGCACTAGGCCGAGGTGGAGACGGTCGAGCGGATGAGAGTTTGGGCTGGGTGCCGACTCGATCTGGTACATGCGCAGGATTGCCGGTGCGCCCGCACGCCGCCCCGATCGGCCGAGCCGCTGTCGAAGCGACGCGACGGAGAATGGCGGGCCGATCTGCGCTACACACTCGATGTCGCCAATGTCGATGCCGAGTTCCAACGTCGACGTGCAGACGGCGGTGGTCGCCGGATGGGTCCTCAGGCGCTTCTCCAAGTCCATCCGGTGCTCGCGGGACAGGCTGGCATGGTGTGGGCGGAACTCGACCGGCAGGCGCGCGCGCTCGGAAAGTACGCGTAGCGCATCCGCATACCACTCGACGTTCTGGCGCGACCCCGCGAAGATCAGGTTTCGACTGCCACGCAGTCTATCAAACAGATGTCTCGCCACGGCGTCCCGTGCAGCCATTTCATCCGAGTCATCGCCGTTCGGTTCATCACCCTGCTGGACGTAGCCCCGAAGTTGGGCCTTGAGTTCTTGACCTGCTGACCTGTCTTCAAGTACAACGACCCCATCGGGTGCTTCCGGCCGAAGGTACTCTCGCGCGAGCTCCATTTCCCCAAGCGTTGCAGACAACCCCACCCGTCGGATCCGGCGACCCACAGCCAACTCAAGCCGCGTGAGGAGTGACCGCAAGTGGATGCCGCGCTCGTTGTCCAGAAACGCGTGCAACTCGTCGACGACGATTGCCCTTGCGTCCTTGAACAGCCGTGGAATCTCAAGGCCTCGCAGAACAAAGAGCGCCTCAAGTGATTCGGGAGTGATCAACAGGACGCCGCGTGGCTTCTTGCGGGCACGAGCCTTGATTCCCCGAGAAATGTCCCCGTGCCAGGGATAGACGGGCAGTTCGGTCTTCGCACAGAGGTCCTGCAGCCGTCCGAACTGGTCGTTAATCAGCGCCTTCAGCGGGCTAACGTAGACCAGGTCGAAGCCGTCCTCTCGGGGATCTTCCAGCACCGAGGAGATCAGCGGCAGGAAGGCGGCCTCTGTCTTTCCGCCGGCGGTGGCGGCGGCGATGATCACGTCCCGGTCGTCGTCCAGCAGCGTCGAAATCGCGCGCTCCTGAATCTCGTGAAGAGTCTTCCATCCCTTCATCCAGATCCAACGCTGGACGGGCTCGGCAAGCTGACTGAACCCCTGGGACCGCTCAGAGCTTGAAGGTAGCGAGTTCATCGTCCGACCCATCATCCGAGATCTCGCTTGTGCCATCCCCGTGGTCTTTGGATAGGTCCACCGAGCCAATCAGAGTTTGCCAATCCGCCCCCGGGTTCTGGTCCAGCACGGCGAGGAGGTTCACGAAAGCCGTGACCGTATTGCGGGGGGTCCGAAAATAGGCGTCCCCAATGCGCTTGGAACAGTGCGTCATGAAGGCCTTGAGCGCACGGTCCGGCAGACCGTCATTGTCCCCGTGCATCACTCTGCGGATGTTGACCAGGAGGACGAAGATGTCCTCTTGCGTCAGATTCGCTAGCCGAATCACCGGCCCCGACAGGTCGACGAGTCCGTCCTGCGCAAATGGATTCTCCGTCAGCCTGGACTGCAGCGCCTCATAGCTGTAGAGGCCACGTCGGGTGTCCATCAGGAACTCGGGCGTTCCGGCCAAGATGAACCCGAGATGACTCGTGGTGCCCTGAAGCACGTCGTTGAGGATGCGCAGGATCTGCTCGAAGTTCCCCTTCCTGGCCTGGGAAGACGTCAGCTTGTAGAGGTTGACCAACTCGTCGAGTGACACAAGCAACCCCTTGTAGCCGGCTTCTCTTACAAACGAGGCCAACAGCTTCAGTTGGTCGTAGATGTTGGCGTCATTAATGATGGTTCGGACACCGAGTGCCATGCGCGCTTCAGTTTTCGTCGAGTACTCAGCCCTGAGCCAACGCAGCGCAGCCGAGCAGAGCTTCTCGTTACCGGTGTCGAATCCCTCCCAGTAGCGAGCTATGACCTCTGCGAAGTCATAGCCCCCGGTCAGTTCCTGCAGATGGGCTAGTGTCTCGCGGATGACTGCCACGGGCTCCCGGCCGGTACTCTTCGCCTCACGGACTGCTTGGGAGGCGAATCTCTCGACGATCGACCCCATGGCGCCGCCATCGAGCTTGGTACGGGTGGAAGCATTCCGCGCCATCTCTGCATAGAGCGACCGAGCCTGTCCACCCGTGGCCTGCAGCCGCCGGTCAGGGGTCAGGTCAGCAGACAGGACTACCATTCCCTTCTCCAGCGCAATCAGGCGAATCAGGTTGAGGAAAAAAGTCTTCCCCGACCCGTACTCGCCGATCACAAAGCGGATCGCGGCTCCGCCATCACAGGTGCGGTCCAAGTCACGGACCAGTTCTTCGATTTCGCGGACCCGCCCGACCTGGATGTGTCGCAACCCCAGCTTGGGTACGACCCCCGCCCGAAGTGCTTGAACGATGGCGTCGCGTTCCCGCCGCTTGATCGCGGTCTTCTTCATCGGTACTCCCTATTGCCGCAATTCGGCCAGGATTTCCGGATTGAGTTCGTAGCCTTCATATTCATCGATCAGCATGTCGCCAAAGCGCTCGAAGGACCATTCGTTCAAGGTCTCGAGGGCGCCACCACGCATCAACTCGAACCGCTCCGCCAGCTCGGCATATTCCGCTTCGTCCCAGTTGCTCCGCGTCACGAGCTCACGGAGGAATGCCGCATGCTGGGAATCCAGGCCCGTGAAGGCATCGCCGAGGGCACCCGAATCGACGTGCGGCTCCTCCTCGGGTTCTTCCTCCTGGAAGATGTCGCCAAGCAGAGTGGAAACCCGCTCCGTATCCGCAATCAGCGCAGCCAGACGCCCGTCGTCCAGCACCACCCGACCGTCTCCCTCGGGTGGCGGCGGGATCTTGAAGGAGCGTTCGTCGTCGCACGAGGCACGGATCGTCTTCGGCTCGTCCTGCACCGAAAGGGCATGTAGTTCGGAGTAGAGGCTCTCCACTTCCAGGCCCATGGCCTTGTATAGCCCCTCAATGGCCCGAATCTCGGCGGGTTCTATCACGCCATCGACGGCAGCCATGCCAAGTGCGATTCGGCCCAACTCGCCGCGAGCGTCGTCGGCTACCCCCTTCACGCGTCGGCGGAGCAAAGCCAGGTCGGGCGGTACGGTGAGCATCCACTGGAGGTTGGCACGAAGGCGAAGGCGCTCGGCGTGCGATACAGAGGCGGCCGCGATACGGGCTTCCAGAGCAGCATGTTCCCTCTCCGCGATGCTACCGTCGGAGTGGGCGACAAAACCACCCATCGCGACACCGACCAAGGCGCTCCTGTAACCGTCGCTCACCTCTTCCAGCGCCGCCAGGCTCTCGGGCAAACGGAAGAGCACCACTGGCTCACCGACCTTTGGGCCTCGCAACGCGAAGCGCGGATCCGGTGCCATGCCTATCGAGAGACGCGCCAGCGCATCGGCCGCCCCAGTTAGATGCCGCTTGTAGACCTTCTCGGGTAGCGTTCCCTCAAGTCGTTCGACAACCTGCTCAACCGGCGCAAGACCGCCAGACTCGATGATGTCTTCCGCCCAGTGGCGCAGACCTTCCATTTCAGCATTGGGGAATTGTTCCCAAAGGCTCTTGGGCAACAGAGCGTGCGCTTCCACCGTGTCCCGACCCTCCGGATTCCGCCCAAGGAATCGACTGTACTTGTCCAGAGCGTCAGTGGCTTCCTCAGCGATTTCCTTCGCTATCCTGAGTGATGCAGTCGTGGCGGTAATGTCGGGGATCTCGTCCAGGGGAGGCCCGAGATCGGCCGAAAAGGCGCGCGACGCAGCACCATAGCGTACTCGCAGAAGGCGTCTTGGCTCACGCATCTTCAGCCCCCGCGGGAAGCGGTTGTCGAAGACTTGCGCAAAGAGAGCCTTGAATTCGGGAAAGGCCCGCTTCGCCGGTGTACGGAACTGGGTTTGTGGATCGGTTGCGTACCAGCCAAGGAGCCAGTCGGCGCTCAGCGCCTCGCGGGCCTTGACCATCCGGCCGATTGCGACACGCATGTCGAGAGGAGTCCCGTGGAAGCCTGATCGTTCAAATCGAGGTTCAATCACTCGGGCCGGGTCCATCACGAGGCGAGCAAAATCGAGAAAAGTCGTCAGATAGCCTCGGACCGATCGATTGATCCCGTAGATAGTCAGCAGCCTCTCGGTTTCCGCGATGAGAATGTGCCGCTCCTCTTCCTCTGGTGAGTCCACGAAGAACCGTCGTTCAATTCCATAGAAGTAGAGGAAGACGTACCCTACACTGTATCTCTCGTCTGATCGGCCACCGGCCAGCCAGTCGAGGTAGGTCGCCCGTGCGCTCGGATCGATATCGCTGTAGCTCGGCCAGTATGGCATGCTGTCGCCAGCAACGTCGGAACCATACTTTGCGACCGAGAGGCCGGGATCGATGACCGGGTCACCGCGCGGTTGCCAGTCGTCCCGGGTTGAACCGAGGTAGACCATTCCGCCAATCTGACGACCACCCACGGTTACCGTATCGCCGGGGGCGACCCAACGAGCGAAGCTTCGGATGGAGCGCCCATCGTTGGTCGGCGGCGCGGTGGTCCGGTGGCGAGGACCTCTCGCCACTTCCCTGCGCTTGGACGTGTCCCTACCTGTCTCGTGCCGCCCCCGTCGAGACAGCGCGAAGACGACCAATGCCACGATCCCGACAACCCACAGAAAACTCATGGCGAATCCCGGTCTAACGGTTGCTACCGATTGCTTCAGCTAGTGAATCAGCGGGGCTGGAGCCCGCAGCAAAGGGGGCGAACTGCGATGCTACGTCAAGCCCCCTCCCTCCTGCGACAGCCATCCGGCACAGTCCTCGGCACCATCTCCGCAAGCAGGTCCCCCCGACCGGCCATTTCGGCCAACAACGGCGACTCCCGATGCCAGAATCTCCGCTGCGTCGTCTGCTCCAAGGCCCACGTGCTGTCGACGAAGCGGCGGTCGTAGACCGCGTTCAGCCGCTCGAACATGCGGTTGTAGTCGAGCAGTGAACCTAGGAGCGGGTAGTCGGGATACACCTTGGCTAGTCGAGAATCGCCGCCGCACTCCACGAGTGTCAGGGCGCAGGCCTCGTAATGCGACGGGGCGTCGCGGATGTCGTCGCGCTGTGATAGCCGCCCCAGGGCGTCGTGGTAGCGCTGGAGTTCGGCCACTGGTTCGCCATTTCTCTGCAGGGCTTGGTCGCCGTGATCGCTGGCGCCGCCGACCGGGACGGTCGCGGTGACCGGGGTAAAGTCTTGGACCCGGTCCACGCTGAGGACGTGCCAGAACCCGTACACCAGCGCCGGATACATCATGTGGACATTCACGCAGGCTCCGGCGGTGCGCTCCAGCTTGCCGGTCAGCTCGGGGATTCCACCGGACCCGGTCTCTACGCTCTCCCTTCCTTCCAAGGACAATGCCAGCACGGGACCGATGGTGGGAATTGTGACCGCTACGTCCGGCTTTGCGTCCTTGAGCCCGCCCAGAAGAATTCGCCGATCGGGTATGGCTGCATCCGGATCATGGGAGAGGTATAGTCCGTCCCGATTTCGCACCACGGTGATCGGTGGACGCGGACGTATCCAGTCGGGGTCGAATCCACCCTCGATGACGAGACGGCTCGCGACGTACCAGCGGAGGGATCTCACCAGTTCGCCGGGCTGGGCCGGCGGGACAGTTGGAAAGCGGATTTCCGGCATCGGTCCACCCACGGTGCCACCGCAGGAGCACTCCCTGACGTCGAAACCGAGGCGCCGAAGGAATCCGTTCGACTCCTGGCCACCGGAGAACAAGCTCGAGTCCAGCTCCTTGCCCGTAGCGGCGCGGTGGGCCAACGAGATCACGTACTTCGGTGGTAAATGCCCAATGCCTGTGATCAGGCAGTAGCGCCGGCTCCTCCTTCCCGGCGGTACGTCGTCATGGGTGATCCGCTGGATGGCTTCGTCGATGTGTGCCTTGGTGATGTGTGATGGAATCATCGTTCTGGGGGGTCACACTAGTGAGGGCAGGTGAGTCGCGTCGAGTCGAGGGCTTCGGACGGTGCCGGATGACACTGGCGCATCACCAAGTGTCAAGCGGCCTTGTCATTTTGCAATCTACAGATTACATGCCAGACCTGAGAACTGGCATTCCGTGACCGAGGACGCGCCGCCCCATCGTGAACGGGATCTGTGACGAGTTTCCCCGAGTTCGTTGACGTCCGTTCCCAACGCCCACCCCCTTCACGGCCCCAACGCCCCCAGCGGAATCACACTCACCCCATCCTCCCGCGTGTACCCATAGCCGCTGCTCACAATCACCCCCAGCACCGCCGGCTCCCCCATACGCTCCGGATCCACCCTCTCCGCCAGCCTGAGCAGGTTGCGAGCGCCCTTGTCCACCCGGCCTTCGCCGAGCTTGACCTCGAATGCCGCCCAGCGGCCATCGTTGGCTTGCACGATGGCGTCCACCTCCAGTCCGCCCTTCTCGCGGTAGTGGAACACTTCGGCGTCCGCCGCCTGGGCGTAGACTCGCAGATCCCGGACGACCATCGACTCGAAGAGGAGCCCCAGAAAATCGAGGTCGCGGAGCAGGCGGCCGGGGGTGGCACGTACCGCGGCGACGGCAAGTGAAGGATCCGCAAGGTGTCGGATCGGTTTGCTCCGCCGAACAGACCTCGACCTCAGGTGCGTGGGCCAGGCGGGCTGATTCTCCAGGATCATGATCCGTTCCAGCGCCCTCAGATAGTCGGCAGCGGTGTGCACGTTGATGGCGGACACACCTTCGCCGGTGTCGGAGGCCAGGGTCGCGGTCGCGGCCGGGGTCGCGACATTCCGTGCCAGGGACCGCAGGAGCATGCCCACTCTTACCGGATCTCTCCTCTTTCCGTCTCCGTTGCCGATGTCCAGGCGGCGGATCTCGTCCAGGTGATCCTGGTTGGCGCGCAGGGCCAGTCGGGTGGAGCGTCCGAGATTGACCGGCCACCCACCTACGCAGATGATCTCCGCCAGTTCATCGAGGGGGATCACCGACCTGCCCGCCGTGGCGCCTGTCCCGTCCAGGAGGCCTGCCAGTGAAACCTCGCCTGAAGAGCGACCGAGCTCGAAGAGTGAGAGCGGGCGCATGCGAAGGCGCGTCAAGCGTCCAGCCCCGGTGTGGCGGGTTGCGTCGTCGGCCGGCACGGCGGACCCGGTCAGGATGAACTGGCCCGGCAGGCGTCGATCGTCCACCGCCCGCCTCACATGGTTCCAGATCGCCGGCTCCAGCTGCCATTCGTCGATCAGCCGGGGGACGTCACCGATCAGCACGCGGGCCGGCTCAAGACGGGCGAGGCGTCGTGCCAACTCGTCGACGTCGAGCCTCGCTTCACTCGCGGCAATCTGCCGTGCGGTGGTGGTCTTCCCACACGCCCGGGGGCCCTCGATCACCACCGCTCCCGTGGCTCGCAGGCGCTCGGCCAGCTCGTGATCAACGATTCTGGGGTGGTAGGTCATGGGTGCATGGGCGTGGAGTCGATGGGTCGTGGGTCGTGGGTCGTGGGAGGATACTAGCCTTGGATGGATCTGTGAAGGAGTGCAGTAGCAGGTTTGGCATAGATACAATAGCAGAAATGGTGCGACTATGATAGCAGAAACGGTGCGATAGTGGTGGCATGAATGGCCACTATGCAGTAACAGTTTCGCTTGTCGACGGCTATCACCGCCCTATGAACAGCTTCTCCCCAAAGCCGCCCGCCTTCCCTTCCGCAGGCTCACCGCACTGACCGCCCTGCTACCTTTGCCACCCTTGTCCGCGTGCGTGGACCCGTCGCCCTTTCCCTCCTGGAGAACCCATCATGACTCGACTCGACCCGGTACATCCCGGCGAAGTCCTGAAGCGCGACTTCATGGAGCCGTTTGAGCATTCGTCCACTGCCCTGGCGCGGGCGATTGAGTCGGGGGCGACGTAACACCGCCGGACTTCCACCAAAACCCGAAATCGATCAAGTGGCCTTGACGTATACCACCAACGAGGGGCCCCACGGCCCAGACAAGTCCATCCCAGCAAGATGAGTCCCATGAAGAACCTGCCCACAGCAGCTGGCACACTGTTGCTACTCGCCCTGACGGTGTCACCTGGCACCGCCCAAGTCCTCGACGGCCCCGACGGCCCCGTCGAATTCATCGGGTTGGAGCGGTGGAGCGCTCAGGAGCTCTTCGACGCCATCCAGGAGCTCCATCCCGACCGTCCCTTCAGCGCCTGCGCAGCTGTCATGAGGTTTGAACTCGGGTTCGCCGACGCGGGTGCCTTTCTCTTCATGAACGTTGGATCCAGTGAGTCGTATACGGTCGTGGTCGGCGTGGAAGACAGTACCCGAGTGCGGTACCGCCCGGTGGGAAGCGAAACGGTTGCTCTTCCGGAGACCTGGCAGACCTTGAAGGCAGTCGCCGACGAGGACCCGCGTACGCTGAATGCGGCCGCGCGCACGCTCCACTCGCGCGGTGGTTTCCTGCATCGCAACAGCCCGCGCCGGCTTGCCGAGCGCATGGGTGCCGATCCCGAGACACTTGATCAGGTGTTGGATCTCGTCGACCGCGCGGACGGTGAGGAGGATCGCCGCCTCGCCCACGAAGTGCTCGCCAGGGACTCATCGATGGCGGCGAGAGCGGTCGCGACACTCGTTCTCGGCAACTTCATTGACGACGACACGTCATGGCACGGTCTGGTGGGCTCGGCGATCGATCCCCATGCGCAAGTCAGCAGCACGGCCGTGGGCATGCTGGACGGGCTGAGCAGGCAAGACCTGGATCCCGTCGGATGGTCCGCGGGGCGGGCCCCTCTGTCGGCAGTCTTTGCGGGCACGAATCCGTTCGCGTTCGGAGATGTCCTGCGAGTCCTGGTCGCTACCGGCGTTGATCCGGAGTTCGGACGACAGCTGGTTCGCGAGAACCCCGACCTGCTCCTTGCCCATGTCGGAGCCGAGCATGAACGCACTCGGCAGCCTGCCGTAGCCTTTCTGGAAGCTGTGAGCGGCCAGGACTTTGGAACGGATGCAGAGGCCTGGACGGCGTGGGTGAACGGACTGCCGGAGTGAGGTGCCTGCCGAAGACAGTCCCTGCAGCCCTCGTTGCCCGTACCGGTCGTTTCGTGGCGTCCTTTGGTCTCGCCGCCTCGATGACCGCATTCGCTCCAGCTACCCCCGCCCGACGTCGCCCACCACCTGTCCGCCCAGCCGGGGCCGACGCTGATTCTCGAGGACAGTGTTCTCCAGGTGAGACGGGAGAGCAACTACCAGAAGGTCAGCACTGCCTGGCTGTTCTTCCAGTGGGCGGCCGTGGCGGCGATCCTGTCGCTGTTGATCTCGGCCCTGCTCTTCGCGGTCGTGTGGGCGCCCGCCAAGACCTTTCGCCGGATGAAGACGATCCCTCTCCGGGCGGTGCTCTTCCCGTTGCTTGCCACACTCTCGATCGTAATCTGGCTCTTCCTGCCTGCGATGATCGCTCTGATCGGCACCAATCAGGATATGGGCACAATTTCGGGGGTGTCTCTCACTTTCTTCATCGGCTCGATGGTGTTCGTGGCGCTTACGACGCTGAGCCTCCATGCCTCGTTCGGCCCGCACTCCGTCAAGACGGGCCGGTTCGTCAGGCTGCATAGCAGGTTGGTGAGCCTGGCGTGTGCCGTCGCCTTGCTCCATTTCTTGAGCCATGGATGGATCGGGCTCAGGGGGTGGGCGTATTGAGGCGGATTGATGTCAAACGAGATCGTCCGCTCCAGGCCCAGCTAAACCGCCACGGCATGGAGCGCTTCTCTGGCAGGCATCCCGCGTTCGCCGGCCTTGGTGAGCCCGGATCGCCTCGCGCCACAAATGTCCGTGCTCAAACCGTTGCAAGTTCGTATTCCCGCACTAGCACTTCGGCAGGAAGGCTCCACTCCGTGGCCAACACCCGAATCATGGCCAAGGAAAGTGGGCGGCGGCGGCGAAGGACCTCCGAGGCATGGGATTGAGACCCGATCAGCTCGGCCAGATCCTTTTGTCGCAATCCGCGAGCCTCCATGACGTGGTGGATCGCCGAAACCGGATCTGGGGCGCCGATGCTCCAGTGAGCCGACTCGTACTTCTCAACCAGGGTCACCAAGACCTCCAACCTGTCGGACTCCGGTGTCCCCGGGGCTACGCCCATCAGGCGGTCGATCTCGGCCAGTACCGCGTCGTAGTCGGTCTCGTTTCTGATTGGCCTGATTGCCATCTTCAGTTCCTCCTACACCTGGGAGGCATCGATTCGATCGTACTCGGCGTGGGTTCCTACGAACCGGACGAAGCCGATTCGACGCGGGTAGTCGAAGCGGATGATCAATCGATACCTGTTGCCACCAATGTTGAAAACCACCCGGTCGCTACTGACGATGCTGGCATGTCCGTACACCGCCTTGATGTCCGAGGGAGACGACCAATCGGCCTTCCGGGCAATCGCGTACCATGCCTTGAGTGGCTGCTCGGAATTGGGTTCTCGCTCCCAGTAGGTCCGCAGCGTCCTCTTCGCGATGATCCGCATGACCCCCAATGTACACATCCCCATTCGGGATGGGTAGTGGGTTGGGCCAACGCTCGCTATGCTGATTACGCCAGGAGGCCAAATGCCCAAGACACAACGCCGACCCCAAAACGCTCCCCACAGCCCCCTGCTTCCGACCACAGCCGTCCTGGCGGGTTTGGCCACGGCCCTCGCTGGCGCTCTCACTCCAGCCGAGTCCCAGGAAATCACCGTCAGGAGCGACAGCGCCGGCATCGAGATCTTGACCAGCGATCCCTCGCGCTCGGATGCCATGTGTTTTCTTGGCGCTGAACCCATCTTCAGCGTCGGCAACGACGAGAGTGACGAAGCCACCTGGTTCAGCCAGGTCAGGGGCGTGGGACGTCTTTCGGACGGCTCGGTGGCCGTGCTCGACCGCTTGAGCGCCGAGATCCGGATCTTCGATTCGGACGGTCGGCATGTGCGTTCGATGGGAAGCCGCGGAGAGGGCCCGGGCGAGTTCCGCAGCGCCTGGAAGCTCTGGGTGCTGCCGGGCGACACATTGTGGGCCGGGGACTACCGCCCTTGGCGCTACAACGTCTTCACTTCCGACGGCGAATGGGTGCGGGCCGTTGAGATGAAACCGACCTACCTGAACCCGTCGCGACGTGGCGGGGTGCTGGACACCGGGGTCTCGGTCAACACGGTAGAGAAGCGGCCCAGTTCGCGTGACTACAAGGTGCCGGATACGGTGGACGTCGAAGTTCACGGGCCCGGTGGCGAGCGGCTCTCCACGCTCGGTCGCCTTCTCCACACCGTCTATGGCCCAACCGGGATGTACCAGATCTTCAGCCCTTCCGGCGTGATCGAAGCCGCTGGACGCACGATAGCGTTGGGCCGGACGACCGACGCGGAGGTACGCCTGCTGGACGACGAGCTACGGTTGCGCCGCATAGTGCGGTGGTCCGTTTCGGACCGGGATGTCGCTGCCGCCGATGTACGGGCGTGGCGCGACGACTACCTGCGTAACCAGGCAGACTTGGGCTATCGGAGCCCAAACGAGGACCCCGTTGTGAGAAACGAGGTGCCCGCCGCCGACGTCTTCCCGGCATTCCGCGCACTTGAGATTGGTCGGGATGGGCGGGTGTGGGTGCTGCCCTACGAAAGGCCACGGGCTGAGCGGCCGGGCTGGATGGGTTTCGAGAGGGACGGGCGGTTTCTCTGCCACCTCGAGAACTCCCACGACGGGCTCACCACCTACGAGTTCGGGGCCGACTATTGGTTGGGCGTCCACACCGACGAGTTGGGAGTGGAGACGGTTGTCGTTTATCCGCTGATGGTGCCGGACTACCGCTGACAACCGGGTATGCGTTCGATTGCGGGCGATCGGTTGATCCCGCGACGCCCTACCCAAGAGCGACAGGATGCGCTTCGAGCGGTCGGTCAGTCTTACTCGTCGCCACCCCCCCAACGGCGCCGGGACTGCTCCGCCGAGCCAGCCCGGGTGGGCCGGTCAGTGCCGGCCGGAGTGAGGTGCTGGAGCACTTGGCGCGGCCCCGTTCAGAGGCTGGGCCCAAACAGACTGAGCCACATCACAACCAACTGGAGTCCGGCGAACGCCATCGATAGCAGTACCCGCCGCGCCCGCGTGACAGTCGGTTCGGCGCCCCAGGAAGCAACGATGCCGACGATGGATCCCGCACCGATGAGGATGGTCAATGCGATTTCGATCGGTGTGAAAGTGCCCGTGAAGAAAGTCTGTACTCCAGCGAGGAACAGCCAGATCAGTCCCATGAAGAGCGCCCAGCAAGCGAACAGTCCGAGGGCCGCGGGCGCCGTCCAGCGCTGATGGCGGAAAGCGAACACCAGCACGACAACGATGGGCGTGATCTGGAACACATGCCGCAGAAAGGTGCCGCTCACGATCCCCACGATCAGGAGGCATCCGGCAACGCCGGCCAGGCAGGCGATTCTGACGCGTCCGCTCGAACGGGTGCTACGGGCAATGGTCAAGCTCAAGTGATCACCCACGCTTGCCGAAGCGTGTGCGCAGGACGCTCCCCAACCCACGCACTATCCACCCAATTGGGCGTCGACAACTACCGCGCACAGAAGGGCCAGGCCGGCTCCCACCGCGAAGCCAAGCACGAGCCATAGCAGGCTGACCAGCTGTTTGCCGGTCGTATCGCCGATCGCCGCCAGCCGCGACATCGAATCGGCCTGAAACTCAGGATCTCCATCCTCTCCCGCCGACTCCGATTCTGTGCTCATCCCGGGATTCAGGGCTCGGCGAACCCAGCGGCTGACGCGCCCACCCATCAAGAGGCCGAGCATGAAGAACAACACCGGGACGCCATCGACCGCGTCCAACACAGCGATTGCAGTCGTGACGGCGATTCCGAAGAGAACGCCTGTGACCAATACGAGTCGGAAGCGCCCCGGGAGTCCGTCCGACTCCTCGCTTTGAGCACCCAGGTAGGTCTTCAGTTCCAGCTGGAAGATCTGGCTGGCGAGGGCGCCCATCAGGAGGCCGAAGAGGACGATCCACAGGGCCGCGGCTCCGGCGGTCGCCATGGCCATAGCGAAGAATGTGGTAAGCCCGAGTCCGAAAACCGGCAGGACCAGCGACGGGATGGGCTTCGAACGTTCGGTCATTGATATCCTCGGAGAGACCACAGGATCAAACGCGATGTCCCGCCATGTCAAGTCTTGGGCGGGTTCGGTGCTTCTCGTCACCCATCTCTCATTCCTTTGGAAGGTGCCACAAACTGCCAGAAGGCAACTCTGCGCCGTCTGCCTGCTGTCCCTCCTTTGTCAAGTCACGCGCTGTGTATCAACCGACGGAGGAATCTTCATGAGCACCGAAACGCATCAGGTGAAACGCACCGTTCGCTGGCTTCAGGCCTACGCCGCCCTCATGACCATCGCCATCGCCGTCCTGTTCGTCAGGGGCGGGACGCCGACGGACGGTGTGCTGCGGGTGCGCGGGCTGATCATCGAGGACCAGGCCGGACGCGAGCGGATCCTCATCGGCGCGCCTATCCCCGAGGCGGCCAACCGCGTTCGAACGGACGAAGCGCGCGTGCGGGAACTCTGGGGACCCCGGTTTCCGGATCTGGAACGGTACATGGGTTGGTACCGGGGCTACCAGCACTCGACCAACGGGATCCTGATTCTCAGCGAGGATGGCTTTGACCGGCTGGTCCTCGGCGACCCGGTGCCCGATCCGAACATCGGCAGGCGTATCGGGCCGAACACGGGCCTGCTGGTCAATGACCCGCAGGGATTCGAGCGGTCGGGATACGGCCTGATCGATGTGGACGGTCGGTATCGAGTTGGTATGGGCATCGATTCGAATCACGGCCAGGAGAGCCTCATGCTGATGCTCCACGACAATGACCGGGTGGGCATTTCAGTGGCCGAAGGGGAGGACAGGATCTTTATTGGAAGAGGACCCAATGGCTACTATCGGGGTCCCGAAGAGCCATTCCTTGGTCTGGCGGTCATGCGGGATGGAGAGGTCGTCCACAACCTGAATGTCCTGGAGGGCAATTGACGTCTTCGCAGTTGGCTGGGGCGCGAGGGTGAACCCAAGCGGAGGACTGACAGTGACGGACCCCTATTCCGACTACGACGGCCAGGGATCTGGGTGAAGAGCTTCCTAGGTACCCCGGCAGGAGCTTTTTGTCTGCCGCAAGCCTGGGGGCGATGACCCAATGAACGCCATGTCATGTTAACATGGCAGAATGTAAATTAGAGTTTACATGCGAAGCCAACGTACCACTATGGTGACTCACGAGGAGGCCGTGAACGAGATGACATCAATGCCTGACTGGTCGCGAAGACGTTTCCTGGCAGGCGGATCGGCGGCGGCCGCGATCGGCGCTGTTTGGGGATGCGGGCCGGAAGAGCGAGCGCAAGCGGACGGACCGTCCAGCCCGCCGCAACCTCTCACCGGCCCCCGCCGCTCACTCGCGGCTCCGGGCCCGATGCTCCCGCCCGTCCCGGCGATCCTGCTCACCGTGAGCGGACGGCCCGGCGACCCCGACGAGATCTCGGTGCTATGGACCTTCGTCGTGAACGGCGACCCGCCCCAGATCGGGGTCAGCGCCGGCCTCGAGCACCAGGCGAGGGAACTCCTGGAGATCCATGACGAGTTCGTGCTGAACGTCCCGGTCGCAACGATGGTCGAGGCGTTCGACACCGTCGACATGAATTCCAGCCGTGTGGCCGACAAGTTCGAGCTGTCCGGTTTGACGCGAGGCGCGGCGACCGTGGTCGATGCGCCCACGGTGGAAGAGTCCCCCATCCACTGCGAGTGCCGCATCCTCGACTCGCTCGAGGTGCCGCCCGAGCGGAAGCTCTTCATCGCGGAGGTCGCGGCGACGACCGTCGTTGGGGGCGCGGTCGACGGCGACGACCGTCTGATCGTGCCCGCTGTGGACTTCTTCGGGATGACCGCCGGGAGCGGCGAGCACTACACGATGGGCCGCCGGGTCGGGAACATCGGGATGACCGTCGGTCGGAGCGACATCAGGTACTGACGGTTCTGGCGGTCACGCCCGGCGGCCTGCCGATCTCCGGCAGCGTGGACGTGGCTCTCAATACCCAAGCACCCCGGGCAGCCACAGCACCACCCCCGGCACCAGCGCAATCACCACCGTCAGCCCCAGCATCAGCGCCAGGTACGGCCACAGCGGCCGCGCGACCTCGCCAGGTTCGACCCCTCCCACGGAGCACGCCACCAGCAGGCTCACGCCGACCGGCGGCAGAAACACCGAGATCCCCTGGGTCGCGACGATGACCGCGCCGTAGTGCACGGGATCGATCCCGAGCTCCCTCGCCAGCGGCAGCAGGATCGGCGTCAGCAGGACGACCGCCGGAACGCCCTCCAGAATCGCGCCGAGGAGAAGGAAGATGAGGATGGTGAGGACCATGAATCCGGTCTGGCCGCCACCCATCGCAACCACCGACGATGCCAGCGACTGCGGCGCCTGCATGACCGCCAGCACCCAGCCCAGCAGCCGCGCGGCGCCTACGACAAACAGCACCATGCCTGACACCATCGCGGTCTGGACGACCTTCCTCCAAAGCTCCGCGGCGGTAAGCGACCGGTACACCGGCCCGGCGAGGAGCAGTGCGTAGGCGACGGCCACCGCGGCGGCCTCCGTGGGCGTGAAGAGCCCGAAGCGGATGCCGCCGAGGATGACCACGATCATGAGCAGCGGCAGCGCGGCATCGAGAGCGGCGTGCCGCACCTCCGCGAACGATGCGCGCTTCGCGGCCGGCCACCCTGCCCTGCGGGCCTGCCACCCGATCTGCGTCATCAGCCCCACGGCGATGAGGAGCGCGGGGGCGATCGAGGCGACGAACAGGGCGCCGATGGAGACGTTGCCGATGACGCCGTAGACCACCATCACGATGGCCGGCGGAATCAGGATCCCCATCCCGCACGCGGCCGAAACGATCGCGGTGGCGCGCGCCCGGCTGTACCCGTTCGCCGTGAGCTGCGGCACCATGATGCCCCCGATGGCAGCCGCATCCGCGGATGTCGAGCCCGACACGCCCGAGAAGAACATCTCGGCCATGATCACGACCTGCCCGAGCCCTCCCGGGAGGTGTCCTACCAGCGTCCGCGCGAGCGTCACCAGGCGGCGGCTGATCCCCCCGACGTCCATGAGGAAGCCGGCCAGGATGAAGAGCGGCACGGCGAGCATGGGGAACGAGTCCATCCCGGCGACGATCTGCTGCGGGATGATGACAAGCGGGAGGTCGGCCGCCACGATGGCGATTACGGCGGCGATTGCGAGGGCGAACCCGATGGGAACGGCGGCCAGGACGAGGACGCCGAATGCGCCGACGAGCAGGCCGCCCATCAGGAGGTGTCCGCGCTGGGGTGGCCCCCAGTCGGCCCGGCCAGCGGCGGCGCGGCCGACGGCGGCGCCTCGGCGTCCTCCTCCGCACCACCCGCCAGCATGTGGATCACCATCAGGATGCCCGACACCGGCGCCGCGGCGTAGACGAGCGCGACGGGCAGGTTCAGTGCAGGGGAGCGCTCTCCCATGGTGAGGTCCATGAGCGCAATGCCCGTGCCGATGAGGAGGAGCGCGAAGATCAGCACGACGGCCCTGGCGCTCGCCTCCACCGCCCGCCTGGTGTGCGGGGCCAGCTTCCCGGTCACCTGATCGAACCGGAAGTGCGCGCGGTGCTCGACCGCCAGCGACGCTCCCAGCAGCGACAGCCAGATGAAGCAGTACCGCGAGACCTCCTCGCTCCAGGGGTTCGGATACGCGAAGAGGTAGCGCATCAGAACCTGCAGGAGGACCACGCCGGCAACCGCGATCACGAGGGCGCCTGCGGCGTAGGTCTCGAGCGCCACAAGAGCCTGGTTGAGCCCCTGGAGTCGACGGGTCATCTGCTCACTGCCCTCACCTGGGTCATCAATCGGGCACCGTGGCAGCCTCGGCCTCTGCCCTGTCCCCGGGCCCGGCTTCCCCGGCCACGGTGCGATCCGCCTCCGCCACCAGCCTCGCGATCAGCGCCTCGCCGTCGGTCAGCCGCGTGGCCAGCTCATCCCAGACACGGGGTCTCACGGCCGGCGCGAACGGCGCCAGGTTCGGGCGCAAGATCTCCACGCCGACCGCGCTCATCTGCTCCAGCGCATCCGCCTCCATCTGGCGCGCGACCTCACTCTGGTAGGCGAGCGCGTCAGCCGCGGACCTGTCCACCGTCGCCCGGATTTCCGGTGGCAGCGATTGATAGAACGGCTCGTTCACAAGCAGCGTGATCGGGTTGTAGGTGATGGACGTGAAGCTGTAGAACTTCGCCACCTCGTGGAGCCGGCTGCTCACGAATCCAATCGCATTCGCTTCCCCACCGTCGATCACACCCTGCTGGAGCGCGGAGTAGACCTCGCCGTAGTTCATCGGGGTCGCCTGGACGCCCAGCGCGGAATAGGCGGCCAGGTAGGTCGCGTTCTGAAGGACCCGGAGCTTGAGACCGGCGAGATCCTCGGGCACCTCGACGGGCCGGCGCTTGTTGTAGACGTGGCGAAACCCGTAGTCGAGGAAGCCCAGCGAGCGGACTCCCGTGCGCTCGAGAAGGAGATCGCGCCACCAGTCGCCGATGGGGCCGTTTATCACCGCGAGCCCGTGGTCGCGGGTTTCGAAGAGGAAGGGGAGGTCGAAGATCTGCGCCTCGGGCACCCAGCCCGAGAGTACCGGGGTGCCGGTGATGGCCATGTGAACCGCACCGACCTGGATCTGCTCGAATGCCACGCGCTCGCCCCCGAGCTGCCCCGACGGATAGATGACGACCCGGAATCGCCCGTCGGTGCGCTCGTCCATGAGATCCCGGAAGCGTTCCGCCATGAGGTGGAACTCCGAGCTGCTCGAGAGGACATGGGAGAAGCGGACTTCCCAGGTGGGCTGGGCGCCACTCGGGCTGCCTGCACCGCCGGATCCCGGGCTGTCGCAGGAAAGCACCAACGACACCGCCAGCAGCGTCGGCATCGCAACCAAGCGATATCTGATGTAAAGACGACATGACATTTTGTAATGTCCTCCTTACAATATGGCCCGTCAATCAGAGCGGGCCGACAGTCACCTTAGACCATCTGTCCCGCGTCAACGAAGAGGCTGGTGCCGGTCACGAGCCGCGCTTCGTGGTTCGACGCCAGGTATACCACGGCCCCGACCACATCTCCCGGCACGCCGATCTCCCGGAGCGGAATTCGCGCAAGCCGGCCCTCACGGAACTCGTCCTGCGCGATGTCGGCCCGGTTCATGTCGGTCTCGATAAGGCCCGGTGCGACGGCGTTCACCCGGATCCTGTGGGGCGCGAGTTCGAGCGCCATCTGCCTGGTGAGCATCCCGACCCCCGCCTTCGACACGCAGTAGTGCGTGAGGTTGGGACCGGCCGCGGCCTGCCCGGCGGACGACACGTTGACGATGGCGCCCATCGTCCCGCCCTCGACCATGCGTCGCCCCACCGCCTGCCCGACCAGGAAGTAACCCTTCAGGTTGACGTTCAGAATGGCGTCCCACTCCGCCTCGCTGATCTCAAGGAAGGCCGTGCGCTTCAGGATCCCCGCATTGTTCACCAGGATGTCGAGGCCGCCCAGGAAGTCGTACGCCTCGCCGACGAATCGCTCGACATCCGCACGGGAGTCCGTCGAGCCCTGCACGGCGACCGCTCGGCGTCCCATCCCCTCGATCGCGCGGACAGCGCTCTCGGCATCCGCGCGGCTCCGCCGGTAGTTGACCGCAACATTTGCACCCTCACGGGCGAGTCCCAGGGCGATGGCCCGCCCGATGCTTCGGGACCCGCCGGTGACCAGAGCGCGCTTGCCCTCGAGACGCATGGGAATCCGCGGCTCAGGCCAGGTCGAAGCGGTCGAGACTCATCACCTTGTCCCAGGCCGACACGAAGTCACTCACGAGGGCCTCCTGCCCGTCGTCGCAGGCGTAGATCTCCGCGAACGCCCGCAGCTCGGAGTTCGAACCGAAGACGAGGTCGACGCTGGTGCCGGCCCACCTCACTTCACCCGTCCTGCGGTCACGCCCCTCGAACTGGTCCTTCGATCCGTCGGACGCCTCCCATTCGATGTCCATGTCGAGCAGGTTGACGAAGAAGTCGTTGGTCAGCGTACCCGGCCGGTCGGTGAAGACGCCGAGCGGGGATCCCCCGGCGTTCGCATTCAGGGCACGCAGGCCGCCGATCAGCACGGTCATCTCGGGCGCGGTCAGTGTCAGCAGGTCCGCCCGGTCCACCAGCACCTCCGCCGCCGGCCTCCCATTCCCGTTGCCGTTGAAGTTGCGGAAACCGTCCACCCTGGGTTCGAGCACGGCAAACGATTCCGCATCGGTCTGCTCCGCCGACGCGTCCGTGCGTCCGGGGGAAAACGGCACGGTCACACTGTGCCCGGCGTTTTTCGCGGCCTGCTCGACGGCCGCGCAGCCGCCCAGCACGATCAGGTCGGCGAGCGACACCCGCTTCCCGACGGACTGCGCGCCGTTGAAGTCCTCCTGGATCCCCTCCAGGACCCCGAGCACCTTCGCCAGTTCGGACGGGTCGTTCACCTCCCAGTCGTTCTGCGGCGCGAGGCGGATGCGCGCTCCATTCGCCCCGCCGCGCTTGTCGGTCCCGCGGAACGTCGACGCCGATGCCCAGGCGGTCGAGACGAGCTGGGAGACCGACAGCCCCGACGCGAGGATCCTGTCGTTCAGGTCGGCGATGTCCGCGCCGTCGATCAGCTCATGGTCGACGTCCGGCACGGGATCCTGCCACAGCTGCGGCTCGGCCGGCACCTCGGAGCCCAGATACCGCGAAACGGGACCCATGTCGCGGTGGGTCAGCTTGTACCACGCCCGGGCGAAAGCGTCGGCCAGCTCGTCGGGGTTCTCCAGGAAGCGCCTGGCGATCGCCGCATAGGCCGGGTCCATTCTCAGGGAGAGGTCGGTCGTCAGCATCATGGGGGCGTGCTTCTTCGAAGGGTCGTGGGCATCCGGCACGGTGTCCACGCCGGCGCCGTCCTTCGGGGCCCACTGCGCTGCGCCGGCGGGACTCGTCACCTGCTCCCACTCGTAGCCGTGCAGGTTCTCCAGGAAGTTGTTGTCCCACTTCACCGGGTTGGTTGTCCACGCGCCCTCGATCCCGCTGGTGACGGAATCGGCGGCCTTGCCGGTGCCGAAGCTGGTCTTCCAGCCGAGGCCCTGTTCCTCGAGGTCGGCGCCCTCGGGTTCGGGGCCGACGTAGCGGCCCACATCGGCGGCGCCGTGCGCCTTGCCGAAGGTGTGTCCGCCGACGATGAGCGCGACGGTCTCCTCGTCGTTCATCGCCATGCGGCGGAAGGTCTCCCGAATGTCCCGGGCCGCCGCGACGGGATCCGGCTTGCCGTTCGGACCCTCCGGATTCACGTAGATCAGGCCCATCTGCACGGCGCCGAAGGGCTCGTCGAGCTCGCGATCGCCGCTGTAGCGCTCGTCTCCGAGCCACGTGTCCTCGGCACCCCAGTCGATGTCTTCCGGCTCCCACACGTCCTCACGGCCCCCGCCGAAGCCCATCGTTCTGAATCCCATCGACTCCAGGGCGCAATTGCCGGCGAGGATCATCAGGTCGGCCCACGAGAGCTTGCGGCCGTACTTCCGCTTGACCGGCCAGAGCAGCCGGCGCGCCTTGTCGAGGTGCGCGTTGTCGGGCCAGCTGTTGAGGGGCGCGAAGCGCTGGGTGCCCGCGCCACCGCCCCCGCGGCCGTCGCTGATTCGGTAGGTGCCCGCGCTGTGCCACGCCATGCGGATGAAGAGCGGCCCATAGTGCCCGTAGTCGGCCGGCCACCAGTCCTGCGAGGTCGTCATCACCTCTTCGATGTCCTGCTTCACGGCGTCCAGGTCGAGCGTCTTGAACTCCTTGGCGTAGTTGAAATCGTCGCCCATGGGATCGGGCGAGCGGGCATGGCGTTGAAGGGCCTTCAGGTCCAGCTGATTCGGCCACCAGTCCTTGTTCGATCGGCGCATCTCGTCTCTTCCTCGGGGTTGGGCAGGATTGTGGACGCGGGCGGGCGGGCCATCATCCCGCGGGGCGGGAGCGCCCCCATCCGGTGATTTTGGGCGGTGTGGCCTCTATTGTATCGGGATAGCTTGCGGCATGGCAGACCCAATCCCTTTCGCGGAGCGATCCATGAGGCCCTCGGTTCGAGTCGTATTCGTTTGTTTGCTGGCTGCGTCGACCCAGGCGGCGGCCGCCCAGTCCTTCCCCTCGGACGACCCGGTGATCCGGGCGATCTGGGAGGAGGGCGTTGAGCGCTCGCAGGTCTACGAACTGGGCCAGGTCATGATGGACTCGATCGGGCCGCGGCTCACCGGCTCGCCTGCGATGGCCGGCGCCAACGACTGGGCGCTGGCGAAGTACGCGGAGTGGGGCATCGAGGCCTACAAGGAGCAATACGGCACCTGGCAGGGGTGGGAGCGGGGGATCACCCACATCGATCTAGTCGCGCCGCGCGTGCGGACGCTCGAGGGCATGGCCGCGGCCTGGAGTCCGGCCACGGACGGACCGGTCGAGGCGGAGGTGGTGATCCTGGAGGACGCGGGCGACCCGGAAGCCTTCCAGGCATCGCTGTCGGAGATGCGGGGCAAGTTCGTGCTGATCTCGCGCCCGGAGCCGAGTTGCCGCGCGCCGGACAACCTGGAGTGGTTCGCGCGGCCCGAGACGACAGCCCGCATGACGGCGGAGCGCGAGCGCGCAATCGCGGAGTGGAGCGAACGCGTGGGGAACACGGGGTTCGATGAGCGCATGTTGCCGGAAGTGCTGAACGTAGCCGAACCCGCCGGGGTCATCCGCTCGCAATGGTCCGAGGGCTGGGGCGTCACCAAGATCTTCGGCACCCGCGCGCAGCGAGCACCGGTCCTGGACCTGAGCTGCGAGGCGTACGGGCTCCTGTACCGGCTGGCCGAGAACGATCAGGGGCCCGTGCTGCGCGTCGACGTCCAGTCCCGCTTCCTCGGCGAGGTGCCGGTCTTCAACGCTTTCGCCGTGATTCCCGGCAGCGCCGAGCTGGAGGAGTACGTGATCCTCGGGGGGCACTACGACTCCTGGGACGGCTCGGACGGTGCGCTCGACAACGGAACTGGCGCGGTCGCCATCATGGAGGCGATGCGGATCCTGAAGAGCGCGGTTCCGAATCCCCGGCGCACCATCATCGGCGCGCTGTGGAACGGCGAGGAGCAGGGCCTGAACGGGTCGCGCGCCTTCGTCGAGGACAACCCCGGGATCCTCGAGCGCACCCACACGGTGTTCAACGTCGATCACGGCAACGGACCGGTCACCTTCATCCCCATGCAGGGGTTCGCCGGGGCCGCGGGGCGCTTCGGCGAGTGGCTGGCCAGGATCCCGAGCGAGCTCGCGGATCTGGTCACCCTCGAGATTCCGGGAATGCCCGAGTCCGGCGGGACCGACCACGCCTCCTTCCTGTGCGCGGGCGTGCCGGCGTTCAGCTTCCACGTGGGCGACGGCCGCAGCGAAAGGTCCATCGCCGACAACCGCTGGGACACGAGCATCTACACCTGGCACACCAACCGCGACACCTTCGACAAGATCGTCTTCGAAGACCTGCGCGACGACGCGGTGATGACCGCGATGCTGGTCTATCTCGCGTCCGAGGATGCGGAGATGATGCCGCGGACGCGGCGGGCGATGCCGGAGGGATCGGAGTGGCCGGGGTGCCGACCGCCGGCGCGGACTTCGGGGGTCGGCTGACCGTCGTCCGGCCGGTTTAGCCCTCGGCGGCCGGTTCCCCCGTGTAGAACGCGGTCGTGCGACTTGCCGCTGCCCGCGCCGCATCCGGATCCGCTCCGGCGGCGATGGCCGCCTCCCCCCACGCCTCGCTGCTGCCCGCCATGAACGCCTTGCCGTCGGAAGACATGGCAAACTCCATCGGGTCCGGCTTCGGCGCGGCCGGATCGGCGAGGTGCATCGCGAGGCCCAGAAGACCTCCCTCCCAGCCGACACCGGTGGCACCCGGGCCGTACTGGTTCCAGTGGTCCGAAAGCGGCTGGATGTGGGTGAGGGTGAGCCGCGCCCGGCCATCACCTGCATCCGCCGTGCGCACCTCCACCCAGCTCATCATTTCGCCGAATTCCCACGTGACCTCGACGCGTGTCGGCGGCTCACAGGTCGTGATCACGCCGCCCGCATTGCCCTCGAACTGATAGCGGCCGCCAGGTTCGAGGTCGCCGCTGATCGGCAGGAACCAGCGTGGAATGCGTTCGCCGTTGGTCACGGCGTCCCAGAGATCCTCGACCGTGGTCGCGAAGCTGCGGGACAGAATGACGGCGCCGGCGAGTTGGCCATCGCGTTCCAGTGACGAGACCGAGCGCTCTACCGCGCCGAGGTGGCGTTGGACATCGAAGTTCATGGGCTTTCCGGATTCGTGGGAGGAAACGTTGCGGCTCGCCGAAACAGCCATGCCGATCCGACGAACAGGGCCATGAAGAAGCCGTTCGAGAACACGATCTCGAGCGGTCCGCTCCATGGACGACCCAGGCCACCGAACAGGGCGATCGCGGCGACCACGGCCTGAGCGGCCGTCATCGCCAACAGTGTGTGCGCCATCCCGGAAGGTCGTAGGCGTGCAAGGGAGGTGCCGAGGATTCCGACCGCGAATACGCCCAGGTACATCAGATTGGCGGGATCGCCGTCCGCCCCGATGAGTCCGACGCTGGGGCTCACCCAGGCAAGGAGGAACGCCGCGGCGAGGGCCATGCCCATGGCGAATCGGTAGGTGGTTCTGGCGTTGGTCATCGACATGGTAGATGGCATGGAGGTGGACACATATCAAGTGTGCCGGGGCTGCCCGTCGGCTCGAACCGCCGGTTTGCCCGCCACCTTCGGCCTGCTTTGGCGGACAACGACGCAGGGTTTGGCCCCTGCCCTATGGGAACACCTGTGTTCGTCAAGGTGTACGCTCCCGGATGGAAGTGCGGCGTGGTGTTTCCCTTCGCTCCACCATCCCGGGGGCAACCCCTGGAATGGTAGGCCCACGCGAGGTGCACGCTTCTCCCGGTAGAACCCGCGGCACGTCATCGAGGCCCGACCACAAACCCACTCTCCGAAAGGCCCCCATGAAACACCTGGCACCCCTTCTGGCCGTCGCCCTTCTCCCTCTGGCCCAAACGCCCACGTCGGCGCAGACCACCCTCGCGCTGACCGGGGGCTTGAACTTCGCTTCGGCGGACGTGACCGATGAAACGGCGGTGGTCCCGGACGTTGTGTCGATCACCCGGATTTCGGTCGGGTTGGCAGCCGACTTTTCGCTGTCCGAGACACTCGGAATCCAGCTGGGGGGCCGGTTGGCGCAGAAGGGGGTTGGCCTTGACTTGCACGAGGAAGGCATCGACGCCGAGTCCAGCGTGGAGTTGGACTATCTCGAATTCACGGTGTTGGCACGGCTGCGATTCCCTCTGGCTGGGGAGCGGGTGTCCATTCGACTGCTGACGGGGCCGGCGGTGGCAGCCGAAACCCGATGTGGTCTGAGGGCCACCGCCAGCTCCGGCGATGCGATTGTCGAACTCGAAGAAGAGTGCGACGACGTGAACCTCGAACGGTCGGCCGCCGATGTCGGCTGGGCTGTCGGAGGTGGCCTGGATATCGGGATCACGGAGAACCTGAGTGCTTCTCCGGGAATCCTTTACACCCATGGGCTTGTGGACGTCGACACGGCCTCCCGTTCCTCTCTGAATAACCGTGCCCTTACCCTGCAGATCGGACTCGCCTACGTGATCGACTGACGTTGCGGGATCTGCCGACGGCAATGGACATGTATACTAAACATGTCAATATGGCAGCTAAAGTTGACAGTCAGCTTCCGTCCGGCAACAGCCCACCAGCGCCCTGTTCCCCACCCTGCCGGATGTACAGTTCCCGTTTCGGGTACGGGATCTCCACCCCGGCCTGGTGGAATTTCACCATCGACTTCTCGGTGATCTCGTCCGCGATGCGGCGCCGGTTCCGCGCCTCCAGGATCCACACCCGGAGCTGCAGATTCACCTCCGACGGACCGAAGCCCCGGACGATCACGATCGGCGCGGGATCCAGCTTGACGCCCTGCACCTCGTGGGCGGCCTCCTTCAGCAGCACCTTCGCGCGCTCGATGTCCGCCTCGTACGCGCACGAAAAGGGAATGCGCAGCCGGATGTCGTCGCCCGACATCGTGTAGTTGATGATGTCGCGGCGCATGATCTCGTTGTTGGGCACCACCACCACGAGGTTGTCGGGATTGCGGATCTTCGTCGCCCGCAGGCCGATTTCGATCACGTCGCCCCAGGTGCCGGTCTCGCGGGGCGCGTTCCAGAGCTCGATCCGGTCCCCTACCTGGAAGGGACGGTCCATGATCAGCAGCACGCCGGCGATCAGGTTCGAGAGGGTGTCCTTGGCGGCGAGAGAGAGCGCCAGGCCGGCCACCCCGGCGCCGGCGAGGAGGGGTGCGATCTCGAGCCCCAGGTGGGTCATTGCGAGCAGCAGGCCGATGGCAATCACGATGAAGCGCACGAAGCGGTTGATCATCGGCAGCGCTGTCTCGTCCAGGGCCGTGTCCGAGGTGCGGGAGATGACCCTCGACTCGAAGGTGCGCATGAGGTGGCCGACGAAACGGCTCAGCGGAAAGAAGACCACCGCGATCCAGATGCCCCAAACCCAGTCGCGGGGCTGGGTCGCGTAGGCCACCCAGTCGCCATCCGCGTTTTCCGCGCCGAGGACGGGCACCCACAGGCCGATGATCCGCCACAGTGCCCACGCCACCACGGTCAGTTTGAACGCATGGCGGACGGTTCGCACCAACTCGTCGTCGAGATCGGTTTCGGTCTTCGCGGCCAGGCGCCTCTGCAAGCGCCGAAGGATCCAGCCGCCGACGAAGTACAGGACGGCCGCGAGCACGACGGAGCCTACGGTCGGCACCAGCAACGGCACGGAGTAGTTGACCACGCCGTCCCACAGCTCGACCAGCCGGTCGAGGCTCAAATCGATTCCCAGCAAGTCCACGGTCTAGGGCCTCCGGATCACGGGCAGCACGACTTTGGACGGGTACAGAGGGCCGTGGTGAATGGTTTGCGTGGCCACCACCACCTCGTCCGGCCCGGCCAGCCCCGCGTTGTCGCGTCCCGAGTTGAGGTTGCGCAGGTAGAAAGGATAATAGCTGCTGGAGATCTCGATGCGGATGCGGTGGCCGGGGCCGAAGACGTTGCCGGTCACACGCCAGAACTCCATGTGGTAGCGGTAGACTTCGCCGGACTCGATGTCGCTGAGGCGGTTGGGGTTGAAGCGGCCTTCGTTGTCCGGGTCCCGGTGGCGAGCGCGCATGATCGCCTCGGCCAGGAGCATCGCCGAGCCGTCGGGTTCGACGTCCACGAGCCGCACCATCCAGTCGGTATCGCGGGCGGAGGTGGCCGCGTAGAGGACCGCTTCGATGGGCCCCGTGACCTCCATCGCCTCCTGGAAGACGGGGGTCTCGTAGACCAGGACGTCGTCGCGCAGGGCGGGTTCGCCGGCTTCGACGGCGCCGGGAATGTGGCCGTGGTCGCCGTAGGGGGACGGGGTGGGGTCGTTGGGATCATACACGTATGTGTCGTTCCCGTCGGCCTCGGGCACGTCCCATTCGAGCATGCCGTCGCCCCGGCTGGTGTTCGCGCTCCCACCCGACGTGAGGTAGAGGTCGGTCCACTCGGTCCCCGGCAGCGGCCAGTCGTCGGCCGTGTACCAGCGGTTCGGCCCCATGACGAAGACGAAGACGGGCGGGTCGTTCTCGACGCCGTTGTCGATGCCCTTCAGGAAGTGGTCGTACCAGCGCGTGATGTAGCCGTCGAGGTCGATCTGCGCCTCGGGGCCGTAGTCGATGCCGCCGACGACCCGGTCGTTGAGGCCGTGGAACCAGGGGCCGATGATCAGGCTGGGGCGCCGCGACTCGGGGGTGGCGCCGTGGGCCTTCATGCCGAGGTAATTGATGGGGGAACCGGGGAAGTCCGCGTCGAACCAGCCGGTCATGTTGAGCGCCGGCACGGTCATGCGCGAAAAGCTCTCCGCCGACTGGTACTCCATCCCGTCCCAGTACGAGTCGGAAGCCAGGTAACCGTTGATCCACGACTTCCACCAGCCACCGTCCTGCATCCCCCGGGCCTCGTCGATGGTCAGGTAGGGGGCGTGCAGCAGATCTTCCCAGCGCGAGTTCGTGAACCCTCCGTACGGCCCCTCCTCCTTCACCTGCGCGGTCCGCCCCGACATCCACGCGGCCCAGTCCACGAAGGGTCCGAGCATGATCCCCTGCTGGTAGGGGATGTTGTGGAAGGGGTCGGGGGGCGCGACCTCGGGTGCGATGGCCTTGAGCGAGGGCGGGGCCTGGCTCGCGGTCCACCACTGGGTCCAGCCGAGGTAGGAGCCGCCGATCATGCCGACGTTCCCATTCGACCATGCCTGCGCCCCGATCCACTCCACGAGGTCGTACCCGTCGGTCTTGTGCTCGACGATGAAGGGGTCCCAGTCCCCGCCGGAGTCGTAGCGCCCGCGCGAGTCGGCGAGGACGACTGCGTAGCCGCGGCGGGCGAACCAGCGGGCCCGGTCGCGAGGTCCGTTGTTGTCGTAGGGGGTGATGGTCAGGATCGCCGGGAAGGGGCCGTCGCCGTCCGGGAAGTAGATGTCGGCCGAGAGGCGGACCCCGTCGCGCATGGGGACGAGGTGGCCGCGCTCCTCGATGACCTCGTGGACAGCGGGTGAATAGCTGCCGGGGTCGGGGGCCTGGGCGGCCCCGGCCGAGGGCAGGCTGGCCAGGGCGAACCAGGCCGCGGCCAATAGCGGTATGCCGCGGTCAAGCGGTCGCTTGGCCGGGGGCGGACCATCGAACCGGGGAGAACAGAGGCGGCGTCGCGAGCGCATGGTCATGGGCGATCCTGCTTCCAGCGTTTGGGCAGTGTGTTACGGGTTGAACCTGCCCACCGCGCCCGACCGGAGCAACTCCGCGATCTCGGCCCCGACGAAACCGTACTCGCGCAGCACCTCCTCGGTGTGCTCGCCCATCCGCGGCGCGCCCCGGTCGATTGAAGCCGGCCCACCGGAGAACTTGACCGGCATTCCCAGCGCCTCGGCCGTATCCTCCCCTTGCGGCACGGACACGACCATCTTGCGCGCGCCCGTCTGGGGATGCCGCAGCATGTCGACGATGCTCGAGACCGGCCCCGCGGGCACGTTGGCCGCCTCGAGTCGCCTTAGCCAGTCGGCCGTTGATGCCGTGCGCAGGTGGGACGCCAGGATCTCGCGCAGCTCATCGAGGTTGGCCATGCGATCCGCGTTGGCCGCGAACCGGGAATCGTCGAGGAGTTCCGCGATCCCCATCGCCTCTACCATCCGCACCCAGTTGACCTGGTTCCAGCCACCGACGGTTATCCACCCGTCCGCCGTCGGCAGAGCCTCGTAGGGCGCCGCCAGCGGATGCGCGGACCCCAGCGGATCCGGCGACTCCCCCGTCGCGAGCGCGACCGCTGACTGCCAGAAGGTCTGCACGATCCCCGCCTCGTAGAGCGACGTGTCCACCCTCTGCCCTTCGCCCGTCCGCTCGCGCGCGTACAGAGCGGTCACGACCCCCATCGCCCCCAGAATCCCCGCGGTAATGTCGGTCAGTGGGGGTCCGCACTTCACCGGAGGCCTTCCGGCGCCCTCGCCCGTCACACTCATCAGCCCCGTCATTCCCTGCGCGATCAGATCGAAGCCGCGATGGTTCGCGAGAGGCCCGGTTCTTCCGTAGCCCGTGATCTGACAGTAGACGAGGCCGGTGTTCTCGGCCCGGAGCGACTCGTACCCGAGTCCCAGCTTCTCCATGACGCCGGCGCGGAAATTCTCGATCACCACGTCGCAGCGCGCCAGCATGCGCCTGGCCACCTCACGGCCCGGCCTCGACTTCAAGTCGACCACCATGCCGCGCTTGTTGCGATTCATCATGACGAAGGCCGCGGCGGCATCGCCCATTCGCGGCGGCGCGAAGGCACGCGTCGGATCGCCCGGTCCCGGCGGCTCCACCTTGACCACGTCGGCCCCCATGTCGGCGAGCATGCGCCCGCACACCGGCCCCGCCATGACGTGCGCGAGCTCCACCACGCGGACGCCGGCGAGGGGCTGGGCCACCTTGCCCTACTCTCCCGAGAAGCGGGGCGTGCGCTTCTCCAGGAAGGCGGCCGTGCCCTCCCGGTAGTCCCGCGTGTGGAAGGCCTCGTACGCCTCGGCGCGCTCCCCGTCGGTCAGCGGGCGCGGGTCGGCCGCACGCCGCACGAACTTCTTGTGCCACCGGTTCACCAGCGGCGCGCCGCCAGCGATGTTGTGCGCAATTGTCGCTCCGGCCGCCGCCACCTCCCCGTCCGGCACGACCCGGTTCACCAGTCCCACCTCGCGGGCCCGGCGCGCATCGACCAGCTCGCCCGTCAGGAGGATCTCGAGCACCGCTCCCGACCCGACCGCGGCCAGCAGCGGCGCCATCTCCTCGTAGGCCATGGTCAGCCCGAGGCGGTTGATCGGTGCCCCGAAGCGGCTCGACTCGCCGCACACGGCAATGTCGCAGCAGGCGGTCAGGATCATCCCGCCGCCGACGCACAGCCCTTCCACCACCGCCACCGTCGGGTGCGGACAGCCGTGCACGCCCTTCAACCCGCGCTCCACCGCGGCCGCGTAGCGCGTCACCTGCGCGGGGGTGCTGCGCTGCTCCGGGAAGGCGCCGATGTCCGACCCGGCCGAAAAGGCCCGTCCCCCCGCCCCGCGCATCACCACGCAGCGCACCGAGTCATCCCCCCCGAGCTCCTCGAAGAAGGCGCCGAGGGCGTCCCAGCCCGCGCGGTCGAGGACGTTCAGCTTCGCGGGGTGATCGAGCGTCACGGTGACGATCCCGCCCTCGCGGCTGGTCGTGAAGCGGGGGGCTACGTCGTCCGGCTGCGCGTTCATCGATAGAACAACTCCACCAGGAAGAGCGACAACGACGGAACGTACGTCACCGTCAGCAGGACGGCCATGAGCACGCCGATGAACCCCAGGTTGGCCCTCGTGACCGCCCAGATGTCGGCCTTGGCGACCGAGCACGCGGTCACCAGCACGGACGCAACCGGCGGCGTCTGCTGCCCGATCCCGAGGTTGAGGGTGACGATGAGACCGAAATGTACGGGATCGATGCCCATCGCCTGCACCAGCGGCATCACGATCGGGACGACGAGGATGATCGCGGCGGCCGAGTGAAGAAAGAGTCCGACCACCAGGAGGAAGACGTTGAGCAGCGCCAGGATCGCGAGCTTCGAGTCGGTGAGGCTGATGATGGCCGCGGCGACCTGCTGCGGCACACGGATCTCGGTGAGGTAGTCGCCGAGGAGCGCCGACGCGGCGACCAGCAGCATGACCACGGCCGTCTGGTGCCCGCACTCCAGCATTGCGCGGCGCAGGCGCGCCAGATCGAGTTCGCGGTAGACGACGCCGCCGATGAAGAGCGCCGCCAGCACCGCGATCCCGGCGCCCTCGGTCGCGGTCACCCAGCCGCTGAAGATCCCGCCCAGGATGATGACCGGCAGGAGCAGCGACCACCCGGCGTCGCGGAAGGTCTCGGCCACGTGCCGGATCCGGAACGCCTCCTCCATGGGGAGGTTCGCGCGCCGCGCCCACAGGTAGGCCACGAACATCATCAGCAGGCCGCCGATGACCCCCGGGATGATCCCCGCGACGAAGAGCTCCACCACGGAGCTTCCCGACATCACGCCGTACAGGATCATCGGGATGGAGGGCGGGATGATGACGGCCAGGGTGGCCGACGACGACGTCACCGCAGCCGCGAAGTTGCGCGTGTAGCCGCGCCGCTTCATGGCCGGAATCAGGATCGATCCCAGCGCGGCCACGTCCGCCACGGCGCTGCCGGAGATCTCGGCGAAGAACATGGAGGCCGAGATACTGACCATCGCCAGCCCGCCGCGGATGAACCCGAACACCGCCGACGCGAACGCCACGAGGCGGCGCGAGATCCCCGACGTGTTCATGATCGTGCCGGCGAGGATGAACAGCGGGATCGCGATCAGGGGGAACTTGGTGGCGCCCGAGAACATCACCAGCCCGACATTGGGCAGCGTTTCCAGACCCCCGGAAGCGAGCATGGCGGCCACGGTCATGATCGCAAGCGCGACCGCGATCGGCACGTTGACAAGGATGAGGATCAGGAGCAGACCGAACAGGAGGAGGCTCACGCCTTGAACCTCCCCCTTCGCACGCGCAGCGCATCGGGTATGCTGAGAAGCTGGGCAATGATGTACAGCACGGCCCCGATCGGAATCACGGACTGGGCCAGCGCGCTCGGCACGCTCGGCAGGCTGACGAGCGGAATCCCGCCCAGCGCCGCCTGGACCTGCATGCCAGCCCACGCCAGAACGACGAAGAATCCGATGACTGCCGCTTCCCCGATCAGCACCGCGCAGGTGCGTGCTCGGCCGCGCAGGTGCTGGACGAGCATGGGGACCCCGATATGCCCCCGGTGCAGCGCCACGAGCGCCGCTCCGTAGTACGTCAGCCATGCGAGCAGGATTGCGGCGACCTCATCGTACCAGACCAGCGCGGCCCCCGCCTTCCTCGAAGCGACGCCGACGACCACGACGACCGCCAGGGCGGTCACCACGGCCAGCACGGCAACCTCGAGGATCCTCTGGAACACGCGCCGCGCCCGGCGCAGGCGGCCCGCGCGGGACTCCCGGGGTTTTCTCACGGCTACGGTTGTGCCAGCCGCTGCACTCGGTCGATCAACTCGCGCGCCCCCTCGACACTGGCGCTGAACTCTTCGTAGACCTGCTCGCTGGCCCGCTGGAAGGCCACCTTGTCCGCCCAGTTGACGGATATCTCCGTGGCCGCCATCTCCACGAGCAATTCGCGCTCCAGCCGCCTGGCCGTCTCGTAGACGAACGCCTGCACCGCCCTGGCCTCCTCCTCGACCACCATCCGGATCTCCTCGGGAACCTCGGGCCAGTGCTGGCTGGACACGGTCACGAACGCGGGCGTGTACACATGCTCGGTGAGCGAGAGAAACTGCTGGACTTCGTTGAGCTTCGAGGCATGGATCTGGGCGAGCGGGTTCTCCTGACCGTCCACGACCCCGGTGCGGAGCGCGAGAAGGACCTCCGAAAACGCCATCGGGACGGGATTCGCGCCGAAGTTCTGGAAGAGCCTCACGCGCCACGTCCCGCGCGGCGTGCGAAGCTTCAGCCCGTCCAGGTCGTCGGGTGCGCGGATGGGACGCAGGTTGTTGGTGACGTGGCGGTAGCCGTTCTCCCAGAGTGCGATGATGTGGTAGCCCTGCGATTCGGCGAGCGGAACGAGGTCCGGCCAGACGACCTCCTGCTCGATCCGGGTCATGTGGTCGCGGTCTTCGACCAGGTAGGGCATCTCGAAGAGGCCGAACTCGGCGATCCGGGAGGACATGATCGAGGAAGGCAGCGCGAGGTCGACCGTGCCGAGCCTCAGCTTCTGCAGCAGGATGTCGTCTCCCCCGAGCTGACTCGACCCGTACACGACCACCTCGGCCTTGCCGGCCAGGCGCTCGTTGACCCTGGCCGCGAACTCCTCCGCGGAGAGTGCGAAGAGCGATCCAGGCGCCCCCACATGGCCAAAGCTGAGTTCCAGGACCTGGTCCCCCTGCCGAGCCGAATCGGAGCAGCCGGCGGCGAGGAGCACCACCATCGAAGCCGTCGCCAGCCGCAGAACACTACCCGGGTTTTGAGCCGAAAACGGCCGTGTCCGCATCCTGCCTCCTTGGGGGTGTCTTCACGCCTTTTCGTGGTTGCTTCCGTCCTGAATCAGGACTCCTGAAGATAGCCCACAGTGGGCTCAATGTCTTGCGGCCCTCGCTGCCCCCCGTGTGGGCCATTCGCGCATTGCGGGGGAGCAGTCTTCGGCCGGGGCCCCCGTTTTCGAAGAATGTATCCAAATCACAGCGCTTTTTTGCATCCCGCATTGGCGACAGGACCGACGGCGGTCTACGTTGATCGCTCGTTCCTTTCGCTGGAAGGAGGCAGTCATGAAAGGAATCTCGAATCTGGAGCCCCGGATTCAGTCGTGCTTCGCCGCGGTTCTCTGGCTCCTGGCGGTCTCACTTTCGAGTGGACCAGCCGCCGCCCAGCAGGCCACCGTCGCGGGGACCGTCGTCGATGAACAGGAGGCCCCGGTCGCCAACGCGCAGGTCTACGTCGAAGAAACCGGTGTAGGGACGTTGACCAATGCACAGGGCGCGTTTCGCCTGGCCGTGTCGCCGGGAGAAGTCACCATCCGGGTGGTGATCCTTGGATTCCGCACCGAGACGCGAACCGTGACGGCACCCGCCGAGGGGTTGAGTTTCAGCCTCGTCACCGCGGCGATCAACCTGGACGCGCTCGTGGTCACGGGTACGGCCGGCGCGGTGGAAAGGAGGGCCGTGGGCACCGCGATCGCGACGATTAACGCCTCCGACCAGGTCGCGCTCGCGCCGACGCCCGACGTCAGCCAGCTGATCAACGGGCGGGCTCCGGGCGTCGTGGTAACCCCGGGGACGGGGATGGTCGGGAGCGGTCCGACGATCCGCATCCGTGGCGCGTCCAGCTTTTCCCTGAACACCCAGCCGCTGATCTACGTCGACGGGGTGAGGCTCGACAACGGTGTCGGCACCGGGATCTCGATCCAGGGCTTCGGTTCCGGCGTGATAAACCGTCTCAACGACGTCAATCCCGAGGACATCGAGAGCATCGAGATCATCAAGGGACCGGCGGCCGCCACGCTGTACGGCACCGAAGCGTCCAACGGCGTGATCCAGATCATCACCAAGAAGGGGCGATCGGGGGCGCCTGAATGGGGGGTGACCATTCGGCAGGGCGCCAACTGGTTCCACAACGCGGAGACGCGGATCGAGCCCAACTGGGGGTTTGATCCGGTGACGGGCGAGCCCTTTCAGCACAACCTCTTCGAGAGCGAGCGGGCGCTCGGGAACACGATCTTCGACACGGGACACCTCCAGAGCTATGGCGTCAACGTGCGGGGAGGGACCGACGACGTCCGGTATTACCTCGGCGCCGACCTCGAGAGGAACGAGGGCATCGAGCCGACCAATCACCTCTGGCGGCTCACCACGCGCAGCAACCTCACGCTGTCCACCGACCCCCGGTACGACCTGACCGCGTCCATCGGCTACAACCAGGGCAGGACGAACCTGGCCTGCGAAGCCGGGTGCGGCGGGCGCATGTGGGCAACGATGTTCGCCCTGCCGGCCAACCGCGACAACCGCTTCCGCGGCTTCATCAGCTATCCTCCGGAGGTCATCTCCGAGGCGTTCAACTTCTGGCAGGACACCGAACGCTTCACCCTGAGCCTGTCCGCGAACCACAGGCCGACTGCGTGGCTCAGTCACCGCCTGAACCTGGGCCAGGACCGGGTCTTCGAGGACAACATCCAGCTCTGGGAGCGGATGGCGCCCGAAATCGCGATCTTCTTCGGGGCCAACACCGCCCGGGGCGGCAAGTTCGTCCAGTCGCGGGATGTCGAGAACACGACCTTCGACTACAGCGCCACGGCCTCCTTCGACCTCACGAACTCGATCCGGACCGCCACCACGGCCGGCGCGCAGTACTACCGCCGGTTCACCGAGTTCCTGGTGACCGAAGGGAACAACTTCCCCGCCCCCGGTCTTACGGTGGTCGACGCTCTCGCCCAGACCTTCGGCGGCGAGGACTTCGTCGAGAACAGCACGGTGGGTCTCTTCGTGCAGGAACGCATCGAGATCGGCGACCGGCTCTTCCTGACCGGCGCCGTGCGCGGCGACGACAACAGCGCCTTCGGGAAGGACTACGACTTCGTGGTCTACCCCAAGGCGAGCATCTCCTGGGTGTTGAGCGATGAGGACTTCTTCAGCCTGCCGGGAGTCAGCGAATTCAAGCTCAGGTCCGCCTTCGGAATGTCGGGGCAGCAGCCGGCCGACTACGCCGCGCTCCGCACCTTCGCCCCGATCACGGGCGGTGGCGGAATCGCGGCCGTGACCCCGCAGTTCATCGGTAACGACGCGCTCGAGCCGGAGAAGGGCTCGGAGGTGGAGATCGGCTTCGAGGCGGGCTTGTTCGACAGTCAGCTCGGGGTCGACTTCACGTACTACAACACGCGCACCAGGGACGCGATCCTGTCGCGGAACCTGCCGCCGTCGCTGGGCTTCCCGGGAAGCCAGTTCGTGAATGCGGGAGAGATCAGGAACCAGGGGTTCGAGGTCCAGCTGAACGCCGCGGCGTACCAATCCGACGCGGTCAGCGTGGATCTGAATCTCAACATCGCGACGAACAGCAACGAGATCGTGGATCTCGGCGGAATCGACCAGGGGACCGGGTTCATCGCGGCAGGTAGCCAGCGCCGGGTGCCGGGATTCCCGGTGGCGTCCTGGTTCCGGCGCAAGGTGGTCAGCGCGACGCTGAACGGCACCGGACCGACGGCGCGCGCGGTCGACCCGATGTGTGACGGCGGCGACCCCAACGGGAAGAAGCTGCCCGACGGCACGCCGCTGGAACTGGGTGGCTCACCCGTTCCGTGCGCCATCGCGCCGCGGCTGTACCTGGGCCACGTGACCCCCGACATGGAGGGATCGCTGGGGGCGACCCTGACCCTGTTCAACGAGATCCGGCTCTACGCGCTGGTGGACTGGAAGACCGGCTTCACCAAGTTCGACAACAACCTCCGGGCGCGCTGCCAGGTGTTCAACCAGTGTCATGAGAACTTCTTCCCCGAGCAGTACGATCCGGCCCTGATCGCAGAGATCCAGTCGGGGAGTCCGCTGCGGTCCTTCATCTTCAGCGACGGGAGCTTCGCGAAGCTGCGCGAGGTGTCGGCCAGCGTGAACCTGCCGGACCAGTTGCTCGGTCCCCTGGGCGCGTCGCGGGCGACCCTGACGCTGACCGGGCGCAACCTCATGACCTGGACCAACTACACGGGGCTCGACCCCGAGGCGTCCTTCGTCGAGTTCGGGTACACGCTCCTGGAGCAGGACAACACGCCCCAGCTCAATCAGTTCACCGCGACGCTGAACCTGTCGTTCTGAGACCGGGAGGATGAGAACAATGACATACGGAATCAATCGACCGGTCCACGACAGCGGCAGATCCGGGCGTCACGGCGCCCTGCCGCGCTGGCTCTTCGCCGCGGTGCTGTTGGCGGCGGTCCCGCTCGCCGGGTGCGACTCCCTGCTGGAGATCGATGCGCCGAGTCGAGTCCGGGCCGACGACCTGGCCAACCCCGACAACGCGCCGCTGCTGGTTGCCAGCGCCGTTGCCGACTTCGAATGCGCCTTCGCCGAATGGGTCGCGGCGGGCGGCCTGATGGGCAACGAGCTGGTCGACGGACAACTTGCGGCGCGCATGTGGCCGTACGACCGCCGCAGCTTCGAGGAATCCGGCGGCATCTACGCCAGCTTCACCTGCGCGGACGCGGATCCGGGCGTCTACACGACGCTTTCGACCGCGCGCTGGGCGGCGGACAACGCCCTTGGCGTATCGCAGGAGATCGGAGACGCGGAACTCACGGCCACCTCGGCAGCCTACTCCGGGTATGCCCACCTGCTTCTGGGCGAGGCCATGTGCTCCGCCGCGGTGGACGGCGGTCCGGAGCTCACCTCCCAGCAGATGTTCGGGCTGGCGGAGGAGAAGTTCAGCATGGCCGCGAGCGGCGGCGGGCCGGCCGAGATCACCAACATGGCGATGGTGGGGCGCGCCCGCGCCCGCCTGAACCAGGGCAACGTCTCGGGAGCCGCATCGGACGCCGCGCAGGTGCCGGCGGGCTTCGTCCACAACGCCCGCTTCAGTTCGGCGTCGTTCCGCTCCTCAAACCGCATCTGGACGCTGAACAACCGCGATGAGAGGATGAGCGTGGAGAGCCTCTACTGGAACCTGGAGTACATGGGGACTCCCGATCCACGGGTGCAGGTCGTGGACCAGGGCCGCACGGCCGCCTCGGATGACCTGACGCCGCTGTGGACCCAGCAGAAGTACCCCGCGCAGGACAGCCCGATGCCGATCGCCCGTTACGCCGAGGCCCAGCTCATCATGGCCGAGGCCGCGGGCGGACAGACGGCGGTGGACATCATCAACGAGCTGCACGCCGCGGCCGGGTTGCCGGCGTTCCCCGGCGGAAGCGATGCCGAGATCCGGCAACAGCTGATCGAGGAGCGCGACCGGGAACTGTTCCTGGAGGGTCAGCACTTCTACACCAAGATCCGGCTGAGCCTGCCCTTCACGCCCGCCACCGGCGTCGTGTTCCAGGAAGGTTCCGGACCCAAGGGCGGCTTCTACGGCAATACGACCTGTCTGCCGCTGCCGCTGCTCGAGAGGAACAACAACCCGAATATCCCGTAGCCGGCTACCTGCCCCTGCCGGAGTCCCGCCCGTATGTGGGTGGGGCTCCGGCGGCGGGCCGGAAGACGTAGATTACCGCTCCGAGCCAGCTCTCCACGCTACCACTTCGACGAGCGGAGTCATCCCGTGCGTACTCGGCAGATCGCTGCGAGCCCGCTTGCCGATTCGAGACTCGCGCACCGCCTGCGCGGCGAGGTGGAGGGTCCCGTCCGCTTCGACGCGATGACCCGGGGCCTCTACGCCACCGACGCCTCCATCTACCAGATCGCACCGCTGGGTGTGGTACTGCCGCGCACGCTGCAAGACGTGGACGCGACAATGGCGATCGCCCGCGAGGAGGGCGTGCCGGTGCTCCCGCGTGGCGCGGGGACCTCCCAATGCGGCCAGACGGTGGGCCGCGCCGTGGTGATGGACACGTCGCGCCATCTCGACCGAGTGCTGGAAACCGATCGCGCAGAGCGCACGGTGACGGTCGAGCCCGGTCTCGTCCTCGACCAGCTCAATCGCCGCCTCGCCCCCACCGACCTCTTCTTTCCCGTGGATGTCGCCACCGCCAGCCGCGCCACGATCGGCGGGATGGCGGGCAACAACAGCGGCGGCGCGCGCTCGATCCGGTACGGCATCATGGCCGACAACGTCGTCGAGATGGAGGTGACGCTCGCCGACGGGCGGATCGCGACCTTCGGCGAGCGCGGCGATCCGGCGACGGCGCCCGAGTTGGCCGAGTTCCTGCGGACGGTGGCGGCCCGCGAAGCCGATGAACTGGAGGCCCGGGTGCCCAGGGTCCTCCGTCACGTCGCCGGCTACAATCTGCACCGACTGCTGCGCCCGGGCGCCTCGCTGGCCGAGGCGCTCATCGGCTCCGAGGGCACCCTGGCGTTCTTCCGCACCCTGAAGCTGAAGCTTGCGCGCAGACCGACCCGGCGCGTCCTCGGCGTCTGCGCCTTCCCGTCGCTGCTGGAGGCGCTCGACGCGGTGCAGCACATCGTCGAGCTCGACCCCCATGCCGTCGAGCTCATGGACCACACGCTCATCGAGCTGGCGCGCGAGAACGCGGCCTTCCGCTCGACGGTCGAGGATCTTGTGCCGGCGTCGGCGCACAGCCTGTTGCTGGTCGAGTTCGCGGGGGATTCGGCGGGGGCGCTGTCTCGCAGGCTCAGCCGCCTGGACGACGTCGTGCGCTCGAGGGGGCCGGGATGCGATGTCTCCCGCGCCGAGGACCCCGCCGCCCAGGCCGCGATCTGGAACGTGCGCAAGGCCGGCCTCAATATCGTGATGTCCATGAAGGGCGAGCGAAAGCCGGTCTCGATCGTCGAGGACTGCGCGATCCCGCTCCCCTCCCTGGCCGAGTTCGGCGCCTTCGTCGAGGAATCGTTCGCACGGCACGGTACCAGCGGCACCTGGTACGCACACGCTTCGGTGGGCCTGCTTCACGTGCGCCCGTCGCTCAGCATGAAGGACGCCGCGGATGTTGCCGCGTTCCGGTCCATCGCCGAGGAGGTGCTGGCAGAAGCGGCGCGGTTGGGGGGATCGTACTCGGGCGAGCACGGCGACGGCATCCTCCGCTCCGAGTTCATCGAGCCGCTCCTGGGAAGCCGACTGACCCGCGCCTTCGAGGAGGTCAAGCGCGCTTTCGACCCGACCGGCATGATGAACCCCGGCAAGATCGTGGCCGCGCCCCGCATGGACGACCGCGAACTCTTCCGCTACGGGCCAGAGTATCGCCCCGTCTCGCTGCCGACCGTGGCGGCCCGCTCCGCTGAACCGTTGCCCACCCCGCGCTCGGCCGTCCCAACCGCGACCGGGCCGCCTCGCGCCCCGAACGGCCACTTCGCCCGCAACGTCGAGGCGTGCAACAACAACGGCGCCTGCCGCAAGATGCACGAGGGCGTCATGTGCCCCTCCTACCGCGTCACCCGAGAGGAGGCGGACACGACCCGGGGCCGCGCCAACGTCCTCCGCCTCGCCATGACCGGTCAGCTCGGTCCGGAGGGATTGGAGGGGGATGAGGTCGCCGAGGTCCTCGAACTCTGCGTCGGCTGCAAGGCCTGCAAGCGCGAATGCCCGGCAGGAGTGGACATGGCCCGCCTCAAGTCCGAAGTCCTGCACCTCCGGCATGGCCGCCGGGGCATGCCGCTCAGGGAACGGCTCTTCGCCTCGCTGCCCCGGGTGGCCCCCTTGGCCTCGCGGCTCCCCCGGCTCCTCAATCTGCGCAATCGCAGCCGGGTGCTGGCGTGGCTCGGCGAGCGCGCTCTGGGCATCGCGTCGGCCCGGGATCTGCCCGAATGGCACCGCAAGCCGTTCCGGGACCAGGAGATCACCGAGAGTGGCATGCAAATCGATTCGACAGAAACAAATGTTTATTTGTCACCAATTCGCACTGATGAGGTGCGTAGCAAGTCAACCAGAGAGGCGGTTGTCCTGTTTGTTGACACATTCTCCAGGTATTTTGACTCCGGTATTCCCAGGGCCGCGCTGAACGTCCTCCGGCGGATGGGACTTGAGGTCGTGGCTCCCGGCTCGGCCCCAGCGGGCACCCGACCGATCTGCTGCGGCCGCACCTACATCAGTGCCGGACTCCTCGACCACGCCCGCGCAGAGTTGCAGCGCACCATCTCGGTCCTTGCCCCGCTCGCCCGGCGCGGCCTGCCCATTCTGGGTCTTGAGCCCTCATGCCTGCTCACGCTGCGGGATGAGGCGCTGTACCTGTGCCCCGGCCACGATGCCCGGGCTGTGGCGGAAAGCTCGCTGCTGATCGACGAGTTTGTGGCGAGCCGGGTCGATCTGTCGGCCGAGGGCGCATCCACGCGTGGCCCGGCCAACGGAGCCGCGGCGAATATCCACGGCCATTGCCACCAGAAAGCCGAGGGCACGGCTTCCGCCACCGCCGATGCCCTCACCGCCCTGGCCGGAATGCGCGGCACCCTGATCGACTCCAGCTGCTGCGGGATGGCCGGCTCGTTCGGCTACACCGTGAAACACCTGCGCACATCTCGCGCGATGGGTGAGTTGTCACTCTTCCCCGCCCTGCGCGCCGCACCCCCGGAGCAGACCGTCATCGCCAACGGCTTCAGCTGCCGCGCACAGATCCGGGACGGGACCGGGCGTCGTGCACGGCACGTGGTGGAGGTCCTGGCTGAGCGGATGGAGGGAACTGCGCACCCCGCCCGTAGATAGAACCGGGCAACCGATTTGCCCGCAGACTGCCGAATTGTTCCGTCAGCACGGGATGGCACCCATGAAACCCCGACGACTCGGACCCAGACTCGCCCTTGCTCCTGCGGCCGTGCGCGCTCTGATTGCGGTCGCCCTGACGGGGGCTGCCACGGTGCCCACGGCAGCGCAGCAGGTGATCGAACTGCCTCTGGAGGACCGCCTCCTGACGGCGGACTTCCCCGTGGTGTATCGCGTGGGCGACGGGACCGGTCAATGGGAGCTGCTGTCGCGGATCGCCTCACTCGGGTTCGACTCGATGGGCAACCTGCACATCGGCGACCTCGCCGGCGAGGAACTGGAGGTCCTGGTAGTGGATCCCCGGGGCGAGCTGGTGGTCCGCTTTGGCCGTCAGGGCGAAGGTCCCGGGGAGTTTCGGGGCGCCCAGGAGGCTTTTGCCCTGCCCGATGGCCGCACTGTTGTGCCCGACGACGATCACTTCGCCTATCATATCTTCGGACTCGACGGAGCCCTCGAGCAGATGGTGCGCTATCCGGGAGTCCGCCCGGGACACAATCAGCCGCTCGCACGCACGCCAGGAGCCCTGCCGCGTTTCCGACGGGTCGACCGTTGGAACGGGGACCTGGTACTTCGCGTGACCCACGTCTGGGACATGGAAGCCGAGCGTGCCTCGTTCAGAATTGTAGACGGCCCCAAGGCGATCATGCGACTTGACCTCAGCGGTCAGGAGGCCAGCGAAACGGAGATTGTCCGGGCCACCAATCCCGACGAGGACGCCACTTTCCACTTCGCACCGCTTCCGGGTGGTGAGGTTGCCTTCGTGGATTCCACCCCGTATGAGGTCGAGATCGCCGGGCCTGACCAGGCGGTTCGCCGCGTTCTTGTCCGCCCCTTCCCGGAAAGGCCCTGGAATGCGAGCAACTTTGCGGCATACAAGAGCTATGCGAAGGACGGCTTCAGAAAGGCTGCGGAGTCGGGAGACGGAGCCGAAATGGTCGGCCTGTTCGGTGGAATCGACCAGCTGTTCGCTCTCCTGGACGAGTCACCGCTTCCGCAGGGCAAGATTCCTCTGGTTGAGGCGCTTGCGACGACGTGGCACGGCACGATCTGGCTGGGCCGCACACCTTCGGATGGATTCCCGGATGTGGACTTCCTGGGGGAGTTGCTGGACGCTTTCAACCCGACTCCGAGCGCTCCAAGGCCCAGCCGGCCCGGACCGATCGACGTCATTGCCGCCGAAGGCAGGTACATCGGAACCCTGGCCAACGCCCCGATGCCGGCGGCCTTCGGGCCCGACGGGCTGGTTGCCTACGTCGAGGTCGACGCGCTGGATGTCGCGACCGTGGTGGTGCGACGGCTGCCGCAGCAGGTCAGGTAGCGGGACGGTTTCCGCAAGGCGCCAGTCGCTTTTCGCCGAGAACTCAGAGTCCCAGCGCGGCCAGCAGTTTCCGCCGTTGCCCGATTCGGCCCATCGGACCACCATGATTCATGCAAGACAGCGGCGGTCTCTCCCACCCACCACCCGACGAACTCGGCGCTCACGTCTCCGTCGCCGGCGGAATCCACAACGCCCCCGGGCGCGCTGCCGACATCGGCGCCGTGGTCTGCCAGGTCTTCACCAAGCAGCCCAACCGCTGGGCCGAGCCGTCCATCCCGGACGATGTAGTTGGCCGCTATCGGGCCGCGGCGGGCGGCCTCGCCTTCGTCACCTCGCACGATTCCTACCTCATCAACCTCGCGAGCCCGCAGCCGGCCCTGTGGCGCCGTTCCACCGACTGCTTTGCCGGTGAACTCCGGCGCGCGGCGGTGCTGGGGCTCGACGCGGTCGTCACCCACCCGGGCAATGCCACGGACGGGGACCGCGACAGCGGGATCGCGCGCAACGCGGACGGGGTCGCCGAGGCGCTGGAGGCCACCCCGGACGGGCCGCGGGTTTTGCTCGAACTCACCGCGGGCGCCGGGACTTCGGTCGGAGGCACCTTCGAGGAGTTGGGGCGCATCATCGAGGGCATCTCCGAGCCCCTCCGGGCGCGCGTCGGCGTCTGCTTCGACACCTGCCACGCCTGGGTCGCGGGCCTGGATCTGCAGGGCGACTTCGAGGGGGTGTGGAAGCGCGCCGACGACACCTTCGGCGTCCACCGAATCGAGCTCTTCCACCTCAACGACGCGAAGACGCCTTTCGGCTCACGCCTCGACCGTCACGAGAACATCGGCAAAGGGACGATGGGGCTCCCGCCGTTCCGCCAACTCATGAACGCCGAGCGCTTCCGCAGGGTGCCGAAGATCCTGGAGACGCCGAAGGGCGACGATCTGGTGACGGCAGACCGGAGGAACCTGGCGGTCCTGCGAAGCCTCAGGGGCGAGGTGTAGGCGACAGCCGCCCGGTGGCCGGCGGGCTTTGGAACACGGCCAGGGAGCCGGGGCGACGGGTCTCAGCGGTTCCGCCGCCGCTCCCGCCGTTCCGCGGCGATCTCCACCAGGCGCCGCATCTCGGCGATCGGCTCCGGATGGTCGTCCACCTGAAGGCGCAGTACGACATCGTTGTTGAGCCACACGCCGCCATCCTCCTGCACGATCAGCATGGCGGCCGACTGCATGCCGCGGGTATCGCCACCCGCGGCCTGACCGGCCTCCAGCGCCGCCTGCAAGCGCAGCGACAGGTGACCCGCCGTCGACTCGAACGCGGCGACCATGTCGTCCACCACGGCCTGCCCCGCCAGGATGTTGCCCTGCGCCGAGCAGTACTCGCCGATCCGGTGCCCCGCCCACTCGCTGGCCCGGGGACCGGTATGCGTCGCAACCTCGCCCCGGGCGTTCATGATCGAGAACTGGCGGCCTTGCTTCGTCCACCGCTCCGGGTCGGGATCGGGGTCCCGGGCGAGGATTTCCCGCACCGCTTCGGCGGGAGAGTATCCCTCGCGCAGCAGCGCCAGCCCCTGGGGCCCGTAGCTGACGTCCACGATGGCCTGCGTGGCGACCACGCCCACCCCCGCCTCCCCCCAGATCACTCCGTTGCCCACGGAGAAGACCCGTGACTGCACGGCCACCCCCACCTCCCCGGTCGCGGGATCGTGGCCCACGATCGAGAACGTCCCCACAGGTGGCCAGGGCGAACCTTGCTGGGCCAGAACTGGTAGGAACCCTGACGCGGCGACGGCGAGTGCAACCGTGGCAAACTGCGCGAACCTTCTCATCTTCATCCTCCTGCCGGGATCGAGGTGTCGGAATTCGACCCAAATCTGGCACGCGCTCCCGGGAAATGGCTAGCTTGCTCACATGCCCATGATCCCCATGCGGCCCCTCGGATTCGGCGAGATCGTCGACGGGGCCCTGCAGCTCTACCGCCGCGACTTCGGCCTCTACTACCTCATCGCGCTGGTGGCGGCGTTCCCGGGGTACCTGCTGATCCTGGTGACCGGGGCCGACGCCAACACGCTCGCAACAGGCCCCGACACGGATCCGTTCGAAATGCTGGCGGCCGGAGCGTCCTTCATGGGCGTGACGATGGTGGCGGCCGCCATGGCATGGGTGGGCTGGGTTGCCGTCGGAGCGGCGATGGCCGAACGGATCGGAGAGCGGCCGGCGTCGCTCGGGCGCGCATACCGGGACGCGTTCCGCCACCTCCCGTCCACCCTCGGTGCAACCGTGGTAGCGCTGCTGATCTTCGCCGTGCTCTTCGTCGTGGTGATGGTGATCGGGGGCATCCTCGTTGCCGTGCTTTCGGCGGCCGAAACCGCCGTGCTGCTGATCGCGAGCACGGTCTTCGTGTTGCTGATCGGCGCACTGGTGGCTGCGTTCTGGATGGGCGCCACCTTCGGGATTCTCCCCGCGGTCATCATCGAGGGACGCCGGGCCATGAGCGCGCTGGGGCGCTCGCTCCGCCTGTGCAAGGGCGGCTGGATGCGAGTGACGGGGATCATGGTGGTGGCCATGATCATCAACGTAGCGCCCTCGGTGGGCGTGACGGCCCTGTTCGGCATGGGAGACCTCTTCACCTCACCGGACGCGCTCGGGGAGATCAGCTCCACACAGCAGTGGCTGCTCAATACGGTGGACCTGGTGGTCGGACCCCTCACCACTCCCTTCATGGTCGGAAGCATCATGGTGCTCTTCCACGACCGCAGGGTGCGCAGCGAGGCCTTCGACCTGGAGACGCTCGCGGGGGACATGGGCGACCGCTGATGCAGCGCGCAACTGCATGAAGCGGCTTTTCGGCCAGGAACCCGTTGTACTCCGGGAGCCGCTGCCGTCGGCCGGGCAGGTGTCCGATGTGCTGCGCGACATCGTGGCCGACCCGGAGTTCGCCACCTTCGACATCTCTCTGCGGCAAAGGCTCATCCAGTGGTTCTTCGACACGCTGTTCGAGGCCTGGGGCTGGCTGCAGCGACTGGTTGGAGAAGACGGAACCGGCGTGGCCGAAATCGTCGTGATCGTGGTGGCGCTGGGAGCACTGCTGATCATGGTGACCGTCGCCTCGAGGCACGCTCCGAAGGTGCTGGGGCGCGAGCCCGGCGATGACAAAGAGGAGGCGCCCCGGCCCGTTACCGCAACGGAGTGGCTTCGGATCGCGAGCCGCCGGGCAGGCGACGGCGCCTTCCGCCCGGCGGCCACGGCGCTCTACCAGGGGTTTCTGTTGAGCCTCGAGCAGCAGGGTAAGCTGTCCTTCCACAGCTCCAAGACACCCGGCGACTATGCATCGGAGATTGTCCGCGGAGATGCCGATGCCGCCGCTGACGCCATGAAGAGCGGGCAAGCCGACGCGGGCGACCGCGCGACGGGGGGCGCCGGGGTCGACGAGTCCGCAGGCGCGTCGGCGGGAGGCCGGTTTTTGGCTTCCTTCCAGGATTACTCCTTCGGGCAGGATGAGCCGACATCGGCCGGATATGCCGATCTGGCGAGGATGGCGCGGGACGCCGGTTGCCTGGCGGAGGCGACCGCGGGCGGGGCCCCGGGTGCGGAGGCGTCGGATCGATGAGCGGCCCCGCTGCAACGCCTCGGAAACTGCGCACGCGGCCGCTTTTCTGGGTAGCCGTGATTCTGGTGTTCGCGATGGCGGCAGGGTATCTGGGGCGGCCCGAGGGTCAGCGAGCGGAAAACACTCGCTACAGTTTCTTCCGCACCACGCCCGACGGCGTCGCGGCCCTGGCCCGCGGGATCGATCGGCTCGGACGGCATGCCGAACCGCGGATCATCCCGCTGGTCGATGCGGACGCCGTTCGCGGCACAGTCATGCTTCTGCGGCCTGTTCTTGCCCCGAGCCCGCGCGAGATCAGAGCGCTCCTGAACCGGGTGCGGGAGGGAGGCACTCTCCTCTATGTGCCCCCGTATCTGCCGGGTCGGCGCGATACCGGGCAGACACCCCTCATGGATTCACTCGGCGTCCAGCTTCGCTTGCGGACGCCCCGCGACGAAGTGTTCGACGGGTTTCTGCAGGAGCCGCAATGGGGGGATCACGCGCTCACGGAGGGTCTGGCTCTGCCCGATTCGCTTGTGCACGGGTTTCGAATCGCGGGTGACGGCGGCGGCGAGGTGGATGACACGGCGGACGCACGGATTGTCCAGCGCCTGCTGACCGCGAGGGACGGCGAAGAAGATGAATGGATCGCCGCGGCCGAACTCCGGCTGGGGAACGGGCGCATCGTCGTGCTCGCCGAGGCCGGGCCGCTGACGAACGCCCGGGCCGTCGAACACCCTCTGGCGGTTCTTGCCGTACGTGCGGCGCTGGCGTACACGAACGAAGCCGACACCGTCTTCTTCGACGAGTATCACCAGGGTATCCGCAGTCACCGCAGCCGGGCCGAGGTGCTGGGGCACTTCTTCTTCGGAACCCCGCGTGGACGGGGGCTGCTGCACCTGATCCTGGTCTGCTTTCTGGTGCTCGCCTGTTCGGGGCTGCGGTTCGGGGCCCCGGCGTCCGCAGTGGCTCCTCCGGACCGGGAGCGCCGATCCCCGCTGGAACACGTCTCGGCGCTCGGCGATCTCTACCGCAAGGCCGGTGCAACGGCGACCGCGGCGCTCCTGCTTCTGGCCCGGCTCGCGCGAATCACCCGCCATCCCCCACCGCGCGATGTGGCGGAGGCGGACACGCTGCTCAGGCGACTGGACGCGGAGGAGGGTACCGACACGCCGCTGGCGGGGGCTCGAAGGGGCCTGCACGCGGACCCGCCGGACCTGACGGCGATCGCCGCCGGAATCGACGAACACCTCTCAAGGAGATTCAATCCATGACACCGCCGGAAGCGGCACTGCGCCTGCTCGGGGACCTCGGGCAGGTGGTGCTCGGCCAACGGGCCGTGCTCAGACAACTCATGATCACCCTCCTCGCCCGGGGTCACGCCCTGGTCGAGGGCGTCCCGGGCACCGCGAAGACGCTGGCGGTCCGGGCGCTGGCCAGGGGGCTGGGACTCGATTTCGGCCGGGTCCAGTTCACGCCGGACCTGATGCCCACTGACCTCGTCGGCGTCAACATCCTGGGGGATTCGGGGTTCACCTACCGTCCGGGTCCCGTCTTCGCCGACCTGCTCCTGGCCGACGAGGTGAACCGCGCGCCGCCCAAGACCCAGGCCGCCCTGCTCGAGGCCATGGAGGAGCGGCAGGTGACCGTGGATGGAAAGACGCGGCCCCTGCCCGACCCGTTCACGGTGTTCGCGACGCAGAACCCCGTCGAGTACGAGGGGACCTATCCGCTTCCCGAAGCACAGGTCGACCGGTTTCTGATGAAGATCGTGGTCGGCTATCCGCCGGCCGACGCGGAACAGGCCATCCTGGACCGCCACGAGGCCGGTTTCAGGGCCGACGACGAGCTCACCTATCCCATGGGCGACCCGATGACCCGGGAAGAGCTGCTCGAGATGCGGGCCGCGGTGAATCGGGTGCACATGGATGAGCGTGTGCGGCGCTACGTCACCGACATCGTGCGCGCAACCCGTGACGACGCCGCCTTCGTGCTCGGGGCCAGTCCCAGGGCCGGCGTCGCGCTATTCCAGGCCGCCCGGGCCGAGGCCTACCTGCAGGGACGCGACTTCGTGACTCCGGACGACGTCAAGTCGCTGTCCTTCCCTGTCCTGCGGCACCGGGTGGTGCTGACCGCCGAGGCCGAAGTCGAGGGCCGGTCCTCCGACGACGAACTCACTTCGCTCCTGGAGACGCTGGAGGCTCCCCGGTAGTGCGGATCGCGCTGATCCCGAGCGGGCGCACGCTGGCGGTCCTCGGCGTGACGTCCCTGCTGTTCCTGGTGAGCACGCCGCTCGCGCTCGCCGTGGATGCCGTCGTGGTGTTGCTGGCGCTTCTTGACGGACGCCGGACGCGCTCGCCCGCGGTGGAGCGCGAGCTGCCGCGGATCTCGGCACTGGCGGCGGTGACGGAGGTGGTGCTCACGGTGACCAACCCCGCCGAACGGGCAATCGTGGTCAAGGTGACCGACGACCTCGACCCGTGCCTGCGGCGCCTAGCCGGACCGGGAGGTGTGGATGAGTGGGAGGACGGGTACGACATCTCCATTCCAGCCGGCGGCTCCGTGCGATGTCACTATCGGGTCACCCCGCGTACCCGGGGATTCCTCTCGCTCGGCACCGTCCACCTGCGCACCCTCTCGGCATGGGGACTGACCTGGAGCCGCTCCAGCGTCGAACTGTCCGACACGCTCCAGGTACAGCCCGGTGTGAAGGATCTTCTGCGCGACCGCAGCGGTTTCGCGATCAGGAGGCGGCTGCGAACTCCGGGGCTGCGCCGCAACCGCCAGTGGGGCGAGGGACGGGAATTCGAGAGCCTGCGCGACTACGTACAGGGCGATGATCCGCGCACCATCGACTGGAAGGCGTCCGCGAAGAGGCGCAAGTTCGTCGTGCGCAACTACGAGGCCGAGCGCAGTCAGAACATCGTCCTCGCGATCGACGCCGGCAGACACATGCGGGAGCGCCTGTCGCCGGTGCGTGAACGCATCGACTACGCGTTGGGCGCGTGCATGATGCTCGCCAGCCGGGCCCAGAACTTCGGCGACCGCATCGGGGTCGTGGTCTTCGACGAGAGCATCCGGCACGTCTCGCCTCCCCGGCGCGCGGACCCGCCGGCGCTGGCCAGGGTTCTCGCGGGCGTGGAGACCCGGCTGGTCGAACCGAACTATCCGCTGGCCTTCGCGACCCTCGGACGCACCTTCCGCAAGCGGTCGCTGGTCATCCTCTTCTGCGACGTGATCGACGGGTCGGTGTCCAGGGCGCTGGTCAGCTCGCTCGCTCGGATAGGCCGGGCCCATCTTCCCCTTGCAATCGCCATCCGGAATCCCGCCCTGGAGTCAGCCGCCACCCTGGCTGTGACGGAACCGGAGGACGCCTACCATCGCGCCGCTGCGGAGGAGTTGGTGCAATCCCGGACGACGACGCTCCAGGTGATGCGGCAGTCTGGGATCCTGGTCGTGGACACGCCGCCGGGCGACACCCTGGTACGCACCCTGGACAAGTACGTCGAGATCAAGGAGCGGGGGCTGCTGTAGCGACGGGCGCGTCGGGCCGCTGCGGCAACCGTCTGCCACCCAACCCGAAGTAGAGCACCAGCAGCACCGCAGTCGCCGCGCCGAAGGCGAACTTCCAGACGGCGGGCAACTGCAACGGCGAATAGAAGCCCTCGATGAGTCCGGCCGCCACAAGCATCAGCGCGGTTCCCGCGATGAGCGAGAGAAACGCCCGGCCGCGTTCCATGAGCGCCTCGGCACGGGTGCGCCTCCCGGGCATGAGCAGCGCCGACCCCAGGCCGAATCCGGCACCCCCGGCGATGCAGATCGCGGTGAGTTCGATGAAACCGTGGGGAAACACCCAGGCCAGAAGTACCATGGGCACGCCCTCATTGGCGTAGACGCCGAAGACGGCACCCAGCCCTATGCCGTTGAGCAGCAGGACAAAGAGGGTACCGAGACCCGCCAGGAATCCGCCGGCGAAGGCGTAGAAGGTGACGCCCACGTTGTTCGTCATCAGCGCGGACGCGAATACCGGCATATCTTCGCCTTCGACATCCTCCTCCAGATACCTTGCGTTGATGTTGCCCTTTTCGGTGTTTTCCACCCGGGTCATCATCCCCGGCCCGGCAATCGCCCGCCCCATCAGCCTGTCCTCGCGAACGGCAACGTACGCGGCCAGCCCGGAGCCATAGAAGAGAACCGTGGCGAGCAGGATCTGCCTCGAATACAGACGCACCGCGCGCGGGAACTCCGCCGCGATCCAGTGCCCCAGCGAGACCGCGACCTGCCCCCTGGCACGGTAGAGCAGATTGTGTCCGGCCCCGGCCCACCGCCCGACGGTTCCGAGCAGCCCCGGCGACGCGCCGTAGGTCCGCGCCCGAGCCAGATCGGCCGTGACACCACGGTAGAGTTGTCCGAAGGCGCGCACTTCGTCTTCGCCGAGGCTCCTGAGTCCGCGTTTCCTGCCCTTTTCCACCAGTTCCACATATCTGGCCCACTCCTGGCGCTGCTCCCGGGCCATCGTGGCCGCCTGCAGACTTGCGCCGCCGCGGCGCGCCGCGTGACGGGGGGCCTCCGCCTCGTGCAGCAGAACGAGGTTCTCGTCGGCGTCACGTGTGACCGCCTTCGGATCGTCCGAGAGGGCGAAGCCGAGCACCTTGAGGATGGACGCGGCCACCCGGTTCCGAACCTCGGGACCCAGCCCATCGCGCCGCGCCATGTAGCCCGCAAGCAGTTCGAACTGCTCAACCGAGAGGATGGGCCGACCGACGCGGGCGGGTGGAAGTTCGTCGCCGCCCAGGATCTCGCTGCCGGCCGCGTCGCGCACGACCATGGTGCCGGCGACGAGATCGCCCAGGCGCTGCGCCCGCCGATTGACGAGGATGCAGACGGTCCCGAACAGCCCGGAAGGAAAGGGCTGCAGGTCAACGATGCGAATCAGGTTCCGCAGAACGGATCCGCGAAAGGAGATGGGTTCGCCTCCGGAGTGTATCACCCGCAGTCCGATTGCCCGTTTGCCGGGAGTCCGCCCTCCGGCGAGGCCCTCGAAGAGCATGAAGTATCCCCACTGGGCGAAGAACGCGGCGAAGATCAGTATCGTCGTGCTTACCGACTCGAGCAGGTCGCCCAGCGCCCCCACGTAGTACCCGGCCAATCCCAGGACGAGCAGAGCCCCCACCATGATCGCCATGTCGATCGCCAGCGCCGCCGCGCGCGAACCCAGATCGGCGAGCACGTAGTCGAGGCGCACATGCTCGGGGGTGTCCACCGCGACCCGGCGGTGGAGGGCGGTGGGGGAAGGGCGTGTATTCATCGCGGCCATGGGCTGGGCTCAGCCTTGCATCGGCTGCGGGCAGCCAGTGCCGGAGGAGGGACTTGAACCCCCGACACGCGGATTATGATTCCGCTGCTCTGACCAACTGAGCTACTCCGGCTAGGGACACGAAAGCTCAAAATGAGTCGGGACCTTGTCAAGCGACCCGGGCGGCCCCCTTATTCGGGGCATCCCCCGCCAACCACGGAGAACGGCACATGGATTTGGGTTTCTTCTTCATCCCGGGGCTCGCCGCCTTCGGGCTCATCGGCATCATGAGTTCGCTTCGGATCCTATGGGAGTATGAACGCGGGGTGGTCTTCCGCCTTGGCAAGCTCACGCGCGCCAAGGGGCCCGGCCTGGTCTTCCTCGTGCCCTTCGGGGTCGAACGCATGCGCAAGATGGACCTGCGAATCATCGCGCTCGACATCGCGCCGCAGGACACGATCACCAAGGACAACGTGAGCTGCACAGTTAACGCAGTTGTTTACTTTCGGGTCATCGACCCCGCCAGGGCCGTCGTCGAAGTCGAGGACTACTACTTCGCGACCAGCCAGATCGCGCAGACGACGCTGCGGAGCGTGGTGGGGCAGTCCGAACTCGACGAACTGCTCGCCCAGCGGGAGCGGATCAACGAGATCGTGCGGCGGATCATCGACATGGAGACCGATCCGTGGGGAATCGAGGTCACCGCCGTGGAAATCAAGGACATCGATCTGCCGAAGGAGATGAAGCGCGCGATGGCCAAGCAGGCCGAGGCTGAGCGCGAGCGGCGCGGCAAGGTGATCGCGGCCGAGGGCGAGTTCCAGGCTTCGCGAAAGCTGTCAGCGGCGGCGAAGGTCATCTCGGAGCACCCTGTGGCGCTCCAGCTGCGCTTCCTGCAGACGGTGGTCGAGGTGGCAGCCGAGAACAACTCCACCACGCTGTTCCCGGTCCCGGTGGATCTGTTCGCGCCCTTCATCGAGAAGGCGACCGGCGTCCCGGGCGGCGGGTTCCCGAAGTCGCTCGACAAGGCCGATGCGGAAGCGCTGGCGGCGGCGGCCGTGGAGGCGCTTGGCGCCGGCTCGGGCGAGGTGATTGAGGCGCTGGAAGCGGGAGACGCGGAAAAGGTTCTGGAAGGCGCAAAGCGGGCGCTGGGGATGGGAGAGGCGCAGGAGGAGGAGGAGGGCTAGCACGCGGCCCGGGTCGACCCGGACTCCTGGCCTCCTCGCCAACCTGGGCGCCTGCTCGACAAGCGTCCGGCTGGCAGTCCGTGGAACAAGTCCCCGTTGCATTCGGACGGCGATGAATCCGCGCTGGCCGCAGCGCTCACGCGACCTCACACTGTCATGACAACAATACAATGTGCCGCGTTTTGTTTACATTCAGACACTTGATTTCAGAGCGCTGCTCTGCGTTGCTCTTCGCTCAAATAGCGCCGCTATTCTCGCTCATCGCGCCTTGCCAGCACGGCCCCTCGCCGTCCTCGGTGCGACACGCGGATTGTCCACGGACTGCTATTTGGCCGCTCCCTGGCCTCCTCGCCCGCGCAGCCACCGCAGGATCGACGGCCTGGCGGACTGCGCGGAATCTGCCGGCGTTTCCGGTTCGGTGATCCGGTAGAGGATCTCGCCGTCGCGGATGAAGCCGTATTGCTCGCGTGCGACACGTTCGAGCATGTCGTCGTCGGTGCGGAGCGCCTCGATCCTGTGGCCAAGCGAGTCGATTGCCTGCCGCATCGCCGCGATCTCGGCGCGCCGCGCGGCCAACTCGGCCTCTGCGCGGCGGGCGTCCAGAATCGAGTATTCGCCTCCCGCCACCACGAAATAGAGGGCGAGGCCCAGCGCGCCGAAGGAGATCAGGCGGCGGGTGGGGATTCGCTTCATTGCAGCACCTCCCTGCCGGCGTAGCGGGCGCGGGCTCCCAGGGCTTCCTCGATGCGGAGCAGCTGGTTGTACTTGGCCACGCGGTCGGTGCGGCTCGGCGCCCCGGCCTTGATGAGGCCCGCCCCGGTCGCGACGGCCAGGTCGGCGATGAAGGTGTCCTCGGTCTCACCCGACCGGTGCGAGATGATCGTCCCGAAACCGGCGTCCTGAGCCATCCTGACCGCGTCGATCGCCTCGGTGAGGGTGCCGATCTGGTTCACCTTGACGAGGATCGAGTTGGCCGCGCGGGTGCGGATGCCGCGTCCGAGGCGGTCGAGGTTGGTGACGAAGAGGTCGTCGCCCACGATCCGGCAGCGCGATCCGACCCGCCGCGTGAGGGCGGTCCAGCCCTCCCAGTCGTCCTCGTCGAGGGGATCCTCGAGGCTCACGATGCCGAACCGGTCGATCATCTCCTCCCAGAAGGCGACCATGCCGCCGGAAGTCAGCGTTTCGCCCGACGACTTGTGGAATGTGTAGCTCCCGTTCGAGCAGAACTCCGAGGCGGCCGCGTCGACGGCCAGCACAAGGTCCTCGCCGGGCGTGTAACCGGCGGCCTCGATCGCCTGGACGACCGCTTCCGCAGCCTCCGCGTCGGACCCGAGATCGGGCGCGAAGCCTCCCTCGTCGCCCACGGCGGTGCTCTTCCCGGCCGCGCTCAGAACGCCCTTCAGCGCGTGGAACACCTCGGTCGCCATGCGCAGGCCTTCCGCGAACGAGCCCGCGCCCACCGGCAGGACCATGAACTCCTGGATATCGACATTGTTCGACGCGTGGGCACCGCCGTTGACGATGTTCATCATTGGGACCGGCAGGGTGCGCGCGTCGTCGCCGCCGAGGTACCGGTACAGCGGGAGTCCGGCCTCGGAGGCCGCCGCGCGGGCCGTCGCCATCGACACGGCCAGGATGGCGTTCGCGCCCAGCCGCCCCTTCCCGGCGGTGCCGTCCAGCCGGGCCATGGCGCTGTCCAGGCTGCGCTGCTCGCGGGCCTCGAAGCCGAGCAGCGCGTTCAGGATCTCGCCGCGGATGTTTCCTACTGCGTTGCGAACACCGCGCCCCAGGTAGCGCGCCTTGTCGCCATCGCGCAGCTCCACCGCCTCGTAGCGGCCCGTGGAGGCCCCGCTCGGCACCGCCGCGCGCCCCGTGTGGCCGGTCTCGAGGATCACCTCGGCCTCTACGGTGGGATTGCCCCGCGAATCGAGGATCTCGCGCCCGCGGATGTCGGCGATGGCCGGCATCGCGCCCTACCCTTTGCCGTTCAGGAGCGAGGTGATCGCCTCCCGGCACTCCCGGGACAGCCTGTTCCGATCCCTCACGGTCAACCCCTCGGTGCTGATCGGGCTGCCTACCGAAACGGTTGCGGTTCCGCGCGAGATCACCCAGCTGCCCTTCCTCATGATCCCGCGCGTGCCCTGAATGGCAACGGGAACCACCGGCACCTGCGACTTGATCGCCATCATGAAGGCGCCCTTCTTGAAGCGCCCCATCTCGCCGGTGGGAGAGCGAGTGCCTTCCGGGAACATGATGATCGTGCGTCCCTCTTCCAGCAGTTCGTCCACCCTCTGGAGGGACTCGATGGCCGCCTCCCGGTCGGAGCGGTCGATGGCGATGTTGCCGACCTTCTGCCAGGCTGCGCCGACGACCGGGACGCGGTTCAGCTCCTGCTTCCCGACGAAGCTGAACTTGTGCCGCAGGGCGGTTCCGAGCGCGAAGATGTCGAACCAGCTCTGGTGGTTCGCCACCAGAATCTGTCCCCGCCCCAGGCTCAGGCGTTCGCCGTTCTTCACGATAAGCCTCGCGCCTGCACCCTTCATGCAGATGGATGTCCACTCGCCTGTCAACTGATCGGCGCGCTTGCGGAAGTGACTGGGCCAGAAGAAGTAGTACAGCACGGCGCGGCCGCCGGAGTAGAGCGTCGCCGCCACCATCGTGGCGTAGGCCCAGCCGACCCGGATGAAGGCGCCGCTACGCAAAGTGATCGTAGCCTCCGCGGCCGGCCACGGTGCGCGTGCCCTCCGCGTCCTCCAGAACGACGCCCGCACCTGCCTCGACCGTACCGATCCGCGTGAGTCGCACCGACAACTCTCCTCCCAGGTCCAGGATCGCTGCCTCCTTGCCCGCCGGGGCGGTAAACATCAGTTCATAATCTTCGCCCCCCTCGAGGGCATGGTTCAAGTCCCCCCTTGCGACGATGTCGACAGGCACGGCGTCCTGGAAGATCCGGATGCCGACTGCGGATGCCCTCGCGACCTGTCCGGCGTCTCTCACGAGCCCGTCGGAGATGTCGATCATCGATCGGGCGAGTCGCCGGTCCGCAAGCGCCTTCCCGAGGGGGACGCGATTCGGCGGCGATACGAAGCGTTGCCGCGCCATCGCCGCGGGGCGCTCGCCCGCCGACCACGCGGCCACGGCGGTTGCCGCACCGCCCAGGGCGCCGGACACCCACACCTCCTGCCCCACCCCCGCCCCGCTCCGCCGGCACGGCTCCCGCACCCTGCCGACGGCAACCACGTCGATCACGGCCGGGCCCGGCGACCGGCTGACATCGCCCCCCACAACCGCCACCCCCACCCGGTCCCCCGCCCGGCGGACGCCGCGCTGGAGCTCCTCGCACAGCGACGGGTCGCCGGCCACCGCCAGAGAGACCAGGACGGCTTCCGGGGCAGCGCCCATCGCGGCCATGTCGCTCAGCGCGGCAGCGCCGGCCCTGAATCCGGCTTCCGCGGGCGTGACCCAGTCGAAGCTGAAGTGCACGTCCTCGACCATGAGGTCCGTCGACACGGCCAGTCCGCCTCGCAGAATCGCGGCATCGTCTCCAGGCCCCTGAATGACCGCGCGGCTCCCCTTCCAGCCGATGGCGACAAGCCGTTCGATGAGCTTCAGTTCGTTCACATGCGGACCGCGCTAGCGGGGCGGTGCCTGGTCGAAGGTGACGAAGGGGAAGGGCAGTTCGGTGACCGCCTCGGCGTCCACGTCAAGTGCGGCGGGAATCCCTTCCACGACATCCGACGGCATCATTGCGGCGCCCAGCCCCGTGGCCGCCGCGGCCATCCCCGTCACGTACAGCGCCAGACCGGATGCCTCGACCGGGGGCGCACCCTGGGCGAGGAAGGCGCCGATGGCACCCGTGAGGACATCGCCCATGCCCGCGACGGCGAGCGCGGAGGTGTGCTCGGTGGTGCTGACCAGTAGGCGGCCGTGCGGATCGGCCACGAGGGACGGGGCGCCCTTCAGCAGGGTGACGACGCCGCGGGAGGACGCGAAGCTGCGCGCCGCGCCGATGCGGTCGTCCTGCACGGCGGCCACGGATGTGTCCATCAGGCGGGCCATCTCGCCGGGATGGGGCGTGACCACGATCGGGGGGCCTCCCCGGGGGGCGTCGGCGGGGCCGCGCGAGACGGGGGTGGGGGCGTCCGCGGGTCGGTGCGCGGGGCCGTGCCCGAGGAGAGCGACGGCGTCGGCCTCGCCGCGCGAGAGGAGGGCGAGAGCGTCGGCACCGCCACGCGCGAGGAGGGTGAGCGCGTCCGCGTCCAGCACGGCGGAGCGGTCGTCGAGAGCCTGCAGGGCGACTGCCAGCTGGTGCGAGGCGGCATCTCCCGTCCCCATCCCCGGCCCGGCCGCCACCGCATCTGCCGCCCGCACGGCCTCCCTCAGCGCCGCCTCGTCCGCGGCATCGACGAAAAGCGTTTCAGGGAGTTCCAGCAGCAGGTCGCGTGCGCCGCCCGAGGCGCACACCCGCACCAGCCCGGCGCCGCAGCGGAAGGCGGAGCGGGCAGCGAGGACCGCCGCGCCGGGCATCGCGGACCCCGCCACGATGGTTACGGCACCGACCGCCTTCTTGTGGGTGACGGGCGGGCGGCGCGGCTTCCACCTCGCGGCCGAGCCGGCCGTGACCAACTCGGGCCAGTCGGCGCCGGGCCCGGGCGGGAAGGCGATCTCGACTGCGACGATGCGGCCGCAATGCACCCGGCCCGGGTGAAGAAGCGTGCCCAGCTTCGGCCACCCGAAAGCGACAGTGAGGTCGGCCTGAACCACGGCACCTGGAACCGCGCCGGTCGCGCCGTCGACGCCGGATGGAGCGTCCAGGGCTACGGTCACGGCGCCGGCGCCGTTGGCCGCCTCGATGGCGGCGGCGTAACCCGCACGGGGAGCGCCGCGAATCCCCGTCCCCAGCAGCCCGTCCACGACGACCGCCGCTTCCCGCAGCACGCGCGACGCGATGTCGCCCGGCGGATCCGCCGCTGCCGCTTCTTCGGTCTCCGCTCCATCCGGCCTGAAGCGTACGACCGGCAGCTCCCAGCCATGAAGCACCGATTCCACCGGGGGCCGATTCCCCACCATCACCGCGGTCACGCTTCGTCCCCACGCGGCCAGGCACCTGAGGCACACCAGCGCATCCCCGCCGTTGTTGCCCGATCCCACGAGGGCGGCAACCGGCCCATCGGGGAACAGGTGCTCAATGATCAGCGCGGTCTGCCGGCCCGCGTTCTCCATGAGGGCCGGCTCGGGCACGCCGCGCTCCTCGATGGAAATCCTGTCGAAGTCAGCGGCCTGGTGCGACGTGGGCGCGCGAACCTGCGGTCTGCCCGGGTCTACCGGGACCATGCCTACTTGTAGCTCTGCCCGATCGACCGGCCGAACGTGATTTCGCCGTTGTCAATGCGGATGTTGAAGCCGCAATCCGGATTGGAACAGACCCAGGCCTTGTAGCGGATCGGAGCTCCATCCCGGCCGTAGTCGGACATCGGCAACAAGACACCGCCACCGCACTTCTTGCATGCAGGAAATCCGTTTTCCACCATCGCGTCAGCCCCCTGTCCTATTGGTTCCGCAACACAAGCCAGTCGAGTGGCTGTACCTGGTCTGCAACCATCCACGGGTACTCGGCGTCGAAGACCTCCCCGAAATCCAGGACGCCGTGGAAGTCCTCGGGGCGATCCTCGGGACGCTTCACCAGAAGTCCGATATCGACCAGGGCGAAGACGATATCACCCAGATCGTCGGTCGAGTGGACCCCCCAATACTCGAGCACGGTGCGGGCCAGCGGTCCGTACTTGTCGATCGCCAGCCCACATGCGCCCTCGGCCAGCTCCCGCCCCGATATGTGCCGCCTCTCCTCCAGGCCCGCAATCACCTGGCGCAATGCGTCGAGCAGGAAGGCGTACGCCTGCGGACGGAAACGGGGGTGCATCTCCCGCAACCGGGACATCACATCGGCGGATTCACAGGTGCTCATGATACCTGAGAATCTACATTGTCACCCGAACCGCGCCAATTCAGCGAAAGAGCGGGAACGTCTCGCACAGCTCCCTGACGCGCCTGCCGATGCTCTCGATCCGCTGCCCGTCGCCGGGCCGTTCCAGGATGTCGGCGATCCATCCGCCGATCAGCGTCATCTCGTCGGGGCCCATCCCGCGAGTGGTGAGCGCGGGCGTGCCGATGCGCAAGCCCGAGGTGACGAAAGGCGACCGGGTCTCGCCGGGGACCGTGTTCTTGTTCACCGTGATTCCCGCGCGTTCGAGCGCATTCTCGGCGTCCTTGCCGGTGAGTTCCCGGTCCCGCAGGTCGACCAGGATGAGGTGCGTGTCTGTTCCGCCGGAGACGAGTTGCACGCCCCGCTCCATCACGGTGCGCGCAAGGACGCGGGCGTTCTCCACGACCCGTCCGGCGTAGTCCCGGAACGACGGTGCCAGGGCCTCGCGAAGCGCCACCGCCTTGGCCGCGATCACATGCATGAGCGGCCCGCCCTGGATGAAGGGGAAGACCATCCTGTCGATGACCTTCGCGTGCTCCGCCCTGCACATCACCATCCCGCCGCGCGGGCCTCGCAGCGTCTTGTGGGTGGTGGTCGTGACGACGTCGGCGTGTGCGAAGGGGCTCGGGTGGCAGCCGCCGGCGACGAGGCCGGCGAGATGGGCAAGGTCCACGAGGTGGACGGCGCCGACTTCCCGGGCGATCTCTCCGAAGGCCTTGAAGTCGAGGGCGCGGGGGTAGGCGGAAGCTCCCGTGACGATCAGCCGGGGCCGCTCCCGCAACACCGTCTCGCGCACCACATCGAAGTCGATGCGCCCATCCGATTCGCGCACCCCGTACGCCGCCACCCTGAAGAGGCGGCCGCTGAAGTTGACGGGGGAGCCGTGGGTGAGGTGGCCTCCGTGGCTGAGATTCATCCCCACGATCCTGTCGCCGGGATCCAGGAAGGCGAAGTAGCCCGCCATGTTGGCCTGGGCGCCGGAGTGGGGCTGCACGTTGGCGTGATCCGCGCCGAACAGCTTCGTCGCGCGGGAGCGGGCAAGTTCCTCGACCTCATCGGCGTACTCGCAGCCACCATAGTACCGCTTCCCCGGCAGGCCCTCGGCGTACTTGTGCGTCAGGACCGTCCCCATCGCCTCGCGGACCGCGGGCGAAACGAAGTTCTCGCTGGCGATCATTTCGAGCTGGCCGTGCTGGCGGGACGTTTCGCCGAGCACCGCGCGATGGACCGGGGGGTCCGCACTCTCGAGGTGTACCATTCGTTGCCTCCTCAGGCCGTTCCCACCGCTCTCGGTGCTCCGGCGGCCCTATCCACGGGCTGTCAGGGATCGTCCGATGACCAGCCGGAGGATCTCGCTGGTCCCTTCGTAGATCTCGGTGACCTTCGCGTCCCTCATGAGCTTCTCGACGGGGTACTCGCGCATGAAGCCGTATCCGCCGAAGATCCTGACCGACTCTTCCGTGACCCAGGCGGCCGTCTCGCTGGCCATCAGCTTGGCCATGGCCGAACGCGCCGTCACCGGCACGTCACCGACATCGCCCCCGGCTCTGTTCTCCCACACGCGCGCACCTTCCATGACCAGCGCCCTCGACGCGGCGATGCGTGTGGCCATGGCGGCCAGCTTGCTCCGGATCGCGCCGAAGCCGGCGATCGGCCGGCCGAACTGGTGCCGCTCGCGGGAATAGGCGATCGCATGTTCGAGCGCCGCGCCCGCGATCCCCACCGCCTGAGCCCCGATCCCCAGCCTCCCCAGGTCGAGGGCCTCCAATGCATACTTCAGGCCGTGCGAGGGGTTCCCCACCAGCCGGTCATCGCTCACCCGCACCGCCTGGAGCGCGACCTCGACGGTCTCGGAGGCCCGGAGCCCCATCGTCTTCTCGCGTCTTCCGACCCGGTAGCCGGGTGCGTCGGTGTCGACGAGGAACGCGCCGATCGCGCGCCCGCCCCCATCGGCCCTACCGGTCCTGGCGAAGACGAGCATCACGTCGGCGAGTCCGCCGTTCGTCACCCATTTCTTTTCGCCGGAGATTTCCCACCCGCCATCGACCTGGCGCGCATGGGTCGTCATCGACGCGGGATCGCTCCCCGCCCCGGCCTCCGACAGCGCGAAGCCCGCGATCTTCTCCCCGGACGCAAGCGCCGGAAGCCAGCGCGACTTCTGCTCATCGGTCCCGTGCTCCAGGAGGATGATGGGGACCGGACCGTTCTGGATGTGGATCGTGAGCGAGAGGGCCGCGTCCCCGCGGGCAAGCTCCTCGAATGCGACCAGGTAGGTCGGAAGATCGAGCTCCAGCCCGCCGTACCGCTCCGGGACCATCATCCCCAGGAAGCCCAACCCGGCCAGCCTGTCGAGAATGTCGCGATCGAAGGCTCCCCTGCTGTCCCATTCCGCCGCCCGGGGCGCGATCTCGCCCTCCGCGAATTCACGCGCGAGCCCCTGGATGGCCTTTTGCTCCCCGGTCAGCATGCTCAGCGCGATTCGCCGTAGGGATGGAAGCCACGGCCCGTCTTGCGTCCCAGCCAACCCGCGGCCACGTACTGGCGCAGCAGCGGGCAGGGGCGATAGCGATCGTCGCCGAGTTCGCGGTGCAGCACCTCCAGAATGTTCAGGCAGGTGTCGAGCCCGATGAGGTCGGCGAGCGCGAGGGGGCCCATCCGATGGTTCATGCCCAGGGTCATCACCGTATCGATGGCATCGGCCTCCGCGACGCCTTCCATCAGCGCGAAGACCGCCTCGTTGATCATCGGCATCAGAACCCGGTTGGAAACGAAACCCGGGAAGTCCCGCACTTCCACCGGTGTCTTGCCCAGCTTCCGCGCAAGCTCCATGACCGCGGCTGTTGTGGCGTCGTCGGTCCTCAGTCCCCGGATGACTTCGACGAGCCGCATGACGGGGACCGGGTTCATGAAGTGCATCCCGATCACCATTTCCGGCCGCTCAGTGCGCGCTCCGATTTCCGTGATGGAGATCGAGGAGGTGTTGGACGCCAGAATGACCTCCGGCGGGGCGATCCGATCGAGTTCGGCAAAGATGCGGCCCTTCAACTCGGCGACCTCGGGCACGGCCTCGACGATGACATCCGCCCCTTCCGCCCGCTCCAGCGCAGCACTCTGCTCGATCCGGTCCAGTGCGTTGTCCCGGTCGGCCGCGCCCAGGCGACCCTTGTCCACTTGCCGGCCCATGTTCCGGGCGATGGTCCGCAGTCCGCGATTCAGCGCCGCACGATCCGCGTCGATGAGGATGACCCGCAGGTCCGCGAGCGCACAGACATGGGCGATGCCGTTGCCCATTGTGCCCGCGCCGATCACGGCGACGCGCTCGATCAGCACGCTGCCCTCCACCGGTGTGCCAGACAGCCAACCGCCAGGAGGAGCCCCGCGGTGGCCGCCAGCCCGCCTTCCAGCCCAAACGCCCCGCCGGTAAGCAGCGTGTTGCCGGCGGCCGTCACCTCGATCAGCGGCGCGTCTACCAGCACGAGTCCGCTTACCGGCAGGTCGGCGACGAAGCTGGTGGCGAAGTTCCAACCGGCGTGGAGCCCGATCGCCCACCAGAGACTGCCCGTGATCAGGAGGATCATCCCGAGCAGCAGGCCGGCCAGCGCGATGTTGACCAGGGCAAGCGCACCCACATGGGGATTCGACCCGTGAACCGCCGAGAACGCCAGGGTCGTCAGCACCAGCGCCGCAACGCTGCCCCACCGCTCGGCGAGGACGCGCAGGGGGTAACCGCGAAAAAGAAACTCTTCCGCCGCCGCCGCGCCGAGGAGCACCGCCACCGTCCAGGCACCGGTAGACAGGTACTGGACCACCGTCCCGTCGTCGGACCCGTACCGCAGCCCGCCCGCCACGATCGCCAGGACGACCACCGGGACCACGATGATTACCCCGAGGAGAAAGCCGCCACCGGAATCGCGCATCGCCGCCGTCTTCTCCAAACCCAGATCGGCCAGCATGCGACGGCCATCGAAGCGCAGGGCCAGAACGGTCGCCCCGAGGGCAGCGACGAGCATTGCCGCACCCTGCATTGCCATACTCTCGAGCCGGCTGCCAGCCAGGAGCGCCGCGCTCAGCAATAGCGCCACGAAGGCCCCGGCGAAGCCGCCCAGGCGGATCAGGGTAGCGACGATTCTGTCCATTTCAATGCGGGAACCGGACGGGTGTCGATGCGGGAACCGGACGGCGTCAATGCGTGAACCGGACGATGGTCGTCAGGCGCGGCGGTCCCGCCCCAGGATCTGACGCGCCACCACCAGGCCGATTCCGGCCTTGACCACCGCACCGACCAGGAAGGGCTGCACCCCGGCGAGGAAGAGGGCGCCCGCCGCCAGGTCGGTCACGACCGCAAGCCACCCCGTGCCCATGAGGAAGATGACGACCGTCCCCGCGATCATGCCGGCGGCCGTGCGCAGGAGGTCGCCCTCCCGGCCGGCGATCCAGCCCACCAGCGCCGCTGCCATCGGGAAGGACATCAGGTAGCCGCCCGTCGGTCCGAAGATCCAGGGAAGGCCGGCGGCGCCCATGGCGAAAACCGGCGCCCCGGCCACGCCAAGGCCCAGATACAGCAACTGCGACGACGCCCCCGCCACCGGACCCAGCAGCGCGCCCGCGAGGAGCACGAACAGGGTCTGAAGCGTCATGGGAACCGGGGTGATCCCGAGCGGAACCGCCACGTAGGCCCCGAGGGCAGTGAAAAGCGCGAACAACACCACGGCCACCGGCATCGCCACCGGCCGCGCGCCGGGGGCGACCGGCGCAAGACTCCAGACCCTCGCCTGTGATTCGATCATCAAACGTCCTTTTCAGTTCTTTCGTACGGCCAGGGCAACGGCGTTGCCTCCGCCCAGACAGAGCGTCGCCAGTCCGGTGTCCACGTCACGGTCCGCCATCGCCGCCAGAAGGGTCACCAGAATGCGCGCGCCGGATGCCCCGATCGGATGGCCCAGCGCCACCGCTCCGCCGTTCACGTTCACGCGCTCGGGGTTCATCTCCAGCGCCCGCATGTCCGCGATCGCCTGGACCGCGAACGCCTCGTTCATCTCCACGAGTCCGTAGTCGTCCACGGTTGTGCCGGCACGTCTCATAAGGTTGCGCACCGCAACCACCGGCGCAAAAAAGAGGTCGCGCGGTTCGGTCCCGCCCGAGGCGTAACCGGTGATCACGGCCTGGTAGGCCAACCCGTGCGCCTCAGCGTATTCCTTGCTGGCGACGACCAGCGCCGACGCTCCGTCGTTCAACCCCGGAGCGTTGCCGGCGGTCACCACCAGCTCCTCCAGCCCCTCGGGCGCGTCGCGCGGGAAAGCCGGGCGCAGGCGGGCCAGGGCCTCCAGCGAAGTGCCGCGCCTGGGGCCCTCGTCGGTGTCGACCACGGTTTGGCCACGGCGGGATTCCACGCTCACGGGCACGATCTCCGATGCGAAGCGCCCGTCGTCGATCGCCGAAATCGCCTTGCGGTGCGACGCCAGCGCAAACCCGTCGGCATCGGACCGGCTCACCCCCGCCTTCGCCGCCGTGTACTCGGCGTGCCCTCCCATGTGGCACCTCCCGAACGCGCACCATAGCCCGTCGTACACCAGGCCGTCCTGAAGGGTGCGGTCGCCGAACTTCACCCCGCCCCTCATCCCCCGCACGTAGTACGGAACGTTCGACATCGACTCGAAGCCCCCTGCCACGACCAGCCTCGCGTCGCCCGCCCGAATCGCCTGCGCCGCGAGCATCACCGCCTTCAGCCCGGAACCGCACACCTTGTTCACCGTGAAGGCCGGGACGCTCGCGGGAATGCCACCGTTGACGGCTGCCTGGCGCGCGGGTGCCTGGCCTTCGCCTGCGGTCACCACGTTGCCCATGATGACCTCGTCGACATCGGACACGTCGATCTCCGCCCGCCGGACGGCCTCGCGCACGGCGACGGCCCCCAGATCGGGGCCCGACAACGCACTCAGCCCGCCGAGAAAGCGGCCGATGGGAGTGCGTACGCCGTCAAGGATCACGGGTGTTGTCGCCGAGCGGTTCAAGCGCTGTCTCCCGGGGTTTGGCGGCTGTGCGCGCAGGCTGCGACTGACATTATACCAGCGAGCGGGAGCGGCGCGGAAGGCCGGTGCGGACCAAGCAGCCCGTGGACAAAATCCCCCCGGCATTCAAGCGGCGATGCATCCGGGCCGAGCCGCTTCGCTTCACGCAGTCCCAATGTCAAGAAAACATTACATTCTGTCATGTCTAGTATACATCTTGCCACTCCAGGGCTTCGCTCTGCGGTGCTCCTCGGGCGAATAGCGCTGCTATTCACCTCTCGTCGCGCCTTGCCAGCCCGGCGCCTCGCCGCTCTCGGTGCTCGGGCGGCTTTATCCACGGACTGCAAAGAGATCAGGCTGCGCGCGCTGCGACTTGCGAGGTCGGTAGCGCCTGAGCGAATGAAGGTCGCCGATGCCCATCGACTCCGCCCTATCGAGCAGCCTGAGGAGGACCCTGGCGGTCGCAAGCGCGTCTCCGTAGGCCCGGTGCCTCTGATGGATCGGGATCTCGAAGAACTCGGCCAGCGAGTCGAGGTTGCGATGACGCAGCTCCGGCACGAGTCGGCGCGCGAGGCTGATCGTGCACAGCCGCCTGACCTCCGGCACGTCCCCGAGGGCATCGCCCAGCTGGGCCCGCACCCAGCCCCAGTCGAAGCTCGCGTTGTGGGCAACGAAGACCCGGCCCGCGATGCGCCGGAAGACCTCTTCCGCCACGTCGTCGAAGGCGGGTGCGCCCGCCAGCATGTCGTCGGTAATCCCGGTGAGTCGCGCTGTCGCCGGGTGCACGCGTCGCGCCGGATGGACCAGGGTGTGGAACGCGTCGGTCACGGCGCCGCCCCTCACCTCGACCACGGCCACCTCCGTGATGCGATGGCCGGCTTCGTACCGCCCCCCCGTGGTCTCCACATCCACGACCGCGTAGCCGAGGCGCGAGAGCGGCGTCCCGGGACGGCGCGCGCCCCCACGCCGGCTCCAAAGCCCCTCCTCGTCGACGTGGAAGCGATCGTCGCCGCCGAGCAGGGAGAACACGGCCGCCGACGCCGCGCCGGGGTTGCCCTCCATCCCCATCACCTCGCGCGCGATTTCGGCCGTTTCCGCCGGACCCTGGCGCAGCATCGCCCAGGCATGCTGCAACAGCGACCGCTGACTTGCGGCCGCGGTCATCGTCGGCGGCGCGCCAGCGCGTGCGACAGGCTCTCGAGCTCGACGAGCATGCTCACGTTGCGCAGCGCGACGTCGCCGGGGAGGCGGAGCTGGACCGGCGCATAGTTGAGCACGGCCTTGATGCCGGCGGCAACGACGCGATCCACCAGCGGCTGAGCCACCAGAGCAGGCACGGCGACGATCACCAGATCGGTTCGATCCTCGCGCAGCGCGCACTCCAGATCCTCCTCGCCCCTGATCCTCACATCGCCGAGCAGCGAACCCACCTTGCACGGGTCGTTGTCGATCACGGTGGTGATGTCGAAGCCGCGCTCGCGGAACGGCCGGTACTCGAAGAGCGCGGTGCCGATGCGCCCCGCGCCCAGGAGAGCGACACGCCAGCTGCAGTCGAGTCCGAGCACCGTGCGCAGGACCCCGGTCAACTCCGGAACCGAGTAGCCCAGTCCCCGCTTGCCGAAGGAACCCAGGTACGAGAGATCCTTGCGCACCTGCGCGGCGGTAGTGCCACCGCGTTCGGCCAGGATCCCGCTCGCGACGTTGGCGACGCCCGAACGACCGAAATCCTCCAGGTAGCGCAGATAGAGGGACAGACGCCGGAGCGTGGCGTCGGGGATCTTGTTTGTGAAAGTGTTCACAAGAGGAAGCTAGAAGCCTCATGAGGGCAGCGTCAACGCGCCGCTGAGCCACAGGTAATCCTCCGGTGACAGCTGCTCCGGACGGACGGTCGGAGACAGCGCCCGGGCCGCCAGCGTCTCGCGGACGGACGACGCCGGACAGCGCAGTTCCGGGTGCCGGCGCAGGATCGTTCCGAGCTGCTTGCGCCTCCACGAAAAGGCGGCCCGCGTGAGCGTGCGGACGCGGGCGGCTTCCGCGGCCGTGACGCGCGGGGGATCCTTCGGCGTGATCCGGATCGCGACCGAATCCACCCGCGGCACCGGCCTGAAGGCCTGGCGCGGGACCTTGCATATCCTGGCTACGCGCGCATGCACCGCGACCCCCACCGAGAGGGCGCCGTAGACGCGCGACCCGGACCCCGACATGATCCGCGCGGCGACTTCGGCCTGGACCGTGAGCACGATGTCGGCCGGGTACGGCAGCTGAAGCAGGCGGAAGATGATGGGCGTCGTGATGTTGTACGGGATGTTGCCCACGACCCGGGTGCGGCCCCAGTTCGGGGTGAGCGAGGAGAGGTCGACCGAGAGAATGTCGCCGTGCACCACCGTGACGCGGGGGTCGTCTTCGTAGCGCTCGGCCAGCGCGGCGGCGAGCCGGTCGTCCAGTTCGACCGCAGTGACGGCGGCGCCGGTGCCGGCAAGGTGGCGGGTGAGCGCTCCGTGGCCGGGCCCGATCTCCAGGACGGACTCCCCTTCCGCGGCCGCCCGGCCCACGGCCCCCGCGATCTTGCGCTGCAGGTTGGGGTCGACGAGGAAGTTCTGCCCCAGCGAGCGCTTGGCGCGCCGGCGCCCCTTTCCGGAGGCGGTCATGCGGAACGACGCAAGGCGGCGGGCGAGGCGCCGTGCATCGTGCCGCGATCGGCGGGGGGCGAGGCACCGTGCATCGTGCTGCGATCGGCGGCGGTCATGCCGTGCGCAGAATGACGGCCGTGCGGTCGTCGGCCGGAATCGACGGCACCGCTTCGCGGGACATCTCGAAGAGAGCGTCGAGGATCTCGCCGGGCGCCCTGGTGCGGTTGGCGGCGACGGTCCGCAGGATCTGCTCTTCGCCGCTGCTGCGTCGGACGCCCGCAAGCCTGTCCGAAAGCCCGTCGGTAAAGAGCAGCAAGAGGTCTTCCCCGGGTGACCACCGGACCGTCTGCTCGCCGTACGGCGTGGGCCCGATGCCCATGGGCGGGTCGGTCGCGAACAGGCGCCGGGCCCCTCCGTCCGAGCCGATGATGAACGCCGACGGGTGTCCGGCATTGCTGTACGCGATCTCGGGCCGGCCCGGCGTGAGCACGCAGTAGCAGAGAGACAGGTACATCTCGGTGGATTGGAGTTCGTCTCCGATGGCGCGATTCAGGTACTCCAGCACGGTGGCGGGGGCCGTGCCCTGCTCCGCATAGATCTCCGCGGCGCTCATGACCAGCGCCATGATCAGGGCGGAGGGGAAACCGTGTCCGGAGACGTCGCCGATCATGATGCCCACCCTTCCCCCGGACAGCTGGACGACCTGGTAGAAGTCGCCGCCGACCGAGGCCGTGGGCACCACGCGGGCAGCGGCGTCGACGCCCGGAATGTCCGGTATCGGGGGCAGAAGCTTCAGCTGGAGATCGTGGGCAAGCTCCATCTCGCGGGATGCCTGCTCGCGCGCCATCTGCTCGCGCAGCCGCCGGTTCGCCTTGAGAGCAGCTTCGAGTTCGACGCGGCTGGACTCGGCCTGGCGGGCCAGCAGGGCGGAGCGGGCCACCGTCGCCGCAACAATACGGGCCGCGGGGCCGGCGGGGTCCAGTCCCGGGATCGACAAGTGGAAGGGCGGACCGGCGGGGGCGTCTCCGTCGGAGCGCTCCCCTTCGCCGCGCAGGACCAGCGTCACCGCGTTCCCGGCCGAATTGAAATGGACCTCGTCCATCAGGGCCCGCATCAGGAAGATGCCGCGCCCGTCCGGCCGCGTGAGGTTCTCGGGGAGTCGCGGATCGGGCACCCGATCGGGATCGAATCCGCGCCCCTCGTCGGCGATGCGCGCCCTGACCTCTCCCGGCTCGACCTCCAGTTCCACCCGCACCCGCTTCGCCGGATCGCGGTCGTTGCCGAAGAGCATCGCATTGGAGATCGCCTCGGTCAGGCCGACGCGGAAGTTGAAGAGCAGCCGCCGCTGTTCGATGCGTGCGTGGGCGCAGCACGCGACCGCGTGCTCGACCGCCTCCTCGATGGCGCCGATGTCGCTGGGCAGGTCGAAGACCAGATCGCCCGATTCCCACGGGCCGCTAATCGGCCAGGGCCTCCTCCACGCTGCCCCGAATCGTGAAGAGCGTGTCCAGCTTGGTGAGTTCGAAGAGCCGCATGAGGTCGCGGCCGAGGGAGCTTAGCTGGAGCGTGCCGTCCACCTCGCGCACTCGCTTCGAGAGGCCGACAAGCACGCCCAGCCCCGAAGAGTCGATGTATCCGGTGCGGGCGAAATCGACGATGAAGCTGCGCACGCCCCCTTCGAGCTCCTCCAGCACCAGCTCCTTCAACTCGTGGCGGTTGCCGACGATGAGCTGACCGTCGATGTCGACGACCACGGTATTGCCGACTCTTCTCACGCTGAACGACATCGGTCCTCTTTCCGGGGGGGTGGCGGCTCCGATCCATCACACGGAGACCCGAAACGGCCGTGTGGGCGCCGGGTCGCCGGTCGACCAACAAAGATAAGCAACCGTGGCATTTCGGGTCGTGCGAGCGCGGCGGCGGTCACCGCCATCCTGGAGCGTCCACCGTCCCCCTCGTTACGCTGCGTTCACTGTCCCGCAGCGTTCACCGTCCCGAGGCGTTCGCCGTACCGGATTCGACCGCGCCCGTGCGTCCCTTCGCCAAGAGGGCCGTGATCGCGGCGACCTGCACGATGTCGGATACGGACGCCCCGCGCGACAGATCGTTCATGGGCGCCGCCAGTCCCTGGAGGATCGGGCCCAGCGCAACCGCCCCGGCCAGCCTCTGGACCAGCTTGTAGGCCGTGTTGGCCGCGTCGAGGCTGGGGAACACGAGGACGTTGGCCGTACCGGCAACGGTGGAGCCGGGAGCCTTGCCGCGCGCGACCTCGGGAATGAGCGCGGCATCGGCCTGCAGTTCGCCGTCGGCGGCCACATCGGGCAGGAGGCCGCGAAACCGCCGAGCCGCCTCCCTGACCGTCTCCACCGACCGGCCGCCGGCGCTTCCCAGCGTGGAGTAGGAGAGGAACGCGACCCTCGGCTCGTCGCCGACCACCCGCCGCCGCAACCGCACGGCCTCGGCGGCGATCTCCACGAGCTGCCGCCTTCCCGGCGCGGGCACGACTCCGGCATCCGTGAAGGTGAGCACCTCCGTTCCCCTGCCGCGAAACTCGCGCACCTCCATGAAGAAGGAGGAGGACAGGGTGCGGACCCCGTCGCGAAGCCCCACCACCTTTAGCGCCGTGCGGACGACCTCCGCCGTGGCGTGCGCCACGCCAGCGACTACACCATCCACCCTTCCAGCGCGGAGCATCGCCGCGGCGCGTTGCAGTGGGCTCTCCGCATCGGGATCGCCGCCCTCTCCCTCCACAAACACGGGTTCGACCACCGACCTCCGGGCCAGGACCTCGGCCGCGGCCGCCACCCGCGGATCATCCCCCTCCGGGAACGCGATCCTGCGGCCCAGGCGACCGGCGCGCGACTCGAGGCGCTCGGTGAAGGTCACGAAAAGCGTTGTTGCAGCCGCTTCAGCACCGGGGCCGAGACGAAGCTGCTCACATCGCCCCCCAGCGAGGCCACCTCGCGAACCAGCGACGCCGACAGGAAGGAATTCGCCACGTCGGGCGCGAGGAAGACGGTCTCGGCGCCGCTCCAGAGTTCGCGGTTCATCTGTGCCATCTGGAATTCGTACTCGAAGTCCGAGACGGCCCGGAGACCCCGCACGATGAACTGTGCATCCACACGGCGCGCGAAATCCACCAGCAGTCCCGAGAACGTTACGCATTCGATGCCGGGGTCGTCGGCGAAGACCTCCCGCATGATCTCGAGGCGCTCGGGGACCGGGAAGAGGTGCCGCTTGGACTGCGACGAGGAGTCGGCCACGGCCACGATCAATCGGTCGCAGACACGCAGCGTGCGGCGTGCGACGTCCTCGTGCCCGCGGGTGACCGGGTCGAAGGAGCCGGGATACACCGCCACGATGGAACGGGAGGTCGTCATCGGGTGCCATCTCCTGTCTCTGTCACCCTGGTGAGGGCGGTGTCGCCGTATCTTCGCTGTTCAACCGTAACGTCCGGGGGAAGGGTCTCGCGCCAGTGGTGCTCGATCCACAGTTCCCGGGCGAAGGGTGCGGCCCGGTAGCCGGCCAGGAGCCGGAAGGCGTAGCCATGGTCGTACGGCGGGTCCGCGAGGGCAAGGTCGTAGGGCGGATCGGGCGGAGTGCGCGCGTGGCTCACGGCGTCGCGGCGAATCACGGTCGTCTCCGGGCCCGCGTCCAGGGAACGGATGTTCCGCTCGAGGACGCGGATCGCGCGATGGCTCCGCTCGACGAAGGTTGCGTGCGAGGCGCCGCGGCTCAGCGCTTCGAGGCCGAGCGCCCCGGATCCCGCAAACAGGTCGACGACGCGAGCCCCGCGGACCCGGTCGCCGAGGATCGACATCCAGGCCTCGCGGATCCGGTCGGTGGTCGGGCGGAGCCCCCTTCCGGGCACCGTCGCCAGCCTTCGGCTCTTCCACTTTCCGGCGATGATTCGCAAGTCGCTCTACCTCAAGGCGATTGAAATGTATTGTAAACACGACATTTTGTAAAGTTTACTTTACATCATGACGATTTGACCGAATCCGGCCAGCTTTCCGCCGGCCGCATGTCCAGGGCTTTTGCCTCGAACGTCGTATGCCCCCGGTAGGTATTCTCGATGAGGTTGAAGGCCACGTCCACCGGGCGGGCGGCGAGCGACTCGGCCGGCAAGGATTCCGCCATGCCGAAGCCGATGCCGTTCAGGCCGGTCCCGTTGTGGCTGATGCGAAACTTGAGGTGCCCGCCCTTCACGGCCCGCGCCGACTCCAGGCGCACGCCCCGGGCCACCAGGACGGGTTCGGGATTGGCGCGGCCGAAGGGGCCGAGGTAGCGGAGGTAGCGGTTGAAGTCGCGATCGATCTGCGCGAGGCCGATTTCCATGTCGCCGCGCAGCACGGGGACCGGCTCGTCGGCTCCCATGGCCCGGCGGGCGGCGCGCAGGAAGGCTTCGCGGAACTTGGGGAGCCGGTCGCGGCGGATATCGAGCCCGGCGGCCTGGTGGTGGCCGCCGAAGCGCGTGAGGTGCGTCGAGCAGCTCGCGATTGCGGCGTGCAGGTCGAAGGAAGGGATCGAGCGCGCGCTGCCGCGCCCCGAGTCTCCATCGAGGGATATGACGATCACCGGGCGGAAAACACGGTCCACCAGCCTCGACGCGACGATGCCGATCACCCCGGGGTGCCACCCCTCCCCCGCCACGACGACCGCACGATCGCTTGCGGGATCGTACTCGGCGCGCACAGCCTCGATGGCCTTGTCCGTGACCTGCTTCTCGAGCTTCTTGCGCTGGCGGTTGTTCGCGCCCAGGTGGCCCGCGAGCCGGTGTGCTTCCTGTTCGTCGCGCGTCAGGAGCAGGGCGAGCGCCGCGCCGGGGTCGCCCACCCTCCCGGCCGCATTGATCCGGGGCGCGAGGTCGTACGCCACCCGGGAAGAATCCACCGGCCTGCCCGGCACGATCCCCGCTTCCGCCATCAGGGCCCGAAGACCCGGGCGCGAGGTGTCGCCCAGGGCGCGAAGCCCGTAGCGGGTCATGGTGCGGTTTTCTCCGTTCAGGTCGACCTGGTCGGCGATCGTCGCCAGCGCCACCAGATCGAGGTGGCGCCAACTCTCCTCCTCCGGCCTGCCGAGAAGCTCCGCCGTCAGCTGGCCGATCTTGAAGGCGACCCCCGCGCCGCAGAGGTGCTTGTTCGGGTACGGGCAGTCCGGCCGGTTCGGGTTGACCACGGCGAAGGCGTCGGGAAGTTGGGGGTCCGGCCGGTGGTGGTCGGTGACGATGACCGTCATTCCCGCGTCCCGGGCCTGGCGGACCGGACCGTGCGCCACGATTCCGCAGTCCACCGTGACCAGCACGCTCGCACCCAGCGCCGCCGCGCGCGCCACACCTGCTTCGGAGAGGTCGTATCCGTGCCGGCGCCGGTCAGGCACGATGGCTTCGGCCCGTCCGCCCAGCGCGCGAATCCACGCGGTGAGCAGTACGCTCGCGCAGATGCCGTCGGCGTCGTAGTCGCCGTGCACGACGACCATTTCGTCCCGCGCGATCGCCTCGGCCAGGCGGCCCGCCGCTTTCCTTGCGTCCACAAGCCCGCCGGGGTCGTGCAGGCCGTCCAGCAGGGGGCGCAGGAACGACTTGGCGGCGTCGGGCCGGTCGTATCCCCTGACCGCGAGGAGATGGCAGAGCGCGGGCGGCAGCCGCAGGCTCTCCGACAGGGCCTGGACGGTCGCCGGGTCAGGTGGCGGAGGGAGCGTCCAGCGGCGCAGGGCGGCGGTGGCGGGCCGGTTTCGCTCGCTGGCGGGACTCACCCGCCGATCGCCGTCTCCGGCGGCACCTCCCCGGGCGAGTCCATGGGTGCGGTCAGGATCACCCCGCACGCCTCACACCGGACCAGAGGGGCCGAGGTACGGATTTCGTTCTGCAACTGGAGCGGAATCAGCGAGAAGCACGATCCGCACGCCCCATCCTCGGTCATCGGGGCCACCGCGTCACGGCGCCCCCCGCGAGCGAGGTTCTCGTACACCATCAGATAGCGCTCATCGAGGCCGGTCGCACAGAGTTCGCGCTCCGTCTCGAGCGAAGCGAGCCGGGCGCGCGCCTCATCCTGCTCAGCCAGAATCTCGCTCTTTCTGGGCCCGACGGCGGACTGCGCCTCTTCCAGTCCCTCGCGCTGGATCTCGAGTCGGTCTTCGAATTTCCCGATCTGGTCGAGCAGGCTGACGACATCGAGCTCTTCCTGGTCGAGGGCCCGGCGCACAAGTCCCATCTCGGCCTGCACCGCCGCCTCCTCGCGGATCGTTCTGACCATGTTCAAGCGTTCTTCGAGCCGCTGCACCCGCTGCCGCTTGTCTTCCGCGGCAAGGCGCAATCGGCGCTCTTCGAGAAGGAGTTCGCGAACCCGGTTGGAAGTGACCTCCACTTCGTTCTCCAGGCGGCGGGCCGGCTCGTCGACCGCCTCGAGCGTGGAGTCATAGGATTCGACCCGATCCCGGGTCTCCCTGATTCGCTGATCAATGGTTTGCAGCTCCAGCAGCCTGCTGGAGACGAGGCCGGTATCGACCGTCACGGTGTGCTTTCTCCTTGATGTTGCGGATTCCCCGCAGCCCGGTGCGCGGATCTGCGCCAGTCGGGACCGCGGGACTGCTTCTCCTTGATCAGATCCTGCTTCTGCCGCAGCAGCCTGGGGGTATCCGCGTCGCCGGCCCGGCCGATTTCAGCGTCGAGGCCTGCCAGGCGGCGATCGAGGGCCGTGTTTTCGATCTGCAGCACAGCGTCCTCGAAGACGGATTCGACGGGCTCCGGCACCTCGCGGTCGCTCATGAGACGTTCGAAGTTGCGTACCGCTTCCGGCATGGTTTCTTCCGGCAGGGCATTGAGTTCCGGATGGTTGATCAACTCCTCGAAGATCGCACGGTAGCTCGCGTCCTCCAAGTCCGCCGGCCCGATTCGCTCTGCGGCCTTGTCGATCCAGTCACGGTGTTTGACGAGCAGCAGCAGAAGCTGGCGCTCCACGCCAAGGCCGTGAAAGCGCGGAGCCGGACGCCGCCCCACCGGTGTGGTGCGCCGCTGCGTACCTGGTCGCGGCGTCCGTACCTCGCGCAACTCGGCCTCCAGCGTGTCCATTCTCACGCCCGTCTTTTCGGCAACCGTCGTCAGGTAGATGTCGCGCTGCCGGGGATCGGACACTGCGCGCAGCGTGGGCAGCAGGCGGTCGATGGCATTGCGAGTTCTGGCGATCGAGCTGAAGTAGTCGCGCTCTTCCAGCATTGCGATCTTGCGGTCCAACACGTCGACGGCCTGCGCCACGAAAGCCTGCACGGCCTCGGCACCGCCGTTCCGCGCCACCGAGTCGGGGTCCTCGCCGTCCGGAAGCGTCGCCACCGAGGCCTGCAGTCCCTGCGCCAGGAGGATGTCCGCCGCGCGGAAGGTCGCGCGCAGTCCCGCCGGGTCGCTGTCGAAGAGGATGCGCACCTGGTTCGTGTAGTGGCGCAGCAGGCGGGCGTGTTCCTCCGTGAGCGAGGTGCCGAGGGGGGCGACGGCGTTCCGGATGCCGACCGCGGCGAGGGAGACCGCGTCCATGAAGCCCTCGACGATGAGCGCCGCGCCCCTTCTGCGGATGTGGTTGCGGGCCCAGGAGAGCCCGTAGAGCACCGATCCCTTGTGGAAGATCGGGCTCTCGGGAGAATTGAGGTATTTCGGGGCTCCCTTGCCCTCCTTGCCGAGCAGGCGGCCCCCGAATGCGAGAACGCGCCCCGTTACCGATTCGATGGGGAAGACGATGCGGTTGCGAAAAGCGTCGTAGGGCCGGTCGCGGTTCTCGCTCCTCTTTATGAGGCCCAGCTCGAGGAGGATCCCCTCGTCGAGGCCGTGTACGGCCGCGGCTTCGCGGAAGGCCTCCCACCCGTCTGGCGCGTAGCCGAGGCCGAAGCTCTCGCCCGTTTCGCGGTCGATCCCGCGCCCCTTCAGGTATTCACGCGCGGCCTTTCCGCCGTCCCACTCCCACAGCCGCTCGCGGAAGAAGGCAGCCGCATGCGCAGAAGCCTCGTAGTAGGGGCGCCAGGGGTCGTCGCCGCGCTTGTCCCGCCTTACCTCGCGCACCTCCACGCCGCACCGGGCTCCGACGTACTTCACGGCATCGACGAAGCTCATCCCCTGGTGCTTCATGAGGAACGAGAACACGTCCCCCGATTCGCCGGAGGAGAAGTCGTGGAAGAACGCCTTGGCGGGCACAACATAGAAGGACGGCGTCTTCTCCTTCTTGAAGGGGCTCAGGCCGCGGAAATCCTTGCCGGCCTTCTTGAGCTGGACGAACTCGCCGATGATCCCGACGATGTCCGCCCTGGCGCGCACTTCCTCGACTACCCGGTCCGGAATCATGCTACCTCATCCTCACCACGGTGACGCCGTACCCGCCTTCGGCGGGCTTGCCGGCGCGAAACCCTTCGACGCGGCCGTCCCCGTCAAGTACGGCCGTGACCCTCTTGCGCAGCGCGCCAGTGCCCTTGCCGTGAATGACGCGCAGCTCGCGCAGACCGGCCACCGAAGCCTCGTCGAGCGCGCGCACCAGGGAGAGCTCCGCCTCGTCCACTCGCTGGCCGCGCAGATCCAGTTCCGTAGCCGGATCCGGCGCGAGCCCGCTCCACTCAGCTCCGGCGCGTCCGCGCGCATCCGCTTTGCGAGCGCCCCGCACCTCGTCGCCGTCATCCCCCGCAGCCGCGATCCGGTCGGCGTCCACTCTCATCCGCACGCCGCCCACGTTGACCACCACCCGGTGGCCCTCGACCGCCACCAGCGTGCCCCGCGTCCCCGAATCCGTGAGCCGTACCGCACTGCCAGCGGCGGGCAGGCTGCGCCGCGCTTCGGGCGCCCCCCCGCCCCTGGCCCCCCGCCGGCTCCTTCGGCGGCCATCCTGGCCCGGCCCCTCGAGCGCCCGCGCCGCACTCTCGACCGCCCGCCGCGCTTCCCGGGCGGCCTCGTCCAGCGACGCCGCCTCGACCCGCCCGGCGAGATCGTCGATCGCCTGTTCCACCTCACGGCGCGCATCGAGAAGCAGCCGGCGGGCATCCCGGCGAGCGCGACCGGCGTGCTCCTTCTCGGAGCGGCTGAGCTCCTCTTCCCGGGCCTCCAGCTCCCCTTGCAGCAGCTCCGCGCGGCGCCGTTCCGCGTCCAGCCGGCCGAGGAGCTCCGTCACCTTCTTCTCCTTCGCCTCCAGGCTCTCCAGCACTTCGTCCAGCCGCGCATCGGCCCCCTCGCGGTAGGCCTCGGCGCGATCGAGCACCTCGGCCGGGAAGCCGAGCCCGCGTGCGGTCGCCAGCCCGTAGCTCCGGCCCGGCCGCCCCTTCGTGAAGCGGTAGGTCGGCGCGAGCTGCTCACCGTCGAACCGGAGCGACGCATTGACGATCCGGTCGCCGGGTACCGCGAGCCGCTTCAGCCCCCCGAGATGCGAGGTGATCACCGCGGTGCATCCGCGTTCAGCGAGCTCCTCGATGACCGATCGCGCGAGCGCCTCGCCTTCCTTCGGATCGGTCCCGGCGCCGGGCTCGTCGATCAGGACAAGGGATCGCGGCCCCGCCTCGGCCAGCACCTCCTGCAGGTTGCGCAGGTGGGCGGAGAAGGTCGACAGGGAGTCGGCGATCGACTGCTCGTCGCCCACATCCGCGAAGAAGGAATCGAAGACCGGCAGGCGTGTGCCCGGCCCGACCGGGGGCACCACCCCGGCCTGCGCCAGCGCGGAGATGAGGCCGACCGACTTGAGGAAGACCGTCTTGCCCCCGGTATTGGGACCGGTGACCACCACGATTCGCTCATGCGGGTCGAGGGCGAGGTCGAAGGGGACCGCGTCCACGCCGCCCGCGAGAAGGAGGGGATGGCGTCCGCCGCGGATCTCGACAGGCCCGTCGCTGATCTCGGGCACGCAGCCTGCCCAGCGTTCGGCGGTCCGGGCGAGGGCTACCCGCTTGTCCATCTCGGCCAGTGCGGCCATCGACAGCGCGAAGGCGGGGGCGAGCGGGCGGCAGCGGTCCGTCAGCGCGCGCAGGATTCGCTGAATCTCCCTGGCCTCGGCCCGCTCGAGCTCGCGGACCCGGTTCATCATGTCGATCGCCGAAGGCGGCTCCACGAAGACCGTGGCGCCTGAGGAAGATTCGTCGTGCACGTAGCCTCCGACCGCCCTCTTCCCCTCCCGGCGCAGCGGGATCACGTAGCGTCCCTCGCGGATCGAAACCGACGCCTCCGGTACCCGATACCGGTCGTCGACCTCGCTCAAGACGCCCTCGAGGTGGGACACCACCCGGTTGTGGGCGCCGCGCAGTTGAGCCCTGATCCGGCCCAGTTCCCGGCTCGCCCCATCGAGCACGAGCCCCTCCGCGTCGACGCTCCGGGTGATCGCGGCCTCCCGCTCCGGATCGGACAACAGGCGCGCGCCCAGCCCCGCCAGAGACGGCAATCCCTCCGTCTCACCGGCAAGTGCGCGCAGGACAACCCGACCCGCCGCGAGCACGGCTCCCAGTTCCGCCAACTCCCGTGCGGTGAGCACCGAGCCCTCCACCGCCAGGCGCGACACCGCGCCGTCCGACTCCGGCAGCGGGGGAAACGTCCAGTCCTCGCGCGCAGAAAGGAACGCCAGCGCTTCCCCTACCGCGTTCAGGCGGTCGCGCACGGTGATCATGTCCGCCGCCGGCCGCGCCGCGAGCACGGCCTCGCGGCCGGCCCGCGTGGAAGCGAACCCGGCGGCGTACTTCAGGGCGTTGCCGAACTCCAGGACCCGCAGAGCACGGCTGGACATGCTAGGCGAGTTCCTCCCGCACGATCGTGGACGCCGTCCTGCCGTCAAAGCGACCGCGAATCCGCGGCATGAGCGCGGACATCACCGCGCCGATGTGGCCAGCCCCGCCGGCGACGATCTCTCGCACCATGGCTCTGACATCGTCGGCCGAGAGGTCCGGCGGCATGTAGTTCCGCAGGACCTCCTCCTGTTCCCTCTCCCTGTCCGCGAGGTCGGTGCGTCCGCCGCGCGTCATCTGGGCGGCGGCGTCCTGACGCTGCTTGATGGCCCTGGCCAGGACCGACCGGACACCGTCGTCGTCCAGTAGCCTCCCCGTCTCGATCTCCCTGTTGCGCAACTCGGCGAGCGTGGTGGACAGGACGAGCGTGCGCACACGGTCGCGCGCGCGCCGCGCCTCGTTGAGATCCGTCCTGAGCGTTTCCTTCAGTGGTGCCTTCAAGATGCCCTCCGTGGATCCGGCTTGATCGCCCCTGCGACTTCCCAATATGCACCAGGGGCCCCGTCCGCGGGTTCACGGGATGCTGATGAAAAGACAACAGTCCCATCCAACCATATCAAACACCCGAGACATGGGATACTGTAGGAGACCGCGTTGACAGGAGCACGGTAAGGAGCGAGATGAATCGAACTACGGAGTGCATTGTCCAGATCCTGCGCCGGAGTGGTCCGGGCGCGATGTCGATACCTCTTCTCAAGAGGGAGCTGAGACGGTGCCGGCCGCCGATTCTGCTCTCGGCCGAAGCGGTCAGACTGATCGTCGAAGAGTCCGAGGGCCGGCTGGCGCAACTGGAGGTGGAAATGGACGATGTCTCCGAGACCGCCCTGGACGGCTGGGTGCTGTTGACGCGGTCGGAAGACGGGCCCAACCGCGAGCGGCTCGCCACGATGCTGTGGCAGAGCCTGGCGGCGCTCGCCGGGGATGTCGAGGTCGATTCGCGCATCGCGGTGGCGCGCTGGATCCTCCACGCCGAACGCGCCAGCAGGATCTGCCTGTCCAGCGAGGGAATCCGGTATCGGGCTACCCGAGGGCCTCCCTGACCCACGTCCAGAAGCCGCGGCGCTGCGAGGGATCGACCCGGTCGGGGGGGCGGTCCTCGACCTCGCGCAGTTCGCCGATGATGCGCCTCTGCTCGGCGCTGATCCGGGTGGGCACCCACACATGCAGCCGCACGAGCAGATCCCCGTACCTGCGGCCGTGCAGTTCGGGAACACCCTCGCCCACGACCCGGATGACCTCTCCGTTCTGCGTGCCCGCCGGGACCTCCACCCAGGTCCGCCCTTCGACCGTTGGAACGGCCACCCGGTCCCCGAGCGCCGCCTGCGCGAAGGTGATGGGAACATCGACCGCGAGATCGGTTCGGTCGCGTGTGAAGCGCGGATCCTCGGCCACGTCAAGGAGCACCACAATGTCACCGCGAGGTCCGCCCCGGGGGCCCACGTTGCCCTCTCCGCGCAAGGTGATGTAGTTCTCGGACGACACGCCCGCCGGGACCTCGACCTCGATCTCGCGATCGACCCGGATCCGGCCTTCGCCTCGGCACGTCTGGCAATGCTCCGAAATCACCGTGCCTTCGCCACGGCATTGCCGGCAAGGAGTCACACTGACAAACCGGCCGAAGACCGAGCGCTGTTCCACCCGCTCCTCGCCGGTCCCTTCACAGGTTGGGCAGCGAAGCGGGAGCGACCCGTCCTTCACCCCCGTCCCGCGGCAGGGCTCACAGCCGTCGAGCACCGCCACCCGGACCTTTCTCGCCACGCCCGTCCGCACATCCTTGAGTGTGAGAGGCAAGGTGAGCCGCATCGACTTGCCGCGACTGGGGCGGTTCCCCCGGCGGCGTCCGCCGAAGAGTCCTTCCAGGCCTCCGAAGCCACCGAAGTCCCGCATGAAGATCTCGAGCGCGTCGGAGAAGTCCATTCCTCCGGCAAACCCGCTCGGCCCCCTCACGCCTTCCTTGCCGTAGCGGTCGTAGCGGGCGCGCTTGGCGGGCTCCCTGAGGACCTCGTACGCCTCCGTGACCTCCTTGAAGCGCTCTTCCGCTTCCTTGGAGCCGGCGTTTCGGTCCGGATGGTACTTCAGCGCGACCTTCCGGTACGCCTTCTTGATCTCGTCCTGGTCGGCCGTGCGCGGGACCTGGAGGAGGGAATAGTAGTCAGCCATGTATCTCCGGCGGATTCGTCGAGCTCATCGGCACCTTGCGGCGGCCCTCGTTCAGGGCTCCAGCATGCGTGTAACCAGCGACGACGTGTAATCGACGATAGCGATCACCTTCTCGTAGGGCATCCGGGTGGGACCGATGACGCCGAGGATCCCGCGCAGGCTCCCGAACCGGTAGCCGGAGGTGACCAGGGTGAATCCGGCCAGCTCGGGGCCGTGCTCGCTGCCGATCGTGACGAACGGTACGCCCTTGTCCGCGCGGGTGCCGAGCACCCTCGCCAACAACTCCTTCTGCTCGGTCAGCGCGATCAGCTCCCGGAGCCGTTCGTTGGTCGAGAACTCGGGTTGGGAGGCGATCGGCGAAGTCTGGCCCAGCACCACCTGATCGGGCCCGCGCGTGCTCGCGGCGAAGAACTCGTCGCTGGACTCGATGAAGATGTTCAGCATGTCCTGGGCGGCCGGATCCTCGACCGCGTCGCGAAGGCGGGCCCCGAAGGAGCGGCGTATCTCCGTGAAGCTGAGTCCGCCGAGCCGCTCGTTGAGAACGCGCTCGATGCACTCCAGGACATCCCGCGGCGCTTTGCCGGGAAGATCCACGTAAGCGGTGCGCACCATCCCCGATTGAATGGTCACCACCATGAGGATCTTGTGAGACGAGACCGAAATGAGGTCGATCTTCTGCACGCGCGCGTTGTCCAGCTGCGGCACCGAGCCCACGCCGAGCTCGTTCACGAGGATTCCGAGGGCCCGGGTCGCGTTCCGCAGGATCCGCTCCAGCGTGGACTCGCCGGCCAGCACCTCCCGCTCGATTCGTGCCCTTTCCGAGGCGCTCAGGGCTTCGGGGCGCACCACGCTGTCCACGAAGAATCGATACGCCAGATCCGTGGGCACCCGTCCGGCGGAGGTGTGGGGATGGGTGAGGTATCCCTCCTCTTCCAGATCGGCCATCGTGTTGCGGATCGTTGCGGCGGAGACCCCGAAGTTGAAGCGCCGGGTCAGCGTGCGGCTCCCCGCCGGTTCGGCTGTGTCGACGTAGGTGCGCACGACCGCCTCGAGCACGCGCCGCTCCCGACTGGAGAGCGGGTCCCGTCCCGTAGTGTGTGTCGAGTGGCGGTCCAGGCCCATGATCATCGCACCCTGTGGTGAGCTTTCCGTACTTGAAAATCTCCCGTCAGGCGACTCCGTCAACCGGTTGTCGTCTCCGGTCCGCTGCCCAGGTCGTACCGGGATTGTTCGTTTTCCATGGCGGCGTCAAGCTCGAGGGTGAGTTCGTCGAGCACCAGCCACCCGTCGGAGGTGAGGCGCACGGCCCCTCCGGCGTGTGTGGCGAGGCCACGGTCCCGCCACGTCCGCAGTACGGGCGCAGCCGGGCGGCCGAACGCGTTCGCGTCCACACCCTCGGCAGTACGCAGCGCCAGCCACAGTGCTTCAAGGCGGCGCTGTTGCGAACTCAATGCTTCGCTGCCCACCCGCCCACTGCCGTCTCTTTCCACGCGGCGCGCGTACCCCGCCCAATCCCGTTCATTCCACCACCGCCGTCCACCCACGTACGAGTGTGCTCCGTTGCCCAGTCCGATGTAGGAGGAGCCGCGCCAGCAGGCGCGGTTGTGAAGCGATGCGAATCCGGGGCGGGCAAAGTTGGACACCTCGTAGTGCCTGTACCCCGCACCCGACAGTGTTTCTGCTGCCTGGAGGTACTCGTCGCGATACCGAGCTTCACCCGCCACTGCGAACCGCCCCTCGCGCACGAATCCCGCGAGCGGCGTCGCCTCTTCCACGGTGAGGCCATACAGCGAGACGTGAGGGACATCGAGGCACAGGACGCGCTCGATATCGTCGTTCCAGTCGCGGCCAAGGATCCCGGGGAGCCCGAATATGAGATCCACCGAGAGGCTCTCCACACCTGCCGCTTTCGCCCGGGCAACGGCCTCCCCCGCCTCGGCAGCGGAATGCAGCCGTCCCATCCACTTCAGGGCTCCGGAATCGAAGCTCTGGATGCCGAAGGAGATGCGGTTGACCCCGGCCGCCGCCCAGCTCCGCGCCACCTGATCGGTGAACGACTCGGGATTGGCCTCGACCGTCCATTCAAATTGGGAGCCGCGCATTCGTCCCCGCCCGGCCACGTCGGCCAGGGCCGCGACGCACTCGGGATCCAGCACCGACGGCGTTCCTCCACCGACGTAGAGCGTCTCCAGCTCATCGGCCAGCCTCGCCTCGCCGCGAGCCTGCAGCGAAGACAGCTCGGACCGTATCGCATTCAGCCAGCGAGTGCTGTCGGGACTCCGGTCCACCGTGACCGCAAAGTCGCAGTAGCAGCATCTTCGCGCGCAGAACGGCGCGTGGACATACAGGTTGCGAACGGCCTCCACGGGCGGCGGAGCCGCGCGCGCCCCTGCCCGGACCGTCACGCCGCGCCCTCTCTGACCATGGCAGTCCCCCGTCCCGGGGTCCGCATCACGCGGCCGTCCCGGGTCGGCGTCAGGTATCCCCTGATTTCGAGGATGGTAAGGACGGGAGCGATTTCATCCGGAGGCCGGTCTACCAGCGCTGCCGTCTCTTCGATGGTGACGGGGGCCGCCGGGAGCGCGACCAGGAGTTCGCGCAACTCCGGTTCATCGGGCAGGGTGGAGTTGCCGTGCAGGGCGTCGCACGAGCCCACCTCCAGGATGACGCCCGCGCCGTCGTCGATGAGGCGATTCGTCCCCTGGCTCGTGGGCCGATCGATCGGTCCCGGAACAGCGTGCACTTCACGTCCAAGGTCCAGGGCGATCTCGGCTGTGATGAGCGCGCCGCTCCGATGCGACGCCTCGACGATGATCACGTCGGTGGCGAGGGCGGCGATGATCCGGTTGCGCCTGGGAAAATGATGGGCTGCCGCCCCGACGCCGGGGGCGAACTCGGACACCACCACACCGTGCTCCCGGATCCTGCCGTAGAGCGCGCGGTTCCGGGGCGGCGACACCACATCCACACCGGACCCGAGTACGGCGGCCGTGGGTCCCGGCAGCGCGCCCCGATGTGCCTCTGCGTCGATGCCCATCGCCATTCCCGAGACCACGCAGCGTCCCCGGCTCGCGAGGTGTGCCCCGAGGCCCCGCGCGATTCGGCGGCCGTATGCGGTGGCCCGGCGGGACCCGACGATGGACACGCAGGGTCTCCGCAGCAGATCCGCGTCACCAAGCGCGAAGAGAACGGGGGGCGCGTCCGTGAGTGCGCTGAGCGTGCCAGGATAGCCCGAACCGCCGTAGACCAGCACGGTGATTCCGTCGGCCAGACACCGCCTCCGAATCGCGCGAGCTTCGCGACCGGCCCTCTTCCGGGCGGCGAGGTCATCGACCGCCCACGTCCTGCGCCGGCCATTGGCGGGGTCATCGGCGTGGCGTGAACGGCCCGGCCGCACAACCGCCGCGAAATCGGACGGGTTCGCTTCAAGCGCAGCCGCGGGGTTGCCGAAGTGGTCCACCAGTGCCCGGAAGCGCCTCGGACCGATTCCCGGAAACCGCTCCAGCGTGAGGGCCTCGATCACAGGTCTTCCAGCGCCGCTTCGGCTCTGCGCGCGTCCTCGAGCTGCCGCCAGCACCCCTCCAGAAGCGCTCCGAGACCATCGCCGGTCACCGCGCTGATGTGATACGCGTCCCACGCGTCGGGCGCGTCCACCTCGGGCTTCGGGTCGCTGGCGGGGTGCAGGTCCATCTTTGAGAACACCACGGCGAAGGGCAGCCTGGCCAGCCGGGGCGAGTACGCCTGCAGCTCGCTGAGCAGCCCCGCGAGCGTCGCAGCGGGATCCTCCTGGTCGACGGGAAGGAGAATGGCCAGCGCCCGGGTGCGTTCGATATGGCGCAGGAACTGGTGGCCGAGCCCTTTCCCCGCGTGGGCCCCCTCGATGATCCCGGGGATGTCTGCGACGACGAAGGAACGGTAGTCGGGGAGTTCGACCACACCCAGGTTCGGCGTCAGCGTGGTAAACGGATAGTCGGCGATTCGCGGCCTGGCGTGGCTGATCCGGGACAGGAGAGTCGACTTGCCCGCGTTGGGCTCGCCGACCAGGCCGATGTCGGCGAGCAGCTTCAACTCGAGGCGGACCACACGCTCCTCGCCCGCTCCGCCCGGCTCCCACCGCCGAGGCGTCTGCTGCGTGGATGAGGCGAAGCGGGCGTTTCCCCTGCCCCCCCTGCCGCCTCGCGCGACCAACAGCACGTCGTCCGCCTCCAGGAGCTCGCCCAGCAGCTCGCCCGTTTCGTCATCCAGGGCGATGGTCCCGGGCGGAACACGCAGCTCCAGGTCCTTTCCGCTCCTTCCCGTGCGGTTGAACCCCTCGCCGTGCATCCCGCGCTGTGCCCGGTGGTGACGTCGATACCGGTAGTCGCTGAGCGTGGTCAGCCCCGGGTCGACCACCAGGCGCACATCGCCGCCCCGGCCGCCGTCGCCTCCCGCCGGACCGCCGCGCGGCACCCCCTTCTCACGCCGGAAGGCTTCGGCCCCGGAGCCGCCGGAACCTCCACGCACCTCGATTTTGACAGAGTCTATGAACATTCGGACACCGCCATCCGGCCCACTTCGTCGCCCAGTGTGTTGGTGACGGCGGGCCCGGCGAACTCGGCCAGGGCGCTCGCTGTACCGGCCGAGAGAATGCCGGCCCTGCCAAGCACCGCCAGCAGCGCGGGTGGTGCCGATCGCCACGCCCCGTCCTCTACCTTGACGGCCACGCCCAACCCGGTCTCCAGATCGCCCGCGATGTAGACGGCTTCCGCGCCGACCTTGGCGAAGACGCGCCCGCGCTCTTCCTCCATCAGCCGGGTGCACAGCCGCTGCGCGCCGCCCACCATGAACGGGTGGCGGGTCATCGCATTCACCACGCGGCGGGCCGGACCCGCCCGCGCGGCGGCCTTCGCCAGGCGGGCCGCCCCGGAGGCCAGCCGTGCGACCGGGACAGCGAACGTCACCACCCCACAACCGTCCACGGCCGAGGGCATCTGTTCCGGTGCGACGCCCGTCCACCGGGCGATCTCGGCACGCATCCGATGCTGGACCGGATGCTCCGGACGCTGATAGCCGTGCAGCGGCCACCCGTGAAACGCCGCCAGCGCGAGCATCCCGGCGTGCTTGCCGGAACAGTTGTTCATGATTGGGGTCCGCGGCGTGCCGGACGCGGCCAGCGCCAGGTCGCGTTCGCGAAGCAGCGGCGGATGAGGCCCACAGACCAGCAGGTCCTCGGACACGCCCGCCTTGTCGAGCATCGATCGGGCCACCTCCAGGTGTCTCTCTTCCGAATTGTGCGAGCCGCAGCACAGCGCGATCTCCTCTCCCGAAAGCCCGAAGTGGTCGGCGGCCCCGTCCGCGATCAGCGGCAACGCCTGGAACGGCTTCGCCGCAGACCGCAGCAGGATCTCCCGGCTCGCATCACCCCAGCTCCGCACCAGGCGTCCGCTGGCGTCCGATACGACCGCGTGCACCCGATGCGTGGCCTCGACGACCGCCCCTCGATACACGGCAATGGTCAGCGAAGGGGAATCTGCAGCGATCGGAGGGGCGCTTCCATGGCTGGATGAGCCTGATCGTGTCCGCATGGGTGGCCCGGCCGAATCAGCTAGCGCGACGAACCTGCTCCCTCGCCCGGCTCGCTGTCCGCGGGCTCGACTTGCGCCAACGGTGAACCCGCCAACGCGAAGAGTTCCCCCTGCCCCGACGCAGCCGACAGCAACTCCACCGCCCTGATCAACTGGTGGTCGCTCGCCGCGATCCGCAGGAAGCCACCTCGATCGCCCCAGGCCTGCAGCGCGATCTCACTCCCCAGGAGAAGCTCCATCGAGCGGCGCGCACGCAACAGGGTCGCCACGGGGAGATCCGCCTCGCGCTCCCGCAACGATGCGTGGAAGCTGGCGAGATCGGCGTCGGTAATGTGGAAGCCGGGCTCGAGGTCCGGATGCGCCTGGAGGTAGCTAACCGCCCAGCTCTGCAGCGCCGTCATGAAGGAGCCACCGAAGTTGATGACCTCCCGAAAGGCCTCGCGCTCGTCCGCGGTCAGGGTGTCCTGCATCACCCACAGATCGGGGACAATGCCGCCTCCGCCGCGCACCAGACGACCGCCGGACGACCTGAACACGGGCTTGTCTTCCGGACTCGGGCGCTCGGCGACGTCTCCGCGAACGGTAAGCACGCCCCGGTCGCCGCGTGCTCTCTGGTCGGCTACGTCCATCTGGATGGAACGCCCCGAGGGCGTAAACCAGCGCGCCGTCGTCAACTTCAGCACATTCCCCCCGGAGAGCTGGAAGAGCGACTGCACGGACCCCTTGCCGTAGGTGGTGGAACCGATGAGCAGCGCCCGGTCGTGGTCCTGCAGCGCCCCGGCCACGATCTCCGCCGCGGACGCGCTGCCGTACTCGACCAAGACGACGATCGGCAGGTCCGGGTAGCTCTGCCCGTCGCGCGCGGCGTACCTCTCCGCGGGCGAGGTCCGGCTCCGTATCTCGACGATCTCCATGCCGCGATCGAGGAACAGATCGGTCAATCCGACCCCCTCGGTCAGGAGCCCACCCCGGTTTCGGCGCAGGTCCAGCACGAGAGAGGTCATCCCTTCAGCGGTCAGCGAATCCAGGGCGGCGCGCACCTCCTGCGTCGTGGTCCGGTTGAATACCAGCAGAGGAACGTACCCCACCCCGCCCTCCAGCATGGCGGCGAAGGGAACCGACGGCACATGGATCTGCTCGCGCGTGACCTCGAACGTGATGACCGCGTCCGCGCCCGGGCGGCGCACACCCATCTCCACCGTGGTGCCGGGCTCGCCCCTCAGCAGGTCGACCGCCTGGTCGGTCACCCACCCGTCGAGCGACCTTCCGTCCACCTCGACGATGCGGTCGCCCGGGCGCAGGCCCGCCCTCGCCCCCGGCGTCCCGGGAATCGGCGCGACAATCGTGATGTAGCCGTCGCGATCGATCACCTCCAGTCCGACACCGCCGTATTCGCCCTGGGTGCGGATCCGCTCGTTCTCCCAGGTCGAAGCCGGGAGGAACCGGGAATTCGGGTCCTCAAGACGATCGACCACCCCGGTGATGGCGGCCTCGTACAGGCTGTCCAGGTCCACCTCGCCCACGAAGTGGCCCTCAATGCGGTTCATGACCTCCTCGAAGACGCGCGCGTGCAGGTAGACGTTGGCGCGCATGCCCACGCCCCGCTGCAGCAGCCAGCCGCCGCTCGTCACCGCAAACACCACGATCAGCAACGGCACCAGCACGGTCCTCTTTCTGGTCATTCGGCCTCCATGTTCATCTCTAAACCGCACCACCCCGCAATGTTTCCGGGAAGCGGGCAACGATCTCGCGACGAATCCGCTCCTCCACCGCTCCGGGACTTCCGCCGGCGGGAACGAGAACCGCCTCATCCAGCAACCCGGCGAGTTGAACATACCCCTTCCGAACCGCCCGGTGAAAGCCCGCGCCCTGCGATTCGAAGCGGTCCGGCGTTTTGCCCGCCCGTGCCTGGCGCGCCATTCCCTCATCGACGGCAAGGTCAAGGACGACATACAGGTCCGGCGTCACGCCCTCCGTGGCGTAGCCGTTCAGCCGTTCGATCTGCTCCAGGTCGATCCCCCGGCCGTGGCCCTGGTACGCGAAGGTGCTCAGGTCGAAGCGGTCCGACAGGACCCACTTCCCCGTGGCCAGCGTCGGCGCCACAACCTCGCGGACGAAGGCGGCCCGCGCCGCCAGAATCAGAAGCAACTCCGTCTTGGCCGGCACCGGCCCCCCGCTCCGCAGGACCAGATCCCGAATTCCTTCCCCGATCGCCGTGCCCCCCGGCTCGCGCGTGACGACGGACGGGATTCCGGCCCTCTCAAGGAACGAGGCCAACAGCCGGATCTGAGTGGTCTTCCCGACTCCCTCGGCGCCTTCAAAGGCGATAAACCTCCCACGGGTCATCGGAATCTCTCCGGCCGGCCGTGCCCTACTCGTAGTACTCCCGGCCCAGGTGGGTGATCTGTTCCTCTCCGGCGAGCCAGCGCAGGGTGTTCTTCAGCTTCTTGTGCTGGATGAAGAGGTCGTGCTCCGGATACAGTCCCTCCGGCGTGTGCGGGCTCTTGAAGTAGAAGGACAGCCACTCCTGGATGCCGCCCATCCCCGCGCGGCCGGCCAGGTCGAGGAAGAGCGCAAGATCGAGAACGATCGGAGCCGCCAGGATCGAGTCACGGCAGAGGAAATCCACCTTGATCTGCATCGGGTACCCCAGCCATCCGAAGATGTCCAGGTTGTCCCACCCCTCCTTGTCGTCGCCGCGAGGCGGGTAGTAGTTGATCCGCACCTTGTGGTAGATCTCGCCGTAGAGTTCGGGATACATCCTCGGCTGCAGGATGTAGTCGAGCACGCCGAGCTTGGATTCTTCCTTCGTCTTGAAGGACTCGGGGTCGTCGAGAACCTCGCCGTCGCGGTTGCCCAGGATGTTGGTGCTGAACCAGCCGTTCACCCCGAGCATCCTCGCCTTCAGCCCCGGCGCGAGGATCGTTTTCATGAGCGTCTGGCCGGTCTTGAAGTCCTTGCCGGCGATCGGTACGCCGCGCTCGCGGGCCAGTGCCTCCAGAGCGGGGACGTCCGCCGACAGGTTGGGCGCTCCATTCGCGTAGGGCATGCCCTCCATGATCGCCGCGTAGGCGTAGATCATGCTGGGCGCGATGGCCGGGTCGTCGTCGCGCAATGCCTGCTCGAACGCCTCCACCGTGGCGTGGGCCGGCCCCGCGCGCTGGAACACCTCGGTCGAGCCGCACCAGATCATCACGGCGCGGGCGCAATCGTTCCCGGCCTTGAAGCGGCGGATGTCCTCACGAACGGCTTCGGCAAGCTCCATCCGGTTCGCGCCGGTCTTGCGGTTGGGTCCGTCCAGCCGCTTCACATATGCGGTGTCGAAGACGGCCGGCATCGGCTTCACCGCCTGCAAGGATTCCCGGATCGGGTCCAGGTGCGCGGTCCGATCGAGCACGCCGGCGTTTACGGCGCTGTCGTAGGCGTCGTCCGGGATGGGGTCCCACGCCCCGAACACCAGCTGATCCAGTTCGGTCAGCCCGACGAGATCCTTGATCAGCGGCGCGCGCTCCTCGGTGCGCTTGCCCAGGCGGACGGTATTCATCTGGGTGAGGCTGCCGACGGGGCGGGCCAGCCCGCGCTTTACCGCTTCGACGCCGGCCACGACGGTCGTTGCCACGGCCCCGAGTCCGGGGAGCAGAACGCCGAGGCGCCCATCGGCCGATGATACCCTGGGAGGCTGGTCCACGGTGGCCTAACCCTTTCCGGCGGTCGGTCCGCCGTCGTCCAGAGGGACGCCGGTGCCCCGCTTGTAGACCCACACGATGCGGTGCACGGCAGTGATGTTGGTGAGTACCGCCACGATCACGATAACGGAACTGAGCACGATGCCGTTCCAGTCCAGACCGAAAAAAAGCGACGCGAAGCCCAGGAGCACGATGCGCTCGCCACGCTGCATGAGGCCCACGGAGCAGTCGAAGCCCAGCGACTCGGCCTTGGCCCTGGTGTAGCTGATCATCAGCGAGCCGCCCATGGCAAGCGTGATGATGTAGATCATCCAGATGTCGAACAGCTCGAGCTGGTAGGCGTTGTAGAGCGTCATCAGTCCGAGGTACATGGCGATCTCGGAGATTCGGTCCAGGGTGGCGTCGAAGAAGTTCCCGAACTTCGAGGCGAGACCGGAAACCCTGGCCACGCGACCGTCGAACACATCGCTGAGACCGCCGAGCAACACGAGAACCCCGGCGGTTCGCACATGATCCTGCGAGTACATGAGCGCCGCGCCGAGTGTGATCACGAAACCCGCCAGCGTAATCGCGTTCGGATGGACGCCACGCCGCACCAGCCACTGCGTGACGGGTTCGATGGTCCGGTAGGCCGGTTCGCGGAAGGCCTTGATCCCCTTTTCCTTCGGGGGTGCGTCCCCCGCGCTCTGCCGGTTGCTGGAAGTCACGACTCGTTCAGGATGTCAAAATGATTCGGGATTCCGCGCCCTCGCGCATCCCTTTCTGGATGGCGGCGTCCACGCGGTACATGATCTTGTCCAGATTGGCCTGGGCTGCAACCAGACTCTGGTAGACCGAAGACGCCTGAAGTCTGCCCAGCGTGGCCTCGTAGTGCTCCATGTCCGCCTTGTCCGGCTCCTTGCCGGCCCGCACCGCGGACTGCAGCGACGCTTCGGTCCTTTTCAGTTCGTTGCGAAGCTCCACGACGTGGCGGTCGTCGTCCGCGCTCTCCATCGCCCGGGTCATCGTCCGGTATTCGGGCGTGCTGCCCACGGCCCGGCCGAGTGATTCGGCCAGTTCGGTAATGTCGGTCATGCGTCTTCTCCGGGCAAAGGTCTGCGACCCAAAACATAGCGCGGTCGTCCGGCCAGGTCCTTGCGCACCTCGATGGACTCGAGGCCGCTCACGGTGCGAAGCAGTTGTGACACTGCCGGACCCTGCCCGCACCCAACCTCCACGCCGAACCAGCCGCCCGGCCGGAGGACTTCCGGCAGGGCAGCCGCCAGTTCGCGGATCACCGCCAGCCCCTGATCCTCTGCGACCATGGCGCCGCGGGGTTCCCAGTCCCTGACTTCGGGTTCAGCGCTGCGCCATTCCGCTTCGGTCAGGTAGGGGGGATTGGACAGCACCAGATCGAAGGAACGGTCGAGCACCGGCTCGAGCAGCGAGCCGTGGCGGAAGTCGATCACGGGATACCCGGCGGCCGCGGCGTTGTTCCCGGCCACCTCGAGCGCATCCGCGGAGAGCTCGGTAGCCGCGACCGATCGCGCACGCCCCTCGCTGGCAAGTGCGATCGCGATGGCTCCCGATCCCGTGCCGACGTCCAGAGCGGAATCGAATACCCGTTCGCTTCCGGCAACGTCGGCAAGCACATCGATGAGGTACTCGGTCTCGGGGCGCGGGATCGCGACGCGGGGGTCGACGCGGAGGGTGAGGTTGCGGAAGGGCGCGGACCCGAGCAGGTACTGGAGGGGCTCCCGCGCCGCGCGGCGGCGCAGCAGCGGCCTGAAGGCGGCGCGTTCGGGCTCCGAGAGAGGCCGGTCGAAGTGAAGATACAGCTGCAGCCTGTCCGTCCGCAGGACGTGGGCCAGCAGGTACTCCGCGTTGAGGCGGCCCTCGTCGACGCCCCTGTCGCGCAGGTACGTCGCACTCGCGCGCAAGACCTCCATGACCGTCCAGGTGCGGGACCGCCCTGCACCGCGCGACGGCCGCGGCGAGGCGTTCGGCCCAGCATCCGGCGCGACGGACGAATCCGTCCGGGTGTGCGGACCGCCTGCTGCGGACGCGAAGGACGATGACCTGCGGCTCATGACTGCCCCGCCGGCCCGGCGAGACGCTCCTCGTCCCGCGCGAGCCGGAGCGCGGCGACGAGTTCGGCCAGATCGCCGTCCAGGATATCGCCCAGCTTGTACAGGCTCAGGCCGATCCGGTGGTCGGTGACGCGGTTCTGCGGGAAGTTGTAGGTGCGGATCTTCGCAGAGCGGTCGCCCGACCCGATCTGCGACCTGCGCTGGGCGGCCCGCTCGGCTTCGCGGGCGGCGATCTCGCGGTCCAGCAGCCGCGAGCGCAGCACCTTCATCGCCTTGGCCTTGTTCTTGTGCTGCGACTTTTCGTCCTGGCAGGTAACCACCAGCTCCGTGGGGAGGTGGGTGATGCGCACCGCCGAGTCGGTCGTGTTGACGGACTGGCCCCCCGGGCCCGACGAACGGAATACGTCGATGCGCAGGTCGGCGGGATCGATCGCCACATCCACCTCCTCCGCCTCGGGCAGCACGGCCACCGAGGCCGCCGAGGTATGGATCCGGCCCTGGCTCTCGGTTTCGGGAACGCGCTGAACGCGATGGACGCCCGACTCGTAGCGCAGCTGCCCGTACGCCCCCCTCCCCCGCACGGTGAAGATCGCCTCCTTGATCGACCCTGGAATCCCCTCCGAGACGCCGGCCAGGTCGACCGTCCATCCCCGCCGCTCGGCAAGGCGACGGTACATCCGCATGAGGTCGGCGCTGAAGAGCCCCGCCTCGTCCCCGCCCGTCCCGGCGCGGATCTCCACCACCGCGGGCCGATCCTCGAGCGGGTCCGCGGGGACCAGCGCCGCCCGCAGCGCGGCCACCGCCGTCTCGAGCCGGCCCTCGAGCGCGGCGATCTCCTCCTCCGCGAGCGCCTTCATCTCGGCATCGACGGACTCGGCGAGCAGTTCGCGCGTGTCCTGAAGCTCTGCCTCGATGGCGAGCACGCTCCGCCCGGCTTCCACGGCCGCCGCCATCCCAGCCCGTTCCTGCCCCAACTCCCGCAGGCGATCGCGGTCGCGAATCACGGCGGGATCGGAAAGGTCGCGTTCGATGTCGCGGAAGCGCTCTTCGGTTTCGGCCAGGCGCCGGGCCAGACGAGGATCTATCGGATGTCTCCGGGTTCAGGGACAAGCAGTGAAATGTAATGCGTCGTTCCGTCGGCCTCGGATCCGCGCGGCGAGCGGGCCCGCCAGCACCCCTGCGATCAACACCAGGAAGCACGCGAGGCCGAGGACATCCCCGATGCGCGTGAACAGCGTTGTCGCGGAACGTTGGAAGACCGGGAGGACGGCAGTGGCCGCGACACCGGGCTCCAGCGCAAACGCTGCTCCAGCACCCGCCGGGGAGACCGCGAAGCTGTAGCCGGTCGCACCGACCTGGATGAGCGACATCCGGTTCTCGATCGCCCGCAGCCGCCCCAGCGTCGCGTGCTGCCAGTAGGCCCAGGTGGTGCGGAAGGGACGCTCCGGGTCGAGCCAGTCGTCGTTGGACAGCACCACCAGCCAGTCGGCTCCCGCCCGGACCAGGGCGCGCGCGGTCTCGCCGTAGGCGGAGTCGTAGCAGATCATGGCGCCCGCCGACCAGCCGTCGACCGTTAGCGGCCGCGGATCCCGGCCCGCCGCATATCCCCCGTACGGGATGCCCAGGGCCGCCCCCGGCCACGCGTACCCCTCGAGTCCGGGCACCAGGCGGGTCTTGCGCTGGGCCCGGGATAGCGGTCGTCCCGGGGCCTGGAGGAAGGCGGCGTTGTACCACAGGGTGTCGCCGCCGTCCTCGCGGACTGCGGCGTCCATTGCGCCGGTGATCACCGGCACGCCAAGGGCGTCGGCGAAGGCCGCCAGCTCGATCCCCGTGCGGGTCAGGCCCTGCGGCGCTCGCTCGCCCGGCGCGCGCCGGAGGGAGTCGTTCACCGCATCGAGGCCGGCATCCCGCGCCGCATCGGGATCGCCATCCCGCACCGCCTCGCGGACGGGAGCCGCCAGAAACCGTTCCGGAAACACCACCATGTCGACGGACTCGGCCGCGACCAGCTGCTGGAGCGGTTCCAGCCAGCGGCCGAGGCTCTCCGAGCCCCTCTCGGGCTGCACCACCGCCACCCTCGCCACCAACTCGCCATCCTCGAGCGCGGAGTGTCGCAGGTAGCCGGCCGGAACCGGCGCCGCAACCGCCAGCCCTGCCAGGACCGCGCGGCGGATCGGGAAGGGACGTGAGCGGTGCGTGAGCAGCCAGGCGAGACAGGCCCCCGACGCGACGGTCCAGAACCCCAGGAACCGGGCACCGAGAAGTTCCGAACCCGCGGCCAGGACAGGATGCCACGCCAGCGAGCCCCCCGCGTTGAGCCACGCATACGGGACGCCGGGCACGCGGGCCGCGACCCATTCGAACCCCGTCCAGCAGGCGGCCAGCGCCAGGGGCAAGGGCCATCCCCTCCGGCCGTGCAGAAAGGTGGCCGCGAGACACGCCGCGCCGGCGACCAGGCCGATCAGCACCAGCACGAGCACATAAGTGGTGATGGCCAGCGGCGTCCGCCACGAAAGCGCGGGCACCATCCAGTACAGGCCGATGCCGTGCGCGATCGCCGCCGCCGCGAAGCCCTGCCGGAAGGGAGCCAGCGGCGCGGCTTCAGGGTCGCGCACCCCGCCCGTGAGCGCCACGGCGAGGGGAGTGAACGCCAGGAACGGAAGGAATTGCCCGCCGTGTGGAGAAAACGTCGCACCCGCCGCGACCCCGGTCGCCGCCGCGAGGACAAAGTGCTTCAACGCAGCCCCCCGCCCTTAGCAGTCCGTGGATAAAGCCGCCCGAGCACCGAGAGCGGTGAGGCGCCTGACTGGCAAGGCGCGACGAGAGGGGAATAGCCCAGCTATTCGCCCGAGGAGCAACGCAGAGCGCAGCTTTGGTGTGGCCCAATGTAAATTAAACATTACGAAATGTAACGTTGTCTTGACATTGTGACCGCCTGAAGCGGAGCGGTCCAGTCTGGATGCATCGCTGCTCGAATGCCGGGAGGATTTTGTCCACGGGCTGCAAGTGTCGCCCAGCCCCACCCATCAGCCCAGCTTCACCTCACGGCTCTCGCGCGCCGAATCGTAGGCGGCCTCAATGAGCTTCATCAGGATGATCTGCTCGGTGGGCAGCCGCGCCGCCGCCGTGCCCGCCGCGACCCTGACGAACTCGTCGAGCAGGCGCCGGAAACCGTTGGTGAAGAGGTCCTCGCCTCCGCGCGGGATCGGCTGGCGCGGCGTGACATCGACCGTGCGGCCGCCGACCTGGCGGTAGATGGACAGGGGCGACAGCCGCGCCCCTCCCTCGGAGCCGAAGATCCAGAGCCGGTGCCGGTCCTCGGGCGCGTGCAGGCGCCAGCTCGCGGAGAGCGTCACGGCGACGCCGTCGCGGGTGACGGCGAAGAGGTGAGCCTCCTCCTCGACATCGAACCCGTCGCCCCGGGTCGTCGCCGACACCCGGTCCACCTCAGGGTATCCCAGCACCCACAGCGCAAGGTCGAGTGCCGGAACGCCCAGGTCCATCAGCGCGCCTCCGCCTGCCTCCAGGGCGCGCCGGCGCCATCCGGTGCGGGGCCGCCGAACGGCCCGGTTCAGCCAGGTGACCCTGACCGTCCCCAGTTCCCCCAGCGCGCCTTCGGCGACCGCGGAGCGCAGCGCCCTCACGTTCGCCTGGTACCGGTGCGACAGCCCGAGGACCAGACCCGTCCCCGTCTCGTCCGCGACCGTCAACAACCGGCGCACTCCACCCGGCGACAGCGCCAGCGGACGTTCCACCAGGACGCGCTTCCCCGCCCTGAGACAGTCGGCCGCGAAGTCCTCGTGCAGGAAACTGGGCGCACAGATCACGACGCCTTCGATGTCGTCCGCGGCGATCATGTCGTCGTCGCTCATCACCCTGGGCACGCCGAAGCGCTGGGCCACCGCCCGCGCCTTCGCACCATCGAGATCCGCGAGCGCCATCAACTCCACGTCGTTGCGTTCCGAAAGGATCGGCAGATGCATGAGCTGACTGATCGCCCCGGTCCCGATCACCCCGACCCTCACCCGCTGCCGCCCATGCGACCCGCGGTCCGGCGGCGCCTCGCGCCCGGTTTCACGCATCGATCAGCCTCCCCGTCAGGTCGTAGTCATCCGCCGCCACGATCTCCACCTCGACGATGTCGCCGGGCCGCACGCCGTTCGCCGAAGTCAGGAAGGTCTGCCCATCCACCTCGACCGCCTGGCCCTGGGTGCGCCCCACCGCGTCGTGGCCGGAGTGCCGGGGCGTCAGTTCGTCCACAAGCATCCATCCACGCCTGCCGACTCTCTGAAGATTGGATTCAAAGGACAGCTGGCGCTGATGCTCCATCACCATATCCAGCCGTTCCGCCTTGACCTCCTCGGGCACCTGGTCGGGCATGGCGGCGGCCGCCGTACCCTCTTCCACCGAGTAGGCGAACGCCCCGACGCGGTCGAAGCGGATCTCCTCGAGGAAGTCCATCATCACGCGCACGTCGTCGTCGGTCTCGCCGGGGAAACCCACGATGACCGTCGTGCGCAGGGTGAGATCGTCGATTTCGTCCCGGAGCCACCGGACCCGCTCGCGCACCGTGTCCTGCCGCTCGGGGCGGCGCATTCGGGCGAGCACACGGTCGCTGCCGTGCTGCAGCGGCATGTCCAGATATGGCAGCAGGCGCGGCTCGCGCGCGATCAGCGAGACCAGCCGCGGCGTGATTCCCGACGGGTACATGTAGAGGAGGCGGTACCAGTCCACACCGGTCCCTTCCAGCAGTGCCTCGAGGAGGTCGTGCAGAAGGGGGGCCGAGCGGTCGTGCCGCCACAGGTCGCGCCCGTACCAGGTGGTGTCCTGCGAGATCAGGTTGAGCTCGCGCACGCCCTGCTCGCCCAGCGCCCGCGCCTCCGCCACCAGCGCCGACAGATCCGCCGAGCGGTGCAGCCCGCGCATGTGCGGAATGGCGCAGAAGGCGCAGCGGTGGTCGCAGCCCTCGCTCACCTTCAAGTATGACACGTGCCGTGTCTCGGTGGCCAGCACGCGCAGCGGCTGTTCCATGTTCGGTACGAAGCTGTCGCCGATGAGGCCGCGGGCGCGCAGTTCGGGCACCAGGCGTCCCATCTCGGCGATGCCGAGGAAGAGGTCGACCTCGGGGATCTCCGCCGCCAGCTCGTCCCGGTACCGCTGCACCATGCACCCGACCGCCACGACCGCGCCGACCTGGCCGTGCGCCTTCAGCTCGCAGGCGCTCAGGATCGTGTCGATCGACTGCTCCTTGGCCTCCTCGATAAAGCCGCAGGTGTTGACCACCACCACCTCGGCGTTCTCCACGTCGCTCGTCACCCTGGCGCCCGACGCGGCCAGCGCCGCCATCATGTGCTCTGAATCCACGGTGTTCTTGTCGCATCCCAGCGTCACGAGCCCCATCCGGGGACCGTCCTCGGGTCCGATCGCGAAGGACCGGGGATCGACCGCCTGCACGTCCGCGCTCACATCCGGCCGGACCGGGCCCGCGCTGACGGGAAAGACGGGGAGGTCCCGCGTGCGCAGTCTCATCTCGGGCCGGGCCGGGCTCCGGGCCCGCGGGGACCCATGACGCGCGCACCCTCGGGCACCTCGAAGACGAACGTCCCCGGCTGGATATCCGGGTTCAGATCGACATTGCGGAGCGTCACGGTGCGCACCTTGTTCTCCTCGTGGATCTCCAGCCGCCGGATCACGTGGCTCTCCGCGTCCACCCACAGGCGTGCGGCGCGGTACCCCGCCGGCGTGAGTGGCGTCAGCGAAACGACGCGGCAGTCCCGGCCGTCCACGGCTTCAACCCCACCCGTCTCGGCTTCGTACTTCGCCCCCGGGTCTTCCAGGAACTCGCGGAAGAAGTCCTCACGGCCCGGCGAATCCGACACCGGGTGCCGCATGACCTGTTCCTCGTCGATGCTGGGGTAGTACACCCAGAAGTCGTCCCCGTCCGATATCACCAGGTCGCCGTCCGGATCCGTAAACCGCATCGAGAAGAGGTTGGGACGGCGCTGGCACACCCGTCCGGCGCTCTCGATCGCCCGGCCGCGCAGGAGCCTGACCTCGATGACCTGCTCGAAGTCCGCACAGATGGCACGCACTTCCCGGTAGCGGGCGGCCGCCTGCTCCAGCGGGCGCATCGACTCCTGGGCCGCCGTGCCCCGGGCCGGGACCAGCGTCGCAAGCAGGAGCCCCGCCGCGATGACTGCCGACGCCGCACCGAGGCGCCGCACCCCCGAAGCTGGCAGCGTCCGCCGCCAGAACTGCGGGCCAAAGCGGTCACCCACGCCCATCAGCCGGGGCATATCTCGTCCAGCGTGTCGAGCCCGACCAGCACCTCTCGCGGCTTGGAGCCGTCCGGCGGGCCGAGCACTCCGGCATCGTGCAGCTGGTCGACGATGCGGGCCGCGCGCCCGTAGCCGATCCTCAGCCGCCGCTGCAGCAGCGACGTGGAGCCCGCCTTCTGATGGATGCACGCCATCGCCGCCTCGCGGAAGAGGTCGTCCCAGTCGCCCCACGCCGCCCCCTCCTCCACGCCTTCGCCTTCGCCATCCAGCGCCCTCACCTGCTCGAGGATGTCGGCCTCGTCGCTCTTCACCCGCGCCTTCAGCGCCTCCAGGGTATCCGCCTGCTCGCGGTACCACTTCATCAGCGCCTCGGTCTCCTCCGTGGAGATGAAGGCGCCCTGCATGCGCACGGGCTCGCTCTGGCCCGGCGGAAGGAAGAGCATGTCCCCGTACCCGAGGAGCGAATCCGCCCCGTTCTGGTCGAGGATCGTGCGCGAGTCCGTCTTGGAGGCGACCCGGAAGGCAATCCGGCAGGGGAAATTCGCCTTGATCAGCCCGGTGATCACGTTCACGCTCGGGCGCTGCGTGGCGACGAGCAGGTGGATGCCGATCGCGCGCGCCTTCTGGGCGAGCTGGGTGAGCGGCTTCTCGACCTCGGCCTGGACCGTCATCATCAGGTCGGCAAGCTCATCCACCACGACCACGATCCATGGCAGCGTGCCTCCCTTGTACTTCCAGCTGTCCGGCTCCTCCTCGGGCCCGTCGGGCTCGGGGAGCTTCAGCTCGACCCCCTGCTCCACCCGGTCGTTAAACTCCTTGAGCGACCGCACCCCGTTCGCGCTGAGCATGGTGTAGCGCCGCTCCATCTCCATCACCGCCCACTTCAGCACACCGGCTGCCTCCTTCGGATCCGTAACCACCGAATGACGTAGGTGGGGAAGGTCGGCGTAGGCCGAGAGCTCCACCATCTTGGGATCGATGAGCAGCAGGCGAAGGCGGTCGGGACCGTGACGGTAGACCAGGCTGGTGATGACGGTGTTCAGGCACACCGACTTGCCCGAGCCCGTCGCGCCGGCGATCAGCGCGTGCGGCATCTTCGTGAGGTCGGTCACGTAGGCGTTGCCGGCGAGGTCCTTGCCCATCGCCAGCGGCAGCGCGCCGCGCGACCGGGAGAAGGCCGGCGCCTCGAGGATCTCGCGCAACCGCACGATCTCGGGCCGCGGATTCGGGATTTCGACCCCCACCGCGCCCTTCCCCGGGATCGGCGCCACGATGCGGACGCTGCGCGCGCGCATGGCCAGGGCGAGGTCGGCATCGAGGTTGGCGATGCGGTTGACCTTCACCCCCGCCGCGGGCACCACCTCGTACTGCGTGACCGCGGGCCCGGTCGTGCGCCCTGAGATCTCGCACTGGATATTGAAGGTCGCGAGGGTATTGACGAGGACGCCTCCCAGGCGGTCCAGCTCCTGTTCCATGCCGAAACGGTTCTCGTGCTGCGGGGCGGTGAGCAGAGCGAAGTGCGGGCGAGGGTAGTCCGCCGGCACCTGGCCGTCCATGGGGTCCTCGAGTCCGTCGTCCTGGAGCTCCTCGAAGTGACTGCCGGCCGGCGCCGGCACGAATCCACCGTCGCCGACTGTTTTCCCGATGGCCTCCGTGGCAGGCGCCCGCGCGGCGGCTCCGTGCGCGGTGGACCCGTCTTCCCCTGCCATGGCATCCGCGTCCGCCCCTGCTGCCACCTGACTGTCACCGCCCGACTCCGGCCCGGGCAAATCACCAAGGTTGCCGTACGGCACCTTGCGCGCCCGGGACTTCTCCTCGGCCGCCCTTCTCGCGGCTTCCTTCCTCGCCCGGGCCGTCCGGCGCCGCTCGGCGAGGCGCTCCCACAACGCCCGCGTCGCCGCCCCGGTCCTGACCGCGCCCCCGCGGGTCCCTTGAGCGAGCTTGCCCAGTCCGAGCGCGGGCGGACGCAGCGGATTGAAGCGGAATGCCGCAATCGACGTCACCACCACACCCGCGGCGAAGATCACCCAGGCACCCAGCCAGCCCGTCGTGCGGAGGAGCGGCGCCCCAATGGCCGTGCCCAGCCAGCCGGTGGCCGACTCGCCTCCCTCGAAAAGGAACCCGCCGAAGGGCAGGAGGAGCACCAGGGCAAGTGTGAGGATCCAGAGGCTGCGCCGCGGACCCTCCGACCACCAGCCGCCGACAGACGCGCCGCCTGCCAGCAGGCCCACGGGAACGGCAGCGCAACCCAGCCCGAGCCAGGTGGTGAGAAAGCGGTCGACGATGTCACCCACCTCCCCCATGGGATTGCCCGCCGGGAAGACATCCGACATCCGGGCGCCCAGCAGATCGATCGGGAAGAGGGCGGCCGAGATCAGAAACGCCATGACGGCCATAAGGACAGCGAGCGTGCCACCGGCGTTGCGCCCGGATCCACCCGGTCGCGACCTCCCCCGCGGGCCCTTTCCGCCTCTTGCAGCCCTTCCCCTGCCAGCCGCCGCGCCACCCTTTCTGCCTCGTCCGGCCGACCTCGACGCGGACACGCTACAGCAATGGGGCAGTTATGACTCTATCGCGCATCATAGGTACAATCTTATGCCTGTCGGCTCTTGCGCACAGTGCCAGATCGCCTCCGAGGTCCACATCGATCAGGGCCTTCCCCGCCTCGGTGCCGGCCAGCATGTCGCCCGACACCTCGTGCAGACCGGCCAGATCCACCGCCGCCCGCGCCCGCTCGTCCATCGTCACCGGTCCAGCCCAGCCCTTCAGGACGCGGCGCAGGATGTGCCCGGCGCACACGGTATCGTCCATGGCGAAGCTACCTGCCTTGCCCGCGCACACGATGACGACGGAGTCGTCGCCGCGGACCGCATCCGCGACGGCGCCGAGATTGAGAAACGACGCCGCGATGACCCGGTCCGATCCCGCGGCCGCCATCAGCGCCCTGGTGCCGTTGGAGGTCGTCATGACCAGGTGCCTCCCCTCCACGGCCTCCCGCGTGAACTCGGCAGGCGAGTTGCCCAGGTCGAATCCGTCGATCCGCAGCCCGTGGCGCTCGCCGCAGAGCAATGCGTCGCCGCCCAGAGAGTCCCTGAGGCGCCCGGCCCCCTCGATGGAGATGGCGGGGAGGACGCCGCGCGCGCCGTTTGCCAGCGCCTCGACAATGCATGAGGTCGCGCGCACGACGTCGATCACGACGGCGGTGGCCCCGCTGACGCTGGCCGGCAGCACTTCCGCCGGAGTGAAACAGACGCCGAGCTTCACCGGCCGGCCGCCGTCACGGAACCACTCCGGCGCTCGTCACACACACGCCCCATCGATTGCGCATGAATGTTGCACATGCACCATATGATTGCACAATCATGCCACCCCGTCCGCGCGCACCCTGTCCTGAAAGCGCTGCACGAAGCTCGTGTCGACGTCCCCCTGCCCGAACTCTTCGTCGCGGGTGATCGCCGCAAGGTAGTCGATCGTCGTGGGAATGCCTTCGACCACGAAGGACTCGAGAGCCTCGCGGCCCCGCACCACCGCCTCGCGCCGCGTATTCCCCCACACGATCAGCTTTGCGAGGAGTGAGTCGTAGAACGGCGGAACCCGGTAGCCCGAGTAGATGTGGGTGTCGACGCGGACGCCGGGGCCCCCGGGCTGGTGAAGGGTGCTGATCAGGCCGGGCGACGGTGCGAAGTTGCGAGCCGGGTCCTCGGCGTTGATGCGGAACTCGATGGCGTGCCCGCGGTGCTCCTGCTCCCCGGGGGGAAAGGACAGCGGCTCCCCCGCCGCGACGCGGATCTGTTCCTTGACGAGATCGAGGCCGGTCGTGGCCTCGGTCACGGGATGCTCGACCTGGATACGCGTGTTCATCTCGATGAAGAAGAACTCGCCCGAGCGGTCGAGGAGGAACTCCACCGTTCCAGCTCCTACGTAGCCGATCGCCTCGGCCGCCTTGACCGCCGCCTCGCCCATCTCGGCTCTCAGTTCCGGCGTGAGCGCGGGCGAGGGCGACTCCTCCACCAGTTTCTGGTGCCGCCGCTGGATCGAGCAGTCCCGTTCCCCCAGGTGCACCACCCTGCCCTGCCTGTCGCCGAAGACCTGGAACTCGACGTGCCGGGGCCGTTCGATGCACCGCTCCAGGTACATGCCGCCGTCGCCGAACGCCGCCTGGGCCTCGGCGCGGGCGGCGGCGAAGTTGCGGCGGAAGGAACCGTCGTAGCCGGCGATGCGCATGCCCTTGCCGCCGCCGCCCGCCGCCGCCTTGATCATCACCGGGTAACCGATCTCGCGGGCGACCCCGTGCGCCTCCCCTTCGTCTTCGATGATCCCGTCCGAGCCCGGCACCACCGGCACGCCCGCGGCGCGCATCGTCTCGCGGGCGACCGCCTTGTCGCCCATCGAGCGGATCTGCTCCGGCGTCGGCCCCACGAACGCCAGGTCCGAGCGCTGGCAGATCTCGGCGAACTCCGCGTTCTCGGCCAGGAACCCGTAGCCCGGATGCACGGCCTCGGCCCCCGTGATCTCCGCCGCGGCGATGATCCTCGGCACCTTCAGGTACGACTGCGCGGCCCGCGCCGGCCCGATGCACACGGCCTCGTCCGCGAAGCGCACATGCAGCGATTCCTGGTCGGCCTCGGAGTGCACGGCCACGGTCGCGATGTCGAGTTCCCGGCACGCCCGCACGATGCGAAGCGCGATTTCACCCCGGTTGGCGATCAGCAGCTTTTCGAACATGCGGCCGCTCGGGTCAGGCGGGTTCGACCCGGAACAGAACCTGGCCGTAGTCGACCGGCTCGGCGTTGTCGGCGCAGATCTCGACGATCCGGCCCGCGACCTCGCACTCCAGTTCGTTCATCAGCTTCATGGCCTCGATGACGCACAGCACGTCCCCCGCCGCCACCGTCGACCCCACCTGGACATAGGGAGCGGCCTCGGGGGAGGGCGCCCGGTAGAAGGTTCCCACCATCGGCGACGTCACCTCGATCAGATTCGCGGCCGGCGCTTCCGGCGCCGGAGCCTCGTCGGCGGGCGGCGCGGCAGGCGCGGGGTCGCCGGCAGGGGCCGGAGCCGCCGCTGCCGCCTCCGGGACCGCGCGCACCCCTTCCGGCACGATCACGCCGCCGCTGGGCGACTTGGCCAGCCGGATCCGCGTCGCCCCCCGCTCGACTTCCAGGCTGTCGAGGGAGGATTCGTCGACCAGCCGAACCAGGGCCTGCAGGAGCTCGATGTCGATCATCCGCTTACCCGCGTCAGGTATTTGTCTTCACGGCGGTCGATCTTCAGCCTGTCCCCGATGTCGATGAACAGCGGCACCTGCACGACGGCGCCGGTCTCAAGCGTGGCCGGCTTGGTCGCCCCCTGGGCCGTGTCGCCCTTGAAGCCGGGATTCGTGTCGGTCACCTCGAGTTCCACGAAGTCCGGGAGTTCGACGCTGATCACGGTCCCGTCGTGCACGAGCCCCTGGCACTCCATGTTCTCCTTCAGGTACTTGAGCTGTTCCTTGCCCAGCATATCGGCGCTGATGGGGATCAATTCGTAGGTCTCCTGGTCCATGAAGTGGTACAGTTGACCATCCGTGTACGAGTAGTTGACCGGCCGCCGCTCGAGCCGCACGCTGGTCACCCGCTCGCCCGCGCGGAAGGTCCGGTCCACCACGGCGCCCGAAAGGACGTTCTTCAGCTTGGTGCGCACGAAGGCGCCGCCCTTTCCGGGCTTGACGTGCTGGAAGTATGTAATGGTCCACAGCACGTTGCCGATCTCCAGCACCATGCCGTTGCGAAAGTCTGCGGTACTAGCCATGTAGTCGGGTTCCGGTATCCTCTTATCGCCGCGACAGCGGGCCTAGCAGCCCGTTTCGTTCTGTCTGACAAGGTAGTTGTTGAGACAACGAAAGCCCGAAAGATAGCTGTCAACCCCGAAACCGGCGACCACGCCCACCGCCGCCGGCGTCAGGAAGGAGCGCCGGCGAAAGCTCTCCCGGCTCGCGGGGTTGCTCAGATGCACCTCCGCGAAGGGCTTCGAGGTCGCCAGGAGACCGTCGAGCAGGGCGACCGAGGTGTGGCCGAGCCCCGCCGGGTTGATCAGCACCCCGTCCACGCGGTCGCGGATCTCGGCCAGGTAGTCGAGGATCAGCCCTTCGCTGTTCGACTGGAAGGACTCCACCTCGGCGCCGAGTTCGCGGCCCAGCCCCTCGAGGGCCCGGTCAATGTCCTCGAGCGTGTCGGTCCCGTACACCTCCGGCTCTCGCACTCCGAGAAGGTTCAGATTGGGGCCGTGCACGACGGCAATCCTCATTGGGCGGTCCTTTCGCGTGACTCGACGCTCCCCGTCGCCCCGCGGACCCCGCCGCGTCCCGCTCCCGGGCCGGCGAGCGCCACAAAGGTAGATTTCGCGCGACAGGGGTGTCAACGCGCCGCCGTTCCTTGAAGACGGGTCCGCGAAACCGTTAGCTTCCCTGTCCTTGCAAGGAGGTGGCACCCGCCATGATGGAGCAACTCAGAAGAAGCACGAAGTGGATCATGATCCTCGTGGCCCTGGCCTTCGGGGGACTCATGTTCTTCGAATGGGGCATGGATATCACCGGCCAGACGGCCGGATCCTTCGGGGAAATCGGCCGCGTCAACGGCACCCCGGTCAGCTACGAGCAGTACATGGCTACCTACCGCAATCTCTATGACCAGGCGGCGCAGCTGCAGGAGGAGCCGATCACCAATGTCCAGAACTCCGAGATCGAGGACCAGGCCTGGGACGAGCTGGTCAACTCCATCCTGATCCAGGAGGAACTGGAGCGCCGACGAATCCTGGTGACCGACGAGGAGGTGCGTGCAGCGGCCCTGTCGAGCCCGCCGCCCGACCTCACGGCCAACCCCGCGTTCCTCACCGACGGTGTCTTCGACATCACCAAGTACCAGCAGTTCGTCTCGATGGCCGACAACCTCGTGCAGCTGCAGCTGGAGGCCTACTACCGCGACATCATCCCGCGGGGCAAGCTGCTGCGGCAGGTGTCGCTGGGGATTCACCTGTCCGACGCCGAACTGTGGCACGCCTACAGGGACATGAACGAGACCGCGAGCGTGAGTTACGTGTCCTTCGACCCCATCGAGCGCATCAGCGACGACGAGATCGAGATCACCGACGCGGAGGTATCTGGCTATTACTCCGACAATCGCGAGGATTTCCTGGTTCCGGCGAGCGCGAGCGTCATCGCGGTATCCTTCACCAAGGCACCCACCGCCGCGGACACGGCGGCAGTGGTGGACAGGGCTGCGGAACTCCGGCAGTCGATCCTCGACGGCGAGGATTTCGGCGAGGTCGCCGCGCGCGAGTCCGCCGACCAGGCGACGGCCGTCGACGGCGGCAGCCTGGGCGTGTTCGCACAGGGCGCCATGGTCGCGCCGTTCGACTCCGCAGTCTTCGCGGCCCGCCTGAACCGAATCACCGAGCCCGTGCCAACCAGCTTCGGCGTCCATCTCATCGAAGTCACCGACCGCTGGGGCCAGGACTCCGCGCAGGCCCGGCACATCCTGCTGCCCTTCGAGCGCACCGACGAATCGGAGATCGACCTGCTCGCCATGGCGGATTCGCTGGAAGAACTGGCTGAATCGATGCCTCTCGCGGACGCGGCGGCAGACCTGGATCTGGCGACCGACACGCTGGACCTCATCGAAACGCTTCCGATCATCCCGGGGGCCGGCGATGTGGCCGAGGGCGGCGAGTGGATCTTCGATCCGGAAACGATGCTCGGCGACGTGAGCCCGGTGTTCGAGAACAGCGCCTCGTTCTACGCCGTCGAACTGGTGTCGCTCGACCCCTCCCGGTACCTGACGGAAGAGGAGGCCGAAGCGGCCATCCGGGGCAGCATCGGGATCGACAAGAAGGTGGAGGTCGCGCTCGGGGAGGCCGAGGATTTCGCCGCCGAGGTGGGGACCGGCCGTTCGCTGACCGAGGTGGCACGCGAGTTCGGCCTGGAGGTGCGAGACGCGGGTCCCTTCACGCGCAACGGTTTCGCCCTCGGGCTGGGGCAGCACAACGCGGCGGTCGGCACGGCCTTCGGTCTTGACGTCGGCGAGGTCTCCGACGCCATCGAAGCCAACCGCAACGCCTATGTGATCGAGAAGACCGGTGCCGAGGCCGCCGACAGCCTCGCCTGGGTTGCACAGATCGAACAGCAGCGGTTTCAGGCGGTGACGGTGATACAGCAGCAGCGCCTGGTGCAGTGGATCGAAGCGCTACGCGCGACCGCGAGGATCGTGGACCGGCGGGAACAGGTGCTGAATCCGCCCGACGACCAGCAGGGACTTCCGCTGCCCCCCGTCTTCTAGCCCGGACCTACCCCGTGGTCAGCCGGCGGGGAGAGCCTTCCTCCTGCCCGTCGGCGCTCGATTGCTCTTCCCCGGGTGACGCAAGCTCCTTGTCCGCCCGAACGGACGACTGGACTTCACGGACCGAGGACTTGAATTCCCTGATTCCCTTGCCGAGCGAGGTCCCAATCTCCGGCAGCCGCTTTGCTCCGAACAGGAGCAGCACGACCAGGAAGACCAGGATCATCTCTCCCATGCCAAGATTGAAAGGCATATTTGCTACCTCCTCTGCCCGGAACCTCCAGAGGGACTCTCCCTGCCAAACCAGCCGGTTACGGGGTGGACGGACAAACTAACGCAAAGGCGACGCGCGGCAAAAGGACGGGACCGGGCGATCACGGCCGCCCGGAGATGCAAGCGACCGGGATGGAGCGCGGCTTCATCCGCGGACTGCCAGGACTGGCCATGGCCGCAGCTGCGTCAGATCCAGGACCGGGCGGCGAATCCTGCCAGGGCGATTCCGACCAGGGTAAGGACGTTGAGAGCGAAGGAGACCGGTCCGATCGTGAAGCTGACGGAGACCAGGTCCAGATAGAATGGGCCGACCGACGCCGACGCCGATGTCGTGAGGAATGAGCGCGCGGCGCTCTCGGGCAGGAAGATCTCGGCGAGCTTGGTAAAGAGCCCGCCGAGGAAGAGGCCGAACACGATGGCTACAAGTCCCCGGCGAAGCCGCTGAGCCTGGCGCAGGATCATCTGGAGCGGGCGGTCACGTACCGGACCGCCTCGTGGAGGGAATCGAGCACCGGGCCGGGTGGAAGCCTGCTGATGGCCGCCTCGGCAACGCGCGCGTGCGACTCGGCCCTGCTCCTGGCGTATTCGATGCCGCCGTGTTCACGGACAAGGGAGATAACGCGGTCGACGTCCTCGTCACCCGGCTCCACGAGCGTAAAGACCCGGCGCACTTCGTCGACCTCGGCAGGCGACATGGCCCGCAGTGCGCCGACCAGCGGCAGCGTGACCTTTCTCCCGCGAAGGTCGAGTCCGGCCGGCTTGCCGGTGATATCCTCGTGTCCGACGTAGTCGAGCATGTCGTCGGTAATCTGGAAGGCCATTCCCAGCGCGTGTCCGTATTGCCGCAGCGGAACGCGATTGGCCGGACTTCCCGCGAGCGCGCCCAGTTCGCAGGCCGCAGCCATCAGCGAGGCGGTTTTGGCCGCGATCAGCCGGAAATATTCGTCCTCCGAATAGGTGATGTCGTCGTAGGAGAGGAGTTGGCGCATCTCGCCCACGCTCATGCGGTTCGCGGCTGTGCCCAGAACGCGCACGGCCTCCAGATCGCCCAGGCCCGCCAGCTCGGTGACCGCCCGGCTGTACAGGTAGTCGCCCATGATGATCGCGATCTGGTGGGTCCAGGCCGCGTTCACCGTCGGCATCCCGCGCCGGAGGACCGAATGGTCGACGGCATCGTCGTGGACCAGCGTTGCGATGTGCACGAGTTCGACCACCGCGGCCAGGGTGACCGCGTCCCCGTGGCGCTCGCCCTCGATCTCACTGCAAAGCAGGGCCAGAGTGGGCCGGAACATCTTGCCCGGCACGCGCATCAGGTAGTCGTTGACCTCGTCGACCATGGAAAAGTCGGCGACGGCGATGCGTCGGAGTTCGTCCATCACGCGGTCCAGGCGCTCGCGAACCGGCGCCTGTATGCCGGGAAGGCCGGTTGGCGCCGTCTTCAAAGCCGTAGTTCGATTCATTGAGTCCCAGAGGCGCGTCGTTCGCCGGTGGTCGCCTGCGGCCTGTTGTCCCGGCTCCGTCACCTCCGGGCAGCCGGCCGCCTTCGCACAACAAGATAGCAATTGACCAGCCCGAAGGCATAGCGCGCGCTAGCCGCCGCCGGCCTCCAGGTACGCCGCCAGCCGCCGGCTCAGAATCCGGTCCTCCGACCAGTCCCGAATGCCCATTGTCCGCACGGTCGTTGGCTCGGCGAGCTGGTCGGGACACATCCCGATCACCTCGGTCCCGGACACCCTCCCGCGGACAGCCCGCGCCTCCCGCTCGATCGTCCGGAAGACGTCGCCCGGGTCGGTCCTGGCCGGATCCTCGAGGTTCATGGAGATCTGCATGCGGCGCTGTCGGGGGAGCTGCAAGGCCAGCGCCCTCAGGCCGCGAAAGCCGCCCCCCGCTTCGCGGATGCGCGCGGCGATCCCGCGTGTCTGCTCCACGGACACACCCTCGATGTCGACGTTCCAGGCGAGCAGGAGTCCCCGCGCGCCGACGCAGGTCGTCCCGGCGGAGTGGTGTGCCACCGGATGCACCCTGCCACCCCCCGGTTCCCGCCCCGCAATGTCGGCCGGGGGCTGCTCCCGGGCCCGGCGCCGAATTGCGGCGAGCCCGCGTCCCGGGGGCCTTGATGCGCGGCCGTAGAAGTGTACGGGAATCCCCAGGCCGGCGATGCGGCTCCCGACCCGGTGCGCCAGCCGCACGACGTCCTCCATGCCGATCCCGTGAAGCGGCACGAAGGGCAGCACATCCAGCGCCCCCACCCGTGGATGCACTCCGGTGTGGCCGCGAAGGTCGATCCGGCCCAGGGCCACCCTGGCCGCCGCGACGGCCCCCCTCTCGACCGCTCGCGGCGACCCGATCGCCGTCACCACGGAGCGGTGGTGATCCGGGTCCATGGTCGTGTGCAGCACTTCGCATCCCGCCGACGTGAATGCGTCCGCCGCGGCGCCCACAAAGTCCGGATCCCGCCCCTCGCTGAAGTTGGGAACCACCTCCACGACCCGGCGGCCCGGCTGGCGACGCCGCACCTCGCCGCTCTCTGCGCTCACGCGCGCTTGTCCGCGGACTGCCGGGTCATGCGGCGATCACCACGGTCCCGCGCCCCTCACGTCCCCGCGCTCTCCCCGACGCGGTCCAGGCTGGGGTTCCCGGGCTGGGTCTGGTAGGCCCAATCGAAGACGATCAGCTCGTCGCCCTCCTGGTCCACCCCGGTGATCGTCGCGCGCAGTGCACCGAACCGCGTCTCGCCGTCATCCCCGGGAACGCGGAACATGTACGTGTAGCCCGGATCGAGTGCGACCCGCGCCGACGTGTACCCCGAGGTCGGCGCGACCTCCCACGACTCGCAATCCGAATCGGCTCCCGGCCCGCACTTGAGCGAGGTGGTCCACCGGGCCTCGGGATAGATGCGCGAACCCGGGCCGGGCACCATCCACAGCCCCCGTTCGTTCGCTTCGAGCCGGAAGTGCCGGTGTTCACTGTCGCCCGCCATCACCGCCTGCAGATCCTCCGACTCCTGAAAGCGGAAGCCCGATGCCGCGGGCACATCCTGGTGCGCGTACATGATGTCGCCGGTGTAGTCCAGCCTCGGGGTGCAATCCACCGCTTCGCTGCCGTTGCTCTCGTGCCCCTGATCGTCCAGGGACGTGATGAAGTATGTGGTCGTGTGTCCGTTCTCGGCGAGAAAGTCGACGAATCCCGGAGAATCCGTCTCGCCCACCAGGAAATACCCGCCCTCGGCCGAAGCATAGATCCGGTACGCGAGGAAGTCGTCCTCGGCTGCGGGCGAATCGTCCCAGCGCAGATAGGCCGCGCCGTCCAGCGCCACGGTCTCCAGCCGCTCCGGAACGGCCGGCGGCACCGGCTCCGGCACCCACACCTCGACTGCATGGTCGCTCGCCGTCTCCAGGCCGCTGTCGAGATCCACGGCCGCGACATAGTACTCGTAGCTCACTCCGCCGCGAACGTTGATGTCGCGGTACACGCACTCCGATTCGATGCAGCTGGTGACTTCGGCGATGAAGAAGTAGTCGGCGTCGCTCACCCGTTTCCCGTAGACCCGGAACGGTTCGCCGTCCCAGCGGGGGCCCATCCTCCAGGTGAGGTCGACGCCCCGGTTGTAGTAGTACGCGGTCAGGTCCCTGGGTGCGTCGGGATCATCCGTCAGGAACGTCAACTGGCCGTCGCATGCGGCCAGGGCAACAGCCCCCGCCAATGCAAGGACCCAATGGTTCGTAGTGGTCCGCTTCATGTCTTGCCTCTCGCTGTTGTCTGAATCGCCAGGCCGCGCGGCTCCGCCCCGCGGTGGACCCGACCCGATGCATGTGCCGTACCGGACTGCCGGCAGCCCGCAATCCGCACTTCCCGAATTCCGGCGGCGGTGCATCCGGGCTGGACCTGTTCGCGTCATTCAGCCAAAACGTAAAGCAAACATTACATTATGTCATGTATAATATACATTTCGACACATTCGGCTACACCCGGCGTTGCTCCTCCGCCAATAGCGCGCCTGTCCTCCCGCGAGGACGCCCAGGGGTCTCCGATCAGGACACCCGGACCCCTACCCCGGTCCCGGAAGCTCTCCGCCCCCCGTGCGCTGCTCGTAGTCGAAGTGGAGGTCGCGGTTGTCCGACAGTGCCACCTCGAAGAGGAAGGTCCAGTTCCCGGTGGCTGTCTGGCGGAACGAGAAGTCGGCCTCCCAGCGGTGCATCTGGCGCTGGAGGCTGATCATGTGGTCGTTGAAGGCCCCGGTAACCACATCGTACGACGTGCGCCACCTCACCGACCACTTCTCGGTCGGCTGGAAGTTCAGCGTCCCCTGGATCATCTGGTTGTCGCCGCCCACGAGACCCCGGGTCCGGGCAAGGGAATAGGAGATGTTGGCGTCCCACTTGCCGACCTCTCCCTGCTGACGGCGCGGCTGTGTCCGCTCCCGGCCGCCGACGGGCACGACCGTCGACTCGCCGAGATCCTCGTTTTCGAAGCCGGCCGGGTCCGAAGGATCGTCCTGGGACTCGTCCTGCGCCTGCGCGGCCGACTGCGCGGTATCCGCCTCCGTCTCCCCGCCGGCCAACCGTCGCAGCCAGCGAAAGACCGCGGTCTGGCTCCCCATCGAGAACCCCAGGTTCACGTTGGAGATGTATGGCGAGAAGGCTCTCCCACCGCCCGCGGGCCCGCCACCCGTGTCGTCGAAGATGAGGTGTTCCAGCGACACGGTCAGGCCCCGCAGGTAGTCGGAGCTGATCTGGTGCGACAGGCTCAGATTGTCGCGGAACCCGCGCGTGAAGTGCCCGAGCTGACTGGCCTGCTCGAAGTCGTAGGTCACCGCGCTCGTCCGCAGTGCCAGCACGGTTACCTTCTCCGACCGGGGCAGGCGCCTCGGTCCCCCCGAGGGGTCCACCCGGGCCTCGGCGGCTGCCGAATCCGCCTCTTCGTCGTCGACCCGCATTTCCCAGGTCTGGTTGAGACCGAAGATGAGCTCCCGTTTGGGCTGCACCGCCTGGTCGCCGAAGGTGGCCATCTGCACCGCGTTCGGCGTGACCCTGGGCGACCACGCGAAATCGAAGCTCGGCGAGATCTTGTGGCGAAGGCGTCCGCCAAGGTAGAAGCCGTAGACATCCGACTTGAGCTGTGCCCCGAAGGAGATGCGGCTGGGCGCGGAAACGAAGCCGCCGCCCGCGACCGTGCTCGTGTCCGAGCTGATGGAGCGCCCGGAAATCGCGAGTTGCGGCGTGATGGTCGTCGAGCCCACGAGCGTCTGCTGGTAGTTGATGCTCGTCGACCAGGTGAGGTTGCTCTTCCCGAAGTCGATCTCGTCCAGGGCGCCCGGGGCGAACAGCACCGACCGCCGCAGGTCTCCGACGCTTCCCGTTCCGGCGCGCCGCATCGGCATCACGGCGGGGTCGAAGAAGTTGGCGGGCAGTCCGCGACTGATGTCCCGGTTCAGATCGAAGCTCTGCGAAACCGAGAAGTTGCCCGCGGAAAGCGACGCCGACATGCCCCCGCGCCAGTTCTCGCTGTCCGCCATGGCAAGGGTGAACGATTCTCCTTCCATCAGGTTCGGGACGGGCTGGTCCCTGATCGACCTGGAGGCTCGACCCGAAGCGGACAGCGTCACGTTGTTGTAGAAGCGCGCGCGGTTGAAGGGGGCAGGCAGAAGCGTGATCGTCGAGAGCGAGAAGTTGGCGGTTGGGAGCGTCATCTCCACACGGTCGTCGGAGAGGAACTGCCTCCGGTTGGCGGAGAGGGAGAGCGTGCCGAAGTCGAAGCGCCGGTTGAAGCCGCCCTCCGAGTCGATCGACTGCGTGACCTCGCGAGGATCGAAGGAGTTCTGGCGCACAAAGGCGGCGCTGGAGGCGTAGCGGCCGGAAAGCCGCAGCTTGCTGCGCTCCGAGATCTCCCAGTTGTAGTTCGCGTCGAAGGCCAGTTCGGTCCCGCCCTCGACCCGCCAGAACTGACGGAAGTTGATGTTGGAGTCCATGAACTGCCGCAGCCAGCGGAACTGGGTTGCCCCGGTCAAAGCGGTGTAGTTCCCGCTCCACCAGTCCATGCTTACCTGGGTGTCCAGGTAGTCGTTCATCGCCCAGTAGAAGCCCACGTTGGACAGCCGGCGCGCGTAGCTCCCGGATGTCCGCACGATGTCGTTCACCGAGAAGCGGATCGGCAGCAGTCCCGAACGCCGCCCCTGCTCCGTGCTCTGCGCGATGAAAGGAAGCCACATCACCCCGATGTCGGCGAAGTACAGCAGCACGTTGCGCGCGACCAGGGTGCCGCCCTCCGTCATCTTGATCTCGCGAGCAACGAAGTGGTAGTGCGGCTCTTCGTGGTCGCAGCTCGTGAACATGACATCGTGCCCAAAGGACATGTGTGCGTTCACCCAGGGGAAGTCGCCCCGCACGATCCACTCCCCGAGCCCCGCGTCCATCGTCGTGTTGACATCGGATGCGGTACCCCGGTCCTCGTTGAGGTCGAAGATGATCCTCCGCGTGACAACCTCGTCGCCCTGCTCGGGCCGGTACCTGGCCGTATCCCCGATGGTCACCAGGCGTCCGGTCTGTTCGTCGAAAACAAGCGCGGAGTCGGCCGCGAGTTCCAGCCCCTCGCGCGTCATCACCGCCTCCGTGCCCTCGTTCCCGAAGAGGGTCAGCACCCTGGACCGGGTCTCGAAATTGGCCGCCTGGCCCCGGTACTGGACGAGGTCGTAGCCGGGCAGCGCCAGCAGCTCCAGCAAGGTGGAATCCGAGGTGGCGACCGCGGACAGGTTATTGTCGACCGTGTCCACCGGCGTCAGGCCCGTGGTGTCGCCGAGTCTGCGCGTGAGGCGTTCCAGCCGCTCCCGGATCACATCCTGCAGCGAATCTCGCACCTCCTGGGCCGACGCGGGCGCGCCCGCACCGCCAAGCGCGAGTGCCAGTCCCAGCAGTCCGTGGATGAATCGGCGCGACCACCGGGCACGGTGAGGCGTCGGGCCGGCAAAGCGAAGGGCTGCTCGTCCCGGAACCTGGAAGCCCGGGCGAAGATTGTGGGTCGGTCCCGGCTCCACGCGCCCCTAAGCCTCGTCGTCCGGTTTCACGTCCGTGTCGCCCCCGGCGGGATCCCCGTGATCGTAGGGGGTAGCTTCGTCTTTCACGGCCTCGTCATCCGTCGCTACCGAATCCTCGGGCGGGGTCGGGTCGGCCTCCCGATCCCTCTTCTCACGCTTCCGCCACACCATCACCGACAGGAGGATGCTGAATTCGTACAGGGCGATGAGAGGAACCGCCAGGATGATCGTGACATTGATCGCGTCTCCGGGTGAGATGAGGCTGGCGAGCACGAGCATCGCGACCAACGCGTGGCGTCTCTTGGTTCTGAGGAACCTGGGCGTCACCACGCCGAGCACGCTCAGGACCAGGACAACCACGGGCAACTCGAAGACGATGCCGAACGCCAGCAACAATTTGACGACGAAACCGATGTATCCGGTTGCCGTGTAGCTGGCGAGCAGGGACTGGGTTTCGAAGCCGACCAGAAAGCGGAGCGTGATCGGGAGCGCGAAGAAGTACGCCAGCGCTACGCCTATCAGGAAGAGAACGAGCCCCATATACAGCGACGGAATGATGGCCCGTTTCTCGTGTTTCTCCAGAGCGGGCGAAAAAAAGCCCCAGGCGTGGTATGCGATGGTGGGGAATGCCAGCAGGAATCCGACCGTCAGGGAGACCTGGAGGTACAGGAAGAAACCACCCGTCGGTGCCAGGTAGATCAGCCGATACTCATCACCGAAGATTGCTCTTGCAGGTGCGACGAGCAGTTCGACCACTTCGAAATAGCGGACGACGACCAGCCCGATCACCGTGCCGACGATCACGGCCAGCAGGCTCCACAGAATCCTCCAGCGCAGCTCCTCGAGGTGATCGAGGAAGGGCATTTCGGCCTTGGGATTGGCGCCTCGCGCCAGCAGTCCATCCCGCAGGCGGCTCATCGGTCCTCCTCCGGCCGGGGTGCATCCTGCCCCAGCGACAGCTCACCCTGGAACCGGTGCTGCCCCACGCGGCGTTCCTTCACGTTCAGTTCGTCCACGGCTTCCTGGAACTCGTCGATGTGCTGAAAGTTCCTGTACACTGACGCATAGCGGATGTAGGCGACCCGGTCGAGCGGCTCCAATCCCTCCATCACGGCCTCCCCGATCACTTCGCTGGTAACCTCGACACCCGCGGAATCCGACATCGCGTCTTCGATCCGGTCGACGAGCGTGTCGATGTCGGAGGGCGACACGGGACGCCTGGCGCACGCCACTGCAATGCTTCCCCGCAACTTCTCGCGTTCAAAGCTCTCAGCGCTGCCGTCCCGCTTCAACACCTGGAGCGGGCGCTGCTCCACGCTCTCGTAGGTGGTGAACCGGTCGCCGCACTGCAGACACTCGCGCCGCCGCCGGATCGCCCGGCCACCTCTCGCGGCACGGGTGTCGACCACCTTCGTGGATCCCGATTCGCAGGAGAGGCATCGCATCCGGATTCCTCACCCGTACCGGCGCCGGTGCCGAACCGACAGCGACCCGGTCCGGCAACGACGGGTCAGGGAATCTCCTCGAGCCGCTCCCGGGCCCGCGGCGTCAGCGTGTGGTCGGGGTAGGATTCGACCAGCCGCTGGAGGTATTCGCGCGCCCGGGCGTCGTCGCCGATGGCGATGCACAGCAGGCCGGCCTGGAAGAGCGCCCGGGGAACCTCTTCCGCCTCGGGAAAGAGGTCGGGGATCAACAGGTAGGTGTCGATCGCCTCGTCCAGTTCGTCCTCGAGTGCCCTGAGTTCTGCAAGGTGCAGATACGCGGCCGGAGCCAGGTCGCTGTTGGGGTACTCCTCCAGGAAGGTCTCGAATCCTCTGCGCGCGGTGCCGGAAAGCCCGCGCTCGACCATCTCCACGAGGGATTGGTAGGCGTCCCCGTCGGGGTCGGCGAACTGGGTTTCGGGCGGTTCCTCCTCGGTATCCTCGTCCCCTTCAACGGTGTCGGCAGGCGGGGGACGCGACACCAGCGCGATCTGACGCCGCTGCGCGTTCAACTCCTCGGTCATCTGGGCCAGGCTGTACTGGCTCTGTCCCACCAGTTCGCCCATGACGAGCTGCTGGTTCTGGATCGCGAGCAGACGATTGTTGACCTCTCCCCGCATCTCGAACAGCATCTGCGCCAGCTCGGCCACCGAGTCGAGCGCCGCCCCGTTGGCCCGGTCCACCGAGCGCATGAGCGCCGCCATTGCGGAATCCTGCCTGGCGGCCAGGAGACGGAGCTCGTATTGCAGATTCTGCACATCGCCCGAGGTCGCACAGCCAGCCAGAACACCCGCAAGGGCAACTGCGGCCACCCGCCCGCGTCTGCGACTCCTGTTCGACACTACGCCACCGCCTTGAGCATCCACCGTCCCGATTCCCGATCCGCGCGCAAACCCCGGCCGAGTGGATGGGGTTGCCAGGTTCCGGCCCCTATTGGCCGATGCCGTCACCGCCTGCGGTGATGACGAACTCGACCCTCCGGTTCTGGGCCCAGGCCGCCTCGGTGGAACCCTGTGCGGCGGGCTGCTCCTCGCCGTAGGAGACCGAAGTGAAGCGGCCCGCGTCGAGCCCGAAACCCGTGAGGAATTGGATCACGGACTCGGCGCGTTCGTTGCCCAGGGCGATGTTGTACTCCGACGTGCCGCGCTCGTCCGCGTGGCCTTCCATGCGCAGCTGCACCCCGGGGTTTTCGCGCAGGATGTCCAGCTTGGCGCGCAGGCTGGATTCCGTGTCCGACCGGATCGCGGCCTCGTCGTAGTCGAAGTAGACCGTTTCCATGAGGGTCTGGCGGGCCATCTCGGCCGCCCGCTGCCTCTCGCGCTCGGCCGCCTCCCGCTCGCGGCGAAGTCGCGCTTCCTCGGCCTCGCGAGCCCTGCGGATCGAGTCCTGGCGCATCCGCTCCAGCTCCTCCGCGGTCGGGCCTTCGGGCTCCGGGGCTATCTGCGGCTCGGGCTCGCTCCCGCATGCTGCAATCAGAAGGGTGGTGGCGAAGGCGGCGAGAACGAAACGACGGTTAGTCATACCTGCTCCCGGGTAGTGATAAGACTCGTGGAACATCTTGTGGAACCATGTCCTTGACCTGTTTGTATATAGGGGATCGACCCCGCCCGATCAAGTAGCGGCGCCGCGGTTTTTCCTGCGTCTTCCCACTGCGTGCCCCGCGGGGGCTCGCCGGGGCATGCGGTCAGCGATTTGCGCCCCCATCCTCCGCGGACCGGGCGACGAGGGCCGGCGACCAATCCGTGTCCGAAGCCCGCACGCTCGCGACCACCGTACGCGTGCGCCTCGTGCCGGAATCGACTACGAAGACGCCGAAGCCGTTGCTGCGCTCACCGGCAAAGACGATGTGCCGGCCGTCCGGACCCCAGCTCGGATCCTCGTTGTTCCCCTCTTCGGTCAACTGGATCAGACGGTGGTCACCCACCTCGGGATCCGCCACGAAGATGTGGTACCGCCCCAGCACCCGCCGGCGCACGATCCCACCGGCGAACGCCACCTTGTTGGACACCGCGGACCAGGCGGGGTCGGCGAAGTATCCGCCCTGGCCGTAGCGGTAGGGCGACAGGAGTGTCGCTTCGCCGCCCATGGCCGGCATCATGTAGACCTGGGGCGTCGCTTCTCCCAGCCGGTTGGATACGAAGATCATGCGGGCGCCGTCGGGTGAATACGCAGGCTGGATGTTGTTTGCCCCTCCCCCGACCAGCTGAGTCAAACAGCACTCCTCGCGGAGGTTGTAGCGGAACAGCCCGGCGCCCATGAGGCTGAAGGCCAGGTCCTGCCCGTTCGGATGATACGCCGGCGTGATCTGCTGTCCCGCACGACCGATTGCGAGAGTGCGCTCGCCCCCGTCAGCCATGTTGAGCTCGTAGATGGCGGGCACGCCGGACTTGTAGGACACGTACGCGGCGCGCCGTCCGTCGGGAGCCCAGGTGGGCGAGATCGCGATGCTCTCGTCCCAGGTGACGCGCCTGAGGTTCTCCCCGTCGGAGTCGACGACGTACAGCTCCTTGGCGGACGGGTTTCCGAAGGGACGCATGGCGAAGAGGATGCGGCTCGCGGCGGGGCCGGGATCACCGGTCACCCACTCCACGACCGAGTCCGAGATGCGGTGCACCGCCATGCGGAAATCCTCGTCGCCGAGCGGCGGCAGGGGGAAGCGGCCGCGCTCGACGCTGGTGAAGACGATGTCGTGGAGTTCGATCGACAGGAAATGCCGGCCGGCGATCTCCTCCACGCCTCCCACCAGCACCCAGTCCGCCCCGTACTGATCCCACAGGCTGTATTGGATCCCCTCGTCGGCCAGACCCTCCGGGAGCGAGTCCAGGACGACGAAGCGGTCGCTGAAGTCGAGGTCCCGGGTGATGATGGACTGGACCTCGGCGGTCACCTCGCGACTGGTCTCGGGACCCGTGAACGGAAGGACCGCGAGGGGCGGGATGTAGAGATTCTCGTAGGCGAGCCCCAACTGGATTCCCGGGATGGCGACGTCGTCCTGGCCATGGGCGGGCACCGCGGGGAACAGGGAGCCGGCGAGCAGGACGACCGGCAGCAACACGGCGATCCGCCCGGGAAGCAACACGAAGCGCGACCCTCGAGCGGCAGAATGTATGCTGGACATGACGGAATGTAATGTTCTCTTGACGTTGTAGGCATGTCCCGGCTTCAGCATGTCGCCTCCGCGCGGCGCTTCATGTGCTGCTCCCCGTCCTGAAGGAGTCCACGGGCTCCCGACCCCGGCCGGAACCTGAACTGCACGGGCAGCACCTCCCAGGGGTATCCGTCGGGCAGCGGCCCCAGCCTGCCCGGCCTGCCGGCGCACTCGATCGCGCCTTCGGCGGCCCGGTCGAAGACGAAGCTGTTCGAGGAGCGCGCCACGCCGATGTCGGTGACGCTGCCGTCTTCCTGGATCATGAACTGGATCACGGCCAGCCGGTTGCCCGCTTCGGGGGGCCGGAAGCAGCGCTCGATCTGGCGGATGATGTTGTCGTAGTAGGCCGGGTAGTCGCGCTTCAGCCCTTCCATCCGCACATCGATGTTCTGGCCCCCTTCCTCCTCCTCCGTCTCCTCGGCCTCGGCCGGGACCGGGTCTTCGTTGGCGGGAGGGGTCTCCTCCGGCTCCGGGGGCGGCTCCTCGGGCTGCGGGGGCGGGGTGTCCTCGGGCTCCGGGGGCGGGGGTTCGTCTTCCGCGGGGATCGGCGCCTCCTCCTCTTCCACCGGATCCTCGGGCGTCTCCACAACCAGCTCCTCCTCAGGCACCGGGGGAACTTCCTCCTCCGGCTTCGGAGCAGCGATGGGCGGCGCCGAGACCACCCGGATCTCGACCGCTTCGAACACGATCGGGTCGGGCCGCAGCGCGGGAATCACCCAGATGAGGAGGACGAACGCCACCACATGAATCGCGAGCGACAGTCCCAGCGAGCGGCTGTCGAGCGGATCTTCCGGACCGCTGTGGACGATGTTCGTCAGGTCGCGCCAGCTCATGGCACCTCATCGACCCCGATCGCGTAGACGCTCACGCCCTCCTGGGCCCCGGCGGTGCTGACGATGTTGAACACGATGCCCCACCGTGCGGCGGAGTCGGCTCTGACGTATACCGCTTCCTGCCGGTTGGCGCGCAGCATCTGCCCGAGGATGCCCGCGAGATCCTCCAGCGGCACCTGCGTCTCCCCCAGGTACACGGTGTTGTCGGCCTCGACGCTCACGATGATGAGCTGGTCGGACGCCTCGATCGATCCCACCTGCCCTTCCGGCAAGTCCACCTCGATCCCGCCCTGCAGCACGGGCGCGGTGATGATGAAGATCACGAGGAGGGTGAAGGCGACATCCACGAGGCTCGTGACGTTGATCTCGGCCCGGACCGGAATCCGCCCTCGCTCCCGGCTGCGCCGGTCGGTCATACGTGGCCGCCCTTCGCCAGCGTCCCGATGAACTCGCTCGCGAAGCCCTCGAACTCACCGAGGATGAGGTTGATCCGGGAGGCGAAGTGGTTGTAGGCAATGACCGAAGGGATGGCGACGGCCAGCCCGGCGACCGTGGTGATGAGCGCCTCGGCCACGCCGGGAGCCACCGCGGCGATGTTGGTGGACCCCTGCTGGGTGATGCCGATGAAGGTGTTCATGATCCCGATCACCGTGCCCATCAGACCGAGCAGCGGAGACACCGATCCGATGATGGCGAGCCAGTTCAGCCCGCGCGAGAGCTCGTCGATCTCTTCGGCCTCCACCTTGTCGATCACCATGCGGAGGGCTTCGAGCTGCGTGCGCGACAGCCCGCGCGTTTCGGATGCTCCGGTAAGCGCGCCGGGACGCAGTTCATCGAAGAACCCGAGTCCTCCCTGGAACAGGCGGGTATAGGGGGACTCGTCCATGGCCTGCACGGCGGCGTAGGCGTCACCAAGGCTGGAGACCGATTCCAGGTGGGCGACGAACTCGTCCCCGTCCCGGCGGACGTCGCGGAAGTGGCGGACCTTGGCGATGATCACCCAAAGGGACAGCACCGAAAACAGGAGCAGCACCCCGAGTACGATGTGGGTAGGCGGACTTGCTCCCAGGATCATGTCGGGGACGCTGCGCGGCGGAACGGCCTGAAGCAGCAGCGCGCCCGTCATGCCATCACCGCCGGGCGAGCGGAGGCGATGTACTCGAAGGTGTGGCCGAGTCCGTCGCGCAGGCCAAAGGCGGGAGACCAGCCGCCCCCCCGCAGCCTGGCCGTGCACAGGTGGCTGCGCCGCGACTCTCCCGGACGAGCATCCCGGTGGACGCGTCCCGCACGCGTCCCGGCGACCTCCTCGAGCACGTCGGCCAGAGCGTTCACGCTCGTCGCATCCCCCGACCCCACGTTGTAGGCGCGGGCGTCGATCCCGGGCCCGTCTTCGAGGGGCATCCCGGCCGCCAGCAGGTTGGCGCGGGCGACATCCTTGACGTAGACGTAGTCCCGCAGCTGTTCACCGTCACCGTAGATCACCAGCGGATCGCTCCTGAGCAAGCGGTTCGAAAAGATGGCCACGACGCCCGCTTCGCCGCTTGGATCCTGGCGGGGACCGAAAACGTTGCTGTAGCGCAGCGCCACGTACTGCATGCCGTGCACCTGGCGGTAGTAGTCCAGGTAGTGCTCCCCCGCGAGCTTGGAGACGCCGTAGGGCGACAGCGGGCGTTTGGGCGCAGTCTCGGGGGTCGGAAACTCACCGGGCTCGCCGTACACGACGCCGCCGCTCGACACGAAGACGATCCGCGGCGTGCCCGCTTCGCGTGCTCCTTCAAGGATGTTGATCAGCCCGGCGATGTTCGCGCGGGCGTCGGCGATGGGATCCGCCACGGACACCCTTACGTCGATCTGCGCGGCGTGGTGGTTGATCAGATCGAACCCGCCGCCGCGCACGAAAGCGCGGGTCTCGGGATCCGCCACGTCCAGCTCCACGAACTCCGCCCCCGCGGGGACGTTGCCCATCTTCCCCGAGGACAGATCGTCGAGGATCCAGACCCGGTCGCCAAGGTCCAGATGAGCTTCCGCCACATGGCTGCCCACGAATCCGGCGCCGCCTGTCACCAGCACTCTGCGGCCTCTGCGAGGCGTCATTTCCGGTGTTGTCCTGTGTCCGCTCGTCCGTGTTCGCGGTGACGGCCATACCCCCCGGGGGGGCCGTCCGTCCGGGGCGCTGTACGCTATATGGTAACCAAACCGGGTGTGGGACGAGAGTTGCCGCCCCCTGCCCCAGCCGTGGTTTGCCCGTATATTGCCCCGCGAACGGTCGGCACACGGTCGATTGACTGACTGGAGAGAGCCCCGATGATCGCTCGGAACAGGCGCCATCTGCACGAGTATCTGCAGAGCCGCATGGTGGGCGTCCATCCGGGCGGCGGGCCCGACGAGACACCCCCGGGGGACACCGAGCCCATCAAGACCTACCTTGTCGAGGTCCGCGCGGATCGCGATCCCCGGGCAGACTCGGACTCCAGCGCTGTGGAAACGCTGCGGGCGCTCGTCTCGGAACCCTATCTCCAGGCGAACTTCGCCGCCCGCGTCCATCCGGCCGAGGAACCCGGACTCGTGACAATCGCCGGCCTCTATCGCGGAAAGACGCCGGTTGCGCTGTATGCCGACTGCCGCGACGCGCGCCACTGGCTGATCCACACACTTGCATCGGGCCGTACGGCGGATTGGGCCATTGGGCGAATGGCCGCCGTGGGCACGCCATTGTCTCGAGTCTCCCTGCCCGGCCGGCTGCTCGAAAAGCTGGCCGGATTGGGCCTGCTCGAGGGTCTCATTCTCAGTCACGATCGGCGACGGTTCGACGAGGGCGTGGGAGACGACGCCCGGGGTTTCATTTCGATGCAGTTGTGGGCCGGACAGTCGGGCCGGATACTCTCGATGCTGAGCCGCGAGCGCTCGCTGAACAATGCCATTTCCCTGTCGCGGGTGCACGTGCGGTACTGGCCCGACGAGGACGAGCGGGCGGCATCCTGTCTGGCGGAGATCGATCGCGACGGGCGCATGGTCACCCGCGGCACGTCGTACGAGGGACATCTTCACCTCGTCAAGGTGTTCACGCGCCTCTACACGAGGCAGGTCGACAAGCTGGAGTCGCGATTCCGCTTGCGCGCCGACGGTCCCGCGGGGAAGCTCATCGGCCGTTGTCTCACGATTCGTCCGGATCGTCCCATCGGCGATTCGGCGCGCTTCTGCAATATCGTCTTCTCGGGAGCACCGCCCTTCAGGCTTTGGGGAGTCCCGGCGCTGACATCGGCGTCCTTCACCCGTGTACGTGCGCTCGATCTGGATGCGGGAGGCGCGCTGGACTGCGAGATCACGCCCGGGTTCCTCCGGGTCTTCCTTCTTTCGGGGACGAGCGCGAACTCGGTCCTCCGCTTCATTACCAATCTGCAGCACCACTTCGATTCCGGAGTCCGGCTGCTGGATCAGGATGGGCAGGATGTCCTCGAACTTTAGGCTGCAAGTCACCAACCTCCTCGTCGGGATGTGCCGGGGGACCCCGGGGCTTTCCACCGAACTCCGGGACCTCGGATACCGCGAGCAGTGGATTGCGCGCGGCTTCCCGCGCGGCGTGGCCGGCAGGAGTCACCCGGTTCTGGTGCTGGCATCCCGGGAGACGGGCCACTCGTTCTTCGTGGAGATCGCCACAGGACCGGAAATCGATTCTGACAGGCTGCGGCAGTACATGGGAACCACCGCCGTGGAACTCCGGAGGGGCACGAACCTGTCCCGCCAGCAGACCGAGACGTACGGTGTCGCCGTCTTCGGCCTGGCGGAATACGGGGAAACTCTCCGCAGGGGCATCGAGGCGAGCGGGGTCAGGGCGACGCTGCTGCTCTGCGATCCGGAAGGGATCAGGCTCGACGCCAATCCGTTCAGGCAGGCCGCGCTCACCAACATCTTCCGTCCCCTGCTTCCGATCCGGTGGCCGGGCGTACCGAGGTGGATTCCGTTCGATCACGAATCGAGTCCGGCCGATATCGCAGCCGTGGTCGTGCCCCAGGTCATTGGGCGCCTCCTCGCCGGCGAAACCGAAATCGACATCGGCGAGGTCTGCCGAGGACAGGTGCTCTGGAACCTCACCACGGAGGCAGGCCAGGAGAAACTGCGGGCCAATGTGAGGAAGGCACTGGCCGAGGCGGCCGGACTGGAGATGCGGAAGTACTTCGTGGTGCGCGGCGGGGTCGTCGAGGCTGCGGTCACGGGCCGGGACGACGGTGTGCCCGTGGAGCACCGCATCCTGAGGATCATTACCCGGCGACAGGTGCAGCTGCTGACTCGTCTTGAAGGGCATGATCGCAGCCCGGGGCGCCCCTGGACCAGTTTATCTTAGCAAGCGTCTGCGCGTACCCCACGCCACGTGAACCCGACTGGCCGGCCCGTCCAGGGTTCGCTTCCCTCCGGTGCCCTCCAAGCTCTACATGATTCGGCTCTCGGGGTCCCACAATCCGCCCGTAGCTCATCGCCTTGCGTTTGCTCGCTGCGGTTTTCTGCGGCGCAGACTCCTGGCCCGGGCGCGGACCGCTCAGTCAGCGGATTCCTCCGGCCCCGACAGGTCCAGCGACAGGACGCGGGCGTCCTCGGCCGGATCGCGATAGTAGGAGCGGTGAACGCCGATTCTCCGGAAGCCGAACCGCTCGTAGAGGCTGATCGCCCCCGTGTTGGAGACGCGCACCGCCAGGTAGAGGCGGCGCACCCCCTGGTTGAGGAGGGTGCGCGACGCCTGCGCGAGGAGCTCCTCGCCGACACCCCGGTTCCGATGCAGCGGGCTCACCGCCAGATTTGCCAGCTCCGCCTCGCCCGCCGCACGCAACAGCACAGCATAGCCGACAACCGCATCGGCATCGGCGGCAACCAGAAGATCGGCCTCCGGGCGGCGGAGAATGTCCGCGAAGGTGTCCATGCACCACGGTCGCGAGAACGCTGCCGCCTCGATCTCGACGACCGCCGGAAGATCCCGTTTCCGGCCCCCGCGCACCGCCACCCCACCCCTCATCCCGGCCTCCATTCCCGCACGTAGTCGGGTTCCCAGGCCGCGGCGTCCACCGCCATCCAGTCGCAGCAGCGCAGCACCGCGTCGGCGCGCGGCACCCCGGCGGGCGGAGGCCGCACGGCGTACCCGGCGGCGCGAATCAGGGCGGCGTGGCAGACGGCGCCGTCGCCCATGAAGACCGTGCCGCGCGGGGGTCGCCGATCGATCACGTCCAGGATCGTGCCGCCGTGCGGCGCGATCACCTCCTCGGCCCCGGCGGCACCCACGTCGTAGCAGCCTCCATACACGCGGCCGCCTCTCGCGTCGAAGAGCACGTAGCGGATCTCCCCTTCGCCGCCCGGCGGCGGAGGCGCGCCCGCGACCGCCGCCGCGCACAGGCTCGAAGCCGCATACAGCGGCACCTCCAGGCTGCACGCCAACCCTTTCGCCGCAGCCGCCGCCACTTTCACCCCCGTGAAGGACCCGGGCCCCGCGCCGACCACGATCCCGACCAGGTCGCGCGGCCCCAGGCCCTGCTCGCCCAGCACCTCCTCGATCGCCGGAATCAGTCCGGCCGAGTGGCGCGACGGTTCCCCGAGCGGCCGCAGGCCCACCACCGCTCCCCGCACGGTGAGCGCGGCCGACCCCAGCCGGCCGGACGTCTCGATCGCCAGCACCGGCCCCCGCGGCGCGTCCCCGGACAGGCGGCAGCCGGCTTCGGAGCCGGTTGCCGGTGCCTCGGCGCCCGCCGGGTCCGCCAGGCCACTCACCGGACGCTCATCGGGAAGGTGGGCAGCGGCGCCGGCTCTCCGAAGCACTCCACCTCGACGGTGCGCCTGTCCGGGCCGGCACCGGAGTATCCGAGCGTCACCTCCCACCGATCGGCCGGCAGCTCTCCACCCGCCTGGTCCGGCCACTCCACCAGCACGATCGCCCCCGCGTCTCCGACGATGTCGTCCCAGCCGATTCCGGCGAGTTCCTCGACCGAGCGAAGGCGGTAGAGATCGGCGTGCACCACCGCGGTCGCGCCCGACGAACCCGCGCGCGCCTCACCCGCACCCGCTGCACCCCCCCCGTGCGCACCCTCCTCCGCCAGCGCATAGCGAAAGACAATGTTGAAGGTCGGCGAGGGCAGGGTCTCCCGAACCCCCGCCCCCCGCGCCACCGCCCGGGCGAGCACCGACTTGCCGGCGCCCAGAGGGCCACGCAGCCCGATGAATACCGGCGGACGGATTTCACTCCCGATCCTCCGGCCCCACAGCACCAGGTCGTCCTCGGCGAGCGTCATCCGGATCACCTCCGAGCAGCGCTTCCCGCCGCGCCGTTGACCCGGCCGCCTTCAACTCGGACAGCCGCGCCACTCACCCGGCCGCCTTCAACTCGAACAGCTGGTCTCGCAGCGCCGCCGCCCGCTCGAAGTCCAGCGCCTCGGCCGCCTTCGCCATCTCCTCCTCGATGATCTTGATGAACTGCTCGGCATCGATCTCGTCCACGTACCCCGCCGCGGGCTCCGCCACCTTCACCACGGGCTTCTCGCGCGCGTCGGCCACCCGCGTCGAGAGCTCGATCTGCTCCACGCTCTTGCGAATGGTCTGCGGCACGATCCCGTGCCGCTCGTTGTGGGCGATCTGCACGGCCCGCCGGCGCTCGGTCTCGTCGATGCACGCGCGCATCGATTCGGTGACCTGGTCCGCGTACAGGATCGCCCTCCCATTCGCGTTCCGCGCCGCCCGCCCCACCGTCTGGATCAGCGAACGCGTGTTGCGCAGGAACCCCTCCTTGTCGGCGTCGAGGATCGCCACCAGCGACACCTCGGGCAGATCCAGCCCCTCGCGCAGCAGGTTGATTCCCACCAGCACGTCGATCCGCCCGAGGCGCAGCATCCGCAGGATCTCCATCCGCTCGATCGCGTCGACCTCGGCGTGCATGTAGCGCACCCGCACCCCCACCGACTGGAAGTACTCGGAGAGGTCCTCCGCCATGCGCTTGGTCAGCGTCGTCACCAGCACCCGCTCGTCCCGCTCCTCCCGCTCCCGGATCTCCGCCAGCAGATCGTCCACCTGCCCGCGCACCGGCCGCACGTCGATCGGCGGGTCCACCAGCCCGGTCGGCCGGATGATCTGCTCCGTCACCACGCCCCCGCACTCCCGCAGCTCGTAGTCGCCCGGCGTGGCGGAAACGTAGATGACCTGGTGCAGCAGCGACCGCCACTCGTCGAACATGAGCGGACGGTTGTCGATCGCGGAGGGCAGCCGGAACCCGTGCTCGACCAGGGTCAGCTTGCGCGAGCGGTCCCCCTTGTACATCGCGTGGATCTGGGGCACGGTCACATGCGACTCGTCGACGATCAGCAGGAAGTCCTCCGGGAAGTAGTCGATCAGGCAGGCGGGCCGCTCGCCCGGGCGCCGTCCACTCGTGTAGCGGCTGTAGTTCTCGATGCCCGGACAGGTTCCCATCTCCAGCATCATCTCGAGGTCGAAATTGGTGCGCGTCTCGATCCGCTGCGCCTCCAGCAGGCACCCCGCGTCCCGGAAGGCGGCGACCTGCGCGGCCATCTCCTCGCGAATCAGGGGCGCCATCTCCTCGATCGTCCGCCTCCGCGTCACGTAGTGCGACGCCGGGTAGATCGCCGTGCGGTCCAGCGCCGCGATCCTCTCGCCGGTGAGCGGGTCGAACCGCGTGATCCGCTCCACCTCGTCACCCCAGAGCTCGATCCGCACCGCCTGCTCCTCGTACGCCGGAAAGACCTCGACCGTGTCCCCGCGCACCCGGAAGGTCCCGCGCTCGAAGGAGATGTCGTTGCGCTTGTACAGGATGTCGACCAGCCCCCGCAGAATCTCCTGCCGCGGCGCCTCCTCGCCGACCTTCAGGTGGAGCATGAGGCCCCGGTAGTCCACAGGGTTGCCGAGGCCGTAGATGCACGAGACCGACGCCACCACAATCACATCCCGCCGCTCGATCAGCGACGAGGTGGTCCGCAGCCGCAGCCGCTCGATGTCCTCGTTGATCGAGGCATCCTTCTCGATGTAGGTGTCGGTGGCCGGGACGTACGCCTCCGGCTGGTAGTAGTCGTAGTACGAGATGAAATACTCGACCGCGTTCCCGGGGAGCAGCGACTTCAGCTCGCCGTAGAGCTGCGCGGCAAGCGTCTTGTTGTGTGACATGACAAGGGCGGGGCGGTTCAATTCGGCGATCACATGCGCCATGGTCAGCGTCTTCCCTGTCCCGGTGGCGCCCAGAAGGGTCTGGCAGCGCTCCCCCGCGCGCAGCCCCCGCACGAGTTCGGCTATCGCGCCCGGCTGGTCCCCTTCCGGCTCGTAGGGAGCGCGGATCTCGAAATCAGGCACCGTCGGCTAGTTCTTCCGCTTGTCGAAGAGCTCGCTCTCGCCGAAGCTCTCGCGCCGGATGACCGATGTGACGCCCTTGACCCGCTGCACCGCCTCCATGACCCGCTTGAGGTGGTTGAGGTCCTGCACCTCGACCACGAACGCCGCGGTCATGCCTCCGTCGGTGGCGCGCATGTCGGCGTGCTGGATGTCGGTGGCGGTCTCGCTGATGGTGCGGGCCACGTCGCCGAGCAGGCCCCGCCGGTCGGAGCCGTGCATGTGGAGGTGGACGAAGAAGCGGTCGTCCCGCTCGGCCCGCCACTCGATCTCGACGCGGCGCCCGGGGTCCTGGTCGAGGCTGAGGACGTTGGGGCAGTCGGTGCGGTGGATGGAGATGCCCCTGCCCCGCGTGATGTACCCGATCACCTTGTCCCCCGGGACCGGCTGGCAGCACTGCGAGTAGCGCACCATCAGGTTGTCGACCCCGCCGATCGTCACCCCCCGGTTGGACTTGCGGATCTTGTCGGCGATGCGCTCCAGCGCCGACGGCGTCCGCTTCACCACCTCCGACGGATCCTCGTCGGGGTACAGCCCCCGGATCACCGCGGACGGTCCGATGTCCCCCCGGGCGAGCGCCGCCAGAACCTCGTCGAAGCTCTGCCGGCCCAGCTTCCGGGCGACCTTCTGCATCTGCTCGTCGCTCGGCTTCGGCCGCCGCGCCTTGCGCAGCTCGCGCTGGAAGAACTCCTGGCCGAGGCGCAACGCGGTGTCGTATTCCTCCCGGCGGATCCACTGGCGGATGCGCTGCCGCGCTCGCGAGGTCTTGACGAACCCCAGCCAGTCGCGGTTGGGCCGCTGCCGCGGGTTGGTGATGACCTCGACCGAGTCGCCGCTCTTCAGCTGGCGCGACAGCGGCGCGATCCGCCCGTTCACCTTGGCGCCGGCGCAATGAAGCCCCACCTCCGTGTGCACCGAGAAGGCGAAGTCGATCGGCGACGCGCCCACGGGCAGCTGCTTCACCTCGCCCTTCGGCGTGAACACGAAGATCTCGCCCTGGAAGAGGTCCATGTGAAGGAACTCCATGAACTCCTCCGGCTCGCTGGCGTCCTTCTGCCATTCGAGCACCTGGCGGAACCAGGTCAGGGCGTCGTCGACCCGGCTTCCCTTCCCCTCCTCCTTGTAGCGCCAATGCGCGGCGATCCCGAACTCGGCCGTGCGGTGCATCTCCTCGGTGCGGATCTGGATCTCGTAGCGACGCCCCCCGGTCCCCAGCACCGTCGTGTGGATGGACTGGTACATGTTCGACTTGGGCGTGGCGACATAGTCGTGGAAGCGCTCCGGAATGGGGGTCCAGCGGCCGTGGATGATGCCCAGCGCCGCGTAGCACCCCTGCACCGAGTCGGTGATGACGCGCAGCGCCATGAGGTCGTAGATGTCGTCGTAGCTCCGGTCCTGCGTGATCATCTTGCGGTGGATCGACCACAGGTGCTTGGGACGCCCGGTGACATCGGCCACGACCCCGGCGGCCTCCAGCGCCTCCTCCAGGGGGCGCCGCATCTCCAGGATGAGCCGTTCGCGCGCGCGCCGCCGCTGCCGCACGAGCTTTCGCAGCGCATCGTAGGAACTACGGTCGAGGAACTTGAAGGAGAGATCCTCGAGCTCCCACTTGATCGCCGCCATCCCCAGCCGATGCGCGAGCGGCGCGTAGATGTCGCGCGTCTCCCGCGCGATCGGCTTCTGCTTGCCGGGAGGCAGATACTCGAGCGTGCGCATGTTGTGGAGCCGGTCCGCCAGCTTGACCAGGATCACCCGCGCGTCCTGCGCCATGGACAGCAGCAGCTTGCGGTAGTTCTCGACCTGGCGTTCGGTGCTCGACCGGAACCTCACCTTCCCGATCTTGGTCACCCCGTCGACGATCGCCGCCACCTCGTCGCCGAAGACCTCCCGGATCCCCTGGAGGGAAACGACGGTGTCCTCGACCACGTCGTGGACCAGCGCCGACACCACCGTGCCCGTGTCGAGCTGGAGCTCGGCGAGGATCGTCGCGACCTCGACCGCGTGATTGATGTAGGGCTCGCCGGACGCGCGCCGCTGATCCGAGTGCGCCTCGGCCGCGAGTTCGTAGGCCGCCCGGACCGCATCGACGTCCAGACGGTCGGCGTACGCCTCCATCGCCCGGGCCAGTGGCCGGGGCAGTCCGCGGATCGTGTCGATGCGTTCGGCCGCCGCTGTGGTCGCCATCCTTCTAATCTACCCCGGTGCCCCGCCAAACCGCATGCGGCCCATGCCCCCGGCGCGTACCTTGGGCCGGTGACCCAAGATTCCGAACCCCTGCCGCCCCCGCCGGGACGTTCCCCCGGCGCCCGCATCGCAGCCCTGGCTCGCCGCGACAAGTGGTACCTCGGCGGCCTCGACGGCGTGGTGTGGGCCCCTCCGTTTCCCCGATGGCTGCACCGCCCCGGGTTCTGGGATCCGGCGCACCTGCTGCAACACGAGATCGCACCGGGTTTTTCCGCCGCGCTCCTGGATCCGGCAGGGCGCGAGCTGGGCTTGCGCGAGGGGGGGGATGAGGGGCGGGCGCCCGGGCGACTGTGGCGGCCCGGGCGACTGGCGACCACCTGGGCTTCGGGGTCCAGCCCAATGGCCGCGCGGGAGGAGCGTCGCGTCCGTCCGGGCGGAGTGCTGGAGTCTTCCTGGTCGATCCCCGCCGATCTCGGGGCGCACAGCATCGTCGCGTTCACGGCGCAACCCGCCAGGGCAGTGGAGGACGTGGCAGCCGGCGCCGACGGCTTGAGCTGGACCCGGACGGTCACCGACCGGAGCGGCCGCTCGATGTGCGTGCGCATGACGCTGGGCGGATCCGTCCCCGCGGCAGGATGGCGGATCGTGGGCTCGGAGGGCGGAGTGCGTCCGGATTGGGGCTGCTCGCCCTTCGCCGAGACCTTCGCCGCGGAGGGGGTGGCGCCGCTCGGTCCGGTCGTTGCAGGCAGCGGGGCCGCCGGACCCGACGCCGGGCGCTCCGGCTGGATCTGGTTCGCCGCCGCCTTCCCGCTCGATGCGACGGGGCTCCTCTCGCTCCGGCTTCGCCTCGTTCCGCAATTCGGCGATGGCGCGCCGGGCGGCGGCGGTCGCTCTTCCTCCACCCCAACCTGGCGCTCCTTCTTTGGCGGCTTTCCGTCCTTCGCCAGCGGCGACCCGCACCTCGACCGCACCTTCGACTACCGCGTCTACGGGCTCGGGCTCAACCGCATCGAGGGGCGGTGGGGCAACGTGCGCCGCCCGGCCATCGCCGAGGGGATCGAGTACTTCCACGTGCCGATCACCTACAGCGCGCAGTGCCACATGATGGAGATGCGCTGGCGCGCGGGCGGCGCCGAGGCGTGGGGATCGCTGCTCAACTTCGTCGACAACCAGAAGGCGGACGGGTCCTTCCACGGGCGGCTCCAGCCGGACCACCTCGAGGGCACCGACTTCTACCACGCCAACTGGGGCGATGCGCTGCTGGCGGTGGACGACATGCACCCCGATGCCGCCGCGCTGGTCCGCTGCTACGAGGGCCTCGCGCGCTATGCCCGCTGGCTGTGCGCGGCCCGCGACCCCGAGCGGTCGGGGATGTTCACCGTCGTGAACCACTTCGAGACCGGGCAGGAGTACATGTCGCGCTACATGGCCGTCGACGACGAGGCGGACGTGAGCGGGTGGCGGCCGCGGCTGCGCCTGAAGGGCATCGACATCACCGTGTACACGCACCAGCTGTTCAGGGCGCTGGCCGTGATCGCGCGCCGGCTCGGCCGGACGAGCGACGAAGGCGAGTGGCGAGCGCTCCAGGCCCGTTCCGCGACCGCGATCACCGAGCGAATGTGGTCGCCCGAGGGCCGCCTCTTCACCGATGTGGACGGGCGCACCCTCGAGCGTACGGAGGTGAAGGCCGCCGTCGGGTTCTATCCCATGCTCGCCGGGCTTGTCGAGGGGCCGCGTCTGGACTCCATGCTGGACCACCTCGAGGATCCGTCGACCTTCGGCACCCCCTTTCCCCTCCCCTCGTCCAGCGCCGACGACCCGCGCTTCTCGGCCGAGGGCGTCTGGCGGGGAAAGCGGCGCAACTGCCCCTGGAACGGTCGCGCGTGGCCGATGACCACGAGCCACGTCATCGAAGGGCTGCTGCGTTGCTGGCGCGGGGGCCACGCCCGGGCGGGCACGCTCGCCGCCGACATGCTCGCGCGCTACGTGCGGATGATGTTCACGGACGGCGATCCCGGGCGCCCCAACTGCTTCGAGCACTACAATCCCTACACCGGACGCGCCTGCCACTTCCGGGGGATCGATGACTATCAGCACTCGTGGGTGCTCGATCTGCTCGCCCGGGGGATCGCGGGTTTGCACGTGGATGGGGAGGGGGTGGAAGTGCGACCGCTGCCGCACGGCCTCGCGCGTGTTTCGATGGGACCCGTAGCCGCGCGGGGCCGGCGCTTACGCGTGGCGCTGGACGAAAACCGCACCTCCGTCACGGTCGATGGCGAGCGCTTCGAGGGTCCGCGCGGCGAGCCGTTGCGGGCCGGGTGGGACGAGCTTCCCGCCGCGGGGCCGGCGTCCGCCCCCGCGGCTCGGCACGGCGGCCGCACGGACGGGCGCTCCGAATGAACACCTCGCCCCGGGCCGTCTCCCTGCGCGGCGTCGAGAAGCGGTTCGGCGACGTGATCGCCGTGGCCGCCGTCGACCTCGAGGTGCGGCCCGGCGAACTCATGGTGCTGGTGGGCCCGTCCGGGTGCGGCAAGAGCACCCTGCTGCGCCTCATCGCCGGGCTCGAGGAAGCGAGCGCGGGGAAGGTGTGGATCGGGGACGAGTGCGTGGACGATGTCGCGCCGGGCGAGCGCGACGTCGCGATGGTCTTCCAGAGCTACGCCCTTTACCCGCACATGACCGTCGCGCAGAACCTGGGGTTCGGACTGAAGGTGCGGGGCGCGAGCCGGGAGGACGTGGGCCGCCGGGTGGGCGAGGTTGCCGTGGTGCTGGGGCTCACCGGGTTGCTGTCCCGGCGCCCGGGCCAGCTCTCCGGGGGACAGCGGCAGCGGGTGGCGCTGGGGCGCGCGATGGTACGCGATCCCGGCGTCTTCCTCTTCGACGAGCCCCTCTCGAATCTCGACGCCGGGCTGCGGCTGCGGACGCGCGACGAGATCGCCGCGCTTCACCAGCGCCTCGGCACGACCATGATCTTCGTCACGCACGACCAGGTCGAGGCGCTGTCGCTCGGAGACCGCGTCGCGGTGATGGACGGCGGCCGGCTTCAGCATGTGGGGACGCCGCACGAGATCTACCGCCGACCTGCCAACCTCTTCGTCGCGGAGTTCGTGGGATCGCCGCCGATCAACCGGCTGCCGCTGTCGCGCGACGCGGAGGGGCGTCTGGCAGGCGGGCCGTTCCGGTTCGCGGGCGACTGGCCGTTCGACGAGGCCACGATCGGGGTGCGGCCGGAGGATCTTGCGGTCGCCGTCCCGGCGGCTGGGGGCTCTGACGCGGTGGGCGCGGCCGACTTCGAGGCCAGGGTCGTGCGCGTGGAGGTGCTGGGCAGTGAGCAGCGCGTGCATCTCGACGGGCCGGGCGACGCCGCCTGGATCGCGCGCGCCTCCCCTGCACTGAAGGTCGCCGCGGGTGACCGCGTGGGGGTATCGGTCGCGTGGGAGAGAGGGCATCTCTTTGGCCCGGATGGTGGCCGCATGGCTGCAGCCCCTCGACCGACGGCAATATTGCGTTCATAGATATGTCCTATTATATGTTGACTCCAGGGCAAGCCCTCCTGGCCATCGCGGCGGCCGGAGTGTCCGCCTGTGCCCCTTCCTCCCCCTCCCCTCCCGACCGCGTCACGCTGCGTGTCGCCCTTTGGGCCGGCGGCCACGAACTCGAGATCGAGCAGCAGGTCGCCGAGGCGTACGAGGCGCTGCGGCCCGGCACCCGCGTGCTCCTCGAATCGGCCCCGAACGGCTACGAGGAGCGGCTCCTGACCTCGATCGCGGCCGGCCGTCCTCCAGATGTGTATCTCCTCGACTCGCCCGACATCCCGACCTTCGTGGACCGGGGGCTGGCGGTCGACTTCGCGCCCTATCGCGAAGCGCTCGGGTTTCGTGAAGACAGCGTCTTCCCGCAGGTCCTGGACGCTTTCCGGCGCGGCGGCTCGATCTTCGCGCTCCCCAAGGACTTCACGCCGATGGTGCTCTACGCGAATCGCGAAGTGCTTGCCGGCGCCGGCCTCGAACCCCCGTCGCAAACCGGCTGGACCTGGGAAGACTTCCGGCGCGCCGCCCGGACAGTGACCACGGACGCCGACGGCGACGGACGCCCCGAGGTCTGCGGGTTCGACTTCCCGCGCAACCTCTACCAGTGGGTGCCCTTCGTGTGGTCCGCCGGGGGCGACATCCTGGCGCCCGGCGGCACGTCCGCCACGGGCTTCATGGACGGCCCGGGGGCGCTGGAGGCCTATCGCCTGCTGACCGGCCTCGCCGAAGACGGCCTGACGCCCGGCGCGCAGTTCGTGCAGCAGGGAGACCCCGCGCGTGAAGCCCGCTTCGCGTCCGGCGGACAGGCATTCCTGCTGTCGGGACACTGGACGCTCCCCGTCTTCCGCGAGCTGATCGACGCCGGCGAGCTGGATCTGGCGGTGCTCCCGATCCCGCATCACCCGTCGCAGGCGGCGGCGACCAGCGTCCTGTACGCCTCCGGGTGGGCCGTGCCCCCCAATGCCGCCAACCTGCGGCAGGCCATCGACCTGGCCGGATTCCTCGCGTCGCCCGAGGCGCAGCGCATCCGGGCGCGCTCCGGGTTGGCCATCCCCACCCGCGTGGATGTGGCGGCGGAGATCGCCACGGCGGACGAAACGGGGATCGAGGAGGCGTTCGTCGCGCTGGTGCAGGGGGCGAGGATGACCTGGGGCGCGCAGGTGCGGGACTTTTCCCGGATCGAGGCGCTGGCGGTCGAGATCATGGACCGGCGGCTGCTGAACGGGGAGGCTCTCGAACGGAGCGCGGCCGACGTGGCGCGCCGGGTGGACGAGGTGCTGGCGCGTTGAACACGCCGCCCGACCGCGTGGATGGCAAGCCGGCGACGGCTGGCACGGCCCCGAACCGGACCCACCACAAGCTGGCCCCGGCGCTCCCCGCCATCGCCACCGTCGCCTTTGCCTTGGGGCTCATGACGATCCTGGCGTCGGCCGCCGGTTCGGTGCGCGGCGTCCGGGAGCGCGCAACAGAAAACGTTGCGCGCATGGCGGCGGTTTTGTGGGAGATGCCTGGCGCTGGGGCGGACGCCGTGGCGCAGCACCTCGGCGAGCGGGCGACGATCGAGCCCGTACCGGCGGCTGCGACCGCCCCCGAAGGCGGCCCCCGCCCGGACGATCCAGGCCGCCGCAACCAGGACGGCCAACCCCGCACCCTCCCCGGCACCGGCGCATACGGCTACCGCACCGGCACGCTCGAGCCCGCCGTCCGGATCTCCGTCGCTCCGGAACCCGGGCACGCGGCATGGCCCCGCCCCGCCACCCCCCTCGCCCTGCTCGGCCTCCTCCTCATGAGCATCTGGGCCGCCAAACGGCGCCGATCCCCCCCACCTCCCCGCTACCCGGCTGCGATCGCGCTCCTGGCCGCCACCTTCCTCGCCCTGGTCGCCGGCGCCGCCACCCGGTGGGCCCACCGCGAACTGGAAGCCATCAGCACGGCCCGCGTCGCCCACGGCATCCGCGCCGCCGAGATCGCCATCGCCCGCGGCGCCGCTCCCGCCCAGGCCGCCCTGGCCGCCGGCCTCCCCTGGGCCACCACCGCCGCGCTGGACGACCCCGTCCAGCTCTGGACGATGCCGCGCGCCGTCGGCGAGGCCATCGCCGCCACCCCAGGCATCCGCACCGCCGACACCTACACGCTGCAGGCCGGCGGCGCCACCTACCACGGCGGCCGCACGGCCACAGCTCCCGCCAGCCCACCCGACGCCGCGCTCCCGCCCCCAGGCCCCCTCCACCTCGTCCTCCTCGGCTACGAAGAGACCGCCTCCCCCGCCGTCCCCCTCTCGGCCGCCGCCGCCGGTTCCGGCGTGCTCGTCGCCCTCACCCTCTTCCTCCTCCCCCTCTCGGCCCGCCCCCGCACCCTCCGCCGAACCCTCACCGCCTGGAGCTTCCTCGCCCCAGCCGCAGCTCTCCTCCTCGTCTTCACCTTCGGCCCCCTGCTCTTCTCCCTCTGGATCTCGCTGCACGAGTGGCACCTCGTCGATCCCGCCCACCCTTTTGCCGGACTTGACAACTATCGCTATATCTTACTAAATACCGCATGGTGGTCATCCATCCGCAACACCGCCGTCTTCACCCTGCACGTCCCCCTCGCGATGGCCGTCGCCCTCGCGCTCGCCCTCCTCACCCAGGGATCGCGGCGCGCCGTCCGCTGGGCCCGCCTCGCCCTCTTCCTGCCCAGCATCACCAGCGTCGTCGCGATCGCGGTGGTCTGGAAGTGGCTGCTCAACGACGGCTACGGCCTGGTGAACCGCGCGCTGGAGTCGGCCGGCATCGGCTCCGTCGCCTGGCTGACCTCCCCCGACACGGCCCTCGCCAGCCTCATGCTGATCAGCGTCTGGATGGTCGTCGGCTACCAGATGGTCGTTTTCCAGGCCGGCCTCGCCGCAATCCCCCGGGACTGGTACGACGCCGCCCGCGTCGACGGTGCCGGCCCGCTCCAGCGTTTCCGCCACATCACCCTGCCCGGCCTCCGTCACACCCTGTTCTTCGTGCTCGTCACCTCGGTGATCGGCTCGTTCCAGGTCTTCGGACTCGTCTACGTCATGACCGAGGGCGGCCCGCTCGGCGCCACCGACGTCGCCGTCTACCACATCTACCGCGAGGCGTGGGAGTTCCTCCGCTTCGGCAACGCAGCCGCGATGAGCTGGGTGCTCTTCGCCGTCGTGTTCGTCGCGACCTGGCTGCACTTCCGGTTCCTGGAGGGGAGGCGGGCGCATGTCTGACCGGCGCACTATTCCCTTCCGGCGCACCCTCGCCGGCCCCGCCCGCGCACTCCTCCTCGCCCTCGCCTGCACCGCCATGGCCGCCCCCTTCCTCTGGATGGCCGCCACCAGCCTCATGGGCCAGCTCGAGGTCTTCTCGTCCGGGCGCTTCCTCCCCACCACGCCGCTCTGGTCCAACTACCCCGAAGCCCTCACCGCCCAGCCCTTCGCGCGCTACTTCCTCAACTCGCTCGTGTTCTCCGTCGCCGTCGTCGCCGGACAGGTCGCCACCGCCACCGCCGCCGGCTACGCGTTCGCCCGCATCGACTTCCCCGGCCGCGACCGGATCTTCATGGTCTTCCTGGCCACCATGATGGTGCCAGTCGTCATCGTCCTCATCCCCCGCTTCCTCATGATCGACGCCCTCGGCTGGATCGACAGCTACCAGGGCCTGATCTCCACCGAACTCGTCTCCGTGTGGGGCATCTTCCTGATGCGGCAGTACTTCCGCACCGTGCCCCGCGAGCTGGAGGACGCCGCCCGCGTCGACGGCGCCGGCCCCTTCCGCGTCTTCCGGAGCGTCGCCCTGCCTCTCGCGAAGCCCGCCGTGGCCACGCTCGCCCTCTTCGCCTTCATCGATGCGTGGAAGAACCTCCTCTGGCCGCTGCTGGTCACGCGGTCCATGGAGATGCGCGTCGTCGAAGTCGGAATCGCCGCCTTCCACTCCACCTACGAAATCAACTGGCCGTACCAGATGGCCGCGGGCGTCGTGGCGGTGCTGCCGATCGCGCTCCTCTTCCTCTTCACGCAGCGCTATTTCGTGAGGGGGATTCAGCTGGAGGGGATTCGCTAGGGCGACCCGCCCCGCGCGCCCGGCCGGGGTGGCAACCGCGGCGCGCCTGCCGCGGGAGCGCCGCCGTGTCTATCCCGTCTCCGGCTCCGGGTCCACGGGCACCATCGTCGTATTGCAGCGCCAGTAGATAACCGGGATCCCCCAGCACCGGGTGCTCTCCCGGTAGTCGCCGCCCTCGTCGTAGTCCCTGGGGTATTGCGTGGAGCTGACCGTCATCAGAGCCGGGTACTCTGCGCCCCGCACGAGGCCGAAGAACAGCGACACGGCCACGACGACCGCCACCACAATGAGTTTTTCCTTACTCGTCATGGAGAGCTTCTTCATCGTCTGTCCCTCGTCTGGCGGGCGTGAAAGCGAGATATGCACGACAATGTAATGCAGAGATTACATCTTGACAAGTTTGCTTGACATCGTTTGATTCGCTCATGACCATGCAGAGAGTCGCGGGCTACTCGGCTCTTCTGGCGGTGCTGTGCAACGTCCTCGGCGTGTCCGTGCTCATTGGCAGCGCGGTGTCCGCCGGTATCGACGTTTCGCTGATCGCCGGCGAGCCGACCGTCGAGGCGCACCGCGCCGTCAACGCCATCCAGCCCGGTCCCCATGCCGCCGTCTGGCTCGGCGTTGCGAGTTGGCTCTTCACCCTGCTGTTGCCACTGGGCCTCTACGCGGCCCTGAAACCCGCCCGGGCCTCGCTGTTGGTCGCCGTCGCCTTGTTCTATGCAAGCGCGGTGGCCCTCGTCCCGCACTTCGGCCTCGACGCGATCGGGTGGACAGCCCTGCCCGAGCGCAGTGCGGCGGCCGGCGCCGCGGCACAGGAAACGCTGGTCAACGTCCAACTCGTGATGCGCGACGCCAGCATCATGTTCGAGCGTGTGGCCGGACTCGCTCGCGGTGCTTCGATGTTCTGTTTCGCCCTCGCTTTCGCCCGTGTCTTCGGACGGCGACGGCCGATCACCTGGATGGCCGCCGTCGGGGCGTTGGAGCTGCTACTGAGGATCCCGATGATCGTCCTCGATTGGGAACTGGTCGCCTGGGTCGACGCGTTCCATGTGATCTGGATGATCGCCATGGGATCGTGGCTGGCGTTTTCCTCATCCGAGGCCACCACCGGGGCCGAAGGCACGTGACGCCTACCGCAGGAACACGTCCTTCGGGATGAACCCCGACACCACCTGAGTGAGGTCGACCACCTCGCTCACCCGGAAGTCCACCGCGATGCTCGCCAGCGAGAGTGCCCTGGCCGGCGTGAGCCCCTTCTCCTCGACGAGGAAGTTCACGACCTCCCAGACGGCATGGCGGGCGGCGCGGTCCAGGTCGAGGTCGATCCCCATCAGGATGTAGTGGTCGGCATTCTCGGCCCAGGGGCCCGTGATGGTGCGGTCCTTGTGCACCCGGAGCCGGAAGGTGCCGGTCAGAGACTGTTCGATGGCCGTCCCGCTGACTTCACCGTCGCCCTGGGCCCCATGCCCATCTCCGACGTAGAAGAGAGCCCCGGGGTGGAACACGGGAAGGTACAGCGTGGTGCCGGCGGTCAGGTCCTTGACATCGAGGTTGCCACCGAAGGCGCCGGGCGGGCGCGACCCCTGAACGCCGGGGACGGTCACGCCGGGCTGGCCCACCACCGGATCGGGCGCCACGGCCATGATGCCCATGAACGGGGCGAGCGGCACCTGGATGTCGTCGGAGAAGAACGCGACCTCCCGGCCGCCGGCCTCGCCGGTGCGGATCACGTGGCGGGTGCCCGGCGGGATGTCGAGCGCGGGATCGCCCTCGGCGTACCCCGGGTAGGAGGTCGAGAAGACGCCGCCGCGGGCGCTCGTGCTGTTCACGCCCCAGGGGACGCGCGTCTCGATGGACAGGATCTCGATCTCCAGGACGTCGCCGGGCTCGGCACCCTCGACATGGATCGGGCCCGTGATGACGTGGCCGCTGCGCCCTTCGCGAGGCCGCCCGTCGCGTGTGGCCCAGAAGTCGAGCACGTCCTGCGGGATCTCGTTGCGCGGGACGCCGAGGCCGGTGAGGTAGGCGACCGGATCCTCGCTCTGTCCGGCGCCCACGTGGGTCACCGTGTTGACGCGGACGGTCTCGCCGGACTGCATGCGGAGCACGGGATCCTTGTCGATCGGAAACCAGCCCCAGTTGAGGTTCTCGGGGGTGGAGGGGACAAAGTGGTCGGCTTCGGGGGGTTGCCTGGCGGCCTCGCCGTCAGCTGCAGTGTCTGCCGGCGTCTGGTCCGCGGATGGTGCGCAGGCTGCGGCTAGGGCGAGACAGGTCAACAGAGCGGAGTGGGGTGCGAGCCTCGCGCATGCTGGAGCCTCGGGGTTGTGGACGGGACGATCGGTGGACATGGCGATTCCCCCTTGTTGCCCTTCGGACTGATCACGGTTCGAACAACATACTAGTCCCATCGAGCCATTCTTGCGCCCAGGATTCGGAGCCATGTTCCTCATCCTCGGATGCGCGACGGCAGCCAATTGTGGACATGACCTCTAGACATTCGTACCTTTGGGTACGATAATTGCCGATGAATGCAGTCGAACTCGTTAGGCGGCCCCGGTGTGGTGGAGGAGGCTTTCCGATGCGATACGCCTATCCCTGTGTGCTGAAGCCCGAGGAGGACGGTGGATTCTCCGTCTCCTTTCCGGGTGTCCCCGAGGCCCTCACGAGTGGCAAGGATGAAGCTGAAGCTCTGGCGATGGCTGAAGATGCACTGGCAGTTGCGCTCGGAGCGTATGTGCGTGCGCGTGAGGATGTCCCTGCGCCGGGTACCGTGTTCCCAGGACAGGTCACGGTTGCGGTACCACTGGTGGTGGCGGCCAAACTCGCGCTTTACACGGCGATGCGTGACCAGAAGCTGTCCAATGTCGGACTGGCGGGGCGTATGGGGCTGAGCGAAGGGGCGGTGCGGAAGCTCCTCAATCCGGGGCACCGGTCGCATATCCGACAAGTCGAACGGGCTCTGAGACACGTGGGTAAGCGACTGGTGGTCGAGGACGGTGGGCGCCCTACCGCCATGCTTGTTCCTGCCGACGCTCCCGACCAGCAAGCGGCCAACGAGGCTGCCGAGGGGCTGCGGGCGCTCCGGGCGCGCATCGGTAGCTTCACCGTATCTGAAATCCTCGCGTTGCGCGACGAAGGCCGCCGGTGAGCGCTCCTGTGGTGGATTGCTCCACCACAGCGGCGTGGATCCTGTCCGACGAGCAGTCACCGGATGCCGATGCCGCGCTCGAAGTGGTCAGGGAAAACGGGGCCCTCGTCCCTGCACTATGGTCGTTGGAGATACGCAATGTGCTCCTGAGAGCGGAGAGACGCGGCAGGGTTGTGCCGGACGACGCAGATGCGGCGCTCGCAAGGCTGCAGACGCTCCGAATCCAACTCGACTACGCCTCGCGTCACCCGGAGTTGATGCGCCTCGCGCGGGGCCACGGCCTGACGGCTTACGACGCGGCATACCTGGATCTGGCGCTAAGGGAACGGCGCAGGCTTGCGACATTGGATCGCAAGCTCGGTTCGGCAGCGGAGGCGGAGGGGATTGAGGTGATCGGGAGGTAAGCGGCCCGACCCCAGCTCTTGGCTACTCGCTGACCCTCCTCAACGGCGGCTCGCAACAACTTCATCGGTCGGTCCTCCCACCGGGGATTGATTTCAGCCGCTATTGTTCTATCGAAGCCCCGAACGCAAGCCCGGCAAGAATGAGCGGGCATCCCACGAGACACCGGAGACCATGCGCAGAATAGCCATCATCGGCGGGGGCGTCTCCGGCCTGGGCGCCGCGTGGGCGCTTCATCACGACGACCGCTTCGACTTCCGGCTGTACGAGGCGGCGGAGCAGATCGGCGGGAACGCGGTCACCGTCGACATGCCCCAGGACGACGGCAGCTCGATCCCCTTCGACATCTCCGTCACGGCGTGCATTCCGTCGGTGTATCACCACATCGTGCTGCTGATGCGGCAGTTCGGCATCGAGCTGGTCGATACACAGTTCAGCTACAGCGTGAAGTACCGCGGCCAGCTGTACGCCCACGACTTCGACTCCGACATCCGGCGGCAGCTGCAGCCGGAGATCGAGAAGTTCCAGAGAATCCTGAGGCGCCTGCACCGGTTCGGCGCGCTGACCCGTGCCCGGTCGAGGCTGCTGAACGCGCTGAACCCGTTCAACTACATCAGCATGGGAACGGTGCTGAACCTTGCCGGGCTTTCCGGGGACTTCCGGTACAAGATCCTCAAGCCCATGTTCGTCAACTTCCTGATGGCAACCAACGTGTTCGACATGCCTGCGTCCCTCTTTTCGCGGTATCTCGAATTCTTCGACATCGAGGTCACGACGCCGATGCAGACCTGGGACCAGGGGACGCGCCGGATCTACGAGAACCTGTCAGCCGGCTTCAGCGACAGGATCCACCTCAACCGGCCGGTCCGGAAGGTGTATCGGCGCCGTTCGGAGGTCGTGGTCGAGGACGAGCATGGGGTGCAGGAGACCTTCGACCAGGTGATCTTCGCCTGCAACGCCAACCAGACGCTGATGATGCTCGACCAGCCCTCGTTCCTGGAGCGCTACATCCTCTCGTCGGTGCGCTACGAGAGCGAGCTGCACAACCATACGATCGTCCATTCGGACGCGTCGGTGCTTCCAGACAACGAGGTGAAGCCGCTGGAGACGCGGAGCAATCACATCGAGCAGTACGGCGCCCGTCCCGACAATTACGAAATCACATACATTATGCACAACCAGCAGCCGTGGGTGCACAAGTCGGACAAGCCGTGTTTGGTGACATATAATCCTGTAAGTCGGATTGATGAAGACAAGGTTATAAGGAAATGGTGGTTTCAACACATTGTGCATGATGTTAAGCATGTTGCGCTGCTGGTGCCGCTGTTTCGCTTTATACAGGGCAAGAAGCGGACCTGGCATTGCGGCGCGCATACGCTGATCAACAGCCAGGAAACGTGTTTTGTGAGCGGGCTGGCGGCGGCGCGGCAGATGGGGGCGCGGTATCCGTTCGAGGACGAGGAAGCGCGACGGGTGTTCAACTACTACGGGGGGGTGATGTACGGGTGGGGGTTTCGGAGGGTGTAGCGGGCAGGGCCCGGGCCCGGACCGGGGTCGCCCGGGACGGCCCCTATCGCCTCAGAGCGCGTACCGCAGACTCAGCGTGGCCCCGAGGGCCGACAGATCGTTGGCGGCAAGCTCGTAGACGATCCGTTCACCACGGCCAACGCTCGACTCGTGGCTTCGCAGCTGGATGTACTCGTCTTCGTCCGCGAACTCGGCCAGCATGGTCCAGCGCAGCCTGATGCCGAGCGTTACGGCTTCGCTCAGCCGGCGGTCCACGCCGACCAGGGCCTGATAGCCAAAGACGACGTCCGACCTGCGGCCGCCCGCGATGCTCGTGGTGCCGGCGATCCGGGCCTTCATGGCGGGGTCGTCGAAGGTGGCGATCAGGTTCGGGTCGTGGTTGCGCTTCCAGCGGTTGAAGTAGTCCACCGAGACAGCGGCCAGGCCGGCGCCCAGACCCACGTAGGGGGCGTACTCCGACCCCGAGCCGATGTTCAGATAAGCGTTGGCAAAGAAGTTGTGCCCGATCAGGCCGTCGATCCTGCTGTCCACCGCCTCGAGCTCCTGGTCGGCCTTGCCTTGGGTGACGACATCGCCGATCCGCACGGGGGTGGCGTCGCCGTACGTGGCGGTGCGGTGGAAGTACTCGGCCTCGAAGCGCAGCGAGCGCCAGCTGTAGCCGAGTGCGAGGGAGGCCAGAATCCCGGTCCCACCGTCCACCTCGTTCTCCCACATCGCAGGCGGGGGTTGCACCGAGCACTCACCGCCCGCCTCGATCCGGTTGGGGTTGTTGATGAGGTCGCACTTCGTACTCCAGTCATTGTCCATGGCGGACAGAGCGGCCTGGGGAACGAGCGACGGCCCCAGGTCCATTCCGATGTACCAGCCGTCCTGGGCCGCGGCGGGAGTCGGGAGGAAGAAGCAGACGGCGCAGGCGAGCAACAGGGAAACGGGAAGCGCGCGGGGTCGTGGCGCGGGCGGGCGGATCCTGGTCGGCATCATTGGACAGTCCTCCTCTGATCGAGATTTCAAGGGCCGGGCGATGCCTGGACATCAAGAATGTACCACCGCGCGACAGTCCGGGCGCAAAGGTGGGCGGCTCAGGTGTTGACACGGTCTTCGCCAGCAGGGGCGACCGAAAACCCCGGCGTGGAGTACGTGCAGGTGTGGCCGCTGAGCCGGCGGAGCAACTAGCCCACGGCGAGCAACCGATTGTATTCCGCCTGCGCCTCGGCACGGACCCCAGCAAGGACATCGGCATATTCCGAGGCAGTCTGTCCGAGCGGGCGTCCCGGGTATCCGGCGAGATCCACGGCGTCCAGGTCGGACAGGGCGGCGCGGGCAAGCTCAAGCGCTCGGTCACGGCGCTCGGGAAGGGTCGAGATCATCTGTGCGATCATCAACTTGTCTGACCAGGGGTCGGCCCAGCCCTCGCCCAGGATCCGATCGGTCCATAGGTCCACTGCGTCGAGATCCCGCGACTCGACCGCGAGGAGCAAGCCGACGATCATCCACCTGCCGTGATCGTTCAGCCACAGCAGCGTGTCGCCAGCGAGGCTAGTCGTCAGATAGCCGCCGTAATAATCGCCATATAGCCGCTTCTGTAATCGCCACATGGCCGCTACATTCCGAGCCATGGCCGATATTGCTGCTCTGTATCCCCGCCCATTGGTCCGCATCCTTCGGCGGGCCCTGGCCGACACGCCCGTGGTGTGTCTCACCGGACCGCGCCAGAGTGGCAAGACCACACTGGTTCGCTCGATGATGCCGGAACGCCCGTTCTTCAGTCTCGACCACGACCCCTACCTGTCGGCCGCGAAGGCGGACCCTGCGGGCTTTGTCGCGGCGCTCCCGAGGGAAGTCACGATCGACGAGATCCAGCGCGCGCCTGAACTGCTGCCGGCAATCAAGCTGTCCGTAGACCTGGACCGACAGCCGGGACGGTTCGTCCTGACGGGGTCGGCCGACCTGCTCCTGGTCCCCGCGGTCTCCGAGTCTCTGGCAGGGCGCATGGAGATCGCCCGACTCATGCCCCTCTCCGAATCGGAGAAGGAACGTCGGCCCGGGCGCTTCCTGAGCGATCTGCTGGCGGGAGCCGTGACGCCCGTCCTGCGGCCCGGCGCACACATGGCAGACCCCGCCGGTCTTGGCCGGCGACTGGTTTTCGGTGGCTACCCGGAGCCCCTTGAGCGAAGCCCGACCCGTGCACGCCAGTGGCATCGACAGTACATCCGGAGCATCGTGGACCGGGATGTCCTGGACGTGGGGAGGGTCCGCGACGTGAACGGCGTAGCGCGCCTTCTGCAGCTTCTGGCCGCGCGAAACGGCGAGTTGCTCAACACGTCCGGCCTGTCGCGCGAGTTGGGGCTCGACCGCGCGACGGTCCGTGAGTACATCGCTGTCCTCGAAAGGCTCTTCCTGGTGCGGCGCCTCCTGCCCTGGCATCGCAATGTTGGCAAGCGTCTGGTCAGGACACCGAAGATGCATGTGGTCGACAGCGGACTTGCTGCCACGCTGGCCGGGTTGGGCCCGGGGGACTGGATCGCAAAGCGGGATCGCATGGGCCATCTCCTGGAGTCATTCGCGGCGCATCAGCTGGTGACCCTGGCCGGGTGGACCGATCCCGACATCCGGTTCTGGCATTTCCGCGACAAGGACGGGCAGGAGGTCGATCTGGTGATGACCCTGGGCAACCGCACCTGGGGCATGGAGGTCACGGCGACAAGCACGCCCGGGCGGTCGGCGGGCCGGGGAATGGCGCGCCTCGCGGCGTTGTGCGGGGACGACTTCGAGGGGGGAATCCTGTTCTACAATGGTCGCGACATCCTGCCGCTGGCCGGGCAGGGCACGCTGGCGGTGCCGCTGAGCGAATTGTGGACGCGGTAGCGTGCGTTGAGTCGAACCCGGCAGCCGCCCCGGTCAATGACGCAAGGCCCCAGCCATCGTCCGCCCCATCATCGTCATCGGGTCCAGAATCCCGTAGCTCCCCATTCTCATGGGGCCGCCTCCAAGGAAGAGCCTCGCTCCCAGGGACAGTACCCAGAACGACGAGTCCGTCCCGGGGAACCCGCTCCGCGGGACATCCCCGCGCTCGGCGCGAACCCGGTGATACTGGACTTCCAGAAAGGGCCGCAGACTCGCGGGGTATGAACTCAGCTGCCGGGCGTAGGCCGCCGTGGCGATGAGCCATCGGGTCGCACCGGTCGCGTGCCCGTCGTGATCGTAGCGGAAGAAGTCGTCCGAGCCGGCAGGCCCCGTCCGCGCGTACTCGGGCCGCGTCGCGTATTCGAGCCGCAGATAGGGTTGGTGACGGTTCGCGGCGTAGCTCATCTCCGCGAGAAGACTCGTGTATCCTTCGGAGGCTTCCGGATCGCTGCGGGAGGCTTCGGCCAACCAGTAAAGCTCTCCCGGGCCGGCCGGCCCCGAGCGACGCAGCGCCGCGTTCAGCAGCCCGGTGGTCTCCTCGTGGCCACCGTGTGACTCGGTGACGCGAGCGTGGGAGACGGAGGCCTCCCATTCGGTGGCGGAACCCGCTCCCGATGTCCATCTCCGCGTCAGGCGGCCCGACCAGGAGTTGGGGAAACCGTCGATGTTCGAGAAGTCATACGGCCCCTCCGGTTCGGTGCCTCCGAAGACGCCCGCTTCCAGGCTCCATCCGGCAAGACGCCAGATCGCGTTCACGGTCCAGCGCTCGAGGACCTGCGAGAGATGATGGTTCGTGGGATACTTCAGCCCGGGACGGGACATGGGGTCGTCGGTGCCGTAGGGAGCGAATCCCTTTCCCGCGGAAAGCGACAGCCCTCCACCGGCGATCTCCCAGAGGTTCCAGCTGAGCATCGCCTCGTGAAGGAGCGTGTGCGGATGCCGCTTGTCGATGAAGCCTTCCCCCCAACCACCCCAGGTGAGTTCGCCGCCTCCCAGGGTCACCCCCTCGAAGTTGAGCGTCGTGCGGAGGACAAGCCGGCGGGACGGGCTCTCCAGATTCACCATCAGGGCCGGCTGGGTCAGATACCACTCGGTGCGCCGGAGTGCGCCGCCGTCCCCGCCTGCAGGGCCTCCGGTCGTGACCACGGGAAAGACCTGCCCCATCCCGACGACCTGCCAGCCGCCCAGCGGGAGCCGGAACATCCGGTGCTGCATCCGGTGCCCCGCCTCGGGCTCCATTGCGGGGTGCATGTGTTGCGCGCCCGCCTGCCGCGGGAGCAGCAACAGGAACAGGAGCACCGGTGCGGCGACGGCGCAGGTGGCCGCCACGGGTCGATGTATGTGCATGAATACCTCGCCATTGGGACAAACGCCTGAGAGAGATGCCCGGGAGGGGCGCTACCTGAAGTTCAGGCGTCGTGGCGAGGAGGCGGCGGATCGACGCTCGATGCGACGACGGAGGGGGCCTGCTGAACGAACGGGCCAGCCTGGAAGGCGACACCGGGGAAGGACCGGATGTCGGCCGGGCGCAAGGGTTCACCCGAGGTGACGGCGCAGGCCAACATCATCGCGCACTCTCCACGCTCGCGATCGTCGTGCCGATGGGAGTGGGAGGATTCTCCGCCCGTAGGGTGCGAGGCTCCGTCGTGATGTGCCATCACGGTTTCGGCCGGCCCCTGGATCATCGATCCGCCCGTCGCGCACCGAATCGCGGCGACGTGGGACCAGGAGATGGCCACCAGGGAGAGGAGTGCGAAGAGGCGATGCATACGGCAAGATGCCGGTGCGGGGTGGGTGGGGACAAGGGTTCGACGGGGGGAAGAGCGGAAGCTGGCCATCCTCGCCGCCTTTTCGAGCGCACGCACGGCCCGAAGGTGGTTGACACCGGGTATCCTGGGCACGGCCTACACGGCGACCTCGATCTCACGGATCGCCATGCCGGCGGCATTCTCGACCGCCACTTCCATGTACTCGCGTACGGCGTCGGCGATGTTCGCCAGGGCTTCTTCTTCCGTCACCCCCTGGGACACACAGCCCGGAAGGCCTGGAACCCAGACGGAGAATCCCTCTTCGGACTCTTGTAGCGCTACCCGGTATTTCATCGTCCACCTCCAGGATCACCTGGATCCAAGGCCATCAACGAACGCTTCAATCTAGCGTCTTCGGGAATGGACCGCGCTGTTCGCTCGCCCACTACGCTGCCTGTTCCCCCGCACTGGCCTCCCGCAGCGCATCCGCCATGATCCCGCACGCCGATCCGATCACGCCGATCCCGGCGAACATCGCCACAGTGGCCAGGATCCTCCCGCCGGCCGTCACGGGCTGGATGTCGCCGTACCCCACTGTCGTCAGGGTGACCACCGCCCACCACAGGCCGTCGTACACCGTTGTGAAGACCTCGGGCTGCACGCCGTGCTCGAGGTGGTACATGCCGAACCCGGCCGTGATCACGAGGATGCATGTGCCCGCGAACAGCGCACCGGCCTCGTCCATGGCGTGCCCGAAGGCCCTTGCGAGCTTGACCACGGCGTTGGTGTGCGTGGCGAGTTTCGCAGTCACGACAAAGAGGCGAAACAGGCGAAAGGCCCGAAGCGCCTTCAGATCGAATCCCGTGAACGCCCACAGCGGCAGGACCGCCAGGAAGTCCACGACGCCCATGAAGCTGAACGCGTACTTCTTCCAGTCCTCCGCTCGGCGGATGCGGATGCACCATTCGATGGTATAGAGGAGCCAGATGGCGACGCCGGCGTAGAAGAAGAGGGTGGCGGCGTTGGACAGGGCCTCGACGGTCTCGGCGGTCTGGAGGACGAGGTCGATGATGATGACGGCGATGACGGCGCGTTCGGTACGTTCGGAGAAGGGGGAGGTATGTCGCATGGGGGGCTCCCGTGGCGGGGGGATCGCGGGTTCGGGGTGGAGGTTGCCGGTGGGGTGGTGGCGGGCACAAGGGAGTGAGATGGGAGACGAGTGTCTGCCGTGCGGGGCACTTTGGGAGTTGAGTACCGGTGGGAAGACAGTGGGAGCGGAGAGGAGGAATGGCGACGTTGACAACACGGACGCGAGTCCGGCGCGTGGCAACGCTCGCCCTCCTGCCGCCCTCGTGGAACTGAAGTTCGGCGCAGCGATCCATCTACAGTGTAATGTCAACACGACAATATGCCATCTACACATTACACATTGGCTTGCGTTGACCGCTCCCTGATCCGTTCTCGTTAGCTTGCAGGCCACAGCTCGACGCGCTGAAGCTCTGCCTTCGTGAGCTCGGGCCCCGGCGCCAATTCGTCTTCGACGCGTTTGACTTTCACCTACCCGACGGCGGGGCCGAACCCGCCCTGGCCGACCCGATCGAGATCGAGGTGAGGTTTTCGGATACAGCCGAAGAGGAATGGGACGACGAACTGTTGGGCCGGTTGAATCGAGCGGCGATTCTCCAACTTGATGGCCAGGGACGGAACCACGTCTGTCTACGCGTCACCTGCGAGTACGATCGAAGTTCGAGGGATATCAGCCACCGGTGGGAGTTTCTCGACCTGAACGGGGACCCCTTGAGCCGAGCCGGTGCCCGGGCGCTTGCGGTGCTACAAGATGAGCTCCGGTACTACTACTTGACTGCCCTCCGTGACGCTGCCCGTCACTTCGATGCCAAGGGGCCGTTCTGGAGACCCTTCCTGCAGGATTCGCAACTCTCCGTGGAAATGAAGGCAGAGATTGAAGCGAAGCTCAGGGAAGTAAACAACCTCGTCGTTGAATCTCACTCCAGCTTCGAACAGGTGCAGGACGGCCTTCGCCGGGTGCAGTCCGTGGTTCCGTTGGCCTCCGGCGACGCCGTCTCCATCGAAGCCGTGCCCAATCGGATGTTTGACATGCTCGCCAAGGCACAGGTGCAACTCGGTACGACCACCGGTGCCAAGATCCCCCTCGGTCGGCATGGAGAAGGAACACAGAGCCTGGCAGTGCTCATGCTCTTCGCGGCTTTCCTGGAAGCCCAGACTGAGGGGGCCGCCGTTCTCGCATTGGAGGAGCCGGAAGCCCATCTGCATCCGTCCGCTATACGGGCCCTCTGGGAACTAGTTCGCGGCTTCAGCGGCCAGAAGCTGATTTCGACTCACAGCGGCGACCTGCTTGCGGAAACAGATGTCCTTGACATCCGCCGACTGGCCCGGACCCAGGACGGGATCAGGGCGTTTCGAGTGCCCAGTGGCCTGCTCTCCCAGGAGGAAACCCGAAAGTTCAACTACCACATCCGTCAGGCGCGTGGCGAACTGCTGTTCGCCCGGTGCTGGTTGCTGGTAAAGGGCGAAACCGAGAGTTGGGTCTACCCGGCCGCTGCGCGGGCACTCAACCTGAACCTGCACCGTGAAGGTGTCCGCGTAGTAGAATTCAAGCAGTCCGACGTCGGCATGCTGGCCAAGATCGCCAACGCGCTCGGCATCCCCTGGTACTGCGTTGGCGATGATGATGCCAATAGGCAGAAGGATGAGCCGAAACTCCGAGAGAATCTGGCGGGCGCCGAGGAGGCGGATAGGTTCGTGTTCCCTTACCCCAACATCGAAGAGCATCTGAAAGCGAACGGTTACGAAGAGGTGTATGAACGCTACCGGAAACGACACAAGACCAGAGCTGCCGCCGAGGTCGCCCTGGAGATGGAGGCACGCGACGAAGCTGGCGTAACTCCCGAAATCCGCGCCGTGCTGGAAAAGGTGGTGTCACTGGCAGGAAGCGGTTGGCAATGATCACCCTCGACGACCTCAACGCGAACCAGCGACGGGCGGTGGACTGGAACGACGGCCCGCTGCTTGTACTCGCGGGCCCCGGTTCAGGCAAGACCGTGGTGCTCACCTTCAGGGTGGCTCGGCTGCTGGGGGACGACGGGAACGCTGCGGCACTCGCCCTGACGTTCACGAACAAGGCCGCCGCCGAGATGAGGGATCGGGTTGATCGGCGCCTCGGGCAACACACCGACCGCGCCCTCCTATGCACCTTTCACGCGTTCGCGGCCGATGTATTGGGTCAACACGGGGGCCACGTGGGAATCCGGCCGGACTTTCACCTTCTCACTCAGGACGAAGACCGGATCGCCATCCTCGAAGATGTAATCCGCGACCTGCAGGACGGCGACGCGGCGCTGCCAGCGGACCGTAACAACGTGCTGCAACTGATTGATCGGCTCTTCGCCGAATCGTACGCTGGCGAAGGCCCGTCGGCCTCTTTGGCTTCCACTCCCGAGTGGTTGCCAGCACTCTTCCAGCAATACTGCGACGCGCTGATCAACGCCAACCGCCTCGATTTCGGCAGCTTGCTCCACTTCGCGAACCGGCTCCTCCGCGAAAAGCCGGCGGTCGCTCGAGTAGTGCGGCTGGGGTGGACGCACATCTGCGTAGACGAGTTCCAGGATACGAACCGGGCGCAATACGATCTGCTTCGCCTGATCGCCCCCGGCCGACGGCACAACCTCTTCGTCGTCGCCGATGACGACCAGATCATCTACCAGTGGAACGGGGCCAGTCCCAGGCGGTTCGACGACCTGCGCCATGACTACGAAGTCGAGACCATCCAGCTGCCGGAGAGCTATCGCTGCCCCCCCGAAATCGTGCGTCACGCGAATCGGCTCATCGGGCACAATACACGGCTGATCGCCACCCGTAAGACCGTTTCTCTTCGCGAGCCGCAGCCCCCGTACGCGGGCGTCGTGCGGCACGAGGTGGTCAACTATCAGAACCAGGAAGCCCAGTTTGCCGGACGTGACATTCACGAGCGTGGTCTGGTGGCTGGGGAGTGTGCCGTTCTCGGCCGAACCAACCGGCTGGTCCAGCTCGCCGCCGAAGGGCTCCAACTGGTGGGCCATGAGGCCTTCGTGCCCCAACGGAAGAGCAAGTTCGATTCCCCCATCCTGGGTGTTCTGGTCGAGGCGCTGAGGCTGGCCAACTCTCGGCACGACAGGGTCGTGTTGCGGCGGATCTGTACACGGTGGGAGCGCCTGACGGGCGCGGTGATCGAGCCGCACGCGGTTGGAGCCGCGGCGGCGCTGGCCGGTGGAGACTTCCTGCGGGCCTGGGTTGAATTGGCGGAGGCCGCGGAGGCTGAGCGAGATCGGGCGGCGCTGCAGCGGATCCGCACCGATCTCGTGGACGGGCTCAACTTCCCGGAGATCGTGAACTTCGTCCTCGACGGGGAATGGCAATCGTGGGGCGATGACGATGCGACCGAACTGACCGCAGATGAGGTCGAGACCTGGCGGGCCCTGCACCGGGACATCCTGCGGGAGTGCGGTCCACGGGTGAACCTGAACACCTATCTGCAGCGGCTGGACCTTTCTTCAAAGACTCGCCCGCCGGCCCCCAACGCGATCCAGTGCATCACCGTGCACCGCGCGAAGGGGCTCCAATTCCGACACGTCTACCTGATCGGAATGGCTCAGGAGGTATTCCCGTCGTATCGGGCGCTCCAGCGAGGGCCGGCGAGCAAGGAGGTGGAGGAGGAGCGGCGGAGCTGCTTTGTAGCGATCACGCGGGCCCAGGAGACGCTGACGTTGACGCGGGCGCGTGAGTACTACGGGTATGGGAAGAGGGCGTCGCAGTTTCTGGGGGAGATGGGGGTGGGGTAAGACCCTCAGTGCCCCACCGCCCCGTTGCCGATTCGGGCGACCGGCTGATTTGACACTGTTTTCGTGTTTCACGATAATCGTGTTGTAAATCCCTTGTGCGAAGAAGGAACGACGGACCTGTGAAGAACATCACCATCACCTTGCCCGAGGATGTCGCCCGGTGGCTGAGGGTCAGGGCCGCCGAAGACGATCGCAGCGTCTCCAAGTGGATCCGTGAACTGCTGGAACGGAAGCGGGACCGCGAGGACGACTACGAGGTCGCCATGAAGCGGTATCTGGCCAGAGAGCCGCGCAAGATCGACTGGCCTGGCGGGCGTCGGCCATCCCGGGACGAACTGTATGTCCGCACTCGTCTTCGTTGACACGAACGTCTTCGTCTACCGTCACGATCGTGGCGATCCGGCCAGGCAGGCTCGTGCCGACGAGTGGATCGCCCACCTTGCGCGCTCCCGCACCGGACGCCTGAGCTTCCAGGTCCTCCAGGAGCTTTACGTGACCCTGACCGGCAAGGCGCGGATCGGTGTCGCCCCGGCAGAAGCACGCGGAATCGTTCAGGATCTTGCCGTGTGGCAACCCGTGGCGATCGACCTCCGTATCCTGGAACGGGCCTGGCATATCCAGGATGGCCATTCCGTGTCGTGGTGGGATGCCGTCATTGTCGCGGCGGCCCAGTCCCTGGGCTGCTCGATCCTGTTGACCGAGGATCTGCAGCATGGGCATGCGTTCGGAGATGTCCGCGTGCTCGACCCGTTCAGATCGAGCGAGCTGGCGCCCGCCGAGATTGTTGCTGGACAGGCATGAGCCGGATGCCCCGCGAGGCCCGGCCGACAGACGCGTAGGACCTGCCACAGGCCGTGCTGGCGCTCTCGGGGATCACGCTCCTCATCCGCCGACATGTCCCTGAAGTGCCTTTAGCCCCGGTGATGAGCCCTCCCATTTGACAGAGCTAAGCACAGTTAGATAGGGTTATAGCCGTATTTGTCTCTAACTCATCCTAACTTTCTCTAAAGGGGTTCGATGGATCCTGTTGTCAACCCGTTCGCACCGGGTGCGGGGTCGCGGCCACCAGCCTTGGCCGGTCGCGACGAGTTGCTCGAGACGGCGAGCATTGCCTTACAGCGCATTCAGATTGGGCGGCATGCAAAGAGTATGATGCTTCTCGGCCTCCGAGGCGTGGGGAAGACCGTCCTCCTGACCAGGATCGGAGAACTGGCAGAATCACTGGGGTATCTGACCGCCATCATCGAGGCACCGGAAGAGCGCCGCCTTGCCGGACTGCTCGTTCCCAGGCTCCGCAGAATCCTCCATCGAATCAGCGGGAAAGAAAGGGCGCGGGCTTTGGGGAATCACGCACTTGGTGCCCTACGGAATTTCGCCAGCGCCTTCAAGGTGTCCTACGCGGAGTTCGAAGTGGGTGTGAAGCCCGAGCCGGGCCTGGCTGCGTCGGGAGACCTGGAGATCGATCTCACAGACCTCCTGGTGGCGATTGGAGAAGCCGCAAGAGCCGCGGACCAGCCCGCAGCCATCCTGATCGATGAGGTACAGTACCTGAACGACGAGGATTTGCGCGCGCTCATTGTCGCACTGCACCGAATCAGCCAGAAGGCACTGCCCTTGCTCATGTTCGGAGCGGGCTTGCCCCAGCTCGCGGCGCTGTCGGGAGAAGCCAAGAGCTATTCGGAGCGCCTCTTCGATTTCCCCGGTGTCGGCCCCCTTGATGAGAATGCCATAAAGCGCGCCATTCGAGCTCCGATCGAGGATGCCGGGGCGGAAATCGACGACGACGCCCTCTCGGAGATAGCCGGACGAACCGAAGGCTATCCCTACTTTCTCCAGGAATGGGGGGCGCACTCCTGGAGCGTCGCGCCCAGGTCACCCGTGACACGGCAGGATGTGGTCTCGGCCAGCGGAAAGGCTACTGCTGCCCTGGATGCAAGCTTCTTCCGCGTCCGCTTCGACCGCCTCACCCCAAGGGAGCAGGATTACTTGAGAGCCATGGCTGAACTGGGCCCCGGTCCGCACCGTTCAGGAGAAGTAGCGGCAAAGCTGGGGATCGCAGTCACCTCCGCCGGACCCCTTCGGACCGGCCTGATCCGAAAGGGTATGATCTGGAGCCCTTCGCATGGGCACACCGCGTTCACTGTCCCCATGTTCGATCAGTACATGTTCCGCGCGATGCCCGATTGGCCACCGGCAGGAGAGTGATTCGCGCGAGCGCAGGAGGATCCACGGTAACGACCGGGTCTAGCCTTCTTGCCCCCGCAGTTTCTCCAACGCCTGGTCGCGAATCTGGCGGATGCGCTCGCCGCTCACGCCCAGGAAGGAGCCAACTTCCTCTAGCGTCCGCCCTTCGCCGTCGTCGAGCCCGTAGTACAGGTAGAGGACCCTGCGCTCGCGTGCGGTCAGCTTGCCTTCGAACACCCTCTCGAGGTACTCACGGCGGGTGGCGGCGTCCACTTCATCTTCGATATCGCTACTCTCTGGACCGGACAACAGCTCACCGAGGCTTTCATTGTCCCGATCACCACTCCCGAGCGGGACGGCCAAGCTCGACTGGGTCGCGGCAATACGGCCGAGTGCACGAATCGTCCCGACCGACTCACCCATCTCCCGAGCGAGTTCCTTTTCGGTCGGCCTTCGCCCAAGCTGCTTCGTCAAGGCGTTGTTCAAACGGGCTAAGCGTGTCAGATCCGGGGTCTCGCTCACCGAGGTGCCATCTGAATGCGTCTGCTTGGGCAGCGCCCGTTCCACGGTCGCACGAACCCACCAGTGGGCGTAGTGGGAGAACCTCGCGCCCTTGTCGGGGTCGAATCTCTGAACCGCCTTCAGAAGCCCCTCGTTCCCGGCACTGACCAGTTCCGCCAGTCCCAGACCTCGGCCCTGGTACTTCTTGACGTACGAAACGACGAAGCGAAGGTGGGCAGTCACCAGGCGATCCGTAGCCTCTTGATCACCCTCCCGAGCCCTTCGCGCCAAGGCTCGTTCCTCCTCCGGGCTCGAGATAGGCGGATAGCGCTCTACATCTCGGAGATACTGATCGATTGAATCAAGACCGCGCGAGTGTGTGAACAACACAGACCTCCATGGGTGGGGAAGGGATCGGGTTTCTGCTTCTGGGCGAAAAAACCGTTTTCGCCTCAACAGACTGCGGAAACTAATGCACTCCGGGACCTCCAACTAGCGACTGCGGCGTCCGACGAGGTATGTTCGCCACGCCGTGGGCGCCGGTGGCTCAACGCACCCTGCCCCAGCCGAATACTCGCGCACCACCCGCGCTCCGTCCGATGCAAGCCGCAGGACCTCAGTCGGTGTGGCGTGGGAGCTTCCTCGGGGCCCAACTCCCCCTACCCCGCCCCCTCCCCGACACTCGCCTCCCGCAGCGCATCGGCCATGATCCCGCACGCCGCCCCGATCACCCCGATCCCGGCGAACATCGCCACCGTGGCCAAGATCCTCCCGCCGCCCGTCACGGGCTGTATGTCGCCGTACCCCACCGTCGTCAGGGTGACCACCGCCCACCACAGGCCGTCGTACACCGTGGCGAAGACCTCCGGCTGCACGTCGCGCTCGAGGTGGTACATGCCGAACCCCGCCGTGACCACGACGATACACGTGCCCGCGAACAGCGCACCGGCCTCGTCCATGGCGAACCGGAACGCGCGCGCGAGCTTGACCACGGCGCTGGTGCGGGTGGCAAGCTTCGCCGTCGAGACAAAGAGCCGAAACAGGCGAAAGGCCCGAAGCGCCTTCAGATCGAATCCCGTGAACGCCCACAGCGGCAGCACCGCCAGGAAGTCCACGACGCCCATGAAGCTGAACGCGTACTTCTTCCAGTCCTCGGCGCGGCGGATGCGGATGCACCATTCGATGGTGTAGAGGAGCCAGATGGCGACGCCGGCGTAGAAGAAGAGGGTGGCGGCATCGGCGAGCGCCTCGACGGTCTCGGCGGTCTGGAGGACGAGGTCGAGGCAGATGACGGCGATGACGGTGCGCTCGGTTCGTTCGGAGAATGGGGAGTGTTGTCGCATTGAGGGCTCCTGGGGGTGGGAGGATCGCCGGGGATGCGGGCGCGGGGTGGAGGTTGCCGGTGGGGTGGCGGCGGGCACAAGGGAGGAAGCGTGCGGGAGGACTCGCGCCAAGATCGATGATCCACTCGGACGCACGGGGTCGGGTCGTGATCGCGACCACCCAGCTCGCCGGTCTAGTCCGCTTTCGACGTTCCGGCTCGATTTCGGCAGTCTGTCAGAGCGTAATGTCTGCTTTACATCTTGTACGGTGGCGTTGTCATCTCGCGGGGTGCTCGGTCAAGCAACGTCGATCCTGATCCGGCACTACCCTACCTCTCCCACCCGAAACGAACCTGCAACTCGCGAAGCATCTCGAAGGTGTCCTTGACGGGCAACTCGAACTTGTGGCAGACGTTTCCGAGCGTCGGTCAAGGAGCCGCATCCATCCGCCGCAGCAACTTGTCGAACGTGTCGCCCCGCAGCCCGGTCAGTGCGTAGGCTTCCCGGTAGGTGAGACGGCCCGCCACGACCGCTCGGTAGACGGCGGACCCGAACCTGCGTCCGATCCGGGTATTCTGATTGTTCCAGAAGTCGCCGCCTCCGGAACTCGGCTTTATCGCGCCCGTGTGCCGCTCGTAGAAGCGCCGGAACTCACTCGGCCGAATGAGCCCGAGGTGAACGGCCCGGCGCGCGGCCACCACAATGCTGACCTTGAATCGCCTCGCCGCCGCCTGGAGCGCCTCTTCCGCCTGGACAGCCGGTACCCACTGGTCGGTCATCTCCTCGGCGGGAACCAGAAACTCCGCAGCCACGGCATTGCAGAAGCGCTCGGTGTCATGGTGCGGCTGCTCCAAGTCGCCGAGGCTCGACACACCCGGCGCCCCCACAAAAAGGTGGGCGAGTTCGTGCGCGAGCGTGAACATCTGCGCCGTCTTGAAGTCCGCGGCGTTCACGAAGACCAGCGGCGCATGGCTGTCCACCAGCGCGAAGCCCTGGAACTCGCTCCGGTCCAGCTTGCGGCTCGTGTTGTTGCCGACAATGCCGTTGAAGACGATCAAGACCCCTGCTTCCTCCGCACAGTCCCGGAGGTGGCGCAGCGCGGAGGTCCAATTGGGTTGTGTAGCCGCCCAACCGGCGGACAGGGACAAAGCCGTCCGCATGGCCTCGGCGACTGCATCGGAGGAGGACTTACCCCGGGAGTTTCCGACGAAAGGAAGGGGATCCGCGCCGACTTCGACCAGTTCGTCACGCATCCACGCCTGTCGGCGTCTCATCAGGTGAATGGTGTCCAACAGGTCGGGACTCGGGCGCGCGGGAGCCCCTCCCGCAAAGGTACGATAGTCGGGAATGGAAAGATCTTCTTCCGGCGGCGCCTTCAGGAAGAGATAGCCGAGCGGAGTGCGGGTATGGCGCGCCATCCTGTCCGCCTGGGCCAGGCTGATCCTCCCGGAACTCTCCCAGTCACGGAGCCGGTCGAGCTTCACCTTCATCTTCGCCGCGAGCCGCTCCGGCGCGAGGCCACCCCGCTCCCGCGCCCAGCGAAGCACACCAGGAGCGAGGGTCTGCCGGGCTCTTCGTCCGCTCACCAGGTTTCTCCGTGTCAGCGCGGCGCGTCTTCCTCTCGGGATGGGCCGAATCGGGGTTCAGGTGGACCTCCGAAACCAACAGGAATCGGGCCGCTCCGGCAAGAGCCAGGCGGACGGGTCTACTACGAGCCTCGCCGCTCCAGCGCCCACCTGTCCAATCGCCCCGACTATCCCGCAAGGCATAGTGGCTCCGTGCCCCGCAGGGGCCAATTCAACCCGACCCGGGGCCGTTTCGTCAATGGACGACGCTGCATTCAAGAAGCCCTTCTCCGACCCGCGGGATGATCGAACTCCTCATCCGCCGACATTATCGGGTAGTGGGCCTGATGCCCAGCAAAGCGCAGCCGACCGACCCTCTGGACCTGCCACAAGCCGTGCTGGCGCTGTCCGGCGTCAAGACGGCCGTGCAAATGCGAGCGGTGCTCACGATTATGGGACCGCTGGTCGAAGCCTGCGAAGACGAAGACTTCGACCGGTTCATGGCCCGGTCGGTAAAGGCGACATTACGTTCGAAGGGGACTTCCACCCAGCAATTGGAGGTGGCGATGGCGATGGGCACAGTGGTGACAGAATTCCAGCGGGGCTGGGACGAGGTCAGGGAGCTGGGGCGTGAGGAGGGGCAGGTGGCCGTACGGTTCAGCAGATCGCGCGGAAGTTCGGCCAGGCGACCGCAGACGAATCGCAGCAGCTGCTTGTGGAAAGCCGCGGCCGGGATCGGATCGCCCTGCTTTCCGCCGCAATCCTCGACTGCGAAACACCTCAAGACTTCCTGGCACGCGTGCGGGAGGATTGACGTCTCCCGACCTCAGCCGGCGCTGCAGGGGATGTCTGGGTGAGAAGGATGAAACGGCCGGGGGCCAGCGGCCGGATGACTAGTCAGCCAGCCCTCGGGTGCCGACGAGCCCCCACATTCACCCCTCCATCCGTCCGCCCGCGCCGTCCTCTGTCGCGGGAGAAGAAGTTCCTCGAGCATTTCGTCCGGAAGGCGGACGAGGTGATGGTCGCCAGCACGTCTCGGGTCAGTATGCATCATTAGCCGGCGCACGGATCCGTTCTCTTGCGCCCCGGCGCTAGCTCCCCTACCGTCCCCGCCGGTCGTTTCCCGGCGAAACTCCACGTCGGGCTTCCCGCTGAACACGATAGCCACAGTTCTGGGCGAATGAGAAACCTGCCGAAATGGGCCGGAAACGCGCTTGCACTCCTGATCGCCTCCACCGGATGCGAGATGATGGTCGGCGAGGTGGAGGACAGCTCCGACATGATATCGGGCGCGTGGCAGGCAACCACTTCGGAGCCACGGATTCCTGCAATTCCCGGCGCTCAGGCTGACGTATCGAGCGATTCGATCAGCTATATCATGCTACTCGACTACGACGGCGCACGGGTCCACGGAATGATCGAGGCCTCGACCGACACCACGGGCCACCCGAAGCTGCTGGAGGGATTCCTGCGGTTAGGGTCGCCGGACATGATGCTGCTGACGTACGACGGGTGCTCAATGTACGGTGAGGCGCCAGGTGACGACCGCGAGCGGCGCTACACGGCTGAACGGATTTGCAGCGAGGCCACCGACACGCTGGCGTTCGCTCCGGCATCAACGGGCTGGATCGAAGGTACGGTAACCGAGGACAGCGCAGCAGCGGATGCCGAATCGGTTTATGCCTACCGTCTGGGAACGGACTGGATCGACGGTGCTAGAACGGAGACGAACGCAAGCGGCAAGTACCGACTGACGGGGTTGCAACCGGGCGACCAGATCGTGAAGGTGATTCTGTCATGCTATCCCAATCCGAGCGAGAAGGCGACGGTGGTCGAAGCAGGCAAGATCGCGACCGTCAACTTTACCTGCTGATAGTCGGTAGTCGTCCTGCGGCTTAGCACGATTCTGCATCTCCCGGCACCCGGCGTACGGCAGGGTTCACGCACGAAGACAAGTGACTCCCGAACAATTCCTTGAGCGGTTGGCCGCCGTCAGGATCGATCGAAGCCATGGCGGTCGGGCACCCCACAAGCCGCTGATGCTACTGTTGGCGCTTGGCCGTGTCGGCTTGGGGCCGGAGAGTCGACTCATCCCGTATGAGACTGCGGATGAGCGGTTCAAGGCACTGTGGACAGAGTTCGGACGACCAAATGCGCCACCCCGAGTCCACTACCCATTCGGCAGGTTGCGAAACGACGACCGTCTGTGGGAGATACCCGAGGAATCACGGCTGTCCACGGGACGGGCGACAGACCTCCGCGTCAGCGAAGCAAAGCGACTCGGGATCACGGGCGGTTTCCGGCAGGACATCCACGATCTGCTATGGCGCCATCCGGAACTCGTGTCCCGCGCTGCTCGCCAGATCCTGTCCGAACACTTTCCGCCATCGATCCACCAGGACATCCTCGACGCCGCGCAGCTCGCGGCGGAACCATCCTCACACGGACTCGACGAGCCATGCCCCGAAGAGGCAGGAAGGTCAGGGAGTACACGCCGCGGGATCCCCGGTTCCGCAAGCGCGTCCTTGAGGCATACGGCGAACGCTGCGCCGTGTGCGAGTACGACATCCGCTTCGGCGACCGCCTGCTCGGACTGGATGCCGGACACATCCGGTGGCATTCCCACGATGGCCGGGACGTGGTTCCCAATGGCCTGGCGCTGTGCTCCGTGCATCACAAGGCACTGGACCTTGGGGCGATGGGGTTGCAGGCAAAGGGGCGTGGATTTCGGATTCTGGTGTCGGGGAGAGTGCGTGGGAGAAGTCCGGCTGCGAGGCGGCTGGTGGGGTTGATGGGGAGGGCGATTCGGGTGCCGATTAGCGTGGCTGACGCGCCGGATCGACGGTTTGTGGAGTGGCACCGGGAGGAGGTGTATCGGGGATGAGGCGAACGGACAGTCGCGAAGGCGTCGGTCTCTGCAAACTACCGTTTACATTGTGACAACTCGCCTTTACCGGGTTGCGTGACCTAGTACGATTGGGAACACTGCTATTCTCCGACCTTCCTGGCCGTATCTGGGTCTGCTTCTTGTGACCGGTCGTGCCCTTGATAGACGAGAAGGGTAGCTACTAAGGATTCCGGGGGATCCCTCTCAAAGATCTCCAACAATATGCTATCGATCTCGGATTCCACAGAGGACCGCCGCTTCGCAGCGAGGCCTTTCAGAGCTACGCCGTACCGAGTATTGAGGAGTGCAAGATGCATCAAGATGTAGCCATAGCAGACCATATCCTTGCTAGGACCCATCCCACCCTTATCAATCCCCAGTACCAACCTTACAGGTGTCGGATGAAAGAACCGAGACAAGAACTCTCTGTTTCGCTTGTTCCATTCTCGCCGAGCACCGACGCTTCCACCCTTCTCGGCCCCGTGAACCAATTCCCGCAGTTCTTGCGGCAGCTCGTCAATGCAATCATCGAGCTGTTCATAGGCAACCCTAAGTTCGGGCGCGATCACGTGCAGGATGTCTGGTGTAACCTCCCATTGCTCAATTGCCACAATGTGAAGAAGTGCCTTGCGCATGCGCAGGACATATGTCTCTTCGTTAGGCTCAATCCGACGATGCATTGGGTCTAGCCGGAGATGGCATTCCCTAAGGCGTCTGAGACGCCCCAACGACTCGTCACAATACCGGGCGTAGGAACGGGGCGTCTCCTTCATCGGCTGGGGCCAACACTCCTGTGAGACATGGACAATCGTCTTTGCTTATCGGAAACACTCTCGAGTAGGGCTTTTGCCTCCAACACGCTCTCTCGGATATCCTCAGCGGTTACGATGGTGCAGGCGAGCATGTAGATGGTCTGGCGACCCAGGTAATCGAGTAGACACGCAAATGCGAGATGGTCCTCGGGTAGATTTGATGATTGTACCCCACCATGGTAGGAGATGCCAACAAGATGCGCCGCCTCGGTGTGGACAAAACGATCACTGAGATACGAGTACCACTCCTGACCACCCATCAGATACTTCACACGATCAGAATACGTCAACTTTCGAGTTCGGCGGGGCTTTCCGTGCTCCGGGTCCACTTGACGGATCAGGTCATTGAGATCGTCGGAACTGTAGTGTCGATGGAAGAGGCGGATCATCGTGTCAAAGAAGTCGTAGTTCGCCTGTGTTAGTAGCGGATTCCCTTTTGGTACAGGGCGTGTGAAGAGCGTGTTGACCGAATTGGCAACTTGTCCGGCACATTCAAGGACGATTCTCATGTGAATGGCCATCGAGTGGATATTGCTGTGGCGATTCGCCAGTAGGACAGCCAGGATATGCAAGTTGGCCTTTTGTACGAGCAGGGAGTTGTAGCGGTGCCAAAACTCAAGCGCTTGCTCTAAGTCAAGGGTGGACGGTGGGTCCGGCATTGACTCTGGCCCCGTAGGTGGAGGGACCGAAGCCGATACCCTCTTCGAGATCTCGAAGGACTCGGCTACGCATCGTGCCATGTCCCGGCGATACGCCGAGAATGGGTGGCGCGTCCGTTCTGGGCTGTCCTCCGTAGTTGATCCGTGCGCCTCCTCAGCCATCGCGCTCCACCTCCTCATACGCCACCTTTAGCGCCACACCTCCCAACCACCGTTCGAAATCCGGGTTGTTCATGAACTGTGAGAACAGCCGTGTCGTCGTTCATGATACCCATGATCACGCGGCGATGCGGCTTCCGAGCCTGGTCCCCTGCTTCATCTTGGAGAGCTTTGAAGCGCCGGATCAACTCCTCGAAGACCGTGCCCATGCCGTGGTTGTCGAGGCCGGGATGCCGGACCGTGCCGTCGGTGTCCATCACCGGATCCGGGCTCAGGTTGACTTCGGGCGAGGTGAGCTTCTCGATCAGCGAGCCGAGGGCGTCGGCTTTGGAGAGGCGCGGGATCTGGTTGCGGAACTCGAAGTTGTCGAGGATGTCCTGGACACTTGGCGAGAAGCCGTCGAGGTAGTCCTCGAAGTCGGCCTTGAGTTGGCTGCGGCTGGCCCGGGCCCGGAGGTCCTTCAGGGTGAACTTCGACGCGTTGTAGAAGGTCTGTCCGGCCGCCTCGCGGAGCGCGGCCCTCTGGTCGACGACACCGATCGCGTCGCGCGAAGCCTTCATGTCGAGGACGGCCTGCTTGGTGGGTTCGAGGACCGCGTCGAGACGACGGATCACGGTCATGGGGAGGATGACGTCGCGGTACTTGCCGCGGACGTAGACATCGCGGAGGACATCGTCGGCGATGCCCCAGATGTAGTTGGCGATCCAGTTGAGGTTGGGGGTGGTGGTCATGGGGTGGTGGTGGGTAGGGTGTTCCCGGGCCGTCCCGTCCGCTCCGCCGCCGAACGACTATATCACGACGTGCGATCGTGCGCATGCCCCGGACGGCCGGCTCACTTGCGGCGCTCGGCGGAGCACCACAACGTGATTCGCGCAAACGTCTGGACCCCGCCTTGAGTTCACGGCGGAATGCCACCCCTGTGAAGGAAACCATCACTCGCGTCGATTCTACCTCTGCAGCCACCGTGCGGTCGATTCGCTTGGCTGGCCGGGCTAGCCGCTTTCTGGAATCCCATGGACCGTCTCAAATCCCTCCTTAGTTCCTCAGCCTTCTGTGCGCTCGGTATCGTCGCGATGTGGCACTTCGGGCCCAGTTTGTTCACTTCGGATCTGCAGTCCGGTGTGCCGTGGGTGTTCTTGGTTGTTCTCGTCGTCGGTTTCGTATGGGCTGAGTTCCGCTTCAGGAATCCATGCGTGGCGGTCGCTAGGAGACTGAGGCAAGCCGAAAGCGGCCTGGCGCCCCGCACGCGCAAGGAGGGACGAGCCGGGAACGGATCCGAGCCGAAGCCCGAAGACCCCTTCCGCTGCCCCGTTTCGTTTGCTCAGGATCGCCGCTTCTCCCTGTCCGACCTGTGGACACGGTTCACCGATGCGCGAAGGGGTCTCCCTGGCGACAGCGGTCCGTCTGATCAGCGGTCAGGACCCACGTCGTCCGGGGACTTCTTCACGCCGGAATCGATACTGGGCAAGAGATGGGACACCATTCCGGACGCGCTTCCCGGAGTGTTCACGGCCGTGGGACTCCTGGGCACTTTCGTAGGAATCGCGATCGGCCTGGCGGATATCCCGCAGGGCACTTCGGTTGGGCTCCCGTCGACTGAGGATATTCGGCAGAGTATCGACACTCTCATTGGGGGCATGTCGACCGCGTTTTCCACCTCCATAGTGGGAATCACCGCATCGATTTGGTGGATTTTCTCGTTCCGACGGGCGCGGAAAGAGCTGGAATCCAATTTGTCGGACTTCATCCGGACGACAGACCAGCTGTTTCCTGTCGAGCAGCCCGATGAGACTCTGATGCGCATCGCGGCGACCACCGGCAAAGCTGCCAAGGGTGTAGGGGCTCTGGACGGCTTCACTCCTCTGAGGGAAGATGTGGCCGGCATCAAGGGTGGGATCCAGACGCTGGGCCAAGACATACACGACGCTCTGGAGCCTCTGGTCGTGAAGCACATCAAGGAGCCAATCCAGAACCTGAACGTCGATCTCGGCGAGCGCCAAACAGAAGCGCTGGGGCAGATGGTGACGGAATTCCGCGATACGCTTGTATCCCATGTCGGCGAAGAGCTACACCGTTTCGGTGAAGCCCTGAAGAGCGCGCGAGCTCATCAGTCGTCAACGGTGGCCGAGTTGGAAGCGTTCTTCACCTTGCTTGAAGAGGTGTCCAATACACAGCTCCAAGTGCTGGATCGTGGTTCCAGTGTCGCCGCCACCTTTGAACGCGGTCTGTCGGCGATGACTGAGTCGCAGGAGGCCATTGAGAGAGCTGGCTCTGCGGCCCGCCAGATCATGAAGGAAGCCGAAGCCCTTGTCGAAGAGACCCGGGAACAGATGGGGTCTCAGAAGGAAGTCGCCAATGCGCTACGAGAGTCATGGGATGCGGAAAGGGACACGCTGAACGAACTGAAGCAGCACTTCCTTGCACTGACATCGGAGTTGGGGGACAAGATCCTTGAGTTCAGGGGGCTGGCTGCCGAGAAGATCGCGGAGGTGTTCCATTCGTTCGATTCGGAAATGGGGAAAGTCACCGAGCACCTCGGTGGGACCCTTGCGGATTTGCGTGATACAACGGAGGAGTTCCCCGGCATCGCGCTTCGTCTGGTGGATGTCACGAGCAGCCTGGAGGAAGCGAGCAAGGCACAGCACGAATCGCTTGCCCTGGGATTCGAGAGGTTCGAGCAGGTGACGGCGAGAATAGCAGGACACTTGGACCTCGGCCGCGAGGAACTAACCCGAGCGAACGAACGGCTCCCCGCTCTTGCAGGGGAGATCAACCAGGCCATCGGCGGCTTCGTGGAGTCTATCCAGGGCGTCGGCACGAGCTTCAAGGGAGCGGCTGACACGACGGTCAGAGCAACAGCAGCCGCCGGCGGAATTCTGGACCAGACCGTGACGGAACTCCGCAGTACTAACAGCCAGTTTCCCGAATTCGTGCAACGCGTGGCAGAGAGCTCCGACCGGACAGTTCAAGGGATCGAGCAGCTGTCAGCCGCGGCGGCCGCGATCGCGGCGGTTCGTCAAGACCTTGAGAAGCTGGATCGCACAATGAGCAAACTCCCGCAGGAAATCTCGGAGAAGATCCCGCAACAGCAGGCGGTCGGCATGACCTCACCCGCACGGATAGACGGCGCATCAGACCAACACAACGTCGACGGTGAGCGCGCCCCGACACCGAGCCCGCCGAGATCAGCAATCCCTCGTGAGCCCGCTGTAGCGCTTGGATCTAGCGTACCCCCGACGACAGGGCCGCAACGTGAGGCTCCGCAGCGACACGTCCGCAATCCCACCCCGAGCTATCCGGATGGCGACGGTCAGTCGGAGCTAGTACGTGCCGCGCCTCGCGACATCGGCGGCGACAGTGTGGCCCGGCCAGTCGCTGCGGATGAGCCGCGTGACGAACCGAGCCAGAGCCAAAGGCAGGGTTGGTTCCGGAAACTGCTTGGTCGGGGCAGATAGCAATGGCGAGATCGCTGTTCGGTCGGCGGGCGTCTGAGTCTTCCTCGGACAAGGAGCCTGAATACTGGTTGAGCTATAGCGATCTCATGGCCGGGTTGCTCATGGTCTTCGCTCTCATGCTCATGGCCGCTCTCTATCAACAGGGAACTCGCGAATGCCAGCTTGTGATCTATGACGCGGCGGCGGACTCGATCAGGAAGCTCTTGGAAACGCGGACACGGGTCGTCGACAGCCTTCGGGTCCGTTTTGGCGCGGATGCCCTCAACGAGCGCAATCCAGTCGAGGTCGACTCCGCCGGTACGGTCCGTTTCGCGGGCAGCTTGCTCTTTGAGCAGGCCAGTGCTGAGGTATCTCCCGACGGACGCCGCGAGTTGGGGTCTTTTGCCCGGGACTACTTCCCTCTCTTGCTGCAAGACGAGGATTTCCGAGACCAACTGAAGAGGATCGTCGTCGAAGGGCATACCAACGACGACGGGACATACGAGTTGAATCTCGGGCTGTCGCATGCGCGCTCACTGGCTGTCATGCAGGTACTCTTGGAAGAAGCCGCGGTCTTTGAGGACGACCTCCAGAGGTTCGTGACGGCGAACGGCCGGTCTTTTGCCGACCTGAAGTTCCTTCCCGATGGCATGGTCGACAAGGTCGGTTCACGGAGGATCGAAATCCGTTTTCAGATGGACGACGAGACTCTCGCACGGCGAGTGCTTCAGCTTGGCGCGATCTTGACCGACCCGCAGTGCGAGTAGCGATAGTGAAATCGATGGAACACGCTCTTGCTTTCCGTCCCGCGAGGCTACCTGCGGCGCGGCAGAAGCTTCAGGAGCGTCATCCGGAGACCACCTCGCACACCCGAGCAATGACTCCTTCCGAGGTCTCCACGCTCAGAGACCGAGTTAGGGCGGCTGCACGAGGCCCTGACTCTGACCGAGAGTTGCGTAGGCTGGCGGGAACTCTGATTCCCCGCGAACTGCATACCGTCGTCCGCTCCGTCGGGGCATGGGAGGACCTTCGTGGAGCGATCAGCGTGATCGCCCTGACGCGCCCTAAGCCAAGACACGTGATTGCGCTGTGGAGAGCCTGGGAGGGATACCCCAGCCCTCGCGAGATTGTGAACCTCCTTACAGCAATGGGTCAGCGTTTCGGGATGTCGAGCGTGTTGGGTGAGCGCTATGCGGCCGAGGGGGCCAAGTGGCTCGAGGACCAGAAGCCCCTTGATGCCATCGTGCGTTGGACAGCCAGTCAGCGTATACGGTGGGATGAACTGCCCCAACTTCCCGCTTCTCCGTTCCTGGCCGACACCCCGCTGATCAAGAAGATCTTCCACAGGACCCTTCAGATCGGCTCGACTTGGCAGCTGCTTGAAATGTCTTGCGAGGAGGTCCTGGAGGGCTGGAGCGAGATGTCCGGGAAGGAGCTGAAGGAGGCCTGCGCCAATTACTTGGCATGCGTGGACCCATCTTTGTGGGACGAGAACCGAGAAGCGTTGGAGGCCATTCGGGATGGATATGGACTTCCTGGTGCTCGCGGCTCCCGGCCAGAATTTTGGAATCAAGTCTCGGAAGAGCGGAGAGGCGACTTCCGCGAGTTCTTCATCACGCGAGCGCTCGCGCACGCATTCAGGGGAGACTCGGAACGGCACCACTTCTGGATGGAACTACGGCGAGAAATGCTCGACATCACCCACGGGTTCGCGGGCGATGCCGAATGGTCGCTCATCGATTTCACCGGGTTTTCGGTCCTTGAGTTCTTCAAGGTCGGTAATGCTGCGTACATCTACCCAGAAGGCGACCCCATCCTGAGACTCATCCGGCGACGGGAGGCATTCACCTTTCCCTCGGAGATTAAGAAGATCTTGTTAGCCCCGGTTCCGGGCCGTTCGGACAACCGGATCATACACCAGCGTAGGTGGCAATCCAGGGCACGGCTTGCTCTACAAGCTTGGCGGGAACGCTATTCGTGACCGCACCGACTCCACAATGGCAGCCCACCACCGTGGGCATCGAATTCTCGGCCTTGAACGGCGATTCCATGCCGGGATTCCCCGTTGCACCCGGTTCCTCAGAGGCGGGGGTTCCTGCGGTACGGTTGCTCGAGGAACTCTGGGGTAGAAACCTCGTAGAGCGGTCTCCCTCGGCGGTTGTATTGCCATGGCTCGCCGTCTACCAATTGGACCAACAAGAGCGGGACATTCTCCGAATACCAGAGCCCGATAAACGTGTTCGCGGCACGTTGAAGTCCGACCTCTGGCTGTCCGCCCCCGCATTCCGGATCTGGATCGAAATCGAGATAACAGATCACGACCAACCCCGCCGATTGCATGCCAGGGAACGGCGAGGCTTGTTGATCGACACACCGGACGGGGTGGTATTGCCGCCAGAGGCCTTGGGACAGCTGGTTTTGTTTCTTGACCGCCCCCTACCGCGCTCTACCGCCGACAGGACCATTCTGGTCGCAGAAGCCAAGCGCCTGGCAGTCCAATCGCGATGCGTCGTGCTCGACGATTTCCTGGCACGAGAAGAGTACATAGTGCCCGACGGGATCGGAGTCGATGTCGAGGTGACTTCCCCGGAGGAGATCCAGCTCTACCCGACCACTCAAGGTGTCGATGAAAGCGACTTCCGGGGATTCTCGGACGGACCCGCGAAGTCAGTATACACGCAAGTCCTAGACGCTGGGCTTCGCCGGCGCCTCGTGCTTCGACAAGATCAGCGCGAAGCCATCGAGCACCTTCGAGCCAGAGCTTCTCTGGGCGGAGCCGATGTGCCCAGGTTCTTCGACAACCCCGAGGCCTTTCTGCCGGATGCAATCGATATCGATCTTGCCGAGTTCAGCGAGAGAGTCCGCGGCCTTGTGCCTGTACGCTATCGCTCGCAACCGTACATCTCGGTGGAGCGGACAAAACGCCGGGGGTGGTTCGAGGCGTTTCCGCACGTAGAGGTCACCGGAGGGGGCGCCACCGGTCGTGATCTGGACCAGTCTGGCGCATTGAGCGAACGGCCGCAGCAACCCGAACAGCTTTCACCGCGCGAGTTCCGAGAACTGGCCAAGCATGCGATCGCGAACGGCGAACGGTACGTACGGTACCGAGATGGGTGGATGGAGATAGATCCGGAACAGGCCGGCCGCTTTCTCGGATTCTGTGAAGACCACCCCGAGACTGGAGACGACGGCAAGCGTCTGATCGACCGAGACGGTGTCCAGCTTGTGCTTGACGTGATTCCGAACACGGATGTGCTGGAATATGTGGAGTCCTACTCCGATTCCATGCCCTTGCCCAATCTCCCGCACTACGATGCGCCCCGGTCACTGCATGCAACGCTGTACCCGCATCAAGAAACCGGATACAGTTGGATGAGGTACCTTCACGAAAACGGTTGGGGCGGACTCCTGGCCGACGACATGGGGCTTGGGAAGACGGTGCAGATCATCTCGTTCATGTCGTTCCTCCACGACTCCGGGGCTCTTAGACCAGCCCTCTTGGTCGTACCGGTGTCCGTCATTGTGAACTGGAAGAATGAGTTGAAGCGGTTTGCCCCCGGAATCCAACCTGCCCACGAGCATCGCGGAGCGGGGAGAGAGCGGAATCCTGAGCGACTTGCGCAACATGAGGTCGTCATCACCACTTATGCCACGCTGCGGCGTGACCAGCTTACGCTTGGCAAGATCGATTGGACAGTGGTCGCGTGCGATGAGGCCCAGAACGTCAAGAATCCGACTGCCAACGTCACCAGCGCGATAAAGGGCATGAAGGCTTCGTTTCGTGTAGCATGCACCGGCACACCCGTCGAGAACGGGCTTTCCGAGCTGTGGTGCATCGTCGACTTCGCGCAGCCAGGACGGTTGGGCAGCCGAACGGAGTTCCGGGACGACTTCGAGCGTCCATTGGTCGACGCCTTGGCCGACACCGAGGACCAGGAGGGGCATGTGGCCCGGTTGAGGGCTCGGCTGAATCCCCACTACATCCGGCGTATCAAGGAAGAAGCACTATCGCTCCCTCCCAAGACCGAACGGATGTACTACGTTCCTATGAGCGAGCGCCAAGGTGCCGTCTATGCTCGAATCCTCAATCGGCTCAGGCGCAAAGACACCAATCCGCTCGCAGCGCTCCAACACCTGATCACAGCGTGCTCACACCCCTCGATTGCGGACGGGTTAGGCACCTTGGAGAAAACCGGCCAGTTGCTGACGGATGCGCCGAAATTGGCCAAGACCATGGAGATCCTCGATGAGATACGCGAACTCAATGAGAAAGTCGTTGTCTATACCCGCCTAAAGGTCATGCAGAGGATCATCCAATCCACCATCAACGCCCGGTTCGGGTTTAATCCCAGCGTGCTAAACGGGGAAGTCACGGGGCCCAATCGCCACCACATTGTTGAGGCGTTCAACCGAGGTCCAGGATTTGACGCCATGATCCTCTCGCCGGAAGCTGCCGGCGTGGGACTGAACATTACGGGCGCCACTCACGTCATTCACTACACCCGCCTGTGGAATCCAGCCAAAGAGAATCAGGCCACCGATCGAGTCCATCGAATCGGCCAATCCCAACCGGTGACGGTGCATTATCCTATTGTGGTCGGAGACGGTTTCAAGTCCGTCGAGGAACATCTCAGCGAGCTCTTGCAGGAGAAGCTCCAACTCGCCCGCAACGTCTTGGTCCCCAGAAAGAGCCTTGATTTCGTGCACGAGCTGGAACGGCGAGTCAAGGGTGGCCAGTGATCAAGGTGCCGGATGTGATCCCGTTCGGGCTGCGATCCGTTCGTGACCATGTGGCGGGCAGCGGATCGACTACTCCGGATCCATCTTTCGGCTACGGATCTTCTGGATGATCTCGGGAGATCTTCTCCTCCGGCGCAGCCAACGGCAACCCGTATATAGAGAAACGGCAAGAGATACGACTACAACTACAATGTAAACAACTCGCACCGTCGCTTGAGGACTGGCAGACGACAAGGCAATTGCGAATGACGCGCAAACGGACAGCGATGCGACAGCAAATGTAAGATCTTGGCTAAGACCCCGGCAGGACTCGTCGATGAGACCTAGTTGATCTTCGGTGACCTCGTAGATCTCAATCGTAGGGATCTTGTAGGTACGGACCTCGCGGTTGTCATTGTCGGCCATGAGCCGCATCACCAGGGGAAGTTCACGTGAATGGGTGCTACCTGCGGATGTTGAACACCCTGAAGAGGATTGAGGCTATCAGCCAAGTAGCGCTCGATTCCAGGTCGGTACTGAACGTCAACTCTAGCCCATGTCACGAAGAGTCCGTGTGCGGCATACTGCAGGATATGCGGATCAGTTCGGTGAAATGTGAGGCGATCCCTGATGTTTCCCTGCCCAACGTAAACCGTCCTGGGATTGCTGCCCCCGTGCCAGATGACGTACACACCTCCAAGGTTGTTGAAGTGCAAGTGAGCCAAGTTCAACGTACGAAGAGAGCACCATACCTGTCCCTCGCACGTGGTCCAGTTCAATTGATGCATCGCTGTACCTACTGTAGGGTTATTATCTGTGTGAAATCATGATCGTCAGGCCGCGTTTCACGGACCGGGCACAGGCTGACTTGGACATTGTCGGGCCAGGTCGAGGCCACCGTAGCGTGCCTCGCGTGGTCTCGATCACTTTCCGGGAGATCCCGCCCCCATCCGCGTATACTGGAATGTCGTTGACGCCGGGTGCCCTCGCAAGGGCGACTCGTCATCGGACACCCCGGCACTCTGAGCGGGGATTCACACTACAATCGATTCCGGCAAAGACCCTCGACCAACCCTCGACCGAGAAGCAGAGTCCTCGGACAAGTGCGGTGGTCGAGCGCGGCTCCCGCTCTGGGCAAGCGAAGAAGCCTAATCCGCCCAACCTGTCCCTACGAGGCCCTCGCGTGGGCCCGAAACCGTTCATACCGCTTTGACAGCGCCTCAATATCCGGATGGTCGACCCTCCGCTTGGGCAGGACGATCGGTTGCCCATCCAGTCCCTGTATGGCGTGTCGCAGAGTCGGACCATCACGTTCCACCATCACGTCCTGGCGCACCTCGATGATGTAGTTGGGTCGCACTCCCACGAAGAACTTGTCAAAGGCCGCGTGGTGCAACCGGCATAGGGCTAGCCCGTTGTTGACGCTGGCCACTCCCTCTGGGTCCGAATCGGGGACGATGTGAGCCGCGTCGAGCAGTTCGTCACGACGGAGCCGACAAAGCGTGCATTGGTGTTGGTAGGCCTCTAAGACCCGCTCCCGGAAGGCCTGCTGGTGAAGCCGGCGACGCGTCTGCCCCGTCACGTACTCGCGCCGCAGCCGAGCGCTCTCTCCGACCCCGCCGGCGAGGCCCAAATGCGCCGGGTCGTCGACCGCGATGGAGAAGGCTCGTCCGCTGCGCGAATCCGCAACCACAAACACTGGCCAGACCGCCACATACCTCCCCGGCAGAACGCCATGGAAGTACACCAGCGGCAAGCCATTCAGCATCGCCTCTCGCAGGCCAACGTTGTCACGATGGTCAGGGCCCGTCTCCCGGTATCGGTATCGGAGGAGGCCATTTGGGCCGAATTCATCCCGGTAGGGCCCCTTGGGGCTTGTCGTAATGGATAAGGGGATGCGCAGCGCAGCCGGCTTGAATATCCCCTGCGGGCCTATGACGTAGATTCTCTTCCCCCGGAACTCGAATCCCCGTGCGAGCACGGTACGGGGCAAGACATCTCCTAGCTCAGACCGCTTGCTATTCAGCCATTCGAAGGTCGCGGTCCGAACCTGCGCGTCGTACCGCCGGTCGAAGATGGTCCCGCTGGCAGCCGTTCCAGGATCATCGTATCCCATGCCCAATTCTGGGCTGGCGGCACGACTAGGTCAAATGGTAGTCCATCAAGCACGCACAATCGTCCCACGGGTGGCCGCTCCCATCTCGTGCTGCCGAACTACGGTTGGATGCCGGCCCACGGTTGCGCTCTCCCCACCCTGCACCAGGTTTAAGCAGACTTGGAACCGAGGAGCCAGGCGATGGAAACCGCACACTATCGATACAGTTCGATCGAAACCGACCGGCTTCGCGACTGGATCGCCAAATGGATCGGGGCCAGCTGGATCTGGCACGCCAGGTTCCTCTCCGGCACCGAGACCTCGGCCACGCAAACGCGGCGGCCTGGCCCCTGCGTTCCAAGAGAACTGCTCAAGCCCGCGTTCCCGTCGCTCGTTGAAGATGTCGCGGCGACCGGCGTCGAATTCGACATCGAGATCGACTCGCACGCAGTCCGGGAGGACCGGGTCCGGGGCGTTCCGCACATCGGAGAGGGCGTCTTGGGCAGACCACAGGCCCAGATACGCATCACCGATCTCGGCACCTCATCCCCGCTGCGCGATCCCGAAAACACCGGCGCACTCACGATCTTCGTCTTTCGACCCGGCCCGAGCACCGACTCGCCCAAGTGCCGGATCTGGGTCTGCCGTAACCTGGTCGAGACCGACATCGCAAACGACCTGATCGGCCCGGTGGAACCGGACGTTCCCGTCCCGTGGGGCTATTGAACTCCCCATGCCCAAAGCCGTCCTGACCACCAAGGTCGATCCGTCCTACGACGATCTTCCCGAGGAGCGATACCACTTCCCGCGCACCTACTTGAACGCGGCGAGGGCCGCGGTCGGCGACTGGATCGTCTACTACGAGCCTCGTCGCTCCAGCGCCCAGCTGTCCAGCAGCGGAGGGCGTCAGTCGTATTTCGCGACGGCGCGGATCGTGCGCGTCGATGGCGATCCGCTGAGGTCCGATCACTACTACGCCTATGTCGCGGACTATCTGGAGTTCGACCGTCCAGTACCCTTCCGCGAGGACAGCTTCTTCTACGAGAGCAGACTCCAGAAGGCAGACGGTTCGGTGAACAAGGGCTTGTTCGGGCGTTCGGTCAGGCTCCTGCAAGACGCCGAGTACAGTATGATCTTGGCGGCCGGGTTCGAGACCGCGGCCGTCCAGCGCCAGCGATTCGGCGTCCGCGAAGGGGTTCACCCCGATCCCGGTGGGCTGGAGCTGACGAACCGGCCCATCGTCGAGCGACTCTCACGGAGACCCTTTCGCGACCGGGTGTTCTCCACGGGGATCAAGCGGGCCTACGATAACACCTGCGCGATCAGCGGCCTCAGGATCATCAACGGCGGCGGGCGGGCCGAGGCCCAAGCCGCACACATCCGGCCCGTGCATGCCAATGGACCGGACAGCCTGCGGAATGGCGTCGCACTGAGCTCCACCTTTCACTGGATGTTCGACCGCGGCCTGATCTCAATCGACGACGACTACAGCCTGCTCTTCAAGAGGAACGCGGTCCCCGGCAACGTGCTGTCGCTGGTGAACCCGAACGGGCAGCTGCGGGTGCCGGAGCAGGAGATCTACCGGCCGCATCGGCGGTTTCTGGAGTACCATCGGGAGCATGTGTTCAAGGGGTGATGGAGCCGCAGCCAAGCCTGCTAACGCGAGGTCCTGGACCGGTGACTGCCGTACTTGGAACCCCCGGCACCCAACGGAAGTCAGCGTTAGCGCCGGGATCGCGGCCACAGTAGGTTGGCAAGCGTAAGCAACCCAACTACACCTGCTGCAGCGCTCTCCGGAGGGTAGTGGATGACCACCCTAACCAACGTACTACGTCAATGTGTCCAGACCACGCGGTGGATCAGTCGAAGACAGACTGTCGGTCCCGCTGGCCTGAAGGCCATCTTCCAGAATCAAAGGGTTGACGACTATTCGAGGTTTGTTCTCGCTAGCTTCAGACCGGAGCCGCAGCAAGAGTCGATTGCCGTCCTAACCGACCAACTCCGCGTGCTGCTAAGACAGTACGTCAACCCCGATACCGATCGATTCGGCAATGGTATGGCGTACTTAATGGGTGGCGTATTCTCCTTGAGAGCACCCACATTGGCCGAGTTCGCCAAGACGTTGCTCAAGCCGGCCACCCTGTTGGGCTCGAACCGGGTCACCGACCTACTCCTCTCTTGGGAGCGAGGCGGCCCGTTACGATACCACACATGTGTCCTACTGGAAGGTGTCACTATCGACCGAACGGTCAACCATCCAGAGGGGCTGACCCTTATCAAGCTACCAACTTCATCGGCGAATCTACCGGCTTCACTACCCATCTACAGCACCATGACGGTTGAAGGCTACCTCGGACGCGTAGTAATGCGGATTGAGTGTGCTATGACCCCCTCTTTCTGCTCAGTCCCGGATGAGGAAAGCCAATTCATGAAAGACGATGTCTTTAGGGTATCAGCGAATATGGGGGTCGACTACGATGCCTTTTGCGAGTCATTGTCACTTGCTTGTAACCACTACGTCGGATGGGAGTCCAGTTGGAATGACTACGGTGACTTGCAGTTGTTTTCTGACGGCATTGGCGGAGGACGGTTCAAGGTCCCAACGCGACCCTCTGCATACGTCGTTTCCCCAGACGACTTGGAGACAGCGATTGGCATCTATCGGAAACGGAAGAGGCTTCGCTCCAGCGAATCTAGATTGACTCTAGCGATCAGTCGATGGCTTGGATCCAAGCGGCGGCGCTCTTTTGCAGACCAGGCAATTGAACTTCGTATCGCTCTGGAGTCGCTGTACCTTAGGGGCACCGAAGAACTCAGCTTTCGCTTGGCAACTTACGGAGCGTGGCATTTGGGTGAGAGCTACGACGAGCGGTGCAGATACTTTGACGCCCTTCGTCAGCTGTATGCCAATGCATCTCGTGCCGTGCACGGGAGTGCAATCAAGGATAGAGACCATCGTGAGAACCTCTCCTTCGCTCAAGATATCTGCAGGAAGAGCATTCTGCGGAGACTGGACGAAGACAGTGAGCCAGATTTCCGCGCTCTGGCCCTGGGGCAGGGCATCGAATAAGAAGCAGCGTCCAACTGCAGTGGCGTTCCTTAATAGCTCACGAAACAGGGCAGCTGTCCGTCCGGTCTCACAAACGTGCAGGACCTGCTGGGCAAGGTGCTGGCCACCGGCGTCAATCACCTCGTCCGCCGCGGCATCGACCGGGGGTACGTGGAACGGCGGGAGGATCTCGCGGGCATTCGCGGCAAGCTGGCGGTCAGCGAGACGGCGAAGCGGGCACTGCGGTCGCGGGCCCGGGCCGCGTGCCACTTCGAGGAGCTGTCGGTGGACATCCTGCCCAACCGCATCCTGCGCACGTCGCTGGGCAGCCTGCTGAGCCCCCGGATCCCACTGGACAGATCCATCCGCGGCGAGGTGCGCTCCGCGTACCGGAGGCTCGACGGCGTCTCACGCGTCCGGCTGAAGAGGAACACCTTCGGCCAGGTCCAGCTCGGAGGCCAGCGCCGGGTCTATCATCACCTGCTCTCGGTGTGCCGGCTCCTCCACCGGAGCGCGATGGTCGACGAGAAGACCGGGCACACCGCCTTCCGCGACTTCCGCCGCGACACGGCCACCATGTGGAGGCTCTTCGAGGACTTCGTCGCGGGATTCTACGAGCGCGAGCAGCAAGTCTACGTGGTCAATCCGGGAGGCCGCCGCCGGATCGCCTGGGCGGACGCCGACGCCACGGACGCCGCCAATCGCGCACGGATCCCCGTCATGGAAGCGGACGTCATCCTCGAATCACCCGAGCGCCGCATCATCCTGGACACGAAGTTCTACCGCGACGCGCTCGCCCGCGGACGCGGCTCCGGGACAGGCTCCGGCGCCCCCGCAGGCAAGCTGCACTCGGGCAACCTCTACCAACTGCTCGCGTACCTGCGCAACCGCCAGGCCAACCGGCCGGACGGCGCGCGGCACGAGGGGATCCTGCTGTATCCGCAGGTGGGCGGGGAGCCGCTGAGGGCCGAGGTGTGGCTGGAGGGATTCCGGATTCAGGCGCGGACGGTCGATCTGGGTCAGGATTGGCGGCTGATCCATGAGGAGATGCTGGGGGTGGTTGGGATTAAGGCCGATTCAGGCGCTTGAAATGACAAGCGCAGATTACATTTGGTAAAGTCTGCACGACAATCTACCGCGACGCGCGCGGGCGCAGACTCGGCTTCGGCATCGGCAGGAGCTCCCGAAAACAAAGAGTCCCAAGCCGCTATGGAACCGCCCCTACTTCGGAGCGATCCTTACCCGCGACGGGCTTTCACTCGGCTCCGCAACCGGATCCGGGAGCCCCCGATCCCCCCAAACCTGCCTCGCGCCATGAGCTCCCCGGTGTCCCGACGACACGACCAGTCCTACAAGCTGCTGTTCTCCATCCCCCTGGCAGTCGACCAACTGACCCGGCACTTCCTCGACGCTGGCTTGGCCGACGCACTCGACTTCAAGAGAGTCGAAGTCCTCGCAACCGAGCGGATTGCAGCCGGGCTGGTCCGCTCCCACTCCGATCTCCTGTGGAAGATCCACTTCCGCGGGAGTCGCCGACACCTGCTTTTGGCGATCGAGTTCCAGTCGGCGGTCGACCGCTACATGGCGGTGCGCGTCCACCACTACGTCGTCGCCGCCTACCACGGGATGACCGGCGCCAAGGTTCAAAGCGACGAGCTCGACCCCGCAGGCCGGCTGCCGCCCACGCTCGCGGTGACTATCTACAACGGAAAGGCCCGCTGGACAGCCCCGCGGGACATCTTCGAGCTGATCGAACCGGTGCACGGGTGGCTCGCCGCACGCCAACCCGGACTGCGCCACGAAGTCCTTGACCTGCGGGATCGGGCGCGCCACCCTCTACCGGGGGCGAACGTGGTGTCGTGGATCGCGAGCCTGGAACTGGACCCCTCCCCCGACAACGTATCGCGCGTCGCTCACCGGGTGCTGGAGCGATATCCCGGAGCGAAGCACGCGAGGCTGCGCGAGGCGTTCCGGGAATGGGTGCTGGGCGCGGCCGCATCGTGGGGGATGGGGGAAGAGGTGCTGGCAGAGGTACAGTCGCTGAAGGAGGCGGAGATGATCTACGCAGGTGTGGAGGAACTGAAGGAGCGGGCGCACCGCGAAGGGCTCGGAGTGGGGCGTACGAAGGGTCGCGCCGAAGGGCGTGTGGAGGGTCGGGCCACAATGGTCTGCCGACAGGCGAGGCTCAAGTTCGGCGCGGAGACGGCCGAGCAGTTGTCGCGGCTGATCGAGGGGATCGTCGATCCGGAGCGAATCGCCCGCATCGGAGACCGCATCATCGAATGCGAGACGGGTGCGGAACTGCTGGCACGCGTTCAGCAAACCGACGGGCCCGACGTGTCGAGGGGGGCCTAGGGGAACGCTTGCTGGCCGGTCTTTCAAGTACCAAGGCGGTAGGACACGCCGGCAGTGAGAGGGTGTCCGGATGAAAGCGAGCAGTTCAGACCCAAGCGCGGTCGATCGGGCGTTGCCCCGCGAACTCAAGGTGCCGAATGCCCAGACCCAAAGGGCGATGGCCGAGTCGGAGGAGTTGATGAGACGGGGGAGGGCGCGCTTCACCAGCGCGGACGAGATGTTTGCCAAGCTCGAAGGAGTCCGTGGCCCGCGAGAAGACAACCGACATCTCCACCGGCCATAGGCAGCTTCCCATGCCCCGCCACACCTACCAGCTCCGAATCGTCCTCCAGCGAACGAAGCCCCCGATCTGGCGCCGCGTCCTCGTTCCCCCGTCGATGTATCTCGACACCCTGCACCATCTCATCCAGGTGGTCATGGGGTGGGAGGACTCCCACCTCCACATGTTCAGGAAGGACAAACAGCGCTACAGCATGCCCAGCCCGTGGGGCAACGACTTCAGGATGCCGGGAACGCCCCGGGACCTCGACGAAAGGAAGTACCGGGTCGGCCAGCTGCTGAAGCGCGAAAAGGACTGGATGACCTACATGTACGACTTCGGCGATTCCTGGGAGCACAAGGTCACGCTGCAGAAGATCCTCCCCTACGACCGGGCCGTCCGTTTGCCCGCTTGCATCAGCGGCAGGCGGCGGTGTCCGCCGGAGGACTGCGGCGGGGTCTGGGGTTTCTACGAGATGCTCGAAATCCTCGAGGATCCGAACGCGAGGGACCACGAGCACATGAAGGAGTGGATCGGCGAGCCCTTCGACCCCGAGGTGTTCAGCCCACGAGCCGTCGACATGATCGTCGGCCAGATGCGCTGGTGACGAGACGCCCGGAATACCTCTGAGAAACCGCAACGCCGGTCACCAGGCTGGCTGATCCAGCCTCGCTGTACCGGCAGGCCAGCGTCGCGTGTTGGCGTCCCGCAAACCCCGTCCCATTCCGCCATTCCAACGCCCACGCCCCGGTGCGAACATCATGGCCCAACGAGGGCACGGCGGCTCCACTGAGAATTGGAGTCACCAACCCGCAAGAGCTCACGAAGGCCGGAGAATCTCCTTGTCGCGCAGACACACCAGTCCTACAAGCTCCTCTTCTCCCTGCCCCTGGCCATCGAGCACATGATCCGCGGCTTCATCGACAGCGACCTCGCCGGCGAGCTGGATTTCGAGAGGGTGGAAAACCTGGCCACCGAACGGACCACCCCCGGTCTGGTCCGCTCCCAGGCCGACATGCAGTGGAAGATCCACTTCCGCGGAAGCTCGCGGTGGTTGCTGCTGCAGGTCGAGTTCCAGTCGGGCCTCCGATCGCTACATGTCGGTGCGGGCCCTCTGCTATGTCGCCCTGGCCTACAATGGGCTCATCACTGCGAGGGGACGCCGCAGGAAGCTGGCGCCTGGGGGGCTGCTCCCGCCGACGCTCGCGGTGACGATCTACAATGGCCGCGAACGGTGGACGGCCCCGGACGACATCTTCGACGTCATCGAGCCGGTACGCGGGTGGCTCGCCGAGCGCCAGCCCAGGCTTCGGCACCAGCTGCTTGACCTGCGGGCGCTGGCGCGCGAACCTCACACTATCGCCGGACCGAACGTGGTGTTGTGTATCGCGAGCATGGAGTCCGATCCCTCGCCCGTGAACGTATCCCGCGTCGTTGAGGAGGTGCTCGATTCGTACCCCGGGCCAGACCACGCGAGGCTCCGCGAAGCGTTCCGGGAATGGGTACTGGGAGCGGCCGAATCGTGGGGAATCGGAGAAGAGGTGCTGGAACAGGTGAAGTCGCTAAAGGAGGCGGGAATGATCTACGCAGGGGTGGAGGAGCAGAAGGAGCAGGCGCACCGCGACGGCCGCGTCACGATGGCCTGCCGATTGGCGAGGCTCAAGTTCGGCGCGGAGACGGCCGAGCGCCTGTCACGGTTGCTGGAGGGAATCACCGATCCGGAGCAGATCGCCCGCATTGGAGACCGCATCATCGAATGCGAGACGGGTGAGGAACTGTTGGCGCGGGCCGGCAAGGCTGAATAGCGATATCGGGACGCCCGCCGCCGGGAACAGGTATCCCGTCCGCGCCCCCACGGTTCTTTCGGCAGGGCTCAGACCGGCATCAGGACCTTCATGGTAAAGCGGGCGTCTTGAAGTACTCCGCCTCATGCCTGAGAACCGCCTCCACGTGCCACTTCTTCACTTCCGGAAACCACTCGAGGAAATCCTGCAGGGTGGCACCGCTCTCCAGGTTCTCGAAGAGGGCGTAGACGGGCACCCTGGTCCCAATGACCGCCCACGCGCCGCTGATCTTGCGGGGATTGCGTACCGTCGCATTCGGACCAAAGCGCGTCCCGCTGTAGAACCCGCCGAGCTCCCACCCCACCGATGCCGAGAGCGGGGCGCCACGATTCGCATTCGCGCGTACGACTCGTTGAAGCCGCCCAGCGTCCAGAACGCGTTGCCGGAGATGTGGGGCCGGGATTCGCGGAACCAGGGCACGCTCTCGGTGCGCATGTGGCGGAGGAAGCGCCAGTTGATCTGGCGGTATCCGCGGCGGTTGACGAGGCCGACCTCGGGGTTGAAGGCGTCGCCGATCTGCGCAACCGACTAGCCATCGCAAGTGGCTATCACGCGTTTGCCACGCGGCCACGGGCGGGGCCGGCCCCCCATGGGGCGCCGATGCTTCCCCTCGTCCCGAATCCCGTTACTCTTTGGTGGCGCCAGGGTGCTCGCCCGCGCCGACCACCAGGAACCTCCCCCCCAACCCCCTCCACCATGACCGACCGCCTACCCGACGGGCTCGTCCCAGGCGGCACGTCCCCCGTCTTCACGCAGGATACGCTGCCGGCCGCGCTCCAGGCGGAGCACACGCTGGGGCCGGGGCACTGGGGGGTGCTGAACGTGCTCGACGGGAGTCTGCGGTTCGTGAACATCAAGAGCGGCGAGGAGCGGGTGATCTCGGCGCCGGAGCGCGTCGCGATCCGTCCCGGACTGCCTCACCGGGTCGCCATCGAAGGCCCGTTGCGCTGCAGGATCGACTCTTTTCGCGAGGCGCCCGACTCGGGCTGACGCGTCGGCACTCCACCACCGGCGAGCGACCATGACACCTGAATCCGGCAGGCGAGTCCACATCGAGCGGGCGGGCGTGGTGCGCATGGCGCTGCCGGCCGCGCAGGCGTTCCCGCTGTTCAATGCGGAGGGCGAGCGGCGATGGGTGGCGGGATGGGTCCCGCGCTACCTGCATCGGGCCGGGTCCGGCGTGGGAGAGGGCGTCGTGTTCCAGACCACCCGCCAGGGCGTCGGAACCGCGACCTGGACCCAGACCCGACATGACCCTGCCAGGGGCGCCGCGTCGTTCGTGTTCGTGTACCCGGGCCATCACACCGCAATCGTGGACGTCGCCGTGACCCCCGACGGCGATGGCCGAAGTCGCGCGTCCGTGCGGTACCGCATGACGTCCCTGTCACCCGTTGCGGACGACTACGTGCGGGCGTTCGGCGAGGCGTTCGACGGCTTCATGGTGCATTGGGAGGAGGCGATCCAGCGACACATCGTGGAAGGGGTGCCGCTTTCCGGAGAGTGAACGGGTGACAGCCCGGTTTACTCCGTGCCCCAGTAGTCGTCGAGTTCTGCTCGGCTCTCCTCGATCAGCTCGAGCATCTGCCGGGCGTCGTCCCTGCCCTGCCCGGCGGCCATCTCCAGCCAGCGGACGCCTTCAGCCTTGTCCTCCTCCACGCCTCTGCCAAGCACGTACATGACACCCATGGCGGTCTGGGAAGGGGCGAAACCCTGCTCGGCCGCCTTGCGGTGCCACTTGGCAGCCTCCCCGTAGTCCTGTTCCACACCCCTGCCCGACTCGTAGGAATGCCCCAGGTTGCCCTGGGCCATCGCGAAACCCTGCTCGGCGGCCATCCGGAACCATCGCACAGCCTCGGCGGCATCCTTGTCCACATTCACACCGCCGTACCCGCCGTGGATGTAGAGGAGGCCGAGTTCGTTCTGGGCCGCCGGCACCCCGTGTTCGGCGGCCTCGCGCAGCAGCCTCTCGGCCCGCGTCGGGTTGAGTGGGACCCCGATTCCCTCGTCGTAGAGTCGGCTGAGGACGAACAGGGCGGGCACGAATCCTCCGTGGGCGCAGCGCGTGAGCCAATGTTCGGCCCCGTCGCCGTCCTGCTCGACGCCCATGCCGAGGGCCAGTCTGAAGCCGAGATCGAACTGTGCGATCGGATGGCCGGCTTCCGCGGCGGCGCGCAGCCACTTCATTGCGCTTGGGTCGTCCTCGACGTCGCCATCGCCCTCCGCGACCATGATTCCGAGGTTCTGCTCGGCGAGTTCGGACCCACCGGCCGCGGCCTTCCGGTACCAGCGCGCCGCCTCGTCCAGGTCCTCGTCCACGCCCAGCCCCTTGCCGTAGGCGACGCCGAGGTTGTTCTGCGCGTCCGCATCGCCCTGCCTGGCCGCCGCACGGAGCCAGCGCGCCGACTCGACATCGTCCTGCGGCACGCCGAGTCCCTCGGAGTAGGCGAACGCGGCGAAGAACTGGGCGTCCACGTCTCCGCGCCAGGCGTCCTTCAGCGCCAGATTCGCCGTTGCGCGCAGCTCTTCCGGATCGAGCTCGGACTCACCCTCGTCCAGCTTCATGTGGACGAGGAGCCGCTGCGCGGGGCCGTGCCCGGCGTCCGCCGCGAGGGTGAGCCACTTCTCGGCGTCGGGGTCGTCGTCCATCTCCGCGTCGAAGTCCGCGTAGAGCATGCCGAGGAACGGGCCCGCCTCGTCCACGCCGGCATTGGCAGCCGCCCGTAGCCACTTGGCCGCCTCCTCGAAGTCCTCCTTCACCCCGTCGCCATCCATGTAGGCCTGGCCAAGGTAGTGTTGCGCCTGGCCGTGGCCCTGCTCGGCGGCCTCGCGGAACCACCGGGTCGCCTCCGCCGCGTCGGGCCTGAGTCCGCCGTCCCCGATCAGGTACATCTCGCCGAGTTGAAACTGGGCCTCCGGGACTCCCCGGCGGGCCAGGAAGAGGAGTCGCGACTGCGGGTGGCGCCGGGCGGGATGGCGTTTGCCGCGCTTCTTGCTGCGTTTCTTCCTGGACATGGTTCAGGGCGTGAGCGAGAGACTCGTAAGCGTCAGGCCTCTGGGGGCCGGAAGCTCTCAATCTATCATGCTCACGGTGCGGACCTGTGAAGGGTCGTCTCGTGTAGAGGTCTATCGCACCAGAACCATCTCCCATCCTTCGGCGCAGTGCGAGGTGATCTTGAGGATGTCCCTTTCCTGGAGAACCGCGGTATTGGCGCACCCGTCGTTCGGGGTCAGGGAAACCGCGTTGCCGGTCTGGCTCCACTCGCCGGACTCGGTATCGCCCCACAGCTCCCCCAGAACGACCCCGCTGAGCGCGAATGCGTAGCTGCCGTTGCCGCGAAGGTCGAGGGATCCGGAGTCGATCGTACGTATGTCGACGGAAACGGGTGGCGCCTGTCCGTCGAGCGACCAGAGGTCCCAGAATCCTGCGGCGCTTTCCTCCGGACCGGCCGAATCCCCGCACGACGCCAGCACGGCCGCGGTGGCCACCAGAGGCGCGGCGACCAGACCGCCTCGCCGATTCAAGACTCGCGCCTCCGGCCATCGGCGATCCCGGCCCCTGCGTCCGAACCTCCGGCCCGCCGCACCATGGCCGCAATCACGGCCGGGCTCAGGCCCTCCTCCGCAAGCTCCGCCAGCGCCTCGCGCGACACGTCGAAATCAACCGTGGATGTCCGAATCACCTCGAGAATGACCTGGTCCGCGATGCCGTCCCTGGCCATCGCGACGATGTCGTCGTTTCGCAGGACGAGCCCCTCTCCCGGCCGCCGCTGCCGGTCGCGCTCTGCCGCCGCCCCCTGGACCCTGCGCAGATCGGCGGCGGTGGCTTCGGCGGAGAGGGTCTCGCGGATGGCATCCCGCACGAGGCCGTTGTCGGGATCTGCCTCGCGGGCCCGTTCGAAGCTCGCCAGGGCCGACTCGAAATCTCCCTGGATCCGATACAGCACGCCGACGTTGTGGCGTGCGGCCGCCACATCCCTGGCAGTGATATCCGCTTCCGGATCGGGTTCGCAAAGTTCCACGTTCGCGATCGATATCACGAGCGCGCGCTCGTATTGGCCCGCCTCTACGGCGCGGTGGGCCACGTTCAGGTCGCATCTCTCGTCGTTGAAGAAGACCAGCTCCCTCGCTTCGACCCGGTTGAACACGATCGGTGCGATGTCGTCGATGGTTCCGCGGTAGGCTCGCGTCGCCACCACTCCCGGGGACGGGAAGTCCGGGTCACCCCTGACGCTGGAATTGGTGATCTCGGGCTCGTAGGCGAGGGTGCGCGAGGCGGCCACGAGACCGGTCGACAGGTCGGTGACCTCGAACGTCGCCCGAAAGGCCACCCGGGTTCTCGCGTGGTACTCCGGCACGGTCCGGCGACGGGTCTCGTCTCCGACTCTTTCGACGATCTCCCTCGACCCTTCGAGCCGCTCCTGCTCCGTTTCACAGCGAGTCACGTTGACGGCGATCATCGCGTCGGCATTCCGCCCGTCGCCGATGCGCCCGACCCGGACACCACGTTCCACGAGCCATTCGGTCAGCACCTGCACCCATTCGGCTTCGCAGCTTGCCTCCGGCGTCCCGGAACGACCCCTTCCCCGACGGGAATCCTCCGCAAACACGATCTCGTCCACCACGAAGCCCACGGCCGGCGGGTGCTCGACTTCCACGGTTACGGAGGGATTGAAAGCCGACGAGTAACGCATTGAAGCGCAGGCAGGCACCGCGATCATGACGATGGCGAGAACGCCTGCCCGAGCGGCCGCGCGACAGGGACTGACACCCCTGTGGACCGTTCGTTCCATTGTTGATGCGAGAATCCTGATCTCCCTGCTGCCTTCCACCCGATCCTATGCTCATGAAACGTAATACTTTCAATAGCCCGACTCATGCCCCCACCCAGACCGCATCGCCCCCCGCCCCCCGCAACACCCCCCGGTCCGCAGTCGCCAGCTTCACCCCCAACTCACGGGCCGCCACCACGAACTCCGCCTCCCCCGCCGTCAGCCCGCACTGCTCCGCCGTGTCCATCACCCGGTGCGACGGGACGGTGACGATCCGCGGCCCCAGCACGATCGCCGCGTCGTCGCACATGGCCTTGGCCTGGTCGGCCGTGATCGAACGGTCGCGCACCAGACCGAGGAGCACGCTGCGCAGCTCGGTGATCAGGCTCGCGGGAGCGGCCCACTCCGGGTCCGTCCGGAAGAGGCGGGCCGCGTCGGCGCCGGCGCGTCCGCCGACGATGAGGCGCAGCATGACGCCCGTGTCGACGACGATCAAAGTCCGCGGCGCCTCAGGTTGTCCAGGTTGATGGGGCCGAGGGTGCGGTAGCGCCGCTGAATCCGGTCCAGGAGCGCGATGGGGTCGATCGCGGCGGGGCGGATCGAGGCGGTGAGCCGCGACAGGATCTCGCCGTTGAGGCTGCGGTGGTTTCTCTCGGCTGCCGCCTTGAGTTCGCGGTGCAGGTCGTCGGGGACTCCCCGAATGGCGACGTCGGGCATCCTCCACCTCCGTTGGGCGCAGGGTGATATCGTTTCGCTATCATAATAGTAGCGTCGATGAGGCGATCGGGGCAACCGGGTTGACGTGGCCGAGGGCCTACGTGTGCGTATCGGACCCCACGCTCCGGAGCCGACCCTGGATCCATTCCACCATCTCGTTCGGCACGCCCGCCGCGCGAGCATGCCGTCGCCACTCCCCAACTGCCTCCGCCACCTCCTCGGCGATCTCCCTGCCACCCCGGGGAACATCGAACAGCTCACCCACCTCGAGCAGGTCGCGTCGCGTGATTCCCCGGAACCTTCCGTTCACCGACATCTGATGTTGGCGCGTCCATGCGTCGTTTTCGGCATAGGTGACGTCGTACGCGGGAGCCAGACGCCATAACGTCATATACGGCGTGTTATGGATAATATCAACGTTTATACGTCATATATGATGTGTTATCACAGTATGATATTCCGCTCAGCCTCGCCTCGGCGCCAACCCCCACGGCTCCCGCGCAAACACCCGCCGCACCATCGGCTCGAAGAACTCAAGCGGCTGTGAGTCGTAGTCGGGATCGAAGGCGCACTGATCCCAGCGGTGGCAGAAGTCGACGGCGTCCTGGTACCAGGGGTGGTCGCGGTACTTGTCGCGGGCGTGGCGGTCCCCGCCGAGGTGGTGGGCGTAGTAGTAGAACTGGAAGAGCCCGTGGTGCCGGACGATCCAGTACGTTCGCTCGGTGACGTAGGGACGCAGCAGCAGCGCCGCCAGTTCGCCGTGGCTGTGGGGGGCCAGCAGGTCGTCGATGTCGTGCAGCAGCGCCGCCACCACCATCTCCTCGTCCGCTCCATCGCGGTGGGCGCGGGTCGCGCTCTGCAGGGAATGCTCCAGCCGGTCGATCTTGTATCCGGACATCGAGTCCGCCAGCTGCCGGAGGTGCGCCAGCACCCGGTCGGCGGTGCCGGCGGCGAACTCCTCCTCCAGGCGATCGAGCAGCTCGTAGTCCTCGCGGGTGCCGTCGGCCATGGCGGTGAAGCTCACCGTGGGAGGGCTCGGGTTCGGCTTGCCTTGCATGCTTGTCAATCTCCCGGGTGGAGGGTCAGACTGCTTCGACACAGTGTAGTTTGACAGGTGGACGATAATCGCACTCCACGGAAGGATCGGCCATGCATCATTCGATCAGCAGCCTCGGCCGCAGCGCCGACGCCCTCACCGCGACCTGGAGCGACGGCGGACGGACCGCCCTTCCCTACCTGTGGCTGCGCGACAACTGCGGCTGTGGCGAGTGCCGCGTCGTGCAGACCACGGAGAAGCGGTTTCACTTGTACCAGGTCCCCAGTGACCTGAGGCCGCGCCAGGTCGACATCGAACACGCCGGATCCGACGACGAGGCCATCTCCATCGACTGGCCGGACGGACACCGCACCCGCTACCCCTCGAGCGAGATCCACGGCCTCCTCAGGCTGCCGGATTCCGAGCTGCACCACTGGGACGGCGGCTTCCAGCCGCGCAGGTTCGACTATCAGCGCTTCCTGACGAGCGACACCGCAGCGGCCGAGCTGATCGAGGAATTCCTGCGCACCGGGGTCTGCGTGCTCATCGACGCGCCCACCGAGCCGGAGTCGTCCGAGGAGCTCGCCAGCCGCCTGGGCCCCATCCGCGAAGTGCTCTTCGAGCGCATCCACAACGTCATGCTCGATCCCAAGGGCTACAACATCGCGCACACGGGGCTGGCGGTCGCGCCGCACAACGACTTCACCAGCTACACCTGGCCCCCCAGCGTGCAGGCGCTGCACATGCTGGTGAACGAATGCGAGGGCGGAGAATCCACTGTCGTGGACGGCTTCGGCCTGCTGAACCAGCTGCGCGCCGATCACCCCGAGAAGTTCGAGGTCCTGTGCGAGGTGCCGGTGCCGTTCCGCATCTTCAGCCACGAATACGAGTGCTACGCGGTCAACCCCATGGTCGAACTCGACCTCGACGGCAACGTCCGGCTGGTGCGCTTCAACACCGCGCAGATGCAGGCCGTTCCCCTTTCGGAGCCTCGGCTGACCGACTTCTACGCCGCCTACCACGAGCTGTCCCGGCGCGTAAACGACCCCGGAGCCCAGGCCACATTCCGGCTGGAGGGCGGTCAAATCCTGTTGTGCGCCGGACACCGGGTGCTCCACGGCCGGACCGCGCTGCGCTCGAAGGGGCATCGCCACCTGCAGGACGCCTACTTCGAGCACGACAACGTGCGCACCCACCTGCGGCAGCTGCGGCGCGCCGGCCGGGCTTGAGGGTCGCCTGTCCGAGGGCAGCAGTACACGAGATCCGCCAGAGGCTTCTTGTCGAACTAGTCAGACTGGTTAGATTGTCAACATGAACCCCACGTACTCCACCTACGAGGCCAAGGCCCGGTTCTCGGAGGTGCTGCGCCTGGTCCGCGAGGGCACGGCGGTGACCGTCACCTACCGCGGCACCCCCGTGGCGGAAATCCGCCCGCTCGAACCCGGGGCCAAAAGCGTCGAGGAGCACTTCGCGGAGCTGGAGAAACGCGGCCTTCTGACCCCGGCGCGCGATCCGCGGAGCCCGCTGACGCCGGGTCCTCCAAACCCCGGCGGGCTGGGCAGGTTTCTCGCAGAGCGTGAGGAATGAGCGTCGCGTATGTCGACACTTCCGCGATCGTCGCGATCGCCTTCGCCGAAGAGGGCGCGGTCGAGCTTGCGGAAGTCCTGACGCGGTTCTCGCGGCTTGTGTCATCGAACCTCCTCGAAGCCGAACTCCGGGCGGCGTGCCGGCGCGAGGAACGGGCGGTGCCCACCCACCTACTCGCTCGCCTGTCCTGGATCCACCCCCATCGGCCCCTCTCGAGCGAGATGAAGTCCGCCCTGGGGGCCGGCACCCTGCGCGGCGCCGACCTCTGGCACATCGCCACCGCCCTTTACGCGGCGCCCGAGCCGGCGGCCATCTCCTTTGTCACCCTCGACCGGAGACAGGCGAAGGTGGCGGCCGCGCTGGGGTTTGGCGGCACCCCGTGACCCCGCGCCGTCCCGCAGCCGGCCACCTTCTCATCCCGGCCCTCCTCATCGCCGCTCTCACCACCTGTGGCGACGACGACATCTCCGCGCCGCCCGACGTCAACCGTCCCCCCCAACTCATCGCCGGCATCTCCAACCAGCTCGTGCCCGACTCGCTCTCGCTGGACCTCTCGGCCTACTTCACCGACCCCGACGGTGACCCGCTGACCTTCACCGCCGAATCCGCCGACCCGGGCATCGCCCGCATCGCGGTATCGGACAACACCGCGACCATCCAGGCCGTCGTCGCCGGCTCCACCAGGATGACAGTCACCGCCACCGACCCCGGCGGACTCTCGACCTCGCAGACCTTCACCGCAACCGTTCCGAACCGCGGGCCCCAGGTGGCGGACACTCTGCCGGACGTGGAGACCGTGGTGGGCGAACCGGTCACCGTCGACATGGCGGGCGTCTTCACCGACCTTGACCGGGACCCGCTCGCCATCACCGCCGAGTCGTCCGACACGAGCGTCGCGACCGTCACCGTCTCCGACAACTCGCTCACGATCACACCCTTTGCTCCCGGCACCGCGACGATCACGGTCACGGCCACCGACCCGGGCGGCCTCGCCGCCATGCAGGACTTCGGCCTGACCGTCCCCAACCGCCCGCCGCACGCCACCGACACCCTCCCCGGCCTCGAGCTGCAGGTCGACGACAAGGCCACCGCGGACCTCTCGGCCCACTTCGCCGAGCCCGACGGCCAGCCACTCACCTTCGCGGCCGAGTCCTCCGACCCCGCCGTGGCCAGCGCGGACGTCGCCGGGCACGAGCTGACGATCACCGCCATCGCCAAGGGCACCGCCACGGTCACGATTATCGCGGCCGATCCCGGGGGCCTCCAAGCCACGCAGCGCTTCCCGGTGACCGTCCCGAACCGCGGTCCCCAGCCGGCCGGTACCATCCCCGACACCCAATTGCAGGTGGGCGACGAAACCGTCGTCGACGCCCGCAACTACTTCTCCGATCCCGACGGCGACTCGCTGACTTTCACCGCCGTATCCGCGGACACCCTTCTCGCAATGGCCGAGGTCTCGGGTAGTGAGCTGAGGGTGAGCGCTCTTGCGAAGGGTACCGTGGCCATCGCAGTGACGGCGACCGATCCAGGCGGCCTCGAAGCTGCGCAGAGCTTCAGCGTCACCATCCCGAACCGCGCCCCGCGCGTGGCCGACACCATACCCGGCATCGAGGTGGGCACCGGCGACACGGTCACGCTCGACATGTCGGTCCGCTTCACCGACCCCGACGGCGACTCGCTCGCCTACTCGGCCGTGTCCTCGGACACCTCGGTCGCGGCGGCGGGCACCTCTGCGGACGAGGTCACGGTGACCGGCATCGGCATGGGCACCGCCGCGATCGTCGTCACGGCCACCGACCCCGAAGGTCTCGAGGCGTCGCAGCGGTTCTCCGTGACGGTTCCGAACCGCCCCCCTCGCCTCGAAGTCCCGATCCCGCACCAGCACCTCCTGCCCCGGCGCCTGACGCGCATCGATCTCGCGGCGCATTTCGTGGACCCGGAGGGGGGTCCGCTGACCTTCGCCGTCACCCACTCAGACCAGACCGTAGCCAGGGTTCGGCTCTTCAGGGCATCGCTGACGATCCGCGGACGCGCCCGCGGCGTCACCACGGTCACGGTGACCGCGACGGACACCCTGGGACTGGAGGCCCAAACGAGCTTCACGGCAGAAGTCCCCAACATGGCGCCGCGGGCCAGCGGTACGCTCCCGGACGACAACATGGCCGTGGACGAGACGATTGTCGTCAGGGTCTCGGACTCCTTCACGGACCCGGAAGAAGATTCCCTCACCTTTTCGTCCTCCTCCTCCGACTCCACCGTGGCGGTCGCGACCACCTCGGGCGACGCGGTCACGGTCAACGCCTTCTCAACCGGGACGGCAACGATCACGGTGACCGCGACCGATCCGGGTGGTCTGTCCGCCGCCCTGAACTTCCTGGTGACGGTCTTCGAGACCCCCCCGAACCGCGCCCCGACCCCCGAAGGCACGATGCCGGACCACGGTCTGCAGGAGGGCGAGACGACGACCGTGGACGCCTCCGCCTACTTCCGCGACCGGGACGGGGACGTGCTTACCTTCCGGGCTTCTTCCTCGAACCCCGGGGTGGCCTCGGCAACCGTCAGCGGGCACCTGGTCACCGTATCCGCCCTCTTCTCGGGCCGCGCGACTATCACGGTGACCGCCACCGACACCAGCGGACTCTCCGCAGCTCAGAACTTTGCCGTCTTCGTGCGTCCGGGGCCGGTCGAGGGCGACGGCTTCGACATCACGCTCGTTTTCACCGATGCGGTAGCCCCCGCCTACCGCTCATCGATGGAGGCCGCGGCCGGCACCTGGATGCAGATCCTGCGCGGCACCGAATGGGAAGACGTGTCCTTCGACAGCCCTCGAGACTGTCGCGGCGTCGAGGTGGATCTGGGGACCGTGGACGACCTGGTCATCATTGTGGATGCGCTCGCGATCGACGGTGACCTGGGCACTGTGGCCGCAGCCGACACCTGTATCAGGCGAGCGGATTCGTCTCCCGTCCTCGGATACGTCTACTTCGACGAGCGCGACCTCGGCACGCTGGCGGGATTCGACGACCTCGAGGAGATCATGGTGCACGAGATCACCCACGTTCTGGGATTCGGCTTCCGCTGGGTCCTGCTGGGGCTCCTCGACCAGGACTCCGATCCCCACTTCACCGGCTCCCGTGCGATCGCCGCTTTCGACGACGCGGGAGGAACCAACTACACCGGCGCCAAGGTACCGACGGAGCCGGGCCAGGGTCACTGGCGTGATTCCGTGTTCGGAAACGAGCTGATGGACTCGTTCCTTTACGTCAACCGCCGCGAACCCTTGAGCGCCATCACGCTCGAAGCACTCGTCGACATGGGCTTCTGGGTCGATGTGAGCTACGCCGACCCATTCACACTGGCGAACCCGGACCGAATGGCTGCCGACGCCGCGCTCGAACCCCCCATCCGGGTTCGCGACAGGGTCGACCGCGGACCCCAGGTCATCGTCGACAGCAACGGCAGGACGCTGCGCGTGATTCCGGGCCGCCAGGTGCGGCAATGATGGACTACGGACTACACGCTCTGCCCATCTGGCCGCTGGACGCAATCTGATTCCATCGCGGAGCCAAAGGATGGCCTCCGAATCAGGACCTCCAGGCAGCCGGCGCTCCACCGCTCGCGGGCAGGTTGACGCCGCATGTCGCGTCTCTCCACAATCAAGCGGAGGGTTGAAGTCTTCGGTAGCGTACGTCGACCGCCGGGGAGTGAACTGTCATGCCCAATAGCAGTCCCGCCACAGGCGACCGTCGCGAGCGCTCCGGCCCGCTCGCCTACATGGCCAGCAACAGCATCGCGGCCAATCTCCTGATGATGGGCATCGTCGCGGCCGGACTCGTGTCGCTGACCGGCCTCGAGCGGGAAGCGTGGCCCATCACCCCCTTCTACCACATCGAAGTCTCGATGCCCTATCCCGGTGCCACGCCGGAGGAGATCGAGGAGTCGATCGTCGTCAAGATCGAGGACCAGGTCAGCGGGCTCGATGACGTGAAGGCGGTCAAGTCCGTGGCGGCTCCGGGCATGGCCTCCGTGCGGGTCCAGATGGATTCCCGTACGGACATGGATCAGGCATTGGACGACATAGAATCTGCGGTCAATCTTATCCAGTCCTTCCCGGCCGGTGCCGAACGTCCCCGGTTCCGGGAGATGGACAACCGCTTCAGCATGATACGGCTCATCGTCCACGGCGACATCTCCGAGCGCTCGCTGAAGGAACTGGCGCATCGGATCGAGGACGACCTTACCGCGCTGCCCTCCGTCTCCCAGGTGGAGGTCAGCGGGGTCCGGAACTACGAGATTTCCATCGAGGTGCCGCTTAACCGGCTGAGCGCCCTGGGACTCACGCTTACCGACATCGCCGGCGCGATCCGCCGCAGTTCGCTGGACTTGTCGGCCGGCAGCATCGACACCCGGGAATCCCAGGTTCGAGTGCGGACCCTCGGGCAGAACTACGACCAGCAGGACTTCGAGGAGATCGTCCTTCTCAGCCGCCGCGACGGCACACTCGTGCGCCTCGGCGACATCGCCGAGGTCCACGACGGCTTCCAGCAGGCGGACCTGATTGTCCGTCATCAGAACCAGCCCGCCGTATTCGTCGAGGTCTACCGGGCCGGTGGCGAGCATGTGATGGATGTGGCCACCACGGTCCGCGAGCACCTGGCCAGCGAGGTGATCCCGTCTTTGCCGGACGGCGTGGGCATCACCCTGTGGAACGACGAATCCCAGGCCTACGAGGAACGCGCCGATCTTCTTCTGAAGAATGGAATGCTGGGCTTGTTGCTGGTGTTGGTCGCACTCAGCCTGTTTCTCCAGGTTCGGCTTGCCATTTGGGTTGCCGTGGGCCTCGCCGTTTCCGGTGTAGGCGCCCTCGCCGCCATGATGGCATTGGACGTGGCGATCAACACCATCAGCCTCTTCTCCTTTCTCCTCGCCATCGGGATCATCGTTGACGACGCCATAGTGGTAGCCGAGCAGATTCAAAACGAACGCAATCGGGGAACTCCCGGGCTTGCGGCCGCCATACGCGGCGTCCGGCGGATCAAGGTGCCGTTGACGTTCGCGGTCCTGACTTCGGCGGTGGCCTTCGTCCCGCTGCTGTTCATCCCGGGCGGCGTCGGTGACGTATGGCGGGCCCTGCCGATCATCATGATCGCCATGCTGCTGGTCTCGCTGGTGGAATCGCTGTTTGTCCTCCCCAACCACCTGTCCCACCTGCCCGGTCCGGATTGGGTGCCGGGCAATGCCTTCGACCGGTTCTTTGCGGGACTCCAGAGTCGTGTCGATGTCCAGTTGCAGCGGTTCGTGCAGGGGCCCCTGGACCGGGCTCTGCGGTTTGCCACGGCCCGGCCCGGTGTGACGATGTCGGGGGCCGTTGGAATGCTCGTGCTGAGCATCTCCCTGTTGCCTGCGGGAATCGTCCCCACCACGCTGGCCGACGATGTGGAGGGTGATCTCGCGACGGCCGTGCTGGAGATGCCCGATGGGACCACCGCTCCGAGAACGTACGAAGTGGCGCGGGAGCTGGAGGCTGCGGGCCGCCGGGTCATCGAACGACTCTCTCGCAGCCGGCCTGAAGACGCGCCGCCGCTGCTCACGGGTGTCACGGTGACCGTCGGACTGGGATCGAGAATCGCGGGCGGACTCAACCCGCTGCCCACCCTCAATCCGCAGGCCAATATCGCCACCATCGAATTCAAACTCCTCGCTGCGCAGCAGAGACGGATCTCCACCGGAGAAGTCGTGCAGGCGTGGCGGGAGGAGGTGGGCGTGCCGCCCTACGTGCGCGGCATCACCTTCAGCGGCGAAATCTTCACCCTGGGGAACCCGGTCGAGGCCGTACTGTCCCATCCGGACCCGGAACTCCTCGGCCTGATCGCCGACTCGGTGGTCGACGGACTCCGCAGGCTGGGAGGCGTCTACGACATACGGTCGGATCACGTCCCGGGCATCCCGGAAGTTCAGCTGGAGTTGCGGCCCGAAGCGAGAACCCTCGGTCTCACCGTGCAGGAGTTGGCCGGACAGGCGAGAGCCGCGTTCTTCGGCGCAGAGGCCGTCCGGGTGCAGCGCGGCCGGGAAGAGGTGCGAGCCTACGTTCGGCTGCCCGCGGAAGAGCGCAACTCGATTACCGATGTGGAAGGCTACCTGCTCCGCACGCCGGGCGGGGACAAGGTGCCGATCATCAGTGTGGCCTCGCTGGGAATGGGCGAGTCGCCGTCGGCCCTCCGGCGCAGGGACGGCCAGCGCGTCGTCACCGTCACCGCCGACGTGGACGCCTCGGTCATCTCGGGCGATCAGGCCAACGAGATCCTGGCCGGTTCGATCCTCGCGGACCTGACCGCGGTGAACCCGGAGCTGACATACACGTTCGGGGGCGAACAGCAGCAACAACTGGATTCCATCGGCGCCCTGGGCCGGGGATTCGTGGTCGCCCTGATCATGATCTTTGCGCTCCTCGCCATCCCCCTCCGTTCATATACCAAGCCGTTCATCATCATGGCCGTGATCCCCTTCGGATTCATCGGAGTCATCCTGGGCCACTGGATCCTGGGGGTAGCCCTGAGCGCCATATCCTTCATGGGGATCTTCGGTCTCAGCGGAGTGGTGGTGAACGATTCCCTGGTCATGATCGATTTCATCGATCAGAAGCTCAGGGAAGGCGTCCCGCCGAGGACGGCGATCGTCGAGGGCGCCAAGGGGCGCTTTCGTCCGATCATGCTCACATCCGTGACCACGTTCCTGGGCTTCACGCCGCTGATCCTGGAGGACGCCATTCAGGCCCAGTTCCTGATACCGTTCGCCGCGTCGCTCGGTTGTGGCATCGTCTTCACCACGGCTATACTCATGATGGTTGTTCCGGCGCTGTGCGCGTTCCATCTGCATTTGACGCCTTCGCGGCATCCTTCGACTGCGAGCGCCGGATGATGCGCGTCGGCTGCCGCAAGGCGAGAACCGATGAATGACACGGTGGAGAGCCTGAATACCGAATACCTGAGCCTCGTCGACGAGCTCATCCTCATGCTCATTGACGAGAAGGGAGGGTACTTTCATCAGGTCCCCGGCTGGCGGCTGAACTGCGCCGTCGTCGGCGGAGTGCTGGCGGAACTCTCCTTCCTGTCGCGGCTCGACTCGGATTTGACATCCCTGTACGTGGTGGACCGGGCCGAAACGGGCGATCCCGTTCTGGACCCCATCCTGAAGGAGATCGCGGACGAAACGGGGCAGCACAACGCCCGGTACTGGGTCGAGAGGCTAGCCCCCCGCGCGGAATCGATCGTCGACCTGACGCTGGACCGACTGGTTGAACGGGGGATCCTCGAACACCACGAAGGCGAATTCTGGACGCTGGCTCCCTCGGTCATGCATGGACAACGGTACGGGATGTCCGGGGAAGGCACGCCCGACCTGTTCATCAAGGCGCGCATCGGCAATGTCATCTTCAGCGACGAGGTTCCCGAACCGAGAGACGTGGTCATCGTGTGCCTCGTCAACACGTGCGACGTCTTTCGCCTGATCTTCCAGCTGGATGAAGCGGCGGAGGAGCGCATAGGGTTCATCTGCCAGTTGGACCTGATCGGGCGGTCCATCGCCGATGCGGTCTCCGAGAGCCTGGTCGGGCCGATCAGCAGACATGCCGTCTTCACCAAGAAGATCCCGACGGTTTCGCTGCGCAGGCTGCTGCGCAACCCGCATGTCCGGGACGGCAACCTGAACGCGCTCTTCGGGAACCTCTCGGAAGAGTACGGTCCGGTCTTCCGGATCCGTCCTCCCTTCCTGAAGCCCATGACTGTTTTGGCCGGACTCGAGTCGAATGAATGGGTGCACAAGCGCGGGCGGAGGTACCTGAGAACCAGGGACTACTTCGCCGACTTTGAGAAGGTCTATGGCGCGAATGGCGTTCTCCCCGCCCTGGACGGGGCCGACCACTTCCGGCTTCGCAAGTTCCTGGCGCCGGCATATTCCCGCGCGAGGCTGGGAGGGCAGCTGGACGAGCTCTACAGCAGGGGGCGTGCGTACATGTCGACCCTGGCGGTCGGGGATTCCTACCGCGCCACGTCCATGAGCCGGGCAATGGTGAACGCCCAGCTGTCGCCGCTGTTCATCGGCGTCGACACGCAAGATCTCATGGACGACCTGATGGTTTACAAGGAACGGGCCCTCAGCGTGCACATCGCCAGGACCCTGCCCAAATTCACGCTGAGAACCCCGGGTATGAAACGTCGGGCGGCAGTCCTGGACAAGTTGATGGAGCGGGTCTTGAGCGTCCATACTCCCGCCCAACGGGCCGGCCGGCCGCGGAATCTGGTGGACGACTATCTCAGCCTGCACGCCAGCGACCCGCAGTTTCTCCCGGAGTCCAACCTGCTCTTCTCCTTTTCCGCGGCCCTGATTGCCAGCGTATACCTCGGCGACACGTTCAGCCTCCTGATCTACGCCATGGCATCGCAGCCGGACCTCTACGACAGGATCCGAGCCGAAGCGGATGCCCTGTTTGCCGAGGGCGACCCCGGGAAAGAGGACTTGACCCCCGCCAATCTCGACGTGACGCACCGCTTCCTCATGGAGTGCCTGCGCATGTACCCGATCGTGCCCATGTCCATTCGCGACGTGATGAATACCTGCACGGTCGGGAAGTACGAGCTGCCCGTGGGGGAACGGATCCACATCGCCATTACCGCCACGCACTATATGAGCGAGGTCTTTTCCGAGCCCTACAAATTCGACATCGACCGCTTCCTGCCGTCGCGTCGTGAGCATCGCAGCATGGGGTACGCCCCGTACGGACTGGGTACGCACAGGTGTCTCGGCACCCGGTGGATGGAGATGCACCTGGCCGTCAACCTGCTGATGCTGGTGCACCATTTCACGATTGAGGTGTCGCCGGCGAAGTACGCCCGGAAGCTCCAACTCAATCCGTTTCCGTCGCTGAAGCCAAGCAAGAAGCTGAAATTCCGCATCTCCGAGCAGAGGCGGGAGCTGCCCGCCTGAGCTGCCCGCCTGAGCAGCCCGTGGGCTGAACTCCACCGCAATGCGACTAGGCAAACTGTCGAAAGCGCTGAGAGATGCGCATGCGGGGTCGGGCGTCACGCGTCGAGTCCGGCACCTTGACGCCTGGCTCGACCGGGCGGCATCGGAGGCTGCGGGTGCGGGCACCTACGACCACGCGGAAACGGTCAGGGACTACTACGAGCTCTGCAATGGCTTCATGGTGTGGGGCTGGGGCGAGTCCCTGCATTTTGCGCCCCTCAGGCCCGACGAAAGTCTGGAGGAGTCCAAGGTGCAGCACCAGCGGAGGATGATCTCCAACCTGGAGCTGCAAAAGGGCATGAAGGTGGTCGACGTCGGTTGTGGAATCGGCGGCCCCATGCGCCGCGTCGTCCGTGAGGCGGGTGTCCGGGTCGTGGGAATCAACATCAACGAGGTCCAGCTGGCGGAGGCGAAGAAGTTGAACGCCGAGGCGGGGCTGGATCACATGGCCGATTTCAGGAAGTGCAGCTTCACGGACATGGGCGCCATCGAGGCCAACACCTTCGACCGTGGTTACGCCATCGAGTCGACGTGCCATGCGCAGGACAAGCAGCGCGCTTTCGCGGAGATATTCCGCGTGCTGAAGCCGGGTGCCCTGTTCTGGGGTCAGGAGATGTGCCTGACGGATCGGTTCGATCCGCGGGACAGCCGGCACCGGACCATCAAGCGGAACCTCATGCGCGGTATTGCGCTGTACGACATCGCCACGTTCGACGAAGTGAATCACGCTCTCGAACGGGCGGGATTCCAGGTCATCGAGGGGAGCAATTGGGACGTCCGGGAAGGACCCTCCACGCCCTGGTACCAACCCATGGAGAGTCGCCACGGGGCGTTGGGGAACGCGGTGCGCAGGCTTCCCTGGGGCCGCAAGGCGGTCATCGCGGGGTCCAAGTTGGCGGAAGTGCTGCGGCTTTTTCCGAAGGGATCGGCGGAGGTCGTTCGACTTCTCGATCGAACCGCGGAGGCCTATGTCGCGGGCGGCAAGACAGGCATCTTCACGCCGCTGTACTGTTTCCTGGCCCGCAAACCCCGCTCTGGTTTGACTCGCGTTCGCAGTTCCGGATAGAACTGCCGACAATACAGGCGGAACTTCCCGATCGGACCATCGGCCCGGGACAACCGCGGCGGGACCCTGTACCGCTTTCGTTCCCAGATGACCACATCCTGCTCGACGTACCGCCTTTCCTCCGCAATGAAAAAGCGACTCATCAGTCTGTGGCGCAGCGGCACGGGCAGGAACCCGAGGCCGGCAAAAAACCGCCCCGGCCTGCGGATTTCCCGCACCTGGGTAGCCAGTGTCAGCTCCAGCTGCATGTCACCCACGGGCGTTCCGAGGACCCACATTCTCGCGTGCATGCCGATGGTCTTTTCGTGGATTTCAACGTATGAATATCCCAGCCCGTGGACGTGGGTGACGGCCGATATCTCCGAGACGACATCGAACAGGCCCGCGAACCTGCGCACGGTCCTGAAGTCGAAGCAGCTCTTTAGGTAGGCTCCGTCGATCATCACGGGAGCGGTCGGCTCGACATCGTAGTAGCCGTGCGTGTAGCCCAGATGCTCCAGGTCCACGGAGTTCTCCGCGGTCTCCTGGGGATGGCCGCGAAACCGCAGTGTAGTGGATCGCAGGCTGCTCCACTCGGCGCCCGTGGGCGGCTCCTCCGGCAGGCGCCACTGCGGTGCGCGGCCGCAGCTGCTCCACCAGGCGAAGACCATCCCGAGGATTTCGGCGGTTTCGTAGACCTCCAGCTTCGCGGCCCTGGGGGCGGGAGCATGGGGTACGGCGACACATTGTCCGGTCACGTCGAACTCGAAGCCGTGGAACGGACAGACGAGGCAGCCATCGCGCACCATTCCCCCGACCGTCGGTCCCAGGTGCGACCCGAGGTGCGGACAGTACGCTCCGGCCACGCAGATGCGACCCTCATCGTCGCACCAGGCGACGATCTCCTCACCCATCCAGTGCTTTTCGATCAGCTTGCGCTCGGCAAGGGTCTTGCGATCCGTAACGAGATACCAGCCCTCGGGAAAGGGCGGGAGGTCGTCTCGACCCTGGAGCAGGGGTTCATTCCGTTTCGGAACCATATCGGATTCCTCTCAAAGCCCTACGGCATGGACAGGAGCCCCGGGCGTCCACGGGGCGCCGGTACAATGGTCCTTCAATCGTGGTCCGGGTCCTGCTGACCCGGCCTGTAGGTATACTAATGCGTTTCACGTCCCCGGGACCAACCCCTTTTGCACCGCCACCCGCCGCGCGGAAGGCGGTATCGACCGCCCGGCGCCAGCCCATCCGCACTGCCCGGGCGCTGCCCGGAATGGACGCCCGCGGCAGGCGGCCATAGCTTCGCCGGATGAAAAGCAGCCGCTCCGGGGCGCGTGCAGCCCTTCACCGCCAATTCGCCCCGTTCGCGCTCTGGGCCTGCCTTCAGGGCTGCGGCCCGCCCGACGACGGTCCGCCAGCGGTGGTCGTGCGCGACAGCGCGGGCATCACGATCGTGGAGTCATTCCGGCCGGCCTGGGGCGACTCGGCCCGTTGGCGGCTCGATCCGGAGCCCCTGATCGACCTCGCGGCGTCGGGCTCCGGCGATCCGCACAACTTCTACGGCGTTCGCAGCATGAAACGGCTGTCGGACCGGTGTCTGGTCGTCGCGAACCGCGGCTCGAACGAGATCCGCATGTTTTCCGCCGATGGCGCGTTCGTACGCTCGGCGGGCGGCTATGGCGAGGGTCCCGGCGAATTCAGCAACCTGCAGCAGATCGTACTGGCAGGGGATTCCATCATCGCGCAGGACATCCGCTCTCGGGTGACGCTGTTCGGACCGGAGCTGGAGCACATACGGACCACACAACTCGACGACTACGTCCGCGGCCTGCGCCATCTGGGAGACGGCACCCTCGTCGTACGGTCGATCATGCACTTCCCCGACATCCAAGGACTGGTCCGGTACCCGGAGGCACTCCTGCTGTATGACCTGGAGGGCACTCGCGGGGACAGCATCGGGTCGACTCCCGGCGCCGAGAGCTACGTAACCGAGGTGCTCAGCGGATCCCCCCTGTTCGAGAAGCAGACTCTTGTGGAGACCTACGAGGGAATGATCTACTCCGGGGCATCGGACCACATGCAGGTCGAGGAGCTCGGTCCCGGTGGCGACACCATCCGGATCTTCCGCATTCCGGATTTCCCGCTGTCGCTGACAACGGAACAGGTCGAGGCCGAGCGGCAGGCCCGGCTCGACATTCCGCTTCCGCAGGGCGTGACGTCGCTTCCCCCGCACCTTGTCGAGGCACTGGAAAACATGCCGTCGCCCGAGACGCGGCCGGCATACAGGAACATGCTGGTGGATCCGATGGGCGCGATCTGGCTCAGGCCCTTTCGGGGATTCAGCGAGGAAGGCGGACCCGAAGACTGGCTCGTGCTGGGCCCGGACGGGACATGGCTGGGAAGCGTCGAGATTCCCGGGGACTTCCGGGTCATGGATATCGGGGTCGATGAGATCCTCGGGGTCCGGATCGACGAGCTGGATGTGCAGCATCCGCAGGTGCGGCGGTTGAGCCGGGGTGAAGGGTAGCCCGTTCACGCGCCGCTGGAGGTCCACCATCCGCAGGTGCGGCACCTAAGCCGAGTCAGGGTGTAACTCCGCGTATCAAGGTCGATAGATTCCTTGATCAAGAGCGGAGTTGCACGATGACGGAGTTGCACGATGACTTTGAATATTGGAGTGGAAGACATCCTGTCGCTTCTGCTGAGTGTCGGGATCGTGCTGGGAGGCATCTACCTGGCCGTCCGGCTCGTCCGCCGATCCGTCAGCCGGGGAGGCCTGCAGGAACTGGAGGCGGCGAAGCGGGCGCTCGAACGCGAGATCGCCCGCATTAGGCAGCAGGAGGAGGTCAGGAAGGGGTAGCAGCCTGGCGGGTTCACCCCGGGTCGTGCGCCAGGGTGCGCCGCGATTGTACCTTGTCGCACCGAACCGCGATCCTCCAACAACGGGCTCGACAGTCGCCACCGGATGAAATCCCCACCCTCCCCCCGCCCCGACGCCCGCCCCACCCCGGCGCTGGCCCGGGCCTTCGCGGCGGTCGCCACCTTCGTCCTCCTCACCCTCACCTCCCACCCCACCCCCGCCGCAGCCCAGCGCCTCCCCGACCCCTCTCCCGGCAACCTGGCCACGCTCTCCGTCCCGCGCTTCCCCATCGCGCCGTCGCCCATCGAGCTCACCGGCCCCGTACGGCCCGGCGAGTACCTCGGCGTCACCGGTCCGCGTGCGGCCTGGCTCGGCGTGGAGACGGGCGAGGCCGAGCTGTGGGTGCATCCGCTCAAGGTCGGCACCGGCTTCCGCCTCGCCTTTTCGACCCCCGGATACGGCTCCTCCATCCCCGGCGAACAGGTCGCGCGCACCGTCCACATCCGCCCCGAGCTCGCCACGATCACCTACAGCCACGCGTCCTTCCAGGTGCGCCAGCACATCCTCGCGCCTCGGGACACCGCGGCCTCCGGCATCCTCGTGCTGCTCGAGGTCGACGCACCCGAGCCGATCGAGATCGTCGCCGAATTCCACCCTGTCCTCAACTACATGTGGCCGGGTTCGCTGGGCGGACAGTACGCGTACTGGGACGGCGAGCGGCGCGTCTTCGTCCTCTCCGAGAGCCTGCAGACGCGCAATGCGGTGGTGGGCTCGCCGTGGGCCACCAACTCGGTCGAGCACCCCGCGCACCAGCTGGGCGACGCGCCCCGCACGATGGTGATTCCGGTCGATCCGGAGCGCGCGCGCCGCGAGTTCATCCCGATCGCGGTGGCGGCCGGCACCGCCCCGCGCGACACCGTGTTTGCCCGCTACGCACGGCTGATTTCGGACGCCGGCATGCTCTATCGGGACACCCGCGCCTGGGCGGACTCGGTGGTGGCCGCGACCGCATCCGTCGACACCCCCGACCCCGAACTCGACCTGGCCCTCGAATGGGCGAAGATCAACCTCGAGGAACAGCGCGTCTGCAATCCGGATCTGGGGTGTGGATTCGTCGCCGGCTGGGGTCTGTCCGGAGACGGCGGGCGCCCCGGCTTCGGCTGGTTCTTCGGCGGGGACGCGATGATGAACACCTTCGCCATGGACGCTCTCGGACAGTGGGAGCTGGTCGCCGAGGAGCTCGCCTTTCTCGCAAACTACCAGCGCGACGACGGCAAGATCACCCACGAGATCTCGCAGGCGGCCGCGCACATCGACTGGTTCGACACCTACCCCTACGCCTACTACCACGCCGACACGACCCCCTACTGGATGTTCGCGCTCTACCAGTACTGGCGCGCCAGCGGCGACGACGACCTCGTGCGCGAACTGTGGCCGGCCTACCGGCGCGCCTGGGCGTGGTGCCTCAGCGCGGAGACCGACGGCGACGGCATCATCGAGAATACGGTGGGCGGGCTGGGCGCGGTCGAGGTCGGCGCGCTCGGCGAGGCGCTCCACCAGGACATCTACCTCGCGGGCGTGTGGGTCGGGGCGATCGAGGCCACGCTGGCGATGGCGGAGGCGATGGACGACGACGAGCTCGCGGCGCAGGCCGGCGAGCTCGCGCCGACCGCGCGCAGGACCCTCAACAACGCCTACTGGCGCCAGGGCGAAGGCCACCACGCCTTCGGCATCCTCGCCGGCGGCGGCACCAACGACAACCTGACCGTGTGGCCCGCCACCGCCGCCGCCTTCGGCCTCCTCGACGACGAACGCGCCGTCTCCACGCTGACGCTGATCGCCGGCGACCGGGTGTCGTCGGACTGGGGCGCCCACATGCTCTCGACGGAGAGCGATCTCTACGACCCGCTCCAGTACAACATGGGGACCGTGTGGCCCTTCGTGACCGGGTTCGCATCGTGGGCGCAGTACCGCTACCGGCGCCCCTGGGCCGGTTTCCACCTGATGGACGCCATCAAGCAGATGACTTTCGACTGGAGCCTGGGCCGTCACGGCGAGCTCTTCTCGGGCACCTTCTACCAGCCGCTCGACCAGACCGTCCCCCACCAGTTCTTCGCCTCGTCGATGCTGGTGACGCCGCTGCTCCGCGGCGTCTTCGGGTGGGATCCAGATGTGCCGAACGGCCGGGCAACGCTGGCTCCGCAGCTCCCGGCGGACTGGCCGGGGGCGACGGTGCGGCGGCTCCGCGCGGGCGGCACCACGCTCGACGTGGACATCGAGCAACGGTGGACTTCGGCAGGCGGGCAGCAGCGCATTGAGATTGCCAGCCGGGGTCCGAGGCTGGAGCTCGACTTCGTGCCGGATGTGCCGCTGGGCGCGACGCGCGTAACCGTCAGCCAGGCCGGCAGAGGCGGCGCGATCATGCCCCCGGGCGCGCTCGCCGATCGCAATCGCGGCCAGATCCCGCCACTTCGCGTTTCGCTCAGCGCGGGGCAACCCACCGAAATCACCGTGACCTGGAACGGCGGCCTTGCGGTCGCCCCTCCGCGCATCGAGCTGGAGCCCGGACAGCGGAGCGCGGGGCTGCGGGTGCTGAATCTCAGAGTGGCCGGTGAGGGGTGGCTGCTCAACCTGGAAGGCACGGCTGGGCGCGAGTACGAGGTCGGGCTGGTCGGCACGCCCGTCGACTTCGCGGTTGTGGGCGGCGACGCGACGGTGTCGGCAGTGGCCTCGGGCGACGCGCCAGGGCCGGCCGGACCCGGCGGTCGGTTACGCGTCAGCTTCGCCGCCGGCGACGGGCGCGCGGCCGTCTCGATCCGCCTGACGCCGAGCGGCTGAGACGCGCGGGGTTGCCGTTCGCCGATCACAGGTCGGTCAGGTGCCGCGCCATTGTAATCTGGACATTACATAATGTCACGTCAACATTACATTTCCCACGCCGCTTCGCACGCGTAAATGCACGTAGGCGCCCTCGAAGCACGCAATTGGGCCGGCCTCGTCTTCGCCAACGGGCCCGGCGACGGGATCGGGGTGCGGCTCGCCTTCACCACCCCGGCCGGCGAACGCCGCGAACGCGACGACTGGTACTGGATGGTCTCCCGGGTCGGTCCCCACGCCCCCGACGGCTCCTACGCCCGCGTCGAGTTCGACCTGGACGCCGAGCCGTCGCCGTCGTCCGTCCCGTCGGCGAGCAACCTGGTTCTGGAGTGGTCGCGCCGGGAGGACGCCGTCGCGCTGCGCGTCACCGTGAAGGCGCCCGGCCGTCTGGAACTGGTGGGGGATGCGCCGTGGGGGTGGAGCGCGCGCTGGGTTGAGTTGGTGGGGGAAGACAGGGCGGCAATGGCAGCCAAGGACGGCGGTCCGGATGCGGACGGCTGGCGGGCCGCGCTCGAGAGGAGGGAAATCGCCGCCGTGTTCTCGCCGGGGACGAAGTCGCGCGTGGTGTCCGACCGCGCGCCCGTGAGGCCGGGAGCGCACCCCGCGCGCACCCTCGAGGTCGGTCGCGGGGCCGCCGGGCGCGTGGTGATGGTAGCCGTGTGGGGCGGGGACGACCCGGCCGCGCGAGCCCTGCAGCTCCTGCCCGACGCGGACAACTGGATCGACGGGGCGCGGACCGAGTGGCGGGGGCGCCGTCCCCGTGCGGCGGGCCACCCGAGTCTGCTCGAGAGCATTGCCGACAACCTGATGTGGACCGTCCTCCTCCAGCCCGAGACCGGCACGCTGTACACTCCCGCCGGGCGCCGCTGGATCTTTCCCAGGCCCCGCGGGAGCGACCGATCGACGAGGCCGGCCGGCCGCGACGCGCCGGCGGGTTCCACACCTACATCGGATCCATCGCCGCAGCGCCCCGAGGCGGACGACTGGACCATCTTCGGCTGGGACACCTTCTTCAACGCACTCCTCCTCGCGCCCGTATCGGCCGAACTGGCCTGGTCCACCCTCCTCGCAGGCGTCGAAGCGCGCTACCCGAACGGGAACGTCCCCAACTGGCGCGGCCGGCTCGGCGGCACGCCCGACCGGTCCCAGCCGCCCGTCGGTTCCTACGCGGCGTTGCGGCTGCACCGAATCCACCCCGACCGCGACGCGCTGGCCGCCGCCTGGCCCGGCCTCCTTGCCTGGTCCGACTGGTGGGTGGCCGACAAGAACGGGCGGCCGCGCCGCGAAGGCCTCACTCCGGGCCTCCTCTCATGGGGTTCCGACTCGGCGCTGGTCCCCCCTCCCGAGCAGGTCCCGGAGTGGGAAGTCGGCGCGAGCGGCCACCAGCGCGCGGCATGGGAATCGGGCCAGGACGACCTCCCCCTCTGGGACGAGGCCGAGTGGGACCCGAAGCGCGAAGTCCTCGCGATGTCCGCGGTGGATCTGTGCAGCTACCGCGCACTCGACCTCGAGTGTCTGGCCCGGATCGCGCGCATCCTCGGGGACGGCGCGGCCGCCCGCCGCCTTGACGGCGACCGGCAACGCCTCACCGAGACGATGAACCGGACCCTCTGGTCCGAAGCCGCCGGCATGTACCTCGACGAACTGCCTTCGGGTCGCTCGCCGCGCCTGGCAGCGTCGCACTTCCTCCCCCTCCTCGCGGGCATTCCTTCACGACGGCGCGCCCGGCGTATGATCGACACCCTGCGGGACCCCACCCGCTTCTGGGGCGACTGGGTGCTGCCCACGATCGCGCGCGACGACCCCGCCTTCGGCGACCAGCAGTACTGGCGCGGCTCGATCTGGCCGCCGATGAACTATCTCGTGCTGCGGGGCCTGCGGCGGTACGGCTTCGACGACCTCGCGGTGGAGCTGGCAGGGAGTGGCGCCGACATGTTCCTGGCGGACCGGCGGCGGACCGGGTTCTGCCGCGAGAACTTCGACTCGCGCACAGGGCGCGGCCAGGGACAGAGGTTTCAGAGCTGGGGACCGCTCCTTGCACTGGGGGCTCTGGAGGAGTCGGGTGCTACCGCTCCGACCTGGGCTACAGATCCAGGACCAGCCTGAGTCCCTCTTCGACTCGGCTCATGAGGCTGCGCGGAATCTGTCCGCTGCGCTCAACGAGGAATTCCCTGTCGACGGTCAGAAGCTGTGTCACATTCGCGACGGAGTCCTTTGGCAGGCCCGTTCCGGATGCTGGCAGTAGAACATTGCCGGGAGCGTTCAGGAACCGGGTGTTGGGCGTCAAGGCGACACCGATCACGGTGCGAAGCCTGCTTCGGTTGAATGCTCCGGCCTGAACCACAAGTATTGGGCGACGAAACCCGGGTTCCGATGCCCGTGGTTCTTCCAGATCCGCCCACCAAACCTCTCGCCGGGCAATCACCACCCGCCGGCTACCACTGCTCTGCGACTGATCGGGCCTGCACCCGTCGAAGTGCCGGATCCACCCCGCTCGGGAGGTCGGCGTACACCGCATTGAGTCTCGCGGTGACGTCTTCGTCACGATGCTTGGCGACGTATTCGGCCAGCGCGGTCGCATACAGTTTACTTCGCGAGATCTTCAACCGCTTCGCCAGCGAGTCAGCCCTGGCAAACAGTTCGTCCGGTAATGAAATCGCTGTCTTCATACTATAGTTATACCTTGGTATGAGCAATCGGCGCAACCCTGCCAGGAATACCGACTTGTGTATCAGGATCTCGTCAGCATAGCTCGCCACCGCGCGGTTCTCCTGCTGGTTCCCCTCAGACCTGCCGACCGCGCCACCCGGGACAAGCGTCACTCCAGCACGCTCACCAGCGCCTCCACCACCTCGTCGATCTGCGTCTCGGTGATCACCAGCGGCGGCAGCAGGCGGATCACGGTCGTCCCCGCCGGCAGCGTGAGCACGCCGGCGTCCGCCAGCGCGTCGATGTAGGGCCGGCAGCGTTCCCTCAGCTCGATGCCGATCATCAGCCCGAGCTGGCGCAGGGCGCGCACCCGCGGCGGCATGACCGGCTCGAAGCGGGCCCGGAAGTGTTCGCCCAGCCGCTCTGCGCGGGCCGCCAGCCCCTCCTCCTCCATGAACCGGATCGCGGCGAGCCCGGCCGCACAGACCAGGGGGTTGCCGCCGAAGGTCGTGCCGTGCTTTCCGGGGGGCAGTTGGACCCCGTCGCTGGCCAGTACGGCCCCCATCGGGACGCCGCCGGCGATCGCCTTGGCCAGGCACAGGATGTCGGGGACGACGCCGTAGTGCTCGCACGCGAACATCCTGCCCGTGCGGCAAAAGCCCGTCTGGATCTCGTCGAAGACCAGCAGCGCTCCCGCCTCGTCGCAGATCCCCCGGGCGGCCGCCAGGAACTCGGGGGTCGCCGGTCGGATCCCGCCCTCGCCCTGGACCGGCTCGATCACGACGGCCGCGGTGTCGTCGCCGACGGCCTCGCGGAGCCTGGCGGGATGGTTGAACGGCACGAAGGAGAATCCCGGCACAAGCGGCTCGAAGGCCTCGCGGTAGAGCTTCTTGTGGGTCGCGCTGAGGGCTCCGAGGGTGCGGCCGTGGAATCCCCGCACGGTCGACACGATGCCGGTGCGCCCGGTCGTGAGGCGGGCGAACTTGATTGCGGCCTCGATCGTTTCCGCCCCCGAGTTGCAGAAGAACCCGCGCGACAGTCCCGGCGGCGCAACCTCGGCGAGCTTTTCGAGCAGCCGGGCGCGCGCGTCGTTGTAGAAGATGCCCGGGCAGGCCACCAGCGTGCGCGCCTGCTCGGCGAGCGCGTCGGCCACCACCGGATTGGCGTGCCCGATGTTCGCGACTCCGATCCCCGCCACGCAATCGATGTAGCGGCGGCCCCGGTCGTCCCAGACTTCGGCCCCGCTGCCCTTGACCAGTGTAATGTCCCGCTTCGGGAAGACCTCAAGTGCGTAGCGCTGCTCGGTCCGGTGGACTCGCCCGTCGTCCTCGGCTCCCGTCGAGCGGCTCGCGGGCTCCGACCGGGTGTTCTCGTTGGAGCGCTTCGCCTGAATCCTACTCATATACTCATATGCTCACGCGATGACCGTTCCCTTCCCGGCCAGGGCATCGGAGATCGGGGTCTCGGTGCGCCCGTCGGCGATCAGCACCTTGGTCACTCCGGGCCGCACCATCCGGCAGATCGCCTTCATCTTCCGCATCATGCGGCTGTTTATCCGGTCTTCCCAGCGGGACACCTGGTGCGGCGCGACATGGTCGACCACCGACGAGGGATCGTCCGGGTCCTCCAGGAGCCCCGGCGCCTCGATCAGCTGGATTACCCAGCTCGGCCGGAGCGCATGGGCCAGGAGGGTGACGACATCGTCGTTTTCGGAGTTGATGGCGAAGTTGCGCTCATCGATGACCGGCATGGTGATGACGGGGACGTATTCATTCTCCAGAAGCAGGCCGAGCAGCTTGCGATTCACCGCAACCGGTTTGCCGGAGAGGTCGCGCACGATTCGCTTCTTTTCCCCCTCCTGCACCCGAATGCCCTTGTTGCGCATGCCGCGCACCATTGCCCCGTCCAGCCCGGTCAGGCCGATCGCATTGACGCCACACTGGTGCAGAAGCTCTACGATGCGCTTGTTGCGCAGCCCCGCGTAGGCCATGAGCATCACGTCCATCATCTCCTCGTCGGAATAGACGCTGGAAACACCTGACACGGAGGTCAGCACGCGCTTTTCCACCCCCAGTCGCTCGGCCACCGAATCGCGAAGCGCATTGGCGCCGTGCACGATCACGATCTCGTCTTCCAGTCCCTTGATGTCGCGCGCTATGGCGGGCAGGTTGATCGCCGCGCCACCGCCAATCTTGATGAGAAGCAATTTGAGGACTCCTGTTTTCCGACTCTTGCCGGTCTGTCAAAGAACGCCCGTCGACCCGTTTGCGATCGGCGTCCAGTCAATGCGCCCCACCGTATCGGGGTAGGGCTCGGAACAAATGATGCGCGCGGCGTCCAATTCCGCCGCGCACATCTGAAAATAGTCCGGGTCCTCGCGGAATCGCGAGGCAAAGTGCACGCGGTGCGCGGTGTCGGCGACGATGACATTCATCGCGCGCATGTAGCGTGTCCGCCGCTCGATCGCGTCGAGCCCCCGCGGCAGCGCGGCCGCAAAGTCCCCGCGGTCGAAGCGCTTCACGAAGTTGAACACCTTCTCGGCTCCGATCCGGCCGCGCTCCCTGATGCGCACGCCGTGGAGTTCGCCGTTGAAGGCGAAGACGCGCCGGCCATCGAAGAAGGGCATGTTGTTCTCAACACGAATCCCCTCGTCGCGGAAGGCGCTGCGGGCGTGGGCCACCAGCAGCGTCGCACGACCCGCCGGCCTGGAATCGTCGTCCCAGATGGGCGAAATGTCGTAGTGAAACCGCCATTCGTACGGTTCGCTCTCCTCGATCCAGGCGCAACCCCAGCCATGCCCCTGGTACTCCCGGCTGTCGCGCGAGATGCGGGCGAGTGCGTCGAGGTGCTCCTCCATCTCGAAGCCGGCAGCGCTGCGGACGCAGAGGAGGCGGCACACGGGTCAGCGGGGAGTGCCGGCGGTCCGGCCGCTGCGAGGGCGGGGCGGGCGGCTCGGGGCGCGCTTGCCGACCATCGGCTCAGGCCGGATGCAGGCCGGGAAACTCCAGCCCGCGCGTCTCCGGCAGCCCGTGCATGATGTTGAAGGCCTGCACGGCCTGCCCCGCCGCGCCCTTCATCAGGTTGTCGATCGCGCTCAGGACGACCACGCGGTTGGCGTGGGGGTCGGCCTCGAACCCGATGTCGCAGTAGTTCGACCCGGCAAGCAGCTTCGGGTCGGGGTAGCGGTGAATGCCGGTGCGCTCCTTCACGATGCGGACGAAGGGCTCGGGCGCATATGCGCGCCGGTAGATCTTCCAGAGCGCCTTGTCGTCGAGGCCGAGGTCGGGGTGCACGAAGACGTGGCAGGTGGCGAGGATACCGCGCACCATCTCGACGGCGGTGGCCGAGAAGTGGACGGGGGCCCCCAGCACGGCCTGGATCTCGGCCATGTGGCGGTGTCCGGTGGGCTTGTAGGATCGCATCGCGCCGCTGCGTTCGGGGTGATGGCTGGCTTCGGTCGCCCGGTTGCCGGCCTCGCTCGACCCGACCTTGACCTCGATCACCGCCGACTGTACCGCCCCTTCGAGCTGGAGGGGTCGGAGCGCGAGGATCGACGCCGTGGCGTTGCAGCCCGCGCAGGCCACGAGGTCGGCGGTGTGGAGGGCGTCGCGGCTGAGCTCCGCGATCCCCTGGACGAAGCGGCCGAGGAGGTCGGGGCGCGGGTGGGGCTTGCCGTAGAAGCGCTCGTAGACGGCGGGGTCGGTGAGGCGGAAGTCGGCGCCGAGGTCGACAACGCGCCCGGCGAAGGTGCGGAAGTGGTCGATGTGGGTGGCGGATGCGCCGTGCGGGAGGCAGGAGAAGAGCACGTCGCAGCGTGAGAGGTCGGCGAGGGGAGAGAAGCGAAGCCGCGTGAGGCCGCGCAGGTTCGGGTGGGACCGGTGCGCGAACTTCCCGGCCAGCCGCTCGGAGGTGACCTGGACAACCTCGGCGTCCGGGTGCCCCAGGAGCAGGCGCAGGAGTTCGCCGCCGGCGTAGCCCGAAGCGCCCGCAATGGCGACGGTGATCATCGGGCCGCCCGCGTGGCCGCTTGCGGCCGGTTCGGCTGGGCTGCCCCGGTGGCCATGGCCGCCCGGTTCAACCGGGCCGACGCGATCATTGCGCCACCTCGGCCAGGTAGGACACGACGCGCTCCGGGATGTTCACCCCGGTGACGTCGACGCTGTTTCGGAACTCCATCGTGTAGTTGACCTCGTTGACGAGGAGACCACCCTCCGATTCGAAGAGGTCGACCGCGAGGACGCCGCCACCGACGGCCTCGGCCGCCTGCAGCGAGATGTCGGCCAGGGCCGGCGTGACCGGGCAGCTGGTGGCGAGGCCGCCCCGGGCGGTGTTGGTGATCCAGTGCTCCGAGGTGCGGTAGATCGCCGCGATGCACTCGTCGCCGACCACGAAGGCGCGGATGTCCCTGCCCCTCTTCTCCACATACTGCTGCACGAAGAAGATGGAGTGGTGATAGCTGCCGAGGATCGACTTGTGCTCGAGGATGGTCTCGGCCGCATCGCGGTCGTTGATCTTGGACAGCAGCCGGCCCCAGGATCCGACCGCGGGCTTGAGCACGACGGGATAGCCCAGCTCCTCGATCGCCGCCAGCGCCGACCCGGGCGTGAAGGCCACCCTGACATCCGGCTGCGGCACGCCGTTGTCACGCAGCGAGGCGGCGGTGAGGATCTTGTCGCCGCACCGGCGCGCGACCTCGTAGGCGTTCACGCAACGGGTCCCCACCCCCTCGTAAAGCCGCAGCGCGTGCATGGCGCGCGAGTGGTTGATCGAACGCTCCAGGACGACGTCCACCTCCGGCTGCTCCTCCAGATCGAAGACCAGCCGCCGGTCGTCAAGGAAGACCAGCTCGACGTCGCCGCGCTTGCGCAGCTCGGCGATGAGGAGCTTTTCGTCCTTCCGGATCAGCGAATGGAGGAAGCCGACCCGCATCCGGTCGCTCCGGTCGTCGCCGGCCCCGCTCGCACCCTCGCGGTTGTGGCGGGCATATCACTCACCCCAGTCCTCCTCCAGTTCAGGAGCCTCGCCCAGAGTGATCGGATCGAGGGCGAGGATCTCGAGTTCGATGCCGCATTCCTCGCACTCCAGGAGCTCTCCTTCGATGGGATCGTCCGAGATCGCGACATCGGCTTCACAAACGGGACATTCTGACATGGCTGCAGCCTCACGCACATCGAATCGCATTGTTTGAAGCGGGTAATCTACGGGATAGCCGCCGCGCGGGTTAGTCGCCCGCACGCAATCCGTCCGTGCTTCAGCCCCCCTCTTCCGCCAGAGACGATGTCGGGATCTCGCGCGCCTCCACCGCACTGCCGTTGCGCGAGACGACGTACGCCTCCATCGCGCGATACGCGGGGAGCCCCAGCGCCTTGAGCAGGTCGGCGGTCTCGCGGTTGCGAGCCACCACCCGCTGCCAGAACTCGCGCGGGTCGGCTCCGGGGAACGGTGCTGAGTCCTTCTGCGACTCGTGCCGGAAGATGGCCTGGACCTTGCGCCGCAGTTCGTGCTCCGACAGCGGCACCAGCACGGTGGCCTCGCCCACGCCCCACTCCTGCCAGGCACCGCGGTAGAGCCACAGCCAGGGCGGATCGCCGGTGTAGCGGGCCAGGCCACCCTCCACCGCCTCCAGGCACATGCGGTGGGTGCCGTGGGGATCGGAGAGATCGCCGGCCGCAAAGACCATCGCGGGCCTGGTCTCCTCCAGCACGTCGGCGACGATGTCCACGTCGAGCCGTGAAATCGGATTCTTGCGCACCTGGCCCGTCCGGTAGAAGGGCAGGTCCAGGAAGCGCGCGCTATCGGCGGACAGCCCAAGCGCCTCGATCCCCGCCGTGGCCTCGCACTCGCGGATGATGCGCTTGAGGTCCTGCACGACCGCCGTGTCCACGCCCCCGGGCTCCTTGCCGGCAAGTCCTTCCTCAACCGAGCTGACGACGGTTTCGACATGATCCGGGTCACCCAGTTCGACGACACGGGATGCACGCCGCACGAAGTCGAGGTAGCGGCGGACCTCGTGGTCGAAGACGGCGATGTTCCCCGACGTCTGATACGCGACGGTGACCCGGTTGCCGTTTTCGACGAGCTTGCGGAGCAGTCCTCCCATCGAGATCACGTCGTCGTCCGGGTGCGGCGAGAAGACCAGGATGTCCTGGCCGCGCGGAAGCCGGCTCTTGCCGCGAATCTTCGAGATGAGGGTGTTGAAGATCTGCCCGTTGAGGGGCTCGGCCGACCCGTGCCGCGACACGAGCGAGGCCAGGTGATGCTCGCGGTAGTCGTCGTTGGCCAGGTGGAGGATCGGCTTGCCGGTCCGGAGGCTCAGCCAGACGACCGCCTCGGTCTCGCTCCGCAAGGTCCACTCCACCTCCTCGACCAGCCACGGGGTGCGAACTCGGGTAAGCTGCTCCGCGGCGGCTGGGTCGAGATAGACCGTGGCGGCCGGATGTTGCTGGAGGAAGGTGGCGGCCACGTCGGCGTGCACGCCCCCCTCCACCGAGCGCCGCACGATTTCCGCCTTGTGCTCGCCCGTGGCCAGCAGCACCACTTCGCGCGCCTCCAGGATCGTCGCGACCCCCATGGTGATCGCCTGCGGGGGGACGTTCTCCTCGCCGAAGAAGTCGGCGGCGGCGTCGCCGCGCGTCACCGTGTCGAGGTAGATGCGCCGGGTGCGCGAATCCCGCACCGAGCCCGGCTCGTTGAAGCCGATGTGACCGCTGCGCCCGATTCCGAGCAGCTGCAGGTCGATGCCGCCCGCCTCGCGAATGCGGCGCTCGAAGTCGGCACAGTGGGCTTCGACCTCGTCTTCGGGCAGGTCGCCGCGCGGGATATGGCAGCGCTGCGCAGAGATGTTGACGTGGTCGAAGAGGTTTTCCCGCATGTAGCGGTGGTAGGAGTGAATGCTCCCGGGCCGCATGGGGAAGTACTCGTCGAGGTTGAAGGTCACCACGCTGGAGAAGTCGAGTCCCTCCTCGCGGTGAAGGCGGATCAGCTCCCTGTACACGCCGAGGGGAGTGGAGCCCGTGGCAAGGCCGAGCACGGCGTCGCGCCCCTGCCGTGCGCGCTCCCGGATCAGAGCCGCGATCCGCCCCGCCACCTCGGCCGCGATGCTGTCGTGGTCCGGCATGACCCGCACGGGGATGCGCTCCCGCCGGGCCGAGATGGCTTCGTCCATGGCTCCGCTGTGTGGTGAAGCCGCCTGGGCGTCGGGAGGGAGCGAGGCGCCCGGCGGCGAGACACCTCGTGCGCGCTATGGCACCTTCTGCTCCGGCAGCAGCACGAACTTCGCGTACTGATCGGTGCGAAGATAGCGTATCGCGGCCTGTTGCACCTGCTCGGCAGTCCAGCCTTCGATCCAATCGTAGCTCGGGATCAGACGCAGGTCGAGGCCCCGGCTTTCGAAGGCGGAAAGCTGGGACAGCCAGTAACGATTCTCGCGCAGGTCCGTCTCCTTCGTCCGGCGCTGAGTCTCACGCACCTTGGCCACTGTCTCGGCATCGGGTCCCGCGGCCTTGAGCCGCTCGATCTCTTCGAACGCCACCGCGCTCAGTTCCTCGGCGCGCTCGGGTGCCGAGCCGAAGCTGATGCTGACGCGGTATTCCTCGTCCGGCCGGTAGGTAAGTCTTCCCGACACTCCGACGCCGTAGGTGCCCCCCAGATCCTCGCGCAGGAGCTCGCGCAGGCGGATGTCGAGGACATCGGCGAGTGCCGAAATCGTCGTCCACTCCTCGCGCGAATACTCGCCGTCGCCGGTAAAGATGATCTGCGTGCGGCTCTTGGGCTCAAGCCCCCTGCGCACGACCTTCTCGATGACGCCGGCCGGCGGGTCGATGCCGACGTCGCGCCAGTTCTCGACCCGGTCGATGTCGGGCAGCGCCCCCAGGTACTGCTCCGCCAGGGGCCGCATTTCCTCGACATCGAAGGCTCCCACGAAGTAGAAGGTGAAATCGGACGCGTCGGCGAACCGCTCCTTGTACACCTCGAACCCAGCCTCCAGATCGGCCCGCTCGAGGTCCGCCATCACCTGCGACAGGCTGCGGGACCTGGGATGCCCCTGGCCCATGGTCGTGGCCACCGTGTCGCTGAAGGTGAACTCCGGGCTCGCCCCCGCGTTTCCGAGGAACCCGACCTGCATGGTCTTGTAGGCCGAGAACGCCCCCTCGTCGAGCCTTGGGGCATCAAAGTACAGGTAGATCAGCTGAAAGGCGGTCTCGATGTCCTTCGGCGAAGCGGTCCCGGTGAAGCCCTCGGTGAGCGAGCCGATCGAGGGCCGGACGCTGACCGCCTTGCCGGTGAGCTTCTTGCGCAGCCCGGTCTGATCGAAGTCGCCGACTCCGGATTGGCCGACGACGGATCCCGCCCACGACACCGTGGGGAAGACCTCGTCGGAGATCAGCGAAGTCCCGCCCGGACTCGTCGCCGAGAAGCGGATCTCGTCGTCCCTGAAGTCGGTGGGTTTCATCACCACGCGGACACCGTTGCCGAGCGTCCAGGTCGTGACCCCGATCTCTTCCACCAGTGCCTCGGCCACCACCGCGGACCCTTCGGGCATGACCGGGAGCAGCGGCGCGTCGGCTGCCGCGTCCTCGTAGGGTGCGAGGTCCTTGCCGGCAACCGCCGCGAACACACCGGTGAACTCGTCTGCGGCCGGGATCTCCAGCCCTTCCTTTTCGGGCGAATCGACCAGGACGACCCGGCCCTGCTCGTTGAGCCACGCCTGGGCCACGCTGTTCGCCTCTTCGAGGGTGATGCCGGGGAGCAGCGCCTCGGAGAGCGCCACCCGGTCCTCGACGCCGGGATACGGATTCCCCTCCAGGAACACCTGAACGTATCGGCTGGCCAGCGACGACGACTCCTGGTTGTCCTTCTCGGCAAGGCTCCGCTCGTTCGACCTGCGGATGGCGGTCTTGCGCCGCTCCAGCTCGGTCTCCGTGAAGCCGTGGCGCACCACCCGTTCCGCCTCGGTGAGCAGCGCGTCGAGCCCTCGGACGGTCCCTCCCTCGGGCACCAGCGCGTTGAGCTGGACCGCATCCACACCCCTCACAAAGCCCCCCGAACCGGAAAAGGCGATCACGAAGGGCGGATCGGCCTGCAGCCTGAGCTCGTCCAGCCTCGCGTTCAGCATGCCCGAATAGACGCTGCGCACCAGGTTCCGCCGATAGTCGGCCACGGTGCCCTGCGGGCTCGGCGGCTGTTTGTAGAGCACCCCGACCTGGCTCTGCGGAGCCTCCACGTCGGAGGCGATCGCAACGCGCGGGGGGTGATCGACCGGCACCTCGGACTCAAAGCGGGGACGGGGATTGGCCGGGCCCTCGATGTCTCCGAAGTGATCCCGGATCGTCGCGACGATCGCGTCGCCGTCAAAGTCGCCGACGGCCACCACCGCCATCAGGTCCGGGCGGTACCAGTCGTCGTAGAAGCGCTGGAGCAGTTCGTGCGGCGCCGATTCGAGTACCTCGGGCTTGCCGATCGGCAGCCGCTCGGCGTACCGCGACCCCTCGAACATGACCGGGTACTGCCTGTCCCGCATGCGCGCGAACGCCCCGCGCCGACCGCGCCACTCCTCGATCACGACGCCGCGTTCCTTGTCGACCTCCTCGGGATCGAACAGAACGCCCTGGGCCCAGTCCTCCAGGATCTGGAAGGCGGTCGCCACAATCTCCGGGTCGTCCATCGGCACCTGCAGCATGTAGACGGTCTCGTCGAAGCTGGTGTAGGCATTTACGTCGGGGCCGAACTGCATCCCGATCGACTCCAGATAGTCGACCAGCTCCTGCTTTTCGAAGTTGCGGGTGCCGTTGAATGCCATGTGCTCGACGAAGTGGGCCAGCCCCAGCTGGTCATCGTCCTCCAGGATCGATCCGGCGTTCACGACAAGCCGCAACTCGGCCCGGTTTTCGGGCTGGTCGTTCTCGCGAACGAAGTAGGTGAACCCGTTGTCGAGCGTGCCGGTCATGACCGCAGGATCCGGCGGGATGGGATCGGTCGGTTCGGGGATCTGCGCCGACGCGCCAGCCGCGCCGAGGGCGATGGCGGCGGGAAGCGCGAGTGCTACGGGGACTGGGCGCGCGGGCCTGCTCATGATTTGCCTCCAGGACTTGCGGAGCGTGAGTGGTGGTGCCTCTTCTACGGCCAACCGGAATCGTTGTCAACACCACATGATCGGCTCATCACCATACGCCTGTCGACTCTCCGTCTTACATCGGGGGGGCTGCCGACCCTTGCAGGCAACCGCGCCCCGCCAGCGACGAAAACGCGTCGCCCGCCACGATGACGTGGTCGAGCACCGGGATTCCGAGCTGGCTGCCGGCAGCGCCGAGCTGCCGCGTGACCTGCAGGTCCTCGGGGGACGGCTCGGGATTCCCGGACGGGTGGTTGTGCACGAGGATGAGCGCGGCCGCCCGCAGCACGATGGCGTCGCGGAAGACTTCGCGGGGATGGATCAGCGATGCGTCGAGGATGCCGCGGGTGATCTGGCGCTGACAGATGGGCGCGTTCTGGGAGTTGAGGAGGAGGACGTGGAATTCCTCGTGGGCGAGGTGGGCCAGCGCGGGCGCGAAGATTTCGTGCACATCGGCGGGTCCGGTGATGGGTTGCTCCTGGATTGTGCGCGCCGAGCCCACCCGTCTCCCGAGTTCGATGGCCGCCACGATCCTCGAGGCGACGGCCGGGCCGATCCCGGCGATGGCCTCCAGGCGGCCGAGGTCCATCCGCGCCAGCTCCTGCAGGTGCCCGCCCGAGAGGTCGAGGACCCGCTCGGCGAGGTTGCGGGCGGGGTTCGTCGGGCCTCCGGCGCCGATGAGCAATGCCAGCAGCTCGTGCTCCGCAAGGGGGCCGGGTCCAAAGCGCCGCAGCCTCTCACGGGGACGCGCCTCGGGCGGGTGGAGCGTCACTTCCGGGCCCCGTAACAACACTTCTTGTACTTGAGTCCGCTTCCGCAGGGACAGGGGTCGTTGCGGCCTGGTGCTTTCGCCACGGTCACCGGAGTCTTCGCCCGTGCTGCACCGCGGTTGGTCGCGAGCTGGCCCACATCGGGCCCTCCGCGGGCGGGCGCCTGCGTGACGCTCCGGCGGGCGGCACTCGACACCCCCATGGAGTCCATTGCCGCCGCCGGCCGCCCCGCTTGCCGCGCTGCCGCGGGCTGCACCGGCTGTCGTCCGGGCGGCATCCGTCCGCCCGCGGCAAGCGACCGATCACCCGAGGGTCCCGAATAGGACATCCGCCTCGGTGCCCGTGGTCGCATTGCCGGTCGCTGCTCCAACCGTACTCGGAAGAACTGCTGGGTTACGGTTCTCTGGATGTCCTCCATGAGGTTCACGAACATCTCGTAGGCTTCCTTCTTGTACTCGACCAGGGGATCCTTCTGTCCCCAACCGCGGAAGCCGATCGACGCCTTGAGGTGATCGAGGTCGTAGAGATGGTCCTTCCACTTGCCGTCGATCGTCGAGAGCATGACGAAGCTCATGACCCGCTCGCCGTGCTCGCCGAAGGACTCGATCTTGCGGTCGAAGGACTCGCGAACGGAGTCTTCGGCCAGGCGCAGCACGCCTTCCCGGTCCACCTCCTCGGGGTCGTCTTCGCTTTCGACCGGCGGGAGCACGGTGTGCAGGTCGAGGAGCATCCGCTGCCTGAGGCCACCGACCTCGATCCCCTCCTCCAGCTCGGAGTCGGGCAGGTGGTCCTCGAAGACCGCCGCCATCGTGTGGCTCACCATCTCCCAGATCTCGCCCTTCAGGTCCTCGCCGCCCTCCAATGCGAAGAGACGCAGGTCGTAGATGACCTCGCGCTGCTGGTTCATCACGTCGTCGTAGTCCAGCAGCCGCTTGCGGGCCTCGAAGTTGTTGCCTTCGACCCGCTTCTGCGCCCTGCCGATCGAGCGCGTGACCAGCGGGTGGGTAATGACCTCGCCCTCCTCCGCTCCCATGCGGTCCATGGCGTTGGCGATCCGCTCCATCCCGCCGAAGAGACGCATCAGGTCGTCCTCGAGGGACAGGAAGAACTGCGACGCACCCGGGTCGCCCTGCCGGCCGGCGCGGCCGCGCAGCTGGCGGTCGATGCGTCTGGCCTCGTGGCGCTCCGAACCCAGGATGTGCAAGCCGCCGATCTCGATGAGGTGGTCCCCGGGCTTGCCCTCGAGGTCCTCGTAGCGAGTGGGGTCGGTCGGGGCCACGGTATCGATCTCCAGCTCCCGCTCCGTGGCCCAGTCGATGGTGCGCGCATCGGTGACCCCCGGGCCAAGCTTGATGTCGGTGCCCCGCCCCGCCATGTTCGTCGCGATCGTCACCGCACCGGGCCGGCCGGCCTCGGCGACGATCTCCGACTCGCGCTTGTGCTGCTTCGCGTTGAGCACGTTGTGGGGCACACCCCGCCGCTTGAGCATGCGCGACAGCGTCTCCGAGACCTCGACGTTGGTCGTCCCCACCAGGACGGGCAGCTCGAGGCGGTTCAGACGCTCGATCTCGTCCATGAGCGCCAGGTATTTCTCCCTCCGTGTGCGGAAGATCAGGTCGTCCCGGTCGTCGCGCGCGATTGGCCGGTTGGTGGGAATCACGGACACGTCCAGGCTGTAGATCTGGTGGAACTCCGTCTCCTCCGTCTCGGCAGTCCCGGTCATCCCCGCGAGCTTGTCGTACATGCGGAAGTAGTTCTGGATCGTGATCGTGGCCAGCGTCTGCGTTTCGCCGCGGATCTCGACCCCCTCCTTGGCCTCGACGGCCTGGTGCAGGCCGTCGCTCCACCGCCGGCCAGGCATCTGCCGCCCCGTAAACTCGTCGACGATGACGATGGAACCGTTTTCGCCGATGATGTAGCGCTCGTCCTTGTGAAACAGCGTGTGCGCCTTCAGAAGCTGGTGGATGACGTGGATGCGCTGCGACTTGTCCGCGTATTCGGACTCGAGCGCCTCCATCTTCGTGCGCTTCTCCTCGACCGAGAGCTCCTCGTCCTCCTGGATCTCGCCCATGATCTCCGACAGGTCGGGGACAACGAAGGCCCCGGGGTCTCCTGGCGACAGCTCGTCCAGGCCGGCGTCCGATAGGTGGACGGCACTTCCCTTCTCGTCCATGGCGAAGAGGAGCATCTCGTCGACTTCGTACAGACGCTTCTCGCGCATGTAGTCGCCCTCGACCTTTTCCACCAGCTTGACGACCGCCGGCTGGTCGGCGAACAGCTTCATGAGGCGCTTGTTCTTCGGCGCCCCGCGCTTCGCCGCCAGGAGATTTCTCCCGGCTTCGTACTCATCGCCTTCCGAGTCGAGCTCTCTTATCGCCGCCGCCACCAGCTGATTGACCTTGCGGTTCTGCTTCCGGTAGAGCGCGCCGACGACCGGGGCCATCTGCTTGAAGGGCGTCGAGGTGTCCCGCGTGACGGGCCCGGAGATGATCAGCGGTGTGCGCGCCTCGTCGATCAGGATGGAGTCGACCTCGTCGATGATGGCATAGCTGTGGGCGCGCTGCACCCGCTGCTCCAGGGTGTGCACCATGTTGTCACGCAGGTAGTCGAACCCGAACTCGTTGTTGGTGCCGTAGGTGATGTCGGCGTTGTACGCGGCGCGCCGCTCCGGTGAGCCGGGTTCGTGCAGGTCGATGCAGTCCACCGTAAGCCCGAGAAGGTTGTAGATGGCCCCCATCCACTCCGCATCGCGCTGGGCGAGGTAGGAGTTGACCGTGACGAGGTGGGCGCCCCGTCCCGCGAGCGCATTCAGGTAGAGCGGCATCGTCGCGACCAGCGTCTTGCCCTCGCCCGTCGCCATCTCGGCGACGCGGCCCCGGTGAAGCTGCACAGCTCCGATGAGCTGCACGTCATAGGGAATCATGTCCCAGGTGAGCATGTGTCCGGTCACCTTCACCTGCCGTCCCATCAGGCGGCGGCACGCCTCCTTCACAACCGCGAACGCCTCAAGCATGATCTCTTCGAGCGCATCGGCCAGCTGCGCGCGGAATCGTTCCTCGAGCCGGCTGATCTCCAGGCCGAGCTCTTCGCGCTCGTCTGAGTCCGCGGCGCTGCGCTTGCGTTCGCGGAGGGACTCGATCTCGTCCTGCGTCTCACTGGTGCGCGCGGCGAGCCGGTCCCTGAACTCGTCCGTCCTGGCGCGGAGCGCCTCGTCCGAGATCCCCTCGAGAGCGGCATAGTGCTCGTTGATCCGATCGACGAGCGGCGCCAGCCGCCTGACCTCGCGGGCATAGCGCGACCCGACGATCTTCTTCATGATTCCCTTGATCATCACTTCTCCCTGATTGTATCCGCCGGCCCCCTGCCGGGACCGGTGGTTGGCGCTCCGTAGAGCCCTTCCTCTTCAATTATGGCCAGAACCGCGGGCGTCACCATGTCTGTAACGGCCAGATTTCGGGCGACCCGGTCGCGGACGAGCGACGACGAGAGGTCGACGGGCGTGACGTGCACGGTACGGGCTCCCATTCGCTCGGCCTCACGCGGCGGGTCGACCCCGGGCCTGCAGATCACGACGAGTTCGGCCAGCCTCACGATCGCCTCCGGCTCCTTCCACCCCCGGAACCCGGCGAACAGATCCGTGCCCATCACCAGCGACAGCGACCACTCGGGGTGCTGCGCCTTGATCTCTCGCAGGGTATCGACGGTGTAGGACATTCCTCCGCGCTTCACTTCCAGATCACAGAGTTCGAATCTCGGGTCGTCCTCGATGGCCGCCGCGACCAGTCGGCACCGAAGGCCGGCGCCGGTGATCCTGTGGCCCGCCTTGTGCGGCGACACCGCGGCCGGAACCCAGAGGAGCCGGTCCAGCTGCAAGGCCTCGACGACTTCCGCCGCCACGACGATGTGGCCGACGTGAGGCGGATCGAAGGTTCCGCCGAAGATCCCTACGCGACGGCGATCACCCCGCCCGCTGTCGGTTGCCGGGCGGGGCGCGGCTGCGGACGGTCGAGACGGTGTCACCGGTGGCTGGCTCCTGGAGTGTCCGCGCTTCGGGTGAGGCCGGATATGCCCGCAACAACCGGGTTCTGAACTCCTCCACCTGATCGTCCCACTCCCACTCGGTGTAGATGTCGATCAGGCGCGCGATTGCCCGGGGGGCGGATTCCGTGTCCGGAAATATCTCCAGCAGGTCGAGGAATACGTGCTCGGCGGATTCCAGAGCATTTCGCTGGAAGTAAAAGTAGCCTTCCCCGTAGGACTTGTCGCCCAGCTTGTCGTGCATCTCCTGCGCGACCGTCGAGGCCGTGTCGCCGTGGGGGGTGCCCTGGAAATCGTCGGCTACGTTGCGGCAGGTCGTTCTCGCCTGAACGGTGTATTGCTGGTCCCGCTGGGGGTGGGGCGACATTGCCGCGTAGGATCTGCACAGCCCCATGTAGGCTTCGGGCGTTCGCTCGTGGTCCGGATACACTTGAACAATACGCGTGAACTCCGAGACCGCGCTCAGAAACTCGTCGTCCGAGAAAAACGACCGGGCCAGATAGTGCCGCGCCTCGACCGCCTGTTCAAAGCCCGGGAAGGTCAGGATGAGGCGCTCGAAGGCCCGCCTCGCTTCGCCCCAGTCCCCCTCCGCGAACGCGCGCTGTCCGTGCTCGAAGAGCTGGTCGGCGGTCCACCCCGAGTAGGGAGGCGCCGAGGAGCACGCGGCGCCCAGAAGTCCCACCAGGGCGCCCGCCGCAACGGACCTCGTCAACATGGCGTGCTCCCGGCGCCGAACCGGAGCTGGTCAACGCGTTCGCGAGCCCGCCGGGCGAGGAGCTCCGATCCGGCCACGCTCACCTGCGGAACCATGCGAAATGCCTCCATCGCGGCCTCACATTCGCCCATGCGGGCCAGGATCTCCGCCTTCTGAAAGTATGCCTCGGGCAACATCGTCCTCGGCTCCTCAAGCCTGACCACCAGATCGAGATACCCGATTACCTGCTCCAACGCCGGGTCGAGTTGCATCGCGGCGGAGTCCGCCTCAACGCCTGCGGCGTCGGTCTGCGCCAGTGCAGCGCGGGCAAGCCCCTCGTCGATCGCACCCTGCTCCCTCAATTCGCGGGCCAGCTGGATGGCGCAGCTGCCCACATGCCAGCGGGTTTCGATCTCCCTGCGGGGCGCGAGGTCGACGAATTCGTCGAAGAGGCCCATCGCACGCTCACAGTCCCCGATCTCGGTGTGCGCCAGCGCGGTCTCGAAGACGATGTCCGGATCTCGCCGCCGATCTCCGAGCGCCCTCAGGTACAGGGGCAGAGCCTGACCGTGGGCACCGCTGCCGCTGTAGTGACGCGCCATCGGCAACACGAGCTCCTCGACGACGATCCCGGGGCGGAAGTACAGGGCGGTTTCAATGGCCGACGCGCCACCGTAGCTGTCATGGTTCGCAAACGCCTGCCTGGCGCGCGCCACGAAGTCCGAGACCGCCTGCTCGACATGCGTGCTGTCCTCCCCTACCGCCTCGTCATAGAGCGTGCGGGCCTCGTCCACGCGTCCCAGCACCGCATACGCATGAGCCGCCCTGAGCACATTGCCGATGGTCCGGTCTTCGCGCAGGGCCAGCCGGTATTCGGCCAGGGCGTCTTCATGGTTCCCGCGCGCGAACTCCTGGTCGCCGCGCAGCGAGGCGGTCTCGAGGCTGTCGTCGGCGCCGCCGCACCCTCCGATCGCGATGGCAAGCGCGAGCGGGACGGATGCACGCCACCCCCGGCGGCTCCTGCGCCCCCCTCGTTCCGCCGCTGGCAATCCGTCCAAGTCTTGTTCGTACACCTGTCCGCTTCGCGCGAGGCCGCAAGCCGGAGAGGGTTCCCCGGTTCCGGCTGTTCTTACAACCTGAAATATAGGAGGTTCCCCGGTCCCGGCGTTTACGTGCGCATGCCGCTCACGGGTGCTGGCGTGCGCCGGCCCGCCCCGCTCAGGGTTCCCGGCGCTCACAGGCCCGCCCCGCTCAGGGTCCGGGGCCTTGCGTCCGCTCGATCGAGGAGGCTGCGGAAATAGGGGATCGTCCTGCGCAGGCCCGTCCGCAGGTCGACCGAGGGCGACCAGCCGAGTTCACGCCCGGCAACCGAAATGTCGGGCCGGCGCACCGTGGGGTCGTCCACCGGAAGCGGGAGGAAGGTCGGCGCGACCGTGCTGCCGGTCTCTTCCATGACGATGTCGACCAGCTCGCGTATGGTGAATTCGTCGGGGTTGCCGATGTTCACCGGGCTCTCGTGCGACGAGTGGAACAAGCGGATGATCCCCTCGACCTCGTCATCCACATGGCAGAAGGACCGCGTCTGGGAACCGTCGCCGTAAACGGTCATCGGCTCGCCGCGCAGCCCCTGCACGATGAAGTTCGAGACGACCCGCCCATCGCCGGGCCGCATGCGGGCGCCGTAGGTGTTGAAGATCCTGACGATGCGCGTGTCGAGGCCATGGGCGCGACGGTAGGCCATCGTCATGGCCTCCGCATATCGCTTGGCTTCGTCGTAGACTCCCCTGGGCCCCACCGGGTTCACGTTGCCCCAGTAGTGCTCCGGCTGGGGGTGGACCTGCGGATCCCCGTAGACCTCCGAAGTCGAAGCCAGGAGAAAGCGGGCCCGGTGGCGCCGGGCCAGCCCCAGCATGTGATGGGTGCCCGGTCCCCCCGCCATCAGTGTCTGGATCGGGAATTCGAGGTAGTCGACCGGACTGGCGGGAGAGGCGAAGTGCAGGATCCCGTCGAGCGCCGACTCGACGAACAGCGGCTTCGAGATGTCGTGCTCAATGAGCTGGAACCGGTCGTCGCCGTCCAGGTGGGCCAGGTTTTCCCTCGACCCGGTGATGTAGTTGTCGACACCGACGACCCGGTACCCCTCGGCCAGGAACCGGTCCACCAGGTGCGAGCCCAGGAACCCCGCGGCTCCGGTGATGAGCACTCGCACGGCTATGCTCCCGGCGCCGGGCGGACGGGCGGCCGCCCCACGGAGTAGTACTCGAAGCCCAGATCGCGCATCGCGGTGCGGGTGTACAGATTGCGCCCGTCAAAGATGATCGGCCGCCTGAGCCGCGTTCGCATGCGGGTGAAGTCGGGATGGCGGTATGGGTGCCACTCCGTGTGGATGATCAGGGCGTCGGCGCCGTCCAGGGCGTCGTAGTTGAGGTCCCGGTACTCGATCGCACCGCCCAGAATGCGCCTCGCCTCGGTCATCGCCACCGGGTCGTGGGCGACGATGCGGGCACCGCGCGCGAGAAGCCCCCGGATGGTCACCAGGCTGGGAGCATCGCGCATGTCGTCGGTATTCGGCTTGAACGCCAATCCCCATACCGCGAAGGTCCGGTTCCGCAGGTCTTCGCCGAAGCGCTCCACGCACTGTTCGAGAAGCAGCCCCTTCTGGCCCTCGTTGATCCTCTCCACGGCGTCCGGGAGCGCCGGGTCCACCCCCGCCTCCTCCATCGTCCGGGCCAACGCCTGGACGTCCTTCGGAAGACAGGACCCACCGTAGCCGACGCCGGGGAAGAGGAAGGTCGGGCCGATGCGCCTGTCGGAGCCGACCCCGAGCCGCACCATGTCCACGTCCGCTCCGGTGAGCTCGCACAGCCTGGCGACCGAGTTCATGAAGCTGATCCGGGCCGCCAGCATCGCATTGGCGGCATACTTGGTGATCTCGGCGGACGCCGTGTCCATCACCAGAACCTCGTTGCCGGTGCGCACGAAGGGGGCGTAGAGGTCGCGAAGCGTCTCGGCAGCCACCGGATCGTCCACCCCCAGCACCACACGGTCCGGCCGGCGGAAGTCGCTGAGTGCGGCTCCCTCCTTGAGAAACTCGGGGTTGGCGCAGACCCGGACCGTGTGATCCGTCTCGGCTTCGATCGCCTCGCGCACAATCCGCGCCGTTCCCACCGGCACGGTGCTCTTGGTGATGACGATGCGCTCGCCATCCATCGCCCGGCCCACTTCACGGGCCGCGGCGACCACATGGCGCAGATCGGCGGATCCGTCTTCGTCGGGCGGGGTCCCCACCGCAATGAAGATGACTTGGGATTCGCGCACGGCCCCGGCCAGGTCGTTGGTGAAGGACAGGCGCCCCTGGGCCATATTCTGAGCCACCAGCGTCGCCAGCCCCGGCTCGAAGAAGGGAATCTCGCCCCGCTTCAGAGCATCGATCTTGTCTCTTTGGATGTCCGCGCAGATCACATCGTTGCCGGTCTCGGCGAGACAGGCGCCCGTGGTGAGCCCGACATATCCGCTGCCCAGCACGGCAATCTTCATGTCGATCCCTGCCGGGCCCGAGCGTATCGAACGGGCGCGCACACGACGCCCTCTTGGCGCGACGTTCTCACCCCTTCACGATCCACCGTTGCGGCCGAGCCGTGCGCGCGGCACCGGCGATGGACGCCGTGACGTTGCGGGCATCCACCAGTACCCGCGACCGCTCGAAAACCGTGTGAAGATCGAAGCTCGAGTGGTCCGTCACGATCACCACGGCATCGACCTCGTCGAGGAGTGCGTTGTCGAGCGGCGCCGATTTCAGCGACCGGCCCTCGCGCGGCCGCCATTCCGGGACGTGCGGATCGTGATACATCACGGTGGCGCCGTCGCGCTCCAGAAGGTCGAGAATCGCCGTTGCCGGCGACTCGCGCACGTCGTCCACATCCTTCTTGTAGGCCACGCCGAGCAGCAGAATCCGCGTGCCCCTCACCGACTTGTGCAGACGGTTCAACGCCTCCCTGACCTTGCCCGCCACGAATCCGGGCATTTCGGCGTTGACCTCGGACGCGAGGTCGATGAAACGCGTGCGGTAGTCCATCGACCGCATCTTCCACGACAGGTAATGCGGATCGACCGGCAGGCAATGTCCTCCGAGTCCGGGGCCCGGAGTGAATCTCATGAAGCCGAAGGGTTTGGTGGCGGCCGCTTCGACCACCTCCCAGATGTCCAGGCCCAGCCGGTCCGCGATCAGCGCCATCTCGTTCACAAGCCCGATGTTCACCGCGCGAAACGCATTCTCGAGGATCTTGGTCAATTCGGCCGCTTCCGCCGTCGAGACGGGCACCATTTCGTCCACGAACCGGGAATAGAAGGCCACGCCGACCTCGGTGCAGCGTTCGGTGACGCCGCCGATGACCTTCGGTGTATTGCCCGTCTTCCACACCGGGTTGCCCGGATCGACCCGCTCCGGCGAGAAGCAGAGGAAGAAGTCCCGGCCCGCCCTGAGCCCGCCCTCTTCGAGCAGCGGTTGCACGACTTCGCGCGTGGTTCCGGGATACGTCGTCGACTCCAGCACGATCAGCTGATCTTTCACCAGTGCCCGCGCCACCGCCCTCGATGCAGCGAGGATCGCGGAAATGTCGGGATCGCGGGTGCTGGACAGCGGCGTTGGCACGCAGATGGCAACCGCCTGGCACTCGGCCAGCCTGGCCATGTCGGCGGTCGCCTCCAGACGCCCGTCGCGCACCGCCCCTCCCACATCGTCGCCACCGAGATCGGAGATGTGGCTCCGGCCGGCGTTCACGCCATCGACGACCTCCTTGTCGATGTCGAACCCGAGGACCCGGATGCCGCTGGCGGCGGCCTGGGCGGCCAGGGGAAGGCCCACATACCCCAGGCCGACCACCCCAAGGGCGATTCCGTCAGTGGGCCCGCGAGTCATTGCGTCCTGCCGGTCCACAACGAAGATCGCGTCGCGAGGTGAGGCAGCGCGCGCGCTTCAACCACCGGACCTTGAAGCCCCGTGCGCCCGCCGGCTCAGGAAGAGGGTTCGGACTCCTGACCGGACTCCGCCCCGTCCACCGACACCGAGGAGACTTCGATGAAATCCTCGGCGAACTCCGCCTGGAAGCGATCCGACTCCTGCGGGAACGCCCCGGCCACCTGCCACGCGTCCAGGATGGAATCCGACATTGCGATGACCATGCCGGTCACGGTGACGGAGGCGCCGGCCATCACCGACGTGGAATCGGCCAGTGCCTCTTCCGAGAAGTGCAGCAGATACGCTGTTTGCTGGGCGTCTTCGAGGCTTGTCCAGAAGGAATGCGGTCCGAGCAGACTCGTAACGGCGATCCCCTCCAGCGAGATCTGCTGCCCGATGTAGCTGTCCGTGGCCATCGAGAAATCGGCAAACGGAATCGCGTTGATCAGTTCGTCGTCGGCAACCTCTTCGACTACGATCGCGGTCGGCTCGGCGGTGATGGAAAGCCAGTACAGGAAGCCGCCAATTGCCAGGAAGCACAGGACCATCATCGGGGTGCCCAGCCTGGCCGAACCTGCCTGGGACTTCAGGAACATTGCCGTCTGCCTTCCGTATCCGTGTTCATGTCTGGTGGAGGTCCCCTTGGGGCCTCGCCTGCGTGCGGGATTCTATCACACCAATTCGATGAGCGCCATATCTGCCGCGTCGCCCTTGCGCGGAGCCCCCAGCTTGAGGATGCGCGTATAGCCTCCCGGGCGTTCCGTATACCGGGGTCCCAGGTCGTCAAACAGCTTGCCGAGCACCTCCCGGTCGGAAATCCTTCGCGCGGCCTGCCGCCGGGCATGAAGATCGCCCCGCTTCGCAAGCGTGATGAGCCGCTCCGCGTAGGGCCGCAGTTCCTTGGCGCGAGCCTCGGTCGTGGTGATTCGCTCATGCTGAAAGAGCGAAGTGGCCATGTTCCTGAGCATCGCACGTCTGTGGCTGGGAGACCGTGAAAGGCCCCTGCCCTTCTTCCTGTGACGCATCGTTACCGGTTCCTCGTCCGCAAAACGTCTATTCGCTGGCCCCGGCCGGAGCCTCTTCCTCGACGAAGAACATGCGGCCGTCGTCGCGAAGCTCCAGCTTCATGCCGAAGCGGAGTCCGTGCTCGCCGAGGAAATCGTAGATCTCCTGAAGGGATTTCTTGCCGAAGTTGTCGATCGCGAGCATGTCGGACTCGCTGCGCGTAACGAGGTCCCCCAGGGTCTTGATCGACTCCCGCTGCAGGGAGTTGCGCGACCGCACGCTCAACTCCGCCAGGTCCTCGATGGAGGTCTCGAAGAGCTTGACCATTTGCTGCGGCACCGGCATCGCCTCGGTGGGCTTCGCTACGGGAGGGCCGCCTTCCGTGAAGTACAGCATGTATTCGAGGTGGCGCCGCACGAGCTCCGCCGAGTACCGGATCGCCCGCTCCGGATCGACCGAACCATCGGTCTCCACGTGCACGGTGAGGCAATCGAAGTCGGTCCGCTGGCCGACGCGCGTCTCCTCGACGGTGAAGTTGGCCCGCAGGACCGGATTGTAGATCGCGTCGATCCGCACGAGGTCCACCGGGGCGTCCCGCGGCATCGAATGCTGGTCGGCCAGCACGAATCCGCGGCCCTTGTTGACGCGGAGTTCGATGTTCAGGTCGACATCGTCTTCCAGCGTCAGAATATGATGGCCCGGGTCGTGCACGGTGACCGAAGCCGGGCCCCGGATTTTCGCCGCGGTAACCGGACCCGCCTTGCCGGCGCTGATCTCCAGCACCGCCTCGTCCACATCGTCGTCGAGGCTGATCACCAGGTACTTCAGGTTCTGAATTACCTGATGAACATCTTCCACCACCGACGAGATGGTCTGGTGTTCGTGCACCACGCCGCTGATGCGGAATGCCCACACCGCCGATCCCTGCAATGAAGAAAGGAGGACGCGGCGAACCGAGTTTCCGAGCGTGTGCCCGTAGCCCCGCTCCAGCGGCTCCAGCACGAAGTCCGCGGAGCGGCCGTCGTCCGACACCTTTGCGATTTCAACGCGCTCCGGCAGTACGAGACCGGTAAGATCAATCTCCAGATTCACCTCGGTGTCCCTCCTGGTAGTTTCTTTTCGCGTTCGTTCGGCTCACGTCGGGTCGCGCGATTCGTCGCGATCCCGTGCCTACTTCGAATAGAGTTCGACAATGAGTTGTTCCTGGGCCGCCAGCGGGATGTCTCCCCGCTTGGGCTCGCGCGTCATCCTGCCGACTCTGTTCTTTTCGTCGAGGGCCAGCCAGTCGAGCAGTTGCGGCCGGGAGCGTGCGCCCAGACTCACTGCGACGATTTCCAGCTCGCGCGACCCCTCTCGCAACGCCACTTCGTCTCCCGCGGAAACGCGGTAGCTGGGGATGCTTACGACCCCGCCGTTGACCTGCACGTGCCGGTGGCGGACCAATTGGCGGGCCTGCCGCCGATTCGTGGTGAGGCCAAGCCGGAACACGACGTTGTCGAGACGGCTCTCGAGTGCGACGATGAGATTCTCGCCCGTGACCCCAGGACGCCCCGCCGCGCGCTCGAAGAGATTGCGGAACTGCTTTTCGTGAAGCCCGTAGATCCGCTTCACCTTCTGCTTTTCGCGCAGCTGAACCGCGTAGTCGGACTGTTTGCGCCGGCGCGCGGCAGCCGGGCCGAGGTGTCCCGGCGGATACTGGCGACGTTCCACCGGACATTTTTCCGTGTAGCACTTCGTGCCCTTGAGGAAGAGCTTCTGCCCCTCCCGGCGGCACCGCTTGCAAACCGGACCTGTATATCGTGCCATGTGTAAAGCGTTCTTCTTCCGTCAGACGCGGCGTTTCTTGGGTGGCCGGCAGCCGTTGTGTGGGAGTGGCGTCACATCGTGGATCGACTCGATGTGGAGCCCCGCAGCCGCAAGGGCCTGAATCGCCGACTCCCGCCCGGAACCGGGCCCCTGGACGCGCACGACCACCTTGCGAACGCCCATCGCCACGGCTTCGCGGCCCGCCTGCTCGGCCGCCATCGTGGCGGCGAACGGGGTCGACTTCTTGGATCCCTTGAAGCCCGCGGTTCCCGCGGAAGCCCACACGAGCGCGTTTCCAGCCTTGTCCGCGATCGTGATCAGCGTGTTGTTGAACGTCGCCTTGATGTGAGCGACGCCGTCCGACGCCACGATCTTCTTGGTCTTTCTGGTTCTGGTCGATCTGGGTTTAGCCAAACGGCACCTGCCTTCTGGGGATTCGCCCGATGGTGACTGCTACTTCTTGGGAGCCTTCTTCTTGCCCGCGATCGCGCGCCGCGGGCCCTTCTTGGTGCGGGCGTTCGTGTGGGTCCGCTGGCCTCTGACCGGCAGCCCGCGCCGATGCCGGAGACCCCGGTAGCAGCCGATGTCCATCAGTCGCTTGATGTTCATCGAGACCTCGGTGCGCAGGGCACCTTCGACCTTGTAGTTGGACTCGATCTCGACGCGCAGGCGGCTGGCGTCTTCGTCGCTCAGCTCGTGGGTGCGGCGGTTCGGGTCGATTCCCGTCGCATCCAGGATCCGCCGGGAGCGGATCGGGCCCACCCCGTAGATGTAGGTGAGCGCCACCTCGATCCGCTTGCTTCTGGGAAGGTCGATTCCCGCGATTCGTGCCATTTGGGGTGCTCCTCCTCAGCCCTGTCGCTGCTTGTGCCGCGGGTTCCGACTGCAGATCACGCGCACTACGCCCCGGCGCCGCACGACCCGGCAATACTCACACATCGGCTTCACGCTGGTCCGTACTTTCACTGAGCTTCGGCCTCCTGATCGGACGCAGTCCCCTGAATCGGGGCACAGCTTACTAAGGTAACGCTCATGAATGTCGTACGGTAGTACTCAGCGGCGCGGCCACAGCCGGATCGCGCCCCTCCCGCTTGCCCGGCCGATCCCAGATGCCGCCCCCGGTCAGAACCGCCGGGCCGTCGGTCGTCACGGCCACCGTATGCTCGAAATGGGCCGACAGGCGGCCATCCGCGGTGCTGACCGTCCAACGGTCCGGGAGGGTGACGATCTGGTCCGTGCCCGCGGCGAGCATCGGCTCGATCGCGAGGACCATTCCGGGCTGCAGTGGGACGCCGCGCCCGGGGCGACCCACGTTGGACACCTGGGGCTCCTCGTGAATCTCGCGGCCGACCCCGTGCCCGACGAGATCGGGAATGATGGCGAGCCCGGTCCCTCGCACCCGTTTCACGACCGCGGCCCCGATGTCGCCGACGTGGTTGCCCGGCGCGGCCGCGGCAACCGCAAGCCGCAGCGCATCGCGGGTAACCTCGATGATGTGCGCCGCTTCGACTCCGATATCCCCTACCGGGAAGGTGAAGGCGGAGTCGGCGCACCAGCCCCGCCGCCGCACGCCCACGTCGATGGAGACGATGTCACCGTCCTGGAGCCGGCGCTTCGCCGGGATCCCGTGCACGACCTCGGCGTTCACACTGATGCAGGCGCTGCCGGGGAAGCCGTACAGGCCCTTGAAGGCCGGAACCGCACCGTCGTGCGACCGTACGTACTCGTCGACGAATCGATCAAGCGCCGCCGTGGTCACGCCCGGCACCACGCGCGGTGCGATCTCGTCGAGGAGCGCGGAGATGATGCATCCTCCCTGCGCGATCGCCTCGATCTCCGCAGGCGACTTCAGGTGGATCGCCCCGGCGCGCTTCCTCACCATCGGCCGCTCCAACTCCATGAGTGTATACTAGACATGACACAATGTAATGTTTGCATTACATCATCGCCGAATGAGTGACTCCTAGCGCCCCGCGCAGTGCGGTCTGGACCTCGTCGATCCCGCCCTCTGCCTGCACGCGAACCAGGAGGTCCCGGGTGTCGTAGTACCCTGTGAGCGGCGCCGTCAATTCGTGATACACCGCAAGGCGCGTGCGGACGGTGTCGGGCTGATCGTCCGCCCGGTGAATGAGCGGCTCGCCCGTATCGTCGCAAAAGCCCTCCCTGCGCGGTGGATCGAAGTAGATGTTGTAGACGCGTCCCGACGGCGACGACCGCCGCCCCGAGATCCGCTTGAAGAGCACGGAATCGTCCGCATCGAGCAGCGCCACCCGGTCGACGGCGCGCTGCTGGCCCGCCAGGGCATCGTCCAGGGCCTTCGCCTGCGCGACGGTGCGCGGGAATCCGTCGAAGATCACGCCGCGCTCCGAGCCGAGCGCCGCCAGGTGCTCGCGGACAAGACCGATGATCACGTCGTCGGGCACCAGATCGCCGGCGTCCATGTACTTCCGCGCTTCCAGACCAAGCGCCGTGCCGTCTCTGAGCGCGGCTCGAAGCAGGTCGCCGGTGGACACGTGCGCCCAATCCAGCGAACGGCTCAGCCGCACCCCCTGCGTTCCCTTGCCGACCCCCGGGGATCCGAGGAGAACGACCACCATTCCCGCCGTATTCGCCACGCGTTCCCTACATGTAGCGCTGACGGCCGCGCATCTTCACCCGGCCTTTCTTCATGAACCCGTCGTAATGACGCAACAGCAGGTGCTGCTGGGCCTGCTGGACCGTGTCCAGCCCGACTCCGACCACGATCAGCAGGCTGGTTCCGCCAAAGGCGAAGTTCTGGATCCCGAAGATGTCGAAGATGAAGAAGGGGACGAGCGCGATGAAGGCCAGGTACATCGATCCGGGCAGGGTGACCCGCGTGAGGATCCGGTCGATGTATTCGGCCGTCCGCGCGCCGGGCTTCACCCCGGGGATGAAGGCGCCCTGCTTCTTCAGGTTTTCGGCCAGGTCGACGGGGTTGAAGATGATCGCCGTGTAGAAGTAGGTGAAGAAGACGATCAGCACGGCATACGTGATGTAGTACGCCCAGTTCCCCGGCTGGAAGATGGCCGCGAGCTCCGCGATGAAGGGTATCGAACTGAACGCGGCCAGGGTGCCCGGGACCACGATGAAGGACTGCGCGAAGATGATCGGCATCACGCCGGCGGAGTTGATGCGCAGCGGGATGTGGCTCTTCTGGCCCTCCTGGATGCGTCCGCGCCCCACGACCTTGCGCGGGATCTGCACGGGAATCCTGCGGGCCGCCATCGTCATGGCGACAACGCCGGCGGTGATTCCGACCAGGACACCGAGGAGCGCGAGGATGGCAAAGAGGCCGATCTCGCCGACCATGAGCGACTCCCACGTGCGCGCCACCGCGCTCGGGAAGCCCTGGATGATCGAGAAGAAGATCATCAGGGACATGCCGTTGCCGACGCCCCGCTCCGTGATCTGCTCGCCCAGCCACATCACGAAGACGCCACCGACGGTCAGCACCACCACCGTCGTGAAGGCGAAGCCGGGACCCGGGGACGGTACGGCGCTGCCCAGTCCCTGCAGGAAGTTGGCGTAGGCGAAGGCCTGGATCACGCACAGCAGCACGGTGGTGTAGCGGGTCCACTGCGTCAGCTTCTTGCGGCCCTGCTCACCCTCCTTCTGCAGCTTCTCGACGGTCGGGAAGACGGCGGCGAGCAACTGGAACATGATGCTCGCCGAAATGTACGGCATGATCCCGAGCGCGAGGATCGTCGCGCGGCTGAGGCCACCGCCCACGAACATGTCGTAGACGCCGAGGAAGGTCTGCGAGAACTGGCCGGCGAGCTGCTGCAGCGCCCCGACATCCACCCCGGGCACCGTAATGTGCGACCCGATCCGGTAGATCAGCATGATCAGCAGCGTGAAGAGAATCTTGTTCTTCAGCTCCGGCACGCGGAAGAGATTCGGGATGGGATTGGCCATCGCCGGTCCTTACTCCTTCGCCCCGCCGCGCGGGGCAAGAATCGTCACCGAACCGCCGGCACCCTCGATCTTCGCGCGGGCAGAGGCGCTGACCGCATGCACCGAGCAGCTGATCGGACCGGCCGCGTCACCCGTCCCCAGGATCTTGACCGGCTTGCGCAGCGTGCGGATCAACCCCGCCTCGCGCAGGCTTTCCGGCGTGGCGTCGCCATCGAGGATGTGCAGATCCCCGACGTTGACGACCTGGTATTCGACCCGGTTGCGGTTGGTGAAGCCACGCTTGGGGATACGCCGCTGCAGCGGCATCTGGCCGCCTTCGAACCACGCAGGCACGCCTCCGCCCGAACGGGCGTTCTGGCCCTTCTGGCCGCGTCCCGATGTCTTGCCCTTCCCGGAGCCGGGCCCCCGGCCGACGCGTTTGCGGCTGTGGCGCGGTCCCTTTTCGGGCTTGAGGTTGTGCAATTCAATCATGGGTCAATCCACCTCCGTGACCTCTAGCAGGTGCTCCAGCCTTCTGATCATCCCGCGGATGGCGGGCGTATCGTTGTGGACCACGGACTGCTGATGCCGCTTGATGCCCAGGGCGTCCAGCGTTCGCTGCTGGATCTTCTGGCGGCCCACCGCACTCCGGACCTGGGTGATCCTTATCCGCTTAGCCACGGCTGTCCACTCCAAGCTGTTCCACGGTAATGCCCCTGGCGGCGGCCACGTCGTATGCGGTCACGAGCGACTCGAGACCGGTGATCGTTGCACGGACCACGTTGATGGGATTGTTGGTCCCCAGGCACTTCGTCAGCACGTCCGTGATCCCGGCGGCTTCGAGAACCGCGCGCACGGGCCCGCCGGCGATCACCCCGGTACCCGGCGCGGCTGGCCGAAGGAGTACGCGCCCCGCTCCCCAGCGGCCGATGATCTCATGGGGTATCGTGCCGTTGACGACCGGAACCTCGATCATGTTGCGCCGGGCCTGCTCGAAAGCCTTGCGGATGGCCTCGGCCACCTCGCTCGCCTTGGTGTGCGCGATCCCGACGCGGCCAGCCTGATCGCCGACCGCCACAAGCGCGGTGAAGGAGAAGCGGCGGCCGCCCTTCACGACCTTCGCCACCCGGTTGATGTGAATCAGATTCTCGACCTGTTCCGCTCCGTCGCGCGGCCCCATCCTGTCCATTGCCATCAGAAGACCAGGCCTCCCTCTCGTGCACCCTCTGCGAACGCCTTGACGCGTCCATGGTAACGATACCCTCCGCGGTCGAAGACCACGGTGTTGATGCCGCGCTCAACGGCGCGCTCCGCCAGCAGTCTGCCAGCGCTCCGCGCCGCGCCGATCTTGCCGCCGGCGGCGTCGGACGGTGCCTCGCGAAGATCCGGAGCAAGGGTGGAAAGGCCCACCAGCGTGTGGCGGGCATCGTCGTCGATCAACTGGCCCTCGATGTTCCTGAGGGAACGGTACACGGCCAGGCGCGGCCTGCCGCTGGTGCCGTGCACCTTCTTGCGGATCCGCGCGTGACGCCGCTTGCGTTGCAGTTGGCGACTCTTCCTCAGTTTGCGTGCTTTGATCATGGTCGGTCAGGCCGTCACTTTGCGGCCGTCTTGCCGGCTTTGCGCCGGACATGTTCACCCTGGTATCTGATGCCCTTGCCCTTGTAGGGCTCCGGGGGTCGGAAGGAGCGGATGACAGCCGCCGTGTGGCCGACCTGCTGTTTGTCCGCTCCGCTTACGACAATGGTTGTCGGGTTCGGGGTCTCGAAGGTGATCCCTTCGGGAGCCGGGTAGTCAATGTTGTGTGAGAAGCCCAGCCGCAGTTCGAGTCCCTTCCTCGTGGTCTGTGCCCGGTATCCCACGCCGACGATCTCGAGCGTCTTGCTGAAACCCTGGCTGACTCCGATCACGATGTTGTTGATCAGCGCGCGGGTCAGCCCGTGAAGCGCCCGGTGGTCCTTCTGGTCGGTGGGCCGGGTCACGACGATGGACTTCTTTCCGTCGCCATTCCATCCCACCGAGATCGGGGAGCGCACCTGGAGCTCGAGTTCACCCTTGGGCCCCCTGGCCGTGACCCGCCGTCCTTCGAGGGTCACCGTGACCCCTGCGGGAATCTCCACGGGCATCTTGCCGATACGTGACATGAATCCTCCTACCAGACCTCGGCCAGAACTTCACCACCCACTCGCGCGGCGCGCGCACCGCGGTCGGACAGCAGTCCGCGCGAGGTGGACATGACCGCCATCCCCAGGCCGCCGCGCACCCTCGGGATCTCGTCGACTCCCACGTACCGGCGCCTTCCCGGACGCGAGATGCGGGCGATGTGCCTGATTACGGGCTCACCCTCGTAGTACTTCAGATAGACGCGCACCAGGCCGTGGCGGCCGTCGTTCAGGACCTTGTAGTCGTACACGAACGCATTCTCCTTCAGGAGACGCGCCATCTCCACCTTGAGCTTTGAGCGCGGGATGTCGGCCCAGCGGTGCCCCGCCTGGCCGGCGTTGCGAATCCGCGTGAGCATGTCCGCAATGGGGTCGGTCATCATGGTCGGTTGCTCTTCTCCTGGTCAGGCCTGCGCCCCGACGATCACCGGGATTTCGCCGCGGAAGGGGAATCCCAGCTGCCGCAGCAGGGCGTACGCCTGGTCGTCCTTGTTGGTCGAGGTGACGATCGAAACATCCATGCCGTGGATTCGGCTGACCTTGTCGTAGTCCACTTCGGGGAAGATGATTTGTTCCCTGATCCCCACCGTGTAGTTGCCGCGGCCGTCGAACGACCGCGTATTCAAGCCGCGGAAGTCGCGGATCCGGGGCACTGCGATCGAGACGAATCGATCGAGGAACTCCCACATGTTGCGGCGGCGCAGCGTCACCGTCGCGCCGACCGGCATGCCCTCACGCAGGCGGAAGTTCGAGATCGACTTGCGGGCGCGCGTGATCACGGCCTTCTGACCCGTGATGACCGCCAGCTCGCCCACCACCGAATCGATGAGCTTGCGGTCCCGGCTGCCCTCTCCGATCCCGACGTTGAGCGTCACCTTGACCACCTGCGGGATCTGATGCCGGTTGACAAACCCGAACTGCTCCTGCAGCACCGGCCTGGCCACATCCCTGTAGTGGGCCTGGAGTCTTGGTTCCTTCATGTTCCGATGGTCTCCGTTCATGCTCACGCGATCAGCCCGGCTTCGGGATCGGGTTGCCGCTCTTCACCGCAATGCGCTCCTTGAAGCCGTCCGGCTCCACGCGCATGCGGACCCGGCTGGCGTCCCCGCCGGCGGGATCCACGAGCATTACGTTGGAGAGGTGAATCGACCCCTCGAAGCTGATGATGCCCCCTTCGGGATTCGCCTGGGTGGGACGCGTGTGGCGCTTGCGCATGTTCACGCCCTGCACGACCACGCGGTTGGAGTCGTGCAGCACCCTCAGCACCGTGCCCTCGGCGTCGCGCTCGTTGCCGCGTATGACGCGTACCCGGTCGCCCTTCACGATTCTGGTATTGCCACTGGCCATGGTCTACAACACCTCCGGAGCCAGGGAAACGATTCTCATGTACCGCTTTTCGCGGAGTTCACGTCCCACCGGCCCGAAAATGCGGGTGCCCCTGGGCTCCTTCTGTGCGTTGATCAGCACGGCCGCGTTGTCGTCAAACCGGATGTAGGTCCCGTCGCGCCGACGCATCTCCTTGGCCGTGCGCACGACCACCGCCTCCATGACTTCGCCCTTTTTTACGCCGGCGTTCGGCACCGCATCCTTGATCGTCACGATGACCCGGTCGCCGATGCGCGCGTACCGCCGCCTCGATCCGCCGAGCACACGAATGCACAGGGCACGCCGGGCGCCCGAGTTGTCGGCGATCTTCAACATCGATTCCTGTTGGATCATCTTGCTCTATCCAGTTCGTCTTCCACGCGGGGCCGCTCAGGCAGGCCGCTCGATGAGCTCGACGACGCGCCACCTCTTGGTCTTCGAGAGTGGACGCGTCTCCATGATCGAAACCGTGTCTCCCGCCCTGTACTCGTTCGCTTCGTCGTGCGCGTGATATTTCTTCGTGCGTTTCACCATCTTGCCGTAGAGCGGATGGCCGAAGCGCCGTTCGACCAGCACGGTCACGGTCTTGTCGGCCTTGTCACCGACCACGACGCCCACCCGTACCTTGCGCTGGCTGCGGCCGTTGTCGTCACTCATCGCTGGCACTCCGGCGTTCGTGAAGTATGGTCTTGATGCGAGCGATGTCGCGCCGGATCTCCCGGAGGAGCCTGGGGTTTTCGAGCTGCATGGTCGCGCTGCGGAAACGGAGCCGAAACTGCTCCATCTTCAGCTCGCCCAGGCGGTGCCCGAGTTCGGCGTTGTCCAGATCTCGTACTTCCTCAGCCTTCACGGTATCGCTCTCCGTACGCTCGTTCTGCTTCTACAGCTGTGTTTCCCGCTCGACGAAGCGCGTCTTCACGGGAAGCTTGAAAGAGGCGAGCTCCATGGCCCGGCGGGCGGTCTCCACGCCAACGCCTTCGAGCTCGAACATGATCCTGCCGGGCTTCACGACCGCCACCCACTCCTCCGGATTGCCCTTGCCCTTCCCCATTCGGGTCTCGGCCGGCTTCTTCGTGACGGGCTTGTCCGGGAAGATGCGGATCCAGACCCTGCCGCCTCTCCTGACGTGCCGCGTGATCGCCACACGGGCGGACTCGATCTGACGGTTGGTGATCCAGCTGGCCTCGAGGGCCTGCAGGCCGTACTGGCCGAAGGACACCTTGCTCCCCCGGTATGCCTTGCCCCGCATCTTGCCCTTGTGGGTCTTGCGGCGCCTGATCCGTTTCGGTGCTAGCATCTCTCGATCCTTACCCTCGGGCCCCCGGTCCGGCGGAGTAGGTCCGGCCGAAGCGGTCCTCGATCACTTCACCCTTGAAAATCCAGCACTTTACGCCCACGACCCCGTAGGTGGTGGCCGCTTCGACGTGCGAGTAGTCGATGTCCGCGCGGAGCGTGTGAAGGGGCACCCGGCCCTCGTTGTAGCCCTCCGTGCGGGCGATCTCGGCGCCGCCAAGCCGTCCGGCGCACTGGATGCGAATCCCCTCGGCCCCGGCGCGCATCGCCGACTGCACGGCGCGCTTCATCGCCCGCCGAAACGAGATCCGCTGCCTGATCTGGTGCGCGACGTTGTCGGCCACCAGACGCGCGTTCAACTCCGGGCGCTTGATCTCCTCAACGTTGATCGAAACCTCGCTGTTGGTCAGCACCGCCAACTCGTCGCGAAGCTTGTCCACCTCCGCTCCCCGCTTCCCGATCACGACGCCGGGACGAGCGGTGTGAAGCGTCACTACCAGCTTCGACGGCTTGCGGGCGATGTCCACCTTGGCCAGGGCGGCATGGTTCAGGCGCCGGTGAAGGTAGGTGCGGATGGTGTGATCCTCCTTCAGCAGCTTCGGGAAGTCCCGCTCGGCGTACCATCGTGAACGCCAATCCGCCACGATCCCCAGCCTGAATCCGTGTGGGTGGGTTTTCTGACCCATCCGTCAACTCTCCTTCGCTTTCACTTCGACCGTGATGTGGCTTGTTCTGCGTTTGCGGGGCGTGGCGCGTCCCATGGCGCCGGCCCTCCAGCGCTTGAGGGTGGGGCCTTCGTCGACGAAGGCGCGGCTGATCACCATGTCGTCCACGTCCACCGAATCCCCATCCCGGTCCGCCAGGTCCTGGGCGTTGGCCACCGCCGAACGCAGCGTCTTTCCGACAGGAACGGCCGCAGCCTTCCTGGAGAACTTCAGGACCGATACGGCTTCGTTGACGGAGCGGCCGCGGATCAGATCCACAACCAGCCGGACTTTTCTCGGACTCATTCTGATGTGCCTGGCGATCGCTCGAGCTTCCATGACCAGTCTCCTACCTCTTCGACCGCTTGTCGGCGAGCTTGCCGCCGTGACCACGGAAGAGCCGCGTGGGTGCAAACTCGCCGAGTTTGTGACCCACCATGTTCTCGCTGATGTAGACCGGGATGAACTTGTTGCCGTTGTGCACCGCGATCGTGTGTCCGACGAAATCGGGTGAAATCGTCGAAGCCCGCGACCAGGTGCGAACGACGGTTCTTTCGTTCCGCGAGTTCATCGCCTCGACTTTGCGCAGCAACTTCTCGTCGATGAACGGGCCCTTCCTCACGCTTCGCGGCATATCGCTGTTCCTCGGTCTCCCTTGTGCCCGTACGCTAGCGCGTGGCCTTGCCGCGCTTGCGTCCACGGACGATGAACTGGTTCGACGCTTTCTTTCTCTTGCGGGTCTTGGTGCCTTCCGGCTTGCCCCAGGGGGTTACCGGCGGACGCCCACCGGAGGCCTTGCCCTCACCGCCTCCGAGGGGATGATCCACCGGATTCATGGCAACGCCGCGGACCTTGGGCCGCCGGCCGCGCCAACGGTTTGCCCCGGCCTTGCCGAGGGACTGCAGATTGTGATCGGCGTTTCCGACCTGTCCCACCGTGGCCAGGCAGCGCCTGTGGATGCGGCGGACTTCCGTGGACGGCAGCCGCAGTGTGACGTAGTCGCCCTCCTTGGCAACGACTTGGACCCCGGCGCCGGCCGAGCGTGCCAGCTGGCCGCCCTTTCCGGGTTTCATCTCGACATTGTGGACCGTAGTGCCGAGAGGGATCCGGTCGAGCGGAAGTGCGTTGCCGGGCCGAACATCGGCGTCGGGACCCGATGACACCGTGTCGCCCACGCCTGTGCCGCGCACGTAGAGGATGTAGCGCTTTTCGCCGTCCTCGTAGTGGATCAGGGAAATGAACGCCGACCGATTGGGATCGTATTCGATGGCTGCGATCCTTCCTCGCACTCCGTACTTGTCGCGCTTGAAGTCGACCTTGCGGTAGCGGCGCTTGTTGCCCCCACCCCGCCGGCGCATGGTGATCCGGCCGTGGTGATTGCGACCTCCCGATCTCTTCAGCGGCTCGGTAAGTGATTTCTCGGGCCCCTTCCGAGTGACGGCGTCCTTGGCTGTCGTCGACCGGAATCGGCTTCCGGGCGTGACAGGTTTGAATTTCTTCAGCGCCATGGATCAACCCATCTCGTAGAATTCGATTTCATCGCCCGGGGTGAGCTGAACGACAGCCTTCTTGTACGAAGCGCGTCGTCCCAGATCCCAGTTCTTGGCCATCCGGCCGAGCAGCGCCCGCTTTGCCTTTCCGGGATACCGCATGGTCCGCACGTCCTCCACCTTGACGTCCCACAACGCCTCGACCGCACGCGCGATTTCGTGCTTGTTGGCGCGCTTGTTGACGACGAAGGTGTACAGGCTGGCCGCCATCTGCTCGGTGGTCTTTTCCGTGACGACGGGAGACACGATCACATCATAGGACTCGCGCATCATGCCCCCTCGGCGGTCGCGGCCGGTGCCCGCTCAACGGGACGCCGACGCGGACGATCACTGCTCGCAGCCGCCTCGCCCAGACCGGCGAGCGCTGCTTCCTCGATGATCACGGTGCCGGACCATACCACGTCGAACGACGATTCCTGACCGAAAGGCAAGACCCGCACTCCGGCGAGATTGCGCCCGGAGAGATACAGGTTCCGGTTCACCCCGTGGGTGAGAAACAGGACCTTGCCGGGCAGGTCGATCGTGGTGAGCAGCTCCGTAAGCTTGCGGGTCTTCGGCGCCTCGAAGTCGAACCCTTCGATTACCGCGACCCGACCGGCGGAGGCGCGGCTGTTGAAGGCGGAGGAACGTGCGAGGGTGCGGATGCGCCGGGGCAGGCGCCGGGTCCAGGAACGGGACTGCGGCGGAAACGCCCGCCCGCCGCCGCGCCACTGGACCGCCCGAATGGTGCCCTGCCTGGCCCGCCCCGTGCCCTTCTGGCGCCACGGCTTCCGGCTTCCACCGGCAACCGCGCTCCGGTTCTTCCTCTGGACCGTGCCCTGACGCTGGTTCGAGAGGTAGGCGGTCACCGCCTGGTGAAGCGCTCCCTCGTGAATCACCCCATCGAACAGCGCGGCCGGCAGGGTCACGTCCTCCCCGGCGGAACCGTCCATCTTGATGTAGCGTGCCTTGTACATGCTTCTATTTCCGGATCAGGACGTAGCTGTTCCTGCTGCCCGGAACGCCACCCTGGATGAACAGCAGGTTGCGTTCCGAATCAATCCGGACGACCCGCAGGTGCCGGATCGTCCGCCTCTTGCCCCCCATGCGGCCGGGCAGCTTCTTGCCCTTGATCACCCTCGAGGGATCGGTGCCGGGGCCCATCGAACCCGGGGTGCGGGACATCGGGTGCCCATGTGAAGCCGGGCGGCCCACGAATCCGTGCCGCTTGACTACGCCCTGGAAGCCCTTGCCCTTCGAGACACCGGTCACGCGAACCCGCTGGCCGGCCTCGAACATTGCGACGGTAAGTTGCTGGCCCGGCTCGTAGGCATCGCCTTCTCCCGCCGGGAATTCGCGGATGAGCCGTGGAGCCGCATCGAGCCCCGCCTTCGACGCGTGACCCAGTTCGGCCTTGCTGGTGCGCTTGTGCTTCCTGGTGCCGTAGCCCACCTGGACAGCCGCATAGCCGTCGGACTGCTCGCTCTTGACCTGGAGTACGGGGCAGGGCCCGGCCTCCAGCACGGTTACGGGGACGGAACGGCCTTCGTCGCTGAAGATCCTGGTCATTCCCAGTTTTCTCCCGATCAGTCCGGCCATCGTCAGTCCACCTTGATCTCGACGTCGACCCCTGCCGGAAGATCGAGCTTGGTGAGCGCATCAATGGTCTGGGGGCGGCTCTCGACGATGTCGATCAGGCGCTTGTGCGTCCTGAGTTCGAACTGCTCCCGGCTCTTCTTGTCGATGTGGGGCGAACGCAGGACCGTCCACCGCTGTCGGCGGGTGGGGAGAGGAATGGGCCCGCGGATCCTTGCGCCCGTCTTCTGGGCGGTCCGCACGATGTCCGCGGCCGTCTGGTCCACGACCCAGTGGTCGAAGGCCTTCAGGCGTATCCTGATCCTGTTCGTCATCCCCTTCGACGCCCCTCTGGCGGGGCTCGGCGGGCTTGCCGGTCTTGCCATGGTTCTTCCTACTCGATGATCTCGGTAACGACGCCGGCGCCCACCGTGCGTCCGCCCTCGCGGATCGCGAAGCGAAGCTCCTCGTCCATCGCGATCGGCGTGATCAGCTCCACTTCCATCTGCACGTTGTCCCCCGGCATCACCATCTCCACTCCGTCCGGCAGCATCGCCGAACCCGTCACGTCCGTCGTGCGGAAGTAGAACTGCGGCCGATATCCGTTGAAGAACGGCGTGTGCCGGCCCCCCTCCTCCTTCGTCAGCACGTACACCTCCGCCTTGAACTTCGTGTGCGGCGTGATCGATCCCGGAATCGCCAGCACCTGGCCCCGCGAGATCTCCGTCTTGCCCACACCCCGCAGCAGCAGCCCCGCGTTGTCCCCCGCCTGGCCCTGCTCCAGAAGCTTGCGGAACATCTCCACGCCCGTCACCACCGTCTTGCGGTCCTCGCCCATCCCCACGATCTCCACCGTGTCCCCCTTGTGGATCACGCCTCGCTCGATCCGGCCCGTCGCAACCGTCCCCCGGCCCGTGATCGAGAACACGTCCTCCACGGGCATCAGGAACGGCTTGTCGATGTCACGCTCCGGCTCCGGAATGTACGTGTCGATCGCCTCCATCAGCTCCTCGATGCACGCCCCCGCATCGCCCTCGCCCCCGTTCTCCAGCGCGTGCAGCGCGCTGCCCATCACCACCGGCAGATCGTCGCCCGGGAACCCCTGCTCGCTCAGCAGCTCACGTACCTCCAGCTCCACCAGCTCCAGGAGCTCCTCATCGTCCACCATGTCCACCTTGTTCATGAACACCACGATGTGCGGAACGTTCACCTGACGCGCCAGCAGCACGTGCTCCCGCGTCTGCGGCATCGGCCCGTCCGCCGCGCTCACCACCAGGATCGCACCGTCCATCTGCGCCGCGCCCGTGATCATGTTCTTCACGTAGTCCGCGTGCCCCGGACAGTCCACGTGCGCGTAGTGCCGGTTCGCCGTCTCGTACTCCACGTGCGCCGTCGCGATCGTGATCCCCCGCTCCCGCTCCTCCGGAGCCTTGTCGATCTCGTCGAACGCAATCGCGTCGCCGCCGAACTTCTTCGCCTGCGCCAGCGTGATCGCCGCCGTCAGCGTCGTCTTGCCGTGGTCCACATGTCCGATCGTCCCCACGTTCACATGCGGCTTCGTGCGCTCGAAGGTCTCCTTCGCCATTCTTTCCTCGTTCGGGTTTGCGGTGGTTTGGGGCGGGGTCGCTCAGACGCCCGCCAGGACTTTCTTTCCGGCCTTCTTCCGGGCTGCTTCTTCGTAATGCGAGAACTGCATGGTGTACACGGCGCGTCCCTGGCTGAGGGAGCGCAGCGCCGTGGAGTATCCGAACATCTCGCCCAGCGGCACGCTCGCGCCGATGACCTGGGCGTCACCTCTGTCCGTCATGCCCCCCACCTTGCCGCGGCGCGCGGAAAGGTCGCCGATCAGGTCGCCCATGTATTCGGAGGGCGTTACGATCTCGACATCCATGATCGGCTCGAGCAGAATCGGGCTGGCCCTCCTCAATCCCTCCTTGAGCGCCATTGTCCCGGCGATCCTGAAGGCCATTTCGCTGGAGTCCACGTCGTGATACGAACCATCGAGGAGGGACACCTTGACATCGACCACCGGATACCCTTCCACGACGCCGGCGTTTAGGGCGTCGCGCAGCCCGCGTTCCACGGACGGAATGTACTCCCGCGGAACGGTACCGCCCTTGATCCGATCTTCGAAAACGAAGCCCGACCCTGTTTCTCCCGGCTCGATATCGACGACGACATGGCCGTATTGTCCGCGTCCGCCGGTCTGCCGGACGAACCTGCCCTGAACGTTCGACGCCGCTTCCCGAATCGTCTCCCGGTAGGCCACCTGCGGCCGCCCGATATTGGCCGACACCGAGAACTCGCGGCGCAGCCTGTCCACGATGATCTCCAGATGGAGTTCGCCCATCCCGCTGATGATCGTCTGACCGGTCTCGGGGTCGGTGTGCACCCGGAACGTCGGGTCCTCCTCGGCCAGCTTGGCGAGGCCGGTACCCAGCTTGTCCTGGTCGGCTTTCGTCTTGGGCTCGATGGCGACCGCGATCACCGGCTCCGGGAAACTCATCGCTTCCAGGACGATCGGGGCATCGGGCGCGCAGATGGTGTCACCGGTGCGCACGTTCTTCAGGCCGATGACCGCCACGATGTCGCCAGCGAAAACCTCCTGCCGCTCTTCGCGCTTGTTCGCGTGCATCTGCAGCAGGCGGCCCGCCCGCTCCTTCTTGTCCCGGGTGGCGTTGAGGACTCGGCTGCCCCTCGGCAGCGACCCGGAATACACCCGCAGGTACGTCAGCTTCCCGACGAACGGGTCGGTCATGATCTTGAAGGCCAGCGACGAAAAAGGCGCATCGTCCGATGCCTCGCGCGTTTGCCGCTCATCCCCGTATGGGGGGCGACCGTCGATGGCCGGCACGTCCAGCGGCGAGGGCAGGTAGTCGATCACGCCGTCGAGAAGCCGCTGAATACCCTTGTTCTTGAAGGCGGACCCGCAAAAGACGGGGAAAAGGGTGCCCGAGGTGGTGGCGGCGCGGATGGCCTGCCGCACGTCGTCCTCGGTGAGCTCATCGCCCAGCAGATAGCGCTCGAGCAGCTCGTCGTCGTGTTCTACGGCGGCCTCGACCAGCACGTAGCGGAGCGACTCGGCCTTCTCGCGGAGTGAATCCGGGATGTCCACCTCGACGATGGTCGCGCCGAGTTCGTCGTCCCACACGAACGCCTTCATCGCCACGATGTCGATCACTCCGGTGAACAGATCCGCTTCACCGAGCGGATACTGCACGGCGAACGCGTTCGCTCCGAGGCGTTCGCGCATCATCGTGATCACATGCTCGAAATCGGCACCCGTCCGGTCCATCTTGTTGACGAACGCGATTCGGGGGACGCTGTAGCGGTCGGCCTGCCGCCAAACGGTCTCGGACTGGGGCTCGACCCCGCCTACCGCACAAAAGACAGCGACCGCCCCGTCCAGTACACGAAGCGATCGCTCGACCTCGGCAGTGAAGTCCACATGGCCGGGCGTGTCGATGATGTTGATGCGGTATTCCGAGTCGTTGCGCAGCCAGTAGGCGGTCGTGGCCGCGGAGGTGATGGTGATCCCCCGCTCCTGCTCCTGCTCCATCCAGTCCATCGCCGCCGCCCCCTCATGGACCTCGCCCATGCGGTGAAGGCGACCCGTATAGAACAGGATGCGCTCGGTGGTCGTCGTCTTCCCGGCATCGATATGGGCCATGATGCCGATGTTTCGAAGCTTGGGAAGTGGTGTTTTCCTGGGCATTATCTATTCTTCAACTCAGTATCGCCGCGCGTTTCAAACAGCGTTCCCGCCGGGGATTCCTCCCTGCCCCCCGGGACCCGCGGGCCCGGCGGCGGCGGGGCGGACGGCCTACCAGCGGTAGTGCGCGAAGGCTTTGTTGGCTTCGGCCATCCGATGTGTGTCATCCTTCTTCTTTACCGTCGCGCCCTCTCCACGGCTCGCCGCGAGGATCTCGTTGGCAAGCCGCTGGGCCATGGTGCGTTCTGTCCGCTTCCGTGAGAAGTCGATCAGCCACTTGACCGCGAGTGCCTGGCGCCGCTCCGGTCTCACTTCGATCGGGACCTGATAGGTTGCGCCACCCACGCGCCGGCTCTTGACCTCCAAAGCCGGCTTCGAGTTGGTCAGCGCCTGCTGGAAGACGTTCATGGGGGGTTGTCCGGCCCTGGTCTCGACGATGCTCATCGCGTCGTAGAAGATCGCCTCGGCCAGAGACTTCTTCCCATCCAGCATCAAGCCGTTGATGAACTTCTGGACAACGGCGGACCCGTAGCGCGGATCCTCCGGAATCACTCGGCGAATTGCACGTGAACGACGGCTCATGACGCGTCTCCGGATGCGGCCTACCTGGGCCGCTTCGCTCCGTACTTGGACCGACCCTGCCTGCGGTCGGAAACGCCCGAGGTGTCCAGCGTCCCACGGACGATATGGTACCGGACGCCCGGCAGATCCCTCACCCGGCCCCCGCGAATCAGCACGATGGAGTGCTCCTGAAGGTTGTGGCCTTCGCCGCCGATGTACGCGGTGACTTCGTATCCGTTCGTAAGGCGGACGCGAGCTACCTTGCGCAGGGCCGAGTTCGGCTTCTTGGGCGTCGTGGTGTACACACGGGTACAAACACCCCGTTTCTGGGGGTTTTTCTGAAGCGCGGGCGACTTGTTCTTCTTGGCGAGCCGCGCGCGACCCTTCCGCACCAGTTGGTTCAGCGTAGGCATGACGGCCGAACTTTTCCCTCGTCGGTTTCGTATGGTTCGGGCGAACAGCAACAGGGGGCGAACAAAAGCGCGCTTGGGCAATCAAGCGCGCCGATTCGCCCGGAGAGCTGAGCCTCCAGGCCACTTCCTGGACAGCCTGGAAAAGGTATGGAAACTGCCTCACGGTGTCAACTGCCGGCAGCGCCGAACAGGGTGGCGATTCTACGGGTCGCCCGGGAGATCACAGGCATGCCGGTCCAACGGGGTCCGACCCGGAACCTGGACCGCCTGATCTCCTCCCTTTATCCGCACCCGCACACGCCGGATCCAACGCGGGATGCGCCGCCGACCGAAGTCCGCGGCACTCCCGTACGCGGCCCGCCGGCCGGCCTACTCGGCCGGGATTTCCTCCACGGCGTCGCTCAGGCCGGGCAGCAGCTCGTCAGGAGCGGTCAGCGGCAGAATCTCTTCGTCGTAGTAGGACTGCTCGACCACGAACTCCACATCGTGCCAGCGATGCACCCCGGTTCCGGCAGGGATCAGATGCCCGATGATGATATTCTCCTTCAGGCCCTTGAGGTCGTCGCGGGCGCCGCGCACGGCAGCATCGGTCAGCACCCTGGTCGTCTCCTGGAAAGAGGCCGCCGAGATGAAGGAGTCGGTGGTCAGGCTCGCCTTCGTGATCCCGAGCAGCAACGGCTCCTGGACTGCGTGCTTCTTCCCTTCCTGCTGGGCCCGCTCGTTGATCTCGCGGAACTCCACACGGTCCACGTGGTCGCCCTCCAGCAGGTCCGTTCCGCCGGGATCGACGACCCGGACCTTTTGCAGCATCTGGCGCACGATCACCCCGATGTGCTTGTCGTTGATCGTCACGCCCTGGAGCCGGTACACCTCCTGTATCTCGTTGAGCAGGTACTCCTGCACGGCGCGAGCCCCTTGAATCTGCAGGATGTCGTGGGGGTTCTTCGGGCCCTCCGAGAGACGGTCGCCCGCGCGCACCTGATCGCCCTGATGCACGCGCATGTGCTTGCCGACGGGCACGTCGTAGGTTCTGCGCTGTCCGACCTTCGGCGTGACGAACACTTCGCGCTTGCCGCGCTTGATGTCGCCGAAGGAAACCGTGCCGTCGATCTCCGTGATGACCGCGGGATCCTTCGGGCTGCGCGCCTCGAAGAGCTCCGCGACACGAGGAAGCCCCCCGGTGATGTCGCGCGTCTTGTAGACCTCCCGGCTGATCTTCGCGATCCTGTCGCCGGGCCGGACCTCGTCACCGTGAGCACACATCAACTGGGCGCCCACGGGAACGATGAACTCCTTGAGCATCTCGCTCGACGCGGCTTCTCCGGCCCGGACCTGGATCGTGGGATGCAGCTTCTTGTCACGATCCTCGATGACCATACGCTGGCGGCGTCCTGTCGATTCGTCGAGTTCCTCGCGCACGGTCTGCTCCTCGACGAGGTCGACGAAGCGCAGGTAGCCGTCAACATCGGCCACGATGGGCTCCGAGTAGGGATCCCAGCTGAAGAGGAGGTCTCCCGCCCGGATGTGCGTCCCTCCTTCGACGTGGATCGTCGCCCCATAGGGGACCGAGAGCTTGCTGCGTACCTGCCCTTCCCGGGTCTGGATGACGATCTTGCCCTCGCGGGACGTAACGACGTCGTTGCCTTCCCGGTCCGTCACAGTGGTAACGCGGTCGAGCGCCACCACGCCCGAAATCTTGGATTTGCGCTGATTCTGGGCCGCGATGCGCGCCGCCGTGCCACCGATGTGGAATGTCCTGAGCGTGAGCTGGGTCCCCGGCTCTCCGATCGACTGCGCGGCGATGATTCCCACGGCCTCGCCGATGTCGACCGGGCCCATGGTGGCCAGGTTGCGGCCGTAGCACATCCGGCAGATTCCCCGCTTCGTTTCGCAGGTAAGCACTGAACGGATTCTCACCGCCTGGATGCCCGCGTTCTCGACCGCAGTAGCCGCGTCTTCGCTGATCAACTCGTTGGCGGTAAGGATTAGATCGCCGTCGATGGGATCGTAGACGCTCTCGAGCGCCACGTTCCCCACGATCCGGTCCGCAAGCGGCTGAACGATGTCCTCGCCCTCCTTGAGCGCGCTCATCTCGAGACCCTGAATCGTGTAGCAGTCGTCTTCCGAGATGGTGACGTCCTGGGCCACATCCACCAGGCGCCGCGTCAGGTATCCGGCGTCGGCCGTCTTGAGCGCCGTGTCCGCCAGCCCCTTGCGCGCGCCGTGTGTGGAGATGAAGTACTCCACCACGCTGAGTCCCTCGCGGAAGTTCGACCGGATCGGACTCTCGATGATCTCGCCGATGCCGCCTGTCAGTTTCTTCTGCGGCTTGGCCATGAGGCCGCGCATCCCGGCGAGCTGACGCATCTGGTCGCGGTTCCCGCGGGCGCCCGACGTCATCATCATGTAGACCGGGTTGAAGCCGCCCTTGGATCGCTCGAGGTGCTGCACCATCGCATCGGCCACGTCGTTGTTGGCGTGGGTCCAGGTGTCGATGATCTTGTTGTAGCGCTCGCCGTTCGAGATGAACCCGGACTCGTAGGCGTTCTGGAATCTCGTTACCTGATCGGTGGCTTCGCCCAGCAGTTCGCCCTTCTCCGGCGGAACCTCGAGGTCGTCGATCCCGACGGACACGCCGCCGAGAGTCGCGTAGCGGAAACCGAAATCCTTGAGGTTGTCGAGGAATTCCGTCGTTACCGACAGCCCGGCTTCAGTGAAGCACTGGAAGACGAGGTCGCCGAGCTGCTTCTTGCCGAAGGTCCGGTTAAGGAAGCCGATCTTGTCGGGGATGATCGAATTGAAGAGCACACGACCGACCGTCGTGCGCTCCCAGCGAGCCTCGGTCCCGCTGCCGTTTTCGCCCGAGGCGGAGCCCGATACCCAGAACCAGCAGGGAGTCGAGAACTCGACATGGCCGTGCGACAGGGCCATCTCCACTTCTCCATACCTGGAGAAACGACGCGCTTCCTCGTAGAGTTCATCGAGCTTCGCGCTGGCCTCGGCGCGCTGTGCCTCCGGGACCTTGGTGCTGTTTGCCGCGGCCTCGTGCCTGGCTACCTCCAGGGGCGGCTTGGTCAGGTAGTATGCGCCGATGACCATGTCCTGACTGGGCGATGCAACGGGCCGTCCGTTGGAGGGCAGCAGCACGTTGCTGCTCGAGAGCATCAGAACACGGGCCTCCAGCTGGGCCTCGTACGAGAGCGGCAGGTGCACCGCCATCTGGTCTCCGTCGAAGTCGGCGTTGAAGGCCGTACAGACCAGAGGGTGAATCCGGATCGCCTTGCCCTCGACCAGCACCGGCTCGAAGGCCTGGATCCCGATGCGGTGCAGCGTCGGCGCCCGGTTGAGAAGCACCGGGTGGTCCCGGATGATGTCCTCGAGTACCTCGTATACCTTGGGATCGTCCTGCTCGACGATCTTCTTGGCCCGCTTCACCGTCTCTGCTTCGCCCCGCTTCTCCAGCTCGTGGATGATGAAGGGCTTGAACAGCTCCACGGCCATCGCCTTCGGCAGCCCGCACTGGTGCAGCTTGAGCTCCGGCCCGACCACGATGACCGAGCGGCCGGAATAGTCCACGCGCTTCCCGAGCAGGTTCTGCCGGAAACGGCCCTGCTTCCCCTTGAGCATGTCGGAGAGCGACTTCAACGGCCGCTTGCCGCGACCGCGGATCGCCTTCGACCGGCGGCCGTTGTCGAAGAGGGCGTCGACCGATTCCTGCAGCATGCGCTTTTCATTCCGCAGGATGACTTCGGGCGCACGCATCTCGATCAGCTTCTTCAGCCGGTTGTTGCGGTTGATGACGCGCCGGTAGAGGTCGTTGAGGTCGGACGTGGCGAACCGGCCGCCGTCGAGCGGCACCAGGGGACGCAGGTCCGGCGGAATGACCGGGATGACATCCAGCACCATCCACTCGGGCTTGTTGCGCTTGTCGGGCGTGTCTCCGGAATTGCGCAGCGCATCTACGACCTTGAGACGGCGCAGCTTCTTTTTCTTGCGGTGCTGCGAGGTCTCGGTCGCGATCTCGTGGCGGAGCCACACGGAAAGGCGGTCGAGCCCCTTTCCGTCGCGGTTCTGGTCGGCGATCGGCATCTCCGGCGAGTCGAGCCGCTTCAGCAGGGTACGGGCCGCCTCGGCACCGATCTCCGCCTTGAATGTCTCGTCACCCTCCTCGCGGGCCTTCACCCGCAGGTCGTAGTACTCGTCTTCGTCGAGAAGATCGAGGAACTCGACATCCTGGTCGCCGGGATTCGTTACCACATAGGCCGCGTAGTAGATGACCTGCTCAAGGTCCTTGAGGGTCATTCCCAGGAGGTAGCCGAGCTGGCTCGGCAGCGTCTTGAAGAACCAGATGTGACAAACCGGCACCGCCAGCTCGATGTGGCCCATGCGCTCCCGCCGCACCTTCGACAACGTGACCTCGACACCACAGCGATCGCACACGATGCCGCGGAAGCGAATGCGCTTGTATTTGCCGCAAGCGCACTCCCAGTCCTTTACCGGCCCGAAGATTCGCTGGCAGAACAGCCCCATCGGCTCGGGCTTGAACGAGCGATAGTTGATTGTTTCCGGCTTGGTGACCTCGCCGTGCGACCATTCGCGAATGTCCTCGGGAGAGGCGATCCTGATCCGGATAAAGTCGAAATCCGACGACCGGGTTTCTTTCGCGCGGTGGGGAAAGTCGATCATGTTTCGTCCTCCGTCCTCTGTTACTGGTCCTCGCCGAGTTCCACCGTGAGTCCAAGGGCCTGGAGTTCCTTCACCAGGACATTGAACGACTCGGGGATCCCCGGCATCGGGAGGTTGTCGCCCTTGACTACCGCCTCATAGACCTTCGAGCGGCCGGTCACGTCATCCGACTTGACGGTCAGGATCTCCTGGAGGGTATGCGCCGCGCCGTAGGCCTCGAGTGCCCACACCTCCATCTCGCCGAATCGCTGTCCACCGAACTGGGCCTTGCCGGCCAGCGGCTGCTGGGTAACCAGCGAATAGGGTCCGATGCTCCTGGCGTGAATCTTGTCGTCGACCAGGTGCGACAGCTTGAGCATGTAGATCACGCCGACCGTGATCGGAAACTCGAAACGCTCTCCACTGCGCCCGTCCCTCAGCCACACCTTGCCGTTCGGGAGGATCTCGGCGGCAGCCAGCAACTCCTGCAGCGCGGCTTCCAGTCCCGGGCCGACCGGCTCCTTCCCGGACAACGCGGCTATCGCCGGGAGGGCCTGCTTCACCGCTTCGCGCCGGTCCTCAGCCACGCAACTGCCAGCGGCGACAAGGAATTCGCGGAGTTTCTCGAACAGCTCCGCGGCCGCCGTCCCCTCTGAGTTCGCGACGTAGTCGTCCAGACTCCTGCCGATGGAGACAATGCCATCCGGACCCCTGGCGGCACCGTTTCCGTTGGCGGTGGCGCGCACCGAAGGTCTGCCGCTCTCTTCGTGCGACCGCACCATCTCGAGGAATCCCTGGTAGTGACCCGGGTCGAACGGCCAGGGAACTTCCTTGGCGAGATGTTCTCCAGCCCATTTCGCCCCGGCCAGCCTCAGCAACAGAGCGATCTCTTCCTCGGAGGCGCCGTGGAAGACGGGCGTCTTGGCTCCGACGCCCAGATTCGACGCCGCCCACCCCAGGTGCGTCTCGAGCACCTGCCCCACGTTCATGCGCGAAGGCACGCCCAGGGGATTCAGAACGATGTCGACCGGCGCGCCGTCGGGCAGGTAGGGCATGTCCTCCTCAGGCGCGATCCTGGCGATGATCCCCTTGTTCCCGTGTCGGCCCGCCATCTTGTCGCCAACCGAAATCTTGCGCTTTTCGGCGATGCACACCTTCACGAGCTGAACCACCCCGGGAGGCAGTTCGTCAGGCTGGAACACCTTGTCGATCTGCTCTTCGGTGCGATCGCGCTCGCGCTGGATGCGATCCCTCGCTTCGTCGATGATCCTGTTGAGCTCCTCGTTCGTCTCCTGGTTCCGGACCTTGAGCTGAACCAGGTCCACTTCTTTCAGAGACATCTGCTGGAGGCGCTTCTTCGTCAGCTTCGTTCCCTCGTCGTAGTAGGGCTCGACGGTCCCCTTCTTGAGGCAGAGCGCGATCACCTGGTTGTGGAGCCTGCCCAGGAGCTCTTCGTCGCGAGCCTCGCTGACGCGCTGGATCTCTTCACGTTCCCGCTGCCGGAGTTCGCCGATCCGCGCTCCGTGCTCGCGCTCGAGCAACGGGTCGTCGATCCGGCGCGAGAAGATCTTCACGTCGATCACCGTCCCGACCATCCCGGGCGAAACGCGCAGCGACGAGTCCTTCACGTCCTTGGCCTTTTCGCCGAAGATCGCGGTCAGCAGCTTCTCTTCGGGCGACAGCTCGGTTTCACCCTTCGGAGTGATCTTCCCGCACAGGATGTCGCCGCTCTTCACCTGCGCACCGATGCGAACGATGCCCCTCTCGTCGAGATCGAGGAGGCTCTCCTCGGCCACGTTGGGAATCTCGCGGGTGATTTCCTCCATCCCGCGTTTGGTGTCCCGAACGTGGAGCTCGAGTTCCTGGATGTGAATCGAGGTGAAGAGGTCGTCGCGGACCAGGCGCTCCGACAGCACGATCGCATCCTCGAAGTTGTAGCCGTACCACGGCATGAAGGCGACCCGCACATTTCTTCCGAGCGCCAGTTCGCCGTGGTCGGTCGACGGCCCGTCGGCCACGATGTCGCCCTTCCGTATGCGCTGGCCGGATTTCACCAGCGGCCGCTGATTGATCGCCGTATCCTGATTGGTCCGCCAGAACTTCTTCAGCCTGTAGCGGTCGAACTGGGCAAGCTTGGCCAGCGGGCGCGCATCGTCGGTCCCGGGCCTGCCCGTATCCACCACGATCTCGTCGGCCGTGACCCGCGCGACCCTGCCGTCCCGTCTGGCGGTTCTGACCGCGCCTGAATCCCGAGCCACCTTCTCCTCGAGGCCCGTGCCCACCAGAGGCGCGTCCGTATAGAGCAGCGGGACGGCCTGCCGCTGCATGTTGGATCCCATGAGGGCGCGGTTCGCGTCGTCGTGTTCGAGGAACGGGATCATCGCCGCGGCGACCGAAACCAGCTGGTCCGGCGCGACATCGATGTAGTCGATCTCGTCGGGACGGAGAAGCGGAAAGTCCCCGCGACGGCGGCACAGGACGTATTCGTTGCGGAAGCGGCCGTCATCCAGGAGCGGCGCGTTGGCCTGGGCGATCGACGCCTCCTGCTCTTCGTTCGCCGACAGCCAGGCGATGTCTTCGGTGACCCGTCCGTCGACCACCTTGCGGTACGGGGTCTCGACAAAGCCCAGGTCGTTGATCCGGGAATAGGTCGTCAGCGACGTGATGAGCCCGATGTTGGGGCCTTCCGGCGTCTCGATGGGACACATCCGGCCGTAGTGCGAGTAGTGCACGTCGCGCACCTCGAAGCCGGCCCGCTCCCGCGTCAATCCGCCGGGGCCCAGCGCCGAGAGCCGCCGCTTGTGGGTCAGCTCGGCCAGGGGGTTGGTCTGGTCCATGAACTGGCTCAGCTGCGAGGAGCCGAAGAAGGCCTGGATCACCGCCGACACGGTCCGGGCGTTGACCAGATCGTCGATGTTGATCTTCTTGCGGTCCGTGTTGATCGTCATCCGCTCCTTGACCAGGCGCGCCATGCGCGAAAGGCCTACCGAGAACTGATTGGCGATGAGTTCGCCGACCGTGCGCACACGGCGATTCCCCAGGTGGTCGATGTCGTCGATCCTGCCGCGGCCCTCGTTGAGCTCGATCAGGTACCGCAGGATCGTGACGAAGTCTTCCCGCGTGAGGACTGTCTCGCTTGCCGCGACATCGAGTTTGAGCCGCTGGTTGATCTTGTAGCGCCCCACCCGGCCCAGGTCGTAGCGCTTGGGATCGAAGAACACCCTGTCCAGCGCCGCGCGCGCGGTGGCCATGTTGGGCGCCTCGCCGGGCCGAAGCAGCGAATAGATGGCATTGAGCGCCTCCTCCTCGCTGCCCGTCGGGTCCTTCCGGATCGTGTTCTTGACGATGGGACTCTCGCCGGGGCGGCCGCCCTGGCCCTGGTGGCCGGACTTGTAGAGCGAGATCTGCTGGTATCCGCCCCGCTGGAGGAGCTTCAGCTCGTCGTCGGCAAGCTCGGTGCCGTGCTCGATCAGGACCTCGCCGGTCTCCCGTTCCACGATGTCATCGGCCAGCACCGCGCCGAGCAAATCGCGTCCGTCCTCGTCCTCGGCCGGAACCGCAGTCTCCTGCGTCTCGAAGAAGAGGCGGTAGATCTCCGTATCGGAGCCGTAGCCGAAGGCCCGCAGCAGCGCGGTGGCGGGGAACTTCTTCTTCTTGTCGATGTGGACGTAGCAGATGTCGTTGATGTCGATGGTGAATTCGACCCACGAACCGCGGAAGGGGATGATCCGCGCCTTGCACAGCTTGGTGCCGTTGGGGTGGATGTCCTCCTCGAAGACTACGCCCGGGGATCGGTGCAGCTGGCTGACCACGACCCGCTCGGCCCCGTTGATGATGAAGGTGCCCAGGCCGGTGAGGAGAGGCAGGTCGCCCAGATAGACTTCCTTCTCGATGATGTCGCCCGGCCGCTTCTCCTTCCTGCCCACCTTCTCCCACACGACCAGTCGCAGAACCGCCTTGAGCGGCGCGGAAAAGGTCATGTCCCGCTCGATGCACTCCTCGACGCTGTACTTGGGCTCGCCGAGAGAGGAGGACACATACTCCAGCGTCAATTCCTCGTTCACATCGGAAACGGGGAAGATCTCGCGGAAGACGCGATCCAGACCGAAGTGCCACATCTGATCCTGATCGACATCGGTCTCGATCAGTTTGCCGAATGAGCGGATCTGGACATCCAGCAGGTCGGGCATGGGCATGCTCGATCGGAGCTTGCCGAAACTTACCACCGGACGAGGACCCTGATGGATGCCGTTTGGATTAGCCAATGGACCATTCCCCTGTCATTGTTGGGTACATCGATGCCTGAGATGGGGACGGATGGGACCTGCGCGCAGAGACGCACGAATCCCCCGACTGCGTCGCAGCCTGGTGATCCGCCCCGCTCCGGCTTCCGCATTCCGCCGGAGCCGCCGCCGGGAGGCCGGCGGCAAACTTGAAGGAGCGCACCTATTTGAGGTTGATCGTAGCGCCGACGGCCTCGAGCTTGCTCTTGATCTCCTCTGCCTCCTCCTTGGTGGCCGCCTCACGGACCGGGCTCGGGGCCCCGTCGACGAGCGCCTTGGCCTCCTTGAGGCCCAGGCTGGTGACCTCTCTCACCACCTTGATGACCTGGATCTTCTTGGCCCCGAAGGACTCGAGGATCACGTCGAATTCGTCCTGCTCCTCCGCGGCCTCCGCAGCCCCCTCGCCGGGACCCGCCGCCACCGCGACCGGGGCGGCAGCCGCCGTGACATTGAACCGCTCCTTGAAGGCGTCGACGAACTCCGAGAGCTCGATCACGGTCATGTTGCCGAAGGTATCGAGCAGTTCCTGTTGATTCACAGCCATTTTATGACTTCCTCCTTGGGTTCACCCGGCTCTCCGGTCCGGGCATATGGTTCAGTTGCCGCCACCTTGCGATTCCGCCTGGTCGCGGAACGCCTCGATCAGTCCGGCCATCTCCCGGGTCTTGCCGCCGAGGGCAGCCACGAAGGCGGACATCGGCCCACCCAGAACGCCTGCGACCTGCGAAAGGAGTTCCTCCCGGGACGGGAGGCTGGAGACCTGTACGATCTCCTCTGGCTCCAGCACCGAGCTGTCCAGCACGCCCACCTTGAAAACCGGCTTGTCATCGTTCTCTTTCGCAAAGTCCACCACGACCTTCGCGGCCCCGACAACGGTGTCGTCACCGAATACGATTCCGGTCGGTCCCGTCAGGTAGGTGGAGATGTCGGGCATGTCGGTCTCGGCCATCGCCAGGCGAAGCAGACGATTCTTCACGACCAGAAATTCGCTGTTCGCGTTCCTGAGTTCCCGACGCAGCGTCGTCATGGCCTTTACGTCGAGGCCGGTAAAATCGGCCAGGAATATCGCCTGCGAACTCGCCAGCCGATCTCGCATCTCGGTGACGAAAGCCTGTTTCTCTTCCCTGGTCATGGCTTACGCGCTCCGCGAAAAGCTGTTGGGATCTACCGGGACGCCCGGTCCCATGGTGCTCGCTACCGTCACGCTCTTCACATAGGTGCCCTTGGCGGCGGACGGCTTGGCCCGAAGCACCGATGACATGAAGGCGTTCAGGTTCTCCTCCAGACGCTCCACCTCGAAGGAGACGCGTCCGATCGGAGCGTGCAGATTGCCGGTCTTGTCCACCCGGTACTCGATCTTCCCGGCCTTGATCTCGCGGATGGCGCGGCCCACGTCGGGCGTCACCGTGCCCGCCTTGGGGGTGGGCATCAGCCCGCGGGGACCGAGAATCCGACCCAGCGGACCAACCATGCGCATCATGTCCGGCGTCGCCACGCACACATCGAAGTCGAGCCAGCCCTCCTTGATCCTGTCCACGTATTCGACGCCGACGAATTCGGCTCCGGCCTCGCGGGCCTCGTCCACCTTGTCGCCCTGGCAGATGGCCAGAACCCGCACCGGCTTTCCGGTCCCGTGGGGCAGGACGACGGTGCCGCGAACGATCTGATCTGCCCGGCGCGGGTCGACGCCGAGGTGGGTCGCCACTTCGATGCTCTCGTCGAATCTGGCATAGGCCATCTCCTTGACCTGTCCGAGGGCGTCGGTCGGCGAGTACCGGGTGACCCGGTCGAAGGACCCGCGCGCTTCCGTGTATTTTCTACCGCGTTTTGCCATTTGCGCTTCCCCGCTGGGTCAGGCCGAGAGTTCGCCGTCCACGTTGATCCCCATGGACCGGGCGGTCCCTGCGACCATTCGCATGGCCGCGACTACATCCTGTGTATTCAGGTCCGGCATCTTGGCCTGGGCGATCTCCCGAACCTGGTCCACCGAGAGTGTGGCCGCAGTCTCTTCGAGAGAGTTGGACGCGGCCTTGTCGATCCCCGCCGCTTTCAGGATCAGGAAGGACGCCGGCGGCGTCTTGGTGATGAAGGAGAAGGAACGGTCCGCGTAGACCGTGATCTCCACCGGAGTGAGGGTCCCCGCCTGCTTCTGGGTCTGGGCGTTGAACTGCTTGCAGAAGTCCATGATGTTCACGCCGTGCTGACCCAGCGCCGGACCCACGGGCGGGGCCGGATTCGCCTGGCCTGCCTTGATCTGCAGCTTGATGAAGCCGAGAACCTTCTTTTTCGCCGTTCTTTTTGCCATCGTTTCGAGACTCCTGCGCTGCTAGAAACCTCTGAGTTGAGTGAAGTCCAGCTCCACCGAAGTCGGACGCCCGAAGAGGGATACCTCCACCTTCACCTTCCCCTTTTCGGGATAGACGTCCTGCACCGTTCCCGAGAAATCCGTGAACGGTCCCTGAATCACCTCTACCACCTGACCCGCGCGGAAGGGAATGTCGTCGCGGCCGGTCGTTTCTTCGGTCTCCTCGATCCCCAGAATCTTGTTGATGTCTTCGTCGTGCAGGGGCTGCGGATCGCCGCCCTGGGTGACGAACCTGACGCCCTTCATGGCGTTGATCGCGTGCTCCGTCCGCTCGTTGAGGATCATCCGGGCCAGCACGTAGCCCGGATACAGCGGCTTCGTCACCGGCACGCGCTTGCCGCGCCGGATCTCGACCACCTCGTGGGTCGGAACCAGGACCTCGCGGATTTCGCCGCCGGATTCCTCGTACTTGTCGATCTCCTGCTGGATGAGCTTCCGGACCCGGTTCTCATGCCGTGCCTGGGTCTGGAGGGCGTACCAGCGTTCCTCCCCGCTCAAAAGCTGAACACCCCCATGATGAAGTCGACGATGACCAGCCTCGAGAGGATGTCCATGATCCAGATCACGATCGAGATGAGGATCGTGAAGAGGATGACGACCCACGTGGCGTTGCGAAGCTGTTCGCGGTCCGGCCACGTGACCTTCTGCATCTCGGAGACGCATTCGTCGACGAATGTCTTGATGTTTGCAAAGCTCGCCATGGTCCCGCTCTTCTACTCGATGATCTCGGTAACGACGCCGGCGCCCACCGTGCGTCCGCCCTCGCGGATCGCGAAGCGAAGCTCCTCGTCCATCGCGATCGGCGTGATCAGCTCCACTTCCATCTGCACGTTGTCCCCCGGCATCACCATCTCCACTCCGTCCGGCAGCATCGCCGAACCCGTCACGTCCGTCGTGCGGAAGTAGAACTGCGGCCGATATCCGTTGAAGAACGGCGTGTGCCGGCCCCCCTCCTCCTTCGTCAGCACGTACACCTCCGCCTTGAACTTCGTGTGCGGCGTGATCGATCCCGGAATCGCCAGCACCTGGCCCCGCGAGATCTCCGTCTTGCCCACACCCCGCAGCAGCAGCCCCGCGTTGTCCCCCGCCTGGCCCTGCTCCAGAAGCTTGCGGAACATCTCCACGCCCGTCACCACCGTCTTGCGGTCCTCGCCCATCCCCACGATCTCCACCGTGTCCCCCTTGTGGATCACGCCCCGCTCGATCCGGCCCGTCGCAACCGTCCCCCGGCCCGTGATCGAGAACACGTCCTCCACGGGCATCAGGAACGGCTTGTCGATGTCTCGCTCCGGCTCCGGAATGTACGTGTCGATCGCCTCCATCAGCTCCTCGATGCACGCCCCCGCATCGCCCTCGCCCCCGTTTTCCAGCGCGTGCAGCGCGCTGCCCATCACCACCGGCAGATCGTCGCCCGGGAACCCCTGCTCGCTCAGCAGCTCACGTACCTCCAGCTCCACCAGCTCCAGGAGCTCCTCATCGTCCACCATGTCCACCTTGTTCATGAACACCACGATGTGCGGAACGTTCACCTGACGCGCCAGCAGCACGTGCTCCCGCGTCTGCGGCATCGGCCCGTCCGCCGCGCTCACCACCAGGATCGCACCGTCCATCTGCGCCGCGCCCGTGATCATGTTCTTCACGTAGTCCGCGTGCCCCGGACAGTCCACGTGCGCGTAGTGCCGGTTCGCCGTCTCGTACTCCACGTGCGCCGTCGCGATCGTGATCCCCCGCTCCCGCTCCTCCGGAGCCTTGTCGATCTCGTCGAACGCAATCGCGTCGCCGCCGAACTTCTTCGCCTGCGCCAGCGTGATCGCCGCCGTCAGCGTCGTCTTGCCGTGGTCCACATGTCCGATCGTCCCCACGTTCACATGCGGCTTCGTGCGCTCGAAGGTCTCCTTCGCCATTCTTTCCTCGTTCGGATTTGCGTGTTGAAGGTCGCGCTGGCAGGCGCCGGTTCACGCCCGCCAAGCTCTGGGCGGGGATTGAACCCGCGACCTCTTCCTTACCAAGGAAGCGCTCTACCACTGAGCTACCAGAGCACCTCTGTTTCCTGGGTTGTCACATGCCCCTTCGGGGCCCAGAGCGGGAGACCGGACTCGAACCGGCGACCCTCAGCTTGGAAGGCTGATGCTCTAGCCAACTGAGCTACTCCCGCGTTTTCAAGGAGGACACCGGCCTCCTCATGGTGGGGGGAGGATTCGAACCTCCGTAGGCATTCGCCAGCAGATTTACAGTCTGCCCCGGTTGGCCGCTTCGGTACCCCACCAACGAACACAATTCCACCCCTGCGCCAATCTGTTTGGTTGGATCGGGGCCGCGGATGGAAGCCAGCATAGAAAGGTAGCTGCTTCGATGGAGCGAATCAACCTGAGCTTACAGGTGTGGCCGTGAAGCTGACGCGGGGACTCGAACCCCGGACCTGCTGATTACAAATCAGCTGCTCTACCAGCTGAGCTACGTCAGCGCCGTCTTCCAAGTTGGTCCAACGGGCGGGGCGATGGAAGGGAGCCTGGTGCGGCGGTCCAGCCCCGGGTGCGTCGCCGCCGGAGTGCCGCGGCGGACTCTTCCATGCGCTGCTCGCCCTCGCACCGATGGGCCGGGATCAGCCCGCCGCCGCGCGGATGCGCTTCCAGCGCGTGCCCGACGGCGTGTCCTCGAGCCTCACCCCGTCAGCTTCGAGTTCTGCGCGCAGACGGTCGGCCGTCACGAAATCCCGCGCAGCCCGGGCCCGATCGCGGGCATCAACCTTTTGCTGAATCAGCGCCTCTGTGTCGTCGTCCACCTCCCTGGCCTCGGCGGCGAGGTCGAGCACCCCCAACACGGCATCCATCCCGGCGAGCACGGCGAGCACCCCCTCGCGGTCCTCCTCCCCGATCCCGCCCGGAGCACTGTCGAGCGCGGCGTTCACCTCCTTCGCCATCGACCACAGGGTCGCCACCGCCCGCGGGACGTTGAGGTCCAGGTCCATCGCATCGGCGAACGCCGCCAGGTGCGCCCTGGCCCGCGCGGCCAGGCCCGGATTCGCCCCGGACGCGACGGGGAACTCGGCCACCCGGCGACGAAAATCGAGGAGGCGCTGGATCGCGTCGGTCGCTTCGTCGAGACCCTCGAAGGTGAAGTTGAGCTCGTTGCGGTAGTGGGCCGACAGCAGCACCCAGCGGATCGCGGCCGGATCGTAGCCCCGCTCGACGAGGTCCCTGACGGTGTGGAAGTTGCCGAGAGACTTGGACATCTTGCGGCCGTCGACCTGGAGGTGCTTGACGTGGAGCCAGAAGCGGGCGAACGGAGCGCAGGTCGCCGCCTCCGACTGGGCGATCTCGTTTTCGTGGTGCGGGAAGATCAGGTCCTCGCCGCCGAGGTGGATGTCAACGGTATCCCCGAGCAGCTCAGTGACCATCACGGAGCACTCCAGGTGCCAGCCCGGCCGTCCCGGACCCCAAGGTGAGTCCCAGACGGCCCCCACCGCGTGGTCGCGCGGCTGAGCGGCCTTCCACAGCGCGAAATCACGAACATCCGCCTTCTCGTAGTCCCCTGCGTCGATGCGCGAGCGGACCGGCGCGTCTTCCCCTCCCTTGCCGGACAGTTTCCCGTAGTCGGCGAACGAAGCGACGGCGTAGTAGACCGACCCGTCTTCGGCCTGGTACGCGCTCCCGCCCGTGAGCAGGCGCTCGATGAATCTCACCATGGCCGGGATGTACGCCGTGGCTCTCGGGTGACGGGAAAACGGCAATAGCCCCAGGCGCTTCGAGTCCTCCCGGAACGCCTCGATGAACCGGGCAGTGTGGCCGGCGAGCGTGCGCCTCGCCTCCGCGGCCCCGTCGATCGTCTTGTCGTCCACGTCGGTGAAGTTCACCACGAAGTCCACGTCGTGTCCTCTAGCACGGAGGTGGCGGTGAAGGATGTCGTAGACGACGAAGGCCCGGAAATTACCGATATGGGCGAAGTCGTACACCGTCGGACCGCATCCGTACACGGTCGTGCGGCCGGGGTCGAGCGGCTCGAAAGGGCGAAGCCCGCGGCTCAGGGAGTCATGGAGTTTCATGGGGCAAAAATATAAGGTGACGGCCCCGGAAGACGATCACACAACCGATTCGGCCTGGATCGCGAGGCGCTCGAAGGCCGCCCGCGGGTCCGGGGATGCCGTCACGGGACGGCCGACGACGATGTGCGTAGCGCCCGCCCCGAAAGCCTCGGCCGCAGTTCGGACCCGACGCTGGTCGTGGCGGGGGTCGCCCGCGAGGCGGATCCCGGGCGTGACGATCCTGGCATTCGGGCCCAGGGCGGCGCGGAGTCGACCCGCCTCGCCCGCCGAGCACACCACGCCTCCGAGTCCCGACGCCCCGGCCATCACCGCAAGCCGGTCCGCCTCGCCGCCCACATCGCCGACCGGGCGCCCGAAGACCTGACCCAGAGACGGCGCATCGTGCGAGGTCAGCACCGTCACGCCCAGCAGCGTGAGGGAGTCCGGGGCCGCCCGGGCCGCCGCCGCAAGCATCGCCGCGCCGCCCATCGTGTGCACGGTCAGGAAGCGCACCCCGAGTTCGCCCGCCCGGGCGGTGGCGCGCGCCACCGTATTCGGGATGTCGTGGAGCTTGAGGTCGAGGAAGACGTTCTTGCGGCGGTCGCGCAGCGACGCTACGGCCGCTGGTCCGGCGGCCGTATAGAGCTCGAGGCCGACCTTGTAGAAGGTGCAGGCCGCGCCGAGGCGGTCGACGAGCGCAAGGGCGGAGGCCGCGTCGGGGGTGTCGAGGGCGACGATGATGCGATCTCTCATGAAGCGGCCAGTTCCAGGTCGCGCGCGACCCGCGCCGCGCAGCGGGGGTCGGCGAGTGATCCCGTGCCGACCTGCACCAGGGACGCTCCCGCATCGAGGTAGGCATGCGCATCGTTCGCCGTGAGAATCCCGCCCACTCCCATGACGGGCACGTCGACGGCAGCCGCGATCTCGCGCACGGCGGCGAGGCCCACCGGGAGAAGAGCCGGGCCGCTGGTTCCCCCCCGCCCAGCCCCCAGCCGCGCCACGCCTCGCTCATTCGGAAGGAGCCCGGGCATGGTATTGATCGCCGTGATCCCGTCGGCGCCGTGCTCGGCCACCAGCGAAGCGGTGGCGGCGATGTCCGGGTCGTTCGGCGCCAGCTTGACGACCAGCGCCCTGTCCGTCAGCGGACGGACCAGGTCCAGCACCTCGCGAAGCGCAGGGGGGTCGAGGCAGAACGGCTTTCCCCCAAGGTGCGAGTCGTTCGGACAGGACAGATTCAGCTCGAATCCCACGAATCCATCCTCCGCATCCAGTCCGGCGACGACCTGTCCGTATTCGGCGGCCAGCGCCCCGGCCACGGAGACGAACACCGGCAAACCGTCGAGATTGCGTCGCATCCAGGGGAGCTTCTCGTCCCGAACCGCCCTCCAGCCAGGGTTGGCGAGCCCGACCGAGTTGAGCATTCCGCCAGGGTACTCCGCGACGCGCGGCGCCGGGTTCCCCCACCTCGGCTCGACGGTCACGGACTTGGTCACGAGTCCGCCGATCTCGGCCGGAGCCATCACGTCCACCACCGGCTCGCCGAAGCCGCAGGTCCCTGCGGCCGTCAGCACGGGGTTGGCGAAGCGCGTTCCGAAGAACTGTACGGCGCCGTTCATCCGCGCTCCTTCATGGCCCGCTCCGCCTCCCTCTGCATCGTTCTGCGCTTCAGTTCCTCGCGCCGGTCCCTGTGCTTCTTCCCGCGGCACAGACCCAGAGTGATGCGCGCGCGGCCTCGGCGGAAGTAGAGGTCGAGGGGGACGAGCGCCAGCCCCTTCTCCTCCGCCCGACTCACCATGCGGCGGATTTCGTCCTTGTGGAGGAGCAGTTTGCGCGGCCGCGTCTCGTCGTGATTCCAACGGTTCGCGTACTCGTAGGGGCTCACGTGCAGGTTGTGCAACCAGACCTCGCCCGACTCGGCCTTCGCGTGCGCGTCGTGAAACGCGACCTTGCCGGCCCTGATCGATTTGACCTCGGTGCCCTTGAGGACCAGCCCGGCCTCCCATGTGTCGAGCACCACGTAGTCGCGGCGAGCCTTTTTGTTGCGCGCGACCACCCGCCGCCGCTCGCCCGTTGGCGGCCCCTTCAAGAGATACGCTGAGCGCCGTCTCAGCCGACGGTCGCGGCGGCCACCGTCATCGCGGCCTCACGCTTCCGCCAGTCGGCCAGAAAGCTCGCCATGCCGCGGTCGGTAAGGGGGTGTTTCATGCACTTCTTCAGCACGCCGAAGGGACAGGTGGCGATGTGTGCCCCGGCGAGTGCGGACTCGGTGACGTGTCTGGGGTGGCGGATCGACGCGGCCAGGATCTGCGTGCGAATTTCGGGGTTCTGCTCGAACACGGCCGCGATCTCGCGAATCAGCTCCATCCCGTCGTAGGACATGTCGTCCACGCGCCCGATGAAGGGCGACACCACAAACGCCCCCGCCAGCGCCGCCATGAGCGCCTGGTTGGTGTTGAAGATCAGGGTGACGTTGCACCGGATCCCCCGCCGCGCAAGCCGCGACACGGCCTCCAGCCCCTCGGTCGTGGCCGGGACCTTGATGATCACGTTGGGATGCCACGCCGCGAACTCGACCCCCTCCGCGACCATTCCGTCAGCGTCCTCCGACACGGTCTCGGCGCTGATCGGCCCATCCACCAGGGCGCAGATGGTGCGGATGGTGTCCTCGAAGTCGGCGCCTTCCTCCTGCGCCATGAGGCTGGGGTTGGTGGTCACGCCGCTCAGGATGCCCCAGCGGGCCGCCTCGCGGATCTCTCCCAGGTTGGCCGTGTCCAGATAGATCTTCACCTGCGCGTCCTCTCGTCCTTGGAGTCTGATCGGTTGCACCTCCGCGGGCGCCTCTCCATGTCGCCCCGCGGGTGCGTCATCTGTTCCCCTCTTCGGTCGCGCCCTGGCGACGCCCTATCTATGTCGTCTCCTCGGCCCCGCCCGCCCCGGCCTCGGCCTCGGCCTCCAGTCCGGCGCGGTATGCGGCCTTCGAGCGCGCCAGCTTGTCTTCCAGTTCCTGCCGCGCTTCGGCCGCCATCTGCCGTCCCTGGCCCAGGACGTCCCTGGCCGACCCCACGCGCGCGCCCAGATCCTCCCTGAGACCCCGAACGCGGTCTTCAGTCAGCGCCCTCAGTCTCTTCGCCTGTACCCGCAGCCGCTCCTGCGTCTCCTCACCGGAGCCGGGCGCGAACAGGAGGGCCAGTCCGGCGCCGACGAGTGCCCCGAGGAGGAAGGCGCCGACCTCGGCGCGGCGGTCCTTCTCGATAATGACCGCAGGCTGGTCTTCACCGTTGCTCATCTTCCCATCCACCTCGTTGTTCTCGAAGGAATCGGGGCCTTCACGTCCCGCCGGCCGGCGCCTCGGCGCATACCTGAAGTTAACGCGGCCCCCTACACCCGCCAACGAGCATCGGGGGGCGGGACCACCGGCGGAGCGTGGCCGGGCCTGCCCATGAGACCGGAGGTCAGCGACTTGCCGAGTTCGACGCCGGGCTGATCCATGGGATCCACCCGGTACAGTGCCCCGGCATGCACCGTGGCGATCTGGAAAAGCATGAGCAGCGCTCCGATCGAGCGGGCGTCCACCCGATCCACCATGACGGTCAGGTTGGGTCGTCCAGCGCGCCGCAGCGCCTCCGCGGTGGCGATGCGCTCGCGGTCCAGCAGTTCGAAGAGCGTGCGGTCCCCCAGGTAGGAGACCGCGGCGTTGCCGGGGAACAGCGACGGAATCGCTACATCACGGTCCGGAGCGGCGCGCCCGAGGAAGACCACCACCTTGTCGCGCGGCCCCTCCATGAAGAGCTGCAGGAGGGAATGCTGGTCCGACGCGCCGCGGGCCGGCAGCGGTGTGGGCCCCGTCTCGGCCCGGGTGCCGTCCAGCCTCCGCGCCTTGCCGAGGGACTCGGCCCACAGCTGCTGCGCCCACCGGGCCACGCCCCCCAAAGCGTCCGCGTAGGGCATGAAGACGTGAATGCCTGCCCCGTGGTCGACATCCGCGGCGTGAAGCAGGGTCGCCAGCGTGCCGGCCGGGTTTTGCAGGAGGATGGGCGTGCCGCACCGCGTCGTCATCGCGGACGCACCGTCGATAAGGGCCTCAGTGTCGATTCCGGCGAGCGCCGCCGGCAGGAGTCCGACGGGCGAGAGCACCGAGAACCTTCCTCCGACGTTGCCGGGCAGCGGCAGCGAGCGCAGGCCGCGCTCCTCGGCGAGACTTCGGAGGAAGCCGCGTTGCGGATCGGTCGTAACGACAACGTGGTCGTGGGCCGTGCCGGGGCCGACAGTCTCCTCAAGCCTCCCCCAGACCGTGAGGAACAGGGCCAGGGTCTCGGTGGTAGAGCCGGACTTGCTGACCACGTTGAAGAGTGTGCGGCCGAGATCGAGGCGCCCCAGCAGCGGCTCCGTGGAATCGGGGTCGGGGTTGTCGAGGATGTAGAGCCGCGGACGTTGGCCTCGCGCGGCGCGGTCGAGTTCGTTCCAGCCGGGGGGAAGAAGGGCGTCCCGGAGGGCGGCCGCTCCCAGCGCGGAACCGCCGATCCCGATGACGACCACGTTCTCGAAGCGGTGGTGGCCCAGGGCGTCGGCGACCTCGCGGGTCCGCGCCGCGAGGGCTCGGTCGGCGGGAAGGTCGAGGAATCCGAGATCGCCGGATGCGCGCCGCGACCGCACCGCATCGAAGGCGCGGCGGAAGCGCCGGGCCAGGTCGCCCGCTGCGCCCGCGCGCCCGCCGGTGTCCGCAGCACCGCCCGCACCCCCGCCCATGTCGGCGGCATCGCCCGCGCCCCCGCCGCCATCGAGCCTCGCCGGATCGATCCCTCCCCGCTGCACCATTCCAGCGACCATGTTGTCGAAGTGGATCGTGACTGGACGGCGCCGGGTGGACATGGCCGCGCTCAATCCAGCTCCACCGCCAGCCCGTCGTAGGCCGGCTCGATCCCGGCCGGGAGGGCGGCCGCCAGTTCGCGGTATCCGACCTTGTGGGTCAGATGGGTGAGGAAAGTGCGCCCTGCACCGATCTTCCGGGCCGCCTCGATCGCCTCCTCCACATTGAAATGGGTCGGGTGCGGCGATCCCCACCACAGCGCGTTCAGCACCAGCACCTCCACGCCGCGCAGGATCTCCCGGGCCGCGGCGGGGAGCCGCTTGGCGTCGGTCACGTATCCCAGGCGGCCCACGCGCAGGCCGAAGGCGTCGGTGGGTCCATGCGGCACGCGGAAGGGCGTGATCCGGGCGTTCAGCACGGTGGCGGCCACGCCATCGCGATAGCTGATCAGGTCGAGCCGGGGCTTGGTCGTGCCCCGGGGCACCGCGACCCGGTCGCTGAAGATGTACGGAAAGCGCACCTCCATCTGCCGCCTCATCTCGTCCGGCACGTAGGCGGGTACGGCGGGGCGGCCGCGCGTCGAGAAGATCCTTACGTCGTCGATCCCGTGGACGTGGTCCGCGTGGAGATGCGTGTACCAGACCGCGTCCACCCGGTCGATGCCCGCCGCCAGTAGCTGCAGGCGAAGCTCCGGGGGCGTGTCGATCAGCAGGTTGCCGCCCGCCAGCTCGATCAGGGCGCCGTGGCGCGTGCGACGGTCGCGCGGGTCGGTCGAAGTGCAGTTGGCGCAGCTGCAGCCGATCACCGGAACCCCGAACGACGTCCCGGTCCCCAGAAAGGTCAGACGCACGTCACAGTTGCTCGACCCTCATGGTATTGGTCGAGCCCCGCCTGTGGAACGGCAGCCCCGAGGTCACGATCACCGGATCGCCGACCTTGCCCCTGCCCGAATCGAGCACCACCCGCTTCCCCAGCTCCGTCAGGTTCTCGTAGGTGATCTCCCCGTGCTCGGCCAGCACCGGCCTTACCCCCCAGACCCCGGCCAGCTGCCGGTGCACCTTCGGCTCGGTGCAAACGGAGAAGATCGGGGTGGCCGGGCGGTAGGAGGCGACGAGCCGCGCTGAAAAGCCGCTGCGCGTGATGACGATGATCGCGGGCGCGTTCAGGTCTCGGGCCGAGCGCACGGAAGAGGCGGCCACCGCATGTTCCCGCAGCGATGCCCCGCGCCGCTGGATCGGCCCCATCGCGGCCAGATAGTGCGGCCCCTCCACCAGGACGCCGCTTCCCTCGATCTCTTCCGCAATGCGGACCATCACCTCAACCGTCCTGGCGGGGTACTTCCCTACGGCCGTCTCACCCGACAGCATCACCGCATCGGTCCCGTCCAGGATCGCATTGGCGACGTCGGATGTCTCGGCCCTGGTCGGGCTGGGATAGGAGGTCATCGATTCCAGCATCTGGGTGGCGGTGATGACCGGGCACCCGAAACCGTTCGCCGCCTGGATGATGCGCTTCTGAACCAGCGGCACCTTGGCGTAGGGAAGCTCCACGCCCAGATCCCCGCGAGCCACCATCACCGCGTCGCTGTACTCGACGATTCCCTCCAGCTGCTCGACCGCGTTTGCCCGCTCGATCTTGGCCACCAGCCACGCCCTGCCCTTCAGGTGCGCCTTCATGACCCGCACGTCGTCCACATTCTGAACGAAGGACAGTCCCACGTATTCCGCGTCCATCTCGAGGGCGAACTTCAGATCCTTTCTGTCCTTGCCCGTTACGGCGGGAGTGTTCAGGTCCACCCCCGGGAGGTTGATCCCCTTCCGCGAGCGCAGGACGCCTCCCTTCAGCACCTCGAACCTCGCCCGTCCCCCGTCGGTATCCAGGCACACCAGCTCCAGCAGACCGTCGTCGAGGAGGATATGGGTCCCGGGCGCCACCTCCCTGGCGAGCGGCGTGTAGGTGGTGGGAAGCTCCTCCGGGCCGTGCAGGCCTTCGGGAGCGATGGTGACCACGTCTCCGTCCTCCAGCGTGACGGGCCGGGGCAGCTTGCCGATCCGGATCTTGGGTCCCTGCAGATCCACCAGGATCGCGACGGGGCGCCCCACCGTCCGGGCGGCCTCGCGGACCAGGCGGATGCTGCGTTCGTGGAAGCGGTGGTCGCCGTGCGACATGTTGATGCGGGCGACGTCGATGCCCGCGCGCACGAGACCGACCATTACATCCGGCTTGGCGCTGGACGGTCCGATCGTGGCGATGACCTTGGTCCTGATCATCGAATGGCGTGGCCTCCTCGCGGGGTGACGGTCGGCGGCGCGGCAGCGGTGCGCGCCCCGGATGCGCCCATCAAGCTATCTTTGCCTGTTGCCGATCACCACATCCAACCGCGGAGCCCACCTCACCTCATGCCCGTCCGCGACCCCGGGCCGACCGCCGCCCGGCATCAGGCCACCACGTACGTCGACACGGTGGACGCGGCCCGCGTGGTCGAGGGGGCGCTGCACCGCGCCGGGGACATCGCGCTGGACTGCGAGGCGGCGGGATTCCATCGCTACTCGGACCGGCTCTGCCTGGTTCAGCTGTCGACCCCGCAAAGGACGTTCGTCCTCGACCCGCTCGCCATCGATGCGGCTCCCCACCTCAAGCCGTTTCTGGAAGATCCCCGGCGGCGGATCATCATGCATGGTGCCGCATACGACCTGCGGCTCCTGGCTCGCGACCTGGGCATCCGCATCGCGAGCCTGGCCGATACGCAAGTCGCGGCCAGCCTCCTCGGCGAACCTGCCGTGGGGCTTCAGGCGCTCCTTGGGGAGCATCTGGGCATCCGCGTCTCCAAGCGATACCAGAGGGCGGACTGGGCGAAGCGGCCCCTGACCAGCGGCATGATTGACTACGCCGCCGGCGACACCCGCCACCTCCTCGACCTGATCGCAATCCTCGAGGGCAGGCTGCGCGAGACGGGGCGCATGCACTGGGCGGAAGAAGAATACCGCTGGCTCTCCGCGAGCGCGGCGGAGGCGGAGGCGGACGCGGATAACGCCGCAGCCGATCCGGTGACCCGCTTCAGGAACGCGAGGCGGATGGACGACCGTTCCGTCACCGCCCTGCGCGAAGTGATCGCGTGGCGGGACCGGATCGCGCGGGCACGGGATCGTGCACCGTTCAGGGTGGTCTCGGACCAGGCGCTCGCGGAGGTGGTGGCCACGCGCCCCGCCTCGGTCAAGGCGCTGGCTGCCGTGAAGGGATTCCCCCCGCGGCTCGCCCACAGCCGCGGGCGTTCCCTGCTCAAGGTATTGGAGCGTGTGGAGCGCCTGCCGGCAGGCAGGCTGGTGCCCTACCCCCGGCCCGGGCGGCGCTCCGCCCGCTGGGCTCCGGAGGATGACGAGCTTCTGGATCGCGTCAAGGAAGTCAGGAATGCGGCGGCGGTCCGGTTGGGTCTGGAGCGGGGCCGCGTGATGTCCAACCAGGTGTTGAGCAGGATCGTCGCCGCGAAGCCGCGGAGCCGTGCCGGACTGGTGGCCGTCGACGATGTCCGGCAATGGCAGATCGAAGTGCTGGGCGACGGTCTGCTGGGCGCGTTGAATCCGCGGCGCGGATAGCGCCGAAGGCTACTCGCCCCGGGCCTCCAGCTCCAGCTTGTACTCGATGCAGTACCGCGCGTGCGGCAGCGCGTCGAGCCGCTCGAACCCGATCGGTCTGCCCGTGCCGTGGCACCGCCCGAAGTTGTCCGGGTCGCGGTACAGCCTCCGCAGCGCCTCCTCGAGGCGGTAGAGGTACCGGCCTTCCTTGGTGGCGAAGGCCGCGGCCTTTTCGCGCTCCATGGCCTCGGTGCCCTGGTCGGCCATGTGATCGGTGTAGCTGGACAGGTCGGAGTCTCCCGAGGCGCGATTCGCCTTGGACAGCTCGTTGAAGTGCCCGAGTCCGCGAAGCGCCTTCGCCCTCTCCTGGAGGAGCCGCTTTTCGAGGTGGGCCAGCTGCTCCTTGCTGAGCAGGGGTCCCTCTCCGTTGTTCACACTGTCCGCCCTGGGCGTCTGCGATGACGACATGGCTTCCTCCTTCCGGCTTCCGATGTGGAAAGGTAACCTATAGGAGACACCCGCGCTTCGGCCACGACACCCGCGCTTCGGCCACGAGAAAGCCTTGGACACGTTCACCTGCTGCCGCTACCCGGATACCCCCGACAAGCCCCTCGCGCGGCCGCCCTTCCGCTCGGAACTGGGCGACCGCATTCAGCGGGAGGTGTGCCAGCGGTGCTGGCGCGACTGGCTTCAGCATCAGACGCTCCTGATCAACCACTTCGGACTGGACCCCCGCAAACGCGAGTCGCGGGAGTTCCTGTACGGACAGGTGCGGGCCGTCCTCTTCGGCGAAGGCGAGGTCGCCGAGATCGACACCTCGAAGCGGGGAACCATCGGCCCGCCGGGCGGCTGATCCGCCCCCCGCCGGACATCGACCGGCCCGCCTCCGCGCCAGCCGGCGCACCCAGCTCCTGCCTCAACCTCTGGCGCCCCTACCTCAATACGGCTGCGATCTCCACCAGCGCGTCCTGCAGCGCCTCCCGGCTCACCGTCAACGGCGGCGCGAATCGCACAACCTGGTGATGCGTCTCCTTGGCGAGGATGCCGCGCTCCTCGAGCGCCTCGCAGAACGGCCGCGCGGTCCCGGAAGACTTCCTGATGACCACGCCGATCATCAGCCCCCTGCCCCGCACCTCCTCCACATGCGGCGACCGCATTGCCCGCAGCTCGTCCATGAACCAGCTCCCCAGCTCGTCGGAACGCCGCGACAGGTCCTCGTCCCGGATCACTCGCAGCGACGCCCTGCCGACCGCCGCGCCGAGCGGGTTGCCGCCGAAGGTCGACCCGTGGTCGCCAGGCCGGAAGACATCCATGAACTCCTTGTCGGCAATCGCCGCCGAGACCGGGTACACCCCGCCCCCGAGCGCCTTCCCCACGATGAGGATATCCGGACGCACGCCCTCCCAGTCACAGCACAGGAACCGCCCCGTGCGCCCCAGCCCGGTCTGGATCTCGTCGGCAACCAGCGCCACCCCGCCCGCCCGGCAGATCTCCGCCGCACCCTGCATGTAGCCGTCCGGCGGCACGATCACCCCGGCCTCGCCCTGGATCGGCTCCACGAGAAAACCGGCCGTATTGGGCCCGATCGCGGCCCGCAGCGCGTCCAGATCCCCATACGGAATCAGCTTGAAGCCCGGCGTGAACGGCCCGAAGCCCTCGCGGTACTGGTCCTCGGAAGAAAAGCCGACGATCGTGGTCGTCCGCCCGTGGAAGTTGTCCTCGCAGACGATGATCTCCGCCTGGTCCTCGGGAATCCCGCGGACCCGGTAGCCCCACTTCCGCACCATCTTGATCGCGGTCTCGACGGCCTCGGCACCGGTGTTCATCGGCAGCGCCGCGTCGAAGCCGGAAGCCTCGCAGAGCTCGCGCAGGAAGGGGCCCATCTGATCGTTGTGGAACGCCCGCGAGGTGAGCGTGAGGCGGTCCAGCTGCTCCTTCGCCGCCGCCACGATCGCCGGGTGCCGGTGTCCCTGGTTCACCGCCGAGTACGAGCTCAGCATGTCCAGATAGCGCTTGCCGTCCACATCCCACACCCAGACCCCCTCGCCACGCTCGAGCACGACGGGCAGCGGGTGGTAGTTGTGGGCCGAGTAGCGCTCGGCTTCTTCGAGGTAGCGGTCGGTCAGCGAAGCCGTGGCCGCGGGCATCATCGTCATGGTCTGTCCCTCTTGATTGTGAAAAGATTCACGAATAATGAATAAAAATGCCGCAGCTCCGGATCTGCAACCCCCGGGGCGCGCGGGGACCCGCGGAAAACTGCGGCCCGTGAATTGTAGTGCATCCGATCCCGGCGGAGCCACGGGTCACCCGGCGCTCCCGGCAGCATGCCGACCCGGACTGTCGGCCGAGCGCCGCGGCTACGAGCTCACCGCGTCCATCGCTGCGTCGTTCACGCGCAGCCGGAACACATCCGGGCGGGCGTAGTGGCCGACCACGTCGAAGTCGAACTTGCCGCGCGCGACATCGCCCATGTCGAGATCGGCGTAGAGGATTCCGGCCTCGCCGACGAGCGGTCCGGCCAGCAGGTCCCCCATCGGCCCGTAGATCGAGCTGCCGCCGCGGCTGAGCACCTCGGGCCAGCTCTCGAGCTCGTCGAGGATCTCGATGTCGGACGGGTAGTCGCCGCGGGTGACGAACTGGTTGCAGCCGATCACGAAGCAGCGCCCCTCGAGCGCGATGTGACGCAGCGTCGCCTGCCACCGGTCGCGGGAGTCGGCCGTGGGGGCGAGGTAGATCTCCACGCCCTTGCCGTACATGGCCATGCGCGCGAGCGGCATGTAGTTCTCCCAGCAGATCAGGCCGCCGACCTTGCCCATGTGCGTGTCCAGCACCGGCATGGTGCTCCCGTCGCCGTCGCCCCAGATGAGACGCTCGGCGGCGGTGGGCTTCAGCTTGCGGTGGATCCCGGCCACGCTGCCGTCGGGCGCAAAGTACACGAGGGTGCAGAAGAGCGTGCCCGGAGAGCGAGGCGCCCCCTTCTCGATCACGCCGACCGCTACGAAGGCTCCGGCCTCGGCCGCGGCCCGGCCAATACGCTCCGTTTCCGGTCCCGGTACCGTGATCGCCGCATCGTAGTAGCGCCCGAAGGTGCGCCTGCCCGGCGGCTTGCGGCCCCCGACGGCGGTGCCGAAGGCCAGTCCCCACGGGTAGCCCCCGATGAAGGCCTCGGGGAAGACGATCAGTTCCGCCCCTTCGCTCGCCGCTTCGGCCGTTATCTCGCACAGGCGGTCCACGGCCGCGCCGGAATCGAAGGGAAAGCCACGGGGCTGCGCGGCGGCGACGCGGACGTGTTGCTTGGCGGGCATTCCATTCTCGCGGTTGCGGTGGGGTTGACCGGGCACCAATCTGACCAGATGCGTTTGTCCGCACCACCCGTGGATTTCGCCCGCACCCCACCGGAGACGATCACGATGACGACCCGCGCCGCACGCACCCTGCTGCTCCTCCCGGCCCTGCTGATCGCGAGCCCGGCGGCAGCCCAGTCCGGCCACGAAGCGGTGGCCGCGCACGTCGAAGCCAACGCCGCGGACTACGGCGCCGTCGCCCAGCAGATCTGGGACCTGGCCGAGGTAGGCTACCAGGAAACCGAGAGTTCGGGGCTGCTGCAGTCTCAGCTCTCGGCCGCCGGTTTCCAGGTCGACGCCGATGTCGCCGGGATGCCCACCGCCTTCGTGGCAAGCTGGGGCGAAGGGTCGCCGGTGATCGGGGTCCTCGCCGAGTTCGACGCCCTGCCGGGGATCACCCAGGGCCGCAGCCCCGAGCCCATGCCGCTGCTGACGAGGCGCGCCGGGCACGCCTGCGGGCACCACCTCTTCGGTGCCGGCTCGGTGGCGGCAGCGGTGGCGGCGAAGGAGTGGCTGGCCGCGTCGGGAACGCCGGGCACCATCCGCGTCTACGGCACCCCGGCCGAAGAGGGCGGCGCCGGCAAGGTGTACATGGTGCGGGGCGGGCTCTTCGGTGATGTGGACGCGGTGCTGCACTGGCACCCCAGCGGCACGAACAGCGCGAGCCCGTCGTCCTCGCTCGCCAACAAGTCCGCCAAGTTCCGCTTCCGCGGCGTTTCCGCCCACGCGGCCGGCGCCCCGGAACAGGGACGGTCCGCGCTGGACGGCGTCGAGGCCATGAACCACATGGTCAACATGCTGCGCGAGCATGTCCCCCAGGAGACCCGGATCCACTACGTGATCACCGCCGGGGGATCGGCCCCCAACGTCGTGCCCAACTTCGCCGAGGTCTACTACTACGTCCGCAACCCCGATTCGGAGAACGCGAGGGCGATCTTCGAGCGCGTGGTCCTCGCAGCCGAAGGCGCCGCCCTCGGCACAGGCACCGAGATGGACTACGAGGTCATCCACGGCATCTACGCCATGCTGCCCAACGAGGCCCTGCAGCGAAGGGCCCACGAGAATCTGACGAGGGTCGGCGGCGTGACGTACGACGACGCCGAGCGGGCCTTCGCCGACACGATCTCGACGTCGCTGATCAACCCCCTCCCCCTGGAGAGCGCTGCCGAGGTCGAGGCCTACGCGCCCCGCGTCGGCGGCGGCTCCACCGATGTCGCCGACGTGAGCTGGGTCGTGCCCACGGTGGGGATCACCACCGCCACCTGGGTGCCGGGCACTCCCGCGCACTCCTGGCAGGCGATCGCGGCCGGCGGCATGTCGATCGGCGAGAAGGGGATGGTCGTCGCAGCCAAGACGCTGGCCATGACCGCCGTCGACCTCTTCACCGACCCGGAGTTGCTCAGCGCCGCCAAAGCCGAGTACGCGGAGCGCGTGGGGCCGGACTTCGAGTACGTGTCGCTGGTCGGCGACCGGCCGCCGCCGCTGGACTACCGGAGGCCGGCTACGGCGGGGCGCTGAGCCCGTAGTGTCAAGCAAACACTACATTTTGTAATGCTTACTTGACATATTCTGTAACGATGCGGCTTGGGGAGCCGCGTCTGCCAACCCCCCTACCCGCACTCCGAGAACCCGCAGACGTAGCACTTCTTGCACCCCTCCTCGTAGGCCAGGTGGCTGGCGCCGCACGACGGGCACGCCCCCAGCGCGGCCGCGGTCTCATCCACGTACCCGCTGCGGGTCGCCATCGCGGCAGCCGCCTCGGCCCGGGCCGGAGCCGTCGCGTCGATCTCCATCTCGACCTGGACCCCCTCCTTCTCGGCGAGGTAGTGGTCGAGCGCCTGGGCGATCGCATCGGGCGCCGACAGCACCTTGTTCGCCCCGACCCCGACCGCGCGGTCGCAGGAGATGCCGCGCAGCTGGTCCCGCACGGCGGTGATCGGAATCCCCGACCGCAGCGACAGCGACACCAAGCGCCCGATCGCCTCGGAATCGGCCATCGCGGCTCCGCCGGCCTTGCCCAGGGTGCAGAAAACCTCGAACGGCTGGCCCTTGTCGTCCTCGTTGACGGTCACATACAGGTCGCCCAGGGGGCAGTCCATCTTGATCGTGCGGCCCTTCAGGATCGACGGGCGCTGCCGCTTGTGGCGCAGGGCGGAGACCTCCCGGTCGTGCTCGCCGAGCGTCCGCTTGATCTCTTCGAGCTCGCCTTCGAGCCGGTGCGCCTTCTCGCGCGCGTCCGCCAGTTCGGCGGTGAGGGCCCCGATCTCGGCAGATCCGGCCGCCTCCTCCTGGCCGGTCTTCCCGGTGGAGAGCACCTGCATGGGCCGTGAACCGTCGCGGTAGACGGTGACGCCCTTGCAGCCGAGCTCGAAGGCCATCTCGTAGATCTTCCGCACGTCCTGGCGGGTGGCCTCGTGCGGGAAGTTCGTCGTCTTCGAAATCGCGGAGTCCACATGCGCCTGGAAGGCTCCCTGCATGCGCACATGCCACTCGGGCGTGATGTCGTGGGCCGTGCGGAAGGTGTCCTGGACGGCGCGCGGCACCTCGTCGAAGTGGATGTGGCCCTCTTCGGCGATCCGCTCCATGAGCTTGGCGCTGTGCCACCCCTCATCCTTCGCGCGGGCCACGAAGTCCTCGTTGACGTCGGGCATCATCACGCCGGCCTGGTTGCGCATGAACGCCACCGCGAAGAGCGGCTCGATCCCGCCGCTGCAGCCGGCAATGATGGAGATCGTGCCGGTGGGGGCCACGGTCGTCAGGTTGCAGTTGCGCAGCCGCCGCTCGGGGCGGATCCGCTCGCCGGCCCTGTCGCGCGCGCAGCTCTCGTCGGGGCCCCAGATCGACTCCTCCCACGCCGGGAAGACGTCCCGGCTCTCGGCCAGCTTCTCCGATGCGACGCGCGTCTCCTCCTCTATGAACCCCATCACAACGCGGGCCAGCGCCACACCCTCGTCGGAGTCGTAGCGCACGCCCAGCCGAACCAGCAGATCGGCCCACCCCATCAGCCCGAGGCCGACGCGGCGGATGTTCTGCGCCAGGTCGGAGATCTCGTCAAGCGGATAGCGGTTGGCGTCGATGACGTTGTCGAGGAAGTGGGTGGAGAGGTGCACCACGCGGCGCATGCCGTCCCAATCGATGCCGTCTTCGGGGTTGGCGAAGGTCCCCTTCCTTGCGAAATCCCCCACGTTGATGCTGCCCAGATTGCAGACGTCGTACGCGAGGAGCGGCTGCTCGCCGCAGGGGTTGGTGGCCTCGTAGCCGCCCAGCGCCGGGACCGGGTTGTACTCGTTGGCGCGGTCGATGAAGAAGACGCCGGGCTCGCCGGTCTTCCAGGCACCCTCGACGATCATGTCGAAGATCTCGCGGGCGTTCTCGCGACCGATCACTTCGCCGGTCCTGGGGCTGATCAGGTCGTAATCCTCGCCGCTCTCGACCGCGGCCATGAAGGCGTCGGTGATCGCGACCGAGATGTTGAAGTTGGTGACCTGCGAGGTGTCGTTCTTGCAGCGGATGAAATGGCGGATGTCGGGGTGGTCGACGCGCAGGATCCCCATGTTGGCGCCGCGGCGCGTGCCGCCCTGCTTGACCACCTCGGTGGACGAGTCGTAGAGGCGCATGAACGAGACGGGTCCCGACGCCACACCCATCGTGGAGCGCACGGGGTCGCCCTCGGGACGCAGCCGCGAGAACGAGAACCCCGTGCCGCCCCCCGACTGGTGCACCAGCGCCATCGCGCGCAGGGTGTCGTAGATGCCGCTGCTGCCGTTCGAGAGCGCGTCCTCGACGGGGAGTACGAAGCACGCCGAGAGCTGTCCCAGCGGGCGGCCGGCGTTCATGAGGGTGGGGGAGTTGGGCTCGAATCCGCCCGTGGTCATCAGGTCATAGAAGCTGCGCGCCACCTCTTCGATGGCGCCATCGGATGCACCGTACTTCCGGTCCTCCTCGGCAATCACTCTGGCCACGCGCCAGAACATCGTTTCGGGCTCTTCGATCGGTTCGCCCGACTCGTCCTTCTTGAGGTACCGCTTGGCAAGGACGATGCGGGCATTGTCCGACAGTTGGGCGGGCGGCAGATCAGCCGGAGGCCGATCGTGGGACGCTGGGGCAGGCTCGGAGCGTACGGTCATGGCGCGACAGTCCTGTGGGCTGCTGGGGAAACTGTGGAAAACTGTGCCTCGGGTGGGCCGTATCGTGTGGAAAGCCCTCGAAAGATCAATTCTTTCAAGGGCTTGCGATTGTGGAAACCGTGTCCGTACCCCAAGATGTAGTGGGATAGATAACTTAAGGGCCCAAGCGCTTGTGGTCAAGGGGCTAGCCGGGGTGCGGGCGACCATCGAGCGCCATGCGGCCTCTCGAAGTCCGTCCGTCTAGAAGGCGTTTCCCACCCGGACGTAGTAGACGGGACCGTCTCCGGCGTTCAGCGGCACCCCCGCCCCGAAGCGGAAGCCGATCCCGCGGACGTAGATCGGCGCAACGATCAGCGACACCTCCGCGCCGACGCTCGCGAGGGCCTGCTGGCGCGGATTGTCGTAGTTGCGCTGGCCCAGCACCGGACCCCAGGCGTTGCCCGCATCGAAGAAGACGGAACCGTGGATGCGGTCGAAGAAGAGTGGGGCGAAGGGCAGCCCGTCGTCGATAAGCGCGATGGGGAAGCGGTATTCCACGCTGGACGTCCACGCGACCCGCCCCGAACGGTAGTTGTCGCGGTAGCCGCGCACCGGGAAGAGGCGCGAGGACCCCCCGAAGAGCCCCAGGCCGGTGACCGGCTCGGGTGACCCTTCCGCGTCGCCGATGTCGAAGTGGAACTGGTTGGCCCCCGGCCCGCCGGCGATCCCGGCCGAGGTGCGCAGGGCGAGCACATGGTTGGCGAATCCGAGCCGGCCCAGCGACTTGAAGGCGGACACCTCTCCCGTGAGTTCGCCGTACCCGCGGTCGATGCCCGCAACGCCGCGCGAGTCCGCGCCGACGCCGTTCTCGCGCCGCATCCTGGCGCTCACCCAGAAGCGCACGCCGTCCTCGCGGGAGAACGACAGGGCCCGCCGCTGGGTGTTCGCGGTGGACAGGGTGGCACGCAACTGCGTGAAGGTGGTGTTGGGCGGCGGCCGGGTGAGCTCCGGGCCCTCATCGCCGTTGACGTCCTGCAGCGTGAGGTTTTCCTGCACGAAGCCGCCGCTCAGGGTCAGCGCCGTGGACGAGCGGTAGCGCCGCCGCAGGAAGGAGGTCGAGAGCGACACCGTGCGCTCCCGCTCCGCGAGGAAGAACTCCCGCGTGCTGCCGTCGCGGAACTCGACCTCGAAGGTGCGCGACGAGGCGTCGTGGCTCTGCCGCAGGGTCAGCCCCAGCACGGGGTTCCCGAGGCCGCGGTAGCTGTAGCTGAAACCGCCCGCAAACCTGCTGCCGTCGAGAGCGACCCGCCCCGCGAGCGAATACGAGTGCCGGCCGACGAGGTCGGAGCCGCCGGTCGAGAGGCCGACCAGGGGCTTGAATACGTCGTGCACGTTGCCCGCCTGGTCGCTCCCCGTCTCGGCGGGTGTGTACAGAGGGGTCCAGTAGTAGGGACGGAGCGTCCCGCCGGGGCCATACCCCTCGGGGGTGGTCCATTCGGCCTCGGTGTCCGCCTGGGCCGGTTCATCCGCTGCCCCCTCCGCCGCCGCTCCTGCCCCCGCCGCTCCCTCGCCGGCGGCAGGCTCCGCGAAGCCGACCCCAGCCAACTCCGGGTCGAACCGCGGACTCGTCGGCTGCGGCTCGAACCACTCCCCGGGCGCGAACGGAATGCGTTCGATATGCCATCCATCGGCGTGGTAGGACGAGAAGTGGATCCATTCCCCCGCGGGGTCGACCGAGGGGTGGGCCGCGCCGCCGAGCATGTTCGTGACCTGGCGCACTTCCGGCTCGGCTCCGTCCGTGATTGTGGAGGCGAAGAGGTTGGGAATCCCCGTGCGGTCGGACGACCACACCACCGTCGACCCGTCGGGCGCCCAGAAGGGTGCATTGTCGACCGCGCGGTCGCGGGTGACCTCCGCGACCGGATCTCCCGCCTCATCCAGCACCACGATGTCCATCAGCGCGGGCGCATCCCAGCGCACGGCGGCGATCCGCATCCCGTCGGGCGACCAGCGCGGATGCGCCCAGTGGCGGTCGCGGCGCGGCTCGACCAGCGGGGCCACCTCGCCCGTCGCCAGCTCCACCATCACCAGCGCGTTGGTGCCGCCCCCTTCCTGCACCGCCACCGCGCGCCGCCCGTCCGGCGACACGTCGGCGTAGCTGATCCGCGCCCCGTGCGTGATCCGCTCCACCGCACCGTCGCGCCCAGCCCGGTAGAGGTCGCTCGTCAGCCGGTACCGGTCGGTGAAGTCGAGCTGCGTGAACACGAGATCGCCATCCGGCGCCCACGAGAGCGACCCGCCCACCCCGTTTAAGCGGGTGAGCCGCCGCGCGTTGGCGCCGTCCGGGTCCGCGATGCGGATCTGCGTTGCGTCCACCCCGTCGGAGCGCACGAAGGCGACGGCGCTCCCGTCCGGTGATACCACCGCCTGCTCCGCCATCCTCCCCGCTCCCTCCACCTCCTGCCCCACCGTGATCGGAGCCGCCCGGGCCAGATCTTCCGCCATCGCGCGGTAGGCGTCCGTCATGTACTCGCCCCAGGCCTCCCAGCTGTCCTTCACGCTGACCCCGAAGGCATCGCGGGCGGCGTGGTTGATCCGGTACGGGATCCAGAGCCCCGCCACCGAACGCGCGAACCCGCCGAGCGACTCCTCGCCGTGCACGCCGGCCATGTGCTCCATATAGCGTGCGCCGTACACATAGGCCCGGTGTCCCGCAGGCCACACGGGCGAATCCCCCGACACCTGGGCGACCGATCCGAATTCGCCTGCCAGGGCAGAAGCTCTCATCACCATCTCCTGCCAGGTACCCTTGACCCGTCCGGCGCCGGTGAGTTCCGACTCGTAGTAGGTGGCGAGCCCCTCGAGGAGCCAGGTAGGGGCGGCGCCCGACGGGAAGACCGGCCAGGCCGAGGGCAGGCGGCCGAAGACCGTGCGGACGACCTTGCCGACCGCGCCCGTCATGTCGAGGTGGAAGGTGTGCACCAGCTCATGCGTGATGACCATCTCGAGCCAGTCGTCGAAGTACGAGATGCTGCCCCCGTCGACGGGCGGACGCGTGAAGATCGTGACCTGGTTGTAGGGGATCGGCGTGGCGAAGCCGTTGGCGATGTCGGCGTGGTCGGTCAGGAGGAGCTGGACGGGGGTGTCAGGAGTGCCGACGAAGCGCTCGGCGAGCTGCTCCCAGGCCCGTTCGGCCATCGCGGCGGCGCGCTGCGCGAGGTCGTCCAGCGGCGCCGGGTAGGTGATGACGAAGTGCGGGGTGGTGAACTGCTCCCAGTCCTCGTCGGGGGGGACGGTCTGGGCGGCGGCGGGTGGGGCGCTGGCGGCGAGGGCAAGGGCAACGATGGCCAGGGCGGCGATGGCTGCGGCGGCGAGGACAGGGGCGAAGCGTGGCGCGCCGAAACGTTGGGGGAGTGGCTTCAATGGTGTGCTGATCATGCTGCCGCTGCCGCTTCGTGAATCCTTGGCCGTTGACTACGGATCATTGTCGAGCAGCCCGGCTGTCGCCAGTGGACGGATTGCGGGGGGACTGCAGGTCGAGCTCGCCGATCACACCGCCCGCCCGCTCCAGCGCCCCTCTGGCTTCCGCGGGATCGAGCCCCGTACGCTCCATTACCAGCGCCGTCTTCACATGACCCTCCGCCTCCTCCAGCAACTCCCGCGCACGTTCCCGGGCCAGGCCGAGCTGCGCCATCAGGATGCGCTCCCCGCGGTCCTGCAACTTCTCGCAGGTGACCTGGAGGTCCACCATCAGGTTGCCGTCCACCTTGCCGAACCGCACCATCGCGGCCGTGGTGATCGTGTTCAGCACCATCTTGGTGGCCGTCCCCGCCTTCATGCGGGTGGAGCCCGTGACGACCTCTGGTCCGGTGAGCGGGGCAATGACCACATCGTGAGTCTCGCGCAGCTCCCGCGGAGGGGGTGTGCAGAGCAGGAAGCCCGTGCGCGCTCCCAGTTCCCTGGCCCGCTTGAGCGCGCCATGCACGTACGGCGTGGTCCCGGACGTCGCGATCCCGATGACGAGGTCGCGGGCGCCCACACTCTTCTCGTCCATTGCTGCCGCGCCGTCCTCGGGGTGGTCCTCCGCGCCCTCCTGGGACCTCACCAGGGCCGCGTAGCCTCCTGCAATCACTCCCTGCACCATCGAAGGGTCCGTACCGTAGGTCGGCGGCATTTCGGCGGCGTCCAGCACTCCCAGCCGTCCCGATGTTCCAGCCCCCACGTAGATCAGCCGCCCGCCGTCCCGAAATGCCGCCAGCGCCAGATCGACGGCCCGCGCGATGGCTTCCTTCTCTTCCCGAACCGCCTGGGCGACATACGCATCCTCATCGTTGATGACGGCGACGATCTCCAGCGAGGAGAGACGGTCCAGGGCCTCGCTGCGCGGGTTCCGTTGCTCCGTCAGCCTGTGATCAAGCATCTTTCGTCGGTTCCGTTCAGGGCGGCGCATCGCTGCCTGAAGAAGTTAATCGCCTTGTCCACACGGAAGGAGCACTGCCACGCATGTCGTCCGAGGGGACAACCCAGGTATGCGATTTCTGCGGCGGCCGATCCGCTTTCCCCAGATACGACTTCGGGGCCCACCGGATCATGCGGTGCTCCGGCTGCACCTTCATGTGGCTCGATCCCCAGCCGTCCGAGGCGGAACTCCACGAGGTGTACGGCGAGGACTACTACCGCAACGAACGGTTCTTCGAGTCAAACGGGCAGACGATCTACGGCTACTTCGACTATGCGTCCGAGCGGTTCACGAAGCAGCAGGATCATCAGCGGGTCGTGGACCGGATCATCGGCTTTCTCGATCCTCGCGAAATAGGCGGCCGCCGGTTTCTCGATGTGGGGTGCGGCCTGGGCTACCTCCTCGATGTCGCCCATGACCGGGGCTTCCGCGTGGAGGGAATCGACTACAACCCGAGGGCCGTCGACTGGATCGGCCGGAAGTACACCTTCCCGGCGGTGGCCGGCGACTTCATGGCCTACGACGGAGGGCCCTACGACGCGGTCACCATGCTCGACGTGATCGAGCACCTGCCGCGGCCACTCGAGGCGCTGGAAAAGGCGGCCACCCTGACCCGGCCGGGGGGAATCTTCGCGCTCTCGACCATGGATTCGGATTCATTCGTCTCGCGGCTGCTGGGTTCGCGGCTCGAGGACTTCCGGAGAACCCGCGAGCACCTCTACTTTTTCAATCGGGACACCATTCGCGGGGGCCTGGAACGGGCGGGCTTCGAAGTCCTCCGTATCGATTCCTACGGACTCACGATCCCGATGCGTCTTCTGGCCCGGCGGGCGAAGCTGGCTCTGCCCCGCGTCGGCGCCGCGATGGAGCGCCTGGTCCGGTGGTCCGGTCTGTCCAACCAGCAACTGCACTTCGATCCTCGCACCAAGATGATCGTCTACGCGCGCAAGCCTTCCCGGCCACGAGCCGCCGGGCGCACATGAGCCGCGGCTCGCACGTGAGTCGCCGGTCGCGCATGAGCCTTCTGCCGCACATGAGTCGCCGGTCGTGGTGGGTGACGGGGGGGCTGGTGACGCTGCACCTGGCCCTTTGCGCCGCGCTCTTCGAACCCAAGATCCATACCGGCGGGGACAGCGTGACCTATGTGCTGCTCGCCGAGAGTCTGTTGCAGACCGGGGACGGCTATGCGCTGGCACTCGAGCCCGGAGCGCCGGAGGTGCACACGAAGTATCCGCCCGGCTATCCGCTGCTGCTGGCGCCGCTCGTGGCGGCGGCCGGCCGTGATTTCGTGCTGCTCAAGCTGGTCTCGGTACTCTTCACCGCCGGTTCGGTGTTCGTGTTCTGCCTCTACGCGAGACGCGAACGCGATTGGCTGCCATGGCTCCTCCTCGCACTGGCCTTCGCCGTGAGTCCCGGGGTCATCGACTATTCGCGCTGGATGCTGAGCGAGGCTCCATTTCTCTTCTTCACCCTGGCGGCGATCTGGATGCTGAGGGAGGACGCGTCGGAGGAGAGGATCGGGCGCCCATTCGCGCTGGCGCTGCTCGCGGCCATCGCGGGCTTCTACATGCGGTCGATCGGCGCCCTGCTGCTCGGCGGGGCGTCGCTCGCATATCTGTTGCGCCGCCAGTGGCGAAAGTTCGTGGTCCACGGCGTCGTGGGGGCTGGGCTGACCATCCCCTGGCTCGTCCGCAACCAGCTCGTCACCGGTGAGACGACCCCGTACCTGGAGGAGTTCCTGCTGGAGAACGTCTACAATCCTGAAGCCGGATACCTGGGATTCTCCGGACTGATGGGACGGTTCTTCGAGAACGGCGTGCTCTACGCGACCCGCGAACTGCCGCGCGCCCTCGTCGGCTCCGACAGTGCCTGGTCAGCGAGCTTCCCCGTTGTGTGCTTGGCCGTTGTGGTCTGCGTCCTGGCGCTGGCGGGTCTGGTCCGGGCCCTGCGCAACAAGCCGGGTGCCCCGGAGTTCTACCTCATCCTGACCTGCGTTGCCATCATGCTCTTCCAGTCGAGCGTGAACGATGTCCGATATCTCGTGCCGCTCATTCCCCTGATCCTTGTCTACGCGGCTGACGGCGCTACAGCGCTCGCCGGACGAGTGCAACGGCCCGGGTGGCTCACGCCCCTGCCCGTCTACACGATGGGCCTGCTGGCGGCACTCGCAATCGGCGCGCACCTCGCCCGCATACCCGGCAACATGGAAATGATCGCCCGCTACAACGCCGGCGACCCATACGCCGGGTACCATCCGGCATGGCGGAACTTCTTCGAGGCGGCGGAGTGGGTTGAGGCCAATACACCTGATGACGCCGTTGTTACCGTGCGCAAGCCGCGCCTGTTCAACGCCGTGACCGGCCGGCGGGTGAAGCTCTACCCGTATACCACCGACACCGACTCGGTGCTGAGCGTCGTCCGCGAGACGGATTTCGTGTTCATCGACGCGCTCTTCCCGACAACCCGCCGGTACCTGTTTCCGGCACTGCAGCAAGACCCCGAAAGTTTCTTTCTCGCACACGAGACCGAGGCGCCCGTGACCCTGGTCGTTGGAGTCAGAGATGCCCAGACGCCGAATCCGTAGCCCACGCGGCACGATCCCCACCCTTCTCCTTCTCGCCCTCCTCGGCTGCCAGCCGCCCGCCCGGCCCGGCGACGCCCCCAGCGCCTTCCAGCAGGCGGGCGGCGCCTTCCCGGCCGCCTGGCACTTCCCCGCCGACCCCCACCCCGTCACCGCCACCGAAGGCATGGTGGCCACCACGGACGCCTACGCCTCGCAGGTCGGCGTCGACATCCTCGCGGCGGGCGGCAACGCGGTCGACGCGGCAGTCGCAACCGGCCTCGCCCTCGCCGTGGTGAACCCCGAGGCCGGCAACCTCGGCGGCGGCGGATTCATGATGGTCCGCCTCGCCGACGGCACCGTATACGCCCAGGACCACCGCGAGAAGGCCCCGATCGCCGCCACCCGCGACATGTACCTGGACGAAGGCGGCAACGTCACCGACCGCTCCACCGTAGGACACCTCGCGGCCGGCGTCCCCGGCTCCGTGGCCGGCCTCTGGGACGCCCACGCGCGCTTCGGCGTGCTCCCCTGGGCCGATGTCGTCCAGCCCGCCATCGATCTCGCCAACGGCTTCGAAGTCACCGTGCGCCTCGTCTCCACCCTCGACGCCGCGCAGAACGGCATCCGCGCCTTCCCGGCGAGCGCCCGCGTCTTCCTCCCCGGCGACGCCGTCCCCGCCGTCGGCGACACCTTCTCCCAGCCCGACCTCGCCGCCGTCCTCACCCGTCTGCGCGACCAGGGCCCCGACGACTTCTACCGCGGCGAGACCGCCGCCCTCATCGCGGCCGAGATGGAGCGCGGCGGCGGCATCATCACGCTGGAGGACCTCGACCGCTACGCCACCGTCTGGCGCGAGCCCGCCTCCTTCGACTACCGCGGCTACACCGTCCACTCCATGCCGCCCCCCTCCTCGGGCGGCCTCACGATGGCCGCCATCGCCAACATCGTCGAGCGCTGGGACCTGGCCGGGATGGGCTGGAACTCGCCCGAGACCATCCACGTCATGGCCGAGTCCTTCCGCCGCGCCTACGCCGACCGCAACGAGTACCTGGCCGACCCCGACTTCGTCGAGCTTCCCACCGACGAATTCCTCTCCGGGACCTACGCCGACGCCCGCGCCGCCACGATCTCCCTCGACCGCGCCACCCCGTCGTCCGAGGTGAACCCCGGCATCGAGGCCTTCCTCGACGAGAGCCACACCACCCACTACTCGGTCGTCGACGGCGCCGGCAACGCGGTCGCTGTCACCACCAGCGTGAACTCCTGGTACGGCGGCAAGGTCGTCGTCGACGGCGCCGGATTCTTCCTCAACAACACCATGGACGACTTCGCGGCCAAGCCCGGCACCCCCAACCAGTTCGGCCTGGTGCAGGGCGAACGCAATGCGGTCGGCTCCGAAAAGCGCATGCTCTCGGCCATGAGCCCCACCATCGTCGAGGATCCCGACGGCAACCTCTTCCTGCTGACCGGCACCCCCGGCGGCTCGACGATCATCACCACCGTGCTCCAGTCCATCATGAACGTCGTCGACCACGGCATGAACGTCGTCCAGGCGGTCCACGCCCCCCGGGTCCACCACCAGCACCTCCCCGATCTCGTCTTCTTCGAGCACCAGGGGCTGCCCGCCGCAACCGTCGACGCCCTCGAAGCGCTCGGCCACACCGTCCTGGAGCGCGATCCCGGCCCGCCCGACGCCTACTTCGCCGGCGGCATGTCCGGCGACGTCCAGATGATCATGGTGATGCCCGACGGCTCCTTCGCCGGGTGGTCCGATCCGCGTCGGGGCGGCAAGGTGGTAGGGAGGTAGCAGTCCGTGGACGAAGCCCCGCGAGCACCGAGAGCGGCGAGGCGCCGGGCTGGCAAGGCGCGACGAAGGGCGAATAGCGGAGCTATTGGTCCGAGGAGCAACGCAGAGCGGAGCCTTGGGGTCGTTCAATGTATGGTATACATGACATTTTGTAATGTTGTCGTTACATCGTGAAACCGTGAAGCGAAGCGCCCAGCGCGGATGCATCGCCTCTCGAATGCCGGGGGGATTTTGTCCGCGGGCTGCCAAGGTGGAGGAGGGTCGGCCGAGCGGGCGCGGGAGGTTGACGGCGCGTCAACACCGCCTCGGACACGGCCTGCAGAGGGGCAGCGGCCGGGGCCGCACGCCCTGGTTGCTCGCTTCCCTGACGGCTGCCTTCGTCGCGACAGCGGCGATCGGCGCCCACCAGCCCCATGTCCTCATGCTCTGGGGCGGCGTCACCCCGGATGGCGAACTCCGCCTCGACCCCGCCTTCGTGATGGATGCGCCGGAGAAACTGCCCTCGGCGCCCGGCCCCTACCGCCTCGAGGTGGTCGGCGCAGCGGGCGCCACGCTGCTCTCGCTCGACTTCGAGATGGACGAGATCTCCGATGGCAGCGGCGGCTTCCTCTTCATGGCCCCGTTCCTGGAGCAGTGGCTCGGCGCCCTGGACCGGATCGTCCTGACAGGGCCGGCGGGGACCGCCACCCTGGACCGGGAAACTCACAGGCCGATGGCCATCGTGATCGACGGCGCGAGCGGCCAGATCCGCGCGATCCTGCGGGGCGCCGCGGCAGAGGCGCGGATCGCGGCGGCAATGGAGCAGGGGCCGGCGGACGCGGCGGAGGTGATCGAGACGGCGGACGGCACCCGCCTACTGGTCAGCTACGGGTTGCCGGGCACGCGGCCACACTGACTGAATCCGAGCCTCTTCAACCCCGGCAAATCGATGATACTAAACAAATATGTTTAGTATCATGCCGGTTTCAGGCTGCGGCACTTACAGGAGGGTCGCCCCGAGGGTGCCGGCAATCCACTGGTTCAGGCTCTTCCCCTCGGCGGCAGCGGCGGCCGCCGATGTGGCGTGCAATTCCGTCGAGATTCGCAAGTGGAGCTTGCCCGAGTAGGACCGCCTTGGCTCGACTCCATCCTCTTCGCACATCTCGAGGAACACTTTGAGCGACGTTGCCCCCTCCTTCTTGAGCCCGGCAACGTCGCGAGCGTAAAAGTCTGCTCCGCCATTCAAGCCGATGAATTCGCCCCGGAACATATCGATTTCGGGGTCGAATTGGATGACGGCCTTGTAGCCGTCGATTTCCAAAGTGTTTCTCATGGTCCCACTCCATTCCGGCGTAGCCATCATCTGTGGCAGTGGCCACTCCAAACGCTCTAATCTCGCTCCACCCCACTGCTCGACGCCCGCAGCACCGTATCCACGCGTGGCAGGCTGTCCCCCACCCCCGCCGGCCCCAGCGAATCCCCCGGCAGCCACATCGCCGTGTCCTGCGGCACCAACACCGCTTCCCGCAGCTGCAGCATGATGATCGAACCCGCGGTGATCCTGCCCGGGAGCACCCTCAACGCGTCGCGTCCCCTCGCCTGGCGGCGCGCGCGGTCGGCTTCGGGGTCGAGCGTCACCGGCGTGTGGGTGACGAGAGTCTCGATCGGCCGCTCGAAGCGCCACGCCGACAGCGTCTCGAACGAAACCTCAAGGACCGGGAGCTCGCCGACGCCGCCTGAGCCTGCCGCCGCCTCCACTCGGCCGAGGAGCTTGACGCCCACCGGGACCAATACCGTGCCGTCCCGACCCAAAACCTCCTGGACGACCGTGGCAATCACCGGGTCGCCGACATCGTAGACATCGGTCGAGATGTCGTAGTCGGAGGTCACGGTGAGCTCGGTCCCTCCTGGGATCCTGAGTTGAGGGCCGGGCCCGGCGAGGGTGTCGGCGGCGGCGCTGTCGGCCGCTAGCGTATCCCCGGAAGCGGTGGCTGACGCCAGGCCGGGATCACTCGGCTCCGGCGCGCCTCTGGGGTCGTCCACCTCCGGGCGGGGGGGCATGGCCGTCGTGTCGGCCGGCTGTGACGGGACTTCGCCTTCCGTTGCGTCGACAGCTTCGGCGCCGGTGTCGGCACCCTGTCCGCACGAGGCGAGGGAGACCAGCGCCAGAAGCACCGTCATCCGTTTCATCACGCTATGCCTTCGGTGTTCTTCATCCTCGCTCCTTCACGCCAGCCCGTGGGGTCCGCCACCTCCCCGACCCGTGGGGTCCGGCGCCTCCGGGACCCGTGGTCCGGCGTCCCCTGGCCCGGAGATCCGGTGGTTGGATCCGCCGGGTCCGGGCGTCGGTTGGCCCACCCGCTTCCGGTCGCCTTTCGACCGCCGGGCGGAGCCATCGTTAATATAGGACGCCCGCGGCACCATGGGCCGCATGCTCCAGCCGACGCCGAGTCACACACACCCCACGATCCGCGATGCGCGAACTCAAGACCATCCTGCCCTACTTCCGCCCGTACCGGACGGCGATGTTCTGGGGGATGGTCCTGGTGGTGCTCGCGAACCTGTTCACACTCGTTCAACCCTACCTCCTCAAGCTTCCGATCGACGCGCTCACCGGGCCCGGCGCGGCCGATCCGGAGATGATCCGGCGCACGGTAATCACGTACGCGCTCCTGATCGTGGCGGCGGCGGCGCTGGGGGGAGCGACGCGGTACGGGATGCGCGAGATCCTCAACGGGCTGAGCCGGCGGATCGAGGTGGACCTGCGGGATGATTTCGTGCGGCACCTGCTGCGGCTCGACGCCGGGTTCTACGGCGCCAACCGCACCGGCGACCTGATGAGCCTGGCGACCAACGACACGCTGGCGGTGCGTCAGGCGATCGGTCCGGCGGTGATGTACACGGCGAACACCGTGGTCAACTTCGTCTTCGGCCTGGGCGTGATGATCTACATCAGCCCCATGCTCACCCTGGTGTCGCTGGTGCCGCTGGCACTCCTGCCGCCGATCGTGGCCTGGTTCGGCAAGACAATCCACGACCGGTTCGAGCGGATCCAGGAGCAGTTCGCCGCGCTGTCGACGATGGTGCAGGAGAACCTGACCGGTGTGCGGATCGTGCGGGCGTATGGCCAGGAGCAGGCCCAGGCGGGCGAGTTCGACGCCCTCAACCGCGACTACCTGAAGCGGAACATGCACCTGGCGTACGCGTCGGGCGCCTTCCACCCGATCATGGGGCTGCTGACGGGCGTGGGGATGGTCGTGGTGCTCTGGCAGGGCGGCGGCCTGGTGATGGCGGGAGGGATCGGGGTGGGCGACTTCGTGGCATTCTCGTTCTACCTCGCCCTCCTCGCGTGGCCGATGATCGCGCTCGGCTGGGTGGTCAACCTCTTCCAGCGCGGCGCGGCCTCGATGGGGCGCCTGAATCGGATCTTCGCGATCCGGCCGAGCGTCGCGGCGCCGGCGCGGCCCCATCCGGCTCCCCGCGGCACTCCGGCGATCGAGTTCCGGGACGTTTCGTTCCGATACCCGGACACGGAGCGGCTCGTGCTCGAGGGCGTGTCGTTCACGGTCGAGCCCGGGCGCACGGTCGCGATCGTCGGGCCGACGGCCTCCGGCAAGAGCACCCTGGTCTCGCTGATCGGGCGGATCTACGACCCGACGGGGGGTGCGGTGCTGCTCGATGGCGTCCCGATTCCCGACTACGACCCGGCGGACGTTCGTGCGTGCATCGGCTTCGCGCCCCAGGACAGCTTCCTGTTCTCGGCCCGGCTCGGCCGCAACATCGCGCTGGGTGTGCCGCCGTCGCTCGCGCTGGACGAGCGCATTCAGCGGGTCCGCGACGCGGCCGCTGCCGCCGACCTCCACGACACGGTGGTCGACTTTCCCGCCGGCTACGACACCCGCCTGGGCGAGCGCGGCATCAACCTGTCAGGCGGCCAGAAGCAGCGCGCCACGCTCGCCCGGGCGCTCGCCATCGACCCCCCGATCCTGATCCTCGACGATGTGCTGAGCGCGGTGGACACGGCCACGGAGTCACGCATCCTCAGCGGCCTGCGCGACGAGCTGAAAGGGCGCACGGCGTTCATCATTTCCCATCGGGTGACCGCGGTTAAGGACGCCGACCTCATCCTGGTGCTCGACGAGGGGCGGATCGTGGAGCGGGGGCGGCACCAGGAGCTGGTGGCGCTGGGGGGGACGTATGCGACGCTGCTCAGGCGGCAGCTGCTGGAGCAGGATCTGGCGGGGGTAGCGTAGGGTCTCGGACCTTTCCGGCCCACGCCTGCCGGGATGGCTGCCATATGGACGACGACCGGAAACAACCGGCTTTCAAGCTGGAGCTGGTAACGGCACGCGGGACCGCACCGCCCAACGTCGACATCTCTGACCGAGAGGCACTCGCTAGGTTCAAGCGGTCGTCGCAACAGTACTGTGTTGAGGGGTTTTCTTGCGCCTCCGGTCTTGCTCGACATTAGGCTGCCGAGGGCGACGGAGTCGAGAGTGTATAGTGCCCCCGATTTCTGGACAACCATCCGGAGTCCAAGAGTGAGGCACCGGGTATCTCGGCATACAGAAGAACAGAAGGGCGCGGGCAGCTTTGGGGAGGCCGGCCGGCCTCCCCAAAGCTGTGGAGCATTCAACGCACGGTTCAGGTCTGGCTCGTTGATGATAGGAGATCTTCCATAGCTTCCGCCGGGGTTCTCCAACCGAGCGTCTTTCGGGGACGGCTGTTGAGTGCAGCTGCGACAGCAGCCAGATCGTCAGCGGTATGTCTGCTGAGGTCAGTGCCCTTCGGAAAGTACTGTCTCAGCAGACCGTTGGTGTTTTCGTTCGTGCCGCGCTGCCAGGGGCTCCGCGGATCACAGAAGTAGACGGCCAACCCAGTATCGATGCGCAGCCGCGCGTGCTGAGCCATCTCGGCTCCCTGGTCCCATGTCAGAGACCGTCGGAGTTGTTCGGGCAGGGTGGTGATCGACGAAGCGATCGCGTCCCGGACGGCTTCGGCACCGTGCCCAGCCAACGCTGGACCGTTTTTGGTCCTGGTCTCGCCGTGTTTGTCAGAGCGGGGGAGGTGGAGCAGCATCGTGAACCGAGAGGCCCGCTCGACCAGCGTCCCGATCGCCGAACTGCCCAGCCCCAGGATCAGGTCGCCTTCCCAGTGCCCGGGAACGGCGCGGTCGTCTGCCTCGGCGGGTCGCTCGCTGAGCATGATCCCAGGGTGAACGAACGTCTTGCCCCGTCCGCGGGTGCGAGCTCGAGGCACCCGTAGCGCGCGTCCAGTTCGAAGGCACGCTGTCAGCTCCCGGCGCAACGCGCCACGGCCCTGGATGTAGAGCGCCTGGTAGATGGCTTCGTGGGATATACGCATTGACTCATCGTCGGGGAAGTCGACCCGCAGCCTGTTGGCGATCTGCTCGGGACTCCACGAGACCGCCCACCGCCGGTCCTGTCGGCGACCGCGACGCCGTCCGATCCAGCGCACATTCGGCCCCGGCACGACCGTGCCATCTGGAGTCCGGATCAGGCCACCAAGGCGATCCTGTACATACTGCCTTAATTTGCCGTTCGTCGCGAGCTTCGCAGCCTTGGGACGCTTCGCTCGCCGCTCCGCGTGCCATTGAGCGGTGGTAGCTCGATACTCGAGATTCCCTCCTCGTGTCGCTGCGTTCCGCCGCAGCTCTCGCGAGATTGTCGAGGGCGAGCGGCCCAACTGCCGGGCGATCTCGCGTACGCCACGACCACGGGCTCGAAGAATGGCGATCTCTTCTCGCTCGACGAACGTGAGATAGCGCCGCGACCGGGGACCATGCTTGAGCGGTGACATGCCACCACATTCGCGGAACCAGCGCGTCCCGACAGCCTGCGACACACCGGCGGCCGCGGCAGCCTCCTCGCTCGACAGACCCCGAGCGACCTCCTTCCAGAACCTCTCCCGATGCTCCCGACGCCCCACCGGCGGGCGGCCTGGTGACCGCATCCGTGGACGTAGAGCTCGATCCGACCGTCGCCGTCTGCTCGCCTCCATCGCAACTCCTTTTCGAGGTGTTGCGACGACCGCTTGAATTCACCCTCTACGACATGCTGGATCGCGCGTGATAGCGGTCGATACCGACGTTCTGATCTAATCGCCGCCCTGTGCCGGGAGCACGGAATCAACGCCATTCTCACGAATGATCGCGACTTCGAGCGGTTCGACCACTTGCAGGCGCACTATCTGTCGGAGTCGGAAAGACGATAGAAGCGGCTTGGACGGGCCCTCGATCTCGCGGGGCCTCATCGCGAAGGCGTAGCGCGTTCAGATTGTAACGCAGACGTTACATTTTGTCATGTCTGCCTTACATCAGCCGAACCACCCCGGCTCCTCACCAGCCCGCCACTTGATATTGCACCCCACGCTGGGCACCTGCTCCGCCGCCGATGCCCCACCCCCCAACGCGGCTTCGATCGCCGCCCGCAGGTCCCTTCCCGTCACCGGCACATCCAGCGACGGCCTGCTCGCATCGTACTGGCCGCGATACACCAGCCGCCGGTCTGCATCAAACAGGAAGAAGTCCGGCGTGCACGCCGCCCGATAGGCCTTCGCCACCTCCTGCGACTCGTCGAACAGATAGGGGAAGGTGTACCCGCGCCGCGCCACCTCCTCCACCATCTTCGCGGGGCTGTCGTCGGGGTAGTTCGCCACGTCGTTCGCGTTGATCCCCACCACCGCGATGCCGCGCTGCTGGTACTCGGCCGCCAGCCCGGCGAAGTTGTCCGCCAGGTGCTTCACAAACGGACAGTGGTTGGAAAGGAACACCACGAGCAGTCCGGGCGCCCCGTCGAACCGCGACAGCGACACGGTCTCGCCCGTCGCCGGCTCGGGCAATGAGAAATCGGGCGCCTCGGTTCCGAGCGCCAGCATGGTCGAAGCGACGAGCGCCATTCTCAATCCTCCTCGCCGGGGTGCGGCCGGCCGTTGTTAAATCTCCAGGCCCCCGTGGGTGTACTCCACGTGGCGGGTTCGGTCCAGGGGCGGCTACAGTTTCTCCAGCAGGAACTCCGGCGTATACCGGTTCAGCCACGCCGCCAGCACCGTAAACGAGCCGGTCACCAGCAGGAGTCCGAGCACGATCAGCAGCCCGCCCGCGACCTTCTGCACCGCCGGCAGGAACCGCCGGAAGCGGGAGAACGCGTTCAGGAACCGCTCCATCGCCACCGCGGCCAGCAGCAGCGGGATCGCCAGCCCCATCGAGTAGACGAAGAGCAGCCACATCCCGACGCCGACATTCTGTTGCGTCCCGGCCATCGTCAGGATCGCGCCGAGGACCGGCCCGATGCACGGCGTCCACCCCGCGCCGAACGCGACGCCGACCACCAGCGTGCCCAGGTACCCCGACGGCTTGTTTGCCAGGTGGACGCGTTTCTCGCTCATCAGCGGAAGCAGCTGGAAGACCCCCATCAGGTGCAGCCCGAAGAGGATGATGATCACGCCCCCGATACGGGCGATCCACTCGCTGTTGTAGAGCAGGAAGCTCCCGATGAAGGTCGCGCCAGCGCCCAGCAGCACGAAGATCAGGGTGAAGCCGCTCACGAAGAGCGCCGAGTGCACCATCACCCGCCGCCGGTCGAAGCCTTCCTGCAGATCCTCGAGCGACATCCCCGTCACGAACGACAGGTAGCTCGGCACCAGCGGCAGCACGCAGGGCGACAGAAACGAGAGGACGCCCGCGCTGAAGGCGATGGTGATTCCGATGGAGTCGGTCATGGGGTTTCAGGGTCCGGGTTGGCCGTCGCAGGCGCGCACATGCCGGCGCGCACATGCCGCTGAACGGCGCAGTCATCGGTGCTGCGACGGATGCAGTGGCTCGCTCCAGTACCCGATGAACTTGTAGATGAGCCTCGCAACAAGGAAGTCCGGCGCATGCATTCCGGCAACTGGCGCATGCTCCACGACATCGGCCCCGACCACCCGTCGCTCCGCGAAGACGCGGCGCAGGAGGGCCAGTGCCGGGTACCACTGGCCGCCGCCCGGTTCGGGCGTTCCCGTCGCGGGCATCAGCGACGGGTCGAAGAAGTCGACGTCGAAGGTGATGTACACGGCCGGGCCGAGGGCGTCGACGGCGCGGTCGATCCAGCCGTCGTTGCGGGCGTGCTCGCTGCGGACGTCCGGCTGTCCGCGGGTCGCCGGTTCCGTGCCGACCCCCGGCGGCCGACCCGCCATTTCCTCGGCCGTGATCACCATCACGTTGTCCCGGGCCTGGACCACCGCCCACTCCTCCCCGCTGATCCCCCTCGCCCCGACGGTGACCAGATCCACCGCGTCCACCACATGCGCCATCGCGCAGGCGTGGGAGTGGCGGCTCCCGTCGTGGGTCTCGCGCAGGTCGAGGTGGGCGTCGAACTGCAGCACCGTGAGCCGCTCGGGGCTGCGGTCCGCGTGCGCCAGGATGGCGGGCGACGACACCGAGTGCTCGCCGCCCACAATGATCACGCGGCGGCCGGCGGCGGCCTCCAGCACGCGCGCGCAGGCATCCCGCAGTTCGGCCAGGGCGCGGGCGGCGCCGCCGCGGGTGAGCTCCAGCGCGGGGAAGGTGTAGACGCCGCCCTCCGAGGAGTCGCGGCCGAGTTCCTGGTCGAACAGCTCGACGTAGCGCGACGCATCGATGATCGCCTGAGGTCCGCGCCGGGTGCCGGATCCCCAGCAGGTGGTGGCCTCGTAGGGGACCGGCAGGATCCAGGTGGCTGCGCGCTCGGGGGTCGCGGCGGGACCGTCGAGACCGAGGAAGACGCGGGGCAGCTCCCACGGCAGCCCTTCCAGGCCGGCGGGAAGGTCGTGGTTGGTGCCCGAGCCCGCGCGGGTGGCGGCGTTCGGATCCCTCCGGTTGGGCATGTGGCGAAAGTCCGGCTCAGGCGTTCTCGATCGGGCAGGTAATGCCGCGATACTTGACGGCGGCGCCCGATTCCTGGCTGGCGCGGCTCAGGCCGAAGATGACCAGCCTGTGATGTGCGGGGCGGAACCCGTGCCGGGCGGCCGTCTCTTCGACGATGCGCGCGATTGCCTCGCTGCGGAATTCGATAACCTCTCCGCTTTCGATGCACACCATGTGATGATGCACGGGATCGCGGGACAGACGGTGCTCGAAGCGCTTGAAGCCCTCGCCGAAATCATGCTCCTCGACGAGGCCGCTGCGGACGAGCAGGTCCAGCGTGCGGTATATCGTGGCCTTCCCCGGGCGGAACCCCTTTTCCCGCAGTAACACATCGATGTCCTCGACCGACTGGTGGTGCGGCGAGGAGAAGACCGCCTCGGCAACCGCGGCTCGCTGTTGGGTCACGGGCAGCCCCTGCTCGCGCAGGTAGCGCGCGAAGATGCCCACATACGGGTCGATGTCTCTTGGTCCGGTCTTCATGGCCGTCTCCTGCTCTACTCCGCTGCCGGCGGCCCGATCACCGCTTCCTCGAAGAGTTCGCCGGCAAAATCTCCGATCACTGCTGCGAACGCGTCGGCGCTGCCGCCCACCTCCGCGGGCCTCGGGCTGCCAAGCGGCGCCGGCCCCCGCTTCACGACGCCCTCCATCACCCGCGGCAGCCGATCCGCCGGAGCGACGCCCTGGTCCACCAGCTGGGTGTCGAGGTAGAGGCCCTTGCCGGTGCGCTGGGCGGCATAGCGGGCGGTAACCAGCCGGCGCGCTCCGCTCCCTTCAAAACAGCCCGCCGCGACAAGTCCCCACTCCCTGCGGCCGCGAATGAGCGGCGGAAAGATCCACAGGCGGTCGATCGACTCGGTCCCCAGGCGCTCGCCGACCTCCCGGAGGGTGCGCGGCAGGGCCTCGGGGACCCCCGGCCCGTCATCGAAGTCCACCTCGGTCTGGCGCGCCCCGCGGGCGGCTCGGGCGTTGATCCTCGCATTCATCCTCGAAAGATAGAATCTCCCGGCGTCCGGGCGCGAAACACCCTACCCCCGCAGCTCGCCCACGACCATCTCCACCACGCGCTCCACCACCTTCTCCAGATTGCCCGGGACCACCGCCGCCGCGGCCTGAGGGTGGCCGCCGCCGCCGAGCGACCTGGCGATTCCATGGACCCGCGCGGGGGCCAGCGCGCGCAGCGACACCTTGATGCGCTCGTCGCTGGTGGTGCGGAACAGAATCGCAACCTCCACCCCATCAACGTCGCGCGGCACGTCGACGAAGCCTTCGAGGTCGTCCACCGTGGCGCCGAGGCGGTAGTACGGCTCCTTCGGCACGATCATCCACGCCACCCGGCCTCCGGGGTGCACCGTGAGCGTCGCCAGCGCCTCCCGCAACAGCTCGAAGCGGCGCGCGCGGAAGCGCGAATACACGGCCCGATGAAGCCCCTCCGGCTCGGCGCCGAGTTCGACCAGCCGCGCGGCCGTGCGAAGGCAGTCCGGCGTGGTGTTCTGGAACCGGAAGCCCCCGGTGTCGGTCAGCACCGCGACATACAGCGCCCGCACGATCGCCTCGGTCCACGGTCCGCCCGCGCGCTCGATCAGCTCGAAGACGAGTTCTCCCGCGGCGGCCGCTCTCGTATCGACAAGCGCCAGGCCGTCGATGAATCGGTCGCCAGGGGGATGATGATCGACGACGACGGTCGGCAGCCCCCGGATCATCGACTTGATGCGGCCGATCCGCCGCGGGTCGGAGGTATCCACCACCGCCGCCAACCCCGCGCGCCGGCACCAGGCGGCCTCTTCTTCGCTCCGGGCGGGAAGGACCAGCTCCGGGTCGGGGAGGAGGAAGGAGAAGCTCTCGGGAAAGGGCGTCGGGCTCGCAATCCGCGCTTCGGCTCCGTGCTCCATGAGGAAGGCTGCCATGGCGACCGCCGACCCCGCCGCGTCGCCGTCGGCATTTGCGTGCATCGTCACCACGACCGGGGACGCCGCCAACAGCGCCTCGACGATCGCGTCGATCCGCTCCTCGCGGGCGGAGCCGATCAGCACTTGTGCCGCGCGTGCCACGTCAGCCCCCCGCCGACACCGGCCGCCCCGGGGCGCCGGCCGCATTCACGACGGAGCGCACGTCAGTGCCCGCCCCGGCGGATCCGCCCGAGGACCTCGGCCGCGCGGGCCGCCAGATCCTCCCTCGTCCCGCCGTTGTCGACCACGAAATCCGCGCCGGCGCGCTTCCCGGCGACAGCCATCTGCGCCCTCATCACCCCATCCACTTCCTCGCCGCTCAGTCCGCGCGTCTCCATCGCGCGCCGCCGCCTCACCTCCTCCGGCGCATCCACCAGCACCACCACATCGACCTCGCGCTGCATCCCTGTCTCGAAGAGGAGCGGGATCTCCCACACCACCACCTCGGCGCCCGCGCCGCGCTGCTCCGCAGTCCAGGCATCCCGCAACCGCCTCACCTTGGGGTGAATGATCGCCTCCAGCCCGCCCCTCGCCTCGGCGTCGCGAAAGACGATGCGGCGCACGGCCGCGCGGTCGAGCGACCCGTCCGTCCCGACCACTCCCGGCCCCAGCAGCTGCGCCACCCGGGCCAGCCCCTCCGACCCCGGCGCCACGGCCTCGCGCGCCAGCTCGTCCGCCGACGCCACCGGCACCCCGGCACGCCGCCACAGTTCGGCCACCGCCGACTTCCCCGCGGCCAGGTTGCCGGTCAGCCCCACGACGGTCACGCCCACCACCCCACGAACCACGAGACCCCCGACGCCATCAGCGAATTGAAGATCACGTTTCCGCAGAGGACCGCGGTCATCACGCCCGCGAGCGAGCACCGCATGAATGCCATCGGGATCACAACGAGTTCGTTGGGGATCGGCGCGAAGGCGGCGTAGAGGAAGAGGAGACCGTAGGGGAGCAGCCGGTGGCGGGCCCGCAGGGCTTCGAGCAGCGCCTCCAGGGAGGCGCGCAAGCGCCGCAGTCGATCGCCCACCATGTCGCGCGTCACGTTGCCCACCAGGAAGCCCAGGAAGTCGCCGCCGGTCATCCCCACGGCGATTGTGAGCAGGGTCGGCAGCGGCTCGAACCCCGACTCCATGAGGAACGGGTAGAAGAAGGCCACGGGCACCGGCGCCAACAGGTTGAAGCCGCTCACCACCGAGGCCGCGAACAGCCCCCAATACCCCGCGGCTGCCGCCGTCTCCCTGACACCCGCGATCTGTACGGCGTACAGATTCACCCACACCGCAAAGGCCGCGAGCGCGGCCACGGCGAGGATCTTCACCCAGAGCGGCCCGCGCGGCCCCCGCATGCGGCGGCGCATCTCGGCCGACCAGGTGATGAAGCGCACGAGTTCGTCCTCGGGGGGCACGGCGTCGGCGTCGCCGTAGGCGGTCTCGAGCCGCCAGTTCATGTATGCCCGCGACGGCAGCGGCAGGAAGGGCGGCCTGTGGTACCAGCCTCTCGGCCGGAAGGCCCAGGCGGCCGACAGCAGCGCGGGCCAGAGGCCGGGCCGCTTCAGTGCGAGGAGGAGGAAGGGGCGTAGCATTCGGCTCAGTATGGGCCCCCCGGCCGCTTGGCGGGGCCAGGCACCGGCCCATACGCAGGAGACCGGGTCAACAGGTCGAGAGTCCCTTCCGGCATGTCCGCAAATCTCCTCGAGCGCGCGGGCCTTGGATGCGTCCTACGATTCAAGGTAGTCGACTTCACCGGGGAGGTCCCCGGCAGGCGTCCGGCGGGACTGACACCCGAAGGGACTCACACCCTCTCTCCGTGAAGACCCCTCACCACGTGTGAAAAACGTTCACCGTGAGTGGTCTCTTGCGAAAAACAGTCACGGCACTCTGGCCCCAACACCGTGATTCCCTCGCTCCCACCTCCCCTGCTCGCCTATCTTTCGGGCCACCGCAAGAGCCCCTCACCTACGACCTGCCCCATGCCCAACCGCCTCGCCGCAGAGACCAGCCCCTACCTCCTCCAGCACGCGCACAACCCCGTGGACTGGTACCCGTGGGGCGACGAGGCCCTGGCACTGGCGAGCGAGCACGACCGTCCCATCCTCCTTTCGATCGGCTACTCGGCCTGCCACTGGTGTCACGTGATGGAGCGGGAGTCGTTCGAGGATGCGGCCACCGCCGAGGTGATGAACCGCTCGTTCGTGAACATCAAGGTCGACCGCGAGGAGCGGCCGGACATCGACTCGATCTACATGAGCGCGGTTCAGGCGATCACGGGACAGGGCGGCTGGCCGCTCACCGCGTTCCTCACGCCGGAGGGGGTGCCCTTCTACGGCGGGACCTACTTCCCGCCGCAGCCCCGTCACGGCATGCCTTCGTTCCAGCAGGTGCTTGCGGCAGCTGCAAACGCGTACGCGACGCGGCGTGGCGAGGTGGCCGAAGCCGGTGCCCGGCTCAAGGATGTCCTGGTCCGCGGTTCCACCCAGCCTCACGCCGGCAGCGGCCAGTCCGGCCCGCCCGACCAGCGCCTCTTCGACCACGCGGTCGCGGCCGCCGGGCGGACCTTCGACCCCCGGCACGGCGGGTTCGGGGGCGCGCCCAAGTTTCCCCAGCCCGTCTTCCTGGATTTCCTGCTCCGCAGCGGGGGCCCCGGGTCGCACGGAGTCTCGATGGCAGTGCATACGCTCACGCGCATGGCGGCCGGCGGCATCCGCGACCACGCCGGCGGGGGCTTCCACCGCTACTCGGTCGATGCGCGCTGGCTGGTCCCGCACTTCGAGAAGATGCTCTACGACAACGCGCTCCTGGCGCAGGCGCTCACCCGGGCGCACCTGCTGGGGGCTGGCCACCTCGGTTTTGTCGCCGAGGAGACGCTCGACTACGTCCTCGGGGACCTGACCTCGCCCGACGGCGCCTTCTACTCGGCGCGCGACGCCGACTCGGAGGGCGAAGAGGGCACCTTCTACCTATGGACGCGGGCGGAGATCGACGAGGTCCTCGACCCCGACGCGGCGCGGCTCCTGTCCCGCGTGTACGACGTCAGCGAGGCGGGCAACTTCGAGCGGCGCAACATCCTGCACCTGCCCCACGACCTCGACGCGGTGGCGCGCCAGGAGGGCATGACGCGGGCCCAGCTCGACATGGTCCTGCAGGGTGGGCTCGCGCGGCTCAACACCCTGCGCAGCACCCGTCCGGAGCCGCTCCGCGACGACAAGGTCATCACCTCGTGGAACGGGCTCACCATTCGCGCCCTGGCCGAAGCCGGCCCGGCGCTGGGCCGCCCCGACTACACCCGCGCCGCCGAGCGGGCCGCCACATTCCTCCTCGGCACTGTTCGCGACGGCGACACCCTGCGCCGCATCCTCGCCGCCGGCCGCGTCCACATCGACGGCTTCCTCGAGGACTACGGCGCGCTCGGCAACGCCTGCCTGTCCCTCTACGAGGCCACCCTCGACGCACGCTGGCTCCGCGAGTCGGCCTGGATCGCGGGCGCAATGGTGGACCGCTTCTGGTCGGCCACGGACGGCCTCTTCCACGACGCCGCCGCGGACGCCGCGCCGCTCCTGGTCCGCCCGCGCGACATCATGGACAACGCCACGGCATCGGGAAATTCGCTCGCGGTGGAGTTGCTGGCCCGCTCGGCCGCCCTGAACGGGTCGCCGGAGCACGCCGGAATCGTGGACGCAGTGCTCACCCGCGAGCGCGGGGCCATGGAGCGCTATCCCAGCGCCGTGGGCAGGCTGCTCACCGCCGCACTGCTCCACGTCACGCCACGGCTCGAGTGCACGCTGGTGGGCACCCCGGAGCAGATCGGGGGTATGGTCGACACGGCTCACCGTCACGCCCACCCCAACCGCGTCATCGCGGGAGGCGATCCGGAGGACCCCGCCGTGGCCGCGCTGCCCGCCATGGAAGGGCGTCTGGACCGAGCGGGCGAAGCGTTCGTGTGCGTCGGGTCGGCGTGCCAGGAGCCGGCGACGACCACCGGGGCTCTGGACAGGGCGCTTAAGCGGGCCCAATCTGATAGCTCACGGGCATGACGTTGCTCCGCTTCCACCGTTCAGGACGCCATGGCGACACTGGAACACGAGATCGGGTCTGACCTCGAAAGCGACCTTCCCGACCGGACCACGCTGCTGCGCTGGTACCGGACGATGGTCACCGCACGGCAAATCGATGACCGTGAGGCCAAGCTGTTCAAACAGGGCAAGGTCTTCTTCCTGATCGCCGGGGCGGGACACGAGGCCGTTCAGGTCGCGCTCGCCGATTTCCTGCGGCCGGCGTCCGACTGGTTCCATCTCTACTACCGGGATCGGGCGCTGGCTCTGGCGTTGGGCGTTCCCCCGATGGAGCAGCTGCTGCAGGGGATGGGGGCCGAGGCCGATCCCGCGAGCGGCGGCCGCCAGATGCCGGCGCACTTCGGCGACAAACGACTCAACATCGTGGCTGCGTCGTCGCCCACCGGCACCCAGTTCCTGAACGCGGTGGGAACCGCCGAAGCGGGACTCCGCGCCGCCAACACGCCCGAGCTGCGCAAGCACGTCACGACCTTCGCGGACGACGAGATCATCGTCTGCACCACCGGCGACGGAGCCACCTCCGAGGGCGAGTTCTGGGAAGCCCTCAACACCGCCTGTAACCTGAAGCTCCCGATCCTCTTCGTCGTGGAGGACAACGAGTACGCTATCTCGGTGCCCGTCGAGGTGCAGACGGCTGGCGGCAACGTCTCCCGGCTGCTCACGGGCTTCCCCGGCCTGAAGATCGTGGAGTGTGACGGCACCGACCTCATGGAGAGCCATCGCGCCGCGCGGGAGGTGGTGGACTGGTGCCGGCAGCGCAAGGGGCCGGCGATGCTGCACGCGCACACCACACGGCCCTACTCCCATTCCGGCTCGGACGACGAGACGGCGTACCGGACCCCCGCCGAGCGCGCCGCCCAGGACCGCCGCGATCCGATCCGCCGGGCGCGCCGCCTGCTGATCCAGAGCGGCGTGGCCGACTCGGCCGAGCTCGACCGCATGGAGGCGGACTGCGCCGCTGCCGTAGCCGCCGCCGCCGACCAGGCGCTCGAGCATCCCCAACCGCCGCCGGATACCGCCACGAAGTGGCTCTACTCCGAGACCGTCGACCCGACGGGCGCCGACTTCGACACCGAGGACCGCCCCGTCTTCCAGGACGACCGCCAGCTCACGATGGTCGACCTGCTGAACCGCTGCCTGCGCAGCGAGATGGAGCGCGACCCGCGCATCGTGGTCTTCGGGCAGGACATCGCCGACGCCTCGCGAGAGGACGCGCTGCAGGAGGTGAAGGGCAAGGGCGGCGTCTTCAAGGTGACGCACGGGCTGCAGACCGGTTCGGGGGCAACCGCGTGTACAACGCGCCGCTGGCGGAGGCGAACATCATCGGGCGGGCCGTCGGGATGGCGGCGCGGGGTCTCAAGCCGGTCGTGGAGATCCAGTTCGTCGACTACATCTGGCCGGCGTTCATGCAGATCCGCAACGAACTCGCGACCATGCGGTATCGGTCGGGCGGACACTGGGCCGCGCCCGTAGTCGTGCGCACGACCTATGGCGGCTACATCAAGGGCGGGATGTACCATTCCCAGACGGGCGCCTCGCTCTTTGCGAACACGCCGGGGCTGCGGGTGGTACTCCCTTCGAACGCCCTCGACGCAAACGGCCTGCTGCGCACCGCGATCCGCTGCGAGGACCCCGTCATGTTCCTCGAACACAAGCACCTTTACCGTCAGGTCCACAACAAGGGCGCGGACCCCGGGCCCGACTACACGGTGCCCTTCGGCAAGGCCAAGGTGGTGCGGACGGGGCGCGACCTGACGGTGGTGACCTGCGGGGCGCTGGTGAAGCGCACGATGGACGCGGCGCGGACGGCCGAGCAGCGGCACGGGATCAGCACCGAGGTCATCGACCTGCGCTGCCTGTCGCCCTTCGACATGGACACGGTGGGCGAGTCGGTGCGGAAGACCAACAAGGTCATGGTCGCCTACGAAGAGCCGCTGTCGTGGGGGATCGGCACGGAGGTGGCCGCGCGGATCGCCGACGAACTGTTCCCGTGGCTCGACGGGCCGGTGCGGCGGGTCGCGGCTCTCGACACCTGGGTGGCATTCTCGCCGCAACTCGAGCAGGCGATTCTGCCGCAGACTGACGACGTGCTCGCGGGGATTATGGGGCTGGCCGGGTTCTAGCCCTGAGTTCGTTGACGGATATGTCGATCGGTGGCCCTTCAGCCGACCCGTCCGACGATTTATTGTCGAAAATCGTGCCGCGACGGGACGATTTTCAACAAAAATCCTGCGGAGTGGCCTGAAACACATACCCGCCAACCCTCCGTGGTCCCGACGATCGGACTACAGGGTCGCAAGGACTCGGACGACCTTTGGCCGGCGAGCGCGGTTGGCGGTGCCGTCAGAACCGCACGTTCAGCAGCGGAATCTTCCAGGCAAGCCCGTCACGGCCGCTCGCGCCCACGCGACCCCCACCCCGCCAACCGGGATCCAGCACGGGTGACGGCAGCGGGGCCGCGAAGGACCAGTCGCCGCCGGACCGGTTGACCAGCGCTCCCGCCAGGGGCAGGCTGCCGGCGGCTTCCGCAGCGCCGCTCAAGTCCTCCTCCGCGTCGTGCCCGCGCGTCAGCGCCCCGCCCATCGCGAGCCCGAGAATGCTGCCGGCGAGGGTGACTCCGATTGCAGTATCCTCGTCGTCGACGTCCGCGATCAGCACAATGCCCAGGCCGCCGACCCCGCCGATCAGACCGCCGACACTGATCATCCGGGCCCGGGACCGGCTGAGCGGCAGGCGGCTCCCGGCCAGCGCGCCGGCGACCAGCCCCGCGTTACCGGTTAGCATCATGGTCGCCCACGTCGGGTCGTCATCCAGATCGGCCAGTATCGAGGTTGCCAGCCCGAACCAGGAGCCCCAGAGGCTGCCCAGGGTGGCCGAAGTCGCGGTCCCCGGCGTGATCTCCTGCCGGGCCGCCAGCATGCCGCCCGCAATGCCCGCCGCGCTGCCGATCACCATCGTCCCGAGGACGGCTTCCGGGTCCGCCTCCTCGTCGATCACGATATCACCCTCGATGATGCGCTCGCCGCCCCCGAAGTCCGCCGCGTTGGCCAGGGCCATCCCCTGCAGCGCGCCCCAGGTCCCGCCCCAGGTGACCGCGCGGGCCTGGCCGAGCGAGAACGGTCGCGAACTCGCCAGCGCCCGCGCGCCGAAGAACCCGCCGGGCGCCCCCAGAAGAAGACCGACCCCGTACGGTTCCGGGCCGCTGGCGTTGAGGGCCGTCGGTACGGCTATTCCCAGCCAGATCCCGTAGGTCGTAGACCAGACCTTGAGTTCGGTCTCGCCGCCCCCCTGGGACCGCTCGGCACTCGCCGCGTCCAGCCAGGCCCGGGCGGTCACAGCCGCGGGCGTCCCCTCGAATCGGTTCGCGATGTAGCGATAGAGCGTCTCCGCTGCGTCGCTCTCGCCCCGCTGTTCGAGTTCGGCGGCGGCGCCGAGAAGGACGGCGGCAGAGTCCGCGGCGGTCACCTGCCCCGAGGCGGGTTGCGACACCGACACAGTGGCCACCGCCAGGAGCGTGACGACCAGAACGCGGAGGGGCAGTGGAGTACTCATCCTGAAAGCTACACCAGAGCGGTGGAACCGTTCACCCAACCGGTCGAATCGGTCCGGCAGTGCACCCGGCCACCGCTTCACTGCGGTTGAAGGATCGATCAGAATTGCACCTTCAGAAGCGGGACCTTCCACAGCAGCGCGTCGCGACCGTCCGCGCGCAACGTGGGCTCACGCGAGAGCGTTGGGAGCGGGGCCGAGAGCGACCACTCACCCTGAGACCGGCTCAGCAGAGCGCCCGGCGCGGGGAGCGCGTCCCCTGACGGCGCATCGGCGGCGGTGTCCTCCGCGCCACCGTGCGCCCGGGCGAGCAGAGCACCTACGCCGAGGCCGAGGATGCTGCCCGGCAGCGCATAGGCGGCGGTGGCCGGCTCGCCGTCTCCTCGCGTGATGCGCTCGAGGCCACCGCCCGCCAGGGCACCGAAGAACCCGGCCATGTTGACTCGCCGCGACTGCGCTTCGGTAAGCCCAAGACGGCTGCCCGCGACGGCGCCACCCACGAGCCCCGCATTCCCCGCCAGCGCCAGGAAGGCGGCTCTGGACCAGTCCCGGTCCTCACCCAGCAGTTTCCACGACGTCACTCCGAACCAGTTGCCCCACACGCTGCCCAACATGGCCGAGTTGGCTGTGCGCTCGCTGACCCCGTGGCGCGCGGCCAGCAGTGCGCCGCCCAGGCCGACCGCGCTCCCCGCGATGATTGACGCCGCGATGGTCTCCGTGCTCGCCGACTCGAGAGCGCCGCCTTCCGCCGGATCCATCCCGTCGGCCAGCAGGTAACCCTGGAACCCGCCCCAGTATCCGCCCCAGGCGATCGCCACCGCCTGTCCCCGGGAAACGGGCCGCAATCGCGTGACCGCCCTGGCCCCGAAGAATCCGATCGGCGCCCCGACCACAACGCCGGCTCCGTACAGCTTGCGGGAGGGGTCCGCTCCCATGGCCAGCGGGACCGCTATTCCGAGTGCGGCACCGAACACGGTCGACGCGACCGTGAAGTCCTTTTCGCCGCCGCCCTCGGCAATGGGGCGCGATTGTGCAGAGGCGGCTGAGGGTGAGAGCACAATAGCGGCGAGGACCGCTGCGAAACCGGATCGGATCAGGCGGAATGTGTTCATACTGCCGGCTTACCCTCAACCCCCGCGTTTTGTTCCAGCGTTCCGACTCTGGAACTCTTGACTAATGTAATGTTTATTTTACATAATGTCGTGTTAACATTACGTTTCCAGCTCCACCACCCCCACAATCCCCCGCTCCAGGTTCCGCACGTCGTCGTAGCCGTGGGCGGCGAGCAGCTTCGCCACCTCGAGGCTGCGCACCCCGCTGTGACAGTACACCACGACGGGCCGGTCGGCGGGAATCTCCTCCAGCCGGTCGCCCACCTGTCCCATGGGCACGTGCACGGCTCCCAGATGCGCGAGATTCATCGCACTCCACTCCATCGGCTCACGCACGTCGAGCAGAAAGGGCTGCGATTCGCGCGCGAGAAAGTCTTCCAGCTCCTCCGGCTCCACCCGCCCGACGTCGACCCCGGCGACAGCTTCCCCCGGGGCCACGCGGCAGAACGCCTCGTAGTCGATGAGTCCGGTCTGGGTAGGGTTGTCTCCGCAAACCGGACACTCCGGGTCACGGCGGATCTCCAGCTCGCGCCAGCGGTAGGTCAGGGCGTCGAAGATCTGGAGGCGGCCAACCAGGGGCTCGCCCACGCCGATGATCAGCTTGATTGTCTCCATCGCCTGGGCCGCGCCGATCACACCGGGGAGCGCGCCGAATACGCCGGCTTCCGCACAGTTGGGGATCAGCCCCGGCGGCGGGGGCTCGCGGAAGAGGCAGCGGTAGCAGGGACCGTCGCCCACCGCAAAGACGGACAGCTGGCCCTCCCAGCGGTAGACGGAACCGTAAACGTTCGGCGTGCCGGCGAAGACACAGGCGTCGTTGACGAGGTAGCGCGTGGGGAAGTTGTCGCTGCCGTCGACGACCACGTCGAAGCTGGAGACGATCTGAAGGGCGTTTTCAGAGGTGAGGCTGACCTGCCCGGTCTCGATCCGGACGTGTGGGTTGACGTCGGTCAGGCGCGCCTGCGCTGACGCGACCTTGGGGCGGCCCAGGCCACCGGTGCCGTGCAGGATCTGCCTCTGCAGGTTGGTGACGTCCACCACGTCCGGATCCACGATGCCGAGCGTGCCGACGCCCGCGGCGGCGAGGTACAGTGCCGCGGGCGAGCCCAGACCACCGGCGCCGACCAGGAGGACCCTCGCGGCCTTCAGGCGCTCCTGCCCTTCCCTGCCGACCTCGGGAAGGACGAGGTGGCGGGCGTAGCGCGCGGACTCCTCGCGCGTGAGCGGGGCGCCGGTTCTAGCGTCTTCCACGGCGCCGGTCGTCATTGTCGCGTCCGCCCAGCCCGTAGCGGACGCCGAGATTGAGGATCGGCCAGAATCTGACCAGATCGCCTACGTCGTCGCGCACGCTCCGCTGTTCGGCCCGCAGATCGTCCCGGAACTGGCGCGAGCGGAGGACCGAGGCATCGCCGCGCGCCGACATCGACAGCCCGGGCCGATCGAGGAAGGCCACGCCCGCGTCCAGGAAGAGGCTCAGTCCGCGGGAGGTGTGCTGCCCGAACCCGACCAGCACATAGGGCGCCCAGGGCTCGGAGTGCAGGGTGGTGGTGAGCCGGGTTACCTCGGGCTCGGTGTAGGTGCCGTCGCCGATGTCGATGGTCGCGCCGTCGCCGAGCTTGATCGCATAGTACGGGTCCTCGTCCTTGTAGAGCATGCCGCCGCCGATGCGGAAGTTGCCCACCTCGATGTCGGCGCCAAGGGTGTAGATCCTGTTCGGGAACGTCAGCGTGCCGGTGCGGTTCTCGGCGAGCCGGGAGACCGAGGTGAGGTCGGCGTAGGCTCCGTGGCCCCCTGTCCCGGCCCGCAGGATGAACCAGTCGCTGGCGGCGACCGAAACGTCGAAACCGGCCCCGAAGGTGCCGGCCCGACCGCCGATCCAGACGCTCTGGGCCGCGACGGACGAGGTGGTGGCGGCAGTGAGGACTGCGGTGAGGAACAGGATCCCTCTGGTCATGGGCGACCTCCCGTGCTGGGCGACGGACACCCGAGCGACCGGAGGCGGCGCGCGCCGCGTGCGGTTGGCGCGCTTTGCGGTGTGCCGCGTCGCGAACTGTATGGCTGTAGTCCACATTGAGTCTGACAGGAAGCGTGCATCCCTGCCAGCCCGCGGGGTGTCCCAGGGGTTGGAAAGCGGGCTCGTCGGCGACTGTCCGAATCGTGCTACGAAGATTGTCGTTGACAATCCGGGTGCGGTGCCGTACTGTAAATACGAAGTCCTTCGTTATACGAGTGCATCACCCAATGGAGAGGGAGAGAGCGATGGCAATGTGGATGATCTACGCGGCGACGGTCGCGGCTCTCCTCGCAGTGGGCGGGCTGGCACTCGAGAACCTCTGTGAACGACTCGGCTGGCCCCGGCGATTCGTATGGCTGGGCGCGTTGACACTGGCGGCCGGAGTCCCGCTGACGGCCGGTCCGGGGCCGGAACGCTCGCCCACCCGTGTCGCCGACGATGTCGAGAGCGGTATCGCCGCGGCCGTCGCACCGGATCGGTCCAGCGGCGCCGGTGCCGTCGCACCGGGTGAGTCCGGCGGCGCGGCGGCCGATGCCCGTACGGGCCGGGCGGGAACACCCCCAGGGGTGGTTTCGGCTGCACCCGTGGTGGCCTGGGCGCTGGTCTCCCTTGTCGCCTTCACGGTGCTTGCGACCGTACTGCTCGTCTCGATTCGGGCCCGGCGACGCTGGGAGAGACGCCGGATCGGCGACGAAGTCGTCTACGTCTCCCGGCGTTTCGGCCCCGCTCTTGTGGGGATCGCCCGGCCCGCCATTGTCATTCCCCGGTGGGTAGTGCGACTCGGCGACATTGTCGGCGCAACCGTCGTGCGCCATGAGCGGGAACATGCGCGGGCGGGTGACCACCTCGCCCTGCTCTACTCCGCACTGATCGTGGCGATGCTCCCCTGGAATCCCCCCATCTGGTGGATGTGCAGGCGACTCGGCGCTGCCGTCGAGATCGACTGTGACCGACGCGTCATTGCCTCCGGTGTCCCGGCCCGCGAATACGGCGACCTGCTGCTCGAAATCGGAGCCGGGCGCAGGCGTGCGGGATTGTTCGCCCTTGGGATGGCCAACTCCGAGAGTCTGCTTGAACGGAGGCTGAAGAAGCTGACCGCGGGTGCCAGGAAGACAAGCCTGCCCATGATGACCCTGCTCGCCGTGGTCTCCGCTGCTTCGCTGGCGACGGCGTGCGACATCCCGGCACCGGCCGGTGTCGCTCCGATGGTCGGGGCGTTGCTGCGAACAGCCCCGGAAGCGACCACTGTCGCGTCACTTCCATCAACGGACTCCGGAGTCGACGCATCAAGCGGCCAGGTCCCCCCGGGCCAGGACGCCCGCATCGTGATTCGGGGACGCAACCGGTCCCCGTACCTCTTGCTGGACTCGGCCACGGTCGCTGCCAAACCGCTCGTACTCCTCGACGACGAGGTCCTGGAGGGTGGCCTGCCGTCCCTCATGGCCATGATGGACACGCTGGAGTTCGCGCAGGTCGGCACCGTCGGCCGCAGCACCGCTGTCGCGACGCACGGGGAGCGGGGCGCGGGCGGGGCCGTGCAGGTCTGGACCAGGGGAGCGGCGTGGCAATCGATGGGCCGGGCCTGGAGGCGGTGGAGGAGCCGTTGGGACGAGGCCGATCGGGGTTGGGAGGAAGCCGAGCGCGAGATGGAAGCGGCCGAGCGCGAGATGGAAGCGATCGAACGGGAATGGGAAGCGGCGCAACTCGAACGGAGCGAGGCGGCCGACCCGGCGGGCTCGGCGCTGGAAAGGGCTACCGGGCCGGATGGACGTCTCTACATCCGCGACCACAGCGGAGGGGCCACACTCAGCCTGGGTGCCGCGACAGCGGCCCGAAATCCCCCGGTGCAACTGGACGGCGACAGGCTGTCTGGCGGTTTGAGCAAGCTCCTCACGATGATGGATACCCTGGACGTGGTGACCATCGGCTACTACGGAATACCGCCAAGGGTGGTCATCACCACGGTCGGGCCGGACGATGGCCGATAGCAGCAGGTCACAACGCCGGCGCTTCGCAGCAGCAGCGGTCGCCGCTGTCCTCGCCGCGGCGTGTTCCCCCGACGCGAGCCGGGATGGATCGGAAGCCGCGAACGCAATGGGCGGATCGACCGACCTGCGTCCCTGGGCGGCCGGCCCCTGGGTCGAAGCTGAAGTCGAAGCAGCGTCCGGCGACGATGTGTTTCTGTCCGCTGTTTGGGACATCGGCGTCGATTCGCGTGGTCACGGCTACCTCATCGACTTCGGCGATGACGGAATCATGGTGCTGAATCCCGACCTCACCCATGACCGCTCAATCGGTCGAGAGGGCGAAGGACCGGGAGAGTTCCTCTACCGCGCCCGAGTTCAACTGCTCCCCGGCGACAGTCTCATGGTTTGGGATTCACGGCTGCAACGAAGTACCGTGTTCGCGTCCGGAAGCGAGGAGCCGGCGTATCTGCACTCTCCCGGTACTCCGGACCGAATCGACGCGGCCTGGAGGCTACCCGGGTCAGTGCGATACATCGCCAGGTCCTCGCCTGCCTTCACGCCGGACGCCTCCGATGAGGGGAGGATGCAAGTGCTGCGATTCGTCCGCGAAGATGCTGGCCAGCTCATGGACGAGGTGATCGCCGAGTATCCTGACGACGAGGGCCTGGTGTTCCGGAGCCCGGGCAGGGTCATGGTAGGCGGCCACCCTTTCGGGCGGGAGTCATTCGTGGCAATGGGCGCGCGCGAAAGTGTCGTCGTCGCCACTTCCGACGCCGTGGGGGCCCGGATCATCGACACCCTGGGGCAGGTCGAATCCACCTTCGACTACGAAACGACGCCCATCCGCGTCACTGGCGAAGAACTCGACAGGGCCGTCGACGAAGCCGTGGACCCTCTTGACGATGTTCTTCGTGACGGAGCCCCATACGACTGGCCGGCGCTCACCGGTCTGGTCGTGGACGACGAAGGCCGCATCTGGCTGGGAATCCGCAAGCCTGATCGTTCATTCGTGGAATGGGCGGCATTCACGGAGAACGGAGTCCATTTGCTGTCGGTCGATCTTCCCGCCGGTTTCGAGGTTCATGCCGTGCGCGGAGGCCGCATCATCGGCGTGGCCACGGACGAACTGGACATCCCTCGTGTGATGGCGTACAGGCTACGGTAGTCGCGTCTTCGCTCTACCTCCGGGGGAGGCCCAGCGGAATCCTGAACGTCAACAGGTCTCCCGCTGACAAGCCTCCCACCGACGCGGACTCGAACGGCTCCACCTTGCGGAACAGCCACCACGCCAGCACGCCGACGCCCGTGCCCAACAGCGCGCCGTTCAGCCGTGACCAGTGCTTGCTCTCGCGGCAGATCCCCGCGGACTCGAGCCCCAATCCGATGCGCCGGCGCTTGTCGTCCGAGCACGTCCGCGAGGCGACCACGATGCCGGTGGCCATGCCCACGGCGGCAAAGCCGTAGAAGACCTCGTCCGTCTTTTCTTCCCCGTGACCCTCCCAGGGGCCGGTAGGAGGTCCGTCCTGCGCCAGGGCCGGCGAGGCGAACACGGTGGCGAGCATCACCGCGGTCACGTGCATCAGCGGGCGGGCTCGGAGAGACACCGTGTTTCCGGGACAAGGCATTAGCAGTCCGTGGATAAGGCCGCCCGAGCACCGAGAGCGGCGAGGCGCCGGGCTGGCAGGGCGCGACGAGAGGGGAATAGCCGAGCTATTCGCCCGAGGAGCAACGCGGAGCGCAGCGGTCCAGCACGGATGCATCGCCGCTCGAATGCCGGGGGGATCTTGTCCACGGGCTGCTAGAACCCTCCCCCGGTCGAAAACCCTCCCCCACCGCCAAAGCCACCGCCGCTGGAGAATCCCCCGCCGCCGAAGCCGCCGCCGCTCGAAAATCCGCCACCCCCGAAGCCACTCCCCCCGAAGCTGTCGCCGATGGGCAGGAAGTGCTGGCTGCGACCCAGGGCCCGGTGTACGTGCCCGTGAGAGTGGCTGCCGGCGAGGTAGCCGAGGAGCAGCGCATTGATGTCGAGACGGTCGTCGAAGCGTGAGCGGCGGCCGTTCCAGTCTTCGGCCTCGAACTGGTCGCGGAGGTCTTCGAGGCCGGCGAGACGGTCCGCGATCTGGTCGCGTTCTTCCTTGCGGGTGGCCAGGTCGGCGCGCAGTTCGGCGAGTTCGTTGTCGACCGCGTGGAGATTCGCCACGAGGAGGTCGTCGCGGGGGTCGCCGCTGGCGCGGGCCAGCGCCGCGAGTTCGTCCGGCGTGCGGCCGTCAAGGTACGCTTCGAGGCCGTCGATGGCCGACTCGTAGTACGATCCGCGTTCGTCGTGCAGGGCGGCGAACTCGCTGGTGAGGTCGCGCAGGGTGGTCTCAGCTTCGCGCAGGGCACGGCGCGCGTCCTCGCGCTCCGCGTAGAGCCGGTTGCCCCGCTCGAGCACCGGGGTCAGGCCGGTGCGGTCGACGACCTCGCTCTCCAGCCGGTTCAGGGGTGGGGCGGCCACCGCGAGGGCCTCGCGGTCTTCGGCAAGCGCCTCCGCGGCATGATCGGGCAGGGCCTTGAGGAAATCGTACTTCGCGCGGGCATCGGCGTACTGCATCACCCCTGCCACCCATCTGTCGAGACTGCGGGTGACTGCGTTTCCGGCCGCCCCAGCCGTGCCGAATCCGCGGCGCGCGAGATAGGCGAAGAGAGGATCGCGTTCGTAGGCGGGAAGCTTGTCGGCCTGCTCGCGCTCGGCGGCCTCGTGGCGCTTCTCGGAGGCGGCGACGCGTGCCTCCAGCCGCTGGACCTCGGCGAAGAGGCCCTGCCAGCGGGGCATGGCCTGGAGCTCCTCGAAGACGATGTGCGCCAGGCGGGCGCGCTCTTCGCCGGTCTCGTTGAGGGTCCGGGTGACCGCCACGAGCGCGGCTTCGGCCTCGGCCACCGTCCCACGCTGCTCGGGAATGAGGCGCTCGACCTCCCTCAGGCGGTCCTTCTTCTCGTCGAAGATGGCCCGGACGTTGGCTTCCATGTCCGAGAGGGTGCCGGCGATCGCCACTTCGGTCATACCGGGAAGGTGAAACTCGGCCAGCGCGCGGAGGGTCGCGCACCGGCGTTCGCCCGTCTCGGCCAGCTGCACCTGCAAGGAGTCGATGCGCTGCTCTTCGCGGTCCAGCCGGCGGCGGACCTTGCGGATCCGGGTGACCATGCTGTCATGGATGTTTTCGCCGGTGTGCATGGCTACCACTCCGTGATCTGGCCGACGTCCGGATAGCGGCGCTCGGCGGTGATGAACCCTCGGCGCTTGAAGCCGAACTCCTCGTCGTCGATGATTCCGTTGTCCTCCTTGTCGGCGGCGACACGGTCGTAGACGTCCTGCGGGACTCGCTCGCCCCACTGGCGCACGCGTTCGGTCGCGCCGGTCTCCTCATTGCGGATCGGGACCGTCACCGTCCTGCCATCGGCGTCGAGTGCCTGGACCAGCAGATAGTGGTTGCGGGCGTTCCGGTTGTTGCTGCGGTAGCGCCAGACACCGCCGGTGATCTCGATGCGGTATTCCGCGGCAACGAGATCGTGGAGGTCCTGGAAGCGCTGGGCAGTTCGCTCGAGGGCGTCGGTGTTCTGGGCCGTCAGCTGCGATTCGGCCTGCGCGTCGAGGACAGAGGCGCGTTCGCGTACGAGGTCCTCGGCGGCCAGGGCGTGCACGGCGTCGTTCAGACGGTCGACATCGGCTTCGAGGGTGACGAGGGCGGCCGCCGCGCGCTCCTGCATTCGCTGCGCGCGCCCCTCGACGTAGGCGAAGCCACCCCAGACGAGCGACGCGACCGCCGCCGTTGGGAGCAGCACGCGCGTGGCGACCCGGCCCCGCTTGATGTAGAGGAGGGCCAGGTTGCGCCGCAGGCCCCTTGGAGCCGGGGTGAAGGCGTAGCGCTGCAAGAGGTACTCGTCGAGCGCCTTCTCGATCGTCTCCGCGTCGACGAGGTCGCCCAGCTCCTCGTACATGACCTGGATCTCGCGGATCGTGGCTTCGCGGTCGAATCCTTCGTGCTCCTTCACGGCGGCCTGCCGCTCCTGGATGACCTGGGCCGCATCCATCACGCGGAGCATTTCGTGGGGCGCCATTGGTGTCTTGTCCGGTGGTTTCGTCATCGCTCGCTCCGTGGGGATTCGGGAGTCATGGCCGCCTCATGCGCGGATTTGCTGACGCTGCATATACGAAGCTGTACGCCAGATCCATTCGAGAGGTCCGAAGCGGTGGCGCTTCAGCCACCAGGAGGACCAGATCAGCTGTAGCGCCCAGATCGCGAACACGATGGCCACCCGGCCCGGCGCGCTCACGCGCTCGAACATGGCCAGACCGTGCCCGTAGAAGATGAAGGCGCACAGGATGCTCTGGGTGATGTAGTTGGTGAGCGCCATGCGCCCGACCGCGGCGAGGCGTCTCTGCACGCGCGGCAGCCACCCCGATTTCACGATCAGCATCACCAGCCCGACGTATCCGAGGAAGATGCCGATCGAGCCAACATAGTTGAAGAGTGCGCCCTGGAACATGGTCTGCTCCCAGGCGAATTCGTGGTGGAGCTTGTAGGCGACGCCGGCGGCTGACAGCGGCAGGCCGCACCCCATGCCGATCAGCACCATGCGGCGGTAGAACGCGCCGGACCGATTGGCAGCCAGGATGCCAAGCTTGTAGAGGGCCATGCCGACGAGCATCAATCCGCCCGCGCGCCACAGGAACAGGCCGAGAAACGCGCTCGTCTGCACCGTGAACGCGACGGGCGCGCGCGCCGGCAGCTGGTCGCTCCAGCTGCCCCGAAAGGCCGCGATCTCAGCTTCCAGCACTTCCGGCGAGGGCGCCCATTCCGCTGCCAAGGCCAGCCTTTCCGCCTCCGGCCAGAAGGGGATCGTCATGCCCGCGAAGCCCCAGAACGGGACGACGAACGCCACCGCGGCCCCGCCGATGATCAGCAGCGCCCGCGCCGGCAGGTTGCGCAGCGGGTACAGGATGAAGCCGCAGAGCGCGTACGACACCAGGATGTCCCCGTGCCAGATCAGGTAGGCGTGGAGGAGGCCGATGACCAGGAGCAGGAACTGGCGGCGATAGTGCAGTCCGGTTCCGGAGACGCCACGCTTCACCGCCCGGTCGCTCATCATCGCAATGCCCGCGCCGAAGAGCAGCGAGAAGATCGATATGAACTTGGTGTCGGCAAACAGGTAGACGATGGCCCAGATCCATTGCTCCGCAGCGTCGAAAGTCTCCAGTCCGGACATCGGGTTCATGTAGGCCGACGGCACCCGCGCGAAGCCCTGCATGTTGACGACGAGGATGCCGAGCACGGCCAGGCCGCGCAGCACGTCGAGAGACGCGATGCGTTCGGATTGAGTGACAGGGGTGGGTGCGGTCGTGATGGTAGTCTCCTGCCGCGTGTCTTGACGGCTCGAGCGGACCGGCCCGAGCGGCCCGCACGGAGGATTGCGTCTTTTGAATGGTGGCGGGTAGTGACGATATGATGAAAGGCCAGCCGGCCTGACAGGGCAACAGGGCGGCCGGGCATCCCAACTGAACCGTCGGAGGGCACACCAATGAATACCATGCGACATGCGGCGCTGGCGGCGATCGCCGCGCTGACGGCCTGCGAAGCCCCGGCGCCGATTCCGGGGCTGACAGCCTTCACCAATGTCAACGTGTTGCCGATGACCTCCGATGCCGTGGTCACCGACCAGACGGTGGTCGTTGCCGACGGCGTGATCGTGGAGGTGGGCGCGGCGGACGAAGTGGAGGTGCCGCGCGGTGCGACGGTGATCGACGGGTCCGGCCGCTACCTGATGCCCGGCCTTGCGGAGATGCACGCGCACGTTCCGCCGGGGGACAACCCGCCGCGCGAAGAGGTCGAGGACATCCTCTTCCTCTACGTCGCCAACGGGATCACCACGATCCGGGGCATGCTCGGTTCAGCATACCAGATTCCGCTCGCCGACTCGATCGAGAGCGGGAATGTGCTCGGGCCGAATTTCTACGTGGGCGCGCCGTCCATCAACGGCGGTTCGGCACCGACGCCCGCCGACGCGGAACGCCTGATCCGGGCCCACGTGGAAGCCGGCTACGATCTGCAGAAGATCCACCCCGGCGTGCCGCGTGATGCCTGGGACCACATGGTCGAGGTCGCGCAGGCGGCGGGTCTGACGTATTCGGGGCACGTCCCGGCCGACGTCGGGCTGGTCCACGCGATCGAGACCGGCATGTCGACCGTCGATCACCTCGACGGCTACATCCAGGCGGTCGCCGCGGATGACGTACAGGCGCAGGTGAGCGCCGGCCCGATCAGTCTCGGAGGGCTGGCGCGCGGCTTCGACGAGGCAAAGCTCGACGAGATCATCGCAATGACGATCGAGCACGACGTCTACGTGGTCCCGACGCAGTACCTGTGGCGCAACCTTTACGGGGCCCCCGACGCCGACGCCATGCTCATGCAGCCCGAGATGCGCTACGTGTCGCTCGAAACGCGCGATGGCTGGCGGCGGCGGGCGGAAGGGGGCGGCCGGGGACCGGCGGAGGAGGTCGCGCTGTACCTGGGACTTCGGGACCGGATCCTGAAGGCGCTATCGGACGCGGGAGCCGGGATCCTGATGGGGACGGACTCGCCCCAGCTCTTCAACGTGCCCGGGTTCGCGCTGCACAGGGAGCTGTCCGTGATGTCCGAGGCCGGGATGTCCAACTACGAGATCCTGAAGAGCGGCACCGCCACGGTTGGTGAGTACGTGGGCTCCCACCTGGGGCTCGACGGCAATTTCGGGACGATCGCGCGCGGACAGCGTGCCGACCTGGTCCTGCTTGGGTCCAACCCGCTGGACGAATTGGCGAACCTGTTCGACCGCGTGGGAGTCATGGTGCGGGGTCGGTGGGTGTCGCGGGAGGAGATCGACGCGGGGCTGGAGGCACTGGCGGTGAAGAACGCGGGGTGAGGGGGGTTGGAAGCTGAGCGGCACGCGCTTTCGGCCTGATGGACTACAGTTCGTGCTGCTTGACTCCTCCGATCTTCGTCGAGTCCATACCAGGATGGTCATCCCACCCGAGGCGAACGCTCCGGAAACGGCACCGGCGTTGCCTGGAGCGTGAACGCCCCCGGGAAGTCCGCCTCGACCTCCTTCTGCTTGCCGCTCCAGGTCTCGATGTCGATCCGGTAGACGGCGGTGCGCCCGAGTTCGTCGTCGGTGGTGGGCCGGTAGTCGACGCCCGGATGCAGGTGGGGCGCGTACTTGTCGAGGAGCATCTGCAGGGCCGCTCGCGCCTCGTCACGGTCCTGCACGACCCGTCCGGTGCCGAAGGCCACGACGCCCGCGTACTCGACCGAGAACTCGAGCGCCTCCGGGGCGGGTAGCAGGCGCCCCATCGCGACTGCGCTGAACGCGACCTTTTCGGCGGCGTTCAGGTTGTCGCGGGTGCGCCCCGTGCGGTGCGTGTGGAGGTAGATCCGGCGATGTCCGCCCGCATCGTCGTAGACGAACAGGTTGGAGTTCAGGAACGGCTGTCCGCCCTCCCCTACCGTCGCGAGAAAGCCGTAGGAGGCCCGCCTCATGAAGGCGGCGGCCCACGCGTCGTCCTTCCCGCGGTCGCGGCGGCGGATCGCGCTGCGCGGATCACCCTTCCCCGCGTTGTTCGCGCCGACCTTGGTATCTTGTTCCATGTCGCTGGATTCGTTCGGAAAACTCTGCCCGGGATCCCGGCGGGACTCTCACTGTGCAGCAATGTAGCACACGTTCTGCGGCAAGCAGTCCCGGACCCCAAGGGCGCTCCGTCCGGGTCGGGCTCTGCTACGAAGAGCATCGTTGACAACAGCTCAGGCTCCGACTAAGGTATGTGATGGCCATGTACGAAAGACTTCGTGACTCTCTCCTGGCTCTAGCGTTGCTGGGCGCGTGCGCGTCCCCACCGGACACCGCGCCGGACGGTCCACTGCTCATCGACGGCGGCACCGTCGTGGTCATGGACGCGGCCGGCACCGTCTTCGAAGGTGGCGCGGTTCTCGTCGAGGGCGACCGCATCGCCGCCGTCCTGGCGCCGGACGATCCCCGTCCCGAGGGCGTCCGGCTGATCGACGCAACCGGCCACCTCGTCATCCCCGGCCTCGTCAACACGCACGGCCACGCCGCCATGTCCCTGCTGCGCGGCCTCGCCGACGACCTCCCGCTGATGACCTGGCTGAACGACTACATCTTCCCGGCCGAGGCGGCCCTCGTGGCCCCCGATTTCGTCTACTGGGGCACCCTGCTCTCCTCGATCGAGATGCTGAAGGGCGGGACGACCACCTTCGCCGACATGTACTACTTCCGCGACGACATGGCGCGCGCCACCATCGACGCCGGCATCCGCTCGGTCACGGGCCCGCACGTGATCGGCTTCCCGACCCCCGACTTCGCCTCGCCGGAGGAGTCGCTCGCCGACGCGGCCGAGTTCATGGAGCGCTACCAGGATCACCCCACAATCGTCCCCGCGGTCGCCGCCCACGCGCTCTACACCACGCCCTTGGAGGCGGTCGAGGCCGCGTTCCGACTGGCCGAACGGTTCGACGCACCCTTCCAGATCCACACCGTCGAGGACCCCTCCGAGGACGTCACCGCGCGCGAACAGACCGGAATGGGCGTTATCGAAGCACTCGAGTCGATCGGCGCGCTCCGCCCCGGCACCGTCCTCGCCCACTCGATCTACATGTCCGACGAGGACCTCGAGCGCGTCGCGGCCGGAGGCGCCGGAATCGCACACAACCCCCAGAGCAACATGAAGCTGGGCGTGGCGCGGGCGGCTCCGGTCGCCGCGGCGCTCGCGGCCGGGATCCCGGTGGGGATCGGCACCGATGGCCCCGCCAGCAACAACGACCTCGACATGTTCGACGAGATGGATGCCGCGGCCAAGGTGCAGAAGTTCATGCTGGGCGATCCGGCCGCGCTCCCGGCCGAGACCGTCTTCCGGATGGCGACGATGGGCGGCGCGCGCGTGCTCAACCTGCAGGACGAGATCGGGTCGCTGGAAGCCGGCAAGCGCGCCGACATCGTGCTCCTCGACACGCGCCGGCCCGGGCTGACACCGCTGTACCGCGTCTACTCGCACCTCGTGTACGCGGCGCGCGGCAGCGACGTGACCACCGTGCTCGTGAACGGTCGGATCGTGGTGCGCGACCGCGAGATCCTCACCGTCGACGAGGACGAGGTGATGGAGCGGGCGCGTGGCTTCGGCGACCGCGTGCGCGAAGTCATGCAGAGCGTGGGGGAGGAGGGCGACGCTCGATGAGCGGCCACCAGGGCAAACACGAAGGCAAGGGCTTCACCGACCGGGAGCTCGACATCATGAGCGTCCTGTGGCGGGAGGGATCCGGCACCGTGGCCGAAGTGCGCGAGGCGCTGGGCGACGAAGTCGGCTACACGACGGTCCTGAAGATCCTGCAGATCCTCGAGGAGAAGGGCGCCGTGAGACACGAGCAGGAAGGCCGCGCCTACCGCTACTTCCCCCTGGTCGAATCGGTGAGCGCGGGGGGCCGGGCACTGAGCCGGATCGTGAACAAGATCTTTCACGGCTCGGCGGAGATGTTGCTCGCCACTCTGGTGGAGCACCGTGAGTTCAGCAAAGAGGAGATCGCCCGCATGCGCTCGATCCTGGATCGGGCCGGGCGGAAGGGGAACGCGGGATAGGCCAGCCGCGATTCCGTCGATCACATTGTAAATCAAACATTACAATATGTAATGTAGACCATACATTCTACCGACTCCGACGGCCAGCTTCCCCACCTTCGTAGACGACGAGGAAGTCCCGCGCCATCGCCGAATAGCGCTCTGCGGCCGCGCCATCCTCCTCGCCGATCGCAATCGCTGCCATCGCATTGGCCATCAGGTGGTACTGCAGCGGAATGCTCTCCGTGGACATGTCCTGCCAGATCCGGCGGCTCCGGATGCCCCGATAGCTGTAGACCTCGTCCAGCAGCTCCACCGTGCGCGGGTAGTCGAACCACTCTCCTCCGAATTCGGGCGGCGCACGGCGGTATCCCGACGGCTGAGGCCCGTCGACGTTGCGCACGTGCAGCCGGGCCGCCAGTCCCTCCCTCACGCCCCAGCTGCTCAGGGCCACCTCCGCCATCTCCCCGCCGGTACCTGCGAAGTAGATGGGCCGCTCGGGGGCGGAGTCGCGGATCATCGCCAGGGCGATCCGGTGCCCGCGGCCCAGCGACATCCCGGGCGGGTACTGCACGAAGATCCCCCCGATCGGCACCCCGAAGCTGTCCGGCAGGGGACCGTCACCGAATAGCGCGAGCTGGTCGTCGGCCAGGGTCAGCACCGGCCCCGCGGGGGGATCGCGGTCCTCATGCGGCGACCCTTCCACCGGAACGTAGAGCCGCTGCCGATCCGGCTGCGTCAGCTCGCGAATCTGCTTCGGGTACCAGTCGGTGTAGAGGTATTGGCCCACCACGACCGTGACGTCCCGCCGGATCCCCTCGACCTCCTGCAGATACCAGAGCGGAAAGGTGTCGTTGTCGCCGTTGGTGAAGAGCACGGCATACGGCTCGACGCTGTTCAGCAGGTCGTACGCCCAGTCCCGCGCGGCGTAGTCCCCCGCCCGGTTCGCCCAGCCCAGGTTGAGCACGAGCGGAATCGCGGCCACGGCAAGCACCGGCGACGCATTCCGCATGCTCCCCGCCCGGTCGCCCAGCCACAGCCACAGCCGGACCACCCCCAGCCCCGCCATCACCCCCCAGAGCGAGAAGCCCGCCAGGAAGAAGTAGTCGCGCTCCCGCACCTCGTGGCTGCGTGGCCCGGTGATCTCGGGCGCAAGCGAGTAGCCGTAGCGGAAGTTCAGGTAGTAGACGAGTCCGAACGAAAGCGTCAGCATGAGGGCCACGAGGTACACGCCGGTACTTCGGTCGCGCTCCCACGCCGTCGCGAAGCCCGCGATCCCCAGGCCGAGAAACAGCAGCGTGAATGGAAGCCGCCGCTGGCTGACCGGCTCGTCGGGATCCATCCCGCGCGACCACTGCCAGTCGAAGTACTGGAAGAAGTTGTGAAGCTGGTGGCCGAAGGGAGCCATCCGCTGGAATACGGGCGGCTTGGCGTACTGGTCCCGCCGCAGCGAGGCGGCCAGCGCCGGGCAACCCGTCCGGCCGTTGGTGTAGATGGCCGCCGCCGTCTCGACGAACCCGTCGCAGAGCGGATCGGCCTCGTTGATCACGGGCCGCTGGGCGGCGCGCAGGGGCAGGAAGAAGTTGAACGACAGTCCCACCACCACTGCCAACACGCCGCGGGTTAGAAATGCCGGCTCGAAGAGTGCCCTGGCGCGCGTGACCGCGACGCAGACGAGAAACGCCCCCGCCGGGAGCACCGACATCAGGTGATTGGTCGCGCCGAGCGCCATCAGGTAGACCGCACCCACGAGCAGCCGCTGCCCGCGCGGATCGCCCGCCGGCAGATCGCGCCAGCGCAGCACCATCCAGCTGACCGCCGCCACGATCAGAAGCGAGATCGTGTACACCTTCTCGTTCACGTTGCTCTGGCTCCACACCGTGAACGCCGTCGCCCCGACCAGCACCGCCGCACCCGCGCCGATCCGCACCGCATTCGCGCTCATCCGCAGCCGTGACAGGATCCGGTGCGCGATCAGGTAGAAGAAGAATGACGCGCCCGCCGAACTCGCCGCTGCCAGCAGGTTCACCCGAACCGCGACCGGCAGCCCCAGCGGCGCCAGCAGAAGCGACCACACGCGGGCCAGCACCACGAACAGCGGGTTCCCGGGCGGGTGCGGGATACCGAGGATGTGAGCGGTGGCAATGTATTCGCTGGCGTCCCACCACGCCGTCGTCGGCGCGAGCGTCAGGGCGTACAGCACGAAGACGCCTGCGCTAGCGCACGCGGCGGCCTTCCAGGGCGGTGTCGGTGTGTTGTCGGTCATGCCTCCACCCTCGCCGGGGCCCATTAGATTGGCAAGACGGTCGCGAACGGCCCTGTGGACGCGTCGATCGGCCTCGCCGCGGAGGCGCCAACGGGCCCCACCGGGAACCCGACATGGCCAATCCCACCTTCGATGCACTGCGATACGCGAGGGGTTGGGCGCGCGCCTCCTCCGGCCTGCCGATCCGGGGAGTCGCCACCGAAGACATCACGATCGGCGGCTCAGCGGACACCATTCGGGCGCGGCGATACCACCCCACAACGCGCCGCCGCCCCCTTCCCGGCTGGGTCGTCCTGCACGGGGCCACGCGCCCGGGAGCGGACCACGAGGCAATCGTCCGTCTCGCGGCCTCGGTGGCCAGCGCCGGCGGCGACGTCCTCGTCCCGGACGTGCCCGATTGGCGCGCACTCGATCTCGACCCGGCGCCCGCCCGCCGCGTGCTTCGCATTGCGGCAGAGCACATGTGCGGCGACCCCTGCGTGCGCCCCGGCGGAGTCGTCCTGATGGGCCTGTCCTTCGGCTGCACCCAGGCGATCATCGCCGGAGCCGAACTGGCCGCCGAAGGACTCGCACGGGGCGTCTTCGGCTACGGCGGCTACCACAGCCTGCACGACACCGTCCGCTTCGCCATGACCGGCCAGTTCGAGTGGCGGCGCCGGACGGAGTACCTGCGACCCGACCCGTACGGCCGCTGGGTGATCGCCGCCAACTACCTGCACCGCATCCCGGGCTACGAGGGTGCGGAGGACGTGTCGCGGGCGCTGCGCCGGCTCGCCGCGATGGCCGGCGACCACGGATTCATGTCATGGGAGCCGAGCAGCGATCCCTTCAAGGACGACGTGATCGAAGCGGTGTCGGCGGCGAACCGGGAGCTGTTCCGGATCTTCGCGCCGAATGCGGCCCGGGATCCGGAGCCGGGCCGGGCCCGGGAGCTCGCCCCCCTTCTCGTCGAGGCCGCGCGGAAGACCCACCCCGAGCTGGAGCTGTCCCGTGCCCTGGATGGCCGCTCTCTTCCGCCCATCCATCTCATCCACGGCCGCGAGGACCACCTGATCCCGTTTACCGAAACGCTGGCGCTCGAGCGATACCTGCGCAGGCGCGCGGACGTGGCGGATGTGGTCGCGACGATCACCGGGCTGCTGGCGCACTCCAGGGGTGCGGGAAGTGGTGTGGCGCAGGTTCGCGAAGCCGCGCGGTTCCTTGGGGCGTTGCGGGGGGTGATGGGGATGCACCACCGGTAGGGAAGCAGTCCGTTCAGGTTGTCAGGTCGGACGCGGCGCGGCGGCTCAACCGCCGCCGGCCTGGGCGTGCTCACAGCCCGGAAGCGACGGGCGCGGGTCGATGTCGCGGCCGCGGTCCAGTGCGTAGATCCGCACGTCCTGCTGCTCGTGCTCATCGGTGTGGAAGCCGAGTATGGCGTCCGCCGATATCTCGGTGACCTGCATCGCCTCGGGGAGCGTCACCGTACCGACCGCGGTTCCGGCCTCGGTGAACACCCGCCACTCCGCGCTCCCGTCAAAGTCCGAGAACTCGAAGCGCTGAGCCCAGATGTACCCGAGGTCGTCCACGACCAGGCGGTCCGCGAACGGCACCCAATCGGCCATGCCGACCCTTCTCGACACGCTTCTGAGCGAGAAGCGCTGGATGAAGCGGGCCACACCGCTCCACCTCTCGAGTGTCGCCGATACCCATTGTTTCCGATGCTCGTCGGTGGCGCGATCCACCTCGATGTCGAGGTTCACTTCGGCCACCTCAGCACCCATCCGATCCAGGACGCGCAGCACGGGCGTGTCGCTCGTACCGACCAGCAGACACTGACCGTGGGGGGCGCCCAGGGGGTGGGGCGTCAGCAGGGCATGCCGAAGGCTGCCCCGCCCCTGGAACTCGAAATGCGAGGTTATGGTCCCCGGCACCCAGACCAGGACGTCGCCGACCTCGCCGTCTGCGAACTGGTAGTAGCCTACCGTGTCCTGGGACATTTCGCCCATCTCGGACCCGGTCATCCGGTCCGCGTCCCAGGCGTACCGGCTGCCGTCTGCGTATTGCCCGATTCCGCCGATCGGCCGGTCGCCCGCCCCGCGAACGAGCCTGGTGGCTGCAACGAAATCGCCGGCCAGGGTGAATTCCGAAATCCGTTGATGCCCCTCGTCGAAGACGAAGAGGCGGCCCTCGGGATCGGCCAGGAGCGCGGATATTCTGCTGAACTCGCCCGGCCCCTCCCCCTGCCGCCCCTTCGATGCGACCAGCATTCCGTCCGGGGAGAAGAAGGTGACGCTCGAGAATTGGCTCTCGGCAACCACGATCGTTCCGTCCGGCGCGCGCGCCACATCGACAACTCCCGCGAGCATTCCTCCGAGCCCGTCTTCACTCCGACCGAAGATCGCCGAGGGCTGCGAAGCCACGGTCCAGGTGGATGCGTCGGGTGGGACGTCTTGGGCGCGCACTTCGCGTGGGACCGGTGCCGCAGCGATGAGGAGGGTGGGAAGAAAGAAGGCGGGGGTGGTGGACCATCGACGTGTGTTGAGCATCGGGGCCGTGACGAGCTGGGGGGACGGGCGAACGCAGACCCAGGTTGTACCCGCACTGCCGGGGGCGTGTTCCGGATCGGGAACACCTGGCATCGGCATCCTGCCTTCCATCACCTCAGCCCGCGACGCACCCCCAAACTGATGATCGGCCAGAATCTGACGAAGCTCCCGGCATCGTTTTCGGCAAGCAGTCGCTCGTTGTCCAGGTCGGCGCGGAACCGGGGAGAGTTCAGGACGGTCGGATCGCCCGTGGCCGTCATGTCGAACTTCGGATTGAAGTGCAGTACCGCCCCGAGGTCGATCGCGAACTCGAATCCCCGCTTCAGCCGCGACGTCATTCCGATCAGGGCATAAGGCGCGGTCGACCCCGAAATGAGGGTGGTCGTGAGTGTCAGAATCTCCGGGTGCTGGTAGAAGCCCCCGCCGATGTCGATCGTCGCGCCGCTCTCGTATGTGATCTCGTGTATTGGGTCGGCAGACCTGAGCAGCAGGCCGGCGCCTGCCCGAAGCGGGCCGGACACGGCTTCCGCCCCGATGGTGTACACCGCCGTCGGCAAGGACAGCTCGGCGGTGCGGTTGGCGGCGAGGCCGAACATCCGGGTGAGATCGACGTCGAAGCCCAGGAATCCGGCCCCGCCCCGGATTGCCACACGTTCATGCAGCGTCAACGCGATCTCCGCCCCGATGCCAAGGGTACCCACGCGGGCACCCAGGGCGATGTCCTGCTGCATGGCGTACGCCGATGAGTTCGGGGCGGCCAGCGCCAGGCCAAGCGTCACGACCAGGGCAAATCGCTTCGTCATTGGAGCGGGGTCCGGTGAGCAGCGCGGAGTGTAGTTCGACCGATCCCAATGTAAAGTAGACACGACATTATGTAATGTTATCATGACATATGTGAACCATGAACTCAGCGGTCCAGCGTGGAACCGTCGGGGGCCGAACGCAGCAAGGCTTCTTCCACGGACCGCTAGATTTCCGCCATGCCTGCTTTCACCTCGGCTCGCGAGAGACGCCTCTGGGCCTGGACGCTGGCCGTCGTGGTGGCAATCTACGCCACCCTGGGCCTCGCACGAACCCTGGTCGATCAGCTGGGAAGCGACTTCATGTCCGTGTGGATGTTCCTCCTCGGCTGCCTCCTGGTGCTTCTGACGGTGATCACGCAGGGCCTCAGGGTACGGCCGAGCGGCGTCGAGATCGGGATCGCCCTTGGCGTCGCCGCCGCCTACCTGCTGATCGCTGTCCGCATGGCGGTCCCGACGGAGCGGTCCCACCTGGTCGAGTACGGAGTGGTCGCCGTCTTCGTCCACGAAGCGCTTTTGGAGCGGGCCGGCAACGGGCGCCGCGTTCCCGTCCCGAGCCTGCTTGCGATCGCCATCGCATCGCTGATCGGTGTCATCGACGAGGGCATCCAGTGGTTTCTGCCCAGCCGCGTCATGGACCCCGTGGACATCCTGTTCAACGTCCTAGCGGCGGTGATGGCGGTCGGGGCGAGCGTGGCGCTGCGGTGGGCAAGGCGGCGGGCGATCGGGTTTGTGCGCGGCTAGGCGGAGATCAGGTGAAGATCGTGGACCTCGGCCAGTGGCAGCGCCGAGATCCGGTCAGTCAACGGGTACGCCAGGTCACCCGGATAGACCACCCAGAGATGCTCGAGCCCGAGGTCCTGGACGACGATGTGCATGGACCTGGTCGTGCGCGGCGCGTCCGTGCACTTGAACTCGAAGCCCCAGCGCCGTCCCCGCCGGAGCAGCAGAAGGTCGAGCTCCGCACCCCGCTGAGTGGCATAGAAGTACGCTTCGTGCTCCCCGTGTGCCAGGAGCGTCTGCTCCAGTGCGAAGCCCTCCCAACTCGCTCCGTAGCGCGGATGAACCACCAGTTCATTCATCTCTTCCACGCCCAGCAGAAAGTGGAGCATACCGCTGTCGCGAAGGTACACCTTGGGTGACTTGACGAGGCGCTTTCCGAGGTTCTCGAACCAGGGCGGCAGCAACCGGATCATGAAGGCGCCCGCGAGAAGGTCACGATAGCGGATTACCGTGGCGGGGCGGGCGTCCATCGAGCGCGCCAACTCGGAGGCGTTCCACTTCTGCCCGTGGACGTGGGCCAGCATCCGCCAGAAACGCCCCACCGCCGCGGCTGATACCTGTGGACTGACGGACGGAATGTCCCTTTCGACGAAGGTACGTGTGTAGGACTGAAGCCATCGTGTCCAGGAGTCTGACGACGATGCAAGATAGGCGCGCGGAAGGCCGCCACGCAGCCATAGCCTGTCCAGGTTGGTCCGTCCCACTTCTGCGAGGGACAGGCCTCCCATGTCAACGAACAGGACTCTCCCGGCCAATGTTTCCGATACGCCCTTGACCAGATCCGGTGACGCGCTTCCAAGGAGCAGGAAGACGGCCTTCCGTTCCGGGCTGTCGCAAATGGGCCGCAACACTTCGAACAGCACCGGCATCCGTTGGACTTCGTCCAGGACGACAAGCCCCTCGCTGTCAAGGAGCACCTTTTGCGGAGTCATCGACAACGCCTGCCGCTCGGCGGCTACCTCGAGATCGAAGTGGATGGATGACTTCGGCCAGTCGCCGAACACCTGGCGTGCAAGAGTGGTCTTCCCGACCTGCCGCGCCCCCAGGACAGCGACGACCGGTGCCTCGCCCAAGTGCGCCTTCACGGTCGCCAATAGACGCATACGTGGTATTAATTGTTGCATATTGGACTCTTTATGAAGTGATATACAACAATTCTAAACAATCGTCGGCTTCCGTCAACCTGCCATTTGACGCGGCCAATGTGCGACCCGCGTCACGAGGGCGACCAGGCGCCGAACCGGCGCTCCGCGGGCGCTACCGCTGTCGTCCCACGATCCTCCGCAGTTCCACGATCTCCTCGTCGAGTTCCGTGCGACGCAGCACCGCGGCCAAATCGCCCGCCACATCGTACAGAATGACATCGTCGGGCGAGGAAAGCGTGGCGATCTGGCCCACACCGGGCTGGAACACAAACCACTCCGGCCCGACTGGATCGGCGCCCTCCCGCGGGAGCCCTCCGTAGCGAAGCGCCCAAACCAGCCCATCCGCCGCCGTGGCCGGCGGGCGGTTCGGGTATCCCAGGGAGAGCCAACCGTAGGGAGGGAGATGATCGGGAATCCCCATATCCATCAGCATGCGCTCCACTTCGCCCCGTGTATCGCCCAGGTCCCAGGAGTCGAGCAGGGCTTGCCGGATGAAATCCACCCTGTCCCGCGGCATTGGCGTCGGCCCGGGCACAAGTGCCGGCCGAAGCGTGTCTCGAACCAGTCCGTCACGCCCGTACACCGGGATGTCGTATGAGTCGTTTTCCAGAACCACGAACAGGGAGTCGACGACCACCGCCCCTGAAGTTCGGCCGAAGAACCGAAACATCTGACGGGACCCGCGGGTTCCCACGGGTTCGAACCACAACTCCGAGCTTTTCATTTCGAGCAGGCGGGCTTCGAATCCGCCTTCCTCGTCGAAGAGCAGTAGCGGCAAAGTCAGTCGCTCGACCGCCGGCTGTGTCGCCTGGAACAGGGCGTCCCATACATCGGCCAGCAGCGATCCGTCCGAGAATACTCCTAGAGCCGAGAGGCCCGGCAGGTATTCCTCGGGCGGGGAAAGCGTGACCGTACCCAGGAATCGGCCTTCCAGACTGTATCGCGAGACTTCACGGCCGTATCGATCGTAGGCAAAGAGATGGTCGTCGACGCGTTTCATCCACGCGAGGTCGCCGAACTCTCCGGGACCCTCGCCCCTGCCGCCGACCACCGTGTCCGGCGAACCGGTGTGCGTGTGGAAGCGAAGTGTACCCGTGCTCTCCTGGGCGATCACGACGTGATGCTCCGTTATTGCGATCCCGGTCACTTCGTAGAGCGGATCCGCTTCGGTGTCGCCGACGCTCATCAGAGGTACCGGGTCCAGTCGCCAGACCGCAATTGTGTCGGATCCGCCGTCTGCGCTCCCTGTGGTTCCGTTGTCGCGCACAAGCATCGCAAGGAGCACGATTCCCTCGAGCACCAGGACCAACACGAGGGCATACCACAGCACCGTTCGAGTCTTCGTCCGTTCCCTCATGCGGACCGTGGCATGGCGCCGCTCCCTTCCCCGGCCTGTCGGTTGATGCAACCCCTCCACCGACCAATCTTGAAAGCGTCCAAGAAACAAGCCAGTTCCCTCGCCCAAGACATCCCAATGAAAGATTCCCGCGCGCAGAAGCTCCACTCCCTTCTCCAGACGCTGGCCGCAGCCGCCTCCGTCGCCCTCCTCCCCATCCCAATCCAGGCCCAGGTCACCACCGAGCAACTCGACGGCCTGCGCCCCCGCAACATCGGTCCGGCCGTCATGAGCGGCCGCATCGTCGACCTGGCCGTCGCGGAATCGGACGTGTTCAAGTACTACGTCGCGTCTGCGACCGGCGGCGTGTACAAGACCAGCGACAACGGGATCACGCTCGACCCCGTGTTCGAGAACGAGGGCACGCACTCGGTCGGGGCGATCGCGCTCCACCAGCGCGACACGTCCATCGTCTGGGTCGGCACCGGCGAGCGCGCCAACCGGCAGAGTTCGTCGTGGGGCGACGGCGTCTACAAAAGCACGGACGGCGGCGAGACGTGGACGAACATGGGGCTGCGCGACAGCAGGCACATCGGGCGCATCGCGCTGCACCCGGACGACACCGACCTTGTCTACGTCGCCGCGATGGGCCACCTGTGGGGACCGAACGAGGAGCGCGGCCTCTACCGCAGCAGCGACGGCGGGGCCACCTGGCAGGCCATCCTGCAGGTCGACGAGAACACCGGCGCCGTGGACGTCGCACTCGATCCCGACCAGCCCAACATCGTCTACGCCGCCACCTACCAGCGCCAGCGCCGCCCGTGGGGCTTCCACGGCGGCGGCCCCGGCAGCGCGCTCCACCGCAGCATGGACGGCGGCGACACCTGGGAGCGGCTCAGCGGTCCCGGCATCACCCGCGGACTCCCCGAGGACGTGATCGGCCGCTTCGGCATCTCCATCTACCGCAGCGACCCGCGCATCGTCTACGTGAGCGTCGAGCAGGGCTACCGCTACAACGCGTCGACCGCCTACACCGAGCGGCGCGCCGGCATCTACCGCTCCGAGGACCGCGGCGACACGTGGGAGCTGATGAGCGACTGGAATCCGCGCCCCATGTACGCCAGCCAGATCACGGTCGATCCGAGCGACGACCAGCGCATCTACATGGTGAACAGCTACTCCTTCTCGGACGACGGCGGACGCACCTTCACCGTCCCGCCCCAGAGCCTCCACGGCGACGATCGCCTCGTCTGGGTCAACCCCACCGACTCCCGCCACGTCATGAAGGCCGACGACGGCGGCCTCGGTATCTCCTACGACCGCGGCCTCAACTGGCTCTACATCTCCGACCTGCCGGTCAGCCAGTACTACCGCGTCAGCGTCGACATGGCCCGCCCCTACAACGTCTACGGCGGCCTCCAGGACAACGGCTCCTGGATGGGGCCCAGCGAGACCTACCGCCAGAACGGGATCGTCAACAGCGACTGGACCCGACTGGGCGGCGGCGACGGGTTCATCAACTTCGCGGACACGACCAACAACACCATCGTCTACACCGAGTCACAGTACCTCAACCTGTCGCGCCTAGACACGCGCACGGGTGAGCGCACCGCCATCCGCCCCGGCGACCCCGTCGGCCACATCGCCGGACGCCGCAACTGGGAGACCTGGCGCGAGGTCGGCACCTTCGAGGAACAGCGGCTCGGCAACGCCATGGCGCCCGCCAACTGGGACGGCCCGTTCATCATCTCGCCGCACGACGCGTCGACCCTGTACGCGGGCACCAACATTATGTGGAAGACCACGGACCGTGGGGATTCGTGGCAGGCGCTCGGCGACCTCACCACCCGCGCCGACAGGCGCTCGCTGCCAGTCATGGGGCAGATGCCGGACGACTACACCCCCTCGCTCGACGACGGCATCCCCTACTGGCCCACGATCTCCGCCGTCGCCGAAAGCCCCCTCGCCCGCGGCCTCATCTACGCCGGCACCGACGACGGCCGCCTTCACGTCTCGCACGACGACGGCGCGACCTGGACGGACCTGTCCGCCCGCGACGTGTCCGACTCCGACGAACCCTCCGTCCCCGACTTCCCCGGCCTTCCCAACGGCGCCTGGGTCAGCGGCATCGAGCCCTCCCGCCACGACGAGGCCCGCGTCTACGCCGTCTGGAACAACTACCGCAACGACGACTACGCCAACTACCTCTACCGGTCGGACGACTACGGCCAAAGCTGGGTCTCGATCACCGGAGACCTTCCCGCCGACCGCGTGCTCCGGACCGTGCGCGAAGACCTGCGCAACCCGTCCGTCCTCTTCGTGGGCGCCGAAATCGGCCTGTACTACACGATGGACGGCGGCACGCACTGGACCGAGCTGCGCGGCGGCATGCCCACCCTGCCCTTTAACGACCTCGTCATCCATCCGCGCGAGAACGACCTCGTGCTCGGGACGCATGGCCGGGGCATCTGGATCCTCGATCAGATCAACGCGCTCCAGGAGCTGTCGGAGGATGTGGTTGGGCAGAGCGCCCATCTCTTCACCATCGAGCCCGCGGTGCAGATCCGCCGCGCGGGTGGCGCGGCCCACACGGGAGATGTGTACTACCGGGGCAAGAACCCCCCTCTGGGCGCGATCCTGGACTACTGGCTCGGCGAGGCGGCCGAGGTCGGCACGGTGGAGATCGCCATCGAGGACGGGGACGGCGGCCACGTGGCCACGGTGCGCGGTGGCACCCGGGAGGGCATGAACCGGGTGGTGTGGGACATGCGGCACCAGGTCGGTGACGACGTGGGCGACGATGCGGCGCCGGGACCGTTCCAACGCCCCGCCCGCGGCCCCCTGGTCGTGCCCGGCACCTACACGGCCCGCCTGTCGGCCGCGGGGACCGAGTCCGCCCAGCAGTTCACCGTGCGCGAGGACCCGCGTCTGAACGTCACGCCGGGCACGCGTGCTGCCTGGACGGCCAACCTGCTGGAACTCGCCGGCCTCTCGGCCCGGGCCGTCAGCGAACTCAACGCGATCGAGGACGCGCTGGAAGGCGTCGCCGACGACGACACCGGCCCCCGCACCACCAAGCTCCGCGACCTGGCGCGCGAGTTCGGCGAGCTGATGAGCCGCGTCGGCCGCCTGTCGGGCGAGGTCGAGGGCGTGGTCGCGCCGCTGACACAGGACCAACGCTCACGGCGGGACTTCTACGTGCAGATGCTGGAGGTGTTGAGCGGGGAGGCGGGGGAGGTGGTGGGTTCGTGATGTAAAGTTGGGATTACATAATGTAATGTTTGCGTGACATACAGCGTTACCCGCTGGCACCGAGCGATCCGCTCTCCGTCCCCGTCAGCGAGACATCCAGCCTTACCTGATCGTACGGTACCCGCGGCACCAGCCTGCCACGCTCTCCCCGTTGCAACTCGACAAGTCCGTATCGAGCCATCGTCTTCAGGGTTCGCGAAAGGTTCGATTTGCTTCGCCCCGCCATTTCCGCGAGCTCCGTGAGCGAACCCGGCCCCTCCCGGGAAATCAATCCCAGCAGGTGCCGATTGTGCTCGGACAGTACCTTTGCAAGGCTGTCGATTGAGGTGAACCACACCTTCGGCTCATCCGTCGCCGGCGTGTAATCCCCACGGGCAATCGCAAGTGTACGCGCCTTCATCCGGTCGTAGCCGGCGATGCCGATCGTCAGTGTATTCATGGTCGAGCAGCGTGTCCAACCCGGGATCCCGGCCGGGTGTCTTTATCACCTTAGGTTATCACGTTCTGATAACCACTGCAAGGCCAGCCGCCGCGAAGGCACCGTTCCAGGAGCTTTCGCAACACCCGAAGGCAGTCACAGCTGCCGCTACATTCAAACTGGAGTTGCTCCGTTCTGAGGCTGGATGGGGGTTGCACCCGCCAGGATAACGCGCCTTGTCACAGCGCTGTCATCAGGCGCCTAACGGCCGGTGGCCTCCAACAACCCCAATAGATCCCCCTTCCCCACCATCACCTCTCCGTGCTCAAGGAACGGCCGCACGTCGGAAGCGACCGCATCCCACGGCAGTCCCGCCACTCGCTCCGCCACAACCCCACTCCAGGTGTCCGCATCGAGCGACATGGCCTCCGCATCGGTCTGCCTGATCGCCGCGTTGAGCAGCTTCAGGTTCGGGGCCGGCCAGGTCGGATCGCTGAGATACCAGGCAAGGTCGTAGATATCCCTGCCCTTGGCCCACGGCCGATACAGGACCGCGTGCAGCTTGCCCGCCAGAAGTGACGCGCGGTCGTGATGATGGAGCCTCAACGCCACGTGCCTTCGGATCAGACGTGTCTCTGTGACGGCACCCGCTGGCGGATTGGTATCCACGTCGGCCTTGATGCCCAGCGTCTCATCCCGGTGGGGCGACAGCCCGGTTTCGTATAGCACCCCTCGAACACGGATCCAGCCGGTGTGGACGGTGCCGCGATCGCGCACCGACGCATCAGCCTCGTAGCCTTCCCGCCGGAACTGCCGCACGATCGCCCCCATCCAGCCACGCAGGTCGTAGTGCTCGCGCGGCCCCTCCAGCGCGAAATCGAGATCCTCGGAGTATCTGCGCAGACCGTAGAGGAACCGCAGGGCGGTGCCACCCTGAAATGCGAGCGGCGACATCGCTCCGGCCCCCTGCAGACCCTCGAGAATTCGGGCCTGGAGGTACTCCCGGAGGATGTTGCGTCCGACCAGGGGATCCAGGCCACGCACCAAAGAACGCAGATGGTCCTTCATAGCGGCTCGTAGGCCAGGGCCGGATCGCTCGCCAAGCGGTCCAGGTGAGCGGCCGCACGCTCCAGCTTCGGGCTTCCCGTGGCGGCCGCGATCCGTCCCAGACGCCGCATGGAAAGCGCCTCGAGGTTCAGCCGCAGCCCGTCGATCCAGGCAGGATCGTCACCGCCGGGCTGAAGGTGGACCAGGTCGAGGAAAGCCTTCTCCGGCGACGCCACAAACGCCCTCTGGCCGCCGCCCAGATCGATCAGGCGATACCCGTCCCGCAGTTGCGGCTTGAGATACCGAAAGGAAAACCGCCCCAGCGGCGTTTCCCGAATCCCGGGACGCCCCGGCCCACAGCTGGTCACCTCGGCCACGAACTCCGGAATGGCATTGGCGTAAGCCAGCACCGAGTGTCCGCTCACGTAGGACCCGGGCTCCAGCCGGTTGGCGATTAGGAAGGGATGAGCGATGACCTTGCGGTACGGCGGCGCCAGCGCATACAGACCGCGCCGCAGCCGAAACAGCTTCCTCGACGCGGACCACCGGCTCAACTGCGCGGGAAGACCGGGCTCATGGCCACGCCCCGCCACCAGCAACCCGGTGCAGAAGACGGGCTCGTCCTCGACGATTTCGAGCAGTTCGGAGAATTTCATTCGTTGAATATGCTAAACACGATAAATTACCGCAATGAAATCTGTGTCCCTGAGCGCGTGGTCGCGCGAAGCCGCCGCCGACCGTCTTGATCGTCGTGCAGGGGGTCGAACTCGCCGCCCTGCACCCGACGCTCGGGGCTCGCGACCTGTGCCACCTCGCCAGCTGTCAGCGGCGCGGTGTCACGCACATACAGACATTCGACCGAGGGCTGAAGGCCTACGGCTCTTCGGGCTGACCGCCTACCCAGGCCCTCCACGCCTCGACATCGGTCCCGAAATCCTCGCCGCTCACCGCTCGCAGGAACGCGATGGCCGGCTCCCGGGTCCGTTCGTGCTCGGCGCCGGCGTGCGCAAGTAGCAGGTCGGGTGTCTCTCGGACCAACTGTCGTCCGAACTCGGGTGCGATGTCCGTGGCGACCAGAACTTCCAGCATATCCCGGATCGCGAACGGATTGGTTCCGTCGAAGAGTGCCAGCAGGTTGCTACGGGCCGCCGACCAGTCGACAGGCTCCAGCGTATCCGTCTCCAGCCCGCGGACCACGTTCCTGGCCATCCTGACGACGCGCGGCTCTGGATCGATCAGCGAACCCGCCAGTGCGTGCCATGACGTGTCGTCGTCGAGGAAGTTGCCCAGCACCAGGGTGGCCACCGCCCGCGACGCGGCGGACGAATCCCGCACGATCACTTCCTGAGCGAGACGGCGATCCTCCTGGGCCCTCGCGTTGTCGGTGAGTTCCCGAATCTTTCTGAGGGTCCCGCGGTCGACTCCCGTCCGTCCGAAGAGCAACCGTGTCATGACCCTGTCGACGAATCCGCGGCGCGAGCGGACCGTCCGCGCTGCCTCGTCCAGCGAGCGCAGGTTGCGGCTGTCTGTGGCGAGCACCCTCAGTGCCTCCCAGGTCTCGGGCAGCGCGACCGTCTCGGCGCCGACCGCCCGGTACCGCACCCGCGCACTGTCCTCCACCCCGACCACGACGGTGTAGGCGTCGCCCGGTGTCCGATAGACGAACGCGGCCGCCTCGGCGAACCCGAGTTCCTGCTTCATGACGACGGCGCAGGCGTGGAAGGGCTGGCCGGGAGCCACGTCCTGGATCGCGTCGAACAGCTCGCCGGCACTCCACTGGTCCAACCCGATGAATTCGACGGGGCCGTCGGGACCGGGGAGAACCTGGCCGGTGGCCGGGAGCGTGGCAGCCGCGAGCAGCGTGGCCAGCATGGCGATGGTGCGAAGTGGGCTCGTCTTCATGGGACTGGCTTGATGGTGCAGGTTGGTCATCGGTCGTCTTTCCTGGTCAAGTCCTTGTCATCTCGCTACGGCGGTGGCCCGCCCCTCACCGGCAACACCACACGCGACGCCCTCTCCCCGGCGTGAAACACCGTCTGCTCCGCCACCTCCCATTTCGTCTCCCATGCCGGATCCCCATCCGTGTTCAGATGCCGGAATAGCGGAAACGCCGCACTCGTAATCTGCACCCGGATCCGGTGCCCCGGCAGGAACGCCTGGCTGGTGGGCGGCAGATCGAACTCCAGCCTCCAGATCCGGTGGCCCTCTGCCGTCGTGCCCACCGACTCGATCCCCCGCGTTCCGAACGCGTTCGCGTAGGAGTACCAGACCGGATAGGCGCCCCCGTCGGGGTGCACGTCCACCATGCGCACGATGAACTCGGTCTGCGGCGCCGACGAGGCCACGTAGAGGGTCGCCGACACCGGCCCCGTGATCTCGACCTCCTGCTCGAGCGGCCCCGTCGTATAGGTCAGCACGTCGTCCCGCGCCTCGAGCCACCCGACATCGACCGGCCCATCCCCCGCCATCTCCGCGTTCTCTCCCCCGGTGATCGCCGGAGTCGGGTCGCCGGGATCATAGACATACCGGTCAGGCGGCTCGTCCGCGGGCGGCTCGCGAGCCAACACCCCATCGCCCCGATTCGTGTTCGCGCTCCCGCCCGAGTGCAGGTAGAACGGTGTGAATTCGGTCTCCGGCAGCGGCCACTCCCACGCCTCGCGCCACTCGTTGCGTCCCATCAGGAAGAGCCTCAGCGGTGCCTCGCGATCCACCCCGTTGTCCACCCCCTTCAGCCAGCGGTCGAACCAGCGCAGGTGGATGGCCCGCAGATCCAGCACCGACGCATCGCCGAAGTCCAACGCGCCGATCGTCGACGACCCCGAATACGCATGCGGCCACGGCCCGATCAGCAGATGCTGCTGCGCCCGCGCCAACTCGCTCTCGCTGTGCCGCCGGACCTGCTCGCGGTTGTAGAACGCGTGGTCGGTCGAGGCGTCGAACCAGCCCGTCCGCTGCAGGATCGGCACCTCGACGGCGCCGTACAGCTCGCGGTGGTCCGGCCAGTCGGTGATCGGCTCCGTCCACTGGTTCCGCACGGCCGACTCCAGGTACTCCTCCCAGAGTCCGATCTCGTTGCGGATCAGCTTCTCCCAGATCGGAATCTCGCGCCCCATCCGCGCGGGCAGCTCGGCCAGCGGCAGGTGCCGGAACAGCTCCGTCCAGTCGTACGCGCTCCCGTTCTGGTTGACGCGTCCGTCCGTCGTGACCAGCCACGAGAGCTCCGACGGGGCGCTGTTGCCCCGCCCGTAGATGGCCAGCCGCCGAAAGGCCTCCGGCGTTCGGCCCAACGTGACCGGAGTCACCTCGGGGATCAGCGCCTTCAAATGCGGATTCCCCGCTGGCGCGACCATCATCTGAACCAGGCCGCCGTACGACGCGCCAACCATCCCGACATCCCCGCTGGACCACGCCTGAGTCCCGAGCCAGGTGATCGTGTCGTCGGAGTCGTCCCGCTCGCTCCGCCGCCCGTACCACTCCCCCTCGGAATCGTACTTGCCGCGCGTGTCCTGCACCGCGAACACGTATCCCCGCGTCGCGTAGAAGCGCCCCTGCCCCGCGAGCCGCGGCGTCTCGCTGCCGTACGGCGTCCGCACCAGCACGACCGGAAACCGGCCCTCCGCGTCGGGCAGATAGAGGTCGGTCGCGAGGCGCACCCCGTCGCGCATCGGGACGGGCACGTTCATGGCCCACTTGACGTCGTATGAGGGGGAGGAGGGCGACGCGGTCCCGATCGGCGCAGATCCCGCCGCCGATTGGGACGCAACCGGTCCCGGGACGAGCAAAAGACCGCCGAGCAACCCGGCTCCGAAGACCGCACGGACTACGGGATGCGTGGCGCATCGGCATATCGCGCCGCACCGTCTCATCCCGTCCCGTTGCCTCATGTGCACTGTCCTATCCCACACCGGCCCGCGCCGCGCCGCGTCGCCGAAGCGCAGCCCACTGCGCAACGCGTCCAATCGCCGCGTAGCCCGGAACTCGCCGTGCCTCACCCCGCCCCGCCCCCCCAGACCCGGCGCAGCACGCGCACCATGTTGCCCCCCATGACCTTCCTCCGGTCGTCCTCGCCGTAGCCCCGTTCGGCTAGCCGGTCACGCAGCCGCGGCAGGTCCTCGAACCCTGAAAACCCCTCTGGAAAACGGTAGGGCGGGTCGGGGACCGGGTCCGACGGGAAGCGTTTTCGGGGTAGATCGGTGAAGTCCAGGCCGAGGGCCACATGGTCGATCCCGGCCACTTCCACGATGTGATCCAGGTGCCGCAGCACGTCGTCGAGCGTCGGCCTCGCGTCGGCGGAAACGTACGCCGGGAACGCGCTCACGCCGACCACGCCGCCGAGTTCGGCGCAGGCGCGCAGGTGCTCGTCGCCCAGGTTCATCGGGTGATCGTGGACCGCCCGCGCGTTGGAATGGCTGAAGATGACCGGGTGCTCGCTCGTCGCCATCGCTTCGACGCTGGAGCGGGGACCCATCCCGGACAGGTCGATGACGATGCGCTCGCGATTCATCGCGCGGATGGCCAGCCAGCCCGTCGCGGTCAGGCCCTGGTCGGAACGCTCGAACGCCCCGTCTCCGTACGGCATCTTCCACAGGTGCGTCGGTGCTATGATGCCGGTGCCCGATGCCCGGTAGGAGGCGAAGAGTGCGAGATCGGCCTCGACCATCTTCGCGCCCTGGAACCAGGGGATCAGGCCCACCCGGTCCGTCGCCACCGCCGCAGCCAGCCCGTCGAGATCAAGCACCGCGACCACATCGTCGTCGAGCGCGTGGACCGCCTCGTGGAACCGCCGCAGGTTCTCGGACACCGCGGGCTCGTGCTCACCGACCACGACCGGCACCATGAAGGCGTGGACCCCCGCCGCCTTCGCGGCCCGCACCTGCGCGCGGACGTGCGCCAACTCCTCGTCCCACGACGCCACCCGCGCCGGGATCCCCGCCCACCGCTCGGCGGCCAGGCGCATGCGCTCGGCCTGGAGTCCGCGGATCGGGGAGGCGAGGGGGACGGGGCCGACCACGACGGCGTTGTCGAGCGCCTGCGCAATCCGCCCCTGCTCGCCCGCAGCACCGACCGTCCCGAGGCCAGCGTCACGCCTGTCGTCATCGTCGCCCCCGGCGCACCCTAGCGCCCCGAATACCACCGGAGCCATCGCCGCGCCCGCCACGAAGTCCCGGCGGCGAATCTTCTCCCCGCTCATTCCCCCCACACCTCCTCCCACACCCGCAGCCAGTTCGCCCCCATGATCTTCTCGATGTCGTCGGGGGAATATCCCCGTTCCATCAGCCCCGCCGTGATCAGCGGAACCCCCGTGAAGTCGTCCAGGCCCTCGACGTAGGTCCAGTCCTCGTAGCGCTGCGGATAGGCCTCCGGCGGCAGCGTTACCGGATTCACGGGTCCCGAGTCGTTGCGGCCGATGATCTGGTCCAGCCCCAACCCCACGTGCTCGACGCCCACGATGTCGATCATGTGATCGAACTGGCGCAGGAAGTCCTCGAGCGTCGCCCGCCCTTCCGCCACCACGAAGAAGTTGAACGCGGCGATCCCGATCACGCCGCCGGTGTCCGCGATCGCCCTCATCAGTCCGTCGGTCATGGCGCGCGGGTTGTCGCGCAGGGCAAGGGGGTTCGTGTGACTGCAGACGACCGGCCCCTCGGCCACCTGAAGCGCGTCGTAGGAGGTGGCCTCGCTGCAGTGGCCGCCGATGTCCACCACGATCCGAAGATCCTGGAGCGCTTCGACGACCTGGACGCCGTAGTGGCTGAGCGGGCCCGGGTTGGGGTCGACGCAGCCGGAACCGATGTAGTTGCCGACGTTGTAGACGAGCCCCGAGCTGCGCAGTCCGATGCGGTGGTACCCCGCCAGCTGCGACAGGTCCTCGTCCACGTCGACCCATTGCCAGCAATAGCCCACCGCGACCTTCCCGGCCGCGCGGGCCGAGTGGATGCCGGCGACCGTGGTGACGGGGGTGAGATCGTCGGCGTGATCCAGCATGAACTGGTGGAAGGGCGACGACAGCGAGAGGTCGGGCAGCGTGGACATGTTCATGTGCACACCGCCGAGCTTGAGCGTGCGGACCACCTCTTCGTTGAGCAGCGACGCGTCGAGGCCATTCACGACGAGGATGTCGTCCTGGAGCGCTCGCGCCTCCGCAAGCAGGGAGGGGTCGAGGGGTTGGCTCATCCTTGCCAGTGGAGTAGCAGCATCAGGCAGCCTCGAATCTCTCGACCTCTATTTCATCGGCGCGGGCAAGAGCACGTTGCAGATCGTACGCCATCTGCATCCCGAGCCAGGTCTCCGGCGTCGAACCGAAAGCTTTCGATAGTCGAATTGCCATCTCGACCGAGACCCCGGTGTGACCGTTGAGTAGCTCCGACAAGGCCTGCCGGGTAACGCCGAGTCCGGACGCGGCTCTGGTCACCGAGAGGCCGAGCGGTTCGAGACACTGGCGCCTCACGATCCCGCCCGGATGCGGGGGGTTCTTCATTGCCATCGGTCTCTCCTTGTCAGTGGTAGTCGACGTAATCGACGTCCGTCGCGTGTCCGTCCTCAAAGCGAAATGTTACGCGCCATTTGCCTGAGACCCAAACGGAATAATGGCCCTTCAACCGCCCTTTCAGGCGATGGAGGCGTAGGCCGGGCAAGTCCAACCCCTCCGGTCCTCGGCTTCTGTCCAGGATGGCAAGAATATCGCGCAGCTTCGGAATGTGACCTGGTGCGACGCGGCGTTCGGTTCGCCCCTCATACAGGGCCTTGAGGCCGCGATGCTTGAACGAAACAATCACGAATGAAGGTGAGCGAGATTCCGTCGTCTGTCAATTGACAGTTTGCTGATGGAGAACGACGCTCACCAATGTCATGCACACATTACGTTTTGTAAACCCAACATGACAATTGCACCGTTTGGCGCCGGATGTTTGCGTTACCCTGCCGGCTCCAGCGCTACCAACCGGACCACGCGCACGGTCGGCACCTCCATCTCATCGAGCTCGATGTAGGCCAGGAGCCCGTCAGGACCGAAGGCGTCCGGTGTCCGGAGCCCGTCCGGCGGCAGCGTGCCGATGTAGTCGCCCTCGGGCGTCACGATGTCGGTCGGACCGTCATTTGCGCCCGTCGGACCCCGGCGTGCCACCCAGATGCGGTCCTCCCAGTCCACTTTCAAGCCATATAGCACCGGCAGCTCGTCGGCGAAGGTGCGCCCCTCGGCCCCCTCGACCTCGACCTCAAAGCGCGAGTCGGTTCTGGTCGCGCTCGCAAGCGCCGCCATCTCGCCTTCGCGGTAGCGCTCGCGTTCGGCCTCCATGATCGCATCGTCGACCGGAACCGGCGCGATGGGCCGCTCGATGGTTCCCTCTACGCTTCCGTCGGGTCCGATGAGCTTGACGCGGTAGCCGATCGAGTCGATCAGCGCGAGGCGGCCATCGGCGAGAGGGTCGTAGTCGAGGCGGGGCTCGAAGGCGCGGCCCGCCGACATGCGCACGAGCATTCCGCTCGACGGCGATCCGCTCATGTCGAATCCGTCTTCGTCCTCCTCGGGCAGCTCCCAGGCGGTGTAGCGGAGTTCCGGTTCGGTGCCGTCGAGGGGGAAGATATGGAGGGGGCGACCCTGTTCCTCGGATTGCTCGTCGTCGTTGCCCAGGCGCACGATGCCGTATGCGATCAGGCGGCCGTCGGGAAGCGCCTTGCGGGCCATGACCATACCCGTCGTAAACGGGTCCATGGTGATGCGCCGCACGAACTCGCCGTCGGGTTCGAGAAGGTCGATGTGCGAGAATCCCATCACCGTGTAGGAGCCGTCGCGCCCGACGATCGCCCTCGTGGCGTTGCCGAACTCCCCGGGTCCCTCTCCCTGCCCTCCGACCGTGCGGATCAGCGACCTGTCCGGCCCGACTACCAGGATGTGATCGGCCTGGCTATCGAAGATGTGAAGGTTGGCCTGGGCGTCGAATTCCACAGAGCGAACGTTGCCGAAGGTATCCCAGTCATCGCCGGCAATGGACCCGACGGTGAAGACTTCCTCGGTCACCGCGTTGACGATGACGTCCGGGCCGTCCAGGGTTCCGGCGGCGCCGGTGGGTGCTCGGTCTTCAGCATCGCCGCAGGCTACCAGAGCTGGAAGGAAGAGCAGCGGAAGGAATCGCGGTGGCGCTGTTGTCGTTCTCGCCCTGGTCAGCTTGGGCGTTCCGGTCCGTCCGTCCCGTAAGCGGCTCGTGCAAGTCAGTCGCGGCGCCAGGCACATGGCGTTCTGAGCGCCCACACCATGTCATACGCCGGGTCCGCCACTCCGTTTACGCTGTGAGCCGACTACCCGCTCCCTCATCGACGCCAGCGCGCCGACTACAGCCCCACCACCTGCCCCACCCCTTCCTCCTCGGCCCGGCGCAGCACCTCGGCCCCGATCGCCACATCCTGGACCGCCGTGCCGACCGACTTGAAGAAGGTCAGTTCGCGCCCGGCGTTCCCCTCGGGCGCCTCCCCGTTGACGATTTCGCCCAGGTCGGCATCGATCGCGTCGGCAGTCATCAGCCCCTGCTCGATCGGGATGATCAGATCGCCCGCCTCCTCGAGCGCGGACTCGCGCTCCTCGACCACGACTCGGGCCCGGGTCACTACCTCGTCGCCCACCTCGCGCGTGTGCGGCTGGAAGCTTCCGCTCCCGCTCACGTGCGTCCCGGCGGGAAGTCCCGAGCCGTCAAAGACGGGTTCGCCGGCCGTCGTCACGGCCACGATGATGTCCGCTCCGTCCACCGCCTCGGCAGCATCGGACAGCGCCCGCGCCTCGACTCCTTCCAGCGAAGAAGCCAGCCGCCTGGCCGATTCCCCACCCTTCGAAACCACACGCACCTCCTCGATCGGCCGCACCGCCCGAATCGCCTCGACCTGCCACGGGGCCTGCGCGCCCGCGCCGAAGATCGTCAGCACCCGGCAGTCAGCCCGGCTCAGCAGACGCGCCGCAAGCCCCGCGGCAGCCGCGGTCCGGATCGCCGTCAGTTCGCCGGCATCCATGATTGCGGCGGGAAGTCCCGTCTCATCATCGATCATCAGAATCACGCCGTTGATCGTCGCCAGCCCCTTGTCGCGGTTCCCCGGGAAGAGCGATGCGATCTTGGCGCCGCGGTCACCGGTCGCCCCCATGCGCGAGGGCATGAAGAGCGTGAAGCCGTCACCCGAGGTGAGCAGGACCCGCACCGGCATTTCGACCTGGCCGGCCGACAGCTGCCCGAAGCCGCGGGCCATCGCATCGATGGCGTCGTGCATGGTGATCAGCGAGAGGATGTCGGCGCGGGAAATCACGCGGAAGTTCATGGTTGTTCGGCCTCCTTGTTAAGGTGGATCAGGGTGAGGATGCTTGTGGCCGAAGCTCGCTGGGCAACCGGGCCAGGAACACCTGCTGCAGCCCGGCGTCGTTCTCACGCACGCCGACGATCGTGTCGCCACGGATATCGAAGACGTCGGCTGGACCACCCATGTGGACGGTACCCAGGTACTCGCCTTCGAGAGAGAACGCGTCCCACGCTGACCCCCCGAAGCCCGCCGCCTTGAAGGTGTAGATGACCCGGCGGTCCATGGTGTCCACGGGCCGCACGCGCTGGACCAGCACCAGATTCTCTCCAACCTCGATATCCGCCATGGCCGGGAGGCGGTGCGGAACCCGAAACTGGTCGCCGAAGCCCTCCGGAATCTCCGCGTCGTCCATTCCCATGCCGCGGATGACGATCTTGAGGACTTGGTCCTGCTCTTCCCGGGTCAGCGCAGGCGCGTCGTAGTCCCACGAGATCGTTCGCACCGGCGCTCCGTCCGAGTAAATCGTGAATTCGGGCGAGAACATCCAGCCCGCGGCGACCATATCGGGCTCCGTGAACGACCAAACGAGATGATCCTGCCACAGCGGCATCCGACGGTCCGCCGCCCCGGGCTCCGCTGGGCGCGCCACCACCGCCAGTGTGTCTCGCAGCGTTTCGTCCGCCGATAGGACGTCGTACCGCGCCAATACTTCGCGGCCGACGGACGAGACCCGCACAACCGGCACGCCACCTCCCGCCGCCCGCCATTCGGGTATGTACGCCTCCTGAATGTCGAAGCGGCGTGACGCAGTCAGCTCGCCCGCGAGGGAGTGCACGCTCACCGTCTGGTTGCCGATGTCCGGGATCAGGAACTCGTTCGGCGACACGGCCACAAGCGCCAGCGACCCCTCCCCACTGATCTCGCCGGGCCCCTCGCCCATGCGGCCGATCCGGCGGATGAACGACCCATCCGGCGCAAATGTCCGCACTTCGCCGGCATGCCCATCCAGGACCGCGATCGTGCCGTCGGCCATGACATCCAATCCGGCGATCTCGCCGAAGATGTACTCCGGTGGCCCGTCTTCCACGCCTATCGCGACCAGGTGTTCGACCGCGAAGACAGGGCTTGCCTGGTCGGACGACCTCTCGTGGCGGACAGCCTCGACCCCACCGTCTCCGAGCGTACGCGCCGCTTGCCCGTTGTCATCACTGTCGCAGCCGGCCAGCGCGCCGAATAGCGACATCCCGAGGACATGGCAGAGCATCAAACCTGCTCCGCCCACCCCTCTACCCACCCAGATACCGCTCCGCCACCACCCCCCTGTGATGCCCCGAGTGGCCCGCAATGATCCAGGCCAAACTCCTCACCGTGAACTCGTAGCCGCTCGCCCTCCCGCGCCGGTCCCAGGTCTCCTCGTCGAAGCTCTTCAGGAGCAGCAGCGTCGAGGCGCGCACGGCGGACAGCTCATCGGTGAGGTCGGCAAGCGGGCGACTGTCGGCTCCCGAGGCCGCTGCGTAGGCGTTTTCGTCGAATGAAGGAAAGTGCGACCGATCCCCGCGGGCGAACGCCATCGTGCGCACGCTGAACATCCGCTCGGCGTCGATGACATGGCCCACCACCTCGCGAATCGACCACTTGCCTTCCGCATAGCGGTACCCTGCCCGGTCGGCAGCCACGGCGGCGAGCATCGCGCGCCACGCCTCGGCGTCGTGCTCCAGCGCCGGAAGCAGCTCCCCCTCGACCGCAGCGATGTACGGCTGGTAGATGTCTGCGCATTCGTCCTTCCCGGGCCTGCCGGGCGAATTCGGCATGTCGATGTGCTCCTGGTTGCGGGTCTGTCTGCCGTTGCGGGCGGGCGGCGGCACCACGGTGGCGCGCACGAGCCGGTCCAGCAAGGGGAATTCGCGATCCAGGTACGCGTTGCCTTCCGCCACTATCGCGCTCTGGTCACCGCGGCGCACCCCGCCCCCGGAGTCCTCCCCGTATCCGGAGTAGATGGAGTCGACGACGTCCATCCCCTCCACCACCCGGCCAAAGGGCGGGAAACCCCGGACGTCGAGGCGGCTGTTGTCCACCACGTTGATGTAGACCTGGGTGGTGCGCGTGTTCGGCCCGGTGAAGGCGAAGGCGATGGCGCCCCTGGTGTTGCTGGCCACAACGGCGGAATCGTCCGGAATGGCCTGGCCGATCCACGCGGCCGTGACCTCCGGGTCGCCAGCAAGCCCCCACTGGACGATGAAGCCGGGTACGGTGCGGTGGAAGCGCGAATCGTCGTAGTAGCCGTGCCGGACCAGGTTGTGGAAGCGGTCGGCCCCGATCGGCGCCCAGGCCCGCACGACCTCGATCGCGAAGTCGCCGGCGCTCGTCTCGAAGCGGGCGAGGAAGGTGTCGGGGGCGGGCTCGGCCCAGGCCGGGTGTCCGGGGTCGAGGAGGATCTCGCGGACCGGGGGACTGGAGGCCGCGCCGGGTTCGTCGCCCGCCTCCGGGACATCTCCGGGCCTGCAGGACACGGTGGCTACCCCGGCGAAGACGGCCGCTAGCGCCGACACGGCTGCCGTCCGCCGAGGCAGGGCTGCCCCGGTCCCCGGCAGGCCGGCGAGCCCCGCTCGACCATCCGCACGCCCGCCAACCAGGTCGATCCTCATCCCGGAAGGTAGCGCCTCGCCAGCTCCCTGAAAGCCCGCACCTGATCCTCTACCCAGTCCTGACCGCGCCCCAGCTCCCGCGCCATCACCCCGGCCACCGCAGGCGCGGCCGCCGACGCCGCCCTCGCATTCAGGAACAGCGCCCGCGTGCGGCGCGCCAGGACATCCTCGACGTTCACCGCCATCTCGCTGCGCGCCGCCCACGCCGCCTGGCTCAGCCGGTACGGCAGGCTCGGGTGCATGAGGCCCGAGAGCCGTGCGTCGGCGGCCTCCAGTTCGCGGATCGCGTCGGCGTCCGCGCCGTACACTGTCCAGGGGTAGCGCACATGGCGCCGCGTGGAGTAGCCGTGCAGCCGCAACCGATCGGTGATCGACTGCGCCGGCGAGAGGTTGCCGACACCGGCGGCCACCGTGACCACATCCTGCGCCACCTTGCGGCAGGTGGTCCACTTGCCGCCCGTCACCGTCACGAGACCCCGCTGCGACACGCTCACGCTGTGGTCGCGGGACAGGGCCGCCGTGTTCCGTCCCGTGCCGACCGCTGCGAGCGCCCTGAGCCCGGCCCACGCGGAGAGGATGTCGGTGCGCGCGATGGGGCGGCTCAGGTAGCGCCCCGCGTGGTCGATGAGATAGTCCACCTCGGCGCCGCTGGGCACCGGCTCGCGCGAGGGCTCGGCGACCCGCACGTCGGTCGTGCCGATCAGGACGTGGCCGTGCCACGGGATCGCGAAGAGCACCCTGCCGTCGTCGGTCGAGGGGACCAGTACGGCCGTGCGGCCCGGGAGGAAGGCGCGGCCCACCACGATGTGCGCTCCGCGGGCCAGCACCACGGCGGAAGCAACGCGCGGTTCGTCCATCCGCAAGACGGTGTCCGCGAATGGACCCGTCGCATTGACCACTACGGCCCCGCGGGCGACCCATTCGGCGCCGCCGACGAGATCTCGCACCCTGACCCCCCTCACCGCCCCCCGCGACTCGACCAGGCCGACCGCTTCCGCGTAGTTCAGTGCGACGCAACCCAGGTTCACCGCGGTGCGGGTCAGGGCCCATCCGAGGCGCGCGTCGTCGAACTGGCCGTCGTGGAAGAGGACACCGCCGCGGAGGCCGTGGCCCTCCAGGGTGGAAACGTGGTCGAGGCAGGCGCGGCGGCTCAGGAGGCGGGACGCGCCCAGTCTGCGGCCGAGGGCGAGGACGTCGTAGAGTTTGAGGCCCGCGGCATACCACGGGCGCTCCCACCAGCGGTAGGCCGGCACGAGCAGCGGGAGGCCGTCGATCAGGTGCGGCGCGTTTCTGCGCAGGCGATGGCGTTCGCGGAGGCCCCGGTAGACGAGGCCGGTCTGCCCCGCGCGCAGGTAGCGCACGCCGCCGTGGATCAGCTTGGTGCTGCGGCTCGAGGTGCCGCCGGTGAAGTCGCCGCGTTCGACCAGGAGGGTGCGGTACCCGCGCGCGGAGGCGTCGAGTGCGGTCGCGAGCCCGGTGCAGCCGCCGCCGACCACGACAATGTCCCAGGGGCGCATCTGCGTGGCGCGTTCGAGCATGTATGCCCGGGGAAGCGCGTGACTGGATTCGTGAAGCTGGTGGTCCAACGCGAATGCCGCTCCGTAATGAAATCGGGTCCGATGTCATGTCAACTTTACATAAAGTAATGTTGACATTACAGTTGCGCTTGTATGGAGCCCGCGCGAGGCGGCGCGGAAGCTCCTAATCCGCCGCCACCCTCCCCATGAACGCCCGCACCCGGTGGTGGCTCTTCAACACCATCACCGTCCCCGGGGCCTCCCGCGCGACTCGCTCCGGGATCGTTCCGAAGACGATGCGGCTCGAGAAACTGTCGCCCGAAGCACCCACCATCACCGCATCGTACTCCTCCACCGCGCCGACGATCGCCTCGACCACCCGGGACCCGGCCAGGATCCGCGTCTCGACCGCCGCCCCTTCCGGCAACTCGGCACGCTCCTCGGCCAGCCACTTCTCCTTGGCCGCACGCTTCCTCTGCGACGCGTTCGGGGGCACGACCCCGGCCAGTGTCAGCGTTCCTCCGCCCCCTTCCGCGAGCCCAAGTGCATAGCCCACTGCCTTGTCCGCGTGGACGCTCCCCGCGGTGGGGAGCAGGATGCGCCGCGGCACCACCCGCTCGGGGCCGAACCGCACCAGCATGATGTCGGCGCGGGCGAGCTTCACGACATCGTCGGTCACCTCGCCGAGGATCTGCCGTGCCTGGGTGGTGAACCCCTTCCACCCGAGGACGATCAGGTGGGAGCGGTCGTCGTGCTGCGCCTCCAGGATCGCGCGCGCCACGTTGCGCCCGACCCGAACCTCGGTCGTGATGGGCACGTCCAGCTCTCCCTCAAGCGCGGCCAGCCGCTCGAGGATGTCGTCCTCGGCCTCAATCGCCTTGCGCGCCATTTCGGGAGGCAGCTGATCGGGGACCTGCACCACGCGCAGAAGGGTGATCTCGCCGTCCTGGTGCCGGGCCAGGGTGGCGGCGATCCGCAACATGGGCTCGGCCGTGTGGGGATTGTAGACCGGCAGCAGGATGCGGAACGGCGCGGTGCGCGGCGAGGCGCGCAGAGCCACGATCCTGGATTCGGGCCCGGCGGCATCGGGCACCTCGAAGCGGGTGCCGCGCCAGGCCGCATACCAGAAGAGCCCCACCAGGAGCGCGAACATGGCCAGCAACACCGGCTGGATGTGCCCCTGAATCGGGATCTGCAGGATCAGGTAGATGTTGGCCGCGATCCCCAGCGCGGGCAGGAGCGGCACCAGGGGGACCCGGAAGGGGCGCTCGATGTCGGGGAAGCGGCGGCGGTGGACGATCAGCGCCGCGTTCACGAAGCAGAGCGCCAGCAGCAGCACCAGGTTGGCGAAGTGGGCGAGGTCCTCGAGCGGAAGCAGCAGCGCGAAGAGGCCGATCGAGCCCCCCGCCGCCAGCACCGCCACGAAGGGCGTATGCGAGCGCGCGCCGATGCGGCCGAAGAAACGGGGCAGGTGGCGCCGGTGGCTCATCGACAGCGCCACGCGCGACCCGGCCAGGATCGAGGCGTTGGAGGCCGAGATCATCGAGAAGAGCGCACCGCCGACGATCACCGCGCCCCCGACCGGCCCCAGGAAGGCGCGCGCGGCCACACCCATTGCGGCCTCGGTGTACTCGGTCAGATCGGCCACGACCACCACCAGCACCACCAGCGCGTACAGCACCGTGACCACGAGCATCGAGATGAAGATGGCGCGCGGGATCGTCTTCGTGGGGTTCATGACCTCGCCCGCCGAGGCCGCGATCGCCGAGAACCCGAAGAAGGTGATGAACACCAGCGCCGCGGTGGACGCGATCATGGGCACGTCCCGGCTGAAGCGCTCGGTGATGGCGGCCGTCTCGAAACCTCCCAGTCCCCCCGCGATGAACCACACCAGCAGCGCAATCTTGGCGACCGTGACGACGACCTGGAAGGTCCCGCTCTCCTTGGTGCCCTTGATGTTGAGCAGCGTCAGCGCGGCCAGGAAGACGAGCCCCGGCAAGGCCGCCACCGGCACATGCCAGATGAATTCGTTGAAGTAGCTGGACAGGCTTGCGATGTAGAAGGCGCACGACGACGCGTAGCCCAGCAGGATGCACCAGCCCACCAGGTAGGCCAGCAGTGGCGGGAAGGTCTTGCGCGCGTAGAGGTAGCCTTCGCCGGAGAAGGGGTAGATCGATGTGAACTCGCAGTAGGTGAGCGCGGTGAAGGCCGCGACGAGCGCCGCCAGCAGGAAGGACACGATGGCCGCGCTGCCCACGTAGCCGACCGCCAGCCCCGACAGGGTGAAGATCCCGGCTGCGATCATGGTGCCGGTCCCGATGGCGAGTGCGGAGACCAGGCCGAGATCGCGGCTCAGGCCGGCGACTACGACGTGCGATCCGTCCTCCCTGCCGGGTGGACTCGAGCCGGATCGGTCAGATTTCACGGGTCGGCTGCTCGTCTGTCAACTCGCTGAAGACGGGCCGGCAGCCGTTGGGGAATCGGCATTGGCTAGGGAAACCAGCGGGAGGCGGTCAGGGCTGAGCGGCCGGCTCGGCGGGCAGCAGCGCCCGCACGTCGCGCTGCACGTTTTCCTCCATCGGGCGGAAGGGTCCGGTCCATTTGCGCGCGATCACGCCCTCGGAGTCGATCAGGAAGCTCCCCGGCAGGCCGAGCAGCAGGTAGGACTCCATGATCTCCCAGGTGGGATCGTGGTAGATCGGGAACGAGATGTCGATCTCCTCGATGAACGCCTGGATCTGGTTCGTGGCCCCGCGGTCATCCACGCTCACCCCCACCACCCGGAACCCCCGGTCCTCGTAGGCGTCGTGGAGTTCCTGCAGTTCGGGCATCTCCTGGCGGCAGGGCGCGCACCATGTCGCCCAGATGTTCAGCATGTAGGGCGCGCCCCGCAGATCGGCGCCCACCACCTCGGCCCCGTCCATGGTCACCGCCGCGAACGGCGGCGCGGCCCCACCCACCTCCGGGACCCGAACGTCTGGTACTTCACAGGCGAGCGCGGCGAACACCAGAGCCGAAAGTGCAGTGCTCTTCTTCATGGATACCCTCCAGGCTGACTCCGGGACACGGCGTTCAAGCTACCCAACCACCATCTGCACGCCAATAATTGAGTAGCCAACAATTGAGTATCGGTGATTTTGCCCGAAGACGGGGGCAACCCGGTGGGGGTGCGACGCGGACGCGGGCTGGAAGGATGGCGGCCGCAACCCCGGGCGCCCTCGGCGCGTACTCATACCAGTGACTCGATTCCTGGAGACGGAGCCAATCCAATGGCCGCAGACATGCAAGCATCCGCCGCGAAGCGAAAGCTGATCTTCCTCGCGGGGTTCTCACTCTATTTCGTCGCGCTGTGGTTGCTGTGGAACACTCCCGTCATCTATCCGCTGAAGATCTTCGTGGTGATGCTCCACGAGATCAGTCACGGGATCGCCTCGCTCGCCACCGGGGGCACGATCGAGCGCATCGTCCTCGATCCCTACCAGGGCGGAGCCTGCTACTGCGGGGGCGGCAACGCGTTCATCACGCTGTCCGCGGGTTATCTCGGCAGCCTTTTCTGGGGGGTGGTCCTCCTGGCCGCTACCGGCGTGCGGCGCGTCCCCAATCAGGCGCTGGTCTTTGTCGTGGGTGCGCTGGTGTTCCTCCTCACGGTCCTCTACGTGAGAAACGGATTCGGCCTCGCATTCGGCATCGCGTTCGGGACCGTGCTGATGATCGCGGGACGGAAGCTCGGGGCCGGAGTCAGCCGGGTCCTGCTGACGGCGCTGGGGCTGACCAGCTGCCTGTATGCGATCCTCGACATCAAGAGCGATGTGCTCGATCGGCCCGAGCTCCGGTCGGATGCGGCCATGCTGGCGGAGCTCACCGGGATCCCCACGATGACCTGGGGCGTGATCTGGATCGCCGCCGCGGTGATCGTGAGTGCGCTGGCGTTTCGGCGGGCGTACAAGGCGGCCTGAGGCCGGGCGCACTCCTGCGGGGGCGAACGCGCACGGCCGCACAATTCAGCACCTGCGGCCGCCCGTCCAACCCCTCGTAAACAAACGTCTTGCTCTCCGCGCCCGGTTATGTATACATTGGTGTCGACCCTGAACGGGTCCACTCCCGGACGCCACGAGTGGCGTTCGGTTTCGAGCAGGACTTGGTGTCCCGCCCGATGTCAAACCCTTGAAAAGGAGGTGATCTCTTGTCTAGTCCCAGTACCCAGCCCAACCCGGCAAGGGCAAGCGATCGCCGCTTCGGCAGCTAAGCCGAAACACGATCAGACTGTTCGCGCCGTAAGCGGCCTTCGCGCCGGGTTGCGGCCGGTTCAAGCAAACCCCCGCAGGTCCAGGGTCAGATGCCCGGGCCTGCGGGGGTTTCGCGTTCGTACACCACGTCCCCGTTGAACACCGTCATCTCGCAGGTCATGTCACGGAGCCGGGGCGTCGCCACCGTGAGCGGATTCCGATCCCACACGGCCAGGTCCGCGTACTTCCCGGGCTCGATCGTGCCCACCCTGTCCTCGAGGAACATCTGATGGGCCACCCAGGTGGTGACGGAGCGCAATGCGGTCTCCGCGTCCACGGACTCGGCAGTTCCGTAGGGCTGCTCGCCGTAGACGCCCAGCAGGGGCTCGCGGGCTACCGAGGCCCACACGCCGTAGCGGGCGGGGAAAGGCGTCACCGAGTAGTCGGAGCCGCTCGCCCAGATCATGCCGCGCTCCTGGTATGACCGGAACGGGTTGAGCCGCAGCGCACGCACCGGGCCGAAGTTGCCGGCGTAGGTGTCGCCGATCCACCAGGTGAAGGTGGGGGAGGGCTCCGGGTAGCCCGTCTCCCAGTCGCGCTGGAGTTCCGCCATGAGGTCGAGCGCGCGGTCGGTGGGGATGTTGGAGTGGATGATGCCGTGGCGAAGGCCGCGGGTCGGGGTCGCATCGAGCGCCTCGCGGAAGGTGTCGACGGTCCAGTCGATGCCGCGGTCGCCGATGGAATGGATGCTGACGTGAAGGCCGGCGTCGTGGTAGGCGCGGAAGCGGCGGCGGAGTTCGTCCGGGTCCATGGTCGGGTAGCCGCGGTTGCCGGTGTCGATGCCCGTGTGGTCGCGGTTCCAGTCGTCGTATAGCCAGGCCGTGCGCGCGCCGCCGCTGCCGTCGATGTAGAGCTTGACTCCGCCCGAGATCAGGTGATCGTCGCCGGTCGACTCCCAGGGCCGCGTGAAGGTGGCGAGGCTGTCCGCGTAGCCGCGCACCTCTTCGATGCTTCCGTTGCGGCCGCGCCACAGGGCGAAGATCCTCACACTCAAATCCCCTGCTTCCTGCACATCCTGGTAGGCTTCCCAGACGCGTGGTCCGATGCCCGGGTCCTTGCCGCCCGTCATGCACTCCGCGTTGAACGCGTCGGCGAGGGCGTGGATGCCGGCGCGCTGCTCGTTGGGCCCGAGACCCGGGATGAGACGAGACACCAGGCCCTGGGCCGACTCCTTGAGGACCCCGGTCGGCTGGCCGTTTGCGTCCCGGTCGATGGTGCCGCCGGGGGGGTCCGGCGTTTCGGCGGTGATGCCCGCCATATCGAGGGCGAGCGAGTTGGCCGCGCCGTAGTGGCCCATGGTGTGGGAGAGCCAGACGGGCTGGTCGGCGACGACCGCGTCGAGGTCTGACGCGAGGATGTAGCGGAGTTCCGCCAGCTTGCCCTCGTCCCAGCCCCTGCCCCGCACCCACTCGCCCTCGCCGAGGCGCGCGGCCTGCTCCGCGACCGCGGCCTGCACGTCGGCGATGCTCTCGACATTGGGGTAGCTGAGGTCGAGGGTGTAGAGCATGCCGACGCCGCCGCTCGCGAAGTGGACGTGCGCGTCCATGAGACCCGGGGTGACGGCACGGCCGGCGAGGTCGACGCGGCCCGTTTCGGGGCCGGCGAGGGCTTCGATGTCGGCGGCAGTGCCCACGGCGAGGACGTGGGGGCCGCGGACGGCAACGGCTTCGGCAACGCGGCTGCCGGCGTCGAGGGTGATGACGGGGCCGCCGGTGAGGATCAGGTCGGCGGGGGCGTCCGAGGTGCCGTCGCCACAGGCGAGCGTGGCGCCGCAGGCGAGGGCGGCGGCGCGGGCGAGGGGGAGGACCGCAGTGGATCGTCTCATGCGTATGCCAAAAGAGTTGTGCCGGGAAATGTGTGGCGATCTGGTGGGATGGTGTACCTTGCAACGTTGCGCGGCGCGCTGGGTTGCGAGCAAGGCCTGACTTTTCCCGTCGGCTGTTCAAGCGCAGTTTGACGCGCCACCACTCAGCACAGGCGAACTCCCATGCAAGCTCCCGGAAAGGCGGCAACCTTCGTCGCGGTCGCCCTGGCGGTGCCGGTTTGGAACGCTTCCGCCGCTGCGCAGGAAAGCGAGCGGAGTGGGGGTGAGACCGAGGCGGCGCTCTTTGCCGAAGCCTGCGCAACCTGCCACACCGCCGCCGGGGAGGACCGAACCCCCGGAGTCATGATGCTGCGGGCGCTGTCGCCGCGCGCGATCGTGGCCTCGCTGGAGGACGGGGTGATGCAGGCCGAGGGCGCCGACCTGACGCCGGAGCAGCGGGTCCGGCTGGCGGAATACCTGACCGGGCGCGCATACACGCGAGAGATGCTGCCCGAGTCGGCCTTCTGCGCGAACCGGGGGTGGTCGGAGCTGGATCCGGGCGCCATTTCGTCGATGGGCTGGGGCGGCAACCTCGAGGCGACCGGGTACCAGCCGGCGGAGATGGCGGGTCTGAGCGCGGACGACGTGCCGAATCTGGCGCTGAAGTGGGCCTTCGGGTTCCCGGACGCGGTCGAGGTGCGCACCAGGCCCACCGTGATCGGCGATGCCGTCCTGGTGGGTGGGCCGTTCGGCGAGGTGCTGGCCCTCGACGCCGCCACCGGGTGCGTGCGCTGGAACTTCGAGGCCGACGCGGCCGTGCGGGGCGCGGTGGTGGCGGGGGAGGGGCCGGAAGGGCGGACGGCGGCCTACTTCGTCGACTTTCGCACCAACGCCTACGCGCTGGACGTGACCACCGGAGAGGTGTTGTGGAAACACCACGTCGGGTGGCACTCCACCTCCAACACCACGGGGAGTCCCGCGCTGCACGACGGCCGTCTCTTCGTCCCCATCTCGTCGTGGGAAGTCGTGGTCTCGGGCGACCCCGCCTACGAATGCTGCACCGCCTCGGGCGCCGTGGCCGCGCTGGATGCGGCGACCGGCGATGTCCTCTGGTACCACCGCGTCATCCCCGGCTACCCGGAAGAAGCGGGCACAAGCGCAGCCGGCACCCAGCTCTGGGCCCCCTCGGGCGCCCCGGTCTGGTCCAGTCCCACCGTCGACGCGGCGCGCGGCCTGGTCTACGCCGGAACCGGTGAGAACTACACCCGCCCCACCACCGACAACAGCGATGCGATTATCGCGATCGACATCGAGACCGGCGAGCTGGCCTGGTCCTTCCAGGCAACCCCGGAGGACGCCTTCACGATGGCCTGCACATCCGCGACCACCCGCCAGAACTGCCCCGATCCCCCCGGCCCCGACCTCGACTTCGGGATGTCGCCGATGCTCGTCACGCGCCCCGACGGCAAGGAGATCCTGGTGGCCGGCCAGAAGTCCGGGGTGGTCTGGGCGCTCGATCCCGACGACGGCGGCGCGCTGCTGTGGTCCACCCGCGTCGGCAAGGGCAGCGCGCTCGGCGGGATCCACTGGGGGATGGCGACCGACGGCCGCTACGCCTACGCCCCCGTCGCGGACCGGGACGCGGTGATCGTGGACGTCAATCCCGAGCACGAACCGTCGCCGGGGATGTACGCGCTCGACCTGACGACCGGCGACGTCGTGTGGAGCGTGCCAGCGACGACGGAGGCCTGCGAGGACAAGCGAGGCTGCTACGCCGCCCTTTCGGCCGCCCCGACGGCGATTCCCGGGGTCGTATTCGCGGGCGGCCTCGATGGATTCATCCGGGCCTACGCGGCGGACGACGGCCGGATCCTGTGGGAATTCGACACCACCGAGGTAACCGAGACCTCCAACGGGGTGGACGGCAGAGGCGGTGCGATCGACGGCCCGGGTCCGGTCATCGCCGGCGGCATGCTCTTCACCAACAGCGGCTACTCGATGTTCGGCCAGATGCCGGGGAATCTGCTGCTGGCCTTCGGGGTGAGATGAAGGGAGCCGCCCCGCGGCGGACGACCGGCCCCATCCCGCTGCGGGTGACGGCCATGGGACGGCCCTTTCCACTGGCCCACCCCGCCCCGAAGCGGCACATTGTGACCCGGAGACCGCAACGGGCGCACAACCGAAAGATCTGCATGACTCGACCCAGAACGCTGATCCTGCCGCTGCTCGCGGCGATCGCCCTGCCGGCGGCTGCCGGCGCCCAGAGCGGCGACATCCCGCGCACAGCCTCCGGCAAGCCCGACATGAACGGCCTGTGGCAGGCCCTCGGCAACGCCCACTGGGACATCGAGCCCCACGCCGCGCGCCCCGCACTGGCCATGCAGCCCGGACCGGTGATCCCCGTCCCGGCAAACGAGGTCCTCGCCCTGGGCGCGGTCGGGTCGGTCCCCTCCGGCTACGGCGTTGTGGAGGGCGGCGAGATCCCCTACCTGCCCGAAGCCCTCGCGCTCCGCGACGAGAACCGCGAACTGTGGCTCGAGCGCGACCCCGAGATCAAGTGCTACCTGCCGGGCATCCCCCGCGCCACCTACATGCCCTTCCCCCTCCAGATCTTCCAGAGCGACACCAAGGTCTTCATGGCCTACGAGTACGCCAGCGCGATGCGCGAGGTCTACCTCGAGGATCCCGGACCGCCCCAGGTCGATTCCTGGATGGGCCAGTCGGTCGGCCGCTGGGAGGACGACACCTTCGTGATCGAGGTCAACGGCTTCAACGGCCAGGCCTGGCTGGACCGCGCGGGCAATCACCACGGCGCCGGGCTGACGGTCACCGAGCGGTACACGATGATCGGGCCCGACCACATCATGTACGAGGCCGAGCTCGACGACCCCGCGACCTACTCGCGCCCCTGGACCATCCGCATGCCGCTTTACCGCAACATCGATCCGAACGCACGCCTGGGACAGTTCAAGTGCGTCGAATTCGTAGAGGAGTTGATGTATGGACATCTGCGCAAGAACCCCATCCGCCGCTAGGACGGTGGGGCCCCACCCCACGGCGCCTGCTGGATGTGCGGTGCGCGGCGGGCGCGTGGCCACCGGGTTCGTCCTGGCCGCCGGGTTCGTCCTGGCCACCATCGCGGTCGCACCCGTCGCCCACCCCGCCACCGCCCAGGACCAGGAGCGCGAGGCCGGTGAATGGGTCGTCCCCCGCACCCCCGCCGGCCACCCCGACCTGCAGGGGAACTGGACCAACGCGACGGTGACCCCGATCCAGCGCCCCGAGGGACAGGGACCGGTCTACACCTGGGAGGAAGTGGCCCGGATCGAAGGCCGGCTGGAGGAGGCCAAGGTCGACGACTATGCCGACAGCGACCCCGACCGCGAAGCCCCGCCCGTCGGCGGCATCTTCACGGGCAACCCCCTCTTCGACGCAGCCTCGGGGGGCACGGGCGGCTACAACGCCTTCTACATCGACGCCGGCGAGCGGGTCGCGATCTTCAACGGCGAGCCGAGGACATCGCTGGTCGTCGATCCGCCGAACGGACGGGTTCCCGAGCTGAGCGAGGAGGGCCGCGAGCGCTTCGTCGAGCGGCGCGCCTTCGCCCGGCAGTTCGGCTCGTACGACAATCCCGAGAATCGGCCGCTCGCCGAGCGCTGCATCATGTCGTTCGGGTCGAACGGGGGGCCGCCGATGCTGCCGAACTACTTCTACAACAACAACTACACGATCGTGCAGACGCCGGACCACGTGATGATCATGACCGAGATGGTGCACGATGTCCGCATCATACGGCTCGGGGAGCCGAAGCGGCTTCCGTCCCACATCCGCCCGTGGATGGGCGATTCCTGGGGCCGTTGGGCAGGGGACACCCTTGTCGTCGAGACCACCAACCTTCATCCCGACCAGACGCTGCAGGGCATACCGCCGTCGGAGGAGTTCAGGGTCATCGAGCGGTTCACGCGGGCCGACGAACACACGATCAACTACGAGTTCACCGTTGAGGATCCGCGCATATTCACGCAGCCGTGGAGCGGAGAGGTGCCGTTCACGCGGCTCGACGGGCTCGTGTACGAGTATGCGTGCCACGAGGGCAACTACGCGCTCGAGAACGTGCTGCGCGGCGCGCGGGCGCAGGAGCGCGAGGAGCGGAGGTAGCAATGGGCAAGACGTTTGGACGGTTGGCCGACACCGTTGGGTCGAAGGCGCTGGCTGCGGGCCTGCTCTTTGTGGGGCTGCTGGCAGCTGTCGTGTGGACGGTCGCCGTGGCGGTGCCTCTGGTCGCCCACCATGCCTTCGGCGCCGAGTTCGACCGGAACGCCCCGATCAAGCTGCAGGGCAGCATCGTGAGGCTGGAGTGGGTGAACCCGCACACCTGGATCCATCTCGAGATTGAGAACGAGGACGGGTCGACAGAGGTTTGGGCCGTCGAGGGCGGGACGCCCAACGTTCTGTTGCGGCGCGGCCTGCGCAGGGACTGCCTGCAGCCCGGCACCGAGATCATCGTCGACGGCTATCAGGCCAAGGACCACTCGCTGAAGCGCGCGAACGGACGCGATGTGACCTTCACCGACGGGAGCAAGATCTTCCTGGGCTCGTCGGGGACTGGGGCGCCGTATGAGGAGGATCTGTTGCGGGCGCGGCGTGAGCGGGGACGGTGCTGAAGTAACGACGACATTACATTGTGTCGTGTTCTCTTTACATTTTTCGTGCGCCGCGAGTGGAGGCGATGATTGTCGCGTCACATCGCTCGGACCAGTATGGCGTCGACCTCGGGGCGATGAGCACGGGAATCTGATGGCACGCCCATACTGGGCTGTTATCGTACTTCTTTGGCAACCCCTCACCCCCGCCAGCCAAGGAGGCGTTCACCATGTCTGCAAGCTCGAACGGTTCACCAGCGGGGGACTCCTCGGTCAGGCGCTTCTTCGAGCGACCGATTCTGAACAATCCCTACGAGTATCCCCGCAGACACTGGGAGCTCGACGGCGAGGGGCAACCGACTCACCGGATCCTCGACGGACGCCGTCCAGCTGAGTTCATCACGCCGTTCCCGTCAGCGCAGCAGCATGGCGCCGGCACCGCCCAGGCGCGGCTCAAGATCGACCCGCACGAGGAGCTGTCGACCGACGACGAGCAGTACCTCACCGCGCGGATCAACGCCGTCCGCGGCCAGGTGGACCGGTGGCGGGACATACCGAACCCGAACGACTGGGGGGTGACGCCGACGACCGCGCGGCTCCTCCGGCACTGGCGGTCTCACAAGTTCAGCAGCATCCGCCCGTTCTTCTGCCAGGTCGAGGCGGCGGAGACCGCGATCTGGCTCACCGAGGTGGCTCCGAGGAGTCGCGCAAAGGCGATCGTGAGCCTTCTCCGCAGCCTGGAGGAGGTCAGTCACACCGCGAATCCGGGTCTCTCGCGCCTCGCTCTCAAGATGGCCACGGGAGCCGGAAAGACGACGGTCATGGCCATGTTGATCGCCTGGCAGACGATCAATGCCGTGCGGCACCCCAACAGTCCGCGGTTCACACGCGGGTTCCTCGTCGTAACCCCCGGGATCACCATCCGCGACCGGCTGCGGGTGCTCCAGCCCAACGACCCTGACGCCTACTACAGGAAGCACGAGCTGATCCCGAGTGAGATGCTCCGTGACCTCCAGCAGGCCAGGATCGTGATCACGAATTACCACGCGTTCAAGCTGCGAGAGCGCGCGAAGCTGCCGAAGGGAAGCCGGGCGCTGCTGGCGGGCCCGGACGGGAACACGCCCCGAACTCAGGAGACCGAAGGGCAGATGCTCCAACGGGTGATGCCCGGGCTCATGGGCCAGAAGCGCGTTATGGTCTTCAACGACGAGGCCCACCACTGCTACCGCGAGAAACCGGGATCACGCGACGAGGGGATCCTGAAGGGCGACGACAAAAAGGAAGCCAAGCAGAACACGGAGGCTGCGCGGCTGTGGATTTCCGGGCTGGAGGCGGTAGCACGCAGGCTGGAGGTCAGTCGCGTGATGGACCTGTCCGCCACGCCCTTCTTCCTCCGGGGTTCCGGGTACGCCGAGGGAACGCTCTTCCCGTGGACGATGAGCGACTTTTCGCTCATGGACGCGATCGAATGCGGAATCGTCAAGCTGCCGCGGGTGCCGGTGGCGGACAACATCCCGGGCCAGGAAATGCCCATGTTCCGCAAGCTGTGGGAGCACATTCGGGATGACATGCCGAAGAAGGGGCAGGGGAAGGCAGGCGAACTGGATCCGCTGATGCTGCCTGTACAGCTCCAGACCGCTCTGGAGGCGTTGTACGGGCACTACGAAAAGACGTTCCGGCTCTGGGAAGAGGCCGAGATTCCGGTCCCTCCGTGTATGATCATCGTGTGCAACAACGTGTCCTCGTCCAAGGTCGTGTACGAGTATGTTTCGGGCTTCCAGCGGCCTTCCGATAACGGAAGCCGGATGGTTCAGAATGGACGGCTGGCCCTGTTTCGCAATTTCGACGACCATGGCAACCGGCTCGCCCGCCCCAAGACCCTGCTGATCGACAGCCTCCAGCTTGAGTCCGGTGACGCGCTGGCACCCAACTTCCGCAAGATCGCGGCCGACGAGATCGAGCGCTTTCGGCAGGAGAGGGTCGAGCGTGGCGGACATGGCAGTGACGCCAATGACATCACTGACCAGGAATTGCTTCGTGAAGTGATGAACACGGTCGGAAAGCCGAGAACCCTCGGCGGCTCGATCCGCTGCGTCGTCTCGGTCTCCATGCTGACTGAGGGCTGGGACGCGAACACCGTCACGCACGTGCTCGGCGTGCGTGCGTTCGGGACTCAGCTGCTATGCGAGCAGGCGGTCGGGCGCGCGCTCCGGCGGCAGTCCTACGACCTCAACGACCACAACCTGTTCGATGTCGAGTACGCCGACGTCCTGGGCATCCCGTTCGATTTCACCGCGGAGCCCGTGATCGTGCCGCCGCCTCCGCCGCCCAAGGAGACGGTGCGCGTCCAGGCGGTCCGGCCGGAGCGCGACAAACTGGAGATCCGCTTCCCGAGGGTGACCGGATACCGCGTGGAGCCTCCCAACGATCGGCTCAGGGCGGAATTCAACGACGATCACGTGCTGGAGCTGACACCGGATCTCGTGGGCTCGTCGGAGGTGCGGAACTCCGGAATCGTCGGAGAGGCGGTGGAACTAAACCTGAAGCACCGGAAGGGCACGCGGACCAACCAGGTGCTGTACCATCTCGTCAAGCACCTCATCGACCGCAAGTGGCGGGACCCGGGCGAGGCTCCGCCGCTCCACCTGTTCGGGCAGCTCAAGCGAATCTCGCAGGAGTGGCTGGAAACCCGCCTGATCTGTCGCGGCGGTACGTACCCGGCCCAGCTGCTCTACCTGCAGCTGGCCGACCGTGCCTGCGAGCGGATCATGGCCGCGATCGTCAAGGCCGAGGCGGACGACGGGGTCGTGAAGGCAATCCTGAATCCGTACAACCCGGTCGGAACCACCGCCGATGTCGACTTCTACACGTCGAAGACTCTCCGCCACAAGACCGACCCGCGCCGCTCGCACCTCAATTGGGCGATCCTCGACAGCAGCTGGGAGGGCGAGTTCTGCCGCGTGGTGGAGGGTCATCCGCAGGTGCTGGCCTACGTGAAGAACCATAACCTCGGGTTCACCGTCCCCTATCGGCAGGGGATGGAGAACCGCACCTACGTGCCGGACTTCATCGTGGCGGTGGATGACGGGAGGGGGGCGGAAGATCCCCTGAATCTGGTGGTCGAGATCAAGGGGTTCCGGGGCGAGGACGCGAAGGACAAGAAGCTGACCATGGACACCTTCTGGGTGCCCGGGGTGAACAGCCTGGGGACGTTCGGGCGCTGGGCCTTCGCGGAGTTCCGGGACGTGCTGGAGATGCGGTCCGACTTCGAGGACGCTCTGAAGATCCATCTCGACCACCTCATCCGGTTCGTCTCAGGGGACCCTGCGGCGGTGGCCGCGGAGGGAGTCATCCGCACCGGCGGTTCCGACCCCGACGCCTGGGTTCCCCCGCGTAAGCGCCCCTGGGAGATCTGGGGTTGATCGTCGTGGATACGTCGGTGTGGGTCGATCATCTGAACCGCTCCAATCCCACCTTGGACATGCTGCTCCGAAAACGAACGGCCATGATGCACCCAATGGCCCTCGGTGAGCTCGTGTGCGGCATGTTCTCGGACCGGTCCGACCAACTGAGGGACTGGCGGGCACTGCCGCGCGCGCCCCTGCACGATCATGATGACGTCATCGACTGGATCGAATCCGAGCACCTGATGGGCCGCGGAATCGGCTTCATCGACGCGCACCTGCTGTACTCGGCGGTGCGCCGGCCCGGAACGCGTCTGTGGACCCATGACAAGCGTCTGGAGTACCTCGCCGTGAGATTCGGCGTGGCCCATCCCCGAAAGCCCTAACAGATCAGCCACATGTCCAGAGCCAAGAAGCCGAAAGTGATCGGGACGATCACCCACGACGCCTCCCGCAAGAACATCCCCACGGCCGAGTACCAGGCCGTGATGAAGGACGAGGAGCGCCACCCCGTCCAGGTCGCCTACGAGCGCCGCAACCGTGACCTCGACCCGCAGCTCGTGTGGCGGGGGAAGGACAAGCAGGACGCCGAGCCCCTGGTCGCCCAGGCGCCGCCTCTCTACATCCAGGAGAAGGTCCACCCGAAGGTCCTGATCGACTCGCTGAAGCGCTACTCGAAGGAGAAGAGCCCGCCGGAGGAGACCATCGACCTGTTCGCCGACTTCAACGGGGTCCCCGAGGGCGACGCCCGCACCGAGTTCTACCAGCACGAGGCGAACTGGTCAAACCGGATGATCCTGGGCGACAGCCTGCACGTGATGGCCTCGCTGGCGGAGCGCGAGGGGCTGCGGGGGAAGGTGCAGTGCATCTATATCGACCCGCCGTACGGGATCAAGTTCAATTCGAACTTCCAGTGGTCGACGACGAGCAAGGACGTGAAGGACGGGAACAAGAAACACATCACCCGCGAAGCGGAGCAGGTGAAGGCGTTTCGGGACACGTGGCGAGACGGGATTCATTCCTATTTGTCGTATCTTCGGGACCGATTGACCGTGGCACATGATCTACTGACCGAGGGCGGATCGGTGTTTGTGCAGATTGGAGACGAGAACGTGCATAGGGTACGGGCGCTGATGGACGAGGTGCTCGGGGAGGAGAACTTTGTCAGCTTGATCTCATATGCGAAGACGACCGGGTTCTCGTCTCAGGAACTGGCGTCGGTCTGCGACTACATTATCTGGTACGGAAAGCCGAAGTCAGGAAAGCGGTCAGGTAAGAAACCGGCCATCAAGTTCCGGGGCTTGGTGGAAAGGAAGGTGATGGGTGGAGCCGGGGCCAAGAAGTACCGGCCGGCATCGTCCTTCGGAGCCCTCGGCAGCTCCATAATCGAACCCCGGACGCGCCCTGTGCGGTTAGATCAGCTAACCGCACAGGGCGCGTCCGGGGCCGATGTGGAGCAGAGGTTCTCCTTTAGAGGACGGACTTGGCTCCCCCCGAAGGGCTTACATTGGAAGACGACGGTTGATGGCCTCGGGCGACTTGCCAAGAGTGGACGTGTCGTCCGGGAGGGTAACTCTCTCGCATACGTCCGATTCCTAGACGATTTTTCTGCGTTTCCCAAGACCAACGTCTGGCTCGACGTCGGAGGCATCCAAAGTCGGACTGATCCAAAGGTGTATGTGGTTCAGACTGCTACCGAAGCCATCCAGCGCTGCATCCTCATGACCACCGATCCTGGCGATCTCGTTGTCGACCCCACTTGCGGTGCCGGCACCACCGCCTACGTCGCCGAGCAGTGGGGGCGACGCTGGATCACCATCGACACCTCCCGCGTCGCCCTCGCACTGGCCCGCACCCGCATCATGGGTGCCCGGTATCCCTATTACCTGCTTGCTGACAGTCCCGAGGGTCAGCGCAAGGAAATGGAGATCACCCGTAAGGCACCGTCCGATCAGCCCACATACGGTCGCGTTCGACAGGGGTTCGTCAACGAACGGGTACCGCATGTTACTCTTGGGCGGATCGCTCACAACGCCGAGATCGACGTCATCTGGGAACGGCACCGAGAAACGCTCGATCCCCTCCGCCACGATCTGAACGCGGCGCTCGGCGAATCCTGGGAGGAATGGCAGATCCCGCGCGACTCGGACGACGAATGGACGACCGAGGCCAAGGAGCTCCACGCTGCCTGGTGGAAGGCCCGCATTGCGCGCCAGAAGGACATTGACGCCTCGATCGCCGCCAACGCCCCCTTCGAGTACCTCTACGACAAGCCGTGCGAGGACAGAAAGGCTGTCCGCGTTGCCGGGCCGTTCACCGTGGAGAGCCTGTCCCCGCACCGCCTGCTCGCGGTTGACGAAAACGACGAGCTGATCGACAAGGTGGCCGAGCCTTCGACCGTCGACTACGGCGAGACGCGAGACTTCGCCGCCATCATGCTGGAGAACCTCCGGATTGCTGGCGTCCAGCAGGCGCGGAAGAGCGACCGGATCACCTTTTCCTCCGTCACCGGGTGGCCGGGTACGTACATCTGTGCCGAAGGCCACTACCAGGACAGGAACCGATCCAGGCGCGCGGGAATCATGATCGGCCCCGAGTTCGGCACCGTGTCGCGCCCAGACTTGGCCGCGGCGGCCAGGGAGGCGGCCGAGTTCCGCTTCGACACGCTCATCGCCTGCGCCTTCAGCTACGACGCCGCGTGCTCCGACCTCGACAAGCTCGGCCGGATGCGAGTCCTGAAGGCGCGAATGAACGCGGACCTTCACATGGCGACCGATCTCAAGCAGACGGAGGCCGGGAACCTCTTCGTCGTCTTCGGCGAACCGGACATCCAGATCCACGACGAGGCCGACGATGAGATGTCGGTCGAGGTCCGGGGCATCGACGTCTTCGACCCGGCCAAGGGCGAGATCCGCAGCGACGATGTGGACGGAATCGCCTGCTGGCTCATCGACACCGACTACGACGAGGAGAGCTTCTTCGTCCGCCACGCCTACTTCCTGGGCGCGAGGGATCCCTACAAGAGCCTGAAGACCTCTCTCAAGGCCGAGATCGACGAGGAGGCGTGGGAGTCGCTCCAGAGGGCGCGGTCACGGCCCTTCCCCAAGCCCGGGACCGGGAGGATCGCGGTCAAGGTCATCAATCATCTTGGGGATGAGGCGATGAAGGTGTTTCGGGTGTGATGACCAGCGGCGATGCGTATTGCCATCGTCGGCATCATACCGGAACGGGCATCCGCGCGCGGGTGCGCACGCGCGCTGCGTGGCAGAACGTGATAGCGGCGTGTGTGGCCCATCCCGGTGGCGTTACAGTCTGCTGTAGTCGTATGTTCCCTTGATGTTCTCGTTGAGGTATGTTCCTTTCGACTCGGCCTGCTGGAACTCAACAAATCGCCACTCCTCCACACCGTAGTACACGTATGTGGCTCCAGACTTCGAGAAGCGGACATGAAGCTGCTGCGTGTCGATATCGTATCCAATAGCTTCGACGTTCGATGAATCCACATAGTCCATCTCGATCATCATTCTTCCTCCTGTTTCTGTCCGGCGGTTTCGTTGTTTCCACGTGGAATGCTCTGTGCCCTCCATCCTGCTACCGCATCCGCATATAGCGAAGCTTCGGGCCTTACTGTCCTCTGCCACACTTCCGGAAGTGCCGGATCATCTCCGATCGGCTTGTGTCGCGCACGGCGAATCCGAACTCGCGATGGAATTGGCATCACCGCACCAACAAAGATGCCTTCTCCGGTTCTCAACGACGGAAGCTGCTCTGCAAGACCACCCAACTCATCAGGCAGCGCCCCGGACACGATGCCCTTGTCAGCGCTATTGGTCGTACGCAGTGCTACCATCGATCCGCATTGACTCAGCGCAGAACGTGCTATTTCGGACGGCCGCTGCGTGACCAACAAAAGACCGGTGCCGTACTTCCTGCCCTCCTTAGCGATCATCGATATAGTCCGATGGGCTGGCGAGTCCTTCCCTCGTGGTACAAACAAGTGGGCTTCGTCTAAGAGGATAAGCAGTGGTTGTTCCCGACCACCAATCGGGAGATTCTGCGCCCAGAACAGCACGTCATACACAATTCGAAGGACTGTACCTACGACTGTCGGTAACACTTCCGAAGGCAAATCGGATACATCGAGTATCGTGATCGGTCGATCATGGCCGACCCAGCCAGCAACCAAAGCATCAATGTCGGACTCCACTCTGCCATCGAGATCGGGTGAGAACCCATCCCCTGGCGCAAAGAGAAAGGAATATCGACCATCCCTTAACCGGCTCCGCATTAGATCGAGGTGCCGGGCGATGTTGCGCTTCTTTTGATTCATGTACGGCGGTTTGTTGTACGGAGTAACGGCTGGGAATACATCGGGCGTCAGAGTCTCCGCATCGCCGATCGTGTCCGGTGGGTATGCGTTGTCATCGGATTGATTGCTCGACTTGGGAAACGTCATCCGTTCGAATCTATCAAGCTCATACCATAGTCTCTTGATGCTGAATGGTATCGGCGAATCGGCAGTCAGAGCCTCTGCGGGAGGTGGATCATGCAAGTGGGGTGACGCTCCGACTTTCAGGGCAAGCACTGCGTCTCTGATAGCAACTTCATGGTTTGCCTGAAGGTCTCCGAGGGTCAACATCTGAAGTTCGCGAAAAGGAAGAGCCCAAAACGGGACCCAAAGCCGCCGTTCTTCCGTGCCTTGCCCAGCACCGACTCGAAGCACTCTCGCGTGCTTTTCCAGTGCAGCACCGTATTCTCCGTGAGGGTCAATAACGAGGGCTCGCGCGCTCGGCAGGCTGCTGCCCGCTAGGGCTTCGAGCAGAACAGAAACGAGATTAGACTTGCCAGCACCCGTAGAACCAACTACAGCGCAGTGGCGACTAACAAGGCCAGCGATGTCGATATCGGCCGAGATGTTAGCCGTACCAGCAATGGTGCCGACTGAGATTCCACGATGTTCCGTACCGGTAGAGCCATAGATCAACCTAGCATCGCTGTTGGTTACAATGTGAACCTCATCACCGACAGTGGGATACTGGCTCACACCTCTTTCGAATTCGCCACCGATGGCTTCTCCGAACAACATTGCCGTCATCCAGCGGTAGCCCATGAGTGTTGGGTCAACCGCCTCGTCGGCCAAGCGCTCATCAGAAAAGGCACCGCTGAGGCTGGCTGGCATTGCATCGGCCCCCGTCTGCGTGCACACAGCATAGATGTCGGTGTACCCGATCGGCAAGCGAACGAATCCGCCGACTTGACCAACGCGATACGATTCTCCTCCGATGAGCAACAGGGTCGATGGCATGTCGTCACGCAAACGGACACGAACCGTGGCGCCAGCCACAGATGCGACACGCCCGATGTATGTAGGCTCGGTGCGTGACATCTCAATCCCTCTCGGTCATGGATTCAATAAACTGGCAGAAAACGGCAAAGTCGCCGATTCGCACCTCGACGTCGTCTTCCTCATCGCCCTTCCCACGGGACTGGATGACATTGCCGAGGACCGCAGGAACGTTGCTTGCAAACCAAGGGAGGCGCCGCCCGCTGATCACGGCGGTTTTCGGTCCGATCACGAGTATGTTGCGATGTTGTTCTGCTCGCCTGGTTAGATCGCTATCCTCCGGTTCTTCCCTAAACTGGAGTGCGTAGATGTGAGTTCGCGGATGGTTCTCCAAGGCCCGGAACAGCAGGTCATTAATATGTTCATCACCGAAACTAAAACCGCAGATAATCAACACAGCATCCTGCTGTCCCAAGAACCAAGCGAGTCGGTCGCGGAAAGCGACATAGGGTTGTTGTCGCGACTGTTCGTATTTCTCAAGAGAGGGGTAGATCATCTCCCCGTCCGACTCTGGGTTGCCGCGAACGATATCGGACCGACCACCGCGGTCTACCCGCCGCCACGTTACGGACCCGTGCATCTTCCATAATCTCGACCAGGCCGCGCCTGGCTGGGATTCCGGGAGTTGAAGACTCTCAGGATAGAAGAAGGGTCGGTAACTGCCTACAAATCCATCATGTAATGGAACACGCTCAACTTCCATTCCGTGCTCGATCAGCACATCATAGTTGACAGTAAACACTTCTACCGGTCTGTGGTGTGACGAACGGGAGATCCATCTCGCAAACTGGCGATGTGGAAAGTGCTCGGGGACGGAAGACATCTCTGGGTTTACGGTCTTGGCAATAGTTGCCCGCGTTGTAGCATCTAGCTCCTGCAGTTGTGCTCGGTTGAGTCCCGACAGCTCATCGGAATCAACCATTGCAGCAATCATGGTGTGCAGACGCGACAGAAGGTCCTCGACATTGACCTTTCGCATACCTGTATCACAGCTACTGGCGATCGAGTCCCATGCCTCAAGGAACTTGTCACCCAGAGCTTGGGCCGCGTCTCTACACTGGCGGGTCAGTTCGTCGACGGCTGGAATGAGCGGGTCTTTGCCGATGCGGATGCTGCATGACGTGCCTGCGCCGAAGAAAAAGGCGGTGGGCTTGTCGTGGAGCGCTAAATGGTTGCGGAGTTCGTCAAGCGTCTTGACAGGATCGTGTGTTCGGTTGGACATAGCGATTGACAGGTTGGCTCGGTTGGAGTGTTCTGGAGCTACCCGGCATTCAGGTTGCGATCCAGTTCATTCCCCCGCCTCCGCGATGCGCCAGAAAATCCTCTCCGGCACCTCCGTCGGTTCGTCGGCCTGGTCCTTCTTGAGGTAGCGCCGGGCAAGCACCATGCGGGCGTTCTCCGAGAACCCCGTCGGGCTGCGGTTGAGGAAGAGACGGGGTCCGGGGCTGGCGGATTCATCGGACGTTCAACCTTCCGGACGGTGGGATACCAGATGTTGTGGGGCCCGAATCATAACGCCCCTATCACTTGTGGGCAAGGACCGGGGCCGGGTGTGTCGGGAGTAAACAGAATGTCCGGTTTTCGGAGCACGTGAATTGTCCGCTTTGGGGCTCCGCCCCCCGACGAGGCAACCGGAGCAAACCGAAAAGGGGGGCGGAGCCGTTCACGCCGCGGCCTCGCGCGGTCCAGCATCCTTCCCTTCGCATTGTAGCCCCAGTCTGCGGGTCCCGTGGAAGACGGCCATCGAGCCGTACTCGTACTCGTGGACCCACACCCTGGCCCGCACGTAGTGACAACGGTGGGGCTGCGGCGGAATCTGGAGCGTCCTGCCCTTGTAGGCGACGCAGTTGTCGTTGCCGACCGTCCGCTCGGTCTTCAGGCAGAGGGTGTCGGGCAGCTTCGACTTCATCGATGGCAGCAGAGGCGAGAACGCGCTTTCCGGCTCCTTCGGCTACCGCGAACGATGCGTTGAAGCACGGCCAGAAGCCCTTCAGGAACTCGTTCGCCGTCTCCATCCCGGTGATCCCCGCCCGCGCCGGCTCCCGCGGCAGGCGCCCCTGGAGCGTCCCGAACAGCCGCTCGCTGCGGCCCCGCGCCTGCGGCGAGTAGCCGGCGATCATCTCGATCCCCAGCTCCGCCATCGCCCGGCCGAACTGGGTCGGCTTGCCCTTGTCCACCTTCCCCCCCACCTCCGGCGTGTGCCAGTAGTGCGAATCGCGGTCCGTGTACAGGCTGTCGAACAGCCCCTTCACCTCCACGGTCTCGCGCACCCCCCGGAAGCTCGACCAGGTCCCCACTCCCTCCACGAAGAACCCCGAGCACACCTCGCTCGTCGCATCGTCCATCGTCACGACCAAGTCCCACCACGCACTCGGCACCCACTGGTGTCTCGAACCGTCCTGGTGGAGCATCCGCCCCGCCGCCGGCTTTCCGCTCCCGCCGCTCGCGGTGCGGACCCTTCCTCCGCCCCTTCTTCACCAGTCCCGCTTCCTGAAGCCGGTTCTTCACCCAGGTGTTCGAGCGCCCGCCCCCCGTGCTCTGCCACGTACACCTCGTCGTAGAAGTGCCGCACGTTCCAGTCCCGGTGGCCGGCCCGGTACAGCGCTTCCACCGCCTCCACCTCTTCCGGCCCCGCACGCCGCGCCGAGCACCCCAGACGCCGGTCCCGCAGTGCGGTCAGACCCTCCGCCTCGTACCGGGCCACCCAGCGCCGAAACGTCCTGTCCGTCACGCCCAGAACCCGCGCAGCAGCCACCTGCGTAATCCGCTTCCGACGCCAAAGACCATAAACCCTCTCAAACGTTGCCATCCGCACTTCTCGCAGCATCGCCGCCCGGTTCATCCACCCTCCTCACTGAAGGTTCAGAACCGGACAGACTATGTGCTACGAAACCGGACAGATAACTTGCTCCCAAACACGCTCACGAAAACCCGATCCAGCGCCCCGCGGCCGCCACGACGAACCACAACGCCAGGGACACGGCCCCGACGGCGCGGTCGGTGACCGAGCCGGGGTCGTGCGGGTCGGCAGGCAACCTCCGCGCAACCCGTTCCCGCACCCCGAACGTGAACGCCAGCGCCACCGGCAGCGTGCACATCTTCACCCAGAACGAGGTGTTGTAGTACGCCTTGATCGCCTCCGAGAGGAAGAGCGGAATCCCGGTCGCGACCATGAGGACCAGGCTGCCGATCAGCCACGGCCGGGCGTGGCGGGCGAGGCGGGCGACCGGCTGGGAGGTGAGGCCCACGCCGAGCAGCCGGAGGTCGACGACGAGCAGCGCGCCGCCCAGGATGCAGAGCCCGATCAGGTGGACCGCCTCGAGGATCGGAAAGGCCCATACGGACTGCGCGACGGCCTGGCCGACCGCCGTCGATTCACACCAGCGGAAGAACGGTTCGAGCACGGTCGCCTACTCCGCCCCTTCCGCTCCGACGGCGCACCCGGCCATCCAGTTCACCCAGGCGGGCTGGGGCTGGATGTCGCAGTCGAACCAGTTGTAGGCGATGAGGCGGCCGGTGATGACGACGACCGCCCACGCGGTGAGCGAGACCGCCCCGGCGATTCGCGCGGCGCGCGGCGGCCTGGCGTCCCAGTCCCAGTCGCCGGCGCTGCGGTGAGCGCCGCGGTGGAAGATCCATGCGTTCAGCCCCGCCACGACCAGCACGAGCACCTTGAAGCGAAAGAAGACGTTGTGGTAGTAGCGCAGGGGTTGGGAGTAGAAGAGGAGGAAGCCGGTCACGGTCATGATCGTGAAGCCGATGCGCGTCCAGGGGAGCAGGCGACCCGTGAAGGCCGTGACCGGTACCCTGCGGAAGGCGACGCCGAGGAGGCGCAGGTCCATCATGGCGGTGGTGCCGACGAAGAGGCCGAGGGTGAGGACGTGGGTCGATTCGACCAGCGGCCAAGCGTACAGCGACTCCAGGAGCGCGATGCTCCAGGGGGTCTCGCCGAGCCAGGCCAGGAAGCGTTCGATCACGGGGTGTCCGGGTCCGGGTCGGCCGGGTTCGGGGCTGCCGGGCTGGCGGCTGCCGGGCCGGCGTCGACCGGGTTCGGGGCGTAGTTGGGACGCAGCGTCTCGGTGGCGTAGACCGCGTGGCATCCGGTGCAAACGAGGTAGATGTCGCCGCCGGCTTCGAAGACGGCATCGGGGTCACGCGCCTGCGCGGCTTCCACCGCGCGCCTTCCCACGTCGATCATCGCGCGGGACATGGCCACCCAGTGTCCCTGCCCCTGGGCGCGCTCCTCCAGCAGCATCAGGTTGCCTGACTCGGCCAGCACGAAGGCCGCGTTCTGGACGGACTCCCACTCCTCGGGAGTTTCCGGCCGGATGTGGACGGTGCTCTCCAGGTCCATGATCACGCCCACCGCGTCCCAGTACACCTCGGCGGCCGGCTCGATGACCGACAGCATCAGCTGCTTCGAGTCCGCCACTGCCGCGAAGGGGGGCGGCTCGGGGTCGTCGGCGCAGGCGGACAGGGCCCAGGCGAGAATCGAGAGGGTCGGGATCAGGCGGGTCGGTTCCATCGCCGGAAAGTTACCCGCCGGGGGCCCGTGTACAACCCGGCGGCGCTCCGGGAGTCGTGAGGCGTCCGGGCGAAGTCGCGAACGGAAGCGTCCCGGACCATGTTGTTCCGAGGCCCTGTCCGGGGTCAGCACATCCACTTCAGACCGGAAGCCCGTATGAAGCCCATGCCTCGACCAGGCAACCCGGAAGACTCCCCCGCCCTGGAATCCGCTGGCCGCACTGGCCGGATGCGGCTTGGCGTCCTTTGTTCAGCCACACTCGCCGCCACCGCTCTAACCGCCATCCACTTCGCTCCGCCAGCGGCAGCGCAGCACGCCGACTGGCCCGCGCATGGACGCGACGCGGCCGAGACCCGCTACAGCCCGCTCGACGACATCGACACGGACAACGTGGATCGGCTTGGGGTGGCCTGGTCATGGGAAATCCCCAAAACCGGTGCGCGCCTCGAGACGACTCCCATCGTCGTGGACGGCGTCCTGTACGGCACCGCCGCGTTCAGCTTCGTCTTCGCCCTCGATGCGGCCACCGGCGAAGAGATCTGGCAGTGGGACCCGGCGATTCCCCACGAGGACGACGGGGGTCCACGCAGCTGTTGCGGCGATGTGAACCGCGGCGTCGCGCTGGACGGCGACAAGGTGTTCGTCGGCCTGCTGGACGGCCGGCTGGTGGCGCTCGACCGCTTGGACGGGGCGGTGCGCTGGACCACCCAGACCACCCCGCCCGGCTCCGACTACAGCATCACCGGGGCCCCGCGCGTGGTGGGCAACGCGGTCGTGATCGGCAACGGCGGCGCCGAGTACGGCGTGCGCGGTTACGTTACCGCCTACGACACCGAGACCGGTGCGCAGCTCTGGCGCACGCACACGGTTCCCGGCAACCCCGCGGACGGGTTCGAGAGCGACGCCATGCGCGCGGCGGCCGAAACCTGGACCGGCGAGTGGTGGATCGCGGGCGGCGGCGGGACGGTCTGGGACGGGATGGCGTTCGATGACGAAGCGGGCCTGCTCTACATCGGCAGCGGGAACGGGGCGCCCTGGAACCGCGACAACCGCAGCCCCGGAGGCGGAGACAACCTCTACCTTGCGGCCATCCTGGCGCTGGACCCGTCCGACGGTGCGATCGAGTGGCATTACCAGACCACGCCGGGTGACGATTGGGACTACACGGCGACCCAACCCCTCATGCTCCTCGACCTCGAGATCGACGGGCGCGAGCGCGAGGTCATCGTGCAGGCGCCGAAGAACGGGTTCTTCTACGTCGTGGACCGGGTCACCGGCGAGCTGATCTCGGCCGAAGCCTTCGCCGACGACCTCACGTGGGCCACCTCCGTCGATCCGGAGAGCGGACGTCCCGTCGAGACGCCCGAGGCTCGCTACGGGATGACCGGGAAGCCGGTGTATCTGGCGCCGGGACCGTCCGGCGCGCACAACTGGCACACCATGTCCTGGAACCCCGGGACCGGCCTCGTCTACATCCCCGCAACCAACAACAACTACTACTACGCCAGGGAGCCGGACTTCGACTACAGGCCCGGCGTCTGGAACACCGGCACGGCGAGCAAGGAAGGGGACCATCCGCCGCGGCCCGAGTTGGAGGGTCCGTCCAACCTCCTCCTGGCCTGGGATCCGGCCGAAAACCGCGAGGCGTGGCGCGTGGTGGCCGAGGGTGGTCACGGCGGTACGGTATCCACGGCGGGGAACCTCGTCTTCTGGGGGACGGATACACGCCTGGCCGCGCTCGACGCACGAACCGGCGAAGAGGTGTGGTCGGCCGACGTGGGGCGCGATGCCGGCTCGCCGGTCACCTATGCGGTCGATGGACGCCAACACGTCTCGGTCGCGGCCGGGCTCAGCTCCGACGGGGGGCCAAGGGTCTGGACCTTCGCGCTGGATGCCGCGGCGGAACCCGACGCCCGGCAGCAGTGGACTACTGCCGCGCCCGAAGCTGTGGGCATGTCGAGCGAGGTGTTGGACCGGATCTCCCCGGCCATGCAACAGTTCCTCGACCGCGACGCGACGGCGGGCATCATGACGATGGTGTCGCGGCGCGGCGAGATCGTGCACTGGGACGCGCAGGGCTGGCGCATCCGCGACGAGGATCCCCTCAAGCGCGACGACATCTTCCGCATCTACTCGATGACCAAGCCCGTGACCAGCGTCGCGGCGATGATGCTCGTCGAGGACGGGCTGCTGTCGCTGGACGACGAGCTGGGGAGAGTCATTCCGGACTTCGCCGGCGTCGAGGTCTACCAGGACGACGGCAACCGGCCGCCCGGGCGCCCCATCCTGATCCGCGACCTGCTCTCGCACACGTCGGGGCTCACCTACGGCATCTTCGGCAACAGCGCGGTCGACTCCATGTACAACGCGAAGCTGATGTCGATGGATGCCGGCACGGACCTCGAGAGGCGGGTGGCCGCCATCGCATCGCTCCCGCTCGTCGATGACCCGGGCGCGCGCTGGAACTACAGCTACTCGACCGACGTGCTTGGCCGCGTCGTCGAGGTCGTCTCGGGTCAATCCCTCGATGTCTTCTTCCGCGAGCGCATCTTCGCGCCGCTGGGCATGGACGACACCGGGTTCCACGTCACAGCCGACAAGCTCGACCGCTTCACGGCAATGTACCGGCGCACCCGCGACGGCCTCGGCGCGGCGCGGGCTCCCGCGGGCGACCCCTACACCCGTCCCCCGGCCTGGTTTTCGGGGGGCGGCGGCCTGACTTCGACGGCCAGCGACTACCTCCGCTTCTGCCGGATGCTGCTCGGCGGGGGCGAGCTGAACGGCGCGCGGCTCCTGCGTCCCGAGACCGTCGCCCTCATGACCCGCAATCACCTGCCCGACGAGATGATCCCCATCCTCGGGCTCGCCGATCAGGGGTTCGGCCTGGGCTTCTCCGTCTCGGTCGGGGAGAACGCGGGCACCTACGGATGGTCCGGGATCGCCAACACCTATTTCTGGGTGGATCCGGGCGAAGAGATCATCGCCATGGCATGGACCCAGCTGCAGCCCTATGGCGCGGCGCCGCTCAGCAACGTCCTGCGGCCCATCGTGTACGAGGCGATCATCGACGGCAACTGATCATCCGCAACGACTGAAGGAGAGGAGGCCGGCGTGAGGCAGACTCCGGCGACCCCGCGACGCATACCGCAAACCCACCTGATCCTGGCCGTCGCCGCTTGCGCCGGCACGGTGCTGACCGCGTGCGGCGGCGATCCCACTCCCCCGCCTCCGCCCCCCGCCCCCGCCACCCTCACGATCTCGCCCGCCTCGGTCACCTTCACGGCCGTGGGAGACACGGAGCAGTTCAGCGCTCAGGTGCGCGACCAGAACGGCAACGTCATGACGAACGTGACCGTGAACTGGTCCAGCCTGCGCCCCACGGTGGCCTCGGTGGACCTCAGGTCGGGGCTGGTGACGGCTGCCGGGGCGGGAACCGCCACGATCACCGCGCGCGCCGGGTCCGCCAGCGACGAGGCTTCGGTCACGGTGAATCAGGAGGTGGAGGCGATCGAAAAGGCCGGCGGTGACGGCCAGGAGGGGTTTTTCGGCGAAGCGCTGCCCGTCGCCCCGGCCGTCCTCGTGCTGGACCGCAACGGGAATCCGGCGGGAGAAATCACGGTCAGCTTCGAGGTGACCGCGGGCGGAGGCTCGGTCGCGCCGGCCTCGGTGGTCACGCGGGCCGACGGAATCGCGGAGACGACCTGGACCCTCGGCGAAGACACGGTCCAGACGGTCACGGCCACGGCCGCCGGACTGACCGTCGAGTTCAACGCCACCGCGTCGTTCCTGCCCCTGACGATCGACACCGACTCGCTCGCGCAGGGACGTGCGACGCTGGAATACGCGGAGGCGCTCAAGGCGCGCGGCGGGAGCGGACGGGGATACGTCTGGAGCCTGAGCGACGACGCCGGGCTGCCCGACGGGCTCGCGCTTTCGGCCGACGGTGTCATTCAGGGAACGCCCCGGGAGGCGGGCGACTTCGAGTTCGGGGTTCGCGTCGCGGATTCCGAGGGCGGAGAGGCAGCCGCGACCCTCGACCTGACCGTTTGCGATGGCCCACTCGGACTCTCCGTCGGTGACGCGCTGGTGACCACGCCGTTCGACGTCATCGATTGCGGCCTCTTCGTGCGGGCGCCGGCAGGATCGGCGTACTACCGCGTGACCCTGGGAGGCCTTGACGCCGCCAGCGAACGCCTGATCCCCGTCGAGCTCGTCGTCGACGGGATTTCGCCCGACCTGGCACCCGGGCTGCGTCCCGTGGTGGTGGCGGAGCAGCGGAGAAGCACCGACCCCTTCAGGCACGCGGGTGCCGGTGCCGACCCGATCCTCCAGCTCGCGATGGACGGGGCGGACAACGCCTTTCACCTCGAGATCCGCCGACAGGAAGAGGAGCTGTTCGCCCGGCTGGCGGCCGAAGGACGGCTCTCCGGGATGCTGCAGCGCGGGATCGAGGCGCAGGAAGCCCGCCGGGGGATTCAGGCCGACAGCCGCAACCAGCGCGACTTCAGGCTCTACAACCGGGATGGCGGCAACCGGTGCGCCGTCCACCGGACCGTCACGGCGAACATCATCGCCGAGAACGACCATCTCGTCGTCTACGAGGACACGGCCGCCGCCTCGCCGGTCCCCGTGGCCAACGTCAACCGCGTCATCGATTTCTACTCGGACCACGGCGCCGATGTCATCGAGCGGTACTTCGGCCGCCCGAGCGATGTGAACGGAGACGGCAAGGTCGCCATGCTGGTGCATGCGGACATCGACGGCGCAATCGCGTACGTGTGGTCGGGTGACATGGCCTTCACCGAAGTCGACTGCGCCACCTCCAACGAGATGGAACTGATGCACGTGGAGGCCAGCGCCTTCACCAGTCTCGATGCCGATCGCTACTGGGCCATGGGCGGGATAACCCACGAGATGGCGCACGTCAGCTCGCTCTACAAGCGCGTTCGAAGCCACGCTCTGCGCGGAACGCCGGCGGGCGTCCGCACCTTCAATCCCCGCTGGATAGAGGAGGGCAGGGCCGAAATCGCGAAGGAGATGACGTCGCGGCTCTCCTGGGAAAGGGCCGGCGGACCGGCGATGCGCGACCGCGTGAACCGCACCATGATGCGCGACGGCCTCGCCAACCTGCGCCCGGAGGCCTATGGGACCTTTCAGATCATGGCCCGGGTAGTCCGTGCGTTCTCGGTCGATCCCAACGCGGTCAGCTTCGAGCCTTTGGATGAGGGCCACGTCTACGGGAGCGGCTGGCACTTCCATCGCCTGCTGCGCGACCGGTTCGCGGTGGGCGACGATGTCCAGGCGGCCGACGAGGCGTTCGTGCGGGCGCTGAAAGACTCCCTGGCGCTTCCGGGCATCGCCGGGATCGAAGCGCTGACCGGTCGCACAATGGCCGAACTCCTCGCCGATCACGCGGCCGCGCTGACCGTCGCCGGGGCCGAACCGTGGCTCACGGACGAGAACATGCCCCGGTTCCTCACATACGACTTCCCCACCTCGACCGAGATCTTCTCGAACCCCGATCCACCCGGGCGCTATCCCTGGCCCGTGACGATGACGGGCGAGGACGACGACACGTCCGACCCGTCCGTCCCGCTCGCGCGCAGCCAGCGATTCCTCGGACGGATCGGCGCGAGCGGGGTGCGCGTGTTCGATTTCGAGGCCGTGGCCGAGGGTGCCGGAGCCATCTTCCGCGTCCCCGCGCTCACCCCGATCACGATCGTGGTGGCGAGGATCCCGAGGCCGGCCGGGTTCTAGTTAGCGGCGTCTGGCCTGCTCGCCCGCCTCCAGCTGCTGCGGCAATGTGGTAAGCTCGACCACTCGATACTGCCGCGGACCCACCGGCAGGGTGACCGTCACCTCGTCTCCCTCGCGGGTGCCCATCAGGCCGCGGCCGATGGGTGAATCGAGGGAGATGTGCCCCTTCTCCAGGTCGATGTAGTCCCCCGCGACGATGGTGAAGGTGGTCTCGGCGCCCCGTGCGTGATCGAGAACGCGGACCCTGGAGCCGAAGCCCACGCGGTCCGCCGGAACGTCGTCGACATCGATCTTCGACAGCTCGGCCATGCGCCACGCCAGATGGCCGATCCGCGCCTGAACGAACTGCTGGCGCTCCAGCGCCGATTTGTATTCCGAGTTCTCGCTGAGATCACCGAGCTCCACGGCCCTCTTGATCCGGTCCGGAAGCTCGACGTTCAGCTCATGGGTCAGCGCGTCGACTTCCTCGGATATTCTGGTCTTGGTTTCTTCCAGCATGACGTCTCCCGGGATTGGGCAGAACGGATAAGCTAATCGCGGACGGGGTTGCCCGCTCCCGATCGCCTACCAGCCGGTGGCCCGAGGCAGCCCCCCTGCCCCACGCATCGACGCCCAGACCCGCTCTACGGTTTCCATGACCGCGCCCCCGTTGTCACCGGTGACGTTGACGTGGCCCAGCTTGCGACCCGGACGGGGTGTCTTGTCGTAGAGATGGATGTGAGCGCCGGGGATCGCTGCGAGCTTGTGTACGTCGGGGACTTCGCCGATCAGGTTGACCATCGCGGCCGGGCCGGGCACGCGGGGTGGGACAAGCGGCATCCCGGTCACTGCTCGGATGTGGTTCTCGAACTGGCTCGGGCGGGCGCCATCGAGCGTCCAGTGCCCCGAATTGTGGACTCTGGGTGCAATCTCGCTGGCGAGAAGCCGTCCTGCCGTCTCGAAGAGCTCTATGGCAAGGACGCCGACGTACCCGAGCCGGTCCAGCACGAGACCCGCGAGCGTCTCTCCCTCTGCCTGAAGCGGATCGGTGAGTCCCGGCGCAGGAGCGTAGCTGGTCCGCAGGATACCCCCGCCGTGGTGGTTCTCGGTCAGCGGATAGAAGACGCGGTCTCCGTCGCGCCCCGCGACGGCCAGCACACTCAGCTCCCGATCGAAGCGCACGAGCCCCTCCGCAATGAGTCCGTATCGCGCGACTACGTTCAGCGCGGATCCATTCGCGACCGACCCGGCTCCAAGCCGCTCCGCCGCGGCCGCCGCCTCTTCGAACGTCCGCACCACTGCCTGGCCCTTGCCATCGTATCCCAGCCGGCGGGTCTTGATCACCGCGGGAAGGCCCGTCACGGCCAGCGCCGCATCGACATCGCCGGGACCATCGATCGGATGGAACGCGGGGGTCTCTATCCCGAGTTCGCGAAACATCGTCTTCTCGGCCACACGGTCTTGCGCGATCTCCAGCGCCTCCGGAGGCGGCAGTGCGGGGAGCCGTGCGGCCAGGTACGCCGCGCTCTTTGCCGGGACGTTCTCGAACTCGTAGGTCACGACATCCGACGCCGCGGCCACCCTCCTCAACCCCTCTGGGTCGTCATAGGCCGCGGCCACCACGCTGCCCAGCGCTGCGGCGGGCGGATCGGCACCGGGCTCCAGTATCGTGAACCGGTGCCCCAGCGGGATCCCCTCGAGCGCCAGCATGCGGGCGAGCTGCCCGCCGCCGAGTACGCCGACCCTCACCGCGGCGGCGGGACGCTCGGGTCGGGGTCGGCCAGGACCGCCTCGGTGCGGGCCGCGGCCATCGCGCGTACCGCCTCCCGGATCGCGGGATCGGTCTGCCCGAGGATCCTGCCCGCCAGCAGGGCAGCGTTCGTCGCCCCGGCCACCCCGATCGCCAGGGTCCCCACGGGGACGCCTCCCGGCATCTGCACGATCGAGAGCAGCGAATCCATCCCCTTCAGCGCGCGCGACTGCACGGGAACACCCAGCACCGGCAGCACCGTCTTCGACGCGACCATCCCCGGCAGGTGCGCCGCGCCTCCAGCCCCGGCGATGATCACCTGAAGCCCACGCTCCTCCGCACCGGCCGCGTACTCGAAGAGCAGATCCGGGGTGCGATGCGCCGAAACGACACGAACCTCGTGCGGAACCCCCAGCGCCTCAAGGGTATCCGCGGCGTGCTTCATGGTGTCCCAGTCGCTGCGGGATCCCATGATCACACCGACCAAAGGGGGACCCGTCGGCGGATCGGACAAGTTCGGGCGTGAAGCCATCGGCGGATTCAGAGTGTAGGGAAGGAAACGGAAGAACCGACTTTGCTTGACGACGGGACGATTATCAAGGGGTGACCCGGCGATTGCCTATCTTCCGGGCATCCAGGCGCCGGCCAGCCGGGGCGCCTGGCAGGGTTCATCCACGGACACCCGGAACCTCAGCGGCACGGCATGACATCACCCACCGAGCTCTCCGAATCGCCCGGGACGGCCCCCTCTCCTCGGCCCTCCCTCTCTCCCGAGCCCACCTTCCTTGCCTTCCTGCCCATCCTGTGCGCGGTCTGGTCGGACGGCCTGATGGAGGATGCCGAACTCGGCGCCATCACGGGCGCCCTGGACGGGGCCGGGTGGATGACCCCGGAGGGACGGCAGAAGGTGCGGGACTGGCTCGATCCGGTCACTCCCCCCGCGCCACCGGTCCTTGCCGCGGCGATGGCCACGGTCCAGTCGGGCGCCGGAGACAGCCTCACCCTCGCCCGCGCGGGTGTCGCGGTCGCCGAGCGGGCGGTTCGCAGACAGGTGCACCTGATGACGCTGTATGCAGAGCAGCCGGACAGCGAGGGCCTGGCCGCGGCCGCGGCGCTTCCCTGGCGCGACGACGCGCTCGCCTCGCTCGGACAGGTGGAGCTGGAACTGGGACTTGCCGGACCCGAAGCGCTGCGGGATCTGACAGGCACGGGCGACGAGCGGGCGGGCGCGCCCGAACCGCTCCGCGGTGTGGTCGAGGAGGTGGCCGCGCACATCCACGGCGGTTACGCCGACATTCGCAACCGGGTCCGGGAGGCGCTGGCCAGGCCCGAGCTGCGCATCCCGGACGAGATCCCCCGGGCCGAGTACCGCGAACGCACCCTCGCTGCGGTCAAGGTGCTTGCCGACCTGGGGCTCGGTGGGGTCGGGCTGCCGAGTGAATGGGGTGGGATGGGCGATCCGGGCGGGGCGGTCGCCACATTCGAGGAGCTCGCGCTGGGCGACCTCAGCGTCCTCGTCAAGTACGGCGTCCAGTTCGGGCTCTTCGGCGGCAGCATCGCGCAGCTCGGCACCGGGAAGCACCACGAGCGCTACCTGCCGGGGGTCGCCTCGCTGGCGCTGCCCGGCTGCTATGCAATGACCGAGACCGGGCACGGTTCCAACGTCCGCGACCTCCGGACCACCGCCGAATACGACCGAGCATCAGGCGAGTTCGTGATCACGACCCCGGACGACGACGCCCGCAAGGACTACATCGGCAACGCCGCGCTTCACGGACGCATGGCCACCGTCTTCGCCCGGCTGCGCATCGGACCCGAGGACCACGGGGTTCACGCCTTCCTGGTCCACATCCGAGACGCACGCGGCAGGATCGCGCCCGGAGTCCGCATCGAGGACTGCGGGGCCAAGGCGGGGCTGAACGGCGTCGACAACGGCCGCATCCGGTTCGACGGCGTGCGCGTAGGGAAGGACGCGCTCCTCGACCGCTTCGCCCGCATCACCCCGCAGGGCGAATACGAGAGCCCCATCCCCAGCGCGGGCCGCCGCTTCTTCACCATGCTTGGCACCCTGATCGCGGGCAGGATCAGCATCGCCGCCGCCTCGCAGACGGTCACGCGCAAGGCTCTGACGATTGCGGTGCGCTACACCGCCGCGCGGCGCCAGTTCGGCCCCGCGGGTGGCGCCGAAGTCCCGGTGCTGGACTACCTCGCCCTGCAGCGCCAGCTGCTCCCGCGCCTCGCCGCCTGCTACGCGATGGGGTTCGCGGTACGCGACCTCACCCGCCGCTTCGCCGACTCCGACACCGACCGCATGGAGCTGGAGGTGCGCGCTGCGGGTCTGAAGGCCGCAGCTTCGCGGCTGGCTATGGACTCCCTTCAGGCCTGCCGGGAGGCCTGCGGCGGCAAGGGATACCTGTCCGAGAACCGGTTCGCCCGCCTGCGGGCCGACACCGACGTCTTCACCACCTTCGAGGGTGCCAATCCGGTGCTGCTCCAGCTGGTCGCCAAGGGGCTGCTGTCGCGCCTCCGCAGGGACCTGGGAAGCCTGAACATGTGGGGCATGGCCCGGTATCTCGCCGAACTCACCGGCATCCGCCTGGCCGAGATGAACCCCGTGGTCACTCGCAGGACCGACCCGGCCCACCTCGCGGATCCGGAATTCCAGCTCGCGGCCCTCCGCTACCGTGAGCAGCGCCTCCTGCGGTCCGCTGCGCGCCGCCTCAAGGCGCGAATGGACCAGGGCATGGACAGCTTCGACGCGATCAACGAGTGCCAGGACCACCTCATCACACTGGCGCGAGCCCATGTGGACCGGATCGTGCTGGAGACTTCGCTCGACGCCCTGGACCCGATGCCCGAATGTCACGGCAAGGAGCTGGTCGCCCGTGTGCTCGCGCTGTTCGGGCTCGCGACCCTTGAAGCGGACCGCGCCTGGTACCTGGAGACGGGCTACTTCGAGCCGGCCAAGAGCGAGGCCGTGCGCCGCGAGGTCAACGCGCTGTGTCGGGAGCTGGCCCCGCGGGCATTGGAGCTGGTGGATGCGTTCGGGATACCGGATGAACTGCTGGGGGCGCCGATCGGGGTGCGGGGCCGGCAGGAAGGGTGATCGACCGGGCGTGCGAGGCCCATCTCCCCTACCCTGCCTCCACTACCAGATGGCGTTTCTTGCCCACTCGCACGAGGACGTAGCGGTCGTCGATCGGGTCGCTCTGCCCCACCGTTGCCCCCATGTCGGCCACGCGTTCCCCGTTGAGGTAGACCCCGCCGCCGCGGATCAGGCGGCGCGCCTCGCTGCGGGAAGCCGTCATCCCGGCATCGGCTATCACGACTGCGAGCTCCACCCCGTCCTCCAGCGCCGACCGGGCGACGACCGTCGAGGGCACGTCGGCGAAAATCTCCTCGATGTCGGCCGCCCCCAGGCCCTCCAGGCTGCCGCCGAACAGCACCCTCGACGCCCGCTCCGCGCGGTCCAGCCCGCCGTCCCCATGCACCGTGCGGGTCATCTCGGCGGCCAGACGGCGCTGGGCCGCGCGCTGGTGGGGCCGCTCGGCGACCGCGTGCGCGAGTTCGTCGATGGCGCCGCGGTCGAGGAGGGTGAAGCGCTTGAGGTAGGGGACCACGTCGCCGTCCTCGGTGTTGAGCCAGAACTGGTAGAAGCGGTAGGGGGAGGTGCGCTCGGGATCGAGCCAGACGCTGCCTTCTTCGGTCTTGCCGAACTTGACGCCGCTGGAGGACTCGACGAGGGGGAAGACGACGCCGTGGCAGCGTGGCCCGCCCATCCGCCGCACCAGGTCGATCCCGGCGGTGATGTTGCCCCACTGGTCCGAGCCGCCCATCTGCAGGGTGCAGCCGTAGCGGCGGTTGAGTTCCGAGAAGTCGTACGCCTGCAGCAGCTGGTAGCTGAACTCGGTGAAGGAGATGCCGGACTCCTCGTCGGCCAGGCGGCGGCGGACAGACTCCTTGCGCATCATCGCGTTCACCGAGAAGTGCTTGCCGACGTCGCGGAGGAAGTCGACCAGGCGCAGCCCATCGAGCCAGTCGAGGTTGTTCGCCATGCGGGCGGGAGCCGTGCGCGATTCGAAGTCGAGGAAGTGCGCCAGCTGCCGATGGATGCCCGCGGCGTTCTCCTCGGCTCTCTCGCGGTCGAGGAGTGCGCGCTCCGAGGCCTTGCCGGACGGATCGCCGATGAGGCCCGTGCCGCCGCCGACCAGCGCGATCGGGCAGTGGCCGGCCCGCTGCAGGTGGACGAGCCCCATGATCGGCACCAGCGACCCCACGTGCAGCGACGAAGCGGTGGGGTCGAAGCCGATGTAGCCCGTCACCTGTCCGGCCGCGAAGGCCGCCGCCGCGTGTTCGGTCGCGTCGGCAAGGAGACCGCGCCAGCGAAGTTCCTCGATCATGTCGTCTCCCTTGCATTCGTGCTCGAGTCGGAGTGGCGCGGCGCAGCACCCAGCTCCGGTCCGAAGCGCTCGCGCACCCTGGCCCGCATCACCTTTCCCGTCCAGGTGCGGGGCAGCGAATCCACAACCACGATGCGCGACGGACAGCGCCCCCGCGCCAGCCGCTCGCGGCAGTGGCGGTCGATGTCGCAGGCCTTGACCGCGCCCGGGCCGGCTTCGATCACCGCCGCCACAACCTCGCCCCACTCCTCGTCGGCCAGACCGAAGACAACGGCTTCCCGGACACCTGGCAGCGTCTCGATCACCCGCTCGACCTCGCCGGGACTCACGTTGAGCCCCCCGCTCACAATGATCGCGTCGGCGCGTCCTTGAATCCAGACGAGGCCGCCGGAGTCCACGCGGCCGACATCGCGGGTGGCTAACCAACCGCCCGGGTCGCGCGGCAGCGCCCGTGGGGATGCGCCGGGCCCCGGAACCGCCAGGGTGGCCAGTGTCGGGCCGCGAACCTGCAGTGCTCCCTCGGGCGTGGTGCGCACTTCGAGGCCGCGCAGGGGACGCCCGGCGGTGCCCGGGCGGCGGCGGGCCAGATCGGGCGGCGCGGTGGCGACCTGGGACGCGGTCTCGGTCATGCCCCAGGTAGTGGCGATGGGCAGGCCCGTGGCCCAGGCTTCGTCGAGGAGCGTGCGTGACGCCGCCGCGCCGCCCACCAGGACGCAGCGCAGGGACGGTGGGATGGGCTGTCCCCCCAGCGCCGCGAGGAGGCGTCGCAGCATGACCGGCACGACGGCGAGGTGGGTGACCTGCCGCCGCGCGATGGCGCGCGCCAGGGCGCCGGCATCGAAGGCCGGCCACAGGCGAACGCCGGCGCCGGTGATGACCCCGCGTACGACGAGGGAGAGGCCACCGATGTGGCCGAGGGAGAGCGAGAGCGCCCAGCGGTCGTCGGGGGTGAGGCGCAGACGGCGCGCGACCGCCGATGCCGAGGCGGCCAGTGCGGCCCGCGTGAACCCGAACGCGGTGGCGGCGCCGGTGGATCCGGAGGTCAGGAGTAGGGTGCAGACGTCGGGGAAGGCGGCGTAGGGGGTGGGACTTGCGGGGTGGGTCGCGGTGCCGGGGTTGCCGCGAATGGAGCGCGGAGGCGCAGCGCGGTTGGAGCGTTGGTGTCGGCCGAGGCCGGCCGGATCGGCTGGAGTGTCCGGGTCGTCAGTGCCGCCGGAAGTCAAGATGTGTAATGTTTTGTTGTCGATATGTAATGTTGACATTACAGTGTTGCGCGCGTGATCGACCTCGGTGGGTGTGAGCCTCTCGTGCAGAGGGACCGCCACGCATCCTGCGCGCCAAAGGGCGAAGAGGGCCGCGACGGTGTCGGCGCCGGGGGTGGCGCAGAGGGTGGCCGGGTGGCCGGGGAGCGCGCCGGTGGCCCGGAAGCGATCCGCCAGCGTGGCGGCGCGCGCGTGGAGTTGCCGGTACGTCCAGTGCCCGCCGTTCCAGGACAGGGCGGTGGCGGACGGTGTTCGCGACGCCTGCCGCGCGAGGTCGTCGGCGGGGGTGGGGAGAGGCGGGGGGGGATCGTCGCCGGGAGAAGCCGCCTGCCGCGCGGCCGGGTCGCCGGAAGTCACCCGCCGAAGACGCCCGTCGCCCCCACGAGGGCGCCGACGCCCAGTCCCGCTCCGTAGAAGGCGACTCCCCGGGCGGTCATGGCGAGTGCCGGGTTGAGGGCCCGCCGATCGTCGAAGTTCACAACGCGGCGCGCGGCGGGAACACACGGCACCAGGCCGCCCATCGCCAGAGAGGTCAGTGGCGACCACCCCATGAACGCAAGCCCCGCAGCGGGCACGGTGGCGGCAGCCGCGAGACAGACGAAGTACTGCGCCACCGTGAACCGGTCTCCGAATCGCACGGCCAGCGTTCGCTTGCCCGCCGCACCGTCCGTCTCGCGATCGCGGAGGTTGTTCACCACCAGCATCGCGGTGCTCATCGCCCCGAGTCCCGCCCCCGCGAGAATCGCGCCCGGCGACCAGAACCCGGCCTGCACATAGTAGGTGGTCGCGGTCGCGACCAGTCCGAAGAAGACGAATACGAAGACGTCGCCGAGGCCATTGTACGAGAGCGGATACGGGCCGCCGGTGTAGCAGACTCCCATCAGCATCGACACGAGACCGATCACGGCGACGGGCCAGCCCCCTACCCAGACCAGATACACTCCCGTAAGGAATGCCAGCGCGAGGGCCAAAACCATCCCGCGAAACACCGCATCGGGCGGAAGGATCCCCGCCTGGGTCACCCGCACGGGACCCAGCCGTTCGCCGGTGTCGCCGCCCTTGACGAAGTCGTAGTAGTCGTTCGCCAGGTTGGTGGCGATCTGGATGAGCAGCGCCCCCACCAGCGCCGCCAGCGCCGGCAGCTGGGCGAAGACCCCGTCGGCGGCCGCGAACCCCGTCCCGGCGACGACCGGAGCCGCCCCCGCGGTCAGCGTGCGCGGACGGGTCGCAAGAACCCACGCCCAGGTCGGACTCATCTCCATGAACGCGCCCTCACCATGGCAGCCAAGGGTACTTGCGGAAGTCCGGCTTGCGCTTCTGCAAATAAGCGTCGCGTCCCTCCTGGCCCTGCTCGGTCATGTAGAAGAGGAGAGTGGCGTTGCCGGCCAACTCCTGCAGCCCCGCCTGGCCGTCCACATCCGCGTTCATCGCCGACTTCAGCAAACGGATCGCCAGCGGACTGTGCTCGAGAATCTGCTGCGCCCACCGGAACCCCTCGTCCTCCAGTTCGTCGACCGGCACCACCTTGTTGACCAGTCCCATCTCGAAGGCCTCGGCGGCGTTGTACTGCCGGCACAGGTACCAGATCTCGCGCGCTTTCTTCTGTCCCACGATGCGCGCCAGGTACGACGACCCGAATCCACCGTCGAAGCTGCCCACCTTGGGCCCCGTCTGCCCGAAGACGGCGTTGTCGGCGGCGATCGTCAGGTCGCACACGACGTGCAGCACGTGCCCGCCGCCGATCGCGTAGCCCGCCACCATCGCGATCACCGGCTTGGGCATCGTCCGGATCAGCCGCTGCAGCACCAGGACGTTGAGCCTCGGCACCCCGTCGCCCCCCACGTAGCCCGCGTCGCCCCTCACCCGCTGGTCGCCCCCCGAGCAGAACGCGTACTTGCCATCCTTCGCGGGACTCTCGCCCGTGAGCAGCACGACGCCGATCGAGGCGTCCTCGTTGACGTCGTTGAAGGCGTCGAGGAGCTCGAAGAGGGTCTCGGGCCGGAAGGCGTTGCGAACCTCGGGCCGGTTGATCGCGATGCGGGCGACGCCGTCGCGCTTCCTGTAGGTGATGTCCTGGTAGGACTTGACGGTCTGCCAGGTCGTTTCGGTCATGGTGTCTCTCTGTCGAGGAGTTCGTTGAGGCGTCGGGCTACGCGTTCGCGGGTCTGGTCATGCCGGAGCCGGTTCGCATGGCGGTCGGTCCGCACGCGGATGATTTCGGTCCCCGCTCGGCCCACCGCGGCGGCGACCGCGCCCTCCAGCTCCTCCGGCGCGGCGACATCGGTGAACCGCAGCCCGTACATCCGCGCAGCATGCCGGAAATCGAGTCCGTGCGGGGTCGCGAAGTACGGCGTGAAGACCGGCTCGAAGTCGCGGATCGGGAGCATATGGAAGATACCGCCCCCGTCGTTGTCCACCACCACGAATACCGCGTTGAGCTCCTGGTCGCGGGCGGCGAGGAGCCCATTCATGTCGTGGTAGAAAGCGATGTCGCCGATGAGGGCCACGATCGGCCACGCACCCCCCGCCGCGCACCCCAGCACGGTGGAGACAATGCCGTCGATACCGCTGGCGCCGCGATTCCCCAGGACCTGGAGGCCGCGTGGCGCCGGCCGCGCGTAGGCGTCCACGTCACGGACCGGCATGGAGGACGACACGAAGAGGGTGCTGCCGTCCGGGAGGGCGCGGACCAGGGCCGCCGCGTAATCCCCCTCGTGCTCCGAATCCGGAGGCATGTCGTCGATCGCCGACCAGGTCGCCGCTTCGAGATCGATCCAGCCGCGGGCCCAGGCGCCGAGGGGAGCAGGCGTCAGTGTGCTCCTGGGGTCGTCGCCCGCAAGATAGCCGAGCATCGCGCCCGCGGAAGCATGCAGGTAGTGGTCGGCCAGGCGCTGGTGATCCTTCCGGTGCGCGCCATCGTCGATGACGATCTGTGTCGCGTCGCCCCAAGCCGCGAGGGTCCTTTCGAGCCCCCCCGACGTGGGCGTGCGCCCGACGCGGATGATGAGGTCCGGAACATGCTGTTCGACTACAGCCGGGACCCGCAGGAAATGATCGTACGCACCCAGGATGGGGGATGGAGACGAGACCTCGGCCCGACCGTCGAAACGCGCACCCGAGAGGGGGTCCGCAAAGGTCGGTACGCCACGGGCGACAGCGAATCGGGCAATGGCGGGACCATCGAGGCCCGCGTCCGTGGACGGTCCCGCGACCAGCAACGGGCGCCGAGCCATCATGAGCCGGCCCGCCAGCATCTCCTGCTTGTCGCGGCCTCGCCGGCGCCGGTCCGTGCGGCGTCGCCACGGGCCATCGTCCGCTTCCCCGGCGTCAGCCTCGGTCAAATGCATGGAAAGATCGAATCGTTGCTCGCCTCCCGGCTCCTTCAGGTCGAGTCCCTCCGTGGACTCGGGCTCCAGGGGCTTGTCGAAGGGAACGTTGAGGTGCACCGGGCCGCCCGGAGGGCCCAGAGCGTGCCGGGCGGCCGCGCGGACGACCTCGGACATCGAACTCGGTCCGGTCCCCTCCAGACCGCTTTGTGAGGGAACCGGCAGGTCGGCCTGGAACCGGACCCGGTCTCCGAAGATCCCTGGCTGGTCGATCGTCTGGTTCGCGTCTGCTCCGCGCAGCCGCGGGGGACGGTCGGCCGTGATCAGCACCATCGGCACGTCGGACATGTCGGCCTCGACCACTGCGGGCAGCAGGTTGGCGACCGCCGTGCCGGAGGTCGTGACCACCGCCGCGGGGCCAAGGTGCGCGCGTCCATACCCCAGCGCGAAGAATGCGGCGCATCGCTCATCGAGGTGCACCCTTGCATGCAGCCCGGGAAGCGAACGAGAGGCCAGCACCAGCGGTCCGGACCTTGACCCGGGGGCGATCTCGACCTCCTCCAGCCCATACTCCGCCAGCGCAGACAAAACCGCGAGGGCCCACTTGAAGTTGAGCTCGCCGTTGGTCACGCCGGAGTCACCCGGCTCCGACCGCGGTGCTCTCGGCAGCGCCTGCCCGGGCGGTCGCCCGCAACACCGGGCGGAACTTCAGCTCCGTCTCCTCCCATTCCAGGGCCGCATCCGACCCGGGCACGATTCCGCCACCGGCAAAGAGCCGCCACCGGTCGCCCGAGCAGACGGCCGAACGCAGCGCAGGCACGAAGATCCCCTTCCCCTCCGAATCGAACCAGCCGACCGGGCCGGCGTACCAACCGCGGTCGAAGGGCTCACTCGCCCCGATCACGGAAAGCGCCACGCTGCGCGGGATTCCGCAGACCGCTGGGGTCGGATGAAGGGACTCCAGGATGTTCAGAAGTGAGATACCTGCGGGTACCTCGGCTGCGATCTTGGTCTCGAGGTGCTGGATTCGAGCCAGAGCCAGGACATGAGGCTCCACATCCCTTTGCACCGTACACCCCAGCGCCCTCAGGCGCGCCACCATGTCGCGAACCACGAAGTCGTGCTCGGCACGGTCCTTCTCGCTGTCGAAGAGCTCGCGGGCCAACTGTGCGGTCTCGACCGAATCGGCCCCGACCCTCGCGCTCCCCGCAACGGCCGTCGCCTTCACCACACCGTTGACCAGCGTTGCGATCGTTTCCGGCGCCGCCCCGACCATCGCCTGTCCCGCAACCGGTTCGAAGAGAAACACATGACTGCCGTGATTCTCTTCCCAGAGAGCGCTGACGAGATCGGCGGGCCCCAAGGGCCTTGCCGGCGCCACCTCCAGGGTTCTGGCAAGCACCACCTTCTCGGCATCCCCGGCCCGGATCCTGCTCAGCGCCTGCCAGATCATCCCCCCCCAGGTGGCGCGCTCGGTTTCGAAGACGCGAACCGGGGCCGCGTAGCGCGGTCGGCGGTGCGTGCCCCCCACCGGCTCCATGCCGGGGACGGCCGTGGCCATGCGACCCGGCCGACCAGGCTCCGGGCCGCGATTCAGCGCAGCGGCCCAGCGCTCCCAGCGCCGCTCGGCGTCCTCGGGGGCCCGGGCCCGCACCACCAGGATGCAGGTTCCCGTCGCGGGATCATGTTCGATTTCTACTTCGGGCAGATGAAAGAGCGCCGGTGGAAAGGACGACCAGACCGGATCGGCTCTGCGCGTGGGCCAGAAAGAGAATCCTCCGAAGAGACGCGGGCGGGCGCCCGGATCGGCGAAGCCACGGAACAACCCCTGTGCATCCTCCTGCACGGACCGAAAACGGGTACGCTGCGCATCGGCGGCGTCGTGTTCGACGGCTACCCGGTCCATCAGCCCACCGTGGGCCACCCATCGGTCACCCGAAGCCCAGAACCCCCGCGGTCCGCCCTCGCACAGTCGCAGAAAGGCATGCGGAGAGGAGACCGGCACTTCTCCCCGAACCTGGTGCATTCGAGACGTGGTCACCGAGGGATGCCGAGACCCTGCCAATCCGATCTCATGTCAGAAAAGGTCGACCGAGCCCTCGAGCAGGTATTCCTCCTGCTCGTTTCTCGGGCCGGTGACGCTGGAGACACCGCAGTTGGCGAGGAGCGCGTGTGCATCCTCGATCCCGCTGTCCGAGGGCGCAATCACGTCCTCACCCTGGGCCGGTTCATCCGACAGGGCCGCGAGCAGGCCGACATCCTGGTCGGCGATCCGCGACGCCACCACGCGGAGGTTGGTTTCGCCGGTCGCGGGATTGTCGAAGGCCGAGGCCGTGAGGAGGTCGTGATAGGTGTTCCCGGTGAAGATCTGGGTGCCCAGCCCGGAAGTCTGTTTCCGTCCCCGAACGAACCCCGCGTCGCTGTTCCCGTCCTCGATGGTATATCCCATGATGTTCAACTGGGCGACAGCACACTGGTAGGCAGTCTCCCTGCCGGGCGGAGCGACACCGTAGAAGGAGAGCGGAGCCGATGAACACGCGGCGGCAAAGAGGGTAAGGAGGGCGGTGTAGTTCTTCATCGTGCTTTCCTTTCGCAAGGAAGGGGCGCTGCTTCCATCTGCCGATGCAAGGTGAAAGCCGTCCAGCCTCCGGTCAACGCGGGAGCGCCGCCGTTCGCTGGCTGTGCACGCCCTCATAACATATGTTTACGCGATGTCCGAGTCATCCCCGCCCCGGCTGGACCATTCGACGCGCAATGGTCACACAAGCTCGCCGGATGCGGCCTCCGTCCAGCGGTCCGCGGCCGGTGAGCAAGCCCCTCCCGCCCTGCAACGGGACACCTCCAACTTTGTTACACCGGCGGACCCGACGCCGGTTCCGCAAGCTGCGGACCAGCACGACCTCGACCGGCCCGAATACTACCTGAACCGCGAGCTGACCTGGCTCAACTTCAACTTTCGCGTTTTGCACGAGGCCGAAGACGCCAGGACACCGCTCCTGGAGCGGCTCAGATTCCTCGCGATCGTCGGATCGAATCTGGACGAGTTCTTCATGAAGCGGATCGGGGGACTGAAGCAGCAGGCCGAAGCCGGAATCACCGAAAGGACGGTCGACGGGCGCACGCCGGTCGAGCAGATCGATCAGTGCCACGAAGTGGTTCGGCACCTCGAGCGGCGGCAGCGGGAGACGGCACGCGAGATCCTGGCCGCGCTGGCCGCCGAGAAGATACACATCACCGACTGGGACGATCTGTCTTCACAGCAGCGGAAGTGGCTCCGCAAGCACTACCTCCGCAACATCTACCCGCTGGTGACTCCGCAGGCGACCGATCCCGCGCATCCCTTCCCGTTCATCTCCAACCTCTCGCTGAACCTGCTGGTTACGCTGCGCTACCCGCGCGACGAGCACAGCATGCTGGCGCGGGTGAAGGTGCCGGTGGGTACGGGCATTCCGCGGTTCGTCCGCATCGACGAAACCAGCGTCTGGGTGCCGCTCGAGAGCATTATGGCCAACAACCTGGACCTGCTCTTTCCGGGCATGAAGATCCTGGCCTGCGAGTTCTTCCGCGTGACGCGGAACGCGATCTACGACGTGGACGAGGACATGGCCGACGACCTCCTGGAGACGATCGAGGCGGGCCTGCGAAAGCGCCGCCTGGCGCCGATCGTCCGGCTGCAGGTCGCCGAGGGCTTCGACCCCAAACGCGTCGGCCACCTGACGAGCGTGCTCGGACTGAGGGACAGCGACGTGTTCACCGGCGAGGGGCTGCTGGGGCTGTGCGATCTCATGGAACTTCACGACCTGCCCCGGCCCCGGCTGAAGGACCTGCCCCACCAGCCGTCGCAACACCCCGAACTCCTGAGCTCCCGCCCGATCTTCCACACCATCCGCGAAGAGGGGCCGATCCTCCTGCATCATCCCTATCAGGCGTTCGACACATCGGTGTTGCGCTTCCTGCGCGAGGCCGCGCACGACCCGAAGGTGCGGGCCATCAAGATGACATTCTACCGGATGGCGCCGCGCAGCAGCATCATCGATCACCTCGTGCTCGCCGCCCGCAGTGGAAAACAGGTCGCGGTCGTCATCGAACTCAGGGCGCGCTTCAACGAGGAGGCCAACATCCACTGGGCGAACGCGCTGGCCTCGCACGGCATCCACGTCACCTACGGTGTGCTGGGGCTGAAGACCCACTGCAAGGTGGTTCTGGTGGTGCGCCAGGACTACGACGGGCTTCGGCGGTACGCCCACCTCGGAACCGGCAACTATCACGGCGGTACGGCACGCCTCTACTGCGACCACGGACTGCTGACCTGCGACCTCTCCATCGGTGCCGACCTTACCGAGCTTTTCAACTATCTCACCACGGGGTACAAGCCCAAGCGGAAGTACTGGAAGCTGCTGCCCGCCCCGAAATACCTGCGGCCCGCCATCCTGCGCCGGATCGAGCGCGAGGGTGAGCTTCACTCCGAGGATTCACCGGGAAAGATCCAGTTCCAGATGAACGCGCTGGAGGATCCCGAGGTGACGAGGGCGCTCTACGCGGCCTCCGCCAAGGGAGTCCAGGTGGACCTGATCGTGCGAGACAGCTGCCGGATCCGGCCGGGGATACAGGGACTGTCCGAGAACATCCGCGTGGTCAGCATCGTCGGGCGCTTCCTTCAGCACTCGCGGATCTACTATTTCCGCAACGGGGGCGACGAGGAGTACTACATTGGTTCGGCCGACTGCATGCGGCGCAATCTCAGCGCCCGGGTCGAGGCGCTGGTCCCGGTCGAGAGCCCCGCCCTTCGCTCCGAACTCCGGCAGGTCCTGGACATTCAGCTGGCAGACCGCCGCTGCGCCTGGGAAATGGGACCCGACGGCAGCTATCGGCAGCGCACCCCCACAGGGCGCCGGGAGACCTGCACCTTCAATACCATGATCGCCTGGGCCCACGCGCGCGAGTTCGAGGGCACGCGGTTGCGCAAACGCCCGGCCCGCGGGCCCAAGCGTCGGCGGAAGAGGCGATGACGACCCGCCGCCGCTGGCTCATCGGGCTGATCCTGCCCGGTGTGTTATGGGCGGTGGCCGGGGGCTGCGTCAAACAGGGCGGGACAGGCGCCCGGTACCGTGGTTCGGATGTGATTACCGCCGAGGAGGCCCGGGAAACCAGTGCCAACGATGCGTATGACGTGGTTCAACTGTTGCGTCCCATGTGGCTTCGCGCCCGCGCGGCGCCGTCCCTGACGAACGCTGCCGGCGGCTACGCCCGCATCTATGTCGACAACGTGCCGCTTGCCGGCGGGACGCGGGAACTGCGAACGGTCCCGGCGGGTGATATCCGCGAGATCCAGTACATCAGTCCCGCGGACGCCACGACGCGCTTCGGAACAGGGCACGCGGGAGGGGTGATCATGGTGCTGACGCGGAGTGGCGGCTAACTGCTTGCACGCAAATACAAATGTGCGTACAATGCCGCCAACTCTTCCAGCGAGCCTAGCTCGACCGCAGGTGTGGGAGAGAGTGCAGGCTCGCCCCGATGGACCGGAGGTGGGCCATGGCCACACTGCTATTCGCCGGCTCGATTCCCCTCAACCTCCCCCGCGCTCGACCCGCTTCCCGTAGTGATCGGGCGTCGCCTCTCTCACTCATCCTTCCTGTACTCGTCGCGCTGGCCCTCCCCGGCTCGGCACTGGCGCAGAATCCCGTTGGCGGTACCGTCGTCGACGCCGACACGCAGCAACCGCTGGTGGGCGCTCAGATAAGCGTCGACGGCACCACTCTCGGTGATCTGGCCCGAGCCAACGGTGCTTTCCTGATCGAAGGCGTGCCCGGTGCCACCGCAACCCTGCGCGTCCTCATGATCGGCTACGCCGCATGGGAGGAGACGGTCAACGTGGGCGACCGCGCGATCCGGATCGAACTGCAAAGGCAGGCCATCTCGCTTGACGAGATCGTGGTCACGGGAACCGCCGGCGGGGCACAGGCCCGAGCCGTCGGCAACGCGGTCAGCGCCGTGGCCATGTCCGAAGTCATCGAGCGGCGTTCACCCCCGAAAATCCAGTCCATGCTGACGGCGGAAGTTCCCGGGCTGCGCATGCGCTCGGTCGGAGGCGAGATCGGCGGTGGCGGCGCGATCAAGATCCGCGGCACCGGCAGCCTGGTCCTTTCCAACGAACCGGTGATCTTCGTCGACGGCGTACGGGTGGACAACCGGGACAACGTCGAATCCGCCGCCTTCGTCAACAGGCGGGGCGGACCCTCGCGGCTCAACGACCTGGCGCTCAACGACGTGGAGCGGATCGAGGTCATCAAGGGTCCGGCCGCCGCAACGCTCTACGGGACCGAAGCCTCGAACGGCGTGATTCAGATCTTCACCAAACGGGGCCAGCAGGGTGCGCCCAGATTCGAGGTGGCGCTGCGTCAGGGCGCTTCGTTCCTGTACGACGCCGCCAACAAGTACCCGGTCGTATGGGGCATGGACTCCGATACCGGCCAACTCCTCTCGGCCAACCTCGTGGATCTGGAGAGAGAGCGTGGGACACCCGTCTTCCGGACGGGGCTCCCCACCTCGCTCTTCGCAAGTGTTTCCGGAGGGATCCAGAACCTGCGGTACTACTTCTCGGCCGACGTCCTGCGCGACCAGGGGATGGTCGACTACCAGTGGCAAAACAAGTTGGCGGGCCGGTCGAACCTGTCGTACACAACCGAGAACTTCGAGGTCGGTGTGAACATGGGGTTCATCCGCCAGAAGACTCACACCTCGGGCGGTGAGCAGGCGATGACCTTCCAGCTCATGTGGGGCAGCCCTCTGAAGCTCGATGGTCCGTCGCGCGGGTTCTTCCGCAATTCGCACGAGGACTACCACAATCATGTGAGTGGAGAAGAAGAGGTGGACCGCTTCACCGGGGGGTTCTACCTCCGCCACTCACCCTTCGACTGGTTGACCCACCGGCTCGATATCGGCGGTGACTTCGGCAACCAGCGCAGCTTCAGTCTCTGGCCGCGGACGGCGCAGCAACCCGGTCCGTTCCGGCGGAGCATAGGCCAGAAGGATGTGGTCCAGGACCGCACCACCCTCACCACCATCAATTACAGCGCCACGGTGCCCTTCAGCCTGAGTAACGACATCACGCTGGAAACCTCGTCAGGTGTGCAGTATTACCAGCGCAAACACCAGATCACAACGGCCAGCGGGGTCGAGTTCCCGGTGCCAGGCGTGTCTACGGTGAGCGCCGCCGCCCAGCGTCTCGCCGACGAGAGTTTCATCGAGAACAAGACCTTCGGCGTGTATGTGCAGGAACAGGTCGGCTGGAGAAACCGCCTCTTCGTAACTGGGGCGGTGCGCGGGGACGACAACAGCGCATTCGGCGAGAACTTCGACTTTGTCGTCTACCCGAAGGTGAGTACGGCATGGGTGCTCAGCGAAGAACCGTTCTGGTCGGTAGGGCTGATCAACACCCTGAAGCTAAGAGCGGCGTGGGGACGGGCGGGACAGCAACCGGACGTCTTCGCCGCCACCCGCCTGTACACGCCGGCGACCGGTCGTGGCGGCATTCCTACGCTGACTCCTTCCAACATCGGCAACCCCGATCTGAAGCCGGAAGTGGGTCAGGAGCTGGAACTGGGTTTCGATGCCAGCCTCCTGGACCAGAAGGTTACCATCGACTTCACCTACTACGACCAGAGCCGGAAGGACGCGATCGTGCCTGCAGCGGCGCTGCCCTCACTCGGCTTCCCAGGAACGCAGTTCGTGAATGTCGGTGAAGTGAGCAACAAGGGGTTCGAGGTCGCCGTCGGGACGCAGGTCCTCCGCTCCGAAGACTGGGCGCTGGATCTGGGTGCCAGCTACGCCAAGACCGACAACAAGGTGGTCGATCTGGGCGGGATCACCCCACCTCTGATCGGGCTGCCCTGGCCCGGTCAGCGCCACGTCGAAGGCTACCCGGTGGCCTCCATGTTCATGAAGAAGGTCGTCAGCGCCGACTGGGACGCGGCCGGCAACCTCGTCAACATGATGTGTGAAGGCGGCGATCCGATCTCGGGCGGGGGGCCGGCGGTTCCCTGTGCCGAGGCCGGCACCGCGTACTGGGGTTCGCCCACCCCCACGTGGGATGTGGCGGGAACGCTGAACCTGCGCTTCAAGCAGTGGACGCTCAGCGCCACCGCCGACGGACAGGGCGGCTACTACAAGTGCAACGGCGACATCGCCTGGGCGAACGTCTTCTTCCGGAACACCCGGGAGATCAACCTGCCGCCCGGCGAGCAGGATCCCATACTGGCGGCCTACGACCAGATGGGGTTCGTCTGCCAGGCCGGCGCGGTCGACTCGGGCTTCGCCAAACTGCGCGACATCACCCTGCGCTGGGATCTGCCCTCCGGCATCGCTTCGCTGATGGGCGCCGCCCGGGCCACGGCGCAGCTCTCCGCGCACAACATGTTCGTGCTCTGGCAGAAGACGAGAGAACTGTACGGCACCCGCGTAATCGACCCCGAAGTGCATTCGAACACGGACTGGAACGGGGACATCGGCGACAAGGGCGCCTACGTGCAGGACCTGTGGCCACAGCTGCAGCGCATCGACTTCACCATCCGCGCCGTCTTCTAGAGAGGAGGAATCGAAATGCAAAACAAAAGCCAGACAACACGACTCTTCCTCGCGGTCACCCTCGCTGTGGTGGCGAGCGGATGTTCCGACCTCCTGGAAGTCGATCTGCCCGGTGTGGTCGAGGCCAAGACGCTGGACGACCCCGGGATCTCGTCGCTCCTCGTCGAAAGCGCGATCGCCGACTTCGAGTGCGCCTACACCAACTATTCGGCGGGCAGTTCGGCCATGTCCGACGAGTGGTGGCACACCTCGGGAGGTCAGGTCTACCGCGAATGGGGCGGCCGCCAGATCAATTCCCAGAACGACAACTACGTCCGCGCCGGCTGCGACGAGGGTGGCTTCGGCCAGTACGTCGTGATCCACACGGCGCGCTTCCAGGCCAAGGACGCCTTCGAGAGGATCACCGAGTTCAGCGACGCGGATGTGCCGGGCGACAAGAACGACATGCTGGCGACCGCGTCGGCCTACGAGGGCTACAGCCTTCTGATGCTGGGCGAGAACTTCTGCGAGATGGCCCTGGACGGTGGACCGCTGATGCAGCCTTCCGAGGTGCTGGCGGTTTCGTCCGAGAGATTCGAGCGGGCGATCAGCATGGCCGGCGGAAACGACGACATCCGCAACATGGCCAGCGTGGGACTCGCGAGGGCGCGCCGCGGCATGGGCAACCTCAGCGGGGCCGCGACCGCCGCCGCGACAGTGCCCGAGGAGTTCCAGTACGATGTCAACCGCGACGACACGCCCCGGCGCCGCTGGAACCGCTTCGTCGACAGCAATGTCAGGCGCTCGGACTACACCGTAGCGCCGCCATTTCGCGGAATCGAGTGGAAGGGCGACCCGGATCCGAGGGTCGAACTCTTCTACAACGGCATTATCGCGGCCTACGATGTCGACTGGTGGCAGACCACCAAGTACAAGACCCTTTCCGACAACATCCCGCTCGCCACCTGGGTGGAGGCGCAGTTGATCATGGCCGAGTCCCAGGGTGGTTCGGCCGCGGTCGACGTCATCAACAAGCTGCACGCGCGCGCCGGTCTCCAGCCCTTCGACCCCGCTGCGGACATGGTCGATGGTCCCACCGGGGACAACGTCATGAACATGGTGATCGAGCAGCGCCGCCGTGAGTTGTTCCTGGAGGGCGGGCACAGACTGAGCGACATGCTGGTCTACGACCTGCCCTTCTTTACGGGCGTGGATCATCTGGGGAGGGAGTACGGAGATACGACTTGCTGGCCGCTCCCGGATCTGGAGAGGCTGGGCAACCCGAACATCAGCGGATGATGGCCGGGATCATTGCATGGGGGGGCCGCCGCGCCTGGCGGCCCCGTCGTGCATCGGCGCGCCGCCTTGCCATGCCGGGCCAACGGTTTTCGTGGCGCCGGTGCCCTTCGCCAGGCCAGAGCGGCCTCCTGGCCATCGCGCTGCTACTCGGCGCGTGGCCCGTGGGAGTCGCGGCTCAGGACGCGCCGCGGCTCACGACCGACAACCTCTGGACGTTCCGGCAGCTGTCGGCACCGGAGTGGTCGCCGGACGGGGGCAGCATCGCGTTCACGGTCACCGAGGGAGAGACCAACTCCAGCGCCATCTACGTCACGGACCTGGAAGGGAACGTGCGGCGGCTTTCCCTGGGGGGCGAGGCCGTGATCCGCACCCTTCTCCCCGAACCCTGGACCCCCGACGGCGGCTCCCTGCTCTACCTCGCCGGCGGCGACATCCACGCCGCTGACGCGGGTTCGGGATCTTCCCGCACCCTGGTGGACTTCGGGGCCAACTCGCCCGGATACACACCGCAGCAGTATTTCAACGGACCCGACCCGGTGCTGTCGCCCGACGGGAGCAGGCTTGCGTACATCCGCGAGAGCGAACTGTGGATGCTCGATCTCGAGGACGGGGGTGTGCGCCAGCTGACCAGCTCTCATGGAGAGGGGTGGCACAACCTGCAGCCGCGCTGGTCGCCCGACGGCACCAGGATCCTCTACACCGCGCAGGCGACCGACGAACAGCGGCGCTTCCGGTACACCGATTTCTCCGGGCTGATCATCGACGTGAACTTCACGCTCATCGGGTACGGGCGGGTCCGGCTGGGCATCATCCCGGCCGAAGGGGGCGAGACGACGTGGCTGGGATCTTCCGAGGGCGAGCGCTATTCGCTTCGCGGCGGGAGCCAGGCCTACTGGTCCCCCGACGGCGAGTCGGTGGCGGTCAACTGGCTGTCGCTGGACCACACCGCTCGCGAGATCCGCATTGCGTCACCGGCAACGGGTGAGGTGCGGACGATATGGCGGGAGGAGGTGGAGGCCTGGATTTCGCCCCTCGCCATCTGGATGCGCTGGTCGCCCGATTCGGAGCGGCTGCTCTTCACCTCGGAGCGCGACGACTGGAACCACGTCTACGTGATCGGCGCGGAGGGCGACCGCGCGGAGCCCGTGCAGCTTACGTCGGGCAACTTCACCGTTGCGAGCAACCAGGTCTACGATCGCTTCGAAGTGACGCCCGTGTGGTCGCGTGGCGGCGCGGCTATCCTGTTCCCGTCGAACGAGGCCGGAACCCCCGAGCGGCACCTCTACGAGGTCGCTGCGGACGGCGGGGAGCGGCGGCGGGTGACGCCGCTGCCGGGAGTGAATCTGTCGTCCACGCCGTCGCCGAACGGCGCCAATGTGGCGTACCTGCACAGCAACCTCACCGCGCTCCCCGAGCTGTACGTACAGGGAATCGATGACGGGGAGCCGCGGCAGCTTACTTCGCTTGCGGTGCCGGAGTGGCTTGCCGGCTACCGCCTGCGCGAACCCGAGATCGTGCGTTTCCCGAGCGCCGCCGACGGCGCCGACGTCACGGCCAGGGTCTATCGTCCCGACGGGCTGGACCCCGAAGGCAGCTACCCTGCGGTGGTCTTCGTCCACGGCGCGGGATACGCGCAGAGTGTCTTCCGGGGATGGATGCGCCTCGACCAGTCCGCCTTCAACCGGTACCTCGCGCAGGAGGGCTACGTTGTGCTCGACGTGGACTTCCGCGGCAGCGCAGGGTACGGCCGCAAGTTCCGCATGGATGTCTTCGACCGCCTTGGAGAGATCGATGTCGCCGATGTGCTCGGCGGTGTGGAATACCTGCGCAGCCTGGGCTACATCGACATGGACCGCATCGGGACATGGGGACACAGCTACGGGGGCTTCATGGTCGCGAGTTCGATGCTGCGGTCCCCCGAGACCTTCGCGGCGGGCGTCTCCAGCGCCCCCGTGACCGACTGGGAACGCTTCTTCTATCTCGCTCCGGGATACAACGAGGAGCACTTCGGCTTCCCGTGGGAAAACCCCGAAGGCACGCGGCGGGGCTCTCCGATCACCTATGCGGGGAATCTCATCCGACCCATGTTGATCCTGAGCGGCATCCAGGACACGATGCATCTCGATGCGGCCGCCCTGGTCAACGAACTGCTTGCGCACGGGAGGACGACCTTCGAATGGATCTTCTACCCCGATGAAGCACACGGAATCCGCGGGCCGCGCGCACGCTCGGACTACTATCGCCGGATCGCCGACTACCTCGATCGCTACCTGGTGGTCACGCCCGGCACGGCACTGGATCGGTAGGATGATGACACGCAAACCGACACTTCTTGCACCGGATCGTTGTGCAATGCGCCTTAGTGCACCATTAAACGGTGCAATGCATCGCTGCGGGCTCATGGGGCTGGCAATCGCCCTTTTTGTTTCGGTCACCGTCGACGGCCTTACGGCGCAGGATGCGGGCATGGTTCCGCCTGCGCCCGCAACCCCCGAAGACCTCTTCCAGATTGTCGACGTCAGCGACCTCACGTTCCATCCGGGGGGACGGCGACTCACCTTCGCGACCAGCCGTCTCGACCGCGAGGCCAACAGTTACCGCGCGGCCCTGTGGGAAGCCGATCTGGAGACGGGAGAGCTCCGGCAGCTGACGCGGGGTGAAGGCGACGGGTCGCCGAAGTGGTCCCCGGACGGGCAGTGGCTGGCCTTTCGATCTTCGAGAGGCGGATCGCCGCAACTGTGGCTCCTGCCCGAGGGAATCGGTGAAGCCAGACCGGTCACCGACCTTGAATCGGGTGTCTCAACCTTTGCGTGGGCGCCGGATTCCCGCCGGCTGGCCGTGGTCTCCGAGGTGAGCGAGACGTCCTCTGCCGAACAGCTGTTCGGAGGGCCCGTTGCGTCCGAGTCGGGTGACCTCATCATCGCGGACCGACTGCGTTACCGAGCCGGGGTTGCCTATCTCGGGTCCTCCTACCCGCACGTCTTCGTCGTGTCGATCGATGGAGAAGACCCGGTCCAGGTCACCGAAGGGCCGTACGAGGACTCGGAGCCCGCGTGGTCGCCCGACGGCGAGCGGATCGCCTTCGTGTCCAACCGGACCGATGAGCCGGACTTCAACCGCGACAGCAACATCTGGGTGGTCGCAGCCTCGGGCGGCCCGGCGCAGCCACTCTCGGGCGCGCCGGGTACCGACGCCTCCCCGCGCTGGTCGCCGGACGGCGAATGGCTCGCCTTCAGGGGCAACTCCGACCCGCACGACTACGGGTCGCAGCATCAGATCTGGCTGGTCGGCGCGGGTGGCGGCGAACCCCGCAACATCACCGAAGCGATCGACCACACGCCCGCCGGCTTCGCGTGGATGCCCGAAGGAGACCTCGCGGTCACGTTGCAGATCCACGGGAACACCGGGATTCACCGGTTGGCGCTGGACGGGACGCACACTCCCGTCGTCACGGGAAAGGGCCAGGCGGCGGGGTTCGCAGTCGGGCCGGACGGTGGGCTGGGCTACCTGTGGACGACGCCCACCGCTCCGCCGGAGGTGTACGTGGCGGCGATCGCCGGCCCGGGATCCGGCGCGGCGGCGGGTACCGATGCCGCCCCCGAGTCCCGCGACGGCTCCGACGGGCGCAAGCTGTCCGCCTTCAACGACGAGTGGATCGCCTCCCGCCAGTTGTCGGATACCGAGGGATTCTGGTACAAGGGAGCCGACGACTGGGACGTGCAGGGCTGGATCATGAAGCCGGCGGATTTCACGGCCGGCGGCAGCTACCCGGTGGTCCTGGAGATCCACGGCGGGCCATACGGCATGTACGGAAACGGATTCAGCCTCGAGTTCCAGATCCTGGCTTCGCAGGGATGGGGCGTTCTCTTTACCAACCCGCGCGGGAGCACCGGATACGGACAGAGCTTCGAAGCAGCGGTAACCGGCGACCTCGTCGGCAAGGCCTTCGACGACATCATGGCCGGAGTGGACCAGGCGCTGGCGGACCACGACTGGATCGACCCCGCCAGGCTGGGGGTGACCGGCGGCAGCTACGGGGGACTGATGACCAACTGGGTCGTCGGCCACACCGACCGCTTCGCCGCGGCGGTCACCCAGCGCAGCATATCCAACTGGATCAGCTTCTTCGGCACGGCAGACATTCCCTCGTGGGTCGAACTGGAGCTCGACGGAACGCCCTGGGAGGTACCCATGAGGCTGTGGGAGTCGTCGCCCATCGCCTACGCCGATCAAATGACCACCCCCACCCTGGTGCTGCACAGTGAACTCGACTACCGCGTGCCGGTCAGCCAGGGCGAGGAGATGTACCGTGCCCTGATGCGCCAGGGCGTGCCTTCGCTCTTCGTGCGCTTCCCGGACGAGGGCCACGGGCTGCCGCGATCCGGCCAACCCCTGCACCGTCTGGAGCGGCTGCAGTGGATCGTTCGCTGGTTTTCCACCTGGCTCGCACCGATCAGGAGCTGATGATGACGAGATCGACCACTGCAACGCTGCTCACGGCCGCCGCGCTTCTTCTCGGCTGCATGCCCCGGGAGGCGGACGAGGACGTAACGGTCCTCAGGGGCGGACTGCTTATTGACGGCACGGGCGGCCCCCCCGTGGAAAACGGAATCGTGGTGATGCGCGGCCCGCGGATCGTCGCGGCGGGGGCGGAGGGCACGGTCGACATCCCGGCCTACATCGACCGCCTCATCGATGTCGCCGGCAAGACCATCATGCCCGGGATGATCGAGGGGAACAGCCACATCATCTTCGACGGGCAGTCGAACCACCCCGCGTACTTCGCTGGGCGCTACCGCGACTACTACGAGATCGGCGCGCGCAACCTGTACGCGAGCCTCATGCAGGGGATCACAACCTCGCGCGACACCATGGATCCGCTGGAGGAGATGATTCGCCTGCGCGAGGATGTGGAGAACGGCGTCATCGCCGGCTCCCGTCTCTTCACCTCGGGAACGATCCTGAACTATCCGGGCGTCTACCGGATGTTCGACGATCCCGCCGATTCGGTCTTCCTCGGCATCCCGCCCGAGGGCGTGGAGTATGCGCGGGCCGCGATGAGGCTGCCCGTGCGCGACGGGGCGCACGGCAGGGAGATCGTAGCCGACTACGCCGAACGCGGAGTCGACTTCATCAAGGTGTCGAGCCACAGCGGGCCGGAGAACATTCCCCCCGAGTTGTCCACCGAGGCCCTCACCGAGATCGTGGAGGAGGCGCACGCGCGCGGGCTGCGGGTGACGACCCACACCTCGTCGATCCCGAGCATCGTGGCGGTTCTCGACGCGGGCGTGGACGCCATGGAACACCCCACTCTCGTAAGCGAGGAGGAAGTCGGGCCGCAGGGCGAGTTCTCCGATGAACTGGTGCAGCGCTTCGTCGACCAGAATGTCTACTCGGTGTCCCTGATGGTCGTGCGCGAGGTCTACGTGACCTACATGGAGGACCCCAGCCGGCTGGAGGATCCGTGGTACATCCGGCACGCCCCCGCCGACATGGTGCAGGAAGCCCGTGAATGGGTGGCCAGAGACCTCGCAAGCGACCCCGAGGCGCTCGAGAAGCAGCGCGCCGGCTACGAGTTGGGACGCGAAAACCTCGCCAAGCTGATCGCCGCCGGCGCGCCGATCGCGATGGGCACCGACAAGGGTACCCGCCTCAACTTCCACGAGAGCGGGAACCATGTGCGCGAAATGGAGATCTTCATCGAGCTGGGGATGACGCCGATGGAAGCGATCGTGTCGGCCACGCGCAGGGGAGCCGAGCTGCTCGGGATGGAGGACGAGTTCGGCACCATCGAGGCCGGGAAGCTCGCCGACGTAATCGTGGTGGACGGCAATCCGCTGGACGACATCTGGGCGCTGCGAGAGGTGGACCTGGTGTTCAAGGAGGGGGTGCGGTACCGGTAGGCGGCAATGCCGCCGCCGACGTTTAGCCCCCCGGCAGTTCCGCCACAGTCACCACCCTCCCCCGCTCCGCCCAGCGGGCCAGCGTGACCTCCTCCGGCTCCAGCCCCAGACCCCACGTCGCATCCCGCACGGCCGTGACCTCGTAACCGCGCTCCTGCAGCCCGTCGACCGCCTGGGTCACGCAGACGTCGCGCGCCACGCCGACGACCACGAATTCCGGGGGCCGGCCAAGCGCCTCGCCCAGCGACCTCACAAACGCATCGGCGCCGGGATTGCCCTCGAAGACGTTGAAGCGCGTCTTCTGCACGAACACCGGCCGCCTCTCCGTCACGGCCCGGCGCGCGGCCGCCGCGGCGGCACCGGCACCAATGTCGTGCACCACCACCACCGGGTCGACCGGGCGGATCCCGGCGATGATCTCCGCCCCGGCCCGCTCGGCCGGATCCGGCGACCGCCCCATGCAGTGCGGGGGGTACGTACCCGAGGCCGGATCGGGGGCGACCGGGTCGATCTCGGCATCCTCCAGGCCGTGCCAGTCGCCCGTATAGACCAGCACGTCGCAGTTGGCCCGCATCCAGGCCGTGGCCCCTTCCAGTGCCGGGACGATCCGGATCGCGCCCGGATCGGAGTCGTCGAAGAGGTCGCGGACATAGAGCAGGCCTGCCGGGTCCATGAAGTCCGCCTGCACATCGACGATCCAGCCCACCCGCGCGGGACGGGTCGCGCTTGTTTCCACAGAATCGGCGGACATTTCAGCGACCACCGGCTGCGCGACCACCCGCTCCGGCGCTCATTCCACCAGCTCCAACCGGTCGTTGGGCCGGTGCCAGCGCCCGGCCTTCGAAACCGGCCTGCCCTCGACGAGCACGATGTCGGCGGTGTAGTCGTAGGATCCGCCCATCAGCGACGAGCCCACGCCGTAGGAGTCGACCGGCACGCCGGCCTCCTCGAAGGCGCGAATCTTCGAGCCGTTGAACCCGCCCGAAGCCACGATCCGGACATGGCCGAACCCGGCGGCATCCAGCGCGTCGCGCACCTTGTGCACCAGACGCGGGGTGACGCCGCGGGGGTCGAAGTCGCCCATTTCGCCGGCCATGCTGCGGTCCACCATGGTGCCGGAGGTGTCGAGGCGGACGCCCCAGAGCCGCTCGCCCATCGCGCGCGCCACCGCCAGGCTCGTGGCGACGCTGTCGTTGTCGAAGTCGACGAGCGAAACGATGCGCACCTCGTCGGAGAGATGCGCCGCCAGCGCCTCCGTCGCGGCCACCGTGTCTCCGCCGAAGGCCGCGATCAGCCCGTGGGGTACCGTACCGATCCCCGACGACCCCCACCACGAGGCCTGGGCGTCGGTCGAAACGCCGATCGCGCCGGCCACGTGAGCCGCCCATCCGTCGCCGGTCTGCACCATCCAGTGGTCATGGCGCGCGGGGAAGAACATGATCGGCTTGGGCCACGCGGCCTCGACCACCGCGCGGGTGTTGGTGGCGATGCGGGTCCGGCGGCCCAGCACCCCGGCATACAGCGTCTCGAGGTGCACGAAGGCCGGGTAGGGCCCGGTGATGAACATGACCGTCTCCCAGGGGCGGGCACGGTCGCCGTCACGCAGGGAGCGCACTTCGAGGTCGCTGAAATCGTAGCCCTCGGTGAGGCACAGTTTCAGCATGCCGATCGCCTCGTCGGTGCCGGCGACCACCGCGTCGCGCTTCTGGAAGACCTGCATGGTGACCGTGGGGCCGCGCCCCGCCGCCAGGAGCAGATCGCGCGCACGCACGAAGTATTTGTCGGAGTAGTAGCCGCTCCGCATCTTCTCGACCGGGAAGGCGAAGATAGACGGGTCGCGACGCTCGTCGTGGCGGATGGGGTCGGGGGGCGAGGAGGCGGTCACGGGCCGAGCCGCTCGAGGTCCAGGGGCTGCGCGGGATCGTCGAACCGACGATAGCCGCCGGTGATGGTGGAGGGCGAAGTCAGTTGGCCATCGTAGGTGCCGGACACGACATCGCCGAAGAACACCATGTCGAAGTCCAGGTGCAGATCGGGATGCGTGTGGGTGCCGCTCAACGTTCCCGAGAAGACCAGGCGCTCGACCCGCAGGCTGAAGGTCCCGGTGACGGCCCCATCCGAGGCCTCCTCCATTCGCAGGCTCCAGCTCTCCAGCGCGCCGAAAGCTGCGCTGGTGCCCACCCAGTTGCCGGTGACGGTAGGATGTTCGGGCTCGGTCGTGCCGTCGCAGCCGGTCGGGACGGCCACAAAGGCGAGGAGCAGGAGGGCTGGCCGCCACCCCACCAGTGTCGGTGCGGGATGCGCCGTCTTCGGACTATCGTCCAGTGGTTTCACCCGGATTCGCGCCTCGCCTGGGGGTTGCTCTCATTTCACACACTGCGTTCCAACGTTCAAGCAGACAAGCTCTGCCGCTGCCGACGGGAACCGGGCACCCAATCCACCGCTTGACTGCCGGCCCCCCGCGCGCCAGCATGGCAGGAGAACGAAGCGCCCGACGAGGGCGCCGGAAAAGGCCCGCCCCAACAGGGAGAACCACATGACGACGCGAACCCGCTCATGGTTTCTGCTGCTCCCCGGCCTGACGCTTGCCGCCGCGTGCGCCCCTGAAGCCGCAGATGAACAGGAAGCCGCCGCCGACCCCACCGACATCCCGGACCCGGCCACGGCCGGTCTCCCCAACCCGGCCGCCGAAGTATTGGCCGACTGGGCAGACCTGCCCGACCAACGCGAATGGGGCTCGACCGCCGGGGTCGACGTCGATCCGATCGACGGTCACATCTGGGCCTACGATCGCTGTGGCGGCGTGGGACTGGCCGGCGGATGCGCGGAGACCCTGGTCGATCCGATCTTCAAGTTTCACCGTGAGACCGGCGAGATTCTCGCCAGCTTCGGTGCGGGACTCTTCGTCCTTCCGCACGGGATCCACGTGGACGCGGACGGCAACGTCTGGGTCACCGACTCGATGGGTACGGTGGACAAGGGACATCAGGTCATCAAGTTCAGCCCCGAGGGCGAGGTGTTGATGGCGCTGGGCCAGCCGGGAAGGGTGGGCACCGAGCCCGGGCTCTTCAACCAGCCCTGCGACGTGATCACGGCGCCGAACGGGGACATCTTCGTCTCCGACGGGCACAGCGGGCAAAACGCCAATCCCCCCGAGGGCTCGACCGGGCGCATCATCAAGTTCTCCCCGGAGGGCGAGTACATCATGGAGTGGGGCCAGATCGGCGACGGTCCGGGCGAGTTCCGCACCCCGCACGGCATGGCCTTCGATTCGCAGGGCCGCCTCTTCGTGGCGGACCGCGGCAACCACCGCATCCAGATCTTCGACCAGGACGGCAACCACCTGGACTCGTACTACCAGTTCAGCCGCATCAGCGGGCTCTATATCGACGCGGACGACAACCTCTACGCGATCGACTCCGAGTCCAATCCGGGCAACCACGAGGGCTGGATGACCGGGATCCGGATCGGCCACGCGTCGGAGGACCGGGTCACAGCGTTCATCCCGCCCCACGCCATCTCCGAGGACCGGCCGCATGGCTACGCCGGCGAGGGCGTCGCCGCGGACGGGGACGGCAACGTGTACGCCGCGGAAGGGCCGATCTCGCTGGCCGCCGCGGGGGGCGGGCTGACGAAGTACGTACGTTCAGAGGGGAATTAGGAGCGACCCGGCCAGCGCGGCGACCGCGCCGATGACCACCGGCGGGCCGGCCATGCTCGTCGCGCCTGCATAATGCCCGGCGCGGCTGCACTGCGCGAAGCCCGCGCCCTGGTGCGGGACGCGCGCCGCGTCGTGGCCCTGACCGGCGCGGGCATCTCGGCCGAGTCCGGCGTGCCCACCTTCCGTGACGCCGGCGGCCTGTGGCGCACCTACCGCCCCGAGGATCTCGCCACCCCGGAGGCGCTGGCGCGCGATCCCCGCACCGTGTGGGAGTGGTACGACCACCGCCGCAGCTTCCTGGCCACCTGCGAGCCCAACCCCGCCCACCGCGCCCTCGCGCGGTTCTTCCTGCGGCGCGGGACGGCCGGGCTCATCACCCAGAACGTCGACGGACTGCACACCCGCGCCGCCCACGAGGAGGCGGGCGACGGGGCGCCCGAGCCGGCCCTGCCCGTCGAGCTGCACGGCATGATCGCGCGCGACCGCTGCAACGTCTGCGGCGAGCGCACCGCGGGTGAGCCGCTCGGCGACACTCTGCCCCGCTGCGCCCGCTGCGGTGGCCTGCGCCGTCCAGACGTCGTCCTCTTCGGCGAACAACTCGATGGCGCCACGCTCGCCCGCGCCCAGGCGATGGCGGCGGCAGCCGACCTGTGCCTGGTCATCGGCACAAGCGCCGAAGTCTACCCGGCGGCCGCCATCCCATGGACCACCCGGCACGCGGGCGGCTACATCATCGAGGTCAACACGCAGGCGACCTCGCTGACGGGCGCGGCTTCGGTGGCCGTGCATGGCAAGGCCGGTGAGGTGCTACCGGTGGTGCTGGGTTAGCAGTCCGCGGAACAAGTCCCCACTGCATTCGGACGGCGATGCATCCGCGCTGGGCGCGGCGCTCACGCGACCTCATACTGTCATGACAACATTACAAAATGTCGTGTTTTCTTTACATGCAAGCCCTTGAAAGCGCCGCTCTGCGTTGCTCTTCGCTCAAATAGCGCCGCTATTCTCGCTCATCGCGCCTTGCCAGCCCGGCCCCTCGCCGCCCTCGGTGCGACGCGGGGATTGTCCACGGACTGCTGGCACACAGCCGGAACGGGAACCGATCGAGAGGGATGCCGGGACGCTATCGAGCGATACGGAGGCACGGCTGCAACCCTCAGGATCGGGGCAGCACCTGGGCACCCGTCAACCCCAGGTGGTGATCGGTCGACCAGACCGTTTCGATTCCGTGCCGTGCCATAAAGGCCAGACTCGAAGCGTCCACATAGGTCAGGCGCGCGCCGCGAAGGCGGTTCAGCATGCGGCGGGTTTCCCGGTGGTACTCGGCATCAACGCCGAGGAGTGTCAATCCCTCGAGGCTGTCGGCAAACAATGCGAATGAGCGCGCGGCTTCCTCGCCATGCCGATGCAGAAACCACGAATATGCCTCCGACCAGACCAGCAGCGACGTGTGCCAGTGGGGTCGTGTTCCCCCGAACAGCGCCCGCGCCTGTGCGTGATACTGGTCGCGCCTGCTCAGCGCGGCGATGAAAATCCCGGTATCCAGGAAGACCTTCGGCCGACTCAAGTCGATTCCCGGCCGTAAACCACCTCGTCGACGGTGCAACTGTCGCGGGGGCGTCCGTCCAGTGTGCCCACGTAGGACATCCATGGCCTGTCGCTCGGAACGCGTGAAACCGCTTCGCTCAGGCTGCGTCGGCACAGCTCCGCAAACGAGATCCCCTGCTGCCTGGCAAGCGCCTTGGCCCGCTCGTAGAGATCAGCTCCGAGAGACACCTGTGTTCGAATCATGTTATCATCTCCATGTGACATGATAACACTGGCTCCCCTCCCTCACCACCCTTCGTGCCGGTATACGCGAGCCCGGCCCCAGTTGTCCCACCGGTGAGACAAGACCAACCGCAGGGGCGGACCGGTTCCCTGGTCCGGTCACCGCCCGACCGTTGTGGGCGCGAACAAGGACACTTTCCGGAGGCGTCTCCCGCCCTCCGGCGCGCCCGCCATTGGCGCGGAGGCCCAGTGGGTCCGCGCTTCTTGATCGCGGGCGGTGTCTTCGTTCTCTTGCAGGGGTGGCAGTCCCTCCGTCACCTTCTGCGTCGGCATCCCGGATGCGCCATGGAACAGAGCAACTTCTGGAAGGGCTTCGGCTTCAAGACCCAGATCCAGCCCGTAGTCGACGCCGGGTTCCAGTCACGCGCAGTCCGGACAGCATTCCGCCTCGTGCGAAGCGAGCAGGTGACCCTTGACCCCTGAGGGGGCGGATCAGCCGAACCTGACCGGCGGTCGCGCCGGGCCGATCGACTTCATGGCCCGGAACAGCGTGGCGGCAAACGTCCTCATGCTGGTTCTCGTCTTCGCGGGCCTCGCGGCGGCGAGGAACCTGGTGCAGGAGATTCTTCCCGAGCTTTCCCTCGATCGAGTCCAGATCCTCGTCGTGTACCCCGGCGCGACCCCCGGCGAAATCGAGGAGTCGGTCGTCACCAAGATCGAGGAGCAGATACGGGGCGTGGAGGGTCTGGACCGGCTCGAAGCGACCGCTTCGGAGGGCTTCGGGTCCGTCGTCGCGCAGTTCAGGTCGGAGACCGACATCGATCGCGCGATCAACGAAGTCAAGGCGGAGGTCGACCGCATCATCACCTTCCCCGAGGGGGCGGAACGACCTCAGGTGCGCGAGATCACGAGCCGGCAGAACGTCATCCGCCTGCTGATTCACGGCGATGTCCCGGAGCGCGCCCTCAAGGAATTGGCCTACGGCATCGAGGAAGGGATTTCGTCCCTCCCCGAGGTGTCGCTGGCCGAAGTAAGCGGTGCTCGGCCCTACGAGGTCTCCATCGAAGTACCGGTGAGCCGGCTGCGGGCGCTGGGTCTCACGCTGGAGGATGTCGCCCTGGCGGTGCGGCAGGGTTCGATGGAGCTGTCGGCCGGCAGGATCTCCACCGGCGATGAGGAAATCCTGGTCCGCACGCTGGGCAGGAACTACGACCAGGGTGATTTCGAGGATATCATCGTCCTGACCCGTCCGGATGGGACATCGATCCGCCTGAGCGAGATCGCGACCGTGCAGGACGGGTTCGAGGACACCGATCTCATTCTGCGCTACAACGGCCAGCGAGCGGTTGGCATCGATGTATACCGCGCCTCGAACGAGAAGGTTCTCGAGATAGCGGAAGCTGTAAGGGGGTACGTCGCAGGCGCAGTTCTGCCCGCGCTGCCCCCCGGGGTTGGCGTCGAGATCTGGAAGGACGATTCGGTGGAGGTGTCGGGCCGGCTCGGCCTGATGATCGAGAACGCGTTGCTCGGGCTGGCACTCGTGCTGGTGGCCCTCACCCTCTTCCTCGAACTCCGGCTGGCACTGTGGGTGGCCATAGGCCTGGCGGTCTCGTTCATCGGGACCTTCCTGTTCATGGGGCTCCTGGGCGTCTCGGTCAACATGTTCTCGCTGATGGCGCTCGTTCTCGCGTTGGGGATCGTCGTGGACGACGCGATTGTCGTCGGCGAAAGCGTCTTCACGCAACGGGAGCGCGGCGTTGGCGGGGTTGCTGCGGCGATCCGGGGGACCCGGCGGGTCAGCACGCCGGTCATCTTCTCGGTGCTCACCACGGTGACGGCGTTCGCCGCGCTCCTGCCCGCGCCCGGCCCGCAGGGCGAACTCGGCCGCCCGATTCCGCTCGTGGTGATCACGGTCCTCCTGATTTCCCTGGTGGAGTCTCTTCTGGTGCTTCCGAACCACCTCGCCCACCTGCCCGCTCCGGGCGCCTCGCGCGAGGGCTGGCTGTCCTGGCGGCTCAGTCGCGTTCGCGGACGGGTGGATCTACTGCTGAAGCGGGTCGTGGATGGTCCGCTGGACCGGGGACTGCGTCTGGCGGTCGACCGACCCTCCATCGTGCTCGCCTCCGCAGCCGGACTGCTCGTGCTTACGATGGCGGTCGTCAACGCGGGGGTGGTCCCCAACCAGTTTCTGACTCCCATCGAGGGTGAAGTCGTCACCGCCAACGTGGAGATGCCTGTCGGCACGCCGGGGGAGCGGACATCCGCGGTTGCGGCGCGACTGGAGGCTGCGGGGCATCGTGCCGTGGAGCGTATCGCGCGCGGGCGGGATGTGGATGCGGACGTTCTGGAGGTCGGCGTCGCCCTGACGGTCGGCCAGCCTGCCGAGCTCTTCGACCCGCTGGGGGGCAACGCCGTGGAGGCGGCACAGGGCCACCTGGGTGCCGTGCAGTTCAAGCTCATCGACTGGGAACGCCACGACATCGCCCCATCCACCTTCGAGCGGCTATGGCGGGAAGAGGTCGGCGTGCTTCCCGGCGCGAGATCGCTGTCGATCTCCTCGAACCTGATCACGCTCGGACTTCCGGTTCACTTCAATCTCTCGCACCCGGACCCCGCGCGGCTCGCCGAGATCGCGGACGAGTTCGTCACCGAGCTGCGCGGCATCGACGGCGTCTTCGACGTGCGCAGCAACCTGGATGCAGGGTTCCGGGAATTGCAGCTGGAGCTGAAGCCGGCGGCCCGCACGCTGAATCTGACGGTCGGCCATTTCGCGTCGCAGGTTCGCTCCGCCTTCTTCGGTGTCGAGGCGCTCAGGGTGCAGCGCGGACGCGAGGACGTGGGCGTGTACGTGCGCCTGCCCGGGGAGGAGCGCAATTCCGCGGCCGACGTGGAGCGCTATCTGGTGCGCACCCCCGGCGGCGAGGTTCCGCTGGGCCAGGTGGCATCCGCCGGCTTCGCCCGGTCCGCGGCTACCGTACACCGGATGGACGGGCGCCGCGCGGTCACCATCACCGCGGATGTGGATCCGGTGCTATCGACCGGGCAGGAGGTCAACCGCAGCCTCGATGACGGTATCCTGGAACGCCTGTCGGCCCAGGACGGCCTCTTCGAGTACACTGTCGGCGGCCAGCGCAGGCAGCAGGAGCAGGCCAATGCCGATCTGGGCCGCTCGCTCTTCCTGGCACTCCTCGTCATGTACGCGCTGATGGCTATTCCCTTCGGTTCCTACACCCAGCCCCTGATCATCCTGGCCGCGGTCCCCCTGGGGCTGATCGGCGCGGTGGCCGGGCACATGCTTCTCGGGCTCAGCCTGGGCATCTGGTCGATGTACGGACTGATCGGCGTGAGCGGTGTGGTCGTCAACGACTCGTTGATGATGATCAAGTTCATCAACGACCTCAGGGCCTCCGGAGTGCCGGTGCGGGACGCGATCATCACCGGGGCCAAGGACCGCTTCCGCCCCATCCTGCTGACTTCCGTGACGACGTTCGTGGGCGTCGCCCCGCTGGTCTTCGAGACCAGCACCCACGCTCAGCACCTCGTGCCGCTGGCCGCCTCGGTCGGTTTCGGGGTGCTCATCGCCACCGCGCTACTGATGGTGGTGGTGCCGGCTCTTGTGGCGGTGCGGTCTGCGGTCGAAGCCGGGAGGAGCAAGGCGGCCTGAACGGCCAGCGGTCAAAATCCGCCGGCATTCGACCGACTGCCATCCCTACCAGTCCGCCGACTCCACAAGATGCATTGGATTGCAACTATTTGCAGCCGATGAACTTAGGAGTCTCGTGGCCCGGATTCCCGCCGAATGATTCCCGCTGTTCGGGATTTCAGCCGCGAACCCTACTGCGGCCTTCCAGCGCCGTCCTGAGTTGTCCAGCGTCCGGCCGCTGGTAGCACCTGAGCACCGTCTGGGCATCCTTCCACCCGCCAAGCTCGCAGAGCACCTTGAGCGGCAGGTCCATCAGGTCGCCGGCGAACTTGCGCCTGAGCGAGTGCCAACCCCGTCCCCGCCTCGGCTCCAGTCCCGCGCGTGGCGTCACTCGACGACGGCAGTACCGGGGCATTCCCGGTCCCGGCGCCCATCCTCCGCGCCTCATCCAAGGCGGCGACCGCTTCGTCCGTCAGCGGCGTGACGTGCTCGTAGCCCGTCTTCTCGTGTTCCGCGCGCCACCGGACTTCACGGCCCTCGAAGTCGATGTCGGCCCAGCTGAGCTTGCGGATGGCTCCGATCCGGTGCCCGGTCTCGTGCGCGAGCACGAGGGCGACGTGGAACCGCCAGCCGACCTGCCCGGACACCCTCAACAGCGCTCGGTACTCGTCCTCGGTAAGGACGACCCGGGCGGGGTTCCGAAGAGCCCTCCGGACCCGGCGAAACGGCCTCCAAGCCGCATTGAGGGGTCAAATCAGGTCTCGGCGCCTGCTCTCCGGCCCGCGAGGTACTCCGACCAGTCGGCCATGAGCCGCCGCCGCTCGAACAGATCCGTGCGCCTGTACGCGGCCTCGACCTTGTTCCGAACGACATGCGCCAGCGCCGCCTCGATAACCTCACGTGGATGGTGCGTCTTCTCGACCGTCCAAGCCCGCAACGACGATCCGGCGCTTTCCGACGCTTGAGACCTGTGTTACCGTGTTGCAGGTTGCCGAAACTTTCGGAGCACCCAGGTTCGGAAGTGGGTTGGCCCGGAGTTCTCGGTTACCGAATGTGGCGACGACGATCAGAATGATTCCAGAACGATGGATGACCGTCTCGATGTGCCCACGATGCCACTGATCTCGGGCCTGCTGGTCGCATTCAGCAACGGTGCGGCGGCTCAGAATCCCGGCCCAGATCTGATCCTCCGCGATAGCCTCGTGCTGGAGGAGACGGAGGAGCACTACATCGGGAATCCACTGGCGCTGTTCGTCGCGCCCGATGGTGCACTGCTGGTTTCTGACGGGTTCGCCGAAACGGTTCTGCGCTACGACGCGACGGGTCGATTGACCGGGCACCTGGGGAGGCGGGGAGGCGGGCCTGGGGAGTTCCTGCATTTGGGAGGTGTAGGCTTTGTCACAGAAGCCGTCGCGGGATTCCTGGACGAAACCGGAAGGATGGAACTCTTCGACCCGATGACGGGTGCTCATCACGGCCGCGTGAGGGTGGATGTCAACAACCGACCGTCGTCCTTTGCGGTCTCGGGTGACTCGCTCTGGTTTGCGGGAAACAATCGGGTCTCGTCGGCATCCCATGGGGTGATCGCCGTGGCGGACCTGGTGGACGCGGCCGGTTCCCTGGAGCAAGCGCCGCCAATGGTCCTGGACCGTGGGACGGTGCCTGCACCTTACAGAGAGCGACATGCCTTGGCGGGATCGCTGTCAATCGCTTTCCTCGGCGCGGGAGACCGTGATGTGGTGCTGGGGTTTACCGGCAGTCCATTCCTTATTCGTATCGATCACGAGAGTGCGGTCACCGATACGGTTTGGATTGAAGAGGGGCTGCGGCGCGGCGAACCGGATGAAACTGAGTTTCTCGAAGTCATGCGCGGCAAGCAGCCGGGAAGTCGAGAGGACTTGCGGTCATGGATATTCGACTTCTTTACATCCTCGTCGCTGGTTCGTGGGCTGTCGCGGGACGGTGCCGGGAACGTCTACACGCTGCACCAAGAGAGTGACCGCGACGAAGACGGCACCATGACCGTCGTCAAGCTCTACGCAGCCGTGTCCCGTTTCGACGGTGATCGCGGCTGTGGTGACACTCTGATCCCGACCTCGGATGTCGGAGTGCCGATTCCGTTTCTGCAGGGAAACACTCTATGGGTCCTGGACCGACGGCTGCGGGCAGGCGCGGAGACAAGCATTGCGACGGTCGTGCGACGGTTCACCATCGACCCGGATCGATGCACGGGTACGGTGCGATGAGGGCCCTGTCCGCAGGTGTACTCGCGATCACGGTGTCGGCGGGGGGCGCGGACGGGCAGAGCGGAACCATTTCCTACGCCAGCAGCGTGTCGCTCGATGTCGAGATGCCCGGGGAACTGGCTGAGGTACCCGCAGTGTTGGAAGCATGGGGCAGCGCGCCGTTCCTGCTCCACTTCACTCCTTCACAATCCCTGATGGTGCAAGGTGAGTGGAACAGGGGCCGTGGGGTTGCTCCCGCAAGGTTTCGTGCAACCGGAACCAATCTGAACGCCTTGGGACGAGCCCTCGAAGCGTGGTATGCGGTCGCGCCAAGTATCCTCTCACAGGCCTATGTCGGCGAGGAGGGGTCCTCGGGAGTCAAGTTGCTGACGGTTAGTAGGGCGCAGTTTCGCATCGCTGGGGGAGGCACGCCGGTCGGGTGGACGATCACCGAGCAGTATGGAGAGCATCTGGGATACGAAGTGACCCGAGCGGTTGGTGAGGCTGCGGGCCAACGGGTTGAGGCGTGGTTCGCGCCGGACATTCCGGTATCGTTCGGCCCGGCACTCTACGGCGGACTTCCGGGGATGATTCTGGCGCTTTCGGTGAACGAGGGAGTGACGACCTACACGGCGACCGAGGTTGTGTTGGGAGTGGTGGAAGATGGACTGATCCGGGGGCCTGAAGACGGTGAAGCGATATCGTCGGAAGAGTACCGGTCTTACTTGAGCTCCGCTGTCACACAGACCATATCCACATTTCGCGATATGACTCGCCGGTACCCGAAAGTGGAATGTATGGTCGGATGGCGGAACGATGTCCTGCTGCAGTGCCTACAGTCCCGGGGGGACTCATCGCCGTAGGGCTACAGATCTAGGACTTCCCGCCAATCGGTTCCGGTTTTCCCGCTTTCGCGGCACGGTCCAGCAAGGTCCAGTCCAACGGCAGGAAACGCAGATCGTGCAGTCCTGTAAGTAGTTAGCCGATTTCCTGCCGGGATTCAGGCCCTTACCAGTCCGCCGACTCCTCGTCGTACAAGGCTGTCGGCAGGCGGTAGGAGAACTTGGCCGCGTCGAAACTCGCGAAGTCCATCAAGGCAACGAACCGGTCCAGCTTCCCCTTCGCTCCGATACGGGGCAGCACCTTTCCGACGATCCTGCGGAGCCGGTGCTTGAACCGCATCGCTGGAACCACTTTCCGTTTCCGGGAAGGAAACAGGAACGTGTCCGCAAGTTCGTCACCGATCAGTTCACGCGACGCCTGCGTCACGACGCGCGCCATCTCTCTGCGCTCGGCGGGCTCCTTGACGCCAATGATCACTGGAGCGCTCTCCACCAGGCTGTTGGCCATGATGATCGCGTCGAGGTCCGCGGGGGGTTCGCACAGCGAGCCGATTTCGAACGCATGGCATGCGGACGCTTCGTCGTCGAAAATGATCTCCTCGGGGATGCCCATCAGCAGTCCCGTGTAGCGCCAGACGTGGATGTAGGCTTCCCGCTCCTCGGCGCTGAAATCGCCCCCGAGCGCGGCCACATGCCGCATGAGACGACCGGAAAAGGCCGCACCGGCCAGAAGCACATGCGCGGCGCTGATCGGTTCCCCGTGCCGTTCATGGTCCCATTCGTCCGACTGGTTGATCAGGTACCGGGACTGCGCATGCACCAATCGAACCCGGAGCGTGAGCCTCCACCCGTCGCCTCCGGGCTCCATCCCACCCGGCAGGTACTGCTCGACCAGTTGCAACCCGTTCTGCTTCAGCCGGCGCACGCCCGAGTCAGTCACCCGCCCCCGGATCCGGAATGACTTGCTGATCAGGGTCGAGAACCCCTCGACGATGCTGCCGCCGACCAGGGCCGCCAGGACGATGTCCGAGTTGCGCAGGAAGGCGCGCGAGGCCATTCGGGCGATCGCGGGGTCGAACCAGTCCGGCACCGCATGCGCCTCGTCGACGAACTCGCGAAGCGACTGGGGCATGTCCGATGGCACGGCATCGGAGGACTCCAGGGCTCTCGTCAGGATCGCGTGTACTTCTCTCGGAGGCAACGAAGAAAGATCCTCGACCAGGGCATCCGCCAGCGGGTCGCCGATCGTCGTGTGGCGGATGTAGGCTTCGGCAAGCTCTGGGTCGCGCTTGCGGGCGGTCTCGTATCCCGCGACGTAGGCACTGGGAACTTTCAAGGCTTCACCGATCTGACCCGGCCCACGGCCGACCCGTCCCGCCACACGGCATGGCCTGGCCTCCGAGGGATGGTGCATTGCAGCGTCACAGCAATCTGCCAAACCGTGCGCCAAACCGGAAGAGCAGGTTGCAAGCCAGGCGTTGCCGGCCGCGCCTGTCGCGTTGGACTTGGCCTACCATAGTCCCCCGTTCCGCCGCACGCCCTGGCAGAGCCGTTGTGCCGGAACGCTTTCCGCTCGCAAGGCAGCGACGCGAGGCGTACTATGCGGGTTGTCCCGGACACACGTGCACCCCAACCGTCCCTCCGGATCATGCGCCCCAAGCGTCACATCCTCATTGCGCTGTGCGCCGCCCCCCTTGTCGCGGTCTTCCCCGCCGGGTTCGCCGGCCCTGTCGCCGCCCAGGAGTCCCGGCACTACGACCTCCTCGTTCGCGGGGGGGCGTCGCCGATCGGGGCGAGATCCGCGAGCACCGGGTCGCGCCGTTCCGCGCATCGGAAGATGCCGCCCGGCTCCTCCGGCACGTGATGCCACCCTGGACCAGGCGCGTCGCTCACTCGTAGACTCAGCTCCACAGCGCACCGATGGGCACGGCAAATAGTCCGTCACCGAACGATGCGGTGTGATCCCCGTCGTACAGGAGGACGCCCATTCGGAAGCGCCTGCGCGCAATGCGCCGGAGACGCTTCAGGCCGGTGAAGTCCCCGGCATGGAGTGAAGCGGCAGCCTTGACTTCGACCCCGTAGCAGTCGCCCGACGCGTCTTCGATCACCAGATCGACCTCGACCTTGTCCTTGTCGCGGTAGTGATGGAAGGTCAGGGGTTCGTCCATCCACAACGCCTGTTTACGCAGTTCGCTGTAGACGAACGACTCCAGGAGCGCCCCGAACTCCGCCGGATTCCGGAGCAGCCGGCGGCGGGTGATCCCTCGCAGGGCACAAATCATTCCGGTGTCGACAACGTGCAGTTTCGGGGTCTTGACCAGCCGCCGGAACTCGCTGGCGTGCCATGCCGGAATCCGCTCTACGAGAAACAGTTGTTCCAGAAGGCCCAGATACCGGCCGGCCGTGACGCGGTTGAGGCCCAGCTTGCCGCCCAGGTCGGTGAGGTTGACGAGCTGGCCCGAAAGGACTGCGGCCAGGCGGAGGAGTTTGGAAACCGCTTCGACGTGCCCGATCCGCGGCAGGTCTTCGAGGTCACGCTGAATAAGTGTGTTCAGGTACTGCCGATGCCACGCCTGGCAGCGCTTTTCACTTCGCCGCAGCAGCGGTTCGGGAAAACAGCCCGTCACGACCCGCCGGACGAGATGATCCCTGACGCGCACGTCTTCGCCTGCGGGCGCTTCACCGTTGAGCAGGGCGTCGAGAAACGTCGGTGTGCTACCCGCGATCTCACACTCGGACAGGGTTCCCAGATGGACCGCTTCCATCCTTCCGACCAGGGCGTTGGAGACCCTGGGACGGAGCAGGGCGTTCGCGGAACCGGTCAGCAGGAAGCGGCCTGGGGTCCGGTTCTCGTCAACCGCCTGTTTGATGGCGACGAGCGTATCGGGTACCCGCTGCACCTCGTCCAGCGCGATCCTGCCCGGCGGGAGGTTGCGGATGAAGCCCACCGGGTCGGCTCGTGCCACCTCTGTCTGAGCAAGGTCGTCGAAGGTGATGTACTCCCATGTGTCGTCGATCAAGTCCTTGACCAGAGTCGTCTTTCCGACCTGCCGGGCCCCCATTATGAAGACAACGGGCGTGTCGGCCAGTGCCTCCTGAACGAGGCGGGCGGTGTAACGCGGGAACTTGCTGACGGAGCGACTCCTCTTGGTTGTCGGGAGCTGAAGCGGCAACTCAGCGTAGCGGCTGATTGTCAATCGTATCAGCGTCCAATCGATATTGGAAGAGCGTCTGATCGTTAATCTGCGGGCGTCTGATCGCTATTCCATCAGCGTCTGATCGCAATCCAAGAGCACGCCGGACGACTGCCGCTGCACTTTGCGGTCCCTGTTAGCTTCCCCACACCCCCCGCATCAAACGAAGCGCGTTCAGCCCCAGGATCTTCTCCACGCGCTCCGCTGTGTGCCCCCGCGCCTGGAGCATGTCGGCAAGTTTTCGGAACTGGTCCGGGCCCTGCAGGTCGGGAATGAACGGCACGACTCCGGCACGTTCGCCCGCAGCGCCGATCCCTGCGGCGCGGCGTGCCTCGACATCCCGGCGCGCCGCTTCGTAGGCCGCGTCCATATCGTCGTGGGCAGTGGTGCCCCCGTCGGTGCCGATTCCGACGTGGTCCTCCCCGCACACCTGAACGGCGTACTCGACGTGCCGCACCACGTCGTCCGCCACGGCCATGCCGTCGGCCGCGAGGAATGGCATGAAGTAGATTCCGACGATCCCGCCGCCCTCGGCGACAAGGCGGAGTTCCCGGTCAGTCTTGTTGCGCGGCAGGTCGGTAACCGCCCGACAGCCGGTGTGCGTGATCGCGATGGGCTCGGTGGACGCGTCGATGGCGTCCAGGCAGGTCTGCTCACCGCTGTGGCTCAGGTCGACCAGCGTGTTGGTGGCATTCAGCTCGGCCACCACATCCCGCCCGAACTCGGTCAGCCCGCCGTTCTCCGGCACCATCGAGCCGTGTCCGATCTGGTTGGCGACGTTGTAGGTGAGCTGGATGATCTTCACGCCCAGTCCGGCGAAGATGCCGACGCGCGCTGCGTCGTCACCCATCATCGCGGCGTTCTGGAAGCCCTGGATGATCCCGACCCTGCCCTCGCGCGCCGCCCGCTCGATGTCGCTGGCCTCCCGGACCTTGAGGAGCGCTTCGGGGTGTGCTCGGATGATGCGGTTCCAGCGTGCTATGTCGGCGACCGAGCTCTCGAACGGCTCCCGAGGGCCCGCGACGTAGCCGATCGTGGTGTTGACGGCAGCTGTTCCGGAGGCGAGTGCATCGGCGAGGGCGCGATCGTCGAGCGAGGTGCGCTGTTCACCTTCCAGGGCTCCGGACGGCCTTCCCGACCGTGGGGCGTTCGGGTTGCGGATGCCGCCGAGCATGTTGATGGCGAACAGGTCCGATTGCGGCTGGATGGGCTCCGACGCCGGCCGGGTGCAAGCGGTTCCCACGCCGGCGAACGCGATTCCGGCAGCCGATGCGAGAAAGGCGCGGCGGCTCGGGTACTCTGCGCGTGTCCGTTGATCTTCGTGCGTTGCGGTCATCTCGGTCCCTCGGGCTATTTCACGGTTGCCGACCCTGGCCACGGGACCAGCATCGGCGTGCTGGCCTGGTAGTCACTGTAGCCCGCGTACTTCGACGCGGATATGGACTCGGTGAGGCGGATGGAGGGGATGAAGAGAGCGATGAGCATGACGAACCCGAGACCCGTCCAGTTCAGCCACTGCCCCGAAGCGGCCACCGCGAACAGATGGAAGACGCACCACATGCCCATGTCGCAGAAGTAGTTGGGATGGCGGCTGTAGCGGTACAGTCCGGTAGTCAGGAACGGCGCCGTGACTTCCTCCCCCGCCGCGATCCTCCGCTTCTTGTCCTGCTGAAACGCCCACATCTGTTCGTCGGCGACGGTTTCACCCACGAACAGCACGAAGAACAACCCGGCGGCGACGAAGTCCAGCCAGCCGAGCGGTACCTCCGTCCACACCGCGGCCTGGTGCACCGGCGACGTGAACCACCAGATGATCAGCATCTGTCCGAAACTGTTGAAGACCAGGTTGAGCACCTGGAAGGCCACCGGGCTAGTCCGCTCACGGACGACCGCCCACCGGTAGTCCTCCCCACCCGGCTGGTACCCGCCCTTGCGTGCGAAGTTGAAGGTCAGGCGCGCGCCCCAGAGCAGCACGAGCACCGTCATGACGTTCACCCGCGGCACGGCGAAATCCAGACTGGCCGCGACGATCAGGCAGTAGGCCGGCGGGCAGAGCGACCACAGCCGGTCCACCCACGAACATTCGCGCGTAATGACCGACGCCAGCCAGACCAGGGCGGCCAGGACCAGGCACAGGTCGAGCGCGGTGCCGTAGGGCATGCCGGTGAGTGGGTGGGAGATGAGGTTGAGGTTGGGCATGCGGTGTCTTTTCGGGGCGCTGGGGCGTTCGTGGTGACCAGACTTGAAGTTGCGGCGCTTTCACGGCTCGGTCCAGAAGAATGTGTGGAACCCTGGAGAGCGCTTCAGCGAGGTTGAATCGGCGGTCGACTCCGCTCGGTGTCAAAGCCCGTCTCGAAGGCAGGGTGTGGAGTCAAACCACGAGAAAGGCCGTCAACATTTCCGTTGACAACAATTGTGTTGACGGTTAGCCTTGGAGAGCCTGTTCAGCCGCATCTCGACGTCCTCGTCCATGACGACTATCTCGAACCGCATCCGGATGGCCACCGCTTCATGATGAACCTGCTGCGGGACTGGTGGAAAGCCCGTTTTCGGCATCACTACAGACCGCTGGCCGAGGATCGCGCGATCGGCTTCCGGGAGAATGACACGACATGAGCCAACCCGCCGCGCGTACCATCCGGAAGTTCAATCCGGGCGTCTTCCAGTCGGACCAGGACATCATCGACCAGTTCGCGGTCCGCGAGCATGAACTGGATACGGTTCTGGAGATACTCCGTGAGAACGTCGGCTCTCCTTCTTGCCAGCACACGCTCGTCGTGGGGCCCCGGGGCCGGGGGAAGACCATGCTGCTGGCGCGAGTCGCCGCGGAACTTAGAACGGATCCACAACTCCGGCAGACTCTGCTGCCGGTTCGCTTCATGGAGGAGAGCGTGGAGGTCTTCGATATCGGAGACTTCTGGCTGGAGGCGCTGCTCTATCTGGCGAAGGAGTGCGCCGACCAGCACCCCGGCCTGTGTAGCGAGATCAAGGCGACCCATGCCGATCTAGCGCGACGGGCCTCGGGAGACGACGTGGCCGGACATGCCAGGGCCACTCTTCTGGATGCTGCCGATCGGTTGGGAAAGCAGCTGGTCATCATGGTGGAGAATCTGCAGAGTCTGTGCGAAGAAACGGACGAGGACTTCGGATGGCAACTGCGGCAGTCGCTTCAATCGGATCCCAAGATCATGCTCCTGGGGAGCGCCACAAGCCACTTCGAAGCGCTGGACGACGCAGGCGCACCGTTCTTCGAACTTTTCCGCATCCTTCGGTTGAGAGCCCTGAGTACCGAGGAGTGCCAGGATCTCTGGCAGGCGATCACCGGCGAGCGACGTGAGGCCAGGCAGATGCGGCCACTGGAGATTCTCACTGGTGGAAGCCCGCGCCTCCTGGTGATCGTAGCCGAGTTTGCGCGTCACCGCACGATGTCCAGGCTGTTGGAGGAGTTGGTGAGCCTCGTTGACGATCACAGCGAGTACTTTCGCGGCAACCTGAACTCGCTGCCCAGGACGGAGCGACGAGTCTACGCGGCTCTTTGTGACCTCTGGCGACCCTCAACGACCCGTGAAGTCGCGGACAGAGCACGCTCGGGCGTGCGGAAGACGTCTGCCCTGCTGGGGCGTCTGATGGGTCGAGGCGCGGTCACGACCGACGGGGATGGAAGGAATCGCCTGTACTCCGTCGCGGAGCCCCTCCACTGCATCTACTATCAACTGAGGCGCTGGCGAGACGAGGCGGCCGTCGTCCGCGGGCTGATTCGCTTCATGGTGGCCTTCTACGGACCTGACGAGACGGCGAAGATTCTCGGCTCCGTGCTGGCCGAAGAGGGATTCCAAGAGGTTTTCCGAAGCGCTCAGGAAGATCTCGACCCTGAACTCGCCCCGATCCCGGCAGGGTCAGCAGCGGATGCCTATCGTGAGCTTGGGGATCTGCATCGGGGGCTCAGCGGCCAGGACTGGCAGATCCATGTGGCGGGCGAACTGCTAACCCTCGGCGCGTGGCTCGCGAAATCAGGCGAAGCTGAGCGCTCGATCGAATACGGCGACGAATTGATCCGGCGTTTCAAGTCCACGTCGATCCCGGAAGTGCGGGTCCTGGTCGTCAAGGCATTCTTCAACAAGGCCGCGGCGAAGCAGAACGCTGGGGATCTGCAGGCGGCGGCCACCGGCTTCAACGAGGTAGTGACCCGTTTCGGCGGTTCGAATGAGGTGGACATCCAGGAATGCGTGTCCGCAGCACTGTTGAACCGAGGATACCTGCAGGGGCGGCTTGGCGACCCGAAAGCGGCAATCGCGTCCTACGACACCGCCACCAGGCTTTTCGGCGACAGCCCCTGGTCTCCACTCCGTGCGTGCGTCGCGAAAGCGCTCCTGAATAAGGGGTCAACGTTGGCCGCCCTCGAGTCACCTGAATCGATGGACATGGCAATCGCGATCTGGGACGACCTCGTCAGGCGGTTCGGAAACGACAGCGACCCGGACGTCCAGGTGGAGGTCGCAGGCGCGTTGATCAAGAAGGCGAGCGTGGAGATGACGATGAGCAGAGGAGAGGCGGCGGTCGCTGTCTGCGACGAGATCGTTCGCCGCTGCCGGGCCAGCGACCTGCTGGGCATTCGGCGGGGGATGGCCATGGCGCTGGAGCTCAAGGCGATGAGCCTGAACCGAATGGGACGCGGAAACGAGGCTCTCGAAGCATGCGATCTTCTCGTTCGTGACTGCGGGAGCATTGCAGGGCAACGCGGGATCCCCGTCACGTGGCGCGCCATGGGGAGCAGGATACACGCCCTAGTCCTCGAGGGTGAAGAGTCGGCGGCCGTCCGTGTCTTCCAACGGATGTGCGACGACTTGGACATCGCCGACAACGAGATGGTCGGCAAGCTCGTCTGGGACACGATCGATCTGATCGCCGCCGGTGCGAGGCCGGGAGTGTTCGCGGATGCCCTCGTGGACAGCGCCCAAGACTGTGAGCCCCTGGTGCCGCTTATGGCTGCCCTTCAACAGCTAGCCGGGCAGACCGCCAGAGTACCCAAGGAGTTGGAGAAGGTCGTCGGAGACATTGTTCGGACGATTGAGGAAAGGCGTGGGTGAACGGCGCTACAACGCTCACCCCAGCTGGCTCGGTAGAGGGAGCCGAGGAATCGCCCCACCGCTGAGCGTCGAGTCCCAAGGGGCCATGGTCAGTGTCGCCCGTCGTTGCGCCGTCGGTCTTGCCGCTCTTGATCGCCAGCAGTCGGTCGCGCCATCCTTAGGCCGCGACACTCCTTCCGCGCCGTGCTACCCCACCTCAGCGACCGATATGCCTTTGCGACCGCAGCGACGTGTACTTCTCTCCGTCCTGATCTGCGTGGCGCTCGCCTCCTGCGACGAGGGGGTCCCGCTGATCGTGCAGCCCCCGGAACCCCCGGAGCCACCCGCTCCGACGACCGTCCAGATCGTTTCCGGCGCCGGGCAACGCGCTGTTCAGGGATTGTCGCTCCTGGACTCGATCGTCGTCGGGATCCTGGACCAGCAGGGTCAGCCCATGGCCGGGCAGAGCGTGACCTTCGCGCCCGCTGCGGGCCACGGCTCGGCGGACCCGGCCGCGGTCACCACCGACGCCAACGGACAGGCGGCCACGACCTGGACCCTCGGCACCGACTCCGGCACCCAGACCCTCGCGGTCACCGCGGCCGAAGCCACCACCAACGTCACGGCGGTGTCCCTCGACCTCGAGGCCGAGCTCGATACCGTCTTCATGCCGGCGACCGAAGCCGAAATCGACGCCGTCCGCGCGGATTGGGACGGACGGGACGTGTCCGCGGTCGGCGCGCGCGTGGAACTCGCCGAACAGATCGACCTGCTGGGGCCCGCGGCCAACCTCCGCATCGTGTCCCACACCGTCGGCGGGCTCCGTCACTACGGCGCGATCATCGTGCCGGAGGGCGCGGCCGAGCGGAGCCTGCCCATCCTGGCCTTCCTGCACGGCGGCGACGGCGGCGTATCCGTCGCCGACCTGGTGATCTCCTCGGTGGCGCTCGGCGAGTTCCGGGACGATTTCGCGTACGTGATCCCATCGTTCCGCAGCGAGCCGCTGGAATTCGGCGACAGCGCCTGGGTTTCGGAGGGCAGGTCAAGCCACTGGGACTACGATGTGGACGACCTGCTGGCCCTGCTGAACGTGGCCATCGAAACGACTCCCGAGGCGAAGCCGGACTCGATCAACCTTTTCGGCGGCAGCAGAGGGGCCGGGGTCGCGCTGCTCGCCGGCGTGCGGGACGAACGGATCGCGCGCATCGTCGCTTTCTTCGGCCCGACCTTTTTCTTCGACGACTGGGTTCGCAAGATCGTCCGGGAAGCGGCCCTGCGCATGCCTCGCCGGCTGACCGGGGTCGCGCACCTCGACTCGACCGTGGTGCAGCCCTACTTCCGCGGCGACCTGACCCGCGCCGAAGTGCGGCTCGAGCTGGTCCGCCGCTCATCCGTGTTGTTCGCTGCCGACCTTCCTGCCGTACAGCTTCATCACGGCACGGTCGACCAGACCGTCGACGTCTCCCAGACGAGGGCCATGATCGCGGCCATGGAGGCTCTGGGTCGAGGGGCACCCGACTTCGAGGCCTACATCTACGAAGGCGGCGGTCACGATCTCTTCGGTCTCGGCGAGGCCATCCCGCGCGCGGTCGCCTTTCTGGCGCAGGCGTTGGGGGCGGGAGGGTCGTAGGGTCCCTGTTGTTGTCGGCCTTCCGAAGCGAATGCGATCCGGTCACCGGACCGGCCCTCCGCGTGGTCCACGATCCCCTGCAGCATCCCGCGGAAGATGAACCAGTGGAAGGGGTAGAGACCGTACCAGTACAGCAATCCTCCCAATCCCAGCGGATCGAAGACCGCCGTTTGCGTGATCCGGCTGCCCTCTTCGGCAGGCTCGACTTCGAACTGCAGCCAGGCGCGCCCGGGCAGCTTCATCTCTGCGCGCAGACGCAGCAGGCGGTCCGCCTCGAACGCTTCGACGCGCCAGAAGTCGAGGGTGTCGCCCGGACGGAGCGCAACCGGATGTGGTCTCCCGCGGCGCATGCCCACCCCGCCGAGAATCAGGTCGATCAGGCCGCGCAGTCGCCACAGCCACGTGGCGAAGTACCATCCCCGGTCCCCCCCGATCCGCTGAATACGCTGGAAGGCCCGCTTTGGCCCGACCGAGGTGACCGCCTGTTGCCGATCCACGACACGCGACCCGAAACGCCGGCTGCCCCACGCCGGATGCCTGCCACTCGAGGACACGGCATCGCTCCAGCGCGTGCGCGCCATCTCGCGGTCTTCCTCGCCCAGGGCCCGCGCGATAGCCTCGCCGACCCCGAGCGGCCGCACCGGAAACCGCTCCGAGGCCGACGGATCGCGCACAACGGTATCGTTGCGCAGGCTGTCGATCAGCTTTCTGCCGGTCCGCGCGTACAGCGGCGTGACGAGCCCGAGCCACAGGCCGGAGATTCGCGGGCTCAGCAGCGGAACTGGTATCATCAGCCGCCTCACGCCGATCTGGCGCGCGTATTCCTGCATGAGTTGTCCGTAGGAGAGGCGCTGTGGTCCTCCGATCTCGAAGACCGCGCTGCCGTCCCGTTTCAGCTCCAGGCCGAGGACGAGATAGGCGATAACGTCGTCGATGGAGATGGGCTGAGCCCTGGCCCGCACCCAGCGCGGCGTGACCATGACGGGCAGCTTGTTCACCAGGTGGCGCACCAGCTCGAACGACAGCGATCCCGACCCGATGATGATCGATGCCCGGAACTCCACCGTGGGCGGTCCCTCCGCGGCCAGGATCTCTCCCACCTCCCGGCGACTCGCGAGGTGGGGCGAGAGTCGGTCGTCACCGCCGAGGCCGCCGAGGTAGATCACCCGCTGCACGCCCTGCCGCCGGGCCGCGCGGGCGAAGTTGCGCGCGCCGATCCGGTCCTGCTCCTCGAAGTCGATGCCGGACCCCATCGAATGCACGAGATAGCAGGCTGTGTGGACGCCTTCCAGCGCGGCGAGGAGGGAGTCCGAATCGAGCACGTCGCCCTGGACGATCTCGGTCGTAGGTGAGAAGCGCCCGCGCAGATAGTCAGGCGTGCGGGCCATGCAGCGAACCCGTGCTCCCCTTTCCTCCAAGGCCGGGACCAGACGGCCACCGACGTAGCCGCTGGCTCCCGTGACGAGGACGACAGGCTTGTTTGCCTCCCCTTGTGTCATAGCTGCGTGACCCTTTCGCTGCCTCGCTGGCCCAATGGCTCGTTGTGCGGCTGATACTCGGACAAGCGAGATCGGTTCCCGGGTTCCACCTTGCGAGACTCCATGGTTTGTTTGAGTTTTCCCCGCCCTGTCCAGCCAGCGCTCCGGAGAACAAGCATGAGTGACAAGCCGGCACGCATTACCGCTTCCCAAGTCACGATGATCCTGAAGCGCGCGGCGGAGATCGACGCGAGTGGCGACGTGCTGACCGTCGAGGAGCTGCGGCGGATCGCGAGCGAGGCGGGGATAGATCCGGCGGCGACGGAAGCCGCGATCGAGGAGGTCATGGCAGGTGAGGAGCCTGCGCCGGTGCCGGCGGTGCAGGAGGAGGACGAAAAACCCGGACTGCCCGTGAAGAAGTCGAAATCGCCGTCGCCCGGGTGGATTGTGGCGAGCGGTGCCGTGGGGACGGCGATGGGGTTCATGACCGCGCTGCCAGAGGTCCTGAGTGTGCCGGCTTTCGTCGCGACGGTCATCTATTTGATGATCCGAGCTGTGCAAAGCATGAAGAAAGGGGCCCAACTCGACTTTCATCTTCAGAACTTTGCGGTTTGGTTCGGGATGGCGGTAGCCGGTGAAGCCATCGGTTTCGTAGACGAAGGAATACCGTCCGCGTTGGCACTGCTGCTTTGGATCGTCACCTCGGCTATCGGGGGACTTCTCGTCAAATTCGGCCCCCGCGACGAGGAAACGGAAGACGACGTGCCCCGCCTCGGGCCAGGAAACCGCTGAGCAGTTGCCGGGCAGACAATCCGGCGGTATCCGCCTCGACGCTGACCTGACCCCTCGCCAGACCCGCCGCGGCCCGGCAGCCCCCTACCGCGACCCTTTCACCCGCACCGTGACCAGGTCGTTCAGGTAGTAATGCCGGTGGCGCACATCCGTGGCGTAGTGCTGCAGCAGGCGGAGGGACAGATCCTGCTCGCTGGCTGGGGCCGCGTGCTCCTCGAGGAGCTTCATCTGTTCCTCCAGGTTCGTCCCCTGCGGCGCCGCCAGAAACTCCATCACGGCGTTTCCCTTCTCCCGGCGAATCGACACGCGCAGCCGCCTCAACCCCGACGCCTCCGGACCGTCCCGCTCCGCCAGGCTGAGAAGCACCTCCTCGCCCGCGGCCCGCAGACGCTCGCTCGACTCCCGGTTCCATCCGAGCAGCCGGGCGAATTCGGTCAGGAAATCATCCAGCAGATGCCGGACCCCGGCATCCAGCGACATGTCGATATTGCCGCGCCGCGACCACCACTGCCCCCAGCCGAAAAACAGCCCCACGAGTACGAAGAGAATGACCAGCACGACCACGGTGGCCGACGCGATCCAGATCAGGTAGGAGGTTTCCAAGGCGATTGTCCGGTTGTGAGTTGTCCCGCTGGCGGTCCAGGCCCCCCGGTCAGCTGACCGGCCTGCTCCTCGGCACCAGCCGCGCCGACCACAGCCCCGAATTCGTGTCCGAGAAGAAGACGCGGCCCTTGAAGGGCATCGCGCTCCACGCCATCGGCGAGTTGGGAACATAACCAATCGGATCATACGCCTTGAACACGGCGATCTCGCGCCCCTGCGTGTACAGGTTGCCCATCAGTTCGCCCGACACGTCGACCATGCGCACGCCCCCCTCGTAGTACGCCTGGTAGAGGATGTCGTCCTCCACCCAGATGTTGTGCGTGCCGTACTCGGGCACCTCGTAGCGCGCCACCATCCGCGGCGCCTCGGGGTCCGAGAAGTCGACGATCTGGATGTAGCCCCGGGTCGCCAGCGGAATCCCGTTCATCCCCGTCTCGGGATCGTACGGCAGCTGATAGGATCCGCGCCCCTGGCCCGGCCCCTCCCACGCCAGCCCGCGCCGGCTCATGATCTCGTCGCCCAGGAAGACGTAGTGCTTTCCCGTCGACTGCGAGATGTACGGGAAGACCGCATGGGTCGCCCCGCCCGGAATGGGATAGCTGCTCACCAGAACCGGGTTCTCGGGCGATCCGCCCCAGCGCCCGTCGCCCACGTCGACGACCACCAGCCCGTTCTCCCACTCGGCCGAGTAGGCGAGCCCGTCGAGCACCCACACGTCGTGCAGCCGGCTGTCGGGGTGGTTGTACTCGCCGACCATGCGCGGGTTGTAGAGGTCGCTCACGTCCAGGATCACATACTTGTCGCCGCCCGCCAGCGCATATACGTACTCGTTCGTCGGGAAGGCGTTGTGGACGCCGCCCGTCAGCCCGTGGTCCGTCACCTCCGACGCGATCACCGGGTGGGCGGGGTCGGCCAGGTCGAGGATCACCACCCCGTTGCGGCGGTTCGACGCCCCTTCGCGCGTCATGGTGGCGTAGCGGGCATCGGGCGACACCTTCATGTCGTTGATGGAGCGCGCATCGACCTGGATCGAGTCGGTCTTGAAGATGTTGCCGGGCTCGGTCACGTCCCACACGAACCCGTAGCCGTCGGACCGCTTCGCCCCGGTGAGCGCATAGTCGCGCCCGTCACGTCCCTCGAAGACCCAGAAGTCGGTGGTCCGGACCCGCTGTTCCCTCCCCTGCCCCTGGATCTCGAGCTTCTGGACGACATCGCGGGCGACCACGCGGAAGGAGGTGCGCGCCGACAGCGGCCCGGCGTCGGCGATCACGGTGTAGACGCCGGCGACATCCGCGACAAACCGGCCGCCGGACATCTGCGCTGGCGCCGGCGGCGCAATGATCCCCTCCGGCTCCTCCCAGGCATGGGACCACTCGACGGGGACGCCGGTCAGGAGCTGGCCGCCCGAGTCCCGCACCTCCGCACGGAAGTCGAGGACATCGCCGGTGCGGGCGCGCACGCTGCCGCCGGTGATCTCGATCAACGCGCCCATGAAGGGATCGGCGCGCACGGTGAGCGTGCCGTCCACGCCGTCGACCGTCGCGGTGATGGTCGCCGTGCCGGGGGCCCCGGCAGTGACGCGCCCGAATCGGTCGACGGTCGCGATGTCCGGGGAGCCGCTGCGCCACGCCACATCCGGATCGCGGCGGGCGGAACCGTCCGCATGCTCGGGGCGCGCGCGCAGACGCATGGTGGTCCCCACGAAGAGCCGGTCGTCGGTGGTGGGAGTGACGACCACCCGATCGACGGCCGGCCAGTCGATGCTGACCGGCACCCGGAGCGTCACAGGTTCGCCTGCGGGAGCCCCACCCTCCCGCACCAGCGTCGCGATCAGCTCATAGTCCCCAGCCGCCAGCGCGGTGACGACGCCCTGGCGCACCCTCATCGCCGCCCGCGGCCCCACCAGGCGCACCACCGGATCCTCCACGCGGGCCCCGGAGCGGGTGTAGCCGGCGATCGTCACCCGGACTTCGTCGCCGACGCGCATCGTCAGCTCGTCGGGATAGGCCCACAGGCGTACGATCGGGTCGTCCTCGGTCTGGGCCGCGAGCGGGGCGGCGACGGCCGACCAGGTCCCGGCAACGAGGCCACCCGCGAGCAAGAGAAATCCGGTGAGCTTCACGTTCCTGGTCATGCTGGCTCCTCCCCGCGTGTCGTCACAACTGATCGGACCGGCTTCACGCCGCGCCTGCGAGCGAAACTGTGGCGGTAGGCACGGCCTGGCAACGCTGAAGGACCGGCTAGGCTGTCCGTGGAACAAGTCCCCACTGCATTCGGACGGCGATGCATCCGCGCTGGACGCAGCGCTCAGACGAGGCTCACAATGTCATGAAAACAATACAACATGTCGTGTTTTGTTTACATTCAGGAACTTCAAAGCGCCGCTCCGCGTTGCTCTTCGCTCAAATTGCGCCGCTATTCTCGCTCATCGCGCCTTGCCAGCACGGCCCCTCGCCGCCCTCGGTGCGACGCGGGGATTGTCCACGGACTGCTGGGCAGCGCGGGGATTCCCCGCTAAGGTTGGAACCGCACCCTACAGTCGCCATTTGGAGAACACCATCCATGCACCTCGCTCGCTCTTGCCCCCTCACCTCGATCATCGCCCGCTCCATGCAGGCGATCCGCCCGCTCTCACCGGCCACCATCTCGCTGGCGGCACTCCTCGCCCTCGCGTCCCCTCCGCCGGCAACCGCCCAGGCCCCCGACACCACCGCGCTGGCCCGCCACACGCAGGCGATGGCCTGGCGGGACATCGGCCCCACCCGCGGCGGCCGCTCGGTCGCGTCGACGGGCGTCGCAGGTGACGACCAGACCTACTACTTCGGCGCCACCGGCGGCGGAGTGTGGAAGACGACCGACGCGGGCATCACCTGGACCAACGTCAGCGACGGCCATTTCGCGACCGGATCGGTCGGGGCGGTGGCCGTGGCCGAGTCGGACCCGAACGTCGTGTGGGTGGGCATGGGCGAACACGCCGTGCGGGGCGTCACCACCTCCCACGGCGACGGCGTCTACCTCTCGACCGACGCGGGACGGAGCTGGACCCACATGGGACTCGAAAACACCCGCGCCATCTCACGCATCCGGATCCACCCGCGCGACCCGGACATCGTCTACGTCGCCGCGCAGGGAGCGCCTTACGGCGAGACGGAGGACCGTGGCATCTACCGCACCATGGACGGCGGCCGGAGCTGGGAGAAGGTGCTGTACGTTTCCCCCCGCGCCGGCGCCTCGGCGCTCGCCATGGACATGACCAACCCCCGCATCCTCTACGCCGGCTTCTGGGACCACCTCCGGCGTCCCTGGGTGGTCGAGTCGGGCGGCGAGGGCAGCGGCATCTGGAAATCGACGGACAGCGGCGACAGCTGGGAGCAGATCAACGAGGGCCTGCCCGAGCTCGTCGGCAAGATCGGCATCGACGTCTCGCGCGCGAACCCCGACCGGCTCTACGCGGTCGTGGAGGCGGAGCCGGACCAGGGCGGCGTCTACCGCTCCGACGACGCCGGCGCTTCGTGGCAGCAGATGAACTCGGAACGCGTCGTCCAGACCCGTTCGTGGTACTACATGAAGATCTTCGCCGACCCGCAGGACGAAGAGACGGTGTACGTGATGAACGCGCCGTTTCTCAAGTCGATCGACGGCGGCCGCACGTTCACGCAGGTGGCGGTGCCCCACGGCGACAACCACCATCTCTGGATCAACCCCGCCAACGCGGACAACATGATCAACTCCAACGACGGCGGCGCGAACGTCTCCTTCAACGGCGGCGACAGCTGGTCCACGCAGCGGAACCAGCCCACGGTCCAGTTCTACCGGGTGATCACCGACAACCAGTTCCCCTATCACGTCTACGGCGGCCAGCAGGACAATTCGGCGATCGGCATCCCGTCGGCGTCCCTTGGGGGCATCGGCTGGGGCGACTTCTATTCGGTGGCGGGGTGCGAGAGCGCCTTTCTCGCCTTTGACGAGAACGACCCGCAGGACATCTTCGGCGGCTGCTACCAGGGGCTGATCGATCGCTGGAACCGCACCACGGGCCTGCAGAAGCCGATCATGGCCTACCCTTTCCTCGGCCTCGGCACCTACGCCGGCGAACAGCGCTACCGCTTCAACTGGAACGCCCCGATCGTCGCGTCGCCCCACGATCCGGCCACCATCTACCACGCCGGAAACGTCGTGTTCGCCACCCGCGACCGCGGCCAGAGCTGGGAGGCCATCTCGCCGGACCTGACCCGCGACGAAGAGGACAAGCAGGGCGCGGGCGGCATCCCCATCACCAACGAGGGCGCCGGCGGCGAGAACTACAACACGATCATGGCTCTGGTCGAGTCAACCCACGAGGCCGGCACGCTCTGGGTGGGCACCGACGACGGCCTCGTCCAGCTCACCCGGGACGGTGGCGACACCTGGAACGAGGTAACTCCGCCCGACGTCGGCCGCGCCATGATCAACTCGATCGAGGTGTCGCCCCACGACCCGGCCACCGCCTACGTGGTCGCGTCGGCGTACAAGTTCAACGACTTCACGCCCATGATCTTCCGCACGCGCGACCATGGCGCGAGCTGGAAGAGCACCACCACGGGCATCGACGTGGATCACTGGGTCCGCGTCGTTCGCGAGGATCCGGTCACGCCGGACCTCCTGTACGCCGGCACCGAGATGGGGCTCTTCCTGTCGCGCGACGCCGGGGACAGCTGGGAGGAGTGGCAGCTCAACCTGCCGATCGTCCCCGTCACGGACCTCACCTTCCGCAACAACGACCTCGTTGCGTCGACGCAGGGCCGCGGGTTCTGGATCCTCGACGATCTGTCGCCCGTGCAACAATTGACCGAGACCGTGATGGCCGCCGACATGCACCTCTTCAACCCGCGCGAGGCGGTCATGGCCTCGTTCGGCGGTGGGTTCGGGGGCGGAGGCGCGGCCGGCACGACAGGCGCCAATCCGCCGAGCGGCGCGCAGATCTTCCATTCGTTCGCGGAGGCGCCGGACTCGCTGGTCACCGTCGAGATCCTGGGAGCCGACGGAAGCGCGGTCCGCACCTTCGCAACCGACCCGGAGGCCGCAGGCAACGAGGACTTCTCGTCGCTGCCCATCCCGAAGGCCGGGCTCAACCGGCTCGCCTGGAACTACCGCCACGACGCCATCCCGGGGGTCGAGGGATACCAGAACTTCGGGAGCCTCCAGGGACGCGTGGTCCCTCCGGGCGAATACCAGGTCCGGCTCACTCACGGTGAAGAGAGCCGCACCGTCACGCTCTCGGTGGCGCCCGATCCCCGCTGGAGCGCGAATCGAAGCCAATACGAAGCCCAGGAGCGTTTCGTCGCCGACGCGCAACAGGTCATCCGCGACCTCTACGGCGCCGTCAACGAGCTCGCCGGAGTGTCGGAACAGGTGAACGCGATCGTGGAACGCACGGAGGAACACCCCCTGGCCGACTCGATCCGCTCGTCCGGCGAGTCCCTGACCAACGCGATCACCGACTGGGAGGAAGAGCTGATACAGCGTCGCCAAAGGACCTTCCAGGACGTCATCAACTTCCGCAACAAGCTGGACGCGCAGATCCTGGCGTTGATCGGATCCGTGGACGGAACGGAGCCCCCGCTGACCGCCGGCGCGCGCGAGCGCTGGACCGACCTGCAGGAGGAATGGGCAGTCCACGAGAACACGCTGGGGCAACTGTTGGAAGCGGTGAACTCATTCAACGACTTCCTCACCGGGATCGGCGTTCAGCCGATCACCGTCCTCCCCCGGGGACGCCCCGTTTCATGACCGCGCACGGGGCTCCGATTGCGCCCCATATGTTCCCTGTTATTGTTGGCACCGGAGCGGCTGAACGACCTCAGCCACGCATGAACCCGAACACGGACGCCGCCAAGTGAGCCGAATCGCAGACCTGCTGGGAGCCGAAGCCGAGGACCTCCTCACCTACCGCGCCAGGGGTTTTCCGCGCGAAACACTCCACCTTCCCGGCCCCGACTTCGTGGACCGTGTCGTCGCCGGCACCGACCGCAACCCGCAGGTGATGCGCAGCATGCAGCAGATCCTCGGGAACGGGCGGCTGGCCGGGACCGGCTACGTGTCGATCCTGCCGGTCGACCAGGGCATCGAACACTCGGCCGGCGCCTCGTTTGCGCCCAACCCGCCGTTCTTCGACCCGGGCAACATCGTCGAGCTGGCGATCGAGGGCGGCTGCAACGCCGTCGCTTCCACCCTGGGCGTTCTGGGGTCGATTGCACGCAAGTACGCTCATCGGATCCCCTTCCTGGTCAAGCTCAACCACAACGAGCTGCTCACCTATCCCAACCGCTACGACCAGGTCATGTTCGCCAGCGTCCAGCAGGCGTGGGAGATGGGCGCAGTCGCGGTCGGCTCGACGATCTACTTCGGCTCCGACCAGGGGATGCGCCAGCTGCAGGAAACCTCCGAGGCCTTCCAGATGGCGCACGAGCTGGGCATGGTCACGGTGCTGTGGTGCTACCTGCGCCAGTCCGCCTTCAACAAGGATGGGGTCAACTACCACGCCGCCGCCGATCTCACCGGCCAGGCCAATCACCTCGGGGTCACGATCGAGGCCGACATCGTCAAGCAGAAGCAGGCCACCAACAACCACGGCTACACGGCGATCGGCTTCGGCCGCACGCACGACAGGGTGTACTCCGAGCTGGTCCCCGGCGATCACCCGATCGAGCTCACGCGCTACCAGGTGGCCAACTGCTACATGGGCCGGGTGGGACTGATCAATTCAGGAGGGTCCAGCGGGGCCAACGACTTCGCGCAGGCCGCGCGCACGGCGGTGATCAACAAGCGGGCCGGGGGGATGGGGCTGATCTCGGGGCGCAAGGCGTTCCAGCGTCCCATGGCCGAAGGGGTCAAGCTGCTGAACCTGATCCAGGACGTGTTCCTGGACGAGTCGATCGAGGTGGCGTAAAGCGGCTCCAAGCGGAACTCCGCTGAGTGGATAGTAAGGTAAACATCACATAATGTCGTGTTTACTTTACAAATGCCGACGCGGCCGTCAATCCACCCCCACCACCTCGCTCCTTCGCTCCATCATCACCACGTCGCGCCAGCGCCCGTCGTGAAAACGGCCGAGGCGCTCGTGGATCCCGAGGATCCTGAATCCCGCCTTCTCGAAGATCCTGATCGAGGCTCCGTTTTCGGGGAAGATGCCCGCCTGCAGGGTCCAGATCCCCAGTGCCTCGGACTCGGCCGCCAGGTGGTTCAGCAGCCTGCCTCCCAATCCTCGCCCGCGGGCCGATTCCGCGATGTAGATCATGACCTCACACACCCCGCCGTAGACGCACCGGCCTGAAACCGGGCTCAGCCCCGCGTATCCGGCGACCTCGCCGCCGAGTTCAGCGACGATGCGGCAATCGGGATGGCGCGCGGCGTTCCAGCTCTCCCAGTCCGGGACCTCGGTCTCGAAGGTGGCGTTGCCCGACTCGATACCCTGCCGGTAGATCTCCGCCACGGCGGGCCAATCGGCGGCGACAAGTGGGCGGAAGCTGACTTCCACGCGCGCGCCCTACCCGCCCGCCCCCGACTCGCGCCGTACGACCTCGCCCGGCGCCGCGCCCGTCATGGCCCCGTCGCGCAGCACCGGGACGCCGTTCACGAGGACGTGGATCATCCCCCCGGCAAAGCGCTGCGGGTAGTCCCAGTCGGAACGGTCGATGATCGTGGCCGGGTCGAAGACCGCGATGTCGGCCTGCATGCCGGCAGCCAGGCGGCCCCGGTCGCCGATGCCGTGGAAGTCCGCAGGCAGCGAGGTGATCTTGCGCACCGCCTCCTGCAGCGACAGCACGCCCTCGTCCCGCGCATAGTGGCCCAGGAGGCGCGGGAACGTCCCCGCGCTGCGCGGGTGGCCGGTGGGCGCACCGGAGCCGTCGGCGAAGCCGCCGTCGCTGGCGATCATGTTCCAGGGCTGGACCATGAGGCGCCGTACGTCGTGCTCCCTGATCGCGCCCAGCGTCAGGTTCACCGGCGCCGTCGCACCGGTGAGAAGGTCGGCCACGGCATCGAAGGGATCCTGGCCGCGCCGCTCGGCGATCTCGCTCAGGTACATCCCCACCAGCTCCGGGTAGTCCTGCGAACTGGTGATCCGCATGCTCGTGTATCCGGTGGCCTTCAGCCAGGCGAAACCGCCGTCGACCCCGTTTTCGCTGGCTTCCTTTAGACGGGCCCGCGACTCCGGATCCGCCAGCGCCGCCTTCAACTCCGCCATCCCGGCTTCCGTGCGCCCCTGCCGCGCCATCTGGCGGAAGGCGTCCAGCCCCTCCATCTCCGGCGCCACGATGATCCCCGTCAGGCTGGCCGTCGCCGCTCCGTCGTACGGGTACTGGTCCGAGACGACGACGATCCCGCGCTGCCGCGCCTCCTCGACCAGCTCCACGATGTCGGCGATCACGCCCTCGTTGTGCAGCCCTACCGCCTTCAGGTGGCCGATCTTGCCCGGAAGCCCCGCCGCCTCCGCGATCTCCACCACCTCCCGGTCCGACCCCACGAAATCGTGCACCGGGTTGCGGACATGCGAGTCATACACCCCGCCATACTCGGCCGCCTCCATCGCCAGCGCGATCACCTCGGCCGTCTCGGCGAACATCCCGGGCTCGTACATCAGCCCGGTCGAGAGGCCGAAGGCGCCGAGTTCCATCCCCTCCCGCACCAGCGCCCGCATCGTCTCCAGCTCTTCCGCAGTCGGCGCCCTCTGCTGATCCTCGCCCAGGACCTCGTTGCGGATGCCGTTGTGCCCGACGTAGAACGCGACGTTGGTCCCGATGCCCTGCGCCGCGTACAGCTCCTGGAAACGGCGGATGTTCGCCGGGGCGAACGCACCGTCGGGACCGCCGAAGACCGTCGTGACACCCTGCCGGATGAAGCCCTCGTTGAGGTGGTTGCCAGGCAGCGCGATCGCCGGCGGGGTGTGGTTGTGGACGTCGATGAAGCCGGGCGCGACCACGAGCCCGCTTGCGTCGATGGTGTCGAAGGCTTGAGCGCCGCCGCCGTCGGCCGCAGCGCCACCCACCGTCACGATGCTGCCGCCCGCGATCACCACGGTCCCGGTGCGGGGAGCGTCCCCGGAGCCGTCCACGACGATCCCCCCGCGGATGATCAGGTCGGCCGTCCTGTCGCCGCGCGCACATGCGCCGCACAGGAACACCGCCAGCAACAGGCCTGCCCGGCACAGCATGGCTACTCCTCGCCCTCGCCGTCACGGGCGGTCGCGTGCACCGCGAAGGCGACCCCCTGCGGATCCATGCAGTGCGCGATGAAGTCGCCTCCGGGGACCTCCATGGGACCCTGCAGGATCCTGCCCCCCAGCGCCTTCACCGTCTCCGCCGCAGCATGCACATCGGGCACCATCACGTACGGCAGCCAGCCGACCGCGGGCATCCCCGGCGGCCCGTTGAAGATGCCGCCCAGCGGACGGACACCCCGGCCGAACATCTGGTAGAACCCGGCCGCGCCCATGTCCATTCTGCTCGTCGCCTCCCAGCCGAAGACCGCGGAGTAGAAGGCCCATGCGCCGTCGGCGTCGGTGGTCGCGAGTTCATGCCACGAGAACTCGCCGATGTTGGGGGCGCCGTCGTGGCTCGGCGTCTCGCCCTCGGGTTCGAGCACCGCGATCACGCCCCCCTGCGGGTCCGCGATCACCGCAAAGCGGCCGACCTCGGGCACCGCCATCTCGTTCAGCACCGCGCCGCCGTGTTCGCGCACCCTGCCCAGCGTCTCGTCCAGATCGGGCGTGGAGAGGTAGACCAGCCAGCAGGGGGGGACCTCCGGCGCGGGCAGGTGCATCAGCCCGCCGACCGGCATCTCGCCGTTCATCCACATCTCGTACGGCTCGCCGCCGCCATTCCACACGCTGGTGCCCCAGCCGGTGATCTTCGGATAGAAATCGCGGGCCGCGTCGGTATTGGTCGTCATCACTTCGTGCCAGCAGAAACGGCCCAGGGGTTTGTCGGACATTCGAATCTCCGTTTGCGGTACAGGGTGAAGCCCGAAGTGTAACCAGCCCGCCGGAGTCAGCCAACGGGACTGGCGCGACCCCGGAATGCAGGGTCAGTTTTTTGTGTGTGAGCTTCGGGAAAACGTTCGCGGCAAGCGCACCGTTGAACACCTGCCGGCGCCCCACCCCGTCGCGCCTGCGAGAACATATGGAGGTCCCATGAAGACCCGCATCCTCGTGCCCCTGATGTCATCGCTTCTGCCGCTGGCGACTCCAGCGGGCTCCGCCCAGCAACTCGGCACCGTCGACTTCCCCACCTCCGGCGACCCCGCAGCCCAGCCGCACTTCGAGGCCGGCCTGCTGCTCCTGCACAACTTCGAGTACGAAGACGCCGCAGCCCGGTTCAGAACGGCGCGCGAGATCGACCCCGACTTCGCCATGGCCTACTGGGGCGAGGCCCAGACCCACAACCACCCCATCTGGATGCGGCAGGACCGCGACGCGGCGCTGGCCGTCCTCGGCGAATACGCCCCCACTCCCGCCGACCGCCTCGCACGGATCCCCACCGAGCGCGAACGGGACTGGTTCGAAACGGTCGAGATCCTTTACGGCGACGGCCCCAGGCAGGCCCGCGACTTCCGGTACCGCGACGCCATGCGCCGCCTCTCCGAGAAGTACCCGGACGACCACGACGCCGCCGCCCTCTACGCCCTCTCCCTGCTCGGCACCGCCCACGGCGGCCGCGATTTCGCCATCTACATGCAGGCCGCCGCGGTCGCCCAGCCGGTCCTCGACGCCAACCCGATGCACCCCGGCGCCGCCCACTACATCATCCACGCCTTCGACGATCCCATCCACGCGCCGCTGGGCCTCCCCGCCGCGCGCGTCTACGCCGGGATCGCGCCGGACGCGGGCCACGCCCAGCACATGACCTCGCACATCTTCGTGGCCATGGGTCTGTGGGACGACGTCGTCGCCGCGAACGTGCGGGCGCGCGACGTGCAGAACGCGGGACTGGCTCGCAGGGGACGCCGGCCGAACGTGTGTGGCCACTACACCTCGTGGCTGCACTACGGCTACCTGCAGCTCGGTCGGACGGACGAAGCCGCCGCGGGGATGGCGGCGTGCCTGGCGCGGATGGGCGACAACCCGACACCCGAGGAGGCCGACTACTTCGTCAACATGCGGGCCCGCGCCGCGATCGACGCTGGCGACTGGTCGCAGGCCGGCGCGCTCGCGGCCGACGTGGGGGCCTGGCCGCGCCTGGCGCTTCCCTACGACTTCGTGGATGCCCTGGCCGCGCTTCGCACCGGTGACGCGGCCGCGGCCCGGCGGCTGCGCGCCCGGCATGGGGATGCGGCCACCGCGTCCGACCCCAGACACGCCATCCTCCTCCTCGAGCTGGACGGCCTGCTCGCCCTGGCGGACGGCAACCCGGCCGCCGGGCTGGCCCTCCTGCACGACGCCGCCACCCGGGAGGAGGCGCTGCCCTACGAGTTCGGCCCTCCGGCCACGCTGATGCCTCCGCACGAGCTGCTCGCGACCGAGCTGGCCGCCCTGGACCGCCACGAAGAGGCCCGCCAAGCATGGGATGCACAGCTCGCCCGCACCCCGAAGCGCACCCGGGCGCTGCTGGGTCTGGCGCGCACGGCGCTGGCGCTTGGCGACGAAGCGACGGTCAGCGAGGTCGTCGCGGTGCTTCCCGAGACCTGGCTGGGAGTCGGACAGGCGCTGCCCATCAAACCACCGAGGTAGACGCGACAGCCGTCCATGCGCCTGCCGGAAGAGCGCCGGCGGTCTCCGCTACCTTACCCCCATCGCACCCAGACCGCGGGCGGCGTCCGAAACTCGTGCCCGTACGGCTTCGTGGGCCGCTCCGGGTCCAGCCTCAACTCGCCCAGCTCCCCGAAGACCCGCCCCAGCGCCTGCTCGGCCTCCATCCGCGCCAGCGACGCCCCGAGGCAGAAGTGCCGCCCGCTCCCGAAAGCCAGGTGGTCGCGAACGTTGTCGCGCTCGGGATCGAACCGATCCGGATCCGGGAAGTGGGCCGGATCGCGGTTGGCGGCGCCCAGCATGCACAGCACCGTCTCGCCGGCGGCGAGCGGCACGCCGCGGATCCCGGCCGCCTCGGTGGCGAAGCGCATGCACGACTGCACGGCCGGATCCCAGCGCATCGACTCCTCGATCACCCCGGCCAGCAGCGGACCGGCGCCCGCCTCACACTCAGCCGCCAGCCGCCCGGCAACCTCCGGATGGGACAGCGCCGCCCAGAACGCACTGCCGATCATCGACTCCGTGGTCTCGATCCCGCCGAACAGCACCACAAGAAGGTTGGCCACCATCTCGGCCTCCGAGAGCGGATCGCCCCAGCCCGGGCGTTCGCGCTTCCCCGGACGCCCCTGCCGATACGGGTCTCCCTCGCTCCGCAGCGCCGCGATCATCGATCCCTGCGGCACCTCCCGCGCCCCTCGCAGAAACGGCGTCACATATTCGGTGAACTCGCTCGCCGCCGCCTTCCCCCGCGCCCTCACCGCGGGGTCGCCCGCGAAGTTCTCCAGCGCGGCGGCGAAGTGGTCGTACCAGGCGAGCAGCGTCCCCCCGTCCTCTTCCGGAAGCCCCAGCACGCGGCAGATGCTCCGCACCGAGAGCGGCCGCGCGACCCGGGCCCGCAGGTCGGCGCCCCTTCGCCCCTGCGCGTCCGGCGCCTCGCGCTTCAGACCGTCCATCAGCTCGTCGAGCACGGCCGACACCGTCGCAAGGAGGTTTTCCTCCAGCCTTCCCCTCCTGAACGGCCCGATGAAGCGCCGCTTGTAGCGGATCTGCGCCTCGCCGTCGGTCGTCAGCATGTGGGCCCCGAAGATGTCGCGGATCGTCGAAGCGGGAGAGTCGGTCGTGAAGCGCTCCCAGTCCGTCAGGACCCGCACGATGTCGTCGCGCCGTGTGAGCATCCACATGCCGAGCTGCGGCACCCAGGTCACGGGCTCGGCCTCGCGCAGCTCGTGGAAGAGCGGATAGGGGTCGTCGGCGAGCCGCTCGATGGTCACGCCGGCGCCCAGCGGGAACCGTTTGCGCCGGTCAGGCACGGTCAAGACCCGGTTTGTCGGCCAAAAGCGAGCGAAACTGGCGGACAACAGTGGATTTTGTCGGGTTTGTCAGCCAAAAAGGGGCGAAAGTGGCCGACAACGATTGCGTGTTCGAGCTTGTCGGCCAAAAACGGCATCAATTGGCGGACAAACCGGCCAATAGCTCCCGCGCCGCACCGCCGAGGTTCGTCCGCCCCCGGTTGTAGTTCCTCAGCAGCACCACGGTCAGCCCGGTCGCGGGCTCGAACAGGAGGTAGGCCGTGTACCCCGCCACGGACCCGCCGTGGCCCGCAAACAGGCGCCCGTCCGAGTCCCCGACGGAAAAACCGAGCCCATACCCCGACTGCGGATCCTCGGGCGTCTGCACGCCCAGCACCTCCGCCCGCATCTGGTCACTGAGCAGGGCCACGTCACCGCGGCCCATCACCCCCGCCGCGAACCGTGCCAGATCGTCGACCGTTGAATACACCCCGCCGTTCGGCACCTTGTACCCGCGCCCTGCGTGCTCTCGCGCCGGCTGCTCGGTATTCACCTCGCCGTCGCCGCCATTCGCGTGCCCGCGGGAGAGCGCCGGCCTGAGCGCATCGTCGATCACGAAGGTGCTGCTCATCATCCCGAGCGGCTCGAAGATCCGCGCCTCGACCTGGTCCATGAACGGCTCCCCGGCCGCCCGCTCCAGTCCGAATCCGAGGATGCCGAAGCCGATGTTCGAGTACGAGTATTCGCTCCCCGGCGGCGTCTGATAGCGGGTGGTGGGGATCGATTCCAGGATCCGCGATGTCCACCCCTCGATGGGGCCTGTCGCAGCGCCGTCGAGATCCGGTTCACGCGCGAAGCCTGCGGTATGACTTGCGACCTGCCGCAGGTCCGGACTCGTCCCTGGCGCCCGGTCCGCGAGCTCCGCGATCTCGGGGACCAGCTCCTCGAGCCGCGTGTCCAGCGATACGACCCCGTCGTCGACGAGGATCGCCATCAGCACCGCCGTCACGGACTTCGAGATCGACCCGGTGCGATAGATCGTCTCCCGCGCGGCGGGGACTTCCGCCGCCGGGTCGGCCCACCCGAACGCATCCCACCAGAGCACCTCGCCGTCGCGGGCCAGTGCGACCGTCATCCCGCCCACGCTATCGGCCTCAACGTCGGCGGCGACCGTCTCCGCGAAGGTCGACAGCGCCGAGTGCCATTCGGCCGGAAGCTGCGACGTCTCGGGCGCGGCGCACGCCCACAGCGAGGCGGTGGCCGCCGCCACCAGGACCGCGACTCGGCGAAGGCCATGAAGGGCGGCGCGGGGGCCATTGCCCAGCCGCCAGATGTCGGTGCCACGCATGAAACGTCTCCTGTTGCTGCCAGCTTCGGGCTCCGGTTCCAACCTGCCCCTGGAGCCCTCCACCTGCAACACTCCACCCCGCTGTGGTGTCGCCCTTCATATACTGTAGCGGCAGGATGCACCGCATTCCGCAAAGGCATCGACACAAGGACACCACGGACGCACTCATGCGGCGCCTATTGCTGGCACGGCACGCCAAGTCGAGCTGGGGCAACCCCGCGCTCACGGACCACGACCGTCCGCTGAACGCGCGCGGCTACCGCGCGGCACAGATGGTGGGCGCGGCCCTGAACGACCTGGGCTGCGTGCCCGATGTCGTGTTTTCGAGCACCGCGACCCGCACTCGCGAGACCTGGGCGCGGATGGAGCCCCACTTCGACGGCCGTCCCCGGGTCGAATACCATCGTGGTCTCTACCTCGCGGCGCCGCGCACGGTACTGGCGGCGATCGCCGACGCACCGGCCGAGGCCGAAACGCTGATGGTCCTCGGACACAATCCCTACACGCATGCGCTCGCAGCCTATCTGTCGCGAAAGGGCGATCCGCGCGAGATCGATCTGGTGCGCACCAAGTTCCCCACCGGCGCCGTCGCGGTCGTCGACCTGTCGTCGGACAGCTGGGCCGACGCCGATGGCGGCGGCGAGTTGAAGCACTTCATCCTGCCCAGAAGGCTGGAGTAGCCGGGTCAACTGCCGGCCCAACCGCCGGCCCGACTGCGGCCCATACGACCGCCCGCGCGGCTCGGCCCCGCCCTGATCGCGTGGCACCCGCTCCGGCGTTAGGTTGGTCCCCGCGATTCGGCGGTCCGCGTCCACGGGCCGCCAGGCTTCAGCACGGGAGGCGTCAGTGGCCAGCGAGGCGGCGCAGCGGAGCGAAGAACCTGGCGGCGATGTGTTCGCCCGGGTCTTCCGGGAAGGCGTCTATCCCTATGACCACAAGATGAAGCGGCGCGAGTACGAGCGGAAGAAGGCGGGTCTGCAGGTCGAACTGCTGAAGGTCCAGCGCTGGGTCAAGAGCTCCGGAAAGCAGATCGTCATCCTCTTCGAAGGGCGTGACGCGGCGGGCAAGGGCGGCACCATCAAGCGGTTCATGGAGCACCTGAACCCCCGCGGCGCGCACGTCGTCGCCCTGGACAAGCCCAGCGACGTCGAGCGTGGCCAGTGGTACTTCCAGCGCTACGTGCAGCACCTGCCCACGGCCGGCGAAATGGTCTTCTTCGATCGATCCTGGTACAACCGGGCGGGTGTGGAGCGCGTGATGGGCTTCTGCACGGGGCAGGAGTACCTGGAGTTCCTGCGCCAGTGCCCCGAACTCGAGCGGATGCTGGTCAACAGCGGGATCATCCTCTTCAAGTTCTGGTTTTCGGTCTCGCAGGACGAGCAGCTGCATCGCTTCGACCGGCGCAAGACCGACCCGCTCAAGCAGTGGAAGATCTCCCCAATCGACTTGGCGTCGCTCGACAAGTGGCCCGACTACACGAAGGCCAAGGAGGCGATGTTCTTCTACACCGACACCGCCGACGCGCCGTGGACCGTCATCCTGTCGGACGACAAGAAGCGGGCGCGGATCGCCGCCCTGCAGCACTTCCTGTCCCGGCTCGAGTACCCGGACAAGGACTTCGAGGTGGTGACCGGACCCGATCCCCTCATTGCCGGCCCGGCCACGCGCGTGGTCAGCCGGGACCAGCCGATGGCGGACGCTCCCGGTTCCGTGGTTCGGTAGGCCCTTTTGCGAACATCTGCCCGGCCATACGTTCGCGAAGCGCGCGAGCTCGCCGAGAACCCGCGGATCCGCAACGCTTTCCGGATAGCGGAGGAGTTCGACGCCTGGGCGCTGGAGACGCTGATCGAGCTGACCGAGATCCCTGCGCCGCCGTTCATGGAGGAGGCCCGGGGACGCCGCTTCGCCGAACTGCTCATCGAGCATGGTGCCGACTCTGTGTGGACCGACGCGGAGGGGAATGTGATCGGGCTGCGCAGGGGACGGCGGGGCGACCGCACCATCGGACTCGGCGGCCACCTCGACACGGTCTTCCCGGAGGGCACCGACGTGACGGTGCGCCAGCGCGGCGACACCCTCTTCGCCCCCGGTGTGGCGGACGATACCCGCGGCCTGGTGGTGGTGCTGGCCGTACTGCGCGCGATGGAGGAGGCCGGGATCGAGACGGACGACGACGTGCACTTCGTCGGGGTCGTCGGCGAAGAGGGTCTGGGCGATCTGCGCGGCATGAAGCACATCTACCGCGACCTGGAGACCGCGCCGGACGCCTGGATCGAAGTCGACGGAGACGGCCTGGCCCGACTTGTCACCGACGGCCTCGGATCCGTGCGCTACCGGGTGACCTTCGCGGGCCCGGGTGGACATTCCTGGGGCGCCTTCGGCCTCGCCAACCCCGCCCACGCGATGAGCCGCGCGGTGCGCCGCTTCCAGGACACCGCCGACGCGCTCGCACGGAGTGGCCCGCGCACCAGCTACAACGTGGGGCGCATCGGGGGCGGTACTTCGGTCAACGCCATCCCCTTCGACAGCTGGATGGAGGTCGACATGCGCTCGGTGAGCCCCAAGCGCCTCGCCCGTATCGAGACAGTCTTCCTCGAAGCCGTGGACCGGGCGCTGGAGGAAGAGAACGCGCTGCGGCGCGGCGGTCCGCCGCTAACGGTGGAAACACTGAAGATCGGCGACCGCCCATCCGGCGAAGGGGACCGCAGTGCTCCCCTGATCCAGCGCGCCCTGGCGACCACGGCCGTCTTCGGCGTGCAGGGCGCGTACGGCCGCTCATCCACCAACTCGAACGTGCCGATCGCGCTGGGCGTCCCCGCGGTGACGATCGGACGCGGCGGGATCGGCGCCGGCGGCCATTCCCTCGGAGAGTACTGGGTCAACGTGAACGGACACCTCGCGATTCAGCGGGCGCTGCTGCTGCTGGCGGCCGAGGCCGGGCTGGCAGGGATGACTCCGTAGCAGGCCTCTAACAGCACGATTCAGGACCGAAAGCACTGCATGAACTCCGTTTGGCCGCCATGTCAGGTCCAAAATGGTCATCAAATGATATATTGTATACCTTACGTCAATTCTCGAACCCGTCAACGATCACTCGGAGAACCCATGGCTCCGGTTCACTACAAGCGGGGGGCCTTCCCGCCGGACGCGCGTCTGGACTGGAGGCGCCTGGTGCCGCTCATCGGCCCGGCCGCCGCGGCCGTCGCCCGCTACGATTCCCTGCTGGGCGCGGTACCCGACCCTGAATCCCTCCTTGCGGTGCTGCGGGTTCGCGAGGCCGTGCAGTCGTCGCGCATAGACAACATCTACACCGGCATCGCAGCAGTGCTGGCGCACCAGGCCGGCATCGAACCGGAAAACAGGGACGCGGGCGACGACGCGAGAGAGATCCTGAACCATCTGAAAGCCGAGCGCAGCACGATACTGCGGCTGGAGGCGGAGCCCCTGACTCCCGCGACCGTCCGCGAAGCGCACTCGCAACTGCTCGCCGGACCACGCGGCCGCGGCAAGTCACCCGGAGAATTCCGCAGTGGACTCGTCTGGGTAGGGGCACCGGACGCCACACTGGATACGGCCACGTTCGTTCCTGCCCCGCCATCCGCCATCAGAGACGCGATGGGCGCCTGGGCTCGGTACATCGGCACAGACGTGCGCGACCGCCTGGTGCAGATCGCGGTGCAGCACGCCGAGTTCGAGGCCGTGCGCCCGTTCGTGGCCGGCAACGGCCGCACGGGGCGCATGCTGATCCCCCTGCTGATGTGGCGGCGGCACCTGATCCGGTTGCCCATCTTTTGTATCAGCGTCCGCATCGCCGCCCGGAGAGGTTTCTATTTCGATCGCCTGCTGGGGGTCTCCCGCGATGACGACTGGACAGGATGGTGTATGTACTTCCTCGACGAAATGCGTGTCCAGGCGGAGCACGGTACTCAGACGGTAGGCGCGATTCTGAGATTGTACCGCAATCTGGAGCAGCATCCGGGCCTTGCAGGGGCTCGCGACAGGTCTCCGGCCCTGAACGCGCTTTTTGCGCGGCCCGTCTTTCTCGCCAGCGACTTCATTGCCAGGACGGGGCTGCCAGCACGGTCGGCGCGCAGGCTCCTCGTCCGGTTGGAGCATTTGGGAATCGTCGAGGAGACCCTGCAGGCGCGGGGCCGACGCGCAGCGGTGATGCAGTTCACCCGGCTGCTCAAGATCGTGGAGGGGCGGGACGGCAGCGGTCGCTGGCCGCATGGAAACGGCATGCCCGCGAGCGTCACTCCTCCAGTTGGCCCGCCTTCCGTGAAGAGCCCGCACCGATCAGCCCTTCGGTGAAGTCCTGCCGGTCCTCAAGGAGTTCCATACGGGAGCGCAGCGTCTCGACCTCTTCCCGCAGCCGGTGCACCTCGTCGGACGACCGAGCCTGCTTTTCCTGAGCCATTGCCTCCACCAGCGCACCGAGGCGGCTGGTGATGGGTCTCAGGAGAATCACCCCGCCGACCGTGACGATGAAGATGGCTCCTACGATTTGGGGGGCCAATACTGCCCAGTCCATTCCAATTCCTCCCTACATGAGGATGTCGGCGGTTTCTGCCTGCGGTGAACAGTCCATCTCTACGGTCGAATGAGCGGATCGGTTGCACCAGAGGTAGCGGACCAGGGTCCCGTGGAATTGCATATAGAATTGCAATATATCAGTAATCTATATATTGTGATTCCGTTCGAGTGCGACCCACCACCTACAAGTAGTCGAGAGCCCACGGTGCACATCACGCTTTCCAAGAGAATCAACGAGCTACTCGTGCTGGCGGTACTGGAATCCGGTCCCGCGCACGGCTACCGGATCGCCCTGTCGGTCGAGGAGCGGACAGGCGGGCTGTTCGCCTTCCAGCACGGCACGCTCTACCCCATTCTCCACCGGCTCCAAGCGGAGGGCCATCTGCTGGGCGAGTGGTACGGCGAGGGCCGCCGGCGCAAGACCTATCGGCTCACCGGCACCGGGCGGACCACCCTGAAGGCGGGCGCGGCGGAGCTGGAACAGCTGTTCACGGTGCTGCTCGAACTACTGGGCCGGACCCATGTCGCCTGAGGGCCCGCTGGGAGAAGTCGCACGGAAGCTGAAGGCACCTCCCCGGCGGCGGCTCGAGTTGATCGAGGAACTCGGCGCCGACGCGGAAGCCCTCCAGAAAGAACTGGAGGGCCGCGGGTACGACGCGAGGACCGCGCGACGGATCGCGGCGCGGCAGCTGGAGCCGTCGGGTGAAGTTCTGGCCGAACTGGAGGCGCAACACGCGCCGCGGCTGGGACGGTGGATCCAGACAGCCGGGCTGGCGGGAAGCATCGAGCGGGTGGGTGCCACTGCAGCGGCCTCCCTGGCTGGGGCGGCCATGTTGGCTCCCCTCTGGCGGCAGGACTCGGGGGTGGGCAGCAGCTTGCTGGCGTGGTCGCTGGTTGTGGTTGTGGCCCTTCTCTCCTCCAACTGGGCCCTCGCCGCGAAGAGGCTCTGGATCGACGGGTACCTGCGGCCCGGGCTGCGCCGGGTTCTTTGGGCGCGGCAGGTCGGCCTGATTGTCGCGGCGGTGTCCCTGGGTGGGCTGGGCGTGTCGTGGGAAGGCCATGTCGCGCTCGGATCTCTCGAAGCGTCACCAGGTGCGGTCTGGAGCACGGTTCAGCGCGTGGTCCTTTTTGCAGTTGTCGCGGCCGGTGCCGCGCTCTTTGGTCTGCTCGGCTGGGTGGCCCTCATTCCCCGCCTCGCGACAGACGAGGCATGCGAGCGCCGAATCGCGGCGTTTGTCAATCGTTCACGCCGGTTCCCGCATCTGCGAACCGAAGCAGGGAGGCACTGATGTCCTTTTTCGAATCGACCGGAATCGTGGGAATTCCGCTGGTAGCCGTGCTGTCGATCGTCCTGGTCCAGATCGGCTGGGTGGTGCGCGGGCGCTTGCGCCGGAGGGAGGAACCTGCCGATGGCTCGCGGGTGAGCGCGATCCTCGTCGTGGGGGTCCTGGGCGCGTGCATCGGGATTCTCGCGACGTTCGTTGGGATTTGGGTGAGCGCCGGCGCCATCACCAGCGCGGGTGAAGTGAGTACCGCTCTCGTGTGGAGCATGATCCGGGTCGCAATGACCCCGTCGATCATGGGCTTCGCCATACTGAGCGTGGCGTCCGTCGCGTGGATCGTGCTGCACTATTGGGGCGCGCGCCGGCTACAGGTCTGAGGCGGTTGTCCGCCAATTTCGGCCCGAAGTGGCGGACAACCAGCCCTCACTCCCGCCAAACCGGCAAGGTGAGGCACGTCGGACCTCCTTCGCACGGAATGCACAAAGCATCCGCATCGAAGCAGGTCACCTCGCACCCCGCGCCGCGCATCAGCCCGACCGTCTCCGGGAACCCGCCCACCGCGACGCATCTGCGCGGCCCGAGCGCCAGCACATTCAGGTTCAGGCCGCCAGACGCCTCGAACTCGGCGTCGCCGGCTTCGAGGCACTGGATGCCGCGCTGCCGCATGAATTGGCGCAGCGCCACCGGCACGAGCCGGGGGTAGACCAGCGCCAGATCGCGGTCCAGCGGGCTGACGACCGACAAAAGGTGCAGGCAGGCCGAGGCGCCGCGCCACATGGGAAGGTCGAAGGTGTGAACCTCCACGCCGAATGGGGCCAGAACAGCCTGCAGTTGCTCGATGCCCGCCTGGTTGGTGCGGAATGTGCGCCCGGCCGCGAGGGTTCGGTCGTCCAACCAGATCAGGTCGCCTCCTTCGGCAGTGCCCGGCGGCTCGATGGCGCCGATAATGGGCACGCGCAGCCGTTCGTACAGCGCTTCGTGCAACGCTACCTCGGGGCGCCGCAGCGCCTTTCCGGGCCGCAGCAGGATCGCACCCTCCGGTGTCATGAACGAGGGGTCGAAGACGAAGATGGAGTCGGCAAGGCCGTCGTCGGAGCTGGGGATCCATTCGATGTCGGCGCCGGAGTCGGCCACGCGCCGAGCGAAGGCGTCGTACTGGGCCGCGATCCGAGCGGCGTCGAGTGGCCCCGCGTAGTGCCAGCGCGCCGGATCGGCGTGGAAGGTGGACCTGCCGGGACGCCGCATCGCGACGCAGCGAAGGGGCGTCACCATGCTTCCGACGCCGAACCGGGCGGGCCGCGCGGCATCCCCCCTGGACGAGTCCCGAGCGGTGCCGCTCATTGCGGCTCTTCCTCCGCGCCGGCCGACTCCGCCCTCCTCCACCGCATCAGCGCGAACACAGGGATACCGGCCACCAGGAGCAGGAAGCCCCAGTACACTGTCTCGGCGCCGGCGCCTGCGATCGCCCACACGGAGAACGCGAATGCGAGGACGGCCGCCGCCGCCCGTCCCGGCGTGAGTGAAGCCGTGCCACGACCCGGACCGGATCGCTCGCGGAGCGCGAAGATAAAGCCCGTCATGCTCGCGAAGACGTATGGCACGAGGGTCGCCAGGGTCGCGAGGCGGATGAGGAAGGTGAACGCGTCCACCAGGCCGCGCGTGTAGTTCATCGCGATCAGCACGGACACCAGGATGCTGGAGAGGTAGAGGCCGGCGGTCGGTGTGCGGCGGCGGCTCAGGCGGGCGAACCGTGCGGGCAGCAGACCGTCGAGCGCGGCGGCGCGGGGAATCTGGCCCGTAAGCAGGACCCAGCCGTTGAGCGCGCCGAAGCAGGAGATCGTGGCGCCCGCGCCGATGAGCCAGCGCCCCCAGGGGCCCCAGATCGATCCGGCGGCGTCGGCGAACGGGGCCGTCGTGACGGAGAGCTCCGCCGGGGCGATGATCCCCATGACCGCGAAGGTGGTGGCGATGTAGATGACGGCCGTGATCGTCGTCCCGAGGATCGTGGCGCGCGGGATGGTCCGCCGGGGATCGCGGACGCCATCCGCGGGGATCGTCGCGACCTCCAGGCCGAGGAAGGCCCACAGGGTGAGGGTGACCGTAGCCGTGACCGCGTTGAAGGCCGAGCCGCCGGTCGGGTTGAAGGGCACGAAGTGGTCGGGCTGGAAGTACAGGAAGCCGATTGTCCCGATGGCGGCCAGCGGCAGCAGCTTGAGAACGGTGGTGACGAGCTGCACCCGTCCCGCCGTACTCAGGCCGTGGACGTTGACGAGCGTGAGACTCCACAGCGCGACGAGGGCGGCGATGAGCCCACCGGGCGCCGAGATCCCCAGCCCGGGCAGGAACACCATCGCGTAGCTCGCGGTGGCGACGGCCAGCGCCGCGTTGCCCGCCAGGAGCGAGATCCAGTACGACCACGCGATCCAGAAGCCGATGAAGTCACCGAACGCCGCACGACCGTAGGCGTAGGGTCCGCCGACGCGGGGCATCGTGGCGCCCAGCCTCGCCAGAACGAAGGCCAGACATAGAGCTCCCCCGGCGCTCGCCAACCACCCCACAATGCTGATCCCACCGAAGGGCGACAGCGAGGCGGGGAGCAGGAACACGCCCGCCCCGATCATGCTGCCCGTCACGAGCGAGGTGCACGTCCACAGCCCGAGTTCGCGCTTTTCCGCCATGAGGCAATCTATCCTTCGATGGTCACATTGCGCGCACGGCCGGATTCACAGCTCGAGGCCGACGTGGCTTGTTGACGCCAGCCCCTCGTGGGCGGGCAGAGCCGGATGCAGCCGCAGGGCCGGCGTCAGGTGCGGCGCCGATAGATCAAACGCCTCACCTCGTGATACCACTCGGCCCCGAATTCGTCGATGAGCCGCGCCCGGCCGCGCGAGATCATGGTGCGCTGGAGGTCGTCCATGTAATCCGGCGAATAGGTTTCCTGGGTCATCAGGCGAGGGCCACGCGGAGTTACCCGAAACGTCCGCACGGTCAGCGGGCCCTCGTACGCCGCCAGTTCGTTCAACTCCCTGCTGCTCCTCACGATCGCCACGTTCTCGCCCTGCGCGGTCACCCCCGTGATTACATCGAACAGGAGATCCCCAGCCTCTTTCGGCGGCGGAATGTAGTCCTCCAGGGACAGGCCCCGCTCGTCCAGCACACGCTTCAGAACGTCCGGTATCCCGGCCGGTGCCACGTCCAGGCTGTCGCGTCCCGTGAGCGCCAATAGTATCGCCATTCCAATCCTCCTCCCCTCCCCTGCACCCATATGCAGGTTCATTGTCGTTTGTTGTCGCCAGCGGCGCAGTCGCTGCCCTCCGGTTTTGAGGGGGCTTGCCCCTGGCCCGGTTTCATTCACGGCTGGCCCGAATCTGTTCCCGCGTTCCGGCACTGACGCGGGAAGTGCAGTGGGGAGGCAGTCTGGCGCGGATTCGCTCAAGGCGGCATCGTCCAATCGGTCCAGAGCTGACACGGGCACCGCGTCCCCCAACCGAGGAGAGCCGATTCATGCCGGAGCCATCGAGTGGTATGAGGCCAACCATCCTTGGAGCGGCCTCAGCGGTCCTGCTGTCGGCCGCGTTGTCCTTTTCGGCCGGGTGCGGGCCTGCCGCCGAGGCGGCACGGCCGGACGGTCGGGAGACGGAGTATGGCGAGATGACCTTCCCTGCGACCAACCGACCGGATGTACGCGGGATCTCCGGCGCCGTGTCGGCCGGCCACCCGCTCGCCGCGGCCGCGGGCCACGATGTCCTGCGCCGGGGCGGCAATGCCATGGACGCCGCGATTGCAATGGCAGGAGTTCTGGCCGTGGTTCGCCCCCACATGAACGGGATCGGTGGCGATGCCTTCGCGCTCTACTACGAGGCCGAAAGCGGCCAGGTGCATGCGATGAACGGCAGCGGCCGCGCCGGCGCCCTGGCCACGCCCGCCCTGTTCGCCGAGCACGGGCTGGACGAAATGCCCGGCAACGGCCCCCTGTCGGTGTCGGTCCCAGGGGCGGTCGCGGCGTGGGTTGACGCGCTGGACCGCTTCGGCAGCCTGCCCCGCGAGGAGCTGCTCGACCCTGCGATCCGCTACGCCCGAGACGGCTTCCCGGTCTCGACCCGGCTCGCCGGCGACATTGCGGCTTCGTCCGGCGCGCTCAACGGCCCCGCCCAGGCGCTCTACACCCCCGGCGGGGCGCCGCCTCCGGTCGGCAGCCTGCTTCGCAACCCCGGGCTGGCGGCCACACTGGAACGCATCGTAGCCGACGGCAAGGACGGCTTCTACCACGGGTGGGTGGCCGAGCGGCTCTCGTCGTTCCTCGAAGCGGAGGGCGGATATGTCCGGGCCCCCGACCTGGCCGCGCACACCACGACCTGGGTCGAGCCGCTGCGAGGCGACTATCGGGACTACACCATGCTGGTGCTTCCGCCCAACACGCAGGGCATCGCTCAGCTGCAGCTCTTCGAGATGGCGAAGGCCTTCGACCTGGCTGGGATGGGCCACAACAGCGCGAGCTATCTGCATACCCTGGTCGAGATGAAGAAGCTTGCCTTCGCGGACCGGGATCAGTGGGCGGCCGATCCCGACTTCACCGATCTGCCGCTGGACGATCTCCTCGATCCCGACTACCTGGCTGCGCGGGCGGCGATGGTCGACCCGGGCGCAGCGGCTGCCGGGCGGAGACCCGGGGTAACTGCCGGGATGGCAACGGCGGCGGGCGGCGGCGGGGAGGACGACTCGGGCGACACGGTCTATCTCACGGCGGTGGACCGATGGGGCAACGCGGTGAGCTGGATCCAGAGCCTGTTCGCCGGTTTCGGTTCCGGACTGCTTGAGCCCGAGACGGGGATCGTCCTGCACAACCGCGGCGCACTCTTCAACCTGGAGCCGGGCCATCCGAACATCATCGCACCCGGTAAGCGTCCCTATCACACCCTGACCCCCATGATGGCGCTCCGCGGCGACGGCAGCTTCGCCTTCACCCTCGGTACGCCCGGCGGGGACAGTCAGCCGCAGAGCCTGCTGCAGATCGTCAACAACTTCACGCTCTTCGGCATGACGCCGCAGGCCGCGATCGAAGCGCCGCGCTTTCGCAGCTACGGCGGTCTGGGGGTCGCGTTCGAGGACCGCGTCGCGGCTTCCGTTCTGGAACGGCTTCAGGCGCTGGGCCACGAGATCGAGGTCGTGCACGGCTGGACCGCCACCTTCGGCGGCGCGCACATGATCCTGCGGAACCGCGACGGTACGCTCACCGCCGCGTCCGACCCGCGCCGCGAAGCGTATGCCATCGCACATTGACGAAGCGGCGCGGAGGCTGGCCGCCGGCGGCGCGGCCCTGGCGCTGCTGGGCGTGGCGCTGGGAGCCTTTGGCGCTCATGGGCTGGAGGGGCGGCTCTCGCCCGCCGATCTCGGCACCTTCGAGACGGGGGTCCGATACCAGATGTATCACGCATTGGGTCTGCTCGGCGTGGCCTGGCTGGCCGACAGGACGCTCAGTTCACTTGTCGTCCGGGGCGGGGGGCTCCTCGTTGCGGGGACCGTGGTGTTCTCGGGCACCCTTTATCTGCTGGTGCTCACGGGCGTGAGCTGGCTCGGTGCCGTCACGCCTGTCGGCGGCGTGATGCAGTTGGCTGGATGGCTATTGGTGCTCTTGGGATCGCTGCGAAAGCCTCGCCGGCAACGGGTGTCAGCGGATCTCAGATAGTCCCATCCAGCTATTGAAACGCCCCTTCGCCGGCCCGATACTACCGGCCCGATCCGCCGGCTCCCGTGGGCAGCCAGATGGACTCTCACATGGATTGACGGATCGAGCCGATTGTCACTATGTGGGGCAATCGCCTAGATTGTGACCCGAACCCCGACGGCGAAAGTCGCAGGAGAGATCGATGGACTGGTGGCAGCCGGTCAGCATGTTGGGAACCCTCATGGCGGGGATGACGGCCGTCGCCGCCCTGGGTTGGCGGGTGCTCGAAAGGATGCGCATCGAGAATCAGGCCGCCCACGATGCGATCGGCACCAGCATAGCCAAGCTCCGCGACGACCTCACCGGCGACATGGCCAAGCTCCGCAGCGACCTCACCGGCGACATGGCCAAGCTCCGCGACGACCTCACCGGCGACATGGCCAAGCTCCGCGACGACCTCACCGGCGACATGGCCAAGCTCCGCGACGACCTCACCGGCGACATGGCCAAGCTCCGCGACGACCTCACCGGCGACATGGCCAAGCTCCGCGACGAAATGGGCGCTCAACGGGACGACCTGCATGGCGAGATGGCCAAGCTGCGCAGCGACCTCACCGGCGACATCACGGATTTGGGCGACAGACTTGGCGGGGAGATCGCCTCGACGAGGGATGGGTTGGTAAGTGTGCGGGAAGGGATTGCCGAATTGCGAGGCGAGCTAAAGGGAGTGAATCGCGCCCTGCTGGCCCTGCAGGAGGACTTCCGGGCTCACGTGTTCAGAGGCAACTCTCCCGCCTGACGGCCCGTGGACGAACTCCCACTGGGCATTTGAGCCACGATGCATCCGGATCGCTTCGCTTCACTCGCTACCGCCTCCGCGTCTCAACTCCACGGGCTGCCCATGGGGCGTGTGCCGGTACGCTTCGGTCCAGGCTTCCTTCCGCTCGGCAAGCGCGGGCGAGTCGCTCAGACCACGTTCGACCACCAGCCGTTCCAGCGCGGATACCCAGTGGTGGTAGTAGCTCGAGCCGTCATCCGGCTCTCCCCTTGATGCCGCGCTCGCCAGTTCATGGGCCAGCTCGCGGGCCCAGGTCGTCCAGCTGAAATGCCCCTGGGCCGACAGTTCGATAGCCAGCGCGAACGCCTGCGCCTGCCACGGCTCTTCGAAGACCGGGCCATCCTCGTTCCGCGGCAGCGCGGGCAGCGTCGCCAATCGCTCGATGTCGACTTCGGGCGAGGGCGGCACGGGCGGCGGTGCATCGGACCTCTTCATACCGGCTCCAGGTATTCTTCCCACAGGTCGACGTAGACCGCGTCGCCCACGCTGCCGCGCTCGCCCCACAGCTCCCTCGCGTCGAAGCGCACGGAGTAGACGTGCTGGGGGCGGTCGCACGGCTGCCGGCCCGCGGCGTCGGTATCCTGCAGTGCGTAGACGCCGAAGTCCTCGACGATCGTGCCCACCCGCCCCCGCACGTAGCGCGGCTGGCGCGTGTGCCCGGTCGGGTGCAGGTTGCGGCCGCGAACACGGTCGCCCTGGCTGAAGCGGGCGGGGGTATCGTCATCGAGGAGGCCGAAGCCCAACCAGTCGGCTTGCGGAGGCAGCAACTCGGGCATCAACGCGCCGGATTCCGCCCTGCCGATCTCGAGTTCTTCCTCGGTCACCAGGCGGGCACTGCACAGCCGGCTGGCCATCATGTCGAACCAGCGTTCATAGTACGACATTCGCAGGTATTGCGCCGGCGGGATGCGCTCGAGCACGAAACGGAACCCGGGCCAGTTGCGGCCCCTGCCCCAGCGCTTCACGGCCCGCGTCAGCGCGAAGACACGGCCCTCCCAGCGATGGTGGAAGACCGGCTCGCCTTGCTCGGGCTCCACCCGGCCGAAGCCGTCCATGCCGCCCATGTCGTGGATCGTGTTCACCCGTCAGCCCCCTGCACGCGGCGCCGGAATCCGGGCCACGCCGACCATGGAGTCGCGGGTGACGAGCTCCGCCAGCTCGTCCTCCGTCATGCCCTCCGTACCGGCAGGGCGTTGCGGGAGCACCAGGTAGCGAATCTCCGAAGTGCTGTCCCACACGCGCACCTCGGTGTCGTCCGGCAGGTCGAGCCCGAACTCACGCAGCACATCACGCGGCTCGATCACGGCGCGCGCCCGGTACGCCGACGACTTGTACCACACTGGCGGCAGCCCCAGTGTCGGCCACGGATAGCAGGAGCACAGGGTGCACACGATCAGGTTGTGCACGCTGTCGGTGTTCTCGACGACCTTCATGTGCTCGCCCTGGCCGCCCAGATAGTCCAGCTCGCCGATGGCCGAGGTCCCGTCGGCCAGCAGACGCTCGCGAAAGTCGGGGTCGACCCATGCACGCGCCACCACCCGCGCACCGTTCTGCGGGCCGATGCGGTTCTCGTAGGCGTCCACGATCTCGTCGAGCTCCGCCGGATCGACCATCCTCTTCTCGACGAGAACGGACTCCAGCGCCCTTACGCGCAGTGCGATGTCGGACGGGACATCCTGGTGATCGTGGTCGTGATGGTGATGACCGTGCCCGCTGTCCCCGTGATGGTGATGGCCGTGCCCGCCGTCGCCGTGATCGTCGTGGCCGTGCCCGTGGCTGTGATCGCCCATTGCAACCTCCTTCCAGGTCGGCCTCACTCTGGGCCGCTGCCGGGGGACCGCGCAAGGACGGAGAGTGCGCTACTTCAGCTCCACAAGCTGCTCCGGATCCACCCGCACCACGATGTAGGTGATCGTTTCGGTGATCTCGCTGAACCCGTGCGGTGAGTTAGCCGGCACGATCACCATGTCACCCGCTCCGATCTCCCGGCTCACTCCCCCCTCGATGCCGCCCACCGAACTGGGCCCGGTGAGCCTGCGCACGGTACCGCCTTCCGGGTCGAGGGCACGGCCGCCCGTGAGTGCGCCGCCCGTCACCATCGTCCCCCGCCCCGAGACCACGTAGTAGACCTCGGTCTGGTTGTGGTGCTGTATCGCGCCAAGCGTCGTGGTGGGCGGGCGCTGTACAAGACCCACGCCGACATTGTGCCCCCCCGCGTCGATGTGCCGGATCTGCTGGTCGCTGACTCTGCCGTCGGGCGCGTTCTCGATCGTGGCGAGGATGTCGGCGGCCGAGATGTGAACGCCCACGGGGTTCTGCCCGGCGCGTGGCACGCCGGACCAGAGCAGGCCGGTGGCGAGAACAATGGCGATTGCCTTGGTCATTGTGGACCTCCGTTGTGAACGCAAATGTAATGTCAACACGACATTATGTAATGTTTATATGACATGATGAGAAGCGCCACGCTCAGCCCGGCGACGCGATCACGCGAGGACCCGCGACACCCCACCCAGGCGCCGGAGGAGGGGGGCCTCGTCACGGTGAGCCGCCTGCTACCGCCGCCCCCACCCCTTCCCCGAGCCGGGACATCAGCGCCGCCGACCTCGCCGCGCGCTCCGACCACCACTCCGCAATCCGCTCGGGCCCACGCCGCCCAACCCTGCGGCTCCACTCCCGTGCGTGGCCCGCCAGCCACCCCAGCGTCGCCCCCGGATCCTGCGCCAGGAACGCACCGAGCACGTAGCGCCGCTCGCCGGCCCGGCACGCCATGCCGGTCTCCTCGCCCAGCCGCACCAGGTCGTCCCGCAACACGACCACCCCGGAGCGCACCGGCGCGAGCAGCGACCCGATGAAGGCCTCGCCGCCCTCCGTCTCCGGATCCGCCAGGGGCGGCGCCTGCCGGAGTGCGGCGGGAAGGTAGCCTGGGAGGGTCGTCTCGCCGCACAGCCGCTCCAGCGCCTCGCCGAGCAGCGCCGCCCACGCCTCGTAGAAGCGGGCGCCGCAGCCGTCGAACGACGCCAGATACGGTCCCGTCCAAGACGCGATGTGCTCCCACAGGAGCGTGGTGCGGGCCTGCTCAAGGAGGGCCCCCCGGGCCTCGTCGCCTTCGTCTTCGCGCCAGCGGTCCAGCGCGGCCAGCAGCGCGAGCAGGGCGGCGAGGTGGTCGGCCTCGGTGGCATCGTCCGGAGGGGATGCGGACCCCGCCCCGCCCGCCTTGTCGGCGTCCGATACCGCGGCCTGCGAGCGCCGGGACACCGCGTTCCCGATCTCCTGCGAGCGCTTCGACGCCCCTTCTCCGATCCCCAGCGCCCGGCGAAACCCCGTGATGCGGTCGCGTGCCTCGCCGCCCATCATTCCCTCGGGCCCCAGGTATACCGAGGCGTAGGGATACCGCTGAAAGGCGACGACCGCCCCGTGCACCGCCGGGTCCGGCACCGATGGCAACCCCAGGGCCTCGGCCAGCCGGCCGTGCTCCCCGGCCGGAGCTTCGATCAGCGCTCCGAGGGCTCGGAAGAGTTCCATGGGAGCCTGTACGCGTCCTTGCCGGGGCGCACCGGACGCAGCAGCCAGAAGGGCCGCCGGGTCCCGTCGGGCGAATGCCGCGCCGCGTGACGGGTCAGCTTCAGCCATTGCCTGAACGCCTCCCGCGACCGGGCCGTGTCGACTGCGATGTCCGCGTAGCGGTCGCCGCGGCCCGCCTTCGTCACCCGAACGGCCTGGTGCCAACAGTGCGCACCCGAGATCGGGTCGGGCTGGACCGGGAAGGTCATGTTCTGATGCACCCCGACATCGGTCCACCAGATGCGGGCCGTGTCGGGGTCGCCGGACTGGAACGGACCTGTGCCGCTCTCCCGGGAAATCCCCCAGCCGGTCCCGTGACGGTCGAGCGACACCGTCGCCATCGCCTGCCGCGGTCCGTCCCCCGTCTTCCACCGTCCCATGTGATGCGAACACGCGACGACTCCGGGGTGGATGCCCTCGGTGACCCACGCCTTCACGACGAAGTGGCCGATCTGCGTCTCCACCCTCACCAGGTCGCCCGTGCCGACGCCGATCCGCACCGCGTCGCCCGGGTTGAGCCACAGCGGGTTGGTATGCGCGATCTCGTTCAGCCACTTCGCGTTCGCGCTGCGGGTGTGGATCTGCACGGGCAGTCGAAATGTCGAGATCAGGCACATCTGCCCGGGCTCCAGGCTCTCGGGATGCACATGGCTGCGCACGTAGCCCGGCAGGGCCATCTCCGGCCATCCCCACTCGGCCAGCGTCCGCGACCAGAACTCGAGCCGCCCCGACGGCGTCGGAAAGCCCCGCCGCACCTCGCCGTTCACCGCGACGCCCACACGCCTGCGCCCCTCCGCGTCGCCGTCGATCGGTGGAATCGGCACCACATTGGGCGACGGTGGCACCGCGGCCCGCGAATAGGTCCGGCCCGCGGCATCGACGCGGGTGTCCTCAAGCTCGGCCTCCGGCACGCGCTGCTCATACAGGGGCCCCACCGCCCCGCCGATCTCGAAGGCCCCGTAGCGCCGCATGTACTCGAGCGGCGACAGCCCCTCCCGCGCGGCCCGCTCCGGAAGCCCCGGGACCGAGTTCTCGAAGATCCACCCGTAGTACTCGTCCACGGTCATCTTCTCCCCCGGCCGCTCCCGCGACTCGAAGAAGCGCCGGATGCCCCGCGAGCCGTCCGGGTCGATCCTCCACGTCAGTTCAATCCAGAACTCGTTCTCCTCCCACACCTCGCCAGGAGTGACGTCGCGGGTGGACGACACCTTCTCGCCGAGCCGCTCGCGCGCCGCCCGCAGGACAGGCTGGCGGAAACCGATCCAGAGGCCGTCGTACTGCTCGTACGAGGTGAGGTCGTGACGCTCGGACGAGTGGCCCATCGGGAGCACGTAGTCGGCGAAGAACGCGGTCTCGTTCCAGGTCGGGGTGAGGGCGACGTGGAGTCCGATGCGCTCGGGGTCGGTAAGCATCTCGATCCACGAAAAGCCGTCGGGATTCGTCCAGACGGGGTTGTAGACACGGGTGAAGTAGACGTCCAGACGCCCGTTTCTCTCGGCCGTCAGGTGCGGGAGGAGGAACGACATCTCCATCAGGCTCAGCGGGTAGTCGGCGGGCCAGGTGAGCTCGTTCCAGTGCTCGGGGTGCCGCGGGGGCATGCGGATGGGGCGCGGCACGAACTTGTTCCAGGCGTTGGGGTAGGTGCCGCCGGGTACCGCGATCGCGCCGAGGAGCGCATTGAGAAGGAAAAGGGTCCGGGCTACCTGCCATCCGCCGAGGTTGCCGGCGGCCGCGCTGCGCCAGTTGTGGGTCGAGAGGCGGGTGCCCGCGCCGGCCACGATCTCGGCACACGCCGCAATCGTCTCCGCGTCCACGCCGCTCTCCGCCGCCGCAAACTCGAAGGTGTATCCCGCGTACAGGTCGTGCAGCACACGCTGGAAGGCTTTGAAGGTGGCCGGTTCGTCGGGGTGGTTTTCCTGCAGGTACTCGCGCCAATTCCACCACCGCTCCACAAATTCGGCGTTGTAGCTGCCGGTCCGGATCAGGTGGCTGGTGATCGCGAGCAGCACCGCCGCCTCGGAACCCGGATAGGTCGACAGCCAGTGGTCGGCGTGGGTCGCCGTGTTGGAGAGCCGCGTGTCGAAGACGATGAGCTTCGCGCCCCTCTTCTTGCCCTCCATGACCCGCTGGGCGTGCGGGTTGAAGTAGTGCCCCGCCTCGAGGTGGCTGCTCACGAGCAGGATAACGCGCGCGTTCTCGTGGTCCGGACTGGGCCGGTCCATCCCCATCCACAGGTGATACCCGGCCCGCGCACCCGAGGAACAGATGTTGGTGTGGGAGTTGTGGCCGTCGACGCCCCATGCAGCCAGCGTCCGTTCGGTGAAGCCGTCCTCGCCGGGACGCCCGACGTGGTACATGATCTCGCGGTGCCGGTCCTCGTCGATGGCCGCGCGAATCCGCCCCGCGATGTCGTCCAGCGCCTCGTCCCAGTCGACCGGCTCCCACTTCCCCTCACCCCGCTCCCCGGCGCGCTTGAGCGGCGTGAGGATCCGGTCCGGGTCGGTAAGCTGCGTCACCGTGGCCGGTCCCTTCGCGCAGTTGCGCCCGCGAGACCCCGGATGCTCGGGGTTGCCCTCGAACTTGCGCACCTCCAGGGTGTCGCGGTCCACGTATGCCAGCAGCCCGCACGCCGACTCGCAGTTGAAGCAGGTCGTCGGCACCAGCATGTAACGGCGCTCGACGCGCTCCGGCCACGCCTTCGAATCGAGCTCGACCCAGTCGCTCCAGCGCTCCTTCGGGGGGAAGGCGGCCAGGTGGACGCGGCTCGCGCCCGGGTAGAAGGTCTCGCCGCGCGCCTCGACCTCGCTGCGGGCGGCGGAGACGCGCCGGTTGAGCTCGTCGAGATCGGCCGCGGGAGGACGGACGCCCCCGGATGCGGAGCCGTTTCCGAGCGATGGGCCCCCGCCGTTGCCCCGCGTCATGCGAGCGGCACCGACTGGCCGGCCTGCACGTAGGCGTGCTCGTACGCCAGCAGCGCGGCCAGGCCGACGGGGACCACGATCCACCCGAGCCAGGGCGCGGCCGCGCCGAGGAGCGCGCCGAGAAGCCCCACCCGGAACCAGCCCCGGAACCGGCCGTGAGTCATCTCGCGCTCGGCGAGGCGCGCGTGGGCAGTGGGCGGCGGCATCAGGACCTCGCCGAGGATCATGAGGGCGTGGGCGGCGCTGCCCAGCGCGAAGAGCCGGAGAGCGGCGGAGACCGCGTCCCCACCCAGGGGTCCCGTTGCCGTGGGCAGAACCAGCACCACCAGCACGACCGCGCCGGCCCCCGCCATGAGCGCCTGCACGAGGAAGTGCGCGGGGAGCAAGGGGTTCTGCCACATGTCCCGCGCCTTGGCCTGGCCGAAGAGGAAGGCGGTGTAGACCGCGGTGAGGATCGCGAGGGCACTGCCCCCGAGGCCGAGCCAGAGCGGCGGCGACCCGCCCCCCAGGACCACCGCAACGTGCGCCGCCAGCGCGGCACCGTAGCCGCCGATGATGAAACCTCCGCGCACCAGCCAGCTCCGCCACTGGGGCCGCCGAAAGATCAGGTGGAAGCGCGAGGGGTGTTCCAGATCCCAGATCAGGATCGCGCCGGTCAGCGCCAGGAACACACCGGCCATGACCGGCGCGACGAGCATCCAGAGCGGGCTCGCCACGGTAATCACCCCGGCCAGAAGCAGCAGGAACGGCGCGAGGTACGCACCCGCGGCAATCGACTTGGTCCAGGTATACAGCGACACCCGAAAGTCCCAGGGCGCCCGGTGCGGAATGTCATAGCTGAGCACCGCCGCCGCGGACGAGTTCCAGGGTCCGGGATGCCCGCTCGGCACCCCGTGGTCCACCTCGCCCTGCTCGCTCCACATGAAGAGCCCGCCGGGGGGCCGCTGCGCCGCGAGCGGGTCTAGCGTGACCTGGTCGGCGCCCTTGTAGTACAGCTTCGGCCTCGTCTCCTTCTCGGGCCGCCGCACCGCCACCGGGTCGCGGTTGATGATCTTCGCGACCTCCGACGACGGGTCGTTCATGTCCCCCACCAGGAGCGCTTCGGTCGGGCACACCACCACGCACGCCGGCTCCAATCCGATGTCGAGCCGGTGCGCGCAGAAGTTGCACTTCTCGGCCGAATGGTCGTCGGGGTTGATGAAGATCGCGTCGTAAGGACATGCCGCAATGCACGCCTTGCACCCGATACAGGCGCTCTTGTCGAAGTCGACGATGCCGTCCGCACGCTTGAACATCGCCGAAGTCGGACAGGCGGAGACGCACGGCGGCGCCTCGCACTGATTGCAGCGCGTTACCTGGAACGAGCGCCTGGCCTGCGGAAAGGCACCGGTGTCGACGTACTTCACATACGTGCGCGTCACCGAAAGCGGCACCTCGTTCTCGGACTTGCAGGCCGTGGTGCAGGCGTGGCAGCCGATGCAGCGCGTCTGGTCGACCACTTTCGCCCACGCGGGGCGGCGGGTCGGGGCTTCGGGTTCGGTTTCGACGGACACGTGAAGTGCTCGGCCTCGGTCGTCTGGTCGATGTTGCCGGCGTGACCCTTCACAATAGACGCAGGCGCGGCATGTGAACAGGTGAACCTGCGATGTCGATGGACAGGCCCGGCAGTCCGTGGGGCAAGTCCTCGGTGCGAGGCGGCGATTGTCCACCCAACCCCGTTCTTCGCGGATTTCCGATCCGACGGTTTGGGGTATCTTGGTGGAACGCTGCAAGAGGCATCGCTTCCAGGATTGCCACTCCCGACACGGAGGTCCCGACTCGAACCATGAAGGCCTGTCTGTTCGCGGGTGACCGCCTCGTCCTCGCCGAAGGAGCCGCGGACCTGCCTTCTCTGGAAGTTGCGAAGGGTTGGGGAGGAGGTTCGGCCGAGTGGTTTCGGGTCGATGCCGGCGCAACATCCGCGATGGCCGCGCAGGTGAGCGGGCGCTGGAAGCCCGGGGCCGGCCTCACGGCAATGGGGCTGCGCGCCGTGCTTCCCCTGCTGCCCGAACCGTCCCTTTCCCTCGCGCTCACCGCCGCGCACCTCGCCCGCTGGCGCCGTTCATCCCGTTACTGCGGCGTCTGCGGCACGGCAACCGGGCCGTCGCCGAGGCACCAGGCCATGCTGTGCCCCTCGTGCGGCCACCTCGCCTTCCCAAAGGTGTCGCCGGCCGTGATCGTCCAGGTCACGCGCGGGCGGGAGATCCTCCTCGGACGGTCGCACCGCCATCCCCGCGGCTCGTATTCCGTCCTGGCCGGGTTCGTCGATCCGGGCGAGAGCCTGGAGGACGCCGTGCGGCGGGAAATTGAAGAGGAATCGGGGATCCAGGTGCGCGACATCCGGTATTTCGGAAGCCAGCCGTGGCCGTTCCCGGACTCGCTGATGGTGGGGTTTACGGCCGTCTACGACGAGGGCGTCCTGCGGAATGAGGATGATGAACTGGAAGACGTGGGGTGGTTCGCAGCCGACTCGCTGCCTCCGGTGCCGCCGGCCTACAGCATCGCGCGGGCGCTCATCGACGACTTCGCCAGCCGCAACGGGGTCGATCCCGCGACGGTTCCGACCTGGCAGAGGCCGACGCGAACTCGCTGACCCGGCTGCTGGCCATGGCCGTCGGTCAAGCTAAGATTGTTTCGACTACCTCTCATCACCTCCCAGGCTGAGCAACCATGACCAGATCGATCTTGACCGCCCTCGCTGCGGCAACGGCCGCAGCCGCCTGCGCCACCACGCCCGCCGGCCCTCCACCCTTCGACCCGATCGGCAGCTACAGCTACACTGCCGTCATGGAAGGACAGCCGCTCCCCGGTACGATGACCATCACGGAAGGCGAAAACGGATACGAAGGCACGATCCGGAGCGACATGTTCCCGCCCATCGCCATCACTTCCGTGGTCGTGGAGGGGCAGACCGGCATGATCGAGGCCGCCGGACCCGCCGGCCCCATCGTCATCGAGTTCGTGGCTACCGAGGCCATGATCGAGGGGACGTGGGCGATGGGGGAAGAGGGCGGCAGCTTCACCGCCACCAGGATCAGTTGACACGGTGTGCGGCCCGTGCTCGCAGTGTAATCAGAACATTACAATTTGTAATGTAAACATTACATTCTGGATCGGTCAGCCCAGATAGCGCAGCACCGACAACGCGACCGCGCGTGCAGCGTCCATGAGATCGCGCAGGGCGATGGATTCGTTCTCGCGGTGGGCCCCGGACACATCTCCCGGGCCGAAGAGCACGCCGGGCGTCCGGCCCGCGTTGACGAGGTGGCGGAGATCGGAGCCGTAGGGAACGCCCACCAGTTCGCCGTTACCCAACCCCAGGTCGCGCGCCACGCCCTGCACGGCCTTCACGACCGCGGCGTCGGCGGCCGTGTCGCACGGCGCGAACTGTCCTCCCCACCAATCGACCCGCGCCGGGTGATCGCGCAGAAATCCATGCCGCCCGCAACAGGCCGCGACCCGCGCCTCGAATGCCCGTCTGGCGACCTCCGCGTCCTCGTGCACCGCCACGCCGAACCGCCCCTCGGCGCGCACCGTCTCCGGCACCGATGAAGCCCACTCCCCACCCCGCACGGTTCCGATGCAGATGGGATAGGGGGATGCATAGCCGGCCAGGCGCGGCTCCGTCACCGTAGCGTTGCGCCCCGCCTCGAATTCCATGAGGTCGCGATAGAGGAGCATCAAGTTCTCCAGCGCGCTCACCCCCTCGTGGCGCATCGCTCCGTGCGCGGCGCGCCCCGGGACGGTGAGGCGAAAGTTGAGCGCCCCGGCCTGGGCCGTCGCGACCTCCAGGCGGGTCGGCTCCAGCACGATCGCTCCGTCCCCCACATGGCCCCGCAGCACCGACGCCAGCGTGCCGAGGCCCCCGTCCTCCTCGCCGATGACCGACTGGATCAACAGCGAGCCGCGCAGCGCGGCCCCCGAATCGAGGACGGCCCTGACCCCCGCCAGACCGGCGACGAGCGGCCCCTTCATGTCGAGCGTTCCGCGCCCGTAGACGCGGCCATCCCTCACGTCCATCTCGAAGGGCGGCGTCGTCCACCTCTTCCCGTCGCCGGGCGGCACGACATCCACATGGCCGTTCAGCACCAGCGTCGGTCCGCCTCCCTCTCCCTCCCACCGCCCGACCACCCCCAGCGGGTCCGTCCTGGCGATCTCGGTGGCGTAGTCGGGATGACGGCCGACCTGGGCCTCGTCGATCTCCCAGACATCGAGATCGAGGCCGAGGCCACGCATCACCCCGGCGACGTACTCCTGGGCGGGGCGCTCTCTCCCGTCCCAGCTTGGAATCGAGACCAGCTTCCGCAGCGTCCCCAGCAACCAACCCTCGTCGATGGCATCCACCACCGCTCTTTCGTCGGCGGTCAGCTGCCGACTCGCGGGCCGGGTCGCCTGCTCCCTTGCCACGCCTGGCCGCCCCGGGGCTAAGGCGATTCCGAGAACCTCATCGCCCACAGCCCCGAATTGATGTCGGCGAACCAGACGAGGTCGCCGTGGGGCATCACGCTCCAGGCGCCCGGCGAGTTGGGAATGAAGCCCACGGGGTCGAACGCCTTGTAGACCGAGATCTCGCGGCCCTGCGTGTAGAGGTTGCCCATCAGCTCGCCCGACACGTCCACCAGCCGCATGCCCCCCTCGTAGTAGGCCTGGTAGAGGATGTCGTTCTCGACCCAGATGTTGTGCGTCCCGAACTCGGAGACCTCGTAGCGCGCGACCATCTTCGGGTTCTCCGGGTCGTCGAAGTCGATGACCTGGATGTAGCCCCAGCTGGCCCGCGGGTACCCGCCGCGCCCGGTCTCGGGATCGTACTTCTGGCGGAAGTCGGGGCCGACGCCCTCCCACGCCATCCCCTCGCGCGTGAGGATCTCGTCGCCGATGAAGATGTAGAACTTGCCCGCCGACTCGGATTGGTACGGGAATACCGCGTGCGTGGCGCCTGTCGGCACCGGGTAGTTGGTCACGAACACGGGGTTCTCGATCGTTCCGCCCCAGCGCCCGTTGCCCACATCGACGACGACCAGCCCGGATCCCCACTCGGCCGAATAGGCGATCCCGTCGTGCACCCACACGTCGTGGACACGGCTGTTCGGGTGGTCGTATTCCGACACGTACTTCGGGTTGTAGATGTCGCGGACGTCGAGGATCACGTACTTGTCGCCGTTGGCCAGGGCGAAGAGGTGGTCGTTGGTCGGGAAGGCGTTGTGGACGCCCCCGGTCAATCCCTCCGTGTATTCGGCGGCGATGACAGGGTGGGCCGGATCGGCGAGGTCGAGGATCACCACGCCGTTCCTCCGGTTCGACGCTCCCTCACGCGTGAGGGACGCGTACCGCCCGTCGGGAGACACCTTCACGTCGTTGACGGATCGGGCGTCGACCTGGATCGAGTCGGTCTTGACGACGTTGTCGGGATCGGTGACGTCGAACACGAAGCCGTGCCCGTCCGACTGTTTCGCGCCCACCAGCGCGTAGTCCCGCCCGTCGACGCCGGTGAAGACCCAGAAGTCGGTGCTGTAGACGCGCTCCTGGCGGCCGCGACCCACGATCTCCATGGAACGGACCACCTCGCGTGGGACGGCCTCGAAGGTGCGCGTGGCGCGCAGGTGGCCCGAGCGCGCGACGACGGTGAACTCGCCCGGCACGTCGGCCACGATCTTGCCGTCGATCATCTGGCCCGGCGCCGCCGGCGCGATCACCCCCACGGCGGGCACATGGGAATGGCTCCACTCGACCGGTGCGTCGTCGATCACGGCGCCTTCCGAGTCGCGCACGATCGCCGCGAAAGTCTGCACGTCGCCGACGCGCACCACCTCGTCACCCGGCCCCCCGACCACCTCCAGCGCGGCCCCGGTGAACTCGCGCACCGCGCCGCCCAGGCCGCCGCTCACCCCCTCGAAGGCGGCCTCGACCCGCACCTCGCCCGGAGCCACGCCACGCACGTGCCCGAAGGCGTCGATCACCGCGCGCGAAGCGTCGGTGGTGCGCCAGGTGAACTCGGCCCCCGGGCGCTCGGTGCCGTCCGCGTGCAGGGCGGTGGCACGGTGCGTCACCGTGGCGCCCTCGAAGATCGGGCCCGGACGCTCCACCTCGACCCGCACGACGACCGGCCATTCCACCACGACCGGTACGGTGAGCTGCAGCGGCGCGCCCCCGGGTCCGGGCCTCACCGTAGTCACGACGATCTCCCATTCGCCCACTTCCAGCCCGGTGACGGTGGCGTCGGTGGCGCCCGGCGCCCCGGTGCGGCCCCGGTCCGAAGGGCCGCCTGCACCGCTTTCCACCGAGAGGGCCCGCCGCGCGCCGATAACGCGCACGGCTTCGTCCACGGCCCGTCCGGTTTCGTCCACGACCCGGATGGCCAGGGTGGCGCTCCCGCCCCGTTCGAGGACCAGGCTGGGCGGATCCGCCTCGATCCGCGTTGCGGTCTGCGCGCGCAGGCGGGCACCGGATTCGTCGCCCAGCGCGGGCAGCATGCCGGCGCAGATCATCACCCCGAGCAGTCCTCGGACAACCCCGCGCGATCGAATGCGGCGGGGGTTGTGTCCACGTGCAAACAGGGCGACGACGACAGGCCGGGCGAAGCGGGCAGGCGAGCGAGTCATTGCAGGCAATCCTTCCAGGGACGCGGATGGGTGAGATGCAATTATGCGGCGGCGCAACATCCCGGGCCAGCCGGATAGCCGGCAGTGGTGCAGCATCCGGGCAGCAAGGTGTCCGGCGGCGGTGGAGAATCCCGGGTCTGCCGGGCACGCATCAGCCCCTCGTGCACTCCCGCGTCGCGAGTCACCGAGGTGACACTAAATCGACCCATCGCGATATGTCTCTTTACTTCTCGATATGTCGTTATTACCCTTAAGATATATCACATAACATCGGAAACGTGCGAACACCGCAGCTTGAACTGCAATCTCCGCCCTCCAATCCAAAAACACTAAACAAAAAGGTTAAGGATTATCATCATGCGCTTCGAAGACTATTTCGATTTCGACAACCTTCCCTGGCCCTTCGGCTCCTCCCAGCGCCGCCGCCCGGGGCGACCCCATCGGCGCGGCCGCTGGCGGTGGTTCGAGCGGGGCGACCTCAAGTTCGCCATCCTCGCGCTGATCGCCGACAAGCCCATGCACGGCTACGAAGTCATGCAGGCACTCGAGGCGGAGTCGGCGGGCAGCTACAAGGCAAGCCCCGGGTCCGTCTACCCCACCCTGCAGCTTCTCGAGGACCAGGGGCACCTGACCTCCGAGGACTACGGCGGCAAGAAGGTCTACTCCATTACGGACAGCGGCCGCGAGTACCTCAGCGACAACCAGGACCACGTCAAGAGGATCTTCGACCGCGTCGCCCAGTTCGGCGACCGCGTGGGCAGGGACATGACCGCGCTTACCCGGAGGCTCGCCCGGCTGAGCCGCACCACCTTCCAGGGCGCCGTGAGCTGGTTCGAGGACGAGGAACTGTTCAGCGACATGAAGGCGGTGCTGGACCGGGCCGTCAAGGACATGGACGCCGCCTGGGATGCGGCGCGCGAGCGGCGTCGGACGGCCAGGGCCGAGAAGCAATCCGAAGATTCAAGCTGACACGCCCGGGCTTCTCCGGCAGAGCCGCGGTCCCCTACTCCGGGGCCTCCCACAGCCTGCGCATGTACCGCTCCGGGGCAGACAGAAAGCTCCGGAACAGCGTGACTCCATCGAGTTCGTCGAATTCGGTTTCCTGGAGCGGTGCCGCGTCGAAGCTGTAGATCGTCGCCCCGGGGACGGCCAGCAGCAGCGGTGAATGCGTCGCAATAATGAATTGGCCACCCTGCCCGACCATGTCGCGCATCATCGCGACGAACCCCAGCAGGCTCTGGGGCGAAAGCGCCGCCTCCGGCTCGTCGAGAAGATAGAGCCCGTCCGGCACGAACCGTGCACGGAACAGCTGCAGGAAGCTCTCACCGTGGGAATTCGCATCCAGGTCACGCCCATAAGTGGCATCCATCGCCCCCAGCGATGCGGCCGCGGGGCCCTTTGCGAGCCGTTTCGCGAGTTCGGAGCGGCCCACGTACTCGCGCTCCACCTCCTCGATCCGCGCCTCCATCTCGGCGCGAGTCTTCTGCAGCCGCTGCACGAACCCGAAGAAGTCCTCGGCGCGCAGGAAGAAGCCGCGGTGGGTCCGCCGCCTCCAGACTCCCTTCAGCGTCCTGGCCAGCTTGCGCTGACTGACGAGCGAGTCATCCGCAGACGCGTCGGCCCGGCCCACCGCAGGCAGCTCCGCCGCGATCGCCAGGGCCTCCAGAAGGGTGGATTTGCCGGACCCGTTCTCTCCGGCGAAGAAGGTGACCGGCCCCGGGAAGGCCACCTCCTCCAACCCCCGGAGCGCCGGGATGGAGAACGGGAAGAGGTCCCGGACCGAGGCGGCGGGGCTTCCGAGACGGATCGAGGCGAGGATGCGGGGAGGCGGGTCGGGCATCCCCTAACTTGTCCCCGGCAACGCCAGGGCGCATCATGGCACTCCGGCCCGCACGCACTCGCCGGGCTCCGCTCACCGACCGGAAGGCCAGTCATGACAACACCGCTATCCTCCCCATTCGCACCTGCTTTCCTGTTCCGCGGCCTCGTCGCGGCAGCCGCGGCCCTCGCCTGGATCGCCCCGCCGATCATGGCCCAGGAAGACGCCGGCACCGACTTCGAGGCCACCCCGGACGACCGCTGGACGCCGGCCGTGAGCATGCGCTACCACCAGGTTGGCGCCCTGGCGATCTCCCCCGACGGCTCACGCGTCGCCTACACGGTGCGGGAACCGCTCATGGAAGGCGAAAAGTCCGAATACCTGACCCACATCTGGCTGGCGAACGCGGACGGGAGCCGCAACGCTCAGTTCACGCGGGGGGCGTCGTCCGCGTCCAGCCCCGCGTTTTCCCCCGATGGCCGGTGGCTGGCCTTCACCACCTCGCGTTCGGGCAGCAACCAGATCTGGGTCATCCCCATGGACGGCGGCGAGGCGCGCCAGGTCACCGAAGCCGATCCGGGCGTGGGCCAATTCCGTTGGTCGCCCGCTGGAGACGCGTTCGCCTACGTCATGCGCGATCCGCAGACGGAGGAGGAAGAGACTGCCGCAAGGGAAAAGCGTGATGTGATCATGGTCGATCAGAACTACAAGTACGGCCACATCTACTCGGTCCCCTTCGATCCCCTGGCCACCGAAACCGCCGAGGCCGCCCGTCTGACCGAGGGCGACTTCCACGTGACCGGGTTCGACTGGTCCCCCAACGGCGAGCGGATCGTCTTCGGGCACCAGGCGGACCCCCGCATCAACACCGGCCGGGTTTCCGGCGACATCGCCGTGGTGGGCAGCTCCGGCGGCGAGGTCACGCAGCTCGTGACCGGACCCGGTATCGAGTCTTCGCCCCGCTGGTCGCCCGACGGCTCGCTGATCGCGTATGGGTCGACCGGCAACCAGCCGGAACCGGTCGGCCTCGCGGATCTCTACGTCTTGGACCCCGAGAGCGGCGAGTCGCGGATGCTGGCGGAGACGCCGAACCGAAGCGTGTCCATCCAGGGGTGGTCGGCAGGCTCCGACATGGTGTACCTGAACGAGTCGCTCGGGACGACGCGCCACGTGATCGGCGTGTCCGTCGAGGGCGATGCAATCACCCAGCTGACCGAAGGCGCGGGTGTGGTCGGATCGGCGGCGGTGGCGGCGGAGGCCGGGATGCTTGCGCTGACCTGGCAGACTTCCGATGACCCGGCCGAGGTCTACATCACCGGTCTGGGGGCATTCGAGCCCGCGCAGCTGAGTTCGGTGACCGCCGACGCGCCACGCCCGCCGATGGGCCGCACCGAACTGCTGGCCTGGTCCGCGCCGGACGGCACCCCGGTCGAGGGGCTGCTGACCTACCCGGTGGACTACGAGGAGGGCACGCGCGTGCCCCTGATCCTGAATGTGCACGGCGGTCCGGCCGGGGTCTTCAGCCAGTCCTTCACTGGCGCGCCGAGCATCTACATGATCCAGTACTTCGCACAGGAGGGGTTCGCGGTCCTCCGCCCCAATCCCCGCGGGAGCACGGGCTACGGCAAGGAGTTCCGCTACGCCAACATCATGGATTGGGGCTATGGCGACCTCTCCGACCTGCTCTCCGGCGTCGACGAAGTCATCGAAATGGGGGTGGCCCACGCCGACAGCCTGCTGCTGATGGGGTGGAGCTACGGCGGCTATATGACCTCCTTCGCCGTCACCCAGACCGACCGGTTCCGCGCCGCGTCGATGGGAGCCGGGCTGCCCAACCTGGTCAGCATGGTGACGACCACCGACATCGGCGACTACCTGGCCGGGCACATGGGCGGCGAGTACTTCGACGACTACGAGACCTACGAGAGACACTCGGCCGTGTATCACATCAGGAACGTGACGACCCCGACGCAGGTGATCCACGGCGCGCAGGATCTGCGCGTCCCGTTCACCCAGGGTCAGGAGTTCTTCAACTCACTCCGGCGGCTCGGCGTGGACACCGAGATGGTGGTCTATCCGCGCACGCCCCACGGTCCCACCGAGCCCAAGTTCCTGATGGACGTTTCGGAGCGGATTCTCGTGTGGTTCAACAGGTACCTGCGATCGGACAGGCCGACGGCGGACGGCTGAGGGGCACGGCCGGGGATCGAGCGTCCGCGGTCAGCTCCGCCAGCTGCGCAGGAACTTCTCGACCCTGGCCGCCAGTGGACCGTCTCCGGCCGCCTGCGCCAGCGTCAGCGCCGATTCGACATCGTGCTGCGCCTCGTCGCGCATGCCGGCTTCGCGCTTCACGATCCCCCGGGCCAGCCATGTGCCGCCGTCCTTCGGCTCCATCCTGATCGCCACGTCGAAGTCGGCGATGGCTTCCTCGTGCCTGCCGGCATCCCACTTGGCCCGGGCACGGTTCAGGAACGGGAAGATGTCGCCGGGCTGCAACCGGATCGATTCGGAGTAATCGGCGATCGCCTCCTCCGTTCGCCCCAATTCGGCCTTGGCGAATCCCCGCATCGCGTAGGCCGCAGCGTCCATTGCGTCGAGCCGAATGGCGGCATCGTAGTCCGCAACCGCCTCCCCGTACCTCCCCAGGGACAGGCAGGAGGCCCCCCTGTTGTGGTAGGCGACTCCGTCGATCCCGCCGCTCAGCCGGATCGCCTCGTCATACTCGGCGATCGCCTCTTCGTGCAGTCCGGCGTCCGCCTTTGCTGAACCGCGCGTGAGGCAGGTCATGGGATCACCGGCGTCGTGTGGCCGGTCCTGGAGGCCGGTCCCGGCTCCCGCGGCGGAGAACGCGCCAGCGACGACCGGGAGCGACACTTCCTTGCCGTCGCCCTCAAGGCAGCCGGAGCGCACGGTTTCCATTTCCGACAGATAGCGCTTCGTCGATTCCGCGGCCTGGGCAACGACCCTGGCGCTGTGCCTGGTATCTCTCTCAATCTCCCGGAACCTGTTGAACCCGAGGAAACCCAGAACGGGGACCGCGATGACGAAGAAGGTCAGCACCATGGCCATCAGCCACATCCACAACTGGAGGGCGCTCGTTTGAGTGGCCAGAACATCCGTGCGCAGATCGTTGAACCGACGCTCGATCTCCGCCTCCAACATGGCGGGCGTCAATTCCGGTGCGTACCGGGAAACGGAATCGCGCGTCGACGGTTCCTGACCCGCGTCACCCGTCGCCGCCACCTCGGCCCAAACGTTGCACGGGGCGGACGCTAACACCGACAAAGCCACCAACAGGGCGGCCGCCACCCGGGTCGGGAAACCGATAGTGCGGTCCATACCTGTTCTTCCGTGGGCCGTCATGCCACCGCGAGAGATCGGATTCAGGTCCAATAGGGGCTGAACATAGAACCATGACAAGCTTCGACACAAGTACCGCCTAGCTTACCGGCCGCCGTGCCGGACCCCGCAGCCATCTGCCTGGCTTCTCGCCCGTCAGGCCGGCGTTTCGTATGACCGGCACGCCGTTCACCAGCAGATCGTTGATCCCCACGCTGTACTGGTGCGGGTCGGCATAGGTCGCGCGGTCCGCGATCACATCCGGGTCGAAGACCGCGATGTCGGCGCGCATTCCCTCCGCGATCACCCCCATGTCGTCCCGGCCGATCCAGCGGGCCGGCATCGAGGTCATCTTCATCACGGCCTCCTCCAGGGTGATGACCCCCAGCTCACGCACGTACCGGGCCAGCACCCTCGGGAACGCGCCGTAGCTGCGCGGGTGCGGATAGCCCACCCCGTAGCCGACCGCATCGCCATCGGTCTCGATCATGGCAAGGGGATGCTGCATGATGCGGATCACGTCCCCCTCGTCCATGGCATGGTAGATCGCGCTGAATCCCCCCTGCAGCTGCAGCTCGATCGCGAGCTGGATCCCGGTCTCGAGGTCGTTGGGGAGGCCACGGTCGGCGGCGTAGTCGGCCAGGGTCCTGCCGTTGTAGGACTCGTCCGAGCCGAGCACGCGGAACTGGATCCGCGACATGTCGGCACCCACCCGGTCGGTCATGAAGATGGTGGCCATGTCCGACTCCATCCGGTCCCGGGTGTCGGGGTCGGCGACCCGCGCAGCGAACTCCTCCGGACCACCGGCCAGCGCCCACTGCGGGAACAGGATGGCGGAGCTGGTGCTCGAAGCCGCGTAGGGGTACAGGTCGTGCGTAATCGTCAAGCCCGCCGCGTTGGCCGAGTCGATCATCGCCAGACTCCGCTCGCTCCAGCCCCACTGCCCCGCTCCCGACGCCTTGTGGTGATTGATCTGGGCCGGGATGTCGGCCTCTTCGGCGATTCGGATCGTCTCCGCTACCGACTCGAGCAGGCCGCTGCCCTCGTTGCGCATGTGGGTGACGTAGATGCCGCCGTGCGCCGCCGCCACCTTCGCGAGCTCGATCACCTCCTCCGTCTCGGCGAAGTTCGCTGGCACGTACAGGAGCCCCGTCGAGAACCCCAGCGCCCCCTCGCGCATGGACTGGTCGACGAGCGCCCTCATCTCGTCCAGCTCGGCCGGCGTCGGCGCCCGGTTCTCCATGCCCAGCACCTGTTTGCGGGTCCAGGTGTGCCCTGAGAAGAACCCCACGTTGGGCGCCACCTCCAGCCCCGACGCGAACTCCTCCAGCGGCCAGGGCTGATCGCCGGAGTGCAGCGACACGATCAGCGACGTGATCCCCTGACGCAGGAAGTTCTCGGCGAGCGGGTAGTCCACGATCGTCTGCTGGACGTGCGAGTGGTTGTCGATGAACCCGGGCGTGACGACCTGTCCCGTGGCATCGATGACGGTGCGCGCCAGCGAAGGGTCGATCGGCTCCTGTGAAACAAGCACGATGCGTCCGTCGGCAACTGCGACATCGGCGCGGAAGCGGTCGGCGCCGGTGCCGTCGACGACGGTGCCACCGGTAATCAGCACGTCGTAGCCCTGGGCTGCGATGGACGCGTTTGGCAGGGGCGCGAGGGTCAGGGCAAGAGTCAGGGCCAGGGCGGATGCCGGTGCGGGGCGCATGCGTTCTCCGGGGAGTTCTGGTGAGGGCACAGCCGGGTAATCTCGAGGTTACATAATGTAAATCCGGGTTTACATTTCCGCCGTCGCCGGATCACTTGGTCCGTCCCCGACGGCGCGCAACCCCGCGGCGCGCGGTCGGCGGGTTCACCGCGGGGTAGCGGGCAATCATGCGGATCGCAACCTGGAATGTGAACTCGGTCAAGGCACGTGAGGCTCGCGTCCTCGGATGGCTCCGCACCTACCGCCCCGACGCGCTCTGTCTGCAGGAACTCAAGACGACCGACGAGGCCTACCCGGCCGAGGCAGTGCGCGGCGAGGGCTACGACTCGGTCGTGTACGGCCAGAAGGCGTTCAACGGGGTCGCGCTGATCAGCCCCGATCCGATCAGCGCGGTCCGCAGGGGCCTGGGAGACGACGATCCTCAGGCGAGGCTGATCGCGGGAGACGTGCGAGGGGTAACCGTATACTCAGCCTATTTTCCCAATGGGCGGACGGTCGGATCCGAGGCCTGGGAGTACAAGCTGGCATGGATGGGGCGCCTCCTGGACCTGCTGGAGAGCCGCCACGATCCGGGCGATCCGGTAGTGCTGACCGGGGATTTCAACGTCGCTCCGGACGACCTCGACGCGGCCGATCCCGAAAAATGGGCACCGAGCGTGCTCTGTCATCCGGCCGCCCGTGAGGCGCTGGACCGGATCCGCGAGTGGGGATTCGTCGACGTCGTGCGAAAGCACAATCCGGAAGGACGCCTGTACAGCTGGTGGGACTATCGGCGCCTGGCGTTTCCCAGGAACGACGGCTTGCGAATCGACCATGTGTTCGCCACCAGTCCGGTTGCAGGCTCATCGACCGGAGCCTGGATCGACCGGGACCAGAGGAAGGGCCGAAAGACCGATGTGCCGTCGGACCACGCGCCGGTCGTGGCCGATTTCTCACTCTGAGGGGTGTTTCCGGACCGCGTCGCGACCTGGTGTCTGCGTGGTTCCCGGGTGAACGCGGGAACCTTGACTGGCGAATGGAACCTTGAGCCGACAGTTTGGTATACATACACTTGAGCGGCTACCTCGGTTCGAGCCACGCAAGAGGACGACATGAATCCAAGAAAAGCCAGAGAACGTGGGCAGCGGCGCGTGCTCCTGCTTGGCCTCGGCGTTTCGATCGCTCTTCACGGTGTGGTGTTCGGTGCCCTCAGCTTTCGGACCCCCGATTCCCCCGGACCCCTCGAGTCCGAACTGGGGCGGCAGCCAGCGCCATTCGAGGTTGTCGCGCTGGAAATCGTGGAGGTACGTGAAGTCCCCGAGATGGTGACCCCCGACGTTGCGGCGACCGACCTTCCGGTGATCGTAACGCCGGCACCGGAGGATCTGCCTGAACCCACCTCGGGCGGCAGTGCGGCGGCAGCCGCTTCGGCGGACGAGCTCGCGACGCTTACGGTGGCCGATCTGATGGGCTCGACAATGTCGTCTTCCAGCCTGGCCATGCGGCCGCGCGCGGCCGCCCAGCGCGAGATCCCCGGCGCCTTCACCGGCGTGGCCTTGGCGGATCCGCACGCGGGGCACGACCACGGCGACGAAGAGGAAGATGGCGAGGGCTTCTGGGGCGCGCTCGGGAACGCCTGGGGCAAGGTCAGGATGGGGAGTGGCGGCGGCAAGATATGCCGGCCCCCGGTGGTGATCCGCTAGCCGGTCGTTCCACGGTTGGCGGCCCGGCAGCACCCGTAGCTCCCCTCAGCCGGCGTCCGTGGCGCGCTTCAGCGCTTCCAGGTCCTCCAGCTTCCGGGGCCAGTCGCGCCGCAACAGCCTCGAAAGCGCCCGGTCGGCGAGAAGCCGTCCTCCCGTCTGGCACTCGGGGCAGTAGTTGGTCTCGCGCGTGGCATAGACGATCCGCTGGATCGGGGTGCCGCACTGCGAACAGGGCTCACCGTACTTGCCGTGGGCGCTCATCGCCGGATGGAAGGCGGTGACCTTGGCCGGGAAGGTGTCGCCCGCCTCCTCGATCAGCCGCCGCGACCACTCCGTGAGCGACGACCGCGCTGCCACGTGGAGCCGTTCGATCTCTTCGCCGGTCAGCCGCGAGGTGAGCTTGACGGGCGACAGACGGGCCCGCAGCAGGATCTCGTCCGAGTGGGCGTTGCCGATGCCGGACAGAATGCGGGGGTCGGTGAGGGCCCGTTTCAGCGTGCGGTTCTCCCGCTGGATCGCCGCCGCGAAGGCCTCGCAGGTCGCCTCCAGCGGCTCGATCCCGCCGGGATCGTGGCCGTGAAGCGCCGCCGAGCCGCGCACGAGGTGGAGCGACGCGCGCTTGTGGCTGCTCGCCTCGGTGAGCAGGAGGGTGCCCCGGGCGAAGTCGAAGGCGGCGTGGCCGAACTTCCGATGAATCGGCGCGGCGGGTTTCCGCCACTGAAAGCGGCCCGCGATCATCAGGTGGATCACGAGGAAGAAGTCGTCTTCGAGGCCGACCACGACGCGCTTGCCCAGCCGCGACAGGGACTCGACCACCCTGCCGTGGGCGTGAGCGATCGGCGGATCGAAGCTCTTGAGGAGAGAGGGCGACCGGATCCTCACCGCCTGCAGTTCTTCGCCGAGAATGCGCCCGCGCAGTGCGTGGAGGTAGAGGGTGACCTCGGGCAGTTCAGGCATTCGCCCCCTCTCCGTCCCGGTTCAGGTCGTACCGCATGATTCTGCCGTGCGGGCCGGTGCGGTCGCGCTCAGCCTCGTAGACCGCGCCCGGCACGGTGTCAGGCACCGCCGCCTCGAGCTGCTCGATGTCCCGGCGCCCGAGTCTCACCGTGCGGGGGTCGGCCTCCAATCCACGCCGACTCAGGCCGATGATCACCGCCGCGACCGCTGGACGGCTGAGCGCATAGGCCGCTGCGACATCGGCCATGCTTGCGCCGTGCCGCGCGGCGACAGCGGCAAGCGCGGCCCGGGCGCGCCCCAGAGCCGCGCGGCCGCCGATCTCGTCGACGATGAGGCGGTACTTGGTCAGCGATCGGGACTCGCGCCCGGCGGAAGCCGAGAGGAGGCCCCCGGCCAACGTGCCGTAGCAGAGGAGCGCGACACCGCGCTCGAGGCAGAAGTCGGCCAGCCCGGCGAGGGGCCGCCGGTCCAGCAGGGACAGCTGCACCTGGTTGGTCACGACCGGTATTCCCGCGTCGAGCAGAGTGCGCAGTGACGGCTGGTCGAGGTTGGTGACCCCGATGTGGCGGATGACCCCCTCCGCGCGCAATTCCGCGAGCCATTCTGCGGCCTGGACCCATCCCGGCATCCCGCGGTCCCACCAGTAGTACTGGACCAGTTCGAGCGCGGGCACCCCGAGGCGGTCCCGCGACCGCTGCACGACGCCCCGCACGTAGCCGCGATCAACCCGTGGCAGCACACTGAGGTCCGGTACGAACTTGGTATGTACGACGACCTCTTCCGGTGCGGCGCCGCGGCTCGCCATCCACTCGCCGAGCAGTCCCTCCACACCGGTGTAGATGTCGGCGCAGTCCAGGTACAGCCGACCTGGCCGCGACGCGGCCGAATCGAGAGCCGCCAGCGCACGATCACGGCTCCACCCGGGTCCGTGGCCCCGCGACAGCTGCCAGCACCCGCGGATCAGCCCTGAGGCCGGCCGGCGCCAATTCGGCGAGGGTGCGCTCGCGGCACTGCTCACGGCAGCGGAACCCGCGTCACGTCCCCGTGCCGAAACGTCGTGACGCCCGTGCGCGTGATCCGGAATCGCGCCCCGCAGAGGGGGTCCGGGCACGCCACCTCGGCGTCGGTGGTCATCCAGTCGTTGGGGTCGGTGCGGCGCTGCTTGGCGGGCAGCAGGGGCAGGAGCGCGGCCAGCGGATAGATGGGGAAGCTCTGGCCGTCGGGGAAGGAGAGGTTCTCGCCGCTGAGTTCGAAGTAGTCCCCCTCGCGGTGGTTGCACACCATCTCCTTCTCGCCCGCGATCACCTCGACCCGCAGGTCGTAGAGTTCAAAGGCGTCGGGATCTTGCATCTCGTCTCCTCTGCTGAGTCACTGGCCCGCGGCGAGCCGATCCCCGATCATACACGATACCGGAGACTCCCGCGCACCCCTGACCACCCCGCCTGGCGACCTTGACCGGCCAATCCCCCGCTCAGCCCCCACCGCTCCTCTTCCGTCTCGGCCTCGCGGGAGCGTCGATCCCCATCCTCGTCTTCGCGATCGGAGCGGCGTGGCTCGGCTTCTCCGGAGCGCCCGACGAACGGGGCCTGTGGCCGATCCTGATCGCGGCGCTGGGCACCGGGCTCGTACTCGCCAGGAGCGCCTCGGCGTACAGCGCGGCCGCCATCCGCGGAATGTCGCGGCCCATCGTCATGCTCATGGTGATGGCCTGGCTGCTGGCAGGAATCTTCTCCGTGCTCCTGCGGGAGGCGGGGCTGGTCGACGCCCTCGTGTGGGCCGGGGGAGAACTGGGCCTGCGCGGCGGAGGCTTCGTGCTGCTGGCCTTCCTGGTCGCGGTTCTGTTTTCCACCGCCACCGGAACCAGTCTCGGGACGATCCTGATCTGCGCTCCGCTGCTCTACCCGGCCGCCGGCGTCCTCGATGCCGACCCCGTCGTACTCATCGGGGGGATCCTCGCCGGAGCGACGTTCGGGGACAACGTCTCGCCGGTTTCCGACACCACGATCGCGTCGGCCAGCACCCAGCGGGCGCCGATGGGGGGCGTCGTAAGGTCGCGCCTGCGGTATGCGCTGCCCGCCGCGCTGATCGCGGCGCTGGTCCTGCTGCTGCTCGGGGGTGCGAACGGGGATCCGCCGACCGGCCAGACCGTACCCGCCGAGCTCGCGGGCGACCCCGCCGCGTTCCCGATGCTGCTCGCACCGCTGGCGGCGTTCGTGATGCTCTTTCGCGGCAAGGGCCTGGTCGAAAGCCTCTTCACCGGGGTTACCGCAGCGGTCGTCGTCGGGCTGGCCGCGGGGCTCATCTCCCCAACCCATCTGATCCACATCGACACCAGCGCCTTCCGCGCCCAGGGCCTGATCCTGGACGGGATGGAGGGCGCCGTCGGCATCGTGGTCTTCACCATCCTGCTCATGGGGATCGTCGGCGCCGCGCAGGAAGCGGGAATCCTCGATCGGCTGGTGGGGGGTGCCGGGAGCGCGGGCGCAGGGCAGCCAGGCGCAGGGAGTGCGGGCGCAGGGCACGAAGCCGCCTCTGAGTCCCCCCGCCGGGCCGAACTGCGGATCTTCGGCGTCACCAGCGTCGCCGTGGTGCTGACCACGCACTCCGTGATGGCGATTCTGGCGGTGGGCGATCTCGTGCGGAGAACGGGTCGCGCGGCGGGCATCAACCGCTTCCGCCGGGCAAACCTGCTCGACATGACCGTCTGCACCTACCCCTTCCTCCTTCCCTTCTTCATCCCTACCATTCTGGCGTCTTCGGCCACCAGCGCCGGAGAGCCGTACGGCGTTCCACGGGTATCGGCGCTCGAGGCCGGGTTGGCCAATCCGTATTCGTGGGCCCTGCTCGCGATCATCCTGGTGGTGATCCAAACGGGTCTCGGCCGGTCGCGATCCCCGGCGGCGCCGGATTCAACCGACCCGGAATCACACATATGATCATTCGCCCCAGAGTGCGCGGCTTCGTCTGCGTCACCACACATCCCACCGGATGCGAGCGCAACGTCGAAGCGCAGATCGCCCACGCCGAGGCCAATCCGCTGGCCAATCCGCCGCGCTCCGTTCTCGTGCTCGGGTCTTCGACCAGCTACGGCCTGGGGTCGCGGATCGCCCTTGCGTTCGGCGGAGGCGCGGCCAGCTTCGGCGTCTTCTTCGACCGTCCGCCCAAGCCGAGGAAGCCGGGCACGGCGGGCTGGTACAACACTGCCGCGTTCGAGGCCGCCGCCGCGGAGCGGAGACTCCAGTCGGCGTGCTACAACGGCGACGCCTTCTCCAACGAAGCGAAGGAAACGGTGGTTGCGGCGCTGCGCGACTTTCCGCCCGTGGACTGCGTGGTCAATTCCCTGGCCGCACCGCGGCGCACCGACCCCGACACGGGACAGACCTTCACGTCCGTCCTCAAACCGATCGGGGCGCCATACCGCTCCAGGACGCTGAATACCGACCGCGCCGAGGTGACCGACGTGGAACTGCCCCCCGCCACGCCCGAAGAGGTCGACGCCACAGTCGCCGTCATGGGCGGAGACGACTGGCGCCGCTGGATGAACGCGCTGCGCGAAGGCGGTGTCCTCGCGCCCGACTGCCGCACCTTCGCCTACAGCTACATCGGCCCCGAACTCACCTGGCCGATCTACCGCGACGGCGCCATCGGCCGGGCCAAGGCCGACCTGCACCGCACCGCACGCGACCTTGACGCCGAACTGTCCCGCACGGGCGGCGGCGCGCACATCGCGGTCATGAAGGCGGTGGTCACACAGGCAAGCGCGGCAATCCCGGTCGTCCCCCTGTACATGTCCATCCTGTTCAGGATCATGAAGGAGAAGGGCGACCACGAGGGCCCGATGGAGCAGGCCGCGCGTCTCTACTGCCAAAAGGTGTACGGGTCGGAAGGAGTCGTGACCGACCCGCACGGCTTCATCCGTCTCGACGATCTCGAGATGAAGCCCGGCACCCAGGCCGCCGTGATGCGTGCATGGGAGTCGATCTCGACGGAGACGCTTCGTGCCGACACCGACTTCGACGGCTACCGCATCGCTTTCCTCCGTCTGTTCGGCTTCGAGGTGCCGGGCGTCGACTACGGCGCCGATGTCGATCCGATGGTCGGTATCCCGTCGCTGGTCGGGGCCTGAGGAGCGCGAGCGGCGTGGCAGCCAAGATTCGCCCGACCCCCGAGCAGCTTGACGCACTGGCCGAGCGCGATCCCGTGCTCGGAGCCGCCATGGCCCGCGTCACGCCCTACCCCGGCTTCCCCACCGGCCCCCTGGCGCGCGGTTCGCACTTCCAGGCGATCGCGCGGTCGATCACCTTCCAGCAGCTGGCCGGCGCGGCCGCCCGCACCATCTACGGCCGGGTTGCCGCGCTGACTCCCGGGCCGCGCTTCCCGACGGCCGCAGAGTGCCTGGAGATGCCCGACGAGGCCTTTCGGGGCGCGGGGCTCTCGGCCGCGAAGACGCGCGCGATCAAGGACCTCGCGGCCAAGTCACGGAACGGAACGGTGCGGCTGCGCGCCGTCGGCCGCATGAGCGACGCCGAGATCGTGGAGATGCTGTCCTCGGTGTGGGGGATCGGCGAGTGGACCGCACAGATGTTCCTGATGTTTCGGCTGGGGCGCCTCGACGTGATGCCCGTCGGCGACCTCGGCGTGCGCGAGGGCGCGCGGATCCTGGACGGCCTGGACGAGCGCCCCACTCCCGGGGCCGTGCTGGAGCGCTCCGAGCCATGGCAGCCGCTGCGGTCGGTCGCCACCTGGGTGCTGTACCGGCTGGTCGACGAGCTGGGGGAAGGTTGACCTTGGCTGCGCCGGTGTTCAGCGCGGGCCCGGACACGTCCTCGGCCGCGGTCGCAACGCGGCGGCTGCGAACGCCGGTCGGCGAGATGATCGCCGGCGCCACCGATGCGGGAATCTGCCTCCTCGAGTTCGTCCACCGGAAGACGTTCGCGGACCAGTTGGCACGGCTGCAGCGATACGTGGGACCGCCAGAGGAAGGATCCCACCCCCTGCTCACCGAATTGCAGGCGCAACTCGGCGACTACTTTGCAGGCAGTCGGCGCAGCTTCGACCTGCCGCTCGTCCTTGCGGGCACCGGTTTCCAGGAACGCGTCTGGAGGGCGCTGCTGCAGATCCCCTACGGAGGTACGATCAGCTACGCGGAGCTCGCGCGCCGCGTCGGATCGCGGGGCGGATCGCGGGCCGTCGGAAGCGCGAACGGCGCCAATCGGATCGCCATCGTCGTTCCCTGCCACCGCGTGATCCAGGCCAACGGCGGCCTCGGAGGCTACGGCGGAGGACTGAGCCGAAAGCGCAGGCTGCTGGATCTGGAAGCGGGGGGAGTCCAGGGGACGCTGTTTTGACGCAAAAGCCGAGCGCCTGATGCGCAACGTCGAGTGTCCGATGCACAGGTTGCGCGCCATGCGCACCGACATTAAACATATATGTTAAGTATTTACGCGCCGCCTCCGGCGTCCATCACGACCCTCGGATCGGCGGAGGCTGCGAGGTGCGCACTCGGACGTGCCGTCCACACCGCAGCGACAATGAACACGACCGCAACCAGCAGGAACAGCGGAGCGCTGAAAACCCGGACTCCCGGCGGCCCCAGCACGCCCACGACGAGGGTCGTGAACCAGAGTCCCAGCCCGACCCCGACCCCGCCGATCCGGAACGCCTCGCCGAGCACCATCCGGTAGAGCCTGCGGGGATCCGCCCCCAGCGCCGACCTGATCCCCATCTCCCTCCGGCGTGCCCGCACATGGGCCCCGAGCGTTCCGATCATGCCGGCCAGCGCGGCCACGGCGGCGATCAATCCAGCGGCGCGCCCCCCGCTGCCCAGCCAGCCGGCGGTCCCGTACACCCGCCTCAACTCGTCCTCGGCCGCCCTCAGGCCCGTCGGGACGAGGTCGCCCGGCGGCATGGACCCCAGCGCGGCACGCACGACCTCGAGCGAATCCTCCAGATCCCTTTCGGGGCCCGCCCCCGCGTCGACCGAGACGACGAACTCCATCTGCATCGGAGGATGCCGAGCGGCTGAGTAGTAGACGGAGTACGGAGATCCCGACGCGCCCAACCCCCCTCGCGAGGTGTCGCGGACGACCCCGACGACCTCGTACCAGCCCTCCGCGATCCCGCCGGTGTTCACTCCCCTGCCGATCACGGGCGGGTCCCGGAAGTGGGCGCGCGCATAAGCCTCGTTGATGACCACCTGACCCGGAGCTTCCGCACCCCGCGCAAAGCTGCGGCCGGCCACAAACACGAACCCTCGCTCGGCGAAGAATCCCGGCATCACAACGTGCTGCCTGACCCGGGTCGCGTGAATCGGATGCGGCATGCCCCCGGTGGAACATCCTCCGCACTCGTTCAATGCCCGCACCTCCGGACCGCGCCCGATCCACGCGCCTGGTGTCGCCAGGCTCTCCGCGGCCAGGCCCGGAGCTTCCCGCAGGGCGACCCGGGCCGCCCGATAGAGAGTCGCGCGCCGGTCTGGATCGCGGGCGGAGTCACCGCGGGGCGTGAGCAGGCCCACCACCGTGTGCCCCCCGGCCGATCCGGGGCGACCGTTCGACGTGGCGGAGACGACGCCGGACGAGTCCGAGAGTATCAGAAGTCCCGACCCGGCGAGGACCGCCACCGATACGCACAGCTGAAGCGTGATGAGCACCACGCGCCCGAACTGGCGCGGCCGAGGATCGGTATTGTGCTGGCTCTGCGTCTGCTGCTGGAGCGGTCGGTCGCGCCGATACAGCGCCGCCACCGGGAGGACGCTCATCGCCAACACCACAACCGCAACGGCCACCACCACGAGCACCGGGGGCCAGGCCGCAGGCCGGGCGAAGGAGGTCCCCGGGGGCGCCGCCAATGACAGAACAAGGGCAGCGGCCGCGCACAGCGTTGCCCCCAGCCCGAGGCCCACCGCGATCCGTTGCGACCACCGCCGCCCGGCAGCGCCAACCAACCACCTGGGCGGCGCCCCCAGCATCACCTCGATCACCCGCCGTCCCTGGCGGGCGAGATTCTCCGACGCGATCACCCCGAGCAGCGTCGCCAGCACCGTAACCGCCGCGAGGAGGAGCAAAATCAGGGTCGTCCCGGCCAGCCGGTCGAGATCGGCAAGTTCGGCGCTTGCGGCGGGCTCGTCCGGTGCGGCGAGTCCGGCCACATCAACGGTTGGCGTGGCCTCGGTCCGGACGATGTGGAAGGGAGCACCGCCGCCGTAGAGGAGCGCCGCCGCGAGCAGCAGGGCCACCAGCGTGACGCAGCTCCCTATGGCGATCCGTTGCAATGGCATGATGGACAGGGCCCTTTAGTTTATGGCACCTATGAAAATACCCCTGCTGGACCTCACCGGGCAGTACGCCTCGATCAAGCCCGAGATCGACGCGGCCATCGCACACGTCGTCGACTCACAGCGCTTCGTGCTCGGCCCGGTCGTGCAGCGATGCGAGGAAGCTGTCGCCGCATATGTCGGCAGCGCCCATGCGGTGGGCGTCTCCTCCGGCACCGATGCGCTGCTCGTGGCGCTCATGGCCGAGGACATCGGTCCGGGCGACGAGGTCGTCACCACCCCCTTCTCCTTCTTCGCGACAGCCGGCGTCATCACGCGGGTCGGCGCCACACCCGTCTTCGTGGATATCGACCCGGCGACCTTCAACATCAACGCGGCCCGGATCGAGGATCGTATCACCGAGCGGACCCGCGCGATCCTTCCGGTCCACCTCTTCGGCCAGATGGCCGACATGGCCCCGATCATGGAGGTCGCCCGGAGCCACAACCTCGTCGTCATCGAGGACGCCGCGCAGGCGATCGGGGCACGCCACAACGGCAAGAGCGCCGGCTCCGCCGGCCACTACGGCTGCTTTTCCTTCTTCCCCACCAAGAACCTCGGTGGCTACGGGGACGGCGGCATCGTCGTCACGAACGACCCCGCACGGGCCGCGAAGCTGCGCGCCCTGCGCGTCCACGGCGAGACCACCCGCTACCAGCACCGCTTCGTGGGTGGCAATTTCCGGCTCGATGCCCTTCAGGCCGCCGTCATCCAGGCGAAGCTGCCGCACCTGGACGGCTGGACCGACCGGCGCATCGCCAACGCGGCGCTATGCGACAGCCTCCTCGGAGACCTCGCAAAACGTCACCCCGACGCGTTCGCCCTGCCCCGCACGGCCACCGACCGCCACGTCTTCAACCAGTTCGTCGTCCGCGTCGCCGACCGCAACCGGGTGCGAGAGCGCCTGACGGCCGCCGGTATCGGCACCGCCATCTACTACCCGCTCCCGCTCCACCTCCAGGAGTGCTTCGCCGGGCTCGGATACCAGCCGGGCGCCCTCCCCCACAGCGAGCGCGCCGCACAAGAGGTTCTCGCTCTGCCCATCTTCCCCGAACTGTCAACCGAGCAGATCCGCCATGTGGCGCGGACGCTCGAATGGGAGGTTGACGGGGCATTGGAGCGGCTTCAGCGCATTGCCCGTCGCAAGAGATCGGACGAAGAGAGCGCCGTTGACGCGTTCATCGCCGAGCGGCGGGAAGAAGCGGGGCGAGAATAGGTGGCCTCCAGCCTTCTGGACGCATCGGCGATCCTGTCCTCGCACCCACCGCCTCGGGTTGGGCCTGAGCGACAGAGCCTACCTGGCGGCGTGATCGGCCTTGCCGCCATCAACGACTTCGCGGCCCGCAGCCGCGCCGACCGCGATATCCGCGTCACCCCGCAGGTTGGCTTCGATGTCCTGCTCGACCATTATGACTACCCCAAGCGTCTCGTTGGGCCCGACCACATCGGAATCGGTTGAAGAGATGAGAATGAAGAGCGACCAGGTCCTCGCGGCCAACGCCCCGCGCGTGGTTGGCCGTTCCCGCAGGCGCGCCTGCATGAGCTCGGCCCGCCGGCACGCCTGCATGAGCTCGGCCCGCCGGCACGCCCACGTGGCCGCGCTCATGACGGCCGTTCTCTTTCCCTCCACCCCTCTGACGTCCACCTCGCTCGCGGCCCAGACCACCGCGCTGCGCTGCGGACGGCTCATCGACGGCATCTCGGCCGAGGCGCGGGAGAACGTCACGGTCATCGTGCGGGACGGCCGCGTGGCCGAACTGCGCGACGGTACCGCGGTTCCCGACGGCGTTGACCGCGCGCTCGACATGCGGGGCGGCACCTGCCTGCCCGGCCTGATGGACCTGCACACGCACCTGCTGATCAAGCCGGACGGCGGGCCGGTCAGCGAACTCGACCGCTCCAGCGCGGACCGGGCCCTCGACGGCCTCCACGCCGCCCGGAAGATGCTGCACGCGGGCTTCACCACCCTGCGCAACCCCGGCGACTTCGACACCCACTACGCGATGGTGTCGGTCAAGCGCTCGATCGCGGCTGGCGGCGCGGGTGCGTGACGCGCGGGTCGCTCGGCAACGCGAATCCTGCAAGGGAAGCACTGTGGACGGAAAGAGCGGCAAGCAGCTGATCGTGGTCGGAGACCGCGTCCCGATCGAGCCCGAGGTGGGCGAGGGGCGCTCGAAGGTCGGGCTGTACCTGCCCGCGTCGGCGGTGGACAACCAGTCCGTGCAGGGCGGCCGCGTGCTGGCGGTGGGCCCGGGAACCCCGATCGGTGCGCCCGCCGAGCTCAACGACGAGCCGTGGAAGATCGGCTCGGGCGAGGCCCGCTACCTGCCCGTCCAGGTCCAGGTCGGCGACTTCGCCATCTTCTTCCGCAAGGCGTCCGTCGAGATCAGCTTCGAGGGCAAGGAGTACCTGGTCGTGCCGCAGCGGCGATCCTGACGCTGGTGCGGGAGGTGGACGGCGAGATGGAGTCGCTGTTCCAGCGACCCTGTGCGACTACATCTGTGTCAATCCTGCGTGGGTGGGCAAGGCTTCCCGCCGATCATCGCCAGGGGGTGCAATGCAATACCATATGCGTTGGGGTCGATGACTTTGGTGCGCACTCCATGCAGGACGCGTTCAACTACGCTGCTTCCTACCACGACGACGCTGTCTCGGTACATACCAATCAGTCGCCGCGAAGCCCGACGAGGGCCCCTGTCCAGCAAGATGGCTTGGCAGCCGGTCTGCGGATCGACTATGGCTCCGATGATGTCAGACGCCCACAGAACGATAACCAGTCTCCCTTTGCCGTCGTCGAACAGTCCCGAATAGGGTCTGGAAAGAGTGTTGGCGTACCCGTCCAAAATCGGCACTATGCTCGGAGCCGCTCTCCGGCGAACGCTTGTCTCCTCAAGTGCCACCGGGATGGGAATCTCGAAAGTTCGACCATCTAGTGCGAAGCCCTTCAGCCGTTCGTCTAGCACATAGGCCACATCTTCGACGCAGGCAATGTGCGAGTCGTGACGGAGGGAGGACTCTGCCTCCCCCAGAGCTTGGAGGGCTTCCCAAGGTCCTTGGTCACCATACACGGTACCCAAACCATCTTCGTCTCTCCGGAGAACTCCTCCGGGCAAAGGCACTGCGGGTTCGCCCATCCACCAGCAAACGCTTGGAATGCCTGGAACGCCCGGTCTCCAAGCTCGGGCCAGTAGCCCTCGCGAATCCCAGTAGTTGATCTGTACATCATCCGCCAGCGCAACACCATTGGGTGTGGCGGCAAGCGCCTTGCTTCTTTGCTGCCGCCCCGAGTCATCGCGTTGTTGTTGGCCACCGTGCACGCCGAGAATGGATCCGTCCTCGAGTGAGTATGCAACGGCTGCGAAAGGCTCGGTTGCCTGTCCGAGGTAGATCAGTCCTCGTTGGTGATCCACATCCGCAATCGCCGGAAAACCATGCTCCCAGCGACCAACTACCTGCCGCCCGGAGGAATAGTCGATCTCCAGCAGCGCCACCGAGTAGTCAGACCGCTCTGCAACATTGGAGCACGCAATTGCCACAGCGAATGAGAGCACTGTGACCGTCTGGAGCACGCGCCCCTTCGTAGGGGTCGGGCGTCTTGCGATGGCACGAGCTATGAGACGCTGCCTAACCCGAGCTATCCCGGAGCCGTGCGGCAGCTACACTCAAGCAAGCCGGACAAGGCTGCTAGTGGACGCAAGTGGCATCGCACTCGATGATGGGAATGTACGCGCTGTCACAGTCCCATCCATCCTCGCACCAGAAGCACCACCAAGGATGATCGGTATCCCACACGCAGATCGTCCAACACCAATCACCCCTGTTCGCTACGCAGGGATTGAAGGGAGGTGGCTGGGTGTACGCGCTTGCCACATCGACGAGTGCGAACCCCACCGCCGCAACCGCGAACACGTGTACGAGCCATTTGCGGATTGTCTTGAGCATTACAGTCCTCCTTTGGGAAGAAGTGCGGTTATCCTTGGGAAGAATTCCGAAACGTCCACTATGTGAGCCACCTCTGGACCCATCGCGACCCGGATCACAACATCCGTGCCGGGCAGCGCTAGCGACCCGAGATATTCCCCGGTGTCCAAACTGTATCGGTCCAAAGTTCGACTCCCAACCAGAATGAAAAGGGTATCGCCAACGACCTCCATGTCACGTGCAGAGCTTCGCGTGGGCGCGGGTGGATCCAAGGAGATCCCTACGCCGTTGCCCCCAGGCAAGGGCTGCATGACCAACCGCCGGAACTCTGTGTGCTCCACGTAGGGGTGGGAACCCAGGGACTCGGTACCAGAGAAGACAAAAAACCCGTTCCCATACTTGAATCCGAATGCCCATCGTCCGTTCGCTGCACCGGCTATTTCACCTATTGTCTGCATCGGGTGCATCGTCAGGAATCCTTGCCACGGCACCGGCACAGTTGCGGCAACCGTTCCATCTTCTGATGTATGGACCCACGGCTCTTGGACCGTCCATTGGCTCACGTAACCCTCACCGCCAAGCGCCGCAATCCCTACCAGGTCGCTAGCCGTTCGGCGTCCGGTCGGTCGGACAATCGAAGTCTCCCGCAACCATTCTCCGTCTGGAGAAACCCAAACCAGCCGACTGTTCCCGGAATCGCCAATCACCACCTCGCCTTGCTGATTGACGGCTATCGCTGTTGGGAGCGACAACTCCCCGGGCCCTTGGCCGCGAGGACCCCATGACCAAGCGATTCCCTGATGCCCGATACGATGAACGAGGTTCGTAATCTCATCCAGGACAACGGCATCGCCTCCTGGAAGCGTCGCGATGGCATGAACGGAGGCCAACACGGTATCGTTGGCCCCGCCGTAGTAGGTCCAAAGAGTATCAAATGTCCGCCGGTCCACCACCCGATCGCCGCCCCCCTCGTTGAAGAGATTCACGGGGTCGTGGTTGAATGGAGCACCGTCCCCTGGCACACAGGCCATGAATGCCCATAGGCTCACAGCGATATTGCGAAACACAGCCCTATTCACTAGCAATCCCAGCAGCTTTCTGGAGCCTGCCGACCAGCCCAGGCACATCGGAAACGTCGGCCAAGCTGAGATGCTCGATCACCCACACGTAGCCTCCAGGGCCCACACCAAGCGCTAGCGGTGTGCTGAGTCTTCCCAAGTACGCCGCCATACCCCGACGACTAATCAATACCTGATCAAGGTGTTGTGCACTCCGGGCCTGGAGCGCCTGCAATTCACCTTCGTTCGTATCGTCGTCAACAAGTAATCCCAGGACCTCTACCCCGAGCGCCTGAAGGCTATCAGCAACAAGGGTCATGACACTGCTGATAGTGGTGCTCTGGCAGTCTGCAGGGGAAACAACAAAGAGAACACCGCCTCCTTTTCCAGCCATTTCCATGACGTGTGAGCGAAAATCGCTCAATGCCAATCGTTCCCCAATGCTTGACGCAATGAACAGAACAGCAGCCACTGCCAAGAGCGAGGTGGCAATGGGTCCCTTGGGTGCGAGACCGAGCCTCGTCCTGGCCCGCCGAACCACGCTCCAGCGCCCTGCCGCGACTGGCTTCACCTCTCGAAGTGCCATTTCCAGAGTCGCCCTACCGCTGAGTATACCGTTGGCTCCCGGAGGAATCGCGTTGGCTGTCTGCCAGCGTCCCATCCGTCGCCCTCACGCAAGCTGAGGTTGCAGTTTCCGATTGTCAGGAATTAAATGTAGTGTTTCATGTACCTTGTGGCAAGATTGACTGTCACGTCGTGTGGAGAGCAAATGGAGTGTCCGGTTCTCAGAGCACACAAAGTGTCCGCTCCTCCGTTCCGCCGCCCGCCGCCGAGAGCGCCGACCAGACCACCGGAACCGCGGACCAGGCCGGCCACCGCTTGCAACTCGTTCCGCACATCGGGCTGCGGGCCGGAAAAGAACTGCTCGAAGAGCTCGAACTCGACGATGATGAAGCGCGACCTGTCCCTACTCCGCTTCGGCTTTCGAGCAGCGCCGCGGATCGCCACACGCGCTCCGCAAACCCGAGTCCGGATCGATGTGGATGCCCTCGAAGGCCCCGTGGTGCCAGTTCCAGGGGTTGACCACATCGATCGCGTGGCCTCGGCCGCGCACGGTGTCTATGACGTCGGCGTCCACATCCGCTTCGACCATCGTGGAGCCCGGCACGTCCAGCGACCGACCGCCGAGCCGCGGCCTCAGCACCGACTCCGCGATCGGGATGCCGAAATCGACGATGTTGGTGGTGTTCTGTACGATGTTGGCGAGCAGGCCCACCGAGGGCGACCCGGAGGCCAGCATCGGCGCGCCCTGACGGTTGAAGACGATGTTGGGTGCGACGTAGGTGGTAGCGCGCTGGCCGGGCTGGGGCATGACGCGCAGGAAGTGGGCGCCGGATGCGCACACGGTCAAGCCGCCGGCGAAGAGGCCGTTGCTCCAGGGCAGCGACATGCATGAGTGCAGGATGGTGGCCGTGTTGCCGGCTCCGTCTACGACCGTGACGTGGTTGCTTCCCGCCGGCGGGGGAGGAGGAGGCTGCGACGCGGAGTTCGCCCTCCCCATCTGCAACAGCTTGAAGCGCATCTCGGCGTAGTCCTTCGAGAAGATCAGGAGCGCCGTTGACGCGTTCATCGCCTAGCGGCGGGGCGCGAGTAGGTGGCGACCAGCCTTCTGCGCGACTGGACTCCCGGCCAGGTGAAGGACGTGTTCGACAGACCTGGGCATCGATGTCCTGCCCTTCGACGGCGCAACCGCCCTCCTCAGCGGCGCCTACCGTCCTCGCACCTACCACCTCGGGCTGGGCCTGGGCGACAGGGCCTGCCTGGCCACGGCCCGGCGGCTGCGCCTTCCCGTCCTGACGGCGGACCGGGTGTGGGAGCGCGTCAACCTCAGAGGAGTGAAAGTCGTCCTGATCCGCTGACTCATGGCCACCACCGCCGCCGACCGCGACATCCGCGTCGCCCCGCAGGTTGGCATCGACGTGCTGCTCGACCATTATGACTATCTGAAGCGTCCGGTCGGGCCGGACCATGTCGGAATCGGCGCCGACTTCACACTGGGGGCGCCAGGGCGGCATCGACCCCGACATCGTGCTCTTCGGCCGCGAGATGGCCAGCGAGCAGACCCCGATCAACTACGTACGCGGATTCGAGGTGATCACCGAGTTGCCGAACCTGGTCGAAGGCCTGCGCGGCCGCGGCTGGACGCAGGAAGAGATCGACAAGGTCTGCGGACTCAACTGGATGCAGGTCTACCGCCAGGTATGGAGAGGTTAGCAGAATGAGAAGAGAGAGCGACCAGAGCTTCGCGGCAACCGGCCCGCGCCATGCCGCCGCACCCGGCGCGGGCACCAGTGAACTGTCGCGTTTGCCGCGCGGCGGGCCGGCCATCCCCCGCAGGCGCGCCTGCATTGCGCCGACCGTTGGGCCTGTCCGGGTCGCCGCACTCATGGCGGCCGCCCTCCTCCCCTCCACCCCCCTCATCGGCCAGACCACCGCGCTGCGCTGCGGACGGCTCATCGACGGCATCTCGGCGGAGGCGCGCGCGAACGTCACCGTCATCGTGCGGGACGGCCGCGTCGCCGAACTGCGCGACGGCACCGCGGTCCCCGACGGCGTGGACCGCGCGCTCGACATCCGGGGCGGCACCTGTCTGCCCGGCCTGATGGACCTGCACACGCACCTGCTGATCAAGCCGGACGGCGGCCCCGTCAGCGAGCTCGACCGCTCCAGCGCGGACCGGGCCCTCGACGGGCTCCACGCCGCCCAGAAGATGCTGCACGCGGGCTTCACCACCCTGCGCAACCCCGGCGACTTCGACACCCACTACGCGATGGTGTCGGTCAAGCGCTCGATCGCGGCTGGGGAGCATCCGGGACCGCGCATCTTCGTGGCGCCGCACGCGCTGGGGCCGACCGGCGGCCACGGCGACCTCAACACGCTGGCGCCGGACGCGGCCATCCAGACGCCTACGCGCACGGTCAACGGCGTCGACGAGATCCGCGCCATGATCCGCGAGCAGGTCAAGTACGGGGCCGACTGGATCAAGGTGATGGCGACGGGCGGGGTCATGTCGGCAGGCGACGATCCCACGCACACGGCCTACGTCGACGAGGAGATGCTGGCCGCGGTCGACGAGACGCACCGGCTCGGGCGCAAGATCACGGTGCACGCGATCGGCACCGAGGGGCTCAAGCAGGCGGTCGCGGCGGGGGTGAACAGCGTCGAGCACGGGATCCTGATCGACGAGGAGGCGATCGAGATGATGAAGGCGCGGGGGACGTGGCTGATCCCGACGGTCTATGTGCTCAACTACGTGGTCGAGGAGGGGCCGGCGCTGGGATACCCGGAGGAGAGCGTCGCGAAGGGCCGCGTCCTGATGGAGACCCGCGACGACAACGTCCGGCGCGCGATCGAAGCCGGTGTGAAGATCGCCTTCGGATCGGACACGATCTTCCCGCACGAATGGGCGGCCCGCGAGTTCGCACAGCTGGTGCGGCTGGGGATGAGCCCGATGGACGCGATCCGCTCGGCGACGTACAACGCGGCGCAGGTGCTCGGCATCGAGGACGAGGTGGGGACGCTGCAGCCGGGGATGGTGGCGGACATCATCGCGGTGGACGGCAACCCGCTGGACGACATCACCGAGCTGGAGCAGGTTGACTTCGTGATGAAGGACGGCGAGATCATCAAGGACGAGCGTCCGAGGACCTGAGGGCCCGGCTGTCGCGGCGCGGCCGCGTGACGCGCGGGTCGCTCGGCAACGCAAAATCGTGCAGGGGAAGCACCGTGGACGGAAAAAGCGGCAAGCAGCTGATCGTGGTCGGCGACCGCGTCCTGATCGAGCCCGAGGTGGGCGAAGGGCGCTCGAAGGTCGGGTTGTACCTGCCCGCGTCGGCGGTGGACAACCAGTCCGTGCAGGGCGGCCGCGTGCTGGCGGTGGGCCCCGGAACCCCGATCGGTGCCCCGGCCGAGCTCAACGACGAGCCGTGGAAGATCGGCTCGGGCGAGGCGCGCTACCTGCCCGTCCAGGTCCAGGTCGGCGACTTCGCCATCTTCTTCCGCAAGGCGTCGGTCGAGATCAGCTTCGAGGGCAAGGAGTACCTGGTCGTGCCGCAGGCGGCGATCCTGACGCTGGTGCGGGAGAAGGACGGCGAGATGGAGCCGCTTTTCCAGTAATGCAGCCTCGACCCCGCCGCCGACGGCTTTTCGGCGTAATCCTTGCCGCGCTCGCGGCCGCCGGCCTGTCCGCGCTGCCGGCCGCTGCGCAAACAATCACCTACCAGGTGACCTTCGAGGGCAACTGGACGCTGGCGAGCACGCCCGGCGGAGTGGTGGGCGGAGCGCACTTCACGACACTGATCGGCGGCGTGCACGGGAGCGGCGTCAGTTTCTGGGAGGCCGGGGAGCAAGCCAGTGCCGGTGTCGAGGGCGTGGCGGAGCTGGGGTCCACGGGGACCTTCCGCAACGAAGTCTCGGCCAGCCCGCACACGCTGTCCGTCATCCAGCAAGGCGTCTCCGGAGGCGGCACCGGCAGCGCCACGTTCAATGTCGACCTCACGAGGACGCATCCGCTGGTCACGCTCCTGTCCATGATCGGTCCCAGTCCCGACTGGTTCGTCGGTGTGTCGGGCGTATCCCTGCTCGACGCCTCGGATGAGTGGCGGCCGTCGCTTGTGGTGGATCTCTCTCCGTACGATGCCGGCACCGAGGACGGGGAGGAGTTCTCGCTTTCCAATCCCGCCACGAACCCGCAGGGCGTCATCACGAACATTTCGGGAACGGGCAAGTTCTCCACCGTGCGCATGGCGAGGCTCACCTTCACCAGATTGACAACGCCCCCGCCGAGGCCATCCGTAAGCCTGTCGGCGTCTCCGAACCCGGTGGCCGAAGGGCAGTCGGTGACGGTGACGGCGCAGCTTTCGGAGGGTTTGGCGGATGGAGTGACGATCCCGCTCGTGCTGACGGCCGGAACCGCGGAAGCCGACGACTTCGGGTCGCTGGCGAGCATTGCGATCGGCGGCGGACAGACCTCGGGCACCGGCACGATCTCCACGGCGGACGACGCGGACGGGGACCACGAGACGTTCACGGTGGCCCTGGGCGATCTGCCGTTGGAGGTGCAGGCGGGGAGCCCGGCATCGGTCGGCGTGACCATCCGGGACGATGACGCGGCATCGCTCCCACCGACGGTGAGCCTGTCGGTCTCCGCGAACCCCGTGACCGAGGGGCATCCGGTGACGGTGACGGCGTGGCTGTCCAAGGCGTTGGCGAACGACGTGACGATTCCGCTGGTGCTGACGGGCGGAACCGCCGAAGCCGGGGACTTCGGGTCGCTGGCGAGCATCACGATCGACGCCGGCCAGACCACCGGCACGGGCACCATCTCTACGACCGCGGACACCGACGAGGACGACGAGACGTTCACGGTGGCGCTTGGCGCCCTGCCGGGGGAGCTGACCGCAGGCAGCCCGTCGTCGGTCGAGGTGACGGTCAGCGAAGAAGACGCCCCGCCGCCGCCTGCGCCGAACAGCCCGCCCACGGTGCGGGTGGCTTGCGAGCCCTGCACGGTTCCGCGCGGCGGCGAGGTGCGGTTGACGGCCGACGCCTCGGATCCGGACGAGGACCCGATTACATACGAATGGGGCGCCCGGCAGGGGACGTTCATGGGCGTGACCAACGAGCCCGATGCGCTCTGGGTGGCGCCGGACCGAATCGGCCGTGTGATCATCCGGGTTGCGGTCGACGACGGGCAGGGGGGGACGGCGACCGCGAGGGTCACGGTCCGGGTCGTGAACCTCCCTCCGGTCTTCGGATCGGCCCTTCGATTCCAGCTTGCCGAGAACCGCGACGGCCGCGGGACGCCCGTGATACTCGGCCCGGTGCCCGTCACCGATCCCGATGGAGACGAGATCGAGCTCCAGCTGGCGTCGGGCAGCGGCCGTTTCGACATCGATGCGGATTCGGCGGCGCTGCTTTACATCGGCCCGGGGGAAGACTTCGAAGCCGACCCCAATCGGTACGCGCTGACCGTGACGGCGACGGACTCTCTGGGCGGCGAAGCGCAGGCGGAAGTCGTGGTGGAGATCCTCAACGTGAACGAACACCCGCTGGCCAGGGACGACACGCTGAGCGCGGCCGAGGACCGGATGGCAAGAGCCGAGGTGCTGGCGAACGATGACGACCCGGATCGGGGAGACCGGATTCGCGTCGGCGCGGTCGGGACGCCCGGACACGGGCGGGCTCAGGTTGTGGACGCCGGGGCGGCGGTGGAGTATGTGCCGGATCCGAACTATCACGGCCCGGACCGCTTCACCTACGTCGTCGCCGACGCGGCCGGCCTGGCGGACACGGCGACCGTCGAGGTGACCGTGACCCCGGTCAACGACGCGCCGGAAGCCGCCGACGACCAGGCCACAACCCGTGAGGACGAGGCGATCGAGATCCCCGTGCTCGACAACGACGCGGACATCGACGGCGACCGGCTACGTGTCCGGAGCGTCTCCCCCGCCGAGCACGGCACGGCCGAGGTCGCGGCGGATGGCGCGAACGTCTCCTATCTCCCGGATCCGAACTACCACGGGCCGGACCGCTTCAGCTATGTCGTCGCCGACCCGGACGGCCTTGCGGACACGGCGACCGTCGAGGTCACCGTGACCCCGGTCAACGACGCACCTGAAGCGGCCGACGACCGGGCCACCACTCCGGAGGACCAGGCGATCGAGATCCCGGTCCTCGACAACGACGCGGACATCGACGGGGACCGGCTGCGCGTCAGGAGCGTCTCGCCCGCGGAGCACGGCGCGACCGCAGTCGGCGCGAACGGAGCGAATGTCTCCTACGTCCCGGATCCGAACTACCACGGCCCGGACCGCTTCACCTACGTGGTCGCCGACATGGACGGCCTCGCGGACACGGCCAGTGTCGAGGTGACCGTGACCCCGGTCAACGACGGGCCTGCGGCGGTCGGCACCATCCCGGATCAAGCGCTGGACGAGGGCGGCGGCGAGGTGACGGTGGAACTCACGCCCTTCTTCAGCGACATCGACGGCGATGCGCTGGCCTACAGTGCGGAGTCCTCCGACGCGGAGGTCGTCACCGCAACCGTGTCGGGCGCGACGCTTGTCCTGGCCCCGGTTGTCTACGGCGACGCCGTAGTCACCGTGACGGCGACGGATCCCGGCGGACTGGCCGCTACCCAGCGTGTGGCCGTAGGCGTGAGCGACCGTGCCGCGCGGGAGGTGCTGAACGACGCCTTCGCCGCCATGGCGCGGTCCTACCTGTCCAGCGCCCGCATGACGCTGCAGCGGCGGGTCGCGCCCGGAGCCCACGCTGCGGGAACCGATGCCGGCCAGTCGTCGGGGTTGCGCGTCAACGGCAGATCCGTGGCGCTGCCGGACCGGCACTCTCTCTGGGACGCGGTGAAAGAGGTCGTGACGGGCTGGCTACCCGACCCCAGCCGGACGTGGGGCGGGGTCGCGCGACGGATGCGCCCGGGCCGCGTGAACCCGGGAGCGGCACTGTCGGCGTCGGACGCGCCGTGGTCCGGTTCCGGCACCGCGCTGTCCATTTCGGACCTCGCGCCGCTCGACCTCGCCAACCCCATGAATCGCATCCGCCTGCCAGCAGGTGTCTCCGGCCGGGACTTCACCCTCGGCTGGGGAGGCCAGACCGCCGACTCGGCCCGCTCAGGAATTGCCTGGTCACTCTGGGGCCAGAGCGACGTGCAACGCTACGATGGCGGTGCGGCCGAGCCGGCATCGGAGACCGGCGGCATCGACGGCGACTACGACGGGAACCTTCGCGTCCAGTATCTGGGACTCGACGCGCAGCTCCCGGGCTGGCTCTTCGGCGTCGCGCTGGGGCGCAGCCGCGGGACCAGCGACTGGAACGCGGGAACGGCAAGCGGCGAGCTGAGCACCTCGATGACTTCGGTGCACCCCTACCTGCGCTGGTCCAGCGGGGCCACGTCCGTGTGGACGACCCTCGGCACGGGCTGGGGGGAGGCCCGAAACAAACGAACCGCAACGGGCCGCACCGCCACGAGTCCTCTGGAGCTCTCCATGGGGCTCGTCGACCTACACCGGCAACTGGGACAGGCGGGCGGTGCGGTCGCTTTCGGACTGCGGGCCGATGCCGGGTGGGCCAACCTGTCGACCGCAGAGGGAACGGCGACGATCGACAACGTGCGCGGGCGCGTGCACCAGGCCCGCCTCGGCCTCGATGTGCGCAGCGATGTGCGACTCGGCGGGACGACCCTCGCCCCGTTCGGCGCCGTGCACATGCGCCACGACGGTGGCGACGGCCAGACCGGACGCGGCGTGGAACTATCCGGCGGGCTGCGGGCCCAGCTCGGCATTCTCGGCCTTGACGCGCAGGGGCGTTGGCTCGCCTTCCATTCGGCCACCGACTACTCCGAGAGCGGCGCCGGGCTCACCCTTACGGTCGGCGGACGCGCGGAAGAGGGATTCTCGCTGTCGGCGTCACCCCGTTGGGGCGGCCAGACCACCGGCGGCGCCGCGCTCTGGCAGGATCGGGCGCCGGGTATGCCGCCAGGTCACGATGCGGCTCCCGCGGGCTGGACGATGGACGCGCGCGGTGCCTACCGGGCCCGGCTCGGGGACCGGCTGTTCGAGGTCGCCACCGTGTACGACCGCACGTCGGCCGGTCACCGGCTGAAGCTCGTGGGACATATCGGGCTGTGGGCCGGCGGGCCTCGCTGAGTCTCAACTCCGTGGCCACGCAGTAGGTGCGGAAACGTTTCAGCTGAAACCTGTTTTGTCGGCCACTTCAGTCCCTTTTTGGCCGACAAACCAGAAGTCGGAACGCTTGTCTGCCAAAATGGGCGGGTTTTGGCCGACAAATCGGCTTACGTGAAGACGCAGGCAGTCGCCCCTGCGCAAGCCCGTCGTGCCCCCCTACTCCCCTTCCGCCTTCGAGCACCGCCGCGGATCGCCGCACGCGCTGCGCACGCCCGTGTCCGGGTCGATGTGGATCCCCTCGAACGCCCCGTGGTGCCAGTTCCACGGATTCACCACATCGATGGCGTGGCCGCGGCCGCGGACGGCGGCGATGACGTCTTCGTCCACGTCCGCCTCGACCATGGTGGAGCCCGGCACGTCGAGCGACCGGCCGCCGAAACGCGGCCTCAGCACCGACTCCCCGATCGGGATGCCGAAGTCCACGATGTTCGTGGTGTTCTGGACGATGTTCGCAAGCAGGCCCACCGACGGCGACCCGGAGGCCAGCATCGGAGTGCCCTGCCGGTTGAAGACGATGTTCGGCGCGACGTAGGCTGTCGCTCGCCGGCCGGGCTGGGGCATGACGCGCAGGAAGTGGGCGCCGGACGCGCAGACGGTCACCCCGCCTGCGAAGAGGCCGTTGCTCCAGGGCAGGGACATGCACGAGTGCAGGATGGTGGCCGTGTTGCCGGCTTCGTCTACGACCGTGACGTGGTTGCTTCCCGCCGGCGGGGGCGGAGGCGGAGGCTGCGACGATGAGTTCGCCCTTCCCATCTGCAACAGCTTGAAGCGCATCTCGGCGTAGTCCTTCGAGAGGATCACGTCCAGCGGCAGCGGATGGCTGTCGGGATCGTTCTGCTTGCCGCCCTCCTCGAAGACCAGGTTGTGGATCCGCGACATCTGGTAGAGCGACTCGGCCGACTCGTTGGGCGGACCCTGCGCCTGCAGGTCCATGAGCTCGATCATGTTGAGCATCTCGATCACGAGCGAGCCGCCGTGGTCCGGAGGCGGTGAACCGGCAATTCGATAGCCCCGGTAGCTGCCCCAGGCCGGCTGCTGCCAGCGCGCCTCGTAGTGCGCGAAGTCCTCGGGGGTAATGACGCCGCCCGCCTTCTGCACGACATCGGAGTACTGCTGCGCGAAGGCGCCGTGGTAGAAATGGTCGTTGCCCTCCTCGGCGAGGCGCTCGAGGGTGTCGGCCGCCTCGGACTGGACGAGGAGGTCGCCGGGGCGCGGGATGTAGCCGTCGGGCATGAAGATGCGGCGCCCGGCCTCGGTCATGCCGATCTTGTGGCACATGATGAAGAGCTCGCCCCAGAGGAAGGGGTGCGTCTCGAAGCCGTCCCGGGCGAAGGTGATCGCGCCCTCCATGATGCGGCGGCGCGGCAGGGAGCCATGGCGTGCGAGCGCGGCCTCGAAACCGCCCCAGAAACCCGGCACGCCGGGGCCGCGGCCGGTGGCGATGTCGGCGGCCGAGAAGCCGGTCAGGGGTGCGAGGGGGGCGTTGGCACCGCCGTTTACGTAGGTGGTCTCGCCCGTGGCGGCGTCGAAATGGAGCATGCTCAGCACGCCGGTGATCCCTGTCATGTGGGGCTCGACCACGGTCTGGGTGACCGAGGCGGCCAGCGCGGCGTCGCAGGCGTTGCCGCCGTCGCGGAGGATCTTTACGGCCTCGCGCGTGGCGAGGGGGTGTGAGCAGATCGCCATGCCGGATTGCGATGCGGCCGGCGTCTTGGGTCCGAAGTGGGCCTCGGCGATGAGGGCCCGGCGCTCGTCGTCGGTGGTGCGGTTGGGGCCGGCCGTCGTTCCCCGTGTGTATCGGGGGGCCCACGCGGCCGCCAGCTCCCGCGCTCCCAGCCCGGCTGCGGCCGCTCCGATCGCCGTCGATCTGATGAAGGCACGGCGCCCCGTGAAGCCAGGTTGAGATTGACTTCGTCCCGTGCTGCCACCGGCGAGGGCTCTCGTCGTGGATCGCTTCACTCTGTCTTCCTCCTCACCCCAAGCTGTGCTGGTACGGCAATCACTAACACACTAAGCCTGAGGAAAGGACGGTGGCCAGCCTATTGGCCTCCTCCCGGAGCGGGGCGACGCAAGACTCGAATGACCTTGCCGCTACGTACACGATACCCAGCCAAATGGGGCAGGCTGCCTGTCGGGCCTCTCCCCAGCAAGGGACGATCCCTGAGAATCGGAATACGCATCCACCATTCCTCTATGTACCATCCGCCATCGTATACGCCAAAGATCAGCTCCCCACCTTGATCGGGCGCCGATGGCCCGTTCAGCACGTAGTGAAACGCCAACCTTCGGACCCGCGCTGCCCGCGTCTCAACTACGAACGTTCCCTCGATACCTACGCCCGGTGCATCTGGAGGCGATCGAAAACGAAGCAGTAGCGAGTCGCCTGCCGGTTCCACCGAAGTAGTACGATTCGCAGCAATGCTCTGTGCCGTCCACTACAACAATGTAGTCGGAGCATGCCTCCTCCAGGGCCGGCGGCGGAAGTTCACCACCCCCGCCCCCATCGCCAGAGCAAATCCTGTCCGCTTCTGCACAGACGTCGTCTCGAAACGCTTTCGCCCCCCTCGCAGACGAAGTAGTCGATGAACCCGTTTCCTGTGGTTCCGAAGCCGCAGGCGATTTCCACTGCCTTCTCCGCAGCGGCACACGCGGCTCGGGATAGCACGCCTCTGCTGTCATGTGGCCGCGAGAGGCACGATTTGTTGCATGGGTGGGTAGATTCAATCCATTCCGCGCCCTATCTTCTCTGCGCGCACTACCTCCGACCGATGCGAGAGCAAGCCATCCATGCGCGAAACCTGGACGAGCAGGATCGGCTTCATCCTCGCCACCGCCGGATTCTCGGTGGGGCTCGGAAACATCTGGCGCTTTCCTTACCTCGCGGGCGAAAACGGGGGTGGCGCCTTCCTGCTGGTCTACGTCGTCTTCGCGGTCCTCATCGGGATCCCTCTGATGACCGCCGAGATCACCCTGGGACGCAAATCCCAGCTCACTCCTATCGCGGGGATGCGGAACCTCACTGGTTCGAAGACCAGCCCTTGGAACCTGATCGGGTGGTTCGGCATCCTCGCTGCGGTACTGATCACGTCGTACTACGTCATGATCATCGCGTGGATGGCCGCCTATTTCGTGATGCTCGTGGGCGGGGGCGGCGGGATGGCGCAGACGCCGGAAGAGACCCGCGCCGCTTTCGATGCGTTCATCTCCACGCCTGGACCGGTCTTTGGGTATGCGCTTCTGGTAACCGCCCTGATCGCCTTTGTGGTGAGCCGTGGCGTGGCAAAGGGAGTCGAGCGTTACGCCAGGTTTCTCATGCCGATGCTGGTCGTGATTCTGGTGGCACTCGCCGTGCGGGCGATGACGCTTCCCGGGTCCGGTGCCGGCCTGACCTGGTATCTGACGCCCGACTTTTCGGCGATGCGGCCCTCCTCCTACCTGGCTGCACTCGGGCAGGCGTTCTTCTCGATCGGGATCGGTATGGCGGCGGCGTTCGGGCTGGGCAGCTACCTCGAACGACGCGACAGCGACGTGCCGGGCAACGCCGCATTGGTCGTGGCCTTCGACACCGGCGTGGCGGTCGTCGCCGGGCTGGTCCTCTTCCCCGCTCTCTTCGCCTTCGGGATGAACCCGGACCAGGGTGCGGGGCTTCTTTTCGTGACGATGACCTCGCTTTTTCAGGAGATGCCGGGCGGAATCGTCTTCGGCGCCGCCTTCTTCTTCCTGATGATCATCGCCGGGTTCACCTCGCAGGTGGCCGTCTTCGAGATCCTCGTCGCCTCGGTCGTGGACTCGCTGCGCATGACCCGCGGGAAGGCGGTGATCTTCTGCGCGGTGGGATCGTTCTTGATCGGCATACCCGTGATCCTGTCACAGGGCCCCTGGTCCGAGATCCACATCTTCGGGCTGAACTTCTTCGACTTCGTGGACAGCGTCTCCAGCGACTACATGCTCGCGGCGGGTGGGCTCCTGATCTCGCTGTACATCGTTTCGCAGTGGGGGTGGAAGCGCTTCCAGGAGGAGGCCAACCACGGAGCCGGACGGGTGCGGACGACCGCCGCGTGGGGATTCCTCTTCCGCTTCATCATCCCCGTCGCGGTTGCCCTGGTCCTGCTGGGTGGATTCGGCGTCGGGGCGGGCAACCCGCCGATGTTCCTCGGTTGCGCAGCCTTGATCATCGTGGTCTATGCCTTCGCCCTTCGACGCTTTCCTGCGTAGCCAGGGCCACGTTCTCCTCGACGGGGGACTGGCGACCGAGCTGGAGAGCGCGGGGTACGATCTCAACGATGCGCTGTGGTCGGCGAAGGTGCTCCTGGAGGACCCCGACGCCGTGGCGGCCGCCCACTCCGCGTATCTGGGCGCGGGCGCCGATTGCGTGATCACCGCCACCTACCAGGCCACATTCGAGGGTCTCGCCGAGCGGGGCGTCGGCCGCGCCGGGGCAGAGGCCATTTTCCGGAGCGCGGTCGATCTGGCGGTCGGCGCGAGGGATCGTTTCTGGGCAGACCTGGCGAACCGTGCGTGGCCTGCGCACGGACCCGTCGGGGCATCGGCCGTACAGCCCGCGCGACGCATCCGCCCCCTCGTCGCGGCCAGTATCGGCCCCTACGGCGCCTACCTCGCCGACGGCTCCGAGTACCACGGCAACTACGGGGTCGGCCCGGGCACGCTCGCCGACTTCCACCGCCCACGCCTGCGCCTCCTCGCCGCCACCCCGGCCGACATCCTCGCCTGCGAGACCATCCCGTCGTTCGCGGAGGCGCGGGTACTGGCCGAGCTCGTCGAAGACGCGACCGACAAGCCGGCGTGGTTCACCTTCACCTGCCGCGACGACCGCCGCCTCAGCGACGGGACGCCGATCGACGAGGTGGCCGCGTGGGCGGCCGAGACCGGGGGCGTCCATGCGGTCGGCGTCAACTGCACGCCCGCGCGCCTGCTTCCCCCGCTCATCCGCACCTTCGCCGCCGCGACGGCCAAGCCGGTCGTCGCCTACCCCAACGGCGGCGGCGAGTGGGATGCCGCGACCAAGACCTGGGGCCGGGCCGGCGCCGCTCCGGACTGGGGAGCCGCGTGCCGGAGCTGGGTTGCCGCGGGGGCGGCGGCGGTGGGGGGCTGCTGCCGCGTGGGACCCGCAGCCATCCGCACGATGCGGACCGCGCTTGCCGCCCCGGCGCACGAGACGCACACTTGAGTCGTCGTCGCCACCCCGTTCCCGACGCAGAGCACAGGCTCCGGAGGAAGCGCGTGAAGGGCTCACCGTGAGACTCGCCGTCATGGCCTGGCGCAACCTCTGGCGCTACGGGCGGCGAACGGTCACGACCATCGCCGCGATGACGCTCGCGCTCCTCACCCTGATCGTCTGGACATCGTTCGTGCAGGGCTTCCTCCGCGACCTCGAGACCACGATCGTCGAGGTCGAGATCGGCGACCTGCAGGTCTACCCGCCGGAGTACCGCACCCAGCCCTCCATCTTCGACCGCATCGGCACCTCCACCGAGCTGGTGGACACCCTCGGCGCCATGGGCTTCGACGCCTCGGCGCGCCTCCTGGGCGGCGGACTGGCGGCGGCGGGCGAGGCCTCCGCGGGCGTCTCGCTCCGAGGCGTCGAGACCGAGCAGGACGCGCGGGTCAGCGTCGTCTACGACCGGGTCGCCGAGGGCAGCTGGCTCGACCCTTCCGACCCGGCCGGGATCGTGATCGGTGGCAGGCTCGCCAGAACCCTGGACGTGGATCCGGGGGATGAGGTCGTCCTCCTCAGCCAGGCCACCGACGGGAGCATCGCGAACGGTCTGTACACGGTGCGGGGGATACTCGCCCCATTCAGCGAGGCGACCGACCGGGGCGGCGTCTTCCTCGTGCGCCAGGCCTTCCTCGACTTCTTCGTCCTCCCCGGCGGAGCGCACCAGGTGGTTGTGCGCAACGCCGCGGACCAGCCCCTCGAGGCCTCGGCCGCGCAGATTCGGGCGGCGGCGCCCGGCCTCGACGTCCTGACCTGGCGCGAACTCTTCCCGACCCTGGCGACCATGCTGGATTCGGTGGAGCAGACCATGTACATCCTCTTCATGATCGTGTACCTGGCGATCGCGATCCTCCTCATCAACGCGACCCTGATGGCCGTCTTCGAGCGCATCAAGGAGCTGGGGCTTCTCAAGGCGGTCGGCCTTTCGCCGATGCGGGTAGTCTTCCTGATCCTCTGGGAGGGCCTCTTCCAGGCCGCCCTGGCCGCCGCGGCCGGGCTGATCCTCTCCGTCCCCCTTCTCTTCTATTTCACCCGGGTCGGCATCAACCTGGCGGCGCTCGGCGGCCAGATCTCGATGTCCGGGATCGGTCTCGACCCGGTGATGCGGGGCGTCGTCAACCCGACGATCGTCGTCGGTCCACTGAGCGCGATGTTCGCGATCGTCCTCATTTCGATGCTGTATCCCGCGCTCAAGGCGGCGCGGATTCAGCCCGTCGAGGCCATGCGGCACCAGTGAGCGCGAATCGAATGCCGCCCGGAGCCGGCACGCGTGGTTGCTATCATAATGATATCGTTATGATAGCGCCAAAGTCCGTGCGCTCGCCAGCGGTGTCGACCGGAGCGCGGCAAGCGAGAAGACCATGAAGCGAACCAGCCTCTGGATCATGGCCTGGCGGAACCTGGGCCGGAACCGCCGCCGAACGCTGCTCACCCTCGCGTCGATCGCCTTCGGCGTCTTCCTCGCGATCTTCTCGATGGCGGCCCAGGATCGGAACTGGCAGGACATGATCGACCTGGGCGCGCGCATGGGGGGCGGGCATGTGACCCTGCAGCACCCCGAGTACCTGGATACGCCGAGCCTGTCGCGCACCGTCACCGGAACGGACGCCCTCGTTGAAGCTGCCCTCAGCGACCCCGAGGTCGACCGTGCCGTCCAGCGCATCAGCGGCCAGCTCATGGTGAGCACGGCCCGCGAGAGCTACGGCGCCGGCTTCATCGCCTTCGACGCCGAAGCGGAGGACTCGACCACCCTGTCGTACCTGGAAGCGGTCTCCGAGGGCGAGATGTTCGCCGCCGACGATGCCACGGGGATGATCCTCGGCGCGCGGCTGGCGCAGAACCTCGGGGCCGAGATCGGAGACAGGGTCGTCTACACCGCCACCGACCGCAACGGCGAAATCGTGGCGGGGCTCGGGCGCGTGCGCGGCATCCTGCGCACCGGGGCACCCAGCATCGATGTCGGGGTGGTCCTGCTGCCGATCGAAGCGGCAAGGGGCGTGCTAGGCTTCGCCGCGGACGAAGCCACCAAGGTTGCCCTCTTCATCGCCGACCACCGCAGGTCGGAGGCGCTGGCCGCCCGGCTTCAGGAACAACTCGGCGACGAGGCGGCGGCGATTCCCTGGTTCGTGGGCCGTCCCGATCTCTACACGTTCATCGCCATGAAGGTGGGCGGCGGCGTCATCATGGTCGGGATCATCGCGCTCATGGTCGCCGCCGGCATCTTCAACACCGTCTTCGTCAGCGTCATGGAGCGTCTGCGCGAGTTCGGCATCATGATGGCGGTGGGATTCAGTCCCGCGAAGCTCTTTCGGCTGGTCGTCTACGAGAGCGTGTGGCTCGGCGTGATCGGCCTCGCGCTCGCCGGGGCGCTGACCATCGGCCCGTATCTCTACCTCAGCCAGGTCGGTATCGACATGGGCGGCTACCTTGGCGACAGCCCCACCGAGATCTCGGGCGTCGCGATGGCGACCCAGCTAAAGTTCGGGGTCTACCCCGAGAACGTCGTCCGCATCGTGGTCCTCGCGTTTGCGGCCGTAGTCCTCGCGGGCATCTACCCAGCGTGGCGGGCCGGTCGTGTGGAACCGGTGGAGAGCATCAGAGTCGGATGACGAACGGCGATCGCAGGAACGGCACCGTCGTCGCGCTCCGCGGCGTCACCAAGCTCTACCAGCAGGGAAGCCTCGAGGTACACGCGCTCCGGGGCCTCGATCTGACGATCACCGAGGGCGAATTCACCGCGCTGATCGGCCCTTCCGGCTCTGGAAAGACGACCACGCTGAATCTGGTCGGCGGCCTCGATGCGCCCACCAGCGGCTCGGTCAGGGTCGCGGGCGTCGACCTCGGCACACTGAACCGCAAGGAACTGAGCCATCTTCGCCGCGACCGCATCGGCTTCGTCTTCCAGTCCTACAACCTGATCCCGGTCCTGACCGCCTACGAAAACGCCGAGATGGTGATGTGGGTGCAGGGCGTGCCTGCTCCACAGAGGCGCGAGCGCGTCATGGAGCTGCTGCACGCCGTCGGGCTCGAGGGCCTGGAGGACCGCAAACCCACGGAGCTCTCCGGCGGCCAGCAGCAGCGCGTCGCGATCGCCCGCGCCATCGCCTCGGACCCCGCCGTGGTTCTCGCGGACGAACCCACCGCCAACGTGGATTCGGAAACGGCCGAAACGCTGATCTCCCTGATGGAGACCCTGAACCGGGACCGGGGCGTGACCTTCCTCTTCTCCACCCACGATGACCGGGTCGTGGAGCGCGTGAAGCGCGTAGTGCGGCTGGTCGACGGGCGCGTGGACAGCGACAGCGCGCGCGATTAGCTTCCTCCACTCACGGGACGTGGCGCAGTCCGGTAGCGCACCTGAATGGGGTTCAGGGGGTCGCCGGTTCGAATCCGGCCGTCCCGACTTCGGCGAGCCGACCGTGGTCCCGCGGGAACGACCCGGGACCGCGGGATGCTCGGATGGGACAGGCGCTCGGCCCAGACCCCGCTCCTAGTGTGGCAGCCCCTCGCTGACCGCGATTTCGGCCTTGCGCCTGGATATGCCCAGCGCGCGCGGCCAGGCGCCGTCCCAGTCCCGCAACACCCCCCTGAGCTTCCCGCTTCCCCGCTCGGTTACCATGGCCACGGGCCTCGATCCGAACCGCTCCAGGGTGTACGACCCTTCCGGCCCCGACAGGACCACCCGCTCGAGCCCGCCGTCCCGAACGGGATCGAACGGCACCGTGAAAACGAAGTTCCCGCCACCGTACTCCAGCGGCCGCATGGCGAAATCAAGGGAGAAGCGGCGCTCTCCGGCCGGGCCGAGGCCTTCGAGCCGATAGGGGCCATCCTCGGTGGGCAAACTGACAGGCGCGTCCACCATGAACGCCGGATCGAGGACCAGCCCGCCGATGCCCGCCCTGCCCCACAACAGGAGCGTCTTCTCACCGGCCGCCAGCGTATGGGTGCCGCCGCTCCGGCCTGCCGGGCCAACCAGCCGGCCATCGCTTCCCGCGGCGATCGCCTGGACGGGCGCGTTGGCGCGCGCATTCCCCATCACCAGCGCTTCGCGGAACAGGCGGAACCCCATCGCCCGCGCGAAGTGATAGTCGCTGATCCACCGGGGATTGCAGTATCCCATCAGATCCTTGTAGAGGGTCGCGCTGACGACGTGCTCCCGGCCGAAGTCGTAGCCCCAGGCACCGATTACCCCTCCGTCGTAGGGATAGGCCATGTCCGCCGCGGTCGCTCCCCCGCACGGAGCGTGGCGGAGGCCCATGTTGTGGCCGAGTTCGTGGGCGAGGGTGGATGGGTCCGCCTGCCCTATGCTGGCCGGGTAGCCGATTTGGCCGAGGCCGTCCCAGATTGCGTCTTCGCCGAGCAGCATGGCGCCGTAGTAGTACCCCCGCTCACCCTCGTCGATGCGCAGGAAGACGAGGTCGCCCAGGAGCTCTCCCCATCCCTTGCCCGTGCTCAGGTCGGCCGTGGTCACAAATCCCTCGTGCCGTCTGACGGTGAGGTCGGTGATGGGCAGCAGCGAGCGCACCATGGCGAGCTTCTCGCTCAGCGGCGTGATATCCTCGACCCAGCGATGGATCAGCCCCTGGGGGTCCGCCGCCACCTTGATCGGCACGATGGTGAGGTCGAAGGGCGGCACGACTCGCACATCGAGACGCGCGCGTCCGTCGGCAGGTATTCGCAGCCGGCTTTCCGAGGTAGCGGGGATGACGCCGTCCTTGTCCAGCCGGATCACCATATCGGTCCCGGGAACAATTACCGAGCCGGGGATATGCGCATTGTAAGAGAGTTCCAGCTGGCTCTCGTCGACAGAGACGGGCAGCAGGCGGAATTCGGGATTGATCGCCAACCCGTGAATCAGTGCGTCGCTCCGGTAGAAGAGCACCTCGACCCGCGGCTGGTAGTAGCTCCGCCGGTCACCCGTGACGAAGACGCGAAGCAGCGCGTCCCGGCCCGCAATCAGCGGCACTCCGCGTGCGTGGTTCTGGATCCCCTGGGTGAGGTAGTGGGTGGGCGCCGTCAGTGTGAGCTGCGTCGGATTCACCCGCACCGGGGTGCGTGCGCGCAAGCCGGCGTATAAGGCGCTGACCTCGGTCTCGGCGTAGTCCAGCGCGCTCGCCGATCCATCCGGCGAGATGTCGAGGGTGGCGGGGTCGGAAGACTCCCAGACGGGCCGCGCCCAGTTGGGCAGGGGTTCGATCGGGCGCCCGTCCTCGTCCAGCACCACGACGGAATACTCCACCTTGTCCCCGACCGTGACCATCGTGTCGGCGGGAAGGATGAGCAGGGACGCAGGTGCTTGCAGAGGTTCGAACGTCAGATCGACGCAACCGCCCAGGACCACGGCGGACGAGACCAGCGCCCAGGCGGGCCTCAGGAGCCGCCGCCGCCTACTGCGATCCCGAAGCCGAGGTCCAGCGCCAGGGCAACGGCGTGATCGGAACTGGATGGCGTGTTGGCCGAGAGCCACCTGTACGAGACCCCCGGCAGAAACCGCAAACGCCCGGTCCCTACATTGAGGCCTGCGGCTCCATGGAATCCGACGCCGGCCTCGGGCGCTTCGCCCTCGGTGCCGGCCCGCGTGGTGCCGAAGAGGACCCCCAGCCGCACCCACGGCAGTCCGCCGCCCCATTCCGCTCCCAGCGCCCCGTGGTTCCCCACGACCGTGATCTCCTTGCCCGTGCAGAACCCTTCCTCGCAGCCGAACGCGGTGCGGAAGAATCCGCCGAAAACGGCGACCGAGGGCATCACCTGCCGCTTGACGATCACGTCGTAGGAAAGCAGCGGGGCGATGTCGAGCGCGGCCGCCGAGCCCGAGATGCTGCCCACCGTGAGCCCGCCGCGCACCTCGGCCTGAATCTGCGCCTCGGCCGAGCCGTGCATGACGGCGAGACCCGCCACGGCGGCCAGCAGGATTCGAATCCTCATCGTCCACCTCCCGGAAGGCCATCGCTGACCATGATTTCGGTGTCGCCGTCTACCAGATTGAAGCCACCGTTCCAGTCCCGCAGGATCGCCCGCACCTGACCACTGGCGCGGTTGGTGATGATCGCCATGGGGCTCTCGCTGGAAGGCCCGAGCACGTATTCGCCTTCGGGACCGGAGAGTACAACGCGCTCCAGGGCTCCGTCCCGCTCGGGGTCGTAGGGCACCGCGAACATGAAGTGTGCGCCACCGTGGTCGACCGGATCGGGCGTGAAGTTGAAGGAGAAGTGAGTGCTCCCGTCCTCGGTGACCCCCTCCAGGCGGTATGGGCCGGCGGATTGCGGCAGGCTGGGACGCCCCTCCGTCAGGAACGCCGGTTCGAGGAGGAACTCATCTTCACCGACGCCTCCCCAGAGGAGGAGCGTCTTTACTGGAGGCGCCGAAGCCGCTTGCGGCGCCCCCCCGAAGTCCTCCGTGGCGCGGCGATGGGCCAGGGCCCTCTTGAATTGATAGTCGCTGATCCAATCCGGGTCGCAGTACCCCATGACATCCTTGTATTGCATGGGAGAGACCAGGCGCGTGCGATGAACATCGTATCCCCACACGCCGATCGAGCCGGCTTCATGGGGGAAGTTCGGATCCGGATTGGCGGGGGTCGGAGACCCGCAAAGAGCGTGGCGCAGGTTCAGATTGTGGCCGAGTTCATGGGTGAAGGTGCGGTCCGAGTCCCGCCCCACGCTTGCAGGTTGCCCGACGTACCCCAATCCGCCGTAAGGCGAACCCGGCGGCAGGGTAACCACGCCGTAGTAGTAGCCGACCTCGCCCTCTGCCCTCCACAACACTCGGGTCTCTCGCAGATACCTGTTCCAGCCACTGGTCGTGGTAAGGTCGGCCCGAGTGTAGTACGGCTCATGCACACGGACTTCCAGGTCGCCGATCGGCATGACCGTGCGCCCGAAGCGCATGTTGCGATGATCCGCGTCCAGCCCGTTGGTCCACAGGAAGATCCGATCATTGGGCGCGGACTCGATGAGCGTGGGAACAATGGTCTGGATATGCGTGGGCAGCTCGATCACGCCCAGATCCATCACTCCCTCCGCCGGAATCCGGGTTTCGCTTCCCGTGTCCAGCGGTACGACGCCATCGGTGTCGAGTTCGACCACGAGCCCCAGGCCGGGCTGGACCAACTCGCCCGGTATCGGGGTGTTGAAGGAGAGGTCGAGCCTGCCCTCCTCGACGGTCGATGGCAGAACATCCGATCCCGGCGACATAAGCGCCGTGTGCACGATGGCGCCGTCCTGGTAGAGTGTCGCGCGCACGTTGGGCTGATAGAAGCTGGTCTCGTCCCCGGTAGCGAAGATCCGCAGCAGCGCGTCGCGCCCGGCAATGACGGGAACCCCGTCGACCGCCGGGATCACCTGGTTCAGGTAGATCGATGACGCATGCAGCCGGATGTTGGCAGGGTTGATCCTGAGCGTGGTCCAGGCTTCCAGTCCGGCCGCTCTGGCGATGATCCGGAGATTGCCGCCGCCAAGCGCAGTGACGCTGCCGTCCGGTGCGATGTCGATCGACTGGGGATCAGGGCTGACCTGCCATGCCGCCGGCGCCCAGGCAGGCGGCCCGCTCATCATGTTGAGGTCCTTGTCCCTGACCACGAGGGTGAGCTTGGCCTGGTCGCCCTCCGTGATGAGAGTGTCGGCCGGGGTGATCTCCAGAAAGTGCGGGACCTGGTCGGGCTCCAGCGCGATGTCGGCGCAGCCCGACGTCAATCCTGCTCCCGCCAGCGATAATACTAAACATGTTTGTTTACTGTTCATGACCTTCTCCCACGCAACGGGTGAATGTCAATACACCCGAATCCTGATATTTCGGTACCAGACCGGATCGCCGTGGTCCTGGAGGCCGATGTGCCCCTCGGGCGCCATTCCGTACCCCGGCCACTCCGAGAATTTGGTGCGCATGACCGTTTCGCGCCAATCGTCCGACCAGAGTTCGTAGGTCAGGAGTCTGACGCCGTTCATCCAGTGTTCTACTTCGGCGCCCCTGACAACGATCCGGGCCTGATTCCACTCGCCTACCGGATGGGTGACATCCTCGATGGGGGCGTGCAGCGCGTAGTTGGATCCGGCCGATGTCTCCGGGTTGGCGCCGTCCGCGTGACCCCCGTTGTCGAGGATCTGGTACTCGGGACCGGTCCAGTAGGGCGCACGCTCGGCCTCGGTCGCGCGGTAGAAGATGCCGCTGTTGCCGCCCTCCGCGACCCTCCATTCCAGCGCGAGTTCGAAGTCGGCGTACTGGTCCGCGGTCATCAGGTCTCCGTCCCCGCCGCCCGGTGTGAAGGTGAGCACCCCGTCCTCCGCCGACCATCCGCCGGGGACATCGTCGCGCCGGTAGCCGCGCCAGCCGTCGAGGGTGCCGTCGAAAAGAAGCTTCCAGCCCGCCGCTTCTTCCTCTGCGGTCAACTGGTTGACCTGGGGTTCCTGGTCGGCCTGCGGGGACGCCGCCGCCTCCGCATTGTCCGCGCCGGATCCTTCGCCGCACCCGGGCAGCGCCGCCATCAGCAGGAGCAGCCAGATCGGCACGCCGCACATGGCACTACTCTCCGCCACTGAACGCGGCGTCGAACGTCGCCTGTGACGGAGGAAATCCCAATCTGCGCACGAACTCACAGGCTTCCCTGGCTCCGTGCTCGCGGTCCATGCCCGCGTCTTCCCACTCCACCGAAAGAGGACCATGGTATCCCACCTGGTTCAGTGCCCGGATGACGGCCTCGAAATCGACGCGGCCGCGCCCGAGCGAACGAAAGTCCCAGAAGCGGCGAGGATCGCCGAACTCCGTGTGTCCGCCGAACACCCCCGCAGCCGTCGGCCGGCCGGACCACCACACGTCCTTCATGTGCGCGTGGAAGATCCGCCCGCCGAAGCGCCTGATGAATTCGACGTAGTCGACCCCCTGGTACGCAAGGTGGCTGGGGTCGTAGTTGAAGCCGAAGGCGGGGTGGCCGCCGAGTGATTCCAGCGCCCGCTCGGTCGTCGCGATGTCGAAGGCGATCTCGGTGGGGTGGACTTCCAGGGCGAAACGGACCCCCTCGGCCGCGAAGACGTCCAGTACCGGGGTCCACCGTTCCGCGAAGTCGCGGAAGCCATCGTCGATCCACGCCGCCGGCACCGGGGGGAACGAGTAGAGGAGGTGCCAGATCGCGCTCCCGGTGAAGCCGTTGACGACCTCGACGCCGAGGCGCGCGGCCGCCCGGGCCGTATCCGCCATCTCCGCCGCGGCCCGCCGCCGAACGCCCTCCCGGTCGCCATCGCCCCAGACGCGGGCGGGCAGGATGTCCCGGTGGCGCGCGTCGATGCGGTCGCACACCGCCTGCCCGACGAGGTGGTTGCTGATCGCGTGGACGGCGAGGCCGTGCCGTGCCAGCAGCTCCCTGCGGCCCGCGCAGTAGTCGGGGTCGGCGAGGGCCGCCTGGACGTCGAAGTGGTCGCCCCAGCAGGCCAGTTCCAGGCCGTCGTAGCCCCACGCGGAGGCCTTCCCGGCCAGTTCCTCGAGGGGCAGGTCGGCCCACTGGCCGGTGAAGAGGGTGACGGGGCGGGTCATCGGCAGGTCGCCATGTTCACCCAGGTCTCCCGTGAAGCCGAGGCGAGCACTCCCTCGATGAAGCGCATGCCGGCCAGGCCGTCCGCGTGGTCGGGGAAGTCGTCATCGAGAGGGTCGCTCTCATCCCCCGCAATCCGTGCCCCGATGACCCGCCCGGCACTGCGATAGATGTTCGCGAAGGCCTCGATGAAGCCCTCGGGGTGGCCGGGCGGCAGGCGTATGGCGTGGCGGGCCGCCTCGCACAGGTAGGCGCTGCCGCGGGTAAGACGCTGGCGAGGTGCGTCGGCGTGCAGCACCTCGAGGTGGTTCGGCTCCTCCTGGCGCCAGACCAGACCGCCCCGCTCGCCGTAGATGCGTAGCGTCAGTCCGTTCTCTTCGCCCGCCGACACCTGGCTCGCTTGGTAGACACCGCGCGCGCCGCCCGCAAAGCGCACCAGAATCGCCGCGTCGTCCTCCATCGCGCGGCCCGGCACGAGCGTCGCGAGTTCGGCGAAGACGGCATCGATCTCGAGTCCCGTCACATAGGGCACGAGGTTGTGCAGGTGCGACCCGATGTCGCCCACGGCCGACGTGGGCCCCGCCTGCGACGGGTCCTGGCGCCACGACGCCTGCTTGTGGCCGTCCACTTCCAGCCGGGTCGCCAGCCAGCCCTGGGGATACTCGGCCACGACCTTGCGCACAGGCCCCAGCCCGCCCACCCGCACCAGGTGGCGCGCCTCCTTCACCATGGGGTAGCCGGTGTAGTTGTGCGTGAGCGCGAAGACGAGGCCGGTGCGCTCCACCTCTGCGCAGAGCGACTCCGCGTCGGCCACCGTGGTCGTCATGGGCTTGTCGCACACGACGTGGATGCCGGCATCCAGGAAGGCCATCGCGACCGGGTGGTGAAGGTGGTTGGGGGTGACGATCGACACCGCGTCGATGCGCCGGTCCGTGCCCAGCGCGGCCTCTGTGGCGGCCATCTCGCCGAAGGAGCCGTAGACCCGCCCCGAGTCCAGCCCCAAGTCGCGCCCCTGCGCACGGGAGCGGTCCGGGACCGAGGCGAAAGCCCCCGCGACGAGCTCCCATTCCCCGTCCAGCGCCGCGGCCATCCGGTGCACGGCCCCGATGAAGGCGCCGGGGCCGCCGCCGACCATGCCGTACCGGAGCTTCCTGCCCAGGTGTGGATTCATGCCGTGCGCCCCGCCGCTATTGCAGGCGTTCTGCCCGGTAGCCGCCGCGCCGCCGCTCCCGCACGAAGAGCGTCCCGAAGACGACGATCAACACCCCGCTGAACGGGACCAGCGACCGGAACGACACCAGGCCCCCGTGGTTTTCGGCCGGGTTGAGGATCTCCTGGGCCCGATCCACCAGCGGCGATGTCGAACCGGACCCGATCAGCGCCCGCAGCGCGTTTGCCGTCTCGACCGGCGGCAACGAGTCGTATTCCAGCACGAACTCGACCACCTCAGCGACGGTTGCGTGCGCCGCCCGCAGGTCGTCGCCCTCCGGCCCCGGCGTGCGCAGCGCCTGCGAATTCAGCGCACCCACCCCTTGCAGCAGCACGACATAGGCGCCGTTCTCGACGAGCAGCGGATGCGCCTCGCGGTCCGCGATCTCTCCCATCCAGGGCGACGTGACAAGCCCTACGGTGGCCATCCCCACCGTCCCCATCAGCCCCAGCCCCAGGGCGCCGCTCTTCGGAATCTGCTCCGATATGAAGCCGAGCATCGTCGGCCACATGTAGCAGACGCCGACCGCGAACACCGTCGCGGCCGCCACGGCGACCCCCACCGATCCCCCGCTACTCAGCCAGTACAGCCCCGCCGCCGAAACGACCGCTGAGGCGAGCAGAATCCCCGTCGGCGACAGCCGATGCACGACCGGCCCCGCCCAGAACCGCATCACCGCCATGATCCCGTTGATGTAGACGAGCACCAGGATACCCGCCATCCCGCCGGCCTCCAGCACCGCCGGCAGCCACCGGTTCGGCCCGAGTTCGATCGACGCGGTAATGGTCGTGCAGGCGAGTATGAGCAGCATCAGCGGCGTGGTGAGGGTGGCACGGAACATCTCGCCCATCGACACCCCCGACTGCACCCCTTCAGTCCGCGGAAAACGCTGCCCCAGCAGCAGGAATCCGTAGGCCACCGTCGGCACCAGGATCAGCACCAGCTTGAGCTGCCAGGAAGTCAGCCCCGCCTGGTCCAGCCCGTACGCGGCGAGCCCGCCCAGCACGATCCCCCCCGGAAACCACACGTGAAAGCGGTTCAGCTTCGCCGTCTTGTCGTTTGGGAAGAGCGTCGCGACCAGCGGATTGCACGCCGCCTCGACCAGCCCGTTGGCCATCGCGATCACCAGCGCCCCGGCAAACAGCGTCGCGAACCCGCCCGCGAAGATCATCACCAGCGTGCCGCCCAGGTGCCCCACGAACGCCATCCGCAGCAGCGTGCGCATCCCGAGCGTGTCGCAGAGCGGTGCGAAAACCACCTGCGAGACCGCGAAGCCCCACAGCGCCGCGCCCCCGATCCAGCCGATCTGGGCGTTCGTCAGCACGAATTCGCCCTTCAGCGCGAACATGACCGCGCCGACCGTCGCAAAGGCCACGGAAGTCGCGATGAGCGCGACGCAGCTGCCCAGGAAGAGTCGGTCGGGGTTGAGAGCGGCGTCCTCGGCGTGGGCCGCGGGGGTCGGTTCGTTCATGCGCGTTTCCTTGTTCGGTGCGTAGGGATCGTCGGCATCACGTCGCGGACAGATAGCGGTAACTGGCCTGGACGGATGCGAGGGGGTCGCCCGGCTGGTCGTGCTCCACGAAGTAGTGCCTGAGACCCGCGTGGTCCGCGTGCGCGAAGATCCCGGCCCAGTCGATCTCCCCCGCGCCCACGTCGACCATTTCCCCTTCGGCGCTGAGATCCTTGACGTGGCAGAGCGGGAAACGCCCGGGGTACGTCTCGAAGAGGGCGAGCGCATCGGTACCGGCGGCGGCCGACCAGTGGAAATCGATTTCGAGGTCGACGAGCGCCGGGTCGAGGTCGTCGAGCAGGACGGTGTAGCCGGTCGGGCTGTTGGGATCGTCGCTCACCGGATCGAACTCGAAGGCGTGGTTGTGGTACCCGACTCTCAGCCCGGCCGTAGCGGCTGCGGCCCCGGCCTCGTTGAGAATCCGGGCCACCTCGCGATAGCCGTCGCCGGTGCGCCACTCCTCGGCGATCCATGGCACCACCAGCCAGCCGTGCCCGATCGCGAGCGCCGTCTCGATGGATGTTTCCAGCGCAGCGCCATTCATCTGGTCGAGCTCGATGTGGGTGGCGGGCGCGGTGAGGCCGTTGGCGTCCAGCATCGCGCGGATTTCGTCCGGCGGATGGCCGAAGTACCCGGCGAACTCCACCTCGCGATAGCCGATCGCGGCCACGGCGGCGAGTGTCCCGGCCACGTCCTCGGCCATGAGGGAGCGCACCGTGTAGAGCTGGACGCCGATGCGGTCGAGGGGCGGGTTCAGTGCGGGGGGTGCTCCCCCGGGCTCGCTGCCCGGCTCGGCGCCGCCCTGGGACCGTTCGCCCGCGCACCCGGCGAGCAAGCCAAGCCCGGTCGCCTGCAGAAACTGCTTCCTGTTCATGCCTCTACCTTCCATGAGCGTTCTATGCCTCGTACCGCGGAAGCTCAACCTCCTTGGGATCCTTGTTGAGAAGTCCGGCAAGTTCTCTCCGTAGCTCGGTCTCGGTTGTCCTCGCTATGCGGCTGAGGGTCCCGCCAACAGAGTGATAGATGATCCGCGTGGCGACGCGCTGTGCTTCCTTGGAAGTGATCATCCTCTGATTCTCCGCGTCCCAGAGCAACCCGAGCCACGGATGCTTGGCAAGCTCCATCGGGACCAATGCCAAACGTCGGATGGCTGTCCGCGTGCGTTCTCCCTCTTTGGTGCAGAGCCATGTCGCAACCCTTGTGTGGGCCAACAATCCAATCGGCCGGAAGAGCAGGTGTCCCCCGTGACGTCCTCGGAAGGGCCGAGCGGGGTCCGCGCTTCTCGGTGTCTTGGCGTACTCTCGCACACCCGTGTCCTCTTCCATCACAGCATCCCAGTACTCGGCGCAGCGGTTGGCGAAAGCGTCCAAGACTGCGTCCTTGGGACGGAACTTCTTGTGTCCGTCCACCCATTCCGCACTGGTCTTCAGCACCATTTCTACGCAATCGTACAGAGCCACGATCGATGTAAAGCTGACTCGATCACCGACCGGTACGGCCTTGGTTTTCCCGGTCGCTACCCTGTCCCTGAAAAGCGAATGGTCATTGACCAACCGCCGGGTTACGATGGCAACAGCATCGTCCTCATCGAGCGCGATGATGTCGCTCTTCGAAACCGGTTTCGCATACCGGTTGAGGGTGCTGAATAGACGACGGGTTCGCTCAAGGCCGGCTTGGCCATGCGAATGGCCCACGAAGATGACAGCTACCTCCTCCGTGCCCAAAGAAGGGTCATCGTCAAGCGCCTGGACCGTTCCTACGAGGCGATGTTGCCCGTCGAGAGCGAACAGCTGTTCAGAGCCCGACAGGCGCAAAAGGCCGATCGCACCATCCAGACGCTCACCACCTTCCTGCCACGGCCGAACACTTTCTCCAATGTCGATCTCGAGCCACTCCGGTTCGCCTCCATAGACCGCGATCACGAGAGTCCCGAAGAGGCGCTGAGGCTGCGATCGCAGGTATTCGGCGATGTGCCCCGCCCGGGGACTGAGTGATCGTTGAATCAGCTCTTCGAGCTTCTTGGATCGATGAAGGGCCCTTGCCGTCGTAACCCGCTCCGCCAGATCCGCCAAGGTCATGGAGGCAATGTAGTAGGTCCAGTCGCCCATCTTCGCGCGCAGAGCAGGCATAAGCAGTGTCTCTTGGGTCATACCTAACTTCCTCATCTGAAGGCATCTACTGCAGGTTGTACTGATGCGGGCAACCGCCTGCAGGTTGGAGGAACTGTAGCTTCCAGCAAAGAATCCTCGATCAATTTCGGATCAGCCCCACTCACGACGGCGAAACAGAAACGAAGATAGGCGGTGCCGGCGAACAACCGCAGCATCTCCCGCACCCTCGGCCGGCGTGCGTTGCCTCTCTTCGCCTCCCCTAGGTACTCACGACAGCGTGTACGCAGCCCACGAACGGTCTTCCCGACGTAAAGCAAATAGGATCCGCAGAGATTCCCACCGATCGATGGCCGCACGCAAAATGCGTAGACACCTGGGTCGTCGGGAATGATCTCCAGGTCATCCTTGCGAAAAGACACACAGTTCCATTCCAGGTCGTCCGGCCCCCTGTATTGATCCCACAATATCGGAGCCAGCAAAAACCGGTATTCCCCTTTCCTGAGCTCGTCCGTCCCGACGGCGAAATCGGTCGAGCTCACGGCTCGACCTTCCGTTGTCCGGTCGCTTTTCGCCATCACCGCTCAGCCCTCCAACGCCGTAATGAGCTGGTCCATTTCGAAGTTCAGAAGGAACTCGGCGTAGTGGTGTCGGAACAGGTCTTTGAGATAATCGGCCACAGGCACATCGTCCTCTTGGCCTTGGTCGCCGTCACGTTGAAGCCTGTATTTTCGATTCTGCGTAATCGTGTACAGGAACAATGTATGAAAATAGACGGCGGAAATGTACCTCTTATCAGCAACCTCGATCGCCTCCTGGCTCCTCAGCGACGAGCGGTGTTTGAGCAAAACACCACTATCCATGTTGATGTAAGTGGCAGTCAACACGTCATTATCGTCGATAAACGGATGTACAATCGTATCATGGTCCATTGTGATCCCTAGGGCCTCCAGTTTCTCCCACGTCAGGTCGCCCCTCCCCTTACTGCGGTAAGCGCGAACGAGCTTCGGAAGTCCGAGCGTCGGGTCGCGCTCCTCCTCCCCCTTGGGAGCTGGCTTTTTCGACTTCTGGCGATCCGTGATTTTGACCAATATGTTCTCCTGAAAACCACCTTCTGGACCAGTAAGGGTGGCCGAGATCGTAATGGCATCTCCAACCTCAATGTCCTTTGTCGGATTCAAGCCGAGGCGGATAGTCCCTTGATTGGGGCTCGACTTGACGAGATTGAACAGATCATCCACTCCATTCGGCAGTGGTCGATCACCTCCTCCGCCACCCGACCTTTCAAATCGGAGTAGGGCCACAGACAGTTCCCCAGGTTCACTGACTCGGTCGAAGTATTGATTCTCGACGTCGGTCGAGAACTTGATGGTGCGCTTCCCCCCAAGCGGTATCTGGACCATCGGTGTACCTGTGGCACGATCCGACAATTCGGTCCTGAAGAACGAAGGGAAACGCTGGGGATGAAAGGGTGGTGGCTCTGGCCGCTTCGAGGCAGGCTTCTTTCGGCGCTTCTTCTTCTGATCCCCTCTCCCGGTTCCCTTGAGCTTCAAAGTGTGGTCGAAGAGGCGCATCAGATCATTCCGAAACGGGAGGTTTCTCGTGAGATTGCGGAGAAGGTCGTCGGCGTCCGCGTCGTCGACCGAAAGCTGGGATTTTCGTGACTTGTAGATATCCTTCAGCCGACCGCTCCTCAGCAGACTACCCAGTCGTTGTCTCAAGTCCCGGGACTCCTTGCCGTCCTTGAGGCGGTCCCGTGAGGCCATGAATAGCTCCTGACGGAAGTCTATGTCGAGATCCGTGCAGTCCACATGGATCAAGACGTAGTCCTTGAGGAGTTGGAACTTAAGCGTCCGAGACACGAATTCGGACGTGTAGTGGCCGTGCACCTGGCCATTAACGGAGAAAATCACGGTCATGTTGTTCTTGAAGAACTCCCGTCGGATTGTATCCTTGGTGTCACGTACATTTCGATCTCGGACCCGAGGCCGAAATACATAGGTCGTGATCTTGGCGGATCCGATCTGACTGTCGCTGAGGACGTCGGAGAAGGAGTCCTCTACGTATCCCTTCGAATCTTCTTCCAGTCTGCGCTTGAGGCCGTAGATATCTCGCTGGAGGGCCCTGTCTTTGGGATAGCGGAATGGTTGGTCTATGGTAAAGAATGGCAATGCGGGGTCGAAAAGGAACTCGTTCAAGCTCTGATTGAGGTCACGGGAGATGACGGAGCGGGAGCCCTCCGGGAGATCGTATGAGTACAGCTTGATGATAGTACCGGTGGTGAAACTACGGTTACGCAGTCCAAGATCCAGCTGCTCTATCGAGAACGAAGGGATGCATCCGCCGGGAGCATAATACTCGTACCAGGTGTTTCTCTTCGTTGATTTCTCCTCTTCCGTCAAGGGATGCCGACGAAGCAACGTGAAGCCGAAGTCGCCAGACTCATCCCATTTCCGCGAGCCGATGAGCTGATAGCGCTGCCGGCCGCAGAACGCAATGGCGCCTGCACCGCCCATGTTGTACTTCCCCTGCACGAAGTGAATCTCGTTCTTGTTGCCGCGGAGCAGTGAAAGAAACGTGTCCTCGAAGTCATGCGGATGCTGCCCCTCGCCATCGTCGTAGACGAGCAGGGATGTCTCGAACCTCGGGCCATCGGCTATGATCTGAATACTCTCGGCCTGATCCCGACGGTATTCCCGCAAATCCCAGTCTTCAGGTCTGGGAAAAAAGCGCATGACCGCTTGGTCTATGGAACGCGGTGCTTCCATCGAACTGGGATCTATCCCTGCCTCGTAACAGCGGCGTGTGAGGATTGCATCAATCGAGTTGATGATCTTCTCCACCAAAGCGGGTATCGGCGATGCTTGCTGGTTCTCAACGACGCCGAAGTTGCTCTCGTTCTGGCCATACGGCTTCCAGTTGGCTGGAATGTGGAATTCACGGTGACCATTGATGACGTTTGCAACGGCGGCTTCACGATCGGCGCGGAACAATTCCCAGAAGAGTGATTCAGGGTTCACTTGTCTTCCATCTCCGTCTCGGCGCTGGCGGCGTTCAGAGTGCGCACACCGTGCAGGGACTGGTGTCGTCGTCCTCGTCAAGGGCGTCGGCAAGCGCCTCGATTAGAGGGAGGTTGACTTGACGGTTAGCTGCTCGGGACGCGGCGGCTTCATGGCGTGCCAAGATCTCCTCCCGCCGAGCGCGCAACTGGACTAGCGTCTCCCCGCCGGACCAAGTGTACTGCCTGCCCCTCATAGCACGGTTGCTAAAGTCGGCCTCGCCGTCCGCACCCGCCTCTAGTAGAACCTTCTGCTCGATGGCGACGGCTCGATCAAAAAGCTCCGGATGGCGCTCGGCCAAGCCGATCCACTCCGCCTTACGCTGATAGAAGCAGAAGTAGCAGCCGGAGCGTGTACGCCATTCGTAGTAGTCTGGAAGACCTATGCCAGCATCTTCGAGGATTCGCAGCACACCCGCGCGGTCAATCTCATCCTCTATAAAGGGGAAGCGCGTCTCGATGTTCTGCTTGGTCGAGATGTAGCCCTTTCGGTTGCGCTCATCGGCACGGATGGCCACATAGGACAGCGCGGGCGCATCGCCGATCCAGTCCTCGATCGGCTTGATCTTCATGTTCTTGGTGCACCATCGCATCTGTGGTGAAGGCAGCGTTCCACGAAAGATCTCGAACCAGTGATCGAATCCTCGACTCGCATTCAGGCGGGCTATTGGCTTGCCGAGAATCACCTCGAGCCTAGTCAGATACTCGTACGTTTCAGGCAGTTCCGCGCCCGTGTCGCAGAAGAAATACTCCATCTCGGGCACCCTTGAGCGCATGTAGACCGCCAGAGCGCTCGAGTCTTTGCCCCCCGAGATCCCGCAGATGTGGCGGATGGAGTCAGGCATGCCGTACCCTCCTGGTCTCAGCGCGGTTCATGGGCTTCGGGCTCTCTTGATCCGCCTTGGGGAGAAGTCGTTCTCCCAGGTGTGCGAGCAATGCCTTTTCCGCCTGCTCCTTCGAGCCCAACTCGCTCTGGAGCCTGGCGAGCGCATCTTCGAAGATCCTCTCTGTCATGGGTCGGTCGACCTCGTCAATGGCAACGAGGCGTGCGTGCTCCCGACCATCCGGGTTCGTAACGGTAACCCGAAAGGCCTGGAAGGGCCCACCTCCCCCGGCACGGCCGTCAACGTGCAGCGCCCGGAGGCGCTGGAATGCGGCAACCTGCACCCGCAGATCGCGCTCGAACCTGGCAAGGTCGCGGTCCGTCCACTCCGTCGGCGCCTTCTTCGACAGCACGGTTGCAATGTTGCTGATCCACCCGGCGTCATTCTTCTCCGGGTCCCCCTTGAGGGCACGCACGAAGGTATCTACCGCCGGGTCAAGAACTTCGCCGTCCAAAGCAGCCGCCTGCCCGCGTACCGCGAGCCGAGTCTTCTCCGCCGCGACGCCGAGCAGGAGTGCCAGAAGCTCCTCTTCAAGTTTCGCATACCGACCCATCAACTCACCCAGCGCCGAGCCGAGACGCTCCGCGTATGTCTCCTCTTCCGGATAGCGTCCTGCATCCGCCACCACCGAGGGGAGGGAAAAGCAGCTGGGGAGGCGATCGAACAAGAGCTCGTCCGGCTCCACCGCGTCCATGATCGCCGCCCTTGCCGCTAGAGCATCGGGACTCATGGAACGGGTCTGGAGAGTGAACTTGTCGAGGCGTCGGAATTGCGAGACGAGGTGACCCGCGATTCCCAAGACGTTCGCAACCCGGTACCGCCGGAACGCTGGGCGCACGCCAAGCCGCTTCGCGAGCGCATTGATCACGCTCCTGCGGGCACCGGCGGTGTTCGCGAAGTGTTTGATGTCGAAGTGATGAGGGTTGCGCAGCATCCGCTCAGAAACATCGACGGCGAGCAGCGGCCGGAAAGTTCCGTGCTCGTAGATCGCAATCTTGTCGCGCGAGGCAAGAAGCGCAGCGGTTACGAAGACCGGAATCGCCCCCACCTTCATGCCGATGGGGCTCGACAGAAGCGCGCCGTACACGTGACGCAGATTCACCCGACGTTCCTTTGCCCGCTCGAATTGCTCGCCGAGCACTTTCCAGGCGTGCGCAAGGGAATCTGTTGCGGACGGCGCGCCAAGCCGATAACCCCGTCCTTGCGTCGACGGCCGGTGAATTCCCGGCTGTCGCAGTACGGCCCGGTACATGGCCACTTCGGGTCCATTCCCTTCGAGGCCCAGATCGGGGTCGTGCTCGTGGTCGATCATCGCAGCGACCAGGAGGCGGCGCGCCTTGGCACCCTGCGAGGTGACCCGGGTTCGGTTGAGCACTTCGTTCCGTATAACCGGCGTGTACTCGTACGCGATATCGGCCGCTTCGGACAGCGCGTGGCTGCCCCGGCCCGGTGGAAGTTCGCAAATCCCACGAGGTTCCAAGAGAATCCAGCGGCAGGCATCCGCAAGGAAGGTGTCCTGCACAGCTGCTTCGAGGTCGGCCTCGGCCTGAGCCATCCGCTCGGCGATTTCACGTCGAACCACCCAGTCCTCCGCTACCAGAGGATCATCGAGGATCGTCCGTACCGCCGCGACTTCCCGGGCAGCCTTGTCCAGCTGCGCGACGTCCCGAGGGATGGCGGCGACGATTGGTTTGGCCGAATCCGCACCCTTTGCGAAGCTCGGGGTCGCCTGACTGGAATCGACTATCAGCAGCACCTCTCCGTCGTAGTCGGAGAACGGGTCAAGCGGCTCGACCGGCTGCGCCGCGTCGGCGTACCGTCGCTTGAAGATCCGCAACACGTCGTTTTGGGCGCTGTGCCGCGCCGCGACTACGGGATCCAACGGCTCCATCGCCGATAGAACTTCGCCAAGGGGCCGACGCCGAATGCGCGCGCGGGCTCGTTCCAGCATGCTACCGATGTCGACATCGGAACCTTGCCAGATTCGGTACTCGCCGGAGAAATCCCGATACGTTGCGATCCCCGCCGCTTCGAGGTCCGCCAATAGCTCATCGGCGCAAGGGTCGGTGAGCGACAGTACCGCGCGGGAGGCGCGCACGTCGCCCGTCGTGGAGACCAGGTTCAGGACGGCGATGCGCTTCGCCATGCTGATCAGCGGTTGCGACAGACCCGTGGCGTCTCGCAGCCGGACGGCGATCTCGGACCATCGACGGGATTGCCGGCCGGACAGCCCGCCCAGCGCGCTGCTTCCGACGAAATAGTCGTAGACGTACTCCAGACCGACCGACGGAAGCGGGCCACGGGACGGAACTCGGGTGGCAGCCAGGAAGTTCATGGCGCTCGCCTGCTCCTGGCTCGTGAGGAACGAGAAGAGGGTCCGCTCGTGCTGTCCGTATCGACCGCACAGTTCGGGCAGCACCATCGCGGTAAGCGGGTGGAGCGGATAGCACGAGGCCACGATCTCCGGATCGGCAACGCTACTGATGCCGACGGAGTGCATTGCGTCCGCTTGCGAAACGGCCCACCGAGCGATGCGCCGCTTGATCGCCGCGTCCTTCCCGTCGAAGACGCTCCCGATCAAGACACGCAATTGTCCGGCGGACTCCACGAACGAAATGTCTTCGAAGCGCCCTTGTACCTTCGCCCACTCGCGTCTCGCTGGACCTTCACGCCCCGCGAAATACTCCTCGAACGACAGGTGCTGTAGCGTCAGCAGGAAGATCGGCAATCCGGACCCCTGGCCTGCTTCGGCCAGCAGCTGCAACAGGTAGGGATCGTCGTGGCCGTCGCTGGCGGCCTCCAGGGATTTCCCAAACTCGTCGATGATCAGCAGAAGCGGAGCCTTTTCCGCAAGATCTCGCGCGATTTGGAGGATGGACCCGGGAGTCGGTCCGGTTCGCCCTGACTCTCCCTTCTCCGCCGCACGCAAGGCACGACGGAGCGCCCCAGCCACAGAGGATCCCGCGCTCTTAGGCGCTGCTGTATGGGCCATCCGCAGGGCACGCAGGATCGTGAGGCTGAGTGGTTCGCGGGTCGCCGCAGTTACCAGACCGCGGTGAAACCCCGTCTTCCAGGTTCCGTGGCGCTCATGAACCATCCGCAACGCCGCTTCCCCTTCCGGAGAGGTCTCCCGGATCAGCCGAAGAGCCGCTTCCCGCGTGTGCGTCGGGGGCCCGAATGCCGCGTCGATCAGCAATGCAAGGGAAGACTTTCCGGTACCGTAGGGACCGGTCAACGACCATGCACCGCCCGCTTTCCCGCTTGCCGCCGTGGAGGCAACCCTTGCCAGGACATCGAGGACACGCGCCGTCACGACATACCCTTCTAGTGGCTCGGGACGCGCCAGGTCGCGCTCCAGGTTGGCCGACCGTGCAAAGCGACTACGCACGGAGATCCGGTCCGCCAGAACGACGCTCACGCGGGCACCCCCTTGGCGTCGGGCAACCGGTGGTTGGATCGACCATAGTAATCGTCCATAGTCGCCCGCGCGGTCTCGCCAGGGCTGCCGTCCCAGCTCAGCTGCGGGACCCCCGCGACAGCGGTCAGCTCGATGTTGGCCGAGTTGGTGGCAACCGAATGGATTGCCTCGCGAAGATGGCTCTCCGTGAGCTTGAACGCCTTTCCGGGTCCGCCTGATTCGTGCGCGAGTTGGGTGACGGTAATGGTGCGGGTTCCGGGAGCGGTGCGTTCGACATAGTCCAGCGCCGCGAACGTGACCACAGTCGGCGGGAGCGAAGGCTTCGGGCCCGTCGCAAACCGGTACCGATCCGTGGCCTCCGAGCGTCCGAGGAGACGGAGTTCCCGTAGCGGGCAGTCGAGGATGTCATCGATTGCGGTGCGGGCAGAGCGAGCAGCGGGCGTGTAGGTGCGCAGCAGGGCTCGCACGTCCTTTCGAAGCGAGGACGGGTGTGGGGTCCTCCATTGTGTGGCCTCGAGCTGGGCACCAATGACCTGCTCCAGCTGATCGTCCGTGAACTCAACTGCGTGGAAATCGTTGAAGGCCAACCACCAGACCGGCAAATGGCACGGGGCGGCCAGCAGCAACCAATGAAGCAGCCACAAGGTCGCCGGGTCCTCCATGTACGGATCCCATCCGTGTTCACCGAAAAGTCGCTCCCCCAGATCTGTCTGCACCATTTCGGCGTAACGGCCCCGGCGCGATCCTGGGCTCGCGTCGATGAGCTTCGCCGCAGTCCCCCAGAAGCGAATGGCCCGCACCATGTTCTTGCCCACTCCCAATTGGATCGGGGCGTCACTACGCGTGAACATCCTCGGGTCGCGTCCAACCGCCGCGTACGCCTTGCGGAACCACCCATAGCGTGGATGGAACGTCTCGTGCCGGGCGAAGATCGGTTCGGCCGCTTCGATCAGGAGCATCAGGCGGACCTCGCGGTAGCTTCTCGGACGTAGCGGACGGCGTCAACGGCACGAGACACGGCAAATTCGATGTCCGTGTCCTCCGTGAAGCGTCCGAGACTGAAGCGTACACACTCGAAGGCTGCGGTCCGCGAGAGACCCATTGCAAGCAGAACATGGGACGGCTCGACGGAACCGGCGCTGCAGGCGCTCCCGGTGGACGCGGCAACCGGCTCCAAGTTGACCGTGACGGCGTCCGCGTCCGCATCCGCGAAGTGGAGACACGCCGTGTTCGGCAGCCGCCGCTCGACATCTCCGATTTGAGTAACATCGGGCAGCGCTGCTATCAGGCCATCGGCCAGACGGTCGCGCAGGTTCGCCAAACGAATTGCCTCTCGGCCACGCTCGCCAACGGCAATGGCCGCGGCCTCTCCAAGTCCGACGATGCCGGGAACGTTCAAGGAACCTGATCGGCGGCCACGTTCGTGCCCCCCTCCATGAATCATTGGCTCAAGTTTGGCCCAAGCCCGACGGGTGCCGATCAGTGCGCCGGTCCCCGTCGGGCCACCAAGCTTGTGTCCACTGACTGAAACCAAGTCTGTGCCCACGTCGGGTGCGCACAGCTCCATCCGGCCAACGAGCTGCGTAGCGTCGCAGTGAAACAGCGACCCGTTTGCGTGAGCGAGTTCGGCGATTTCCGCGATGGGATTAAGCACGCCCGTCTCCCCGTTGGCAGCCATGATGGACACGAGAAGGACATCCGGCCCAAGCAGGCGCTTCAAGGCGTCCAAATCAACCGAGCCACCGTGGGTTACGGGAATGATGTCGACCTGTGAATGGCCGCGATCCTTGAGCCATTCGGCGGTCCTGAGAACTGAATCGTGCTCTACTGCGGAGACGAGAAAGCGGGATCGGTTCGTGCGGGCGTGCCGGACGACTCCTTGAAGCGCGAGATTGTTGGCCTCGGTCGCGCTAGCGGTGAATACGACGTTGGATGCGCGACAGCCGACGAGCGTCGCGACTTGCTCGCGAGCTGCGTCGACCAAGGTGGCTTGCCGGCGACCGAAGCTGTGGACCGACGAGGCATTGCCAACATTCGTCTGCGCCGAGACCATGACCTCGGCCACCCGGGGGTCAAGCGGCGCGGAAGCGTTGTAGTCAAGGTAAACGCCCCGGGTCGCGCTAGTGTTCGAGCGCACTCGCTGCTTCGAAACCGTGCCGAAGGTACCGCTGTCGGCACCCCAATCGTCCGCCCGTAGGCTGGCCTCGGGATCCTCCGTGGTCCGCTCGGGCAGGCTGTTCATCGCGTCCGCGTCCTCCATTGCGAGTCCCTCGATCCAGTCAATATAGGACAAGCGGTGGCACCGCGGGCGCGGGAGCGATCATCGCGGGCAATGACGGCGTGGCGGACTGCTGTGAGGCGCGCCGAGCGCGCGGGAGGGATAACTCACCGCACCGTGAACCCCCCCGCCAGTCGATCCCCCTCCTCGGCCCGGAACCATGCCTCGCCCGTGTAGTGCGCCTCGCCGCCCACCAGCACCGTCACGGCCTCGTGATCCCCCACCCGCGTCTCCTCGACGATGCAGCCCGTGAAGACCGCGCCGGTCACGCTCGAGAAGCGCCGCTCGTCACCCAACCCAACCAGTCCCCGCGCCTTCTGGATGGCCATGCGGGCGGTGACGCCGCTGCCCGTGGGGCTGCGGTCGACCTGGCGGTCCGCGAAGACGCACACATTCGCGCTGGGCCGGTCGTCGCCCCAGCCGCCGTCGGTGAGAACGGTGCCGTAGAGGAAGGCCAGGTCCTCGTGTCCGGGGTGATCGAGCTCGAGCTGGGCCTTGGCAGCGCAGGTGACCGCCCAGGCGGCGTCCACGAGCGACCGCGCCGACGAGGTGCGCACGTCGAGTCCGAAGCGGGCCGCTGGGACGAAGGCGTAGAAGGCGCCGCCGTAGCCGATGTCGACCTCGACCGTGCCCGCGCCCTCCACCTCGACCTTGGTGTCGAGCAGGGGAGCGAAGGCGCCCACGCTCTCGAAGTGGACGAGGCTGGCGCGGCCGTCCCGCACCTGCACGTGCGCGGTGACGAGGCCGCAGGGACACTGTACGCCCACCGTCGTGCGGGGCTCGACCGCGGCCACGAGCCCCGTGTCCACCGCCCAGCGCGCCACGGCGATGGTGGCGTGCCCGCACATCGTCGAATAGCCCTCGTTGTGGCAGAAGAGCACGGCGAGGTCGGCGTCCGGGTGGTCCGGCTCCACCAGGATCACTCCGTACATGTCGTTGTGGCCGCGCGGCTCGTGCATCAGGAAGCGGCGCAGGTGGTCGAGATGCTCGCGGGCGTAGCGCCGCTTATCGAGGATGGTCGCGCCTGGGATGTCCGGGTAGCCGGCGGTCACGATCCTGACCGGCTCACCGCCGGTGTGCATCTCGCAGGCGTGCAGGTCGGGGATGTGAGTGTTCATGGCGTCGCGCCCGGGATGAGATTCGTCACACTATTGTCAACTACAGAGATGATTATGCATTTGTTACAGGTCCATGCGCCGGTGTCAGGCGACCAGTTCCCGGTATTGTAGCGGATCGGTGTGCATGATGCGGGCGAGCGTGTCGCGGAAGATGTAGGGGTTGTTGCGGTTGTTGAAGCGCCATTCGAGCTCCTCGAGGTACCGGTCCATGTGCTTGGCGCTCATCTTGTGGAAGGTGCCGACGATGGAGCGCTTGAAGAGCGACCAGACGCCCTCGACGCTGTTGGTGTGGGCGTCTCCTACGACCCACTCCTCGTGACCGTGCGAGACGGTCTCGTGCCTCCGGGTGTCGGTCTCGAGGCCGATGTAGGCGCGGAGTTCGTCGGTGTAGACCGCCTCGGCCTCGTCGCTCACGGTGCGCCTGACGAAGTCCTGCAGCGTGTGCTTGCGGATATCGGGGACCCGCTCGATGCGGACCCGGCCGCCGCGCTCGATGGCGCCGGCCACCCAGTGCTTGTTGCCCTTGTAGCCGGCGCCCTTGCCCCTGGCCTTGCCGCCGACCATGGTCTCGTCCACTTCGACGATGCCGATGAGCGTGGGGCCGGTGAAGGGATCGTTGCCCATCGCCTCGCGGATGCGGTGGCAGAGGTGCCAGGCCGTCTTGTACTGGACGCCCAGGGTGCGCTTGAGCTGGTTGGCGCTCATCCCCTTCTTGGACTCGCACATCAGATAGATGGCGATGAACCACTTGCGCAGCGGAAGGTGGGATCGGTGCATGATGGTGCCCGCGGTCACGCTGAACTGGTAGTCGCACGACCGGCACTGCCACTGGGCCCGGCTCGAGAGCCCATCGACCCGGGTGTCGCCGCACCGGATGCAGGAGACGCCGCCGGGCCAGCGGATCGCCTCCAGCGCCTCGCGGCACTTATCTTCCGTGTTGTAGCGATCGATCAGCGAAACGAGGTTGACGTCCTTCATGGCTCACCCCCCGGGCAGGAAGAAGACGAAGCGCCGCAGGCTCCCCAGGAACATTGCGCAGAAGACCGACCGGGAGATCATGACCCGAATCTTCGGGAAGCGGGTCATGGCCGAGCTGGACAAGCTAACCGAAGATCCGGACGATACCGACGCAAAGCATTCCATACAATCAAGATAACGGAATATCAACCTGCGTCAAGTATATAATCACCACTACAGATTACATATTGTCATGTTTGCTTTACATGCACCAGCCGCCGGGCTGCGTAGAAGACCCCGTAGGCGGCTCCGGCCGAAAGCAGTCCCCACGCGGAAGGCACCATCCAGCCGGTCCCGCCCCACGCCCGCGCCACGAGAAGGGTCACGACCCCGGCCGCGGCCGCCCCCAGCGCCTCGCCCGCCCCGGGACGACGCGAGTGCAGCCCCGCCGCCACCGGCACGAACAGGCTGACGCCCAGCAGGGAATAGAATACCGTCAGCGACGCCACCACCCCCGGCAGAACGATCGCCAGCAGGACTCCCGCGCCGCCACCTGCCACTGCCGCGCCGCGCGCCACCTTGAGGACCTGGCGGTCCGTGGCACGGGGATTGACGAAACGCCGGTACAGGTCCTTCGACAGCGATGTCGACAGCATGAAGAGGATCGCGTCCGCCGAGCTGATTTCGGCCGACAGTACCGCCGCCAGCCCCAGCAGGCCGACCCAGGCAGGCACTCCCTGGGTGAGGATGACCGGCAGCGCCGTTTCCGGATTCTCCAGGCCAGGAGCCACCGCCCGGGCGACCATCCCCAGTGCCGGGGGCAGGAATGCGAAGAGCATCAGCGCGATGCCGCACGCCGCGACGCCGAGGCGGACCGTGCGTTCGTCCCGGGCGCCGAAGGTCTTCTGCAGGATTCCGGGGGAGACGATGAAGGCGGGCGCGAGCAGCATCAGATACATCCACCCGGAGTCGCCGTTGCTCATGAAGTCCATGTGCCCCGGGATGGCGCGGGCGCTTTCCAGCAATTCGCTGAAGCCGCCGGCGCCGCCGATCGCGAGCGGGACGGCGATCAGGAAGCCGCACACGAGCACGACCAGCTGCACCAGGTTGACCCAGGCCGAGCTCAGCAGCCCTCCGGCCACGAAGTACACGGTCATCACCGCGCCGCCGGCGAGCGCACCGAGCCAGCGGGGAGCACCCGCGACCTCCTGAAGGATCCACGCCATCGCGATCAGCTGCGCCGCGAGGATGGCCAGGGTGCCGAGCCAGAGGAGCGCGGCCATCGCCGCCCGGACCGAGGGCCCGTAGCGGTGCTCCAGGTAGTCGCCGACGGTGAGGAGGGAGTGGTCCCGCGCGACGCGCCACATCTTCGGCCCGAGCCAGAAGGCGAGTACCAGGGTGCCGACGCCGGCCGACCCCACCCACCACCACGCCGCGAGGCCGTTCTCGTATCCGAGGCTCGCCGCGCCCACCGTGGAGCCCGCGCCGATGTTGGCCGCGAGCAGCGTGGCGAAGAGGAGCCCGGGTCCGAGGCGGCGCCCTGCGACGAAGAAATCGCCGGTGCCGGAGACGCGGCGGCCGATGGCGAGGCCGACCGCGGTGATGAGGACGACGTAGGCGAGGAGGCCGAGCAGGGTTGGGTTCACGCGCCGGGGCCCGTGGGGTTGCCAGCGAGGCCGGGACGCGCTGCCGACGCCGGTGGCGGCGCGGCGGGTCCCGGTTCTCGCATCCCGGGCAGGTCGCGCACGGCCGGGATCGACGGGAGGCCGGTGGCCGCGCGCACCGCCTGCACGATGGCGTCGGCCATGGCCTCGGCCGCGAGGGCGCCGACCTGGCTGGTGCTGAAGCCGTCGGTAACGGCGCCGGTGGCGAGCGAGAAGATCGTGTCGCCGTCGCCGGGGGTGTGGCTGGGCACGATGGCGCGGGCGAAGCCGTCGTGGGCCATCTGCGCGACCTTGGTGGCTTCGGCCTGGGTCAGGAGCGCGTTGGTGGCCACGAGGCCGATGGTGGTGTTCTCGCCCGGCGGCGGTGAGGGCACCTCGCCGCGTAGGATGCGCCGGGCGTCGAGGAATTCGCCGCCGCTGCCGAGCGCGCCGGCCACGACCTGTCCGGTGGCCGGGTCGATGACGTCGCCGACGGAGTTGACCACGACGATCGCGCCGACCACGAGGCCGCTCGCCAGGGTGATCGAGGCCGTGCCGAGGCCGCCCTTCATGGCGCTGCCGCCGCCCCGCATCTTGCCCACCGTGGCGCCGGCGCCGGCGCCGACGGAGCCCTCCGCGACGGGGCCGGTGGAGGCGCCGGTGGCGGCTTCGTAACCGCAATCGGGGCCGGGACGCACGCCGCCCGCGACGCGCAGGTCGAAGATGATCGCGCCCGGCACGATCGGGACGACGAGGCCGCCGCCGACGCGGTAGCCCTCGCCGCGCTCTTCCAGGTAGCGCATGACGCCGTGCCGTGTGGCGAGGCCGAAGGCGCTCCCGCCCGAAAGGACGACAGCGTTGACCTCCTGCACCGTGTTGACCGGGTCGAGGAGGTCGGTCTCGACGGTGCCGGGAGCGCCGCCGCGCACGTCTACGCCGCCTACGGCGCCTCCGTCGGCGATGACGACCGTGCAGCCCGTTGCGGCATCCGGGTAGGTGAAGTGGCCGACGCGGATCCCGGGCACCGCAGTGATCGCTCCGGCAGGATTGTCCGACTCCACCGCGCTGCCGACTTCCTGGGCAACGACGGAAACGGGTGCCAGCAGGATACCAGCCAGCGCTGCGGCCCGAATTGATCCCTTGCCGGCCATGACTCCTCCGCTGTCGCCCTGTGTTTGGCGGGCAACCCCACGCTGCCGCCGAAGCTCCAAATTGGGTACGCACGGCAGCCCGCGGCAATGATCTGCCAATCTGGCACTCGGGGCGCCGGATCCGAAGCCTCCGTTCGGCCAGATTGGCAGGAAACCAGGCCAGTATGGCCGGAAAGCGAAGTCGATCGGCGAACACGCGGCCGATGCTGGCAGGCGACCGGCCAATTCGGCAGACATGTTTGGCACGATTATTGCTGCGGACAGAAGGCCATGATGCGCCATCGGGGGCGCACGACGCCAGGGGGAGGGAAAAATGACGAGGCTACACTTGAGGAAACGGTTGAACTGGCGGATCTCGGCACTGGGCCTGGTCCTTTCCATGGGACTGATTTTTGGCGCCAGCGGGATTATTCGCCTGAACGCGGCGGAGAAGGAGCACGCGACCGCCGGGGTCGAGGATGTGTGTGAGCCCGAGTTTCAGCGGAGTGAGGCCCTTGCGGCACCACCCGCTGTCCCCTCAGAAGGACACCTGAGGGTCGAGAGGAACCTCTAGGGACTCCTGCCGGGGATTGCCGAGTCCAGACGGGAGCGCGCGGGAAACCGGATGTCGTCCGGGGCCAGCCGCGGTAGGTTCCAGGCACTTGCCCCACCACGATCCCGCCCCCAGTCTGCTGCGTCATGCATGATCTGCTGAAGCGCTTCGCCGGCCGTTTCACGCTTACAGCTCTTCTCGTCGTACTGGAAGCTGCGGGGTGGGTGCTTTTCCCGCTGGTGATCGGGCGGGCCATCGACAGCGTGCTCGCCAACTCGATGCGGGGGCTCTACGAACTCGGCGGACTCGGGATCATCACCATGGGGATCGCCGTCGTGCGCCGGCTGGTCGACAGCCGAGCCTACGCCCGGATCTACACAACGCTCGGCGAGGAGATGGTGGCGCGCGACGCCGAGAGCAGCACCTCGACGAAGACCGCCCGTCTGGGGATGCTCAAGGAGATCGTGGAGTTCTTCGAGAACTCGCTGCCGGGACTGATCATCAGCACGCTGGGGCTCCTGGGCACGATCCTGATCCTCTCCACCCTGAACTTCCGCATCTTCCTCGGCTGCCTCGTCGTCACGGCGGCCACGGTCACGCTCTACGCGCTCACCGGAAGGCTCACCACGCGATACAACGAAGGGCTGAACGACGAACATGAACGGCGCGTGGACATCGTCGACTCCGGCAGTCCCGGCCGTGTCGCGCGCCACCTCCGCGCCACGATGCGCTGGAACATCCGGCTTTCCGACCTTGAAGCCGCCAACTTCGGAATCAACTGGCTCTTCATGATCGTGCTGATCGTCTTCTCGGTCCGCGCGGCTGTGGAGCGGACGGTCGACTACGGAACCGTGTTCGCCATCGTCATGTACGTATTCCAGTTCATGGAATCGATGATGATGCTTCCCTTCCACTACCAGGAGTGGCTGCGCCTGCGTGAGATCTCTGGGAGGGTTGCGGCGGTTGGGGCGGTCGGGGACGACTGACGGGCGCCGGATCCCGTCTGGCGCGCCCGCCGTGGTTCCGCGGGGATGGCCAGGGACATCGGGATGTTCGGATGGGACAGGACCTCGGGGGGCACGATACCCCGAAGCCGTGTACCTTGCTGGCACCATCGGTTCCGGTCTTGCAGGACCGTGCCGCCTCGCAAGAACACACGGAGGAATCATGCCCCGCACCAAGCCGCGGCCCCATACACCTCTCGATCGCTTGCCCGTCGCCCTGCTCTCGGCAACCAGCCTGCTCCTTACGGCCTGCTCGACAGACTCCGGCGGTCCCGGAGGAGATTCCGGATCGTCAGCCGACGCCCCGCCCTCCTTCCAGGTCGATCCGTCGTGGCCGCAGCCGCTGCCCAACGACTGGATCCTGGGCTCGATCACGTCCGTGTTCGTTGACGATCAGGATCACGTCTGGATCACGCACTTGCCCGAGACGCTCACGCCCGAGGAGATCGCGGCGGTACAGGATCCGCCGCTCGGGGAATGCTGCGTGCCTGCGCCGGTGGTGATCGAGTTCGACACGGATGGGAACGTGGTGCAGGCATGGGGCGATCCCGCCACGCAGGACGTCTCCGAGTTCCCGCGCAACTCCCACGGCCTCTTCATCGACCACAACGGGTTTGTGTGGATCGGGACCTTCCGCCACCACCGCGTCATGAAGTTCACCCGCGACGGGCAGCACCTCATGACGCTCGGCGCGTACGACGCGAACGGCGGCAGCGCCGACACCGAGCTGCTGGGCGGTCCGGCGGGCGTCTGGGTCGACCCCGCAACCAACGAAGTCTACGTCGCCGACGGCTACCGCAACCGGCGCGTCATCGTCTTCGACGGCGACACGGGCGCGTACCTGCGCCACTGGGGCGCCTACGGCGCGCCCCCCGACGACGAGGCCGAATACGATTACGCCGCCCGCACGGCGGAGAGCCTGTTTCCGCCCCAGTTCTCGACGGTGCACGACCTGGCGGGATCGAGCGACGGCCTGATCTACGTCGCGGACCGGCGCGGCAACCGCATCCAGGTTTTCCGGCAGGACGGCGCCTTCGTGACCGAGAAGACCATCGCGCCGCTCACCCGTGCTTCCGGATCGGCGTTCGTGATCGCGTTTTCGCCCGACGCCGGGCAGCGCCGGCTGTACCTCGCCGACGGGACCAACCACAAGGTGTGGATCCTGCGCCGCTCCGATCTGGAGGTGGTGGGCGAATTCGGCCGCGGCGGGCGCCAGCTGGGCCAGTTCATCCGTCCGCACGGTATGGCCGTCGACTCGCACGGCAACATCTATGTGGGCGAGGCGTCGACGGGACGGCGGGTGCAGAAGTTCCTGGCGTCGGGGGGTGGGGGAACGTCGGGGTCGGCTGCGGATGCGACGGCGCAGGGCGATGAGTCGCCCGAGGGCACCACAGACGGTGAGAGCGCCATGGCGGGGCAGGACGGCGGGGCGCCCCAGGCCGACTACGACTACGACGCCAACTGCGCGGGCTGGCCTGCCGTGACGGGTCCGCACACCGTCGGTACGGCCGAGTTCGAGGTCACCGACCACCTGCGCAGCTCGCACTACGCGCCGGTCCCTACCGCCTCCCGCCGCATCTTCGTTCGGGCCTGGTATCCGGCCGCGGGCACCGGAGGGACGCAGCCCCGGCCCTACTTCACCGAGACCGAGGCAATGGTCCTTCCCGGGGCGCTCCTGGTTCCGATGCAACAGCCGCCCGACGCCTTCCGCGGATGCGCGTCGCTGGCCACGAACAGCTACGCCGATGCGTCGCCCGCCGGTGGCGGCTTCCCGGTGATCGGCTTCAATCACGGATACACCTCGTATCCGGCACAGCAGACCGCGCTCTTCGAGCACCTCGCGGCGAATGAATATGTGGTGCTGTCGGTGGGGCACCCCTACGAGTCGGGAGGGATCGTCTATCCGAACGGTGACGCGGTCACGATGTCGCCGCGAATCATGGAAGACATGATGCGCTACGCCGCGAACACCGGGAGCATGACCGTGCACTATCCCCCGAGCCTGGCCGCAGCGCTCGAGGCTTTCCCGGCGTACATCAGCGAGCTCAGGGCGACTTCGCTGGGACAGCTGGCCCAGGTCTGGCAGTCGGATGTGCAGTTCGTGCTGGATCGGCTTGAAGCGAAGGATGTTCCAGGCGCCGCGGCCGGGCTGGCGGACGCGATCGACCATGAACGCCGCGGATACATGGGGATGTCCTATGGCGGCTATATCGCGGCCATGCTGGCCCAGGGCGACCGGCGAGCCAGGGCGGCGATCAACCTCGACGGCGGGTATTGGACCGCTGAATTGATCGATGCCGACGTGCGCACCCCGTTCCTGATGCTCAACTCCGACCCGACCGCGGTCATGGCGACCCTGCCGGAAGAATTCAACGTCTATCGCGGCGACTACGGGTCCTGGGCGCCGACTGCGGGGGATCTCGCATACGAGCGGCTGGCCACGGCGGGGATGCGGGACGATATCCACAGGATCATGATCCCCGGCATACAGCATGTCGCCGTTTCCGACTTCCCCGAGATCCTGCGGGAGCCGGTTGCGGCAACGCTGCTGGGCGAACCCGGCATTGTGGCGAGGCTCACCGCGATCCAGAACGACCTGGTGCTGGGCTTTCTCGACCGGTATGTGAAGGGGGTCGAGTCAGACTATCCGGGCGATGTATTGGCGCGGTACCCGGAGTTGATGGTGCGGGATCGCGACGACGTGCGGCGACAAGCGGAGGCTCTGGGGCTCGGAGGGAAAGGAGGCAGCTGAGGTGGGATTTTGTCCACGGGCTGCTCTAGCTCACCGGGGTGCCGTCGGTACGATAGCGCTCGAACCAGTCCAGGATGTGGGCGACCTTGGCGATGAGGTTGGAGGGACTGCTGCTCGCGATTCCATGGAAGGCGTCGTTCACTCGGACCATCCGCGTGGGCACCTTGCGGATCTGCAGCGCCTGGTAGAACTGCTCGGTCTCGCTCATGGGCGTGCGCAGGTCATGCTCGCCGGTGATGAGCATGGTCGGGGTGGTGACGTTGCCGACCAGTGAGAGCGGCGACCGGCTCCAGTAGTGCTCGAGCATGCCGTCGTCCCACACCGGTCCCGGGAACCAGTATTGGTAGTAGGACGCGTATCCGTCCGATGTCACCGAGAAGCTGATCCAGTTGATGACCGGCTTCTGCGACACGGCGGCCCGAAAGCGCCCGGTCTTGCCGACGATCCAGGCCGTGAGCACACCACCACCGCTGCCGCCGGTCACCATGAGGTTGTCCTCGTCGATGTAGCCCTGTTCGATGACCGCGTCGACCCCCGACATGAGGTCGTCGTAGTCGTACCCCGGATAGGCGTGGTGGATGAGGTTGCCAAACTCGTCACCGTAGCTGGTGCTGCCGCGGGGATTGGTGTAGAGCACCACATAGCCCGCGGCGGCGTAGAACTGGACCTCCGTTGAGAAGCGGGGGCCGTAGTTGGCGAAGGGGCCTCCGTGGATCTCCAGCACCAGCGGGTATTTGCGCGAGGGGTCGAAGTCGGGCGGCTTGGCGATCCAGCCGTGAACGGGACGGCCGTCGTGCGACGAGTCCCACCAGATCTCCTCGACCCGAGCAAGCTTCTTGTGGGCGAGAAGATCCTCGTTGAGGTGGGTGATGCGGCGCGGTTCGCCGCCCGGGCCGCCGATCCCGACATCGGCGGGGCGCGTTGGTGAGTTGAGGGTGAAGGCGAAGCGTCCGTCCCGTGCAACCGTGTAGGAGCCGCCGCTGTAGGGGCGGCCCAGGTCGAGCCCGCCCACGTCGGACGCGAGGTCGGTCACCGTGCCGTCCAGGGTGATCTGCGCCACCTTGGTGGTGCCCTGGTCGTCGTATTGGATGAACAGGCTCCGCCCGTCCGCGGTCCAGTTGAGCCCGCCGACATCGCGGTCCAGATCGCCGACCCGGCGGCTGCCGTTCCCATCGCGGTTCATCACGTAGAGGCGGGTGACCTGGTAACCCTGATGGCGGTCGTCGAAACCGGTGTAGGCGATCCGCGACCCGTCGGGAGACACCACGGGCCCCGCGTCCGGACCGAATCGGTCGGTCAGCCGCACGAGCTCGCCCGTCTCGACCGAGACCTCGAAGACATCGCTGTTGCGCACGTCGAAGTCGGGATTCCCGCGGTTGGCGCTGAAGACGATGGACCGTGAGTCGGGAGACCAGGAGAGGCCGCCACCATGGTCGTAGGCGCCGCTGGTGAGCTGGCGCGGCGTGCCCCCTTCGGCGGGCAGGATGAAGATGTGGGTGTAGCCGTCGGGAAGATAGCCGCGGCCATCCGCACGGTAGCGCAGCTTCGAGATCACGCGCGGCGGCGAGGTCCAGGCCGCACCCTCCGGCGCCGCCGGCATTTGCGCGATCGCGGGGGCGAGTTCCGGCACAAGCATCGTCATCGCGATCCATCTGCCGTCGGGCGACCACGCGATGTTCGACGGAGACCGGGTCACGTTGGTCAACTCCGCTGTCTGGCCGGTATCCATCCAGCGCACGAAGAGCTGGTTGGCGCCATCCGTCGAAGCCACATAGAGGAGTCGGCTCCCGTCGGGCGACCAGCGCGGAGAACTCACCGTGCCACTTCCGTCGGTGAGCGCGCGGTGGTTCGTGCCATCCGTGTCCACCACCCACAGCGCGGTGCGCGTCCTGTCGGTCATGATGTCGAAGCCGCGCCTCACATATGCGACGTGCTCGCCGTCGGGCGAGATGCGCGGGTCGGCGGCAACCTCCATCTCGAAGACATCGAGGTACTGGAGCCTGTCCGGATCCGAAGCCTCCTGGTTGGCTTGCGCTGCCGCGGGTCCGGCGTGGAGCGCCGCCAGCGCGGTGATGAACAGGCAAAACAGGGTACTGCGACGGACAAGCGATCCGCTCCGAAATCTCATGGTCAGCCCCTTCAATGTGAGCGCCGCGTCAGGCGACCGAGGATCGGCTCGGCCGGTCGCGACCTTGACAGATTCTCGTTCAACTTCGGCATATAGTCTGTCTCGGCGCCACCTCCCGTATTCCCTTCCAGGAAATGACACCATGAACTTCGCAAGACGTCTCGCCCTGGCGATCCCCGCGGTCGCGGCCCTCCTGGCCTCGATGGCCAGCGTAGTCCCGGTCGCCTCGCAGCAGATTGACACACTCGCCTTCAAGGACCTGAGCTACCGCATGGTGGGGCCCTATCGCGGTGGGCGCTCCACGGCCGCCACCGGCTTCCTGAACGACCCCGACCGCTGGCTGATGGGGACCACAGGCGGCGGCGTGTGGGAGTCCGACGACAACGCCGTCACCTGGACCAACATCTCGGACGGTTTTTTCGGTGGCTCGATCGGTGCGGTGAGGGTTGCCGATTCGGACCCGAACGTGATCTACGTCGGGGAAGGGTCGATGGACATCCGCGGGAACACCTCGGCCGGGCGGGGCGCGTGGAAGTCGATGGACGCCGGGCGGACCTGGACCTTCATCGGACTGCCCGACGCCGGTCAGATCGGGCGCATCGAGGTGCATCCGCGCGACCATGACCTGGTCTACGTCGCGGCCCTGGGCCACCCTTTCGGGAAGAACCCGGAGCGGGGGATCTTTCGGTCGCGCGACGGCGGCGAAACATGGGAGCATGTCCTGGCCCTCAACGACTCCACAGGCGCGTCCGATCTGACCATGGACATGACCAATCCGCGCATCCTGTACGCGGGGATGTGGCGCGGCGAGCGCAAGCCGTGGGCACTGATCTCGGGGGCCGAGGAGGGCGGCGTCTACAAGACGACCGACGGAGGCGACACGTGGACGAAGCTCGGTGGCGGGCTGCCGGAAGGAATGGTGGGCAAGGTGGGAGTGAGCGTTTCGCCCGCCGATCCGGACCGCGTGTGGGCGATCATCGAAGCCGAGCCGGACGGCGGCGTCTACCGCTCCGACGACGGCGGCGCGACCTGGACCCGCACCAACTCCGACAACAACCTGCGCCAGCGCGCCTGGTACTACACCCACGTCCAGGCCGACCCGGTCGACCCGAATACGGTGTACGCCCTCAATACGAGCATGTATCGCTCGGTGGACGGGGGAACCGTGTTCGAGGTCATCCCCGTGCCCCACGGCGACGTCCACGATCTCTGGATTCATCCCCACGACCCCGACCGCATGGTGGTGGCCAACGACGGCGGGGCCCAGGTGACGGTAAACGGCGGTGAGACCTGGTCCACCTACTTCAACCAGGCCACCGCGGAGCTGTACGACGTGATCGTCGACAACGGCTACCCGTACCGGCTGTACGGTGCCCAGCAGGACAACACGACGATCTCGGTGACGGCGTGGTCGGACGTCAACACGCTGTATCCCAAGCAGCACTGGCTGAATGTCGGGGGGTGCGAGACCGGGCCCATCGCGCTGCATCCGGACCGGCCGCACATCGTGTACGCGGGGTGCTACGGCGGGGTGATGGACCGATACGACCTGCAGTCGGGGCAGCGGCGCAACATCATGCTGTACCCGCAGCTGCAGCTCGGGATGGCGGCGAAGGATCTGCGGCACCGCTTCCAGTGGGTGTCGCCGATGCTGGTGAGCCAGCACGACCCGCGCGTGATCTATCATGGGTCGCAGCACGTCAACCGCTCGCGCGACGAGGGGGTCAACTGGGAGACGATCAGCCCGGATCTGACCACCGACAACCCCGCCCACCAGGAGCAGTCGGGCGGGCCGATCAACGCCGACGTGACCGGCGTGGAGATCTACAACGTGGTGTTCTCGCTCGCGGAGTCGCCGTTCGACGCCGACGAGATCTGGGCGGGGAGCGACGATGGGCGGGTGCACATCACACGCGATGGGGGCGTGAACTGGACCGAGATCACTCCTGCGGCGATGCCGGAGCTGGGCACGGTGGACGAGATCGAGCTGTCGACCCATCAGCCGGGCCGCGCGTACATGGCCGTGCAGCGGTACCGGATGGACGATTTCGGCCCGTATGTCTTCCGCACCGACGACTTCGGCGCGACCTGGACGCTGAACACCACCGGGATTCCGGACGACCACCCGGTGCGGACGGTGCGGGAGGATCCGGCCCGCAGCGGCCTCGTTTTCGCGGGAACCGAGTACGGCGTCTTCGTTTCCTTGGACGCGGGCGGCTCGTGGCAGAGCTTTCAGCGCAACCTGCCCGTCACTCCCGTGACCGGCATGCGGGTCGCGCACGACGACCTGATTATCTCGACGCAGGGGCGGTCGTTCTGGATCCTGGACGACATCAGTCCGCTGCGCGAGATCGAGGCTGCGGTGGCGGCGGGCACCTACCTGTTCACGCCGCGCGACGCCCGGCGCCTGACGAATCTGGGCGCAGCCGGGCTGGCCGAACTGAATCCGGAGCCGGCACCTGCGGGCGCACAGATCCACTATTACCTGGAGGAGGAACCCGACGCGGACGTGCTCGTGGAGATCGTGGACGCGAGCGGCGCGGTGGTGCGCACATTCGTGTCGGACTCGGCGGCTGCGGAGGAGATGGACGGGGAGCGGATCACGAAGGCCGCCGGGCTGAACCGCATCGCGTGGACGGTTTCGTACCCGGGACCGGAGCTGCCGGAGGGGGCGGTGGTGTGGGGTTATTCCGGCGGGGTGACGGCGCCACCGGGTACGTACTCGGTGCGGCTGACGGTGGGCGAAACCATGCTCGAACGGGGCTTCGAACTCTTCGCCGACCCGCGCATCCCCGAGGTCACCGTCGCGAGCTACCAGGAGCAGTTCCGCGTGGCGATGCTTGCGCGCGACTCGATCAACTCGATCAGCCGCGCGATCGACGACCTGGCGGCCATCCGTGAGCAGGTCGAGGCGGTGCTGGAGCGCGCCCGCGCGGCCGGCCAGGACGCCGAGCTGCAACCGCTCGCCGATACGCTGACCGAGAAGTCGATGGGCGTCACCGAGGACCTCATGCAGACGAACAACCGCTCCAACCAGGACCCGATCCGCTACGCCCCCCGCCTCGATAACCAGTGGCTCGAGCTTTACGGCCGCGTGACCGGCACCGACGGGTACATCTCCGGCGGCGCGGAGGGGGCTCCTCATCCGGGCACTCTGGAGCGCCTTGAGACTCTGCTGGAGGAGTGGGAAGGCGTGCGCCTGCGCTACACCGACCTCCTGGGAAACGAACTGAGGCGCTTCAACGAGGCGGTGGAGTTGATGGGGCTGCCCGCGATCGTGTTGCCGACCCGCGTGCGCATTGTGAGCTGACGGGGAGGGCGAGTATGGCGCGTATGGGCATCCCACCCGGAACACATGTCGTCCAAGTGACGTACATTTCGATATGTCGGCGCCCGACGCCGGAATTGCGACTCGACGCACGGGAGAGGTTCGACGATGGGATTCAGGGATGAGTTCAGACGGTACTTTCCCGATCAGCACAAGCGCTGCGCCGTGATCATTCACGGGGCGTCGGCAACCGCCGGTGCCGCCGCGGCCGCGACGATCATCCCCGGTTCCGATTCCGTCGCAATCATGCCGGTGCAGGTCGCCATGATTACCGCCCTGGCCGACGAGTTCGATATCCCATGGACCGACTCGGCCGTGCGTGCGGCGCTCTACGCATCTCTTGGCAGAATCGTCGGCAAGGGAGGCGCCGGCCTGTTGCTCCGGTGGGTGCCCGTCTACGGGAACGCCATCAGGGCCGTAGTCGCCGCCAGCGTTACGGAGACGCTGGGCTGGGCGGTTGTGCAAAAGCTGCGCACAGACGGCAGGCTGACCTGAGGGATCGCCGACTCGGCTTCTCCGCACTCGCCGCGCTGCTCGCCTGCGGCCCCGACCTCCCGGCGATTCCCCTGCCCGACCCGGACGACGTCGACCGCTGTCCCGATCCGGGCCCGGGCGTCGAGATCGGCGGCTTCACGGGCACCGGCGCCGACACGCATCGGATCCCGCAGCGACGCCTGGTGCTGATGGGCGGAGGCCGTGAAGAGAACGATGCTGCACGGCTATTCGTTGAGGCGTCTGTCGCCGGTGACATCGTTGTCCTCCGCGCCAGCGGCTCCCTGACCAGCTATCCGGAGTACTTCATTGGTGCCCTGGCAAGCATCACTCCGTCGACGGTGATCACGGTCCGGATCAGCAACCCCGAGGCGGGCGCGGATCCTGCGGTGCTGTGCCGGGTCGGGCGCGCAGAGGCCGTGTGGCTCGCCGGCGGCAACCAGTGGGACTACCTGGGCCGCTGGCCCATCGCGCTGCACGACTCCCTCGCCGCGGTCGCCGAGCGGGACGCCACGATGGGAGGCACGAGCGCGGGGGCGGTCTCCCTGGGAGAAGGTGCGTTCGATGCTCGGTACGGGACGGTGACCTCGGAGGAAGCTCTCGCGGATCCCCTGCGCCGCGAGGTCAGCATCTCCAGCCCGGTCTTCGCGCAGCCCGAACTGGAGGGGGTCCTCGTGGACAGCCACTTCATGGACCGCCGCCGCGAAGGCCGGCTTCTCGCCTTTCTGGCTCGCTTCCTCGCCGACCGCGGCGAAGGGCCCGTGGTGGGCGTGGGGCTGGACGAGGGCGTCGCGCTCACCCTCGAGGTCGGCGAATACCTGGTGACCTCGCGCGGATCCGGCGCGGCCTGGTTCTACGAGGTCACCGGCCCGGCCACCCTCACGCCGGGTGCCCCGCTCTCGCTGGACGGGATCCGACGCGTACGGCTGCCGGGCGGCAGGATGGGACGCTGGCCGTTTGACTTCGACGAGAACGGCGGTGTCGAACACATGCATGTCGACAGCGGCACGGTCATCCTCGGGCCGCAGCCGTAGCTCCCACTCAGGACGCCGGCCGCCGCGACAGCCACTGTTCCCACCACTCCAGCTGCACCCAGGTGCGGTGAACGGTCCGCCACGGCGTCCACCCGCCATGGTAGGAATCCGGGTAGCGTACGAACTTGGCGGGCACCTGCTGCTTCCGCAGCGCGACGTACATCTGCTCGGCCTCCTCGATGGGCACGCGGTGATCGATCTCGCCGTGGACGAACATGGTCGGGGTGGAGACGCCCTGCGCATGAATGATCGGCGAGGACCGCATCAGGTGGTCGAGGCCGCGCTCCTCCCAGGGGGGGCCGTAGAACTCGCTCTCCTTGGTGCGGGGGATGTCGGCGACGGCGTAGTCGCTCACCCAGTTCGAGATCGACGCGCCCGCGATCGCCGCCGCGAAGCGGTCCGTCTGCGTGATCACCCAGTTGGTGAGGTAGCCGCCGTAGGAGTAGCCGGTCACGCCCATCCGGGCGGTGTCGATGTCGTAGTTGGCTATGGCGTGGTCGACGCCGGCCATTACGTCGTCGTAGTCGTTGAACCCCCAGCCGCCCCAGGTGCCCCAGCGGAAGTCCTCCCCGTAGCCGGTCGAGGCGCGCGGGTTCGTGTAGAGGACCATGTATCCCTGCGCGGCCAGGAGCTGGCGGTCGAATGAGAAGTCGTTGCCGTAGGCGCCGTGGGGGCCGCCGTGCATGACGAGGATCATGGGGTGCCTGCCACCCGCCGAGGTGGCGCCGTAGCCAAGCGCGGGGAGGATCCAGCCCTCCACCTCGGTGCCGTCCTCGCTCTGGAAGAGGAGGTGGTCGGGAGAGGAGAGGTCGATTTCGGCCATGAGCGCGCCGTTGACGTCGCTGATGCGCCGCTCGTCCGCGCCGGACGCCTGCGCTACCCAGATGTCGGCCGGGTGGGTCGGGTCGGTGATGGTGAAGGCCATGCGGGAGAAGTCCGCCGAGAAGGAAAACCCGCCGAGACGCCGGTCGCCCTCCGTGACCTGCTCGACGCCGCCGCCGCCCGCAGGGATACGGAAGAGGTGGGAGTTCCCCGTGATGCCGGCGGAGAAGTACAGGTGATCGCCATCAGCCGCCCAGGTCGGGCCGCCGGGGATCAGGTCCCAGTCTTCGGTGAGGTTGCGGACCCGGTCTCCGGTCGCCGCGTCGAAGACGAACAGGTCCGACGGCGCCCCGCGGTCGCGCGCTTCGCGGATGATGACGTCGAGGCCCTCGTTGCCGCGCGCCACGAACTCGCGGCCGTCCGGGGACCACTCCGGGCCGGAGTAGTTGTATTCGTCGTCGGTGAGCCGGGTGGTCGCCCCGTCGACGGTGACCAGCCACAGGTCGGAGCGCTCGTAGCTGTGCTCGTCGCGCTGATGTGCATCGGCGGTGAAGGCGATGCGGGTGCCGTCGGGGCTCCACGCGAGACCGGAAGCATCGAAACCGAGCTCGGTGAGCTGCCGGGCCTCGCCGCCTTCGACCGGCAGGAGGAAGATCTCGCGCGGCGGGGTCGCCCACGGATCGCGGGGATCGGGGAGGTAGCCGCGGCGGTCGAAGCGGTAGTTCATCCAGTCGTACGTGCGGCCGTCGAAACGCTCGGCGGTGCGGCGTTCGAAGTCGGTGTCGTAGGCGGGCTCGGGCCGAGTCCCGTCGGGCGGAACCGCGCGTGTGAACGCGATCCAGCGACCGTCCGGGCTGAAGTTGGGGGAGCCGTCGAGTCCGTCGATCTGGAACGCTTCCCCGAAAGTGCCGTCCATGGGCAGGAACCAGGGACCACCGCCGGTCTCGCCGGTCGGAGCCGGACGCCGGGACGAGAAGTAGAGGTGGCTGCCGTCCGGGGTCCAGGCCGGGTTCGAGGCGCTGAAGCTTGGGCTGGTCAGACGTATCGGCTCGCCGGACCCGTCCGCGTTGGCAAGCCAGACTTCGCTGTGGCGGCGGTTCTCATCCTCCAAAACGGACGTCACCACGAATGCCACGCGGGAACCGTCCGGCGACAGTGCCGGGCTGCCGACGCTCTTCAGCCGGTAGTAGTCCTCGATTTCGATCGGGCGGCGGGACTGGGCGGCGAAGTCGGCGGGGAGGAGGAGCGCGGCCGTGGCGAGGCCTGCGGTCAGGAGCAACGCGCGTGTCGTGGGGCGGTTTCTGGACATCTGTGAAGCACTCTCGGTCTGGGGGATGGACGGCCGGGTCCATGTGCGGACGCTACGCGACAAGCTGGGGCCTGAAGGCGGTCCACGCCATGCGGGCCGCGCGGATCAGGGGTAGGCCACGTCGTGCTGGCGCGGGCGTATCGGCGGCGGGCCACGCCGTGCTGGCGCGGGCGCATCGGGGGCGGCTAATCTCACGTGACACGCCACGCCAATCAGGACGTTCAGGCACCGGAGGGAATCATGAGCCGCACCACCACCTTCACCGTTTTCGGCATTGCAGCCGTGCTCGGCCACGCGGCCGGGATCGCGGCGCAGCAGCCGCCCCGACCCATGACCGTCGACGACGTGCTTGCGATGCAGACCCCGTCTTCGGTCACGATGAGCCCCGATGGATCTTGGGTCGCGTTCGTCGTTTCGGAGCGAGACATGGAGGCGGATCGCATGGTGACCGACGTTTGGGTCGTACCGACCGAGGGAGGTCCCGGCGATGCGCGCCGCCTTACGACCGGGGAGGGCGCGGACGACTCGCCCGCCTGGCACCCTGGCGGTGAATGGCTGGGGTTCGCGTCGGACCGTGGGGAGCACCGTCAGGTCTACGGGATCCGCCCGAACGGTGGCGAGGCGTGGCCGGTGACCTCTCACGTCACCGATGTGGGCGCTTTCGCCTTCTCTCCCGATGGCGCGCGGCTCGCCTTCCTGGCCAGTCCGCTCAAGTCCGAGGCGGACGATGAGCTGGAGAGGCTGCGTGGACGCCCGATCGTGCAGGATTCGGCCTACGCGGACGAGTGGACGCACGTCTACGTGTGGGAGCTGGCCGACGACGGGTCCGCCGGCGAGGCGGTGCGCTGGTCGCCCGACGGGTTGCAGGTGGAGAACGTCGTGTGGTCGCCCGATTCGCGCGCGGTGGCGTACGGGGCGCGTCCGTCGCCGGTGCTGCGGACGCGTTACCATGGCGCGACCTACGTGCAGCGCGGACCCGACGCCGAGGCGGAGCAACTCACCACTATGGACGGGCCCGACGGTGCGGTGGCGTGGGGCGACGGGATCGGCGTGGTCGTGGCGGCGTCGGGACACCTGCTCGGGACCTTCAACCGGCAGCTGTGGAGCGTGTCTCCCGGGGTGGCTGGAGCCGGGCCCGGAGAGCCCGTGTCGCTGACCGGCGACCTCGACGAGAACGCCGCCTTCGTGTACCTCGGCGAGTCCGGGCTGCTGGTGAGCGCGAGCAGCCGCACGGGGAGCGCGCTATACCACTTTCCCGCGCTGGGGGGACGCGTCGCCGGGCCACCGGCCACGGTGACCGACGGGGCACGCTTCTATGGAGGGTTCTCGGCCTCGGCCGACGGCACGCTGATCGCATTCACGGCCGAGGACGGCACGAGTCCGCCCGATGTCTTCATCTCGGGCACGCGCTCGTTCATGCCCGCGCGGCTGACCGACCTCAACCCCCAGACCGCCGAGCTGGCGCTGGGCGAGCAGCGGGTCGAGCGGTGGCGCTCCCGTGCCGGCGGCGAGGAGATCGAGGGTGTCCTCACACTCCCCGTCGGCTACGAGGAGGGCGACCGGGTCCCGCTCGTCCTGGTGATCCACGGCGGCCCGGCTGGCGTCTCGTCCGACCGCTTCCACGGCACCCGCGGCGCCTATCCGGTGCAGGTCTACGCGGGCATGGGCTTCGCGGTCCTGCAGCCCAACTACCGCGGATCGACCGGCTACGGGGAGCGGTTCCGCGGCCTGAACCGCGGCGACATCTCGGGAAGCGACTGGGTCGATGTGGACTCGGGCGTGGACGCCATGATCGAGCGCGGGATCGCCGACCCGGCCCGGCTCGCGGTCAGCGGCTGGAGCTTTGGTGGCCACCACACCTACTGGGGAATCACCCGCACCGACCGCTTCAAGGCGGCCAGCGCCGGCGCGGGCGCCAACGACCTCATCTCCATGTACTCCCAGACCGACCTGCCCGAGTTCTACCACACCTATCTCGGGCCGAAGCCCTGGGAGGATTGGGAGCTGTACGAGGAGCGTTCCGCGTACCGCTACGTCGACCGCGTGACCACGCCGCTGCTCATTCAGGTCGGCGAGAACGACGAGCGCGTCCCGGCCGAACAGAGCATTCAGTTCTTCGAGGCGATTCGCGGGATCGGCAGGGTGCCGACGGAGCTGGTGATCTACCCCGGACAGCCGCACGGGGTGCGTTCGCCGAGGCTTCAACGGGACCTGATGACGCGGAATGTGGAGTGGCTGCGCCGGTGGGTGCTTGGAGGGCCGCGAGCGTCTTAGTGGACTCGCGGCGGCCGGTGTCGGCGAGGGCTGGTGTCGTTAGATCCGCACCTCGATCCGCCGCCACCCGCCCTGCCGGAAGCGGACCATGCTCAGTAGGCATCTGGTTATATGGCCGGTTAGTATGGCAAGCCATATATGATATGCCTGGAGTCCAACGGTCTCCTGGAAGATCCAGCATAGCGCGAGCGGCAGTCCGAGCTGCGAGATCAGCGAGATGTAGAGCGGCCCGCGGGTGTCGCCCGTGCCCTGAAGCCCCCCGGTATACGCCAGCGCCACGGCCACGAACACGCCCGAGACGCTGAGGAACGCCAGCAGCTGGACTCCCAGCGCCGTCACTACCGGGTCCTCCATTCCGAAGACGCCAAGCAGAAGCCCGGGGAGCAGCAGGAACAGGAGGCCCACGCCCCCCGCCACCGCCACGCTGATCTTCGAAGCGGCGTGCACACCCTGAACCGTACGCTCGGGCTTGCCAGCGCCGAGATTCTGGCCCGCTACCGCCGCCGTAGCGCCCATCAGTCCTACTGACGTCCACGTCACCAGCGAAAACAACTGGGTGTACCCAACCGAGTAGGCCGCCTGCGCCTCGGCGCTGTTCGCCAGCGACCCGACAAAGCGCAGCAGGATCACCCCGCCGATATTCATGGCCACGCCCTGGAGGCCGGCGGGCAGTCCGAAGCGGAAGAGCTGCCGGATGACGCGGAAGTCGGGGCGCCAGCTCATGCCGCGGTGGATGTGGATCACCCAGGTGCCGCCGAAGAGCTTGACCGCGGCCGTCACGGCCAGAATCGCGCCCGACGTGACCGTTCCCATCGCCGCCCCGAGCGTCCCGAAGGACGGGATCGGCCCCAGGCCGCGGATCAGGATCGCGCTGAGGGTCACGTTCAGCACCGTCAGCCAGATCCCGAGCCGGAGCGGCGTCCTGGCGTCGCCCGCCGAGCGCAGCGCCCCGCCCAGCATGAAGAACACCATCATGCCGAAGTTGAAGACGAACATGGTTCGGATGTACGGCAGCGCCTCGGCGCTCACCGCCGGGGCGGCGTTCACGAGAGCCAGAAGCGTCGGCGCGAGGAAGTAGCCGGTCGGGGCGAGGACGCCCACCGCTATCACCAAAGCAGTCAGGAAGGCCTGGTAGACCGAGCGGTTGACCTTATCCGGCTCGTTGGCCCCCGCGAACCGAGCCACAAGCACGCCCATCCCCGTGAAGAGCGACCCGATGAAGACCTGCACGACCAGGAAGATCTGCCACGAGACCCCGATGGCCGCGTTGCCGGTGTACCCGACGTAGTGCCCGACCATCATGTGGTCAACGAGCCCCTGCAGGCCGCCGATCACGTTTTGCAGCATCGTCGGCCACGCGAGCATCCACACCGCGCGGCCGATCGGGCCCTCGACGATGGAGCGGTCGAAGCCTCTGCGGGACACCGGTCCCCGGTCGCTCCGTACTACTCGGCGCTCGACCGATTCAACCGGGCACCGAGAAGCGCGCCCACCACCCCCAGCAATGGATTCAGCCAGGTCATCCAGACCGGCTGCTGCGAGGCCGACATCGCGTCGATCAATCCCACGTCATCCGGCCGCGGTCCCGGATCCACGTCGGCTGCTCCCTCGAGGCCCGTCATTTCCAGGTTGCCGAGCGCGACCAGCGCCCCCAGCACCACGACGATCACCACCAGAAACCGCACCCCCCACGGCCCATCCGCGATCTTCGAACACACCAGCCCTCCCGCAATGGCCGCCAGCAACCCGATCCCGATCGACGACAGCGACCAGCCCCAGGTGACATCCCAGCTACCGGGCCGGAAGGCACCGTCGGCACCGAGCACCATCCACATGACCAGGTTGAGAGCCATCACGGCCACGACCATCGTGACCCAGCCGAGCACCGCCGCCCCGATATTCCTGGCGAGAGATTGCATTGTCGCTCCTTCGTGTTTGAGGGATTGGCACGGTAAGTTGGACGTGGATCAGCGGCAACCGGGTTTCACGACTGACCGGCAGCAAGGGGAGTTGGCAGTGACAGAGACAGGCGAGGGTAGCGAAGGAAAGTCAACGGCCGTTGAGCTGTCCGTTGACATCGAGGCGCGCGCCGGGACAGTCTGGGCGATCCTCTCCACACCGGAGGGCTTCTCGGCGCTGATGCAGGGCAAGGTCACCTTCGAAACCGCCCCGGGAACCCCATTTCGGGCCGAATTTCCCGGCTTTGGCGTCGTCACCAGCGGCGAAATCGTGTCCTTCGACGCGGACGCCCGCCGCATGGCGCTGACGTGGGGCTCCGAGCTGGGGCCTCAGACTGCCGATCTTCCGGCCGGGTCGACACTGGTGGAAATCCGGGTGCAGGCGACCGATGCCGGTTGCCGCGTCGATCTCCGTCACAGCGGCTTCCCTTCGGCGCAACTCGCGCAGGAGCACGACGGAGGATGGCGCTTCCACCTCGGCAAGCTGGCCCTGAACGCCAACCGCACCGATCTCGCCACCGGCCTGAAGCGGACGCTGGCGGGCTGGTTCGAGGCCTGGAACGACCCGGACGCGGACGCCCGCCTCGCCACCCTGCGCGCGTGCTGCGCCGAGGATGTCGAGTTCCAGGACGAGTGGGCCGTCGCACGCAGCGTCGAGCGCCTGAACATCCACATCACCAACTGCCACCGCTTCATGCCCGGCTGGAAGATCGAGCCGACGGGCGACCTGCGCATCTGCCGCGGAGAGGCGATGGTGGGATGGCGATCCGAGGGGCCCACCGGCACCACGAAAGGGCACAATCACGTGCGCGCCACCTACGACGGGACGATTCTGCGGGTGGCTGGGTTCGAGGGGTAGATTACCCCAGCGTCTCCGCGAACGTCGGCATGTCCCGGTGGCCGGTCGCCTGCTCGTACGCGTAGGCGATCCGCAGCAGCACCGGCTCGCTCCACCGCCGCCCGAAGAACGACACGCCCGCCGGCAGCCCCGACACGAATCCCATCGGCACGGTGATGTCGGGATATCCCGCGATCGCCGCCGGACCCGCGCTCGATCCGCCGCCGAGCGAATCCCCCAAGATGTGGTCGGTCTTCCACGCCAGGCCCCGCGTCGGCGCTACGATCGCGTCGAGGTCGTGCTCGTCCATCAGCCGGTCGATGCCGTCCTCGCGGTTGCCCCGCTGGATTGCGCGCACCGCGTTCAGGTACGCCTGGTCGGTCAGCGGCCCGCGCGCCTCGGAGGCGATCAGCCGCTGCTGCCCGAAGTGCGGCATCTCCACATCTGCGTTGCGCTCGTTGAACTCGATGATCTCGGCCAGCGTCCTGACCGGCGCGTCCGGCCCAAGACTCGCCAGGTAGGCATTCATGTTCGCCTTGAACTCGTATTCGAGCACCAGCAGCGGCGCCTCGTCGTTCCACGCCGCGTTGGGCAGGTTGGCCGGATCGACGAGCACCGCACCGGCCTCGCGCATGGCGTCAACCGCCTCGTCGAAGAGCGCCAGCACCTCGGGCGCGAAGCCGGGGAAGCTCCGCGCGATCCCCAGCCGTGCGCCCTGCAGCCCGCCGGCATCGAGGAACTGCGTGTAGTCGGCGTGGTAGTTCCCCTCGCTCGCCGCAGTGGCTGGGTCGCGGGTGTCCACGCCGGTGACAGGCCCCAGCAGCGCCGCCGCATCCCGCACCGTGCGGCACATCGGCCCCGCCGTGTCCTGGGAGTGGGAGATGGGGATGACGCCCGAGCGGCTCCACAGCCCCACCGTCGGCTTGATCCCCACAATGCCGTTTGTGGACGAGGGACACATGATCGATCCGCCGGTCTCGGTCCCGATGGTCAGCGCGGACAGGTTGGCCGCCGCGGCCACGCCCGAGCCCGAACTCGACCCGCACGGGTTGCGGTCGAGTGCATAGGGATTGCGGCACTGCCCGCCGCGCGCACTCCACCCGCTCGTCGCGCGCTCGCCGCGGAAGTACGCCCACTCGCTCATGTTGAGCTTGGCCAGGATGATCGCGCCCGCCTCGCGCAGCCGCTGGGCGATGAACGAGTCCTGCGGCGGGATCGACCCCTCGAGAGCGAGCGATCCCGCCGTCGTCGTCATCCGGTCGTGCGTGTCGATGTTGTCCTTCAGCGCGACGGGGATGCCGTGCAGCGGCCCCCGCGGCCCGCTCGCCGCCCGCTCCTCGTCGAGCTGGTCCGCGATCTCCAGCGCCTCCGGATTGGTCTCGATCACCGAGCGCAACTCCGGTCCCTGCCCGTCCAGCGCCTCGATCCGGTCCAGGTAGAGTTGCGTGATCGAACGCGCGGTCCGCTCGCCGGACTCCATTGCGGCCTGCAGGTCGGCTACGGTGGCCTCGTCGAGCTCGAAGGGCGGCACTCCGGCGGAGCCGCTCGCGCCCCCCTCCAGTCCCGCGCCCTGCGGCGCGTCGGGGGCACACGCGGCAGTGCCCAGAGCGGCGGCCGCACCCCCTGCGATCGAAGTCCCGATGAAACGGCGGCGGTCGATCATTTCGTCCTCCAGGTCGGTTTGTCCGCCAAAATCGGGTCAATCTGGCGGACAAATCGGCGGTTTGGGCTCAGCGGCGCGTCATCCGGCCTGCGGAAGCGCGTCCACGTACTCGATCATGCGCTGCTGCTCGTCCTCGTTCGGCAGGCGTCCGAGGCCCGCGCCCAGATTGTCGATCATGTGCTCGGCGCGGCTGGTGGCCGGGGTCACGCACGTCACCGCCGGGTGCGCCGCAGCGAACTTGATGAAGAACTGGGCCCAGCTGTGGGCATCGAAGTCGCGCGCCCAATCCGGCACCTCGCGGTCACCCACGCGCGACCAGAGCCGAGTGCGGCCAAACGGGACGTAGACGAGCACGCCGATCCCCAGCTCCTGCGCCAGGGGCAGGACCTCGTCGGCGGCATCGGTGTTGTCCACCGCGTAGTCCACGCCGATGAAATCGAGCGGGTAGTCACGCATGGCCTGCATCAGCCCCTGGTACTGCGGACCGCGCGGCGTCAGCGTCGTGCCGATGTAGCGGATGCGGCCCTCGGCCTTCAGCTCCTCGATGATGGGCATCTGCGTCGGCATGTCCCCCAGGTTGTGCACCTGCATCAGTTCCATCTCGTCCACGCCGAAGTACTCGAAGGAACGCTCGATCTGGGCCCGCGCCGCCGCGGGATCCGCACCGCCACCGCCGCGCCGGGCCACGTTGACCTTGGTCGCCCAGAAGATGCGGTCGGTGATCCCAAGCTCGGTCGCGAGACGCCCGGCGACTTCCTCGGAGGACCCGTAGCTGGGCGCCGTGTCGAAGACGGTGCCCCCATTGTCGACAAGCGTCCTCAACACCTCGGCCAGGGCGCTCGTGTCGTCGCCGCGGGCCACCCGCGAGAACGTCGCGGAACTCCCCAGCCCCACGATCGGCAACTGCTCGCTGGTACCCGGAATCGTCCGGGTCATCATCTCCTGGCGCGTCAGCGCGCGCAGGATGTCGGGGCTCAGGGTGAGGGCCGCGCCGGCGGCCGCAGAAGTACGAAGCCAGTCTCGTCTTGTCAGCATTGCGATTCCTCCCTCGCAGGTGATGCGCCGGACCCGCTAATCCGGCAGGTTGTCAAGGTCGTTGGCGGTCGGGCGTCCCGCCAGTCCAAGGACAACAAGGAGACCGTTTGTGTTGGTCCAACGCCTCGAAAGACAGGCGCCGATCGAAACCCGGCCGCTGCGCGCCACCACCCTGCCGCGCCCTGAACCGGGTCCCGGCCAGATCCGGATCCGCGTGACCGCGTGCGGCGTCTGCCGTACGGACCTGCATGTGATCGAAGGGGATCTGAGGGCGGCGAACCTGCCGCTGGTTCCGGGTCACCAGGTAGTGGGCGTTGTGGATTCACTCGGCGCTGGCGTGAGCCGGTACCGGCCGGGAGACCGCGTGGGCGTCGCCTGGCTGCGCGGCACATGCGGCGCGTGCGGATATTGCGCGACGGGGCGGGAGAACCTGTGCGGCGAGTCGGTCTACACCGGCTACCACCGGGACGGCGGGTACGCCGAGGCGGCGGTGGTGCGCGAGGATTTTGCATATGCCATCCCGGCGGGCTTCGATGACGCGGAGGCGGCGCCGTTGTTGTGCGCCGGGATCATCGGCTACCGGGCGTTGAAGCGGGCCGATCTGCCGCCGGGGGGGCGGCTGTTGCTGGTGGGATTCGGGTCGTCCGCGCACGTCGTGCTGCAGAGCGTCGAGGCCAACACCCGCGTGGACGGGCGCGAGTTGTTGCAGGCGGCTACTGAGATCCCGATCCGGCCCAAGGTCACCCGGTTCCCTCTGTCCGAGGCCAACGAGGCGCTGATCGCACTGAAGTCCGGCAGGATCGACGGATCGGGGGTGCTGGTGATGGGTGGGCGCTAAGCCGAGTCCTGGCCCGGCGGCTCGTCAGTTCCGGCAAGCGCCCGCTGCCGCGTTCGCTCCTCACACCACTCCATGAGCTTGAACGGTAGCCACGCCATCGCAAAGACAGCCCGCCCCGAACAGCGCAATGGTGCCCAGAACCATCAGCATGATTCCGATGTCGCCGAGCATCGCGCTAGCCAGCCATTGCGCCGTGAGGTTCGATCTCAAGCTCTATCTTCCGACGGGACGGTTCTGCGCATTCCAGGTCGTACCGGGTCTGGAGGCGAATCCAGAACTCGGCGGTGGTGCCGAAGTACCTGGCCAGCCGCAGGGCCGTGTCCGTGGTGATCCGGCGTCTGCCGAGCACGATGTCGTTGAGGCGGGGCCTCGGAATCCTGAGTGCCCGTGCGAGGCGATAAACCGTCAGTCCAAAGGGCCGAAGGAACTCGTCCCGGAGAATCTCCCCGGGATGGATCGGCGGCAGCCGGCGGCCCGAGCTCACGTCGGAGAAATCCACCTTCATCCGGTCGACATCGCTCCGCTTGATGGTCACGGTGCACCTCCTTCAATGGTAGTCGGTGATTTCGACGGCCAGCACTTCGCCGTCGGACCAGCGTAACGACAGCCGGTACGTATCAGCAAGCTCTCAATGAACCAACCCCGGCGCCTTCCGTTGCAGAGCGTGGAGGACCACGCGTGGGTGGATGGGCGGGAGCGCTCGACGGTCTGGAGCTGCTGCTGGTGGGTTGAACCAGCGCCAGTCACGAGGAGCGGACGGCCTCCGCCTCGCTACAGGTTCGGCAGGCCGCTCCGGGACGCCGGAAGCAGCACGCTTCCCGGTGCGTCGAGGTACCTCGTGTTTGACGTCAGCGCGATACCATCACCACCACTTTGCCGTCTGCTCTCCCCGACTCGAGCAACTCGTGCGCCGCCGCCGTGTTCGGGAACGTGAACAGCTCCGCGATGCGAACGTTCAGACGCGCCGCGCTCAGCCAGCGCGTCAGGTCCGCGATCGCTGCGTAGCGCGCGGCTGGCGGAAGCAGGTAGCCCTGCACGAAGTGGATACGCAGATCCTGGAAGGCGAGGGGGTAGTAGGAGAGGGGCAGTTCCGGTCCCGATGTCGACGAGTAGGACGCGATCGTCCCGTGCGGCCGCAACACTTCGACATCGGTCTCGATGTTGGCCGCGAGGTCGACCTCGATCACGCGGTCGACCCCCTCGCCGCCGGTCAGATCGCGCACCCGCGCAGCCACATCGCCCCGGCGATAGTTCACCACGTGGTGCGCCCCGGCCCCCAGCGCCACCTCCCCCTTCGCGGCGCTGCTCACCGTCGCGATCACCTCCGCCCCGCTCAGCGCCGCGATCTGCACGGCCATGTGCCCCACCGCCCCCGCCCCTCCCTGCACGAGCACACGTTTCCCGCGCACCGGCCCGTCCCCCAACACGGCATAGTGCGCGGTACATCCGGGAACCCCCAACCCGGCCGCGATCGACCACGGCACCCCGTCAGGGAGACGCACCGCCTGGTCACCAGGGACCACCACATACTCGGCCGCCGTCCCGAACGGCCGCCCGCCACCCTGCGCGTTCCACACCCACACCCGCTCGCCGATGCGCCCCGGGTCGACCCCGTCGCCCACCGCATCGATCGTCCCCGCGCCGTCGGAGTGCGGGATTACGAGCGGGTGCCCCATCTCCATTCCGAGCCACCCGCCCCGCTTCTTCGTATCGGAGGGATTGACCCCCGAAGCTGCGACGCGGACCCGAACCTCCCCCCGCCCCGGGCTCGGTGTCTCGACCTCCCCGAAGCGGAGCACCTCCCGAGCGGGGCCCGTCGCCCTGTACCAGACAGCTCTCATATCACAGCGGGTCGGAAACGCGCCTTCGGCACAGCCCCCTCAGCCGGGAAACAGGCTCCGGTCGATCCCCGGGACGAGCTTCAGCGCGTTCTCGTAGTAGATCTTGCGCAGGACGTCGTCGGGGAGGCCCAGGCCGTACATCTGCCAGAAGGCGTGGTAGCGGCGGTAGTAGTCGAAGTAGTCGTCCTCGGTCTCGAAGACGCGGAAGTAGGTGTGGAACTCTTCCTGGTTGTACGAGTCCTTGCCCATCAGCACGCGGTCGCCGTACTCGATCAGCCACTCGCGCGCGAACCGCGGCTGCCGGCCCAGTTCGTACACGACCGCGCCCAGGCCGACGTACATGTTGGGGATCTCGTCGAGCACCTCGCCGAGGCGCGCGAGGTCGTGCCCCAGCCAGCCCAGGTGCGCGGCGATGAAGTTCGTGTTCGGATGCCTCCGGAAGAGGTTGTGCTGCTCGCCGATGATCTGCTCGAAGGGCGGGAATTGTCCGGGTGGCCGGATCCGCCGCGGCCGCAGCCGCAGTTCGAGCCAGCGTTCGTTGAAGCGGTCGTGGGGCTGCCAGAACTCGACGGGGTCGGCGGAGTGGATGAGCACCGGAATCCCCAGCTCGCCGGCCTTGTCCCACAGCGGCGCCAGACGAGGGTCGTCGACGGGAATCCGCTTGCCGCCGGTGTCCCGGTCAGCCATTCCAAGGCCCTTGAAGATCTTCAGGCCCGCGGCCCCGTTCCTCACGTCCTCTTCCAGCTGCGCGGCAGCCTCCTCACCCCAGCCGGGCTCCCCGACGCCGAAGAAGTTGGTGTTGGCGAAGAAGACGAAGCGCGACGGATGCCGCGCGGTCATGTTCTCGAGCCCCTCGGCGAGCGAAAAGCCGCTGCCGCCGGAGAGGTTCACCATGACCGCCATGTTGAGTTCGTCCATCTCGCCCACCAGCCCGTCGACGGCGGCGGGCGACATCCCCCTCGCGCGCTGATGTCCGTGAATATCCACGAACGGGAACTTCGCCCGGGTGAGCGGATTTCCCGGCACGACCAGCGTGTTGCGCGGCTCGTAGTCGACGATGGTGACGTCCTGGGCGGCGAGCGGCGAGACCGGGAGAGCCGCCAGGGTCAGGAGCGGCCCGGCGAGAAGGGCCATTGCGGAAATGGCTGCGGCGAGGTCCGGCGCTGTATGGCGGAACATCGTTCTACTCCCCATCGGTCTACTCCCCATCAGGTCCGGCGGATCTTCATCAACAGGTAGCGTTTGTGCGCGGCAAAGCCGGCCGGGTCGAGGACGGCGGCGCTGCGCACCGCGGCATCTCTGGCACGGTCCGCCACGTTCTCCAGAACGTAATGGAGTGCCGGGTTTTTCGCCCGGAGCTTCTCGTGTACGAAGTCGAGGGCGGGAAGCGCGATGCGGTCGGCGAGAAGGCGGGCGAAGCCGAGGGTGGGCAGCACGTTGGCGGTGATGTCGGCTTCCTGGGCCACGGTGTACCCGTGCTCCCTCAGGCGGGCGCGGAAGGCGTCGAGCCTCCATCCGGAGCGGTGGGCGCGGTCGGTGGTGGGCGCTTCTGCGGCGGCCACCCGGAAGTAGTCGGCCACGATCCATATGTCAGATGTGGTCATGATTTTGTCCATAACGGCGAAAACAGCGTCGGGACCCATGTACTGTAGGGACTCGGCGTGGATGATGGTGCCAAAATATGCCGAATATTTGACAACATCGATGTCTTCGAAGCGGCAACGCAGGACGGGGATGCCCGGATAGGCGTTGCGGATGTGGTCCGCCTGGATGCGGTCGGGGGTCAGGCCGGTGACGTCGTGCCCGGCGGCGGCGAGGATGCCCAGCATGCCGCCCATGCCGCAGCCGGCATCCAGGATCGGGGCGTCGGGGATCCGCGCGTCGGGGGACTCGACCAGGTCCAGCAGCAACTCGGCGTAGCGGCGCTGGGCGCGGTGGAACGCATCGAAGCTGATGGCGTCGGGCGGCGTGTCCGGATCGTCGAAGTAGCCGTAGTGCAGGAAGTCGCCGGGCAGCATGCGGTTGTACAGTGCCAACTGGGCGTTGGAATGCACGGTTGAGACGCGGCGGTGCACCCGTCGGCGACGAAGCCAGCGGAGCACGTGGTGCGGCAGGAGCGCCCGGGCCAGGACCTGCTTCAAGGCCCAGCGGCCGCTCAGGCGTGGCCCGGCCCCCGCACCTCCGGCTTGCGACCGGGCTTCGTCCGGGTCCGCCGGCCCGCCGCCGCTACGGGAGCTCACTCCACCGCACGGCCACTTGCGCGTCCCCGCCGCCTGGGATCGGCCACCCCCTCGAGCCGCCCGTCATCCAGCCAGCGGACGGTGTGGATCGACCCCATGTTCGCGTCCCGGGGGCTCACCGGGAACAGCGCATGGCCGCGGGCCTCCAGCTCGGCGAGGGCCTCGTCGCCGAAGTCACCCTCGATCTCGGCCGACGCGATCCCTGGGTGCGGATGGCCGAACCGCGGGGCCTGCACCACCTGCTCGCCGTCCATCCCGTACTCGACGAAGTTGGCCGCGCCCTGCAGCAGGCATTCCATGAGCGAGCGGCTGGGCGTCGCCATCACCAGCGCGGGCCGGCCGTCGCGGAAGAGCCAGAGTTGCGTGGAAAACCCGACGGGGAGGTCGGTGTACTTGCGCAGGTAGGTCGCGCGGTTCATCACGACGCCGTCGACGTTGATCCCGGTGCCGAAGGGCTCCGAAGAGCTGGAATGGGTCCCCGCAGCCACGTTGCCCTCGGCGTCGACGATCACGTTGCCGCATGTTGCCGCGGCAAAGCCGACGAAGGGGCGCGGCGGGCTGTTCTGAATGTCCTGCCAGACGCGGTGCGCGTTGTCGGGGGAGATGAAGTCGTCCTGGTTCGCGGGGGTGACGTCGGCACCGCGGAGCCACAGTTCCTGCGCCACCCGCATCTGGGTATGCAATGCTTCGATGCTCTCGGTGGGCGGGCCCATCGAGCGCAGATCGGCAGCCTCGAAGACCTGCAGGCCGAGCAGGAAGAGAAGGCCGCTGGAGGGCGCGATCTCGTAGTCCCGGTAGGGCGCGCCGCCCGGTTCGCCGGATTTCCACGACGGGGACACGAAGCCCTGCATCGCGGCGAGGTCGTCCATGGTGATGCCGCCGCCGCGCCGCGCGACCTCGTCCACGAGCTTGCGCGCGAACGGCCCCGTGTAGAAGTAGTGGCCGCCCTCGTCGCGGAGACGGGTCATGGTGGCGGCGAGTTCGGGCAGGTGCACGGTGTCGCCCACCCCAAGGAGGTAGCCGTCGCGGAACCAGTTGTCGCGCCCCGGACCCGCGAAGCGCCCCACCATCTTGCGGTAGTGATGCGTGTAGGCCCAAAGAGTGTGGTCGATGACGAAACCGTTTTCGGCAAAGGCGATCGCGGGCTCCCACAGGTCCTGCCAGGGGAGGCGTCCGTATGCACCGTGGGCAGCCTCGAGACCGCGCACGTAGCCGGGCACCATGGCGCCGAAACCGGTCCAGGAGCGCGCCTCCTCGTAGGGCTCGCTGGCGGGGGCGCCGCTGGGGAAGGCGAATGCCCCGCCGGCGGTGGAGAGTTCGCCGCTGGCGGCGTCGAAACAGGTGACGCCGAAGCCGCCGCCCAGGGTGGTCATCGCGGGTTCGAGGACGCATTGCACAAGCGCAGCCGTGATGTAGGCGTCCGCCGCGGTGCCGCCGCGTTCCAGCGCCCAGAGCGCGGCCTCGGTCGCGTATGGATGGTCGGTGGTGGCCATCACGCCCGAGCCGACTACACGGACGTTGGCGCCGATCGGCTGAGGCGGCTTCATGTCGACACGGGACATGGCGATCCAGTCGCGCTCGCCGGGGGTGCCGATGCGGCCGGGGAAGCGTGTTGGCGAACTGGTGCCGGGCGCAGCGCCCGCATCGCTTCTGCCGGGCGACGAGCCGTCCGCGCACGCGGTGCCGCCGACGACGCCGGCGGCAATGGACGATCGAATGAATGAGCGGCGATCCATGGTGTCTTCCCGGGCTCGGAAGTTCAGGTGATGGCGATCCAGCGGGAGAGCGCGTCCCGGACGGCCTGGCGGTCTCGAGAGGACAGAATCCCAAGTTTACGAACGATCAAGGTGTGGTCCAGCGTGAACAGCTTGAAGCGCACCTTGCAGGGAACACTCAGATTTGCGTCACGCCAGGCGCCAAGGGTCACGTCGCTTGGCCACTCGCTCTTTGTCGAGGTGATCATGGTGAGTACGAGTTGAGCGTGGCCGCGGTTGAACCCAGTGGACGACACGACCAGCGCGGGCCGCCGTTTCGAGACGTCGCGATCCGTGAATGGGAAAGGGACGACCACAACGTCGTACGGCTCACAGATCACGCCATGCTTCCTCGTCCTCGGACTCGAGCCATTCGCCCATGGTGTTCGACAGCCCTTGCAGATAGCCGTCGGGCCCCGGCGTTACTCTGCGCACCACCAGCTGGTCGCCACGCACGTCGAACGCGAGCACGTCGCCCTCCCGCAGGTTGGCTGCTTCCCGGATACGCTTGGGGATGGTCGTCTGCCCACGCGCGGTAATCCTTGAGAATTCCATTTCTGATTCCTCCGAAATTCTGACTTGTCGGAATCTACGTCCCACGTGAAGGCAGATGCAACGTCTTTGGCCGCTGACAAGACGGCGCGCCGCCGCACCAAGCCAACACAACGCCACTTCCCGGTTCACAAGCGCATACTTACTATTCGAGTCCCTTCCCTTGGTTCGTTGAGTCGCTGACCTTAGAGGTCGCTGACCACTCACCCCGCAGGAGAAACCGATGAAGATCGCCCGCGCTATCGCCCCCCTCGCCCTGACGCTCGCCTTTGCGGCTGCCGCCGACGCCCAGGACCGGCCGGCCAGCCCCCGCGGCGAGGCCGCCACACAGGTCGGCGGCTCATACAACGACGACGGCCGCTACGAAGGCGGCAGCTGGATCGTCGTCGACTACGGACGGCCCATTCTGCGCGGTCGCGACCTCTTCGGCTCCGGCGCGGAGTACGGCCAGGCGTTCCTGCGGGGTGCGCCCGTGTGGCGGCTCGGCGCCAACCAGTCCACCGTCCTCACGACCGAGACGGACCTAATGTTCGGTGGCCAGCGGTTGCCCGCCGGCGAGTACACGGTGTTCGCCGAGCTCACCGAGAGCGAATGGACCCTGATCTTCTCCAACTGGGGAGCCAAGGCCAATCCGCGCGACGAGGATCCGAACACGCTGTGGGGCGCCTACAACTACACGCCGGACCGCGACGTGCTGCGGACATCGATGAGCGTGTCCACAAGCGCCATGTCCGCCGACCAGATGGTGATCGCCTTCACGGACATGACGAGCAACGGCGGCATGTTCACGGTGTGGTGGGGCGACCAGGTGGCGAGCACGGCGTTTTCGGTCGCCAGGTAGCACGCGGAGGGGCTAGCGCCGCCCACCGATCACCAGCGGGCGCTCCGGAACGTACCGCACCATCCGCATCCGGTTAATCTCGCCAGCATAGATATTGCCGTCGAAGTCGACCCCCAGGAACTCGATCCCGGGGCCGACGTTCTCGTCGTGCTGGGGAATGAAGTAGGTGACCCAGGCCTGCTCGGTCTTGAGGTCGCCGATGCGGATGCCCTTCTCCCAGCCGAAATTGCTGCGCCAGGGGTCCGGCGGGCCGGTGCGCAGGTCGCCCGAGAGGCCGTCGCCGGCGTAGAGGATGTCGTTGGGGTCGATGAAGAGGCCGCTCGGCTTGCCGAACTGCGTCCAGATGTAGAGGAGGTCTCCGTCGGGGTCGAAGACCTGGATGCGGCTGTTGCCCCGGTCGGCGACGAGGACGCGCCCGCGCGAGTCGATCTTGATGTCGTGGGGATCGCTGAAGCGGCCGGGCTCGCGGCTCTCGGAGCCGATGCCGCCGCCGACCGCGAGCATGAAGGTGCCGTCGGGCGCAAGCTTCACGATGCGGTTGTTGCCGCCGCGGTGGCCGTCCGCCACCCAGATGTCGCCGTTGGCTGCGATCGCAACCCCCGCCGGGCCGTTGAAGTGCGTCTCGTCGTCGCCGTGCACCCCGGCCTCGCCGATCGTCATGACAACCTCGCCCTCGCGGGTGAGCTTGAAGATCTGGTGGCCCATGCCCATCGACTCGCCCAGCGTGGCTCGCGCGTCGCCGTGCGCGCCGCCCTCCGTGACCCAGAGGAAGCCTTCGTGGTCGAGGGCGAACCCGTGGGGCCACGCGAACATCCCTCCCCCGAAGCTGTCGACCAGATTGCCGTCCAGGTCGAATTTCAGGATGGGGTCGAGATCCGTTCCCGCGCACTGGTTCGCGCCGCAGCGGTCGAGGATCCACAGGTGCTCGCCGTCCGGATCCGGGATGACTCCGCTCACGACCCCCAGCGTGCGGCCCTCGGGGAGCCGCTCCCAGCCGAGGGTGGCCCGGTAGGGGTTGCCGGAGGTGGTCTGGGCGTGCAGGACGCCAGCCATGGGACAGGCCAGCAGCAGCGCCAGGGCGAGTGTGAACGTCGGAGCGGGCAGGTTTGGCTGGTCCATGGCAACGGCTCGTGGCTTGGTCGCGTGCGCGAGCTTGTGACGGGCGACCTTGTTTCGTCGGGATCCCAGTGGGAATGTACACGTGCGACCCGTGCCGGCGCGCGTTCGCAGGGCGACCGGGGGGGAACAACAGGACGGAGGTATCATGAACCAGGAATCCCGGAACTGCCGCTTCGTCTTCCCGCTCGCCGCCGTGATGCTCGCCGGCTCGGCGGCCTGCGGCTCGGACGAGCCCGCCCAGCCCCAGGTCCCTCCGGAAGTGCCGGCAGATCCCCGGTGCGACGCCACGATCACCGTCCCCGACGGATTCTGCGCCCGCATCTTCCACCCCGGGGTCGGTGCGGCGCGGCACCTGGCAGTCGCCGGCAATGGCGATGTCTTCGTGGCCATCCGCAACCGCGGCGGACAGCGCGGCGTCGTGGCGCTCCGCGACGCCGACGGCGACGGCCAGGCCGAGCAGATGCAGCGCTGGGGCGATCAGGGGGGAAGCGGCATCGCGCTCGGGGACGGCGTTCTCTATTTCGCAACTAACAGCTCGGTCCTCCGCTACACGCTCCCGGCCGGCTCCCTGACCCCGACCGGCTCGCCGGAGACTATCGTCGAGCGGCTCCCCTTCGACCGCAATCACGCCACCAAGAGCATCGCGCTGCATCCGGACGGCAGCATCTTCGTCGGCATCGGCTCCCCATCCAACGCATGCCAGACGATTCCGCGCACGGCAGGCAGCCCCGGCAAGGACCCCTGCGGCGAGCTGACCCTGCGCGCCGGCATCTGGCGGTTCGCGACCGACCGGACCGGGCAGCGCCAGTCCGACGGCGAGCGCTTCTCGACCGGAGTCCGCAACGCGGGCGCCATCGCGCTCCACCCCGTCACCTCCGAGCTGTACTCGGTCATCCACGGCCGCGACCAGTTGCGCGAACTTTGGCCGGCGCTCTATTCGGATGTCGACGGATCCGAAAAGCCCTCCGAGGAGTTCGCCCTCATCGAGCAGGGATCCGATTTCGGGTGGCCGTACTGCTACCACGACCCGAGCAACGACACCAAGGTGCTCGCGCCCGAGTACGGGGGTGACGGGACGGAGGTCGGCCGGTGCGCCGACAAGGACATGCCCGCGATCGGGCTGCCGGCTCACTGGGCTCCCAACGCGCTGGCAATCGTTTCCGGCGGCACCGCGTATCCCGAGCCGTATCGCAACGGCGCGTTCGTCGCGTTTCACGGTTCATGGAACCGGTCGCCCCTTCAGGCCGGCTACAACGTCGTCTGGATCCCGTTCGAAGGGAACCGGCCCTCAGGCGACTGGTCGGTCTTCGCGGACGGGTTTTCCGGGGGCGAGATCTCGGCGTCGATCCAGGCCGACTTCCGGCCCACAGGGGTTGCGATCGGTCCGGACGGTACGGTTTACGTGAGCGAGTCGTTGAGAGGGCGAATCTGGAAGATCGTGGCAGATTGAATGGATCGGACTGGGCTCGACACTTCTGCCCCGCCTGAGGAACCCGACCTCGCGTCGCTGGACGCGAACGAGGAGCCGCCGCTTCCGCGCTTCAGCATCCGTCGCAAGGGGACGCAGATCAATCTGGGCCTCCTCCTGCTGATCGCGCTGGGCATCACGAGCGTCGTGGTCGGCACTCGATCCTTCGACGACATCGAAGCCGCGGTATCGCAGGACATCGAGGACCTGGTCGAGCCCGAAGAACTCGCGGGCCGCCCGGTGGACGAGTTGATGGGCCGGACGGCCGACGCGCTCTCCAACGGGCGGATGTGGTCGCGGGCCATGGGCATCGGGTTCGTGGCCCTCGCGGTGTTCCTCACGACCGTCCTGATCCTGCTCGGCATGCGCCTGATCACCATCGAGCTCTGGATACGCCGGATGGGCGCGGGCGATCTGGAATACAGGCCCGTCATCCGCGGCAAGGACGAGGTGACCGAGACCGCCCGCTCGGTGGAGGAACTCCGGCAGCGCTCCATCAAGGCGCTACAGCTCGACCTGGTCAGGAAGCTCTCCGAGGGACTGAAGGAGAAGAACGCGGAGCTCGAGCAGCTGGTCGACGAACTCCAGCAGCGCCAGGAGCAGATCATCATGCGCCGCAAGCTTGTCGAGCTGGGCGAGCTGACAGCGGGCGTCGCGCACGAGATCCGCAATCCCCTGAACTTCATGAAGAACTTTTCCGAGGCCTCGCGGGAGCTGCTGGAGGAGCTGGACCAGGTCCTCGCCGAGTCCGGCGATCGGCTGGAAGGAGACGATCGGGAGGAGATCGACGAGCTGACGCGTCAACTGGGCGCGAATCTGACACGCATCCTCGAACACGGGGACCGGGTCGAACGCATCGTAAGGGACATGGTGCAGATCGGCCGCGGGGGCGGCGAACTGCAGTGGGTGACCATCAACGACCTTCTCGCCAAGCAGGCGTCGCTGGCCTACCAGAGCGTCCGGGCCCAGAACCGCGAATTCCAGGTCGACATCAGGCACGAATTCGATCCGGAGGTGGGCCGCGTGCGCGTGGTGACCGAGGACATGAGCCGGGTGTTCATCAACGTGATGCAGAACGCCTGCTACTGGACGGCCGAGAAGATGCTGGCGGTGGATGGCGGCGAGAGCGCTTACGTCCCCACGGTCTGGCTGAAAACCCGGCGAAGGGGCGACGAGATCGAGATCTGCATTCGCGACAACGGGAACGGAATCCCCGGGGATGTCATCGACAAGGTCTTCAACCCGTTCTTCACCACCAAGCCCACGGACAAGGGAACGGGACTGGGACTGAGCCTGTCGCACGACATCGTCCGGCAGCACGGCGGCTCGATCAGTCCGCTTTCAGAGCCCGGCGAGTTCACCGAGATGATCATCAGGATTCCCGCCAGGGGGGATGGGGTGGCGGTGGCGTAGCCGCCCGTGGACACCGGTTCAGCTGGTTTCCGGTTCGTTGCGGTATCGAACCCCGACGGCGAGACGCGGTTCATCCGCAGGGTCGATAGCCTCAGTAAGCAGGTCGAAGAACCGGTCCCGAAACTCGAACCCGTCCCACTCTTGTGGGATGATGACATTCACCAAGACACGGATTGTTTCGTCCCGACCCTCGCCGTCGTGGGCCAATCGATGGACCCACGGTGTAGTGAACTCGACTCGGTCCTCGACCTGCCGAGCCACTGCCTTCAGTCGCTCCACAACGGCATCCATTCCTTCGACACCGGGCTCGGAAAACCAGGGGGCAGAACTGACACCCCCGTCTCGAGAGACCGAACCGTCGCAATGCTCCTCGATTTCCGTCCGCTCTATCTGTGTCCTGCGGTCAGTCATGACGCCACCCTCTTGGCTATGATAACGTGTTGGCCAAGATCAGATCGTGATGCCGTGGTATCTTGACGGACCAACATCCAGATGGTTGTGCAGCAGTATCACCGGACGCCTTGTTTGTCGTCCCAAGCATTGATGACGAATGCTGCCAACGTGTGGGCAGCGTTTACCGCAAGGCGGGCGTGGCGCGGCTTCACGCGATATAGTGGTTTCCCTCGCCCGTGGGCCGAACCCACGTGAGTTCGAAGTGCCCCTAGTCCATCGACGATCGAAGCCATGCCGGTCAGAATACGTTTCAAGTCCTGATCTGCAAGGTCCGCGGGTCTAAACCCCAGGTACTTTGAGACTTCGTTCCACAGAGGCTTGACCGTTTGCTTCTTGGGGTAGGGCAATTGGTGGTCTTCAATAAAGACTTTGAAGACCGCTTCAAGTGTCGAGCACGCTGCCGTGATGGCAGCCGGTGGATCCGCCTCGACTGAACCCAAAGCGCGGTCGAACTCCGCTCTGACGGATGCCAAGTCGTCCCGGCTCTTGAGGAGCTTCTCCAGTGAAACGGTCGGTGCCGCTGTACTGCCGGAAACTACGCGGCCACCACTGTGGTAGGAGAGGCCGTGTGTCGCCATAATCGACTTGATACGCTTACGGTCCTCATATAGCGCCTTCTCCCATGGTAGGCCAGAGTCCTGGATTTCATTGTCCATATAGGTTTTCAATACCCCGCCGAGTACGATCAGAGGATGGGAGTGTTCGCGGTTGCAACGTAGAAGCCAGTCAGTGCACTTCTGGACACAATTCCCTGTAGGTGGACTACCAGGGGCCCCAGCCTCAAGAAAAAGCGTATTGAGAGCGGTATGGTTGTAGTAGTGGCCTCCGAGAACGTCGCCAACAACTGCGGCGACTGCTGTAGGGATTTGGGAATTCGGCATCGACTCGGTACGCTAGCAATGGAGGGAACCCACGACGGCTGCAAGCAGCCGCTGTATTATAGTCTCCTCGGAGATGCTTCTGTACGGTTGCCGTTCAGGAACCGGGGCGAGCATGTGGTCGGCTTACCCTCGAGAACATTCGTCCCAACGCCCCCGGCATCGCCGCGCATACCCCTCTCTCCGTGACCAGTCCCGTCACCAGCCGCCTCGGCGTTACGTCGAACGCGTAGTTCGCGGCCCGGGTTCCCTCCGGCACGACCCGCACGTGGCGCTCGATTCCATCCTCATCCACCCCCCAAACCCGCCTGACCTCTTCCGGGTCGCGCTCCTCGATTGGGATGCTGGCGCCGTCCTCGATCGTCCAGTCGATGCTCGGTGACGGCGCGGCCACGTAGAACGGGACCCCGTTGTCGCGCGCGGTGAGCGCGAGAGGGTAGGTGCCGACCTTGTTGGCGACATCGCCGGCCGCGGTGGTGCGGTCGGTCCCCACGATCACGAGGTCCACCTTGCCGCGGCTCAACAGGTACCCGGCCGCACTGTCGGAGACGAGCGTGTGCGGCACGCCGTGCTGGCCGAGCTCCCAGGCGGTCAGGCCTGCGCCCTGGAAGCGCGGCCGGGTTTCGCGAACCCATACGTGGATGCGCAGGCCCTCGTCGTGAGCGAGGTACATGGGAGCGGTGGCGGTGCCCCAGTCTACCGTCGCGAGCCATCCCGCGTTGCAGTGCGTCATGACGTTGAGTTCGGGTCGGGCCTCTCCTGCACCCGCCCGCCCCGCAATCTGCCTGAACACCGCAAGCCCGTGCTCGCCGATACTGCGGTTGCGGCGCACGTCCTCTTCGCAGAGCCGGGACGCGAAATCCTGGGCAGCGCCTGCGCGTTCACGCCGGGGGAGCGCGCGGAGCAGCACTCCGGCTGCGTCCAGCGCCCACCTGAGGTTGACGGCTGTGGGCCGGGTCGAGGCCAGCAGCGCGATGGCTGCGTCTAGCGAGGCGTCGGACGGATCGGTGCGCATGGCCAGCGCCACGCCGTAGGCCGCCGTCGCACCGATCAGGGGCGCGCCCCGCACGACCATGTCCCGGATCGCGCGCGCGGCGTCGGCGGTCGATTCAAGGCGGACCGTCTCGAACCGGTGCGGGAGGAGGGTCTGGTCGATGACGCGAACCTCGGTCCCTGCACCCTCGGTGAAGATCGCGCGGTAGGGAACGCCGCCGACCCTCATCGCTCCGCGTCTCCCGCTTCTTCGTCGACCGCGACCGGGCGGTCGCGATCCCGGTCGACAATGCATAGGAACCCGAGCGATTCCGCGCCGTCGGCCGAGAACCGGTGCACCTGGTGGGGGGCGACGTAGACGACGTCGAACGGAGCGACGGGCTCGACGCTGTCACCAAGGCGGACGGTGCCCTTACCCTTCAGCACCACGACCGCGTGAGGGTGTGCGTGCCGTTCGAGCGAGGAGTAGCCACCAGGCGCCAGCTCGAAGTACCGGAGTTCGAAGTCAAGGGCGGCCCCCGGGCCTTCACGCGCCGCTCCCAGGAGCGTGTGACGGGTGGCGCCCAGAAAGCAGCCGGCGCCTTCGGCTTCGTCCTTGTAACGCGCCGGTTCGACGCCTGCCCAGCCGGCCGCGCCGCTGCGGATGACGCGGGATTCGGTCACGGACTCGCCTCCTCCGCGTGCGCGGCTGCCTCCACAAGGCGGCGCGCGGCCCCTTCAAGGTCTTTCTGCATCAGCAAGCTCCCGCCGATCAGCAACATGGCGTCCTGGCCGTGGCGGGCAAAGTTACGGGCTGCCGCGTCGATCTTCATACCGCCGGCAGGCGTCGGCAGCGCTGGACAGATGGATCCGAGCGGGGCGAGGAGCCGTTCCGCGATTGCCTTGCACGCCTCCTCGGGCCAGTTGTAGCGGCCTCCGGCGTCGGGATACACGACCATGTCGGCACCCGCGGCCCGATAGAGGGTTCCGTAGAGGACATCCGGCGCAATGCCCTCGGGACGGCCCGGAGCGGACTGGCCGTGAGAGGGATGCGCCATCACCGCAAGGTCGCGCGGGCCTGCTGCGATGGCCCGCATGGTGTCGAGGCCGACGAGGCTCGGGCTGAGGAGGACGCCGGAGAGCCCGCGCGCCACGACGTGGTCCAGGCGCTCCTCCAGGGTGTCGATGGGGCCGGTGACGTTGGGGAGATACCTGGTCCGACCACCGGTGGCGGCGTTTGCGGCGGCGACCGCGTCCGCGACTGCGGCAACCCGTTCGGCGAATGGCGCGGCGGGCTGGTCGGTCAGGCCGTGGTCGTCCTTGACGATGTCTACGCCGGCGCGCGCGAAAGCGGCCGCGAGGCGGGCAAGCTCGGTGGGCGACAGCCCCAGAGGCTTGATTGCGGCGGCAACGAGGGGACGTTGCGCGGCGCCCGCCAGCGCCCTTATGCCCGCAATCCCGAAGCGCGGTCCGGGAAGCGCGTCGAGAATGTCGCGCGGGAGCGTGAGGTCCACGACTCGCAGACCGTCCATCAGGGAGACGTTGCCGTAGACGACGTTGAGGATCTGGGTGAGTTCGGTGCCGGTGGATGCGAGTGGGTAGGCGATGCGGACGGCGAAGCGCCGTGTGGATCGGTCGGGCGGCGCGGATTCCGCTCGCGGGGCATCCCATTCTCGTTCCGGCGCGGGCTCCAACTCCTCGACGCTTCCCAGCATCCGTGACTCGAGTGCTTCGCCACCCACTCCCGACGGAACTTCGACGGTTTGCTCGCGGGCGATCGCCTGCGCGAAGTTGAGTGCGTCACTGGAGCGGGTGCATGCAAATCGGTAGGTAACTCGGAGTCTGGCCATGATCGAATACGATGGCTGCGCGGGACTGTTCGAGCCATAGAGTGGGCAGGTACTTCCGTATGGGTTCAACGCGCTCCTCCACAGACCTGGACGAGATTGCCGGGGCTGCCAACAACGGAAATCTGGCCGGGGCTCACAGCAGGATCGGGACCGCGGCAGCGAACCACCTGCTTTGCGGCTCGGCCGCCCTTGCGCTCCTGGTCCCGCCGGATGCCGGGGCACAGGGCTTGTCAGTGGAGTCGGACACCCCGCATGAGACGGGTTGGCTGAGCGCCGCGGTCGAGGAGGTGCGGCGGAGCCCCTTCCATGTGCCGGAGTCGATCCTGGGTATCTCGGGCGGTCCGGCACTCGGTCCTGGGTTGCTCACGCCATTCCAGACCCCTCTGGAGAGCACCGGCCGACCGACTCGACCGGCTGCGAGCGACAGCACCTTTTCGACCATCCGAGTGTTCCTGGTGTCGTGGGGCGCCGCGGCCCTGTCCGATATCGCCGGCGTCTACTTCACCCTCTGCTCGGGGGGCGGGAGCGGTTGCGCGCTCGAAGGAGGAGTCGGCGTGTTGGCCGGGATGACGGTTCCGGTCCTTGGCACCGCCGGCGGCGCCGCGCTCGGCGGAGCCCGGTTCCTCCCCGCTTTGGCGGGATCAGCCGCAGGATTCGGTATGGTGGTGCTGCAAATCGCCATGGGCGCCATCGTCGACCCGGACGACAGCTTTCTGTTGTTCATCGCCATCCCGTCCTTCGTACAGGCGGGGATCACCACGCTGATCGCTTCGGGCTTCAACTAGCGCGCCCCCCTACTCGAAGAACACCTCCTGCACCTCTTGCGGCGGCGGCGCCGTCAACCGGCTCACAACCACCAGCAGCACCAGCGACACAGCCGGCCCCACCAGCGCCGGCCACAACCCCGCGATCCAGTTGTCGAAGGTGCCGTGCTCGAGGTAGCCGAGGACGTACCACGTCACGCAGGTCGCCGTCCCCCCGATCATCGCGGCCAGCGCGCCCGTCCGCGTCGCCCGCGGCCACCACATCCCCAGCAGCAGCGGGAAGGTGAACGCAGACGCGAGCAGGCTGAATGACATGGTCACGATGAACAGAATCGTCGCCGGTGGGTCGATCGCGACCGTCATCGCCAGCGCCCCGATCCCCAGCGTCGTCCAGCGCGCGAGGCGCACTCCCCGCTCCTGGGATACTTCGCGCTTTGCCAACGGCACATACAGGTTTTCCACCACCAGCGAGCTCGCCAGGAGCAGCACCGAGTCGATCGTCGACATCGTCGCGCCCAGCACGGCCGCCACGAGGATCCCGCCGAAGAGCGGGTGCAGGAGCAGCTGCACCAGCGTGGGCAGTGCGAGGTCGGTCTGCTCCAGGTCGGGCAGGAGCACGCCGGAGGCAATCGCGATGAGCGTGGAGCCGATGAAGATGAACGACGAGAACGCGATCGAATAGACCAGCGCCCGCCGCAGCGTCCCGCGGTCCTTCGGGATCAGGAAGCGAGTGACCGCCGCGGGCGCCCCGCCGATCTGGAAGAATCCCCAGACCAGGAACGACGACACCACCCACATCGCCGGCATCCCTCCCAGGAACGCGATGCCGTCGGGGTTGAACTCGGCGTAGCGCAGGTGCATGTCGGCGAAGCCGCCCGCCGCGCTGACCGCCACGGGCGCCAGCACCGCGAAGCCGACGATCATGATCGAGCCCTGGATGAGGTCGGTCCAGGCGACGGCATGCATCCCCCCGATGACGGTGTACAGAATTACAATACCACCGAACACAAACAGCCCGAGCAGGTACGGCATCCCCAGCAACACCTCGAAGAGGTTGCCGGCCGCCTTGAGTTGCGCCGCGATCAGCGGGATGAACGCGATGAGCATCAGCAGGGTCGCGGTCAGCCCCACGGCCCGGCCCGGGTACCGCGCCTGGAACACGTCGACGATCGTCGTGCAGCGCACCCGCGACGCCAGCCGCCGCAGCCGCTCGCCCAGCAGGATGTAGGTGAACCACGCCGCCGCCGCCGAGGACACGCCCGCCGGCGCGAAGTTGTACCCCAGCTCGCGCTCGGTCCCGACGGCGCCCATGTACGAACTGCCGCTCATCTGGGTAGCCGAGTACGAGAACCCGACGGTCGCCGGGCCCAGGTCGCCCCGCGCGAGGAAGAACTCCTGCCGGGAGCGGTTGCGCCGGTTGAACCAGAACCCGAGCCCCATGAGGCACGAGAAGTAGAAGATGAGAATGACGGTGTACAGGGCCGCTGTGGACATGGTCGTGCGCCCCGGCTAGCGCCCGGTGCGGGCGTGAAAGATGGCCGCGCCGATTACATACCCATATCCCCCATATAGAACGACCCATACTCCCCAGTCCAGGTTGTATGGGCCGGCTGGCCAGTCGACCAGGAGCCCGATGCTCCCGCCCACCAGGAAGATGCCCATCAGGACCATGGAGACGATCGGGACGCGGGTCGGCGCTTCGGGACGCCCGCCTGCCATGCCGTCGTGATCCGCCGCTCGACCGCCGCCGTCCGCCCGCCCGCTCACTGCCACACCTCCTTCAGCACCCGCATGATGTTCTCTCCCATCACCTTCGCGATGTCCCCGTCGCTGTACCCTTCCTTCACCAGCCAGCGCGGGATGTTCTTCGATCCTTCGGTCGGGTTCTCGATGCCGCGGACGTAGTCCACAGGGATGTGCTCGGGCGCAGCCTCGGCGCTGGGCCCGTCGTCTGCCCCGCCGGTCTGCGTCTCCTCGATGGAGAGCGCCGCGGCGTAGACCTTGTGCAGACCGACGTGATCCCCGTACAGGGTGTCGGGCCCGAAGGCGACGTGATCGATGCCGACCAGGTCCTTCACGTACTCGAAGTGGTCCATGAAGGACTCGATGCCGTGGCGGCGGTGCCGCGGCGAGACGGTGGTGTGGGGCGCCGCCTCGATCCCGATCACGCCGCCCTTGTCCGCCACCGCACGGATGACGTTGTCGGGCGCCAGGCGCCTGATGTTCCAGAGCCCGCGGGCACCGGTGTGTGTGAGGAAGATCGGGTGCCGGCTGGCCTCCACCGTGTCGAGCGTGGTCCGGTCGCTCGCGTGCGCACAGTCGATGGCCAGGCCGACCTCGTTCATCCTCCGTACTGCCTTGCGCCCGAACGAGGTCAGTCCCCCGTCGCGCGTCTCCTTCAGGCCCGTGCCGAGCGCGTTGGACTCACTGTAGGTGATGCCCAGGACCCGCAGGCCGATCCCGTAGAGGATCTCGATCCGGTCGAGTTCGTTCTCGATCATGGCCGCGCCCTCCTGGGCGGCCACCAGCGCGATCCGGCCCTCCCGGTGCGCGCGCTGGATGTCGTCCACCCGCTCGCACTTGATGATGAAGTCCTGGTGCGCGAGGTCGCAGAAACGCATCCCCATGTCGTAGATGATGTCGTCCCACTTCCACCCGTTCTTCGAGGTGATGCAGGCCGCGCCGTCGAGGAAGTTGTCGAAGACGCAGTCCCAGTAGGAGTCGGCCAGCGCCTCGTAGGCGGTGTGCACCCGACCCTCCGAGTCGTAGGCCCGGATCTGGTCGGCCCTTGCCGGAAACAGGTGCGGGTGCTCGTGCAGCGAGATCATCAGAATACGCTCGACGAGGTCCGCGACGCGGGTCTCCTGGGCCGGCGTGAGCGGTACCAGGTACGGCTCGAAGATCGACTCGCCCTCGATCAGGTCGTATTCGGTGAAGTCGCGGTGGCTCTTCACATATTCGTAGGATTTGTAGCCCCAATCGGGGGGAGTTTTCCAACCCATCGCAGCCCAACGTTTTGCGCGAATTCGCGACAACGGTACATCACGTTCCGCAGGTGGCTTTTCGGCTCTTCGGTGCATCTTCGCTACGTCTCGTCTGGGGCGATGGTGAAGACGGGGCTCCTCTCAAGGTAGCCAACCCCCCAGTCTGCTGACGACTGCCACGCCCACACCGTCATCCCTGGCTCCTGGTCGTCCTCCAGGTCCACACCCGCCCATGGGAATGTTTCCGCACCGCTCCCGCATCCCGCCATCCACGAAGTCGGTGATCGACGGGTCGCGTCGATTACTGTCCAGATGTGTCGAGTCTGTTAGTTTGCAGTTGATTGACAAGCCCCCATTCTTCCCAACAAACAAGGGATTGGTTGATGGCAACCCCACGACCGAACGCTTGGTGGACATCCGCACCAGCCGCTTCCACCAATCGCCAGAAGTCGGCGGCCGATCGCGCTGGGCATCCCTTATGGGACGAGGGCGGGTTGGGGCGTCCATTCATCTCCCAAACGCTGTGGACGCCCACAGAAGCGATTCCCGGGGGCGGCAAGTCCTGTCTGGAGCGATGGTGCGCAACGGGCGCTGGCTTCGGATCCGGGGACAGCGGCTAACGGCCATCAATGTTTCTTGGCCTGGCCACAATAGCGGCGCTGCAGGTGCCTGGCGCTGCTGCTACGCGTACTGCATCCGACATCGACGTTGATGGCGTCCCATCGGAAGCCGCCTGGACCATCGCTGCCACGTTCAGCGACTTCACCCAGCGCGTGCCCGAGGACGGCCAGCCAGCCTCGGAGCCGACAGAGGTCCGCATCCTCTTTGACGACACTGCGGTGTACGTGGCGGTGTGGGCTTACGATTCCCACGCCGACGAACTCGTCCTCGGCGAGTCGATTCGCGACTACGAGGTCGCCGACGCAGATGCTGTGATCATGGTCTTTGACACCTTCAACGACCAGCAGAACGGCTTCGTCTTCGGCACCTCGCCCGCAGGGGTCGAGTTCGACGGCCAGATCTCAGCGCGGCGAGCCAGTGGACGGGCCACCCGACAGAGCGGGCTGAACGACTGGCGCTTGCGAGTCGGCGGCGGCGGGTTCGACAAGAACTGGGATGGCGCGTGGGACGTGGCCACCTCACGCGACGACGAAGGCTGGTACGCCGAGTTTCGCATCCCATTCAGCACGCTGCGCTACGGGTCCGAGACCGATACCTGGGGCTTCAACATCTCCCGCAGAATACGGCGCTTGAACGAGGAGAGCTTATGGTCGCCGGTCCCGCGTGCGCACAGCCTCTATCGGCTCGACTTCGCGGGCCAGCTCACCGTGGAGGCGCCTCTGCACCGCTCGGTTACCGTCACGCCCTACGTGCTGGGCTCGACCACGCGGGACTACACCGACGCCTCGCAGACATCCTTCGGCCAGCATGCCGATATCGGCGGCGAGGCCAAGCTGCAGGTGACGCAGGGCCTTACGTTGGACCTCACAGTCAACACGGACTTTGCCCAGGTCGAGGTGGACGAGCAGCAGGTCAACCTCACCCGATTCTCGCTGAACTTCCCGGAGAAGCGCCCGTTCTTCCTTGAGAACGCGGGCTTCTTCGCGGTCGGCGCACGAGGTGCTGATCTGTTTCACTCCCGCCGCATCGGGATCTCTGGTGGCCAGCCCGTACATATCAAGGGCGGGGGCAGACTGTCGGGGCGCGCCGCAGGGCTGAACATCGGACTCCTCCACATCGAGGCCGACGAGAGCGGGTACTCGGTCGCGCGCGTCGCCAGGGAGTTGCCGTCCCGGTCCCGCGTGGGCGGGCTCGTAACGAACCGAGGCAGCAGTCTCGAGGGCGACTACAACCGCACCTACGCTGTGGACGGGCGCGTGGGCCTCGGCGAACCGCTAACGGTTAGTACATTCGTGGCACGTACCGACACGCCCGACCTCGAGGGCGCAGACCATGCCTGGGACGTGACCGCCGAGTGGAGCAGCCGCAGCTTCCGCGGCAATGCCACCGTCCGTGAGATCGGCGAGCATTTCAACCCCGAGGTGGGCTTCGTGCCGCGGAGCGGGCACAGGCTGTACAGAGCCTACGGGCAGTGGAACTACAGGCCAGGGCGCGTTTTGTGGGAGATCCAGCCCCACGTCTCGTATTTCACATACCGCAGCGTCCGTACGGGCGTGGAACGCGGCTTCAACGAGTCGGCGCGCTGGCACATTGACGTCGCGTGGGTGTGGGACTCGGGAATGGAGCTTCACAGCGGCACGAACCACGTAACCGAAGGCCTGTACGAGCCGTTTGCGATTCGCGGCACAGACGTCGTGGTTCCTGCTGGTATCTATACGGGCTGGGAGTCGGCGATCATCCTCTTCACCGATCCGGGCCGAGCGGTCAGCTTCGACTCGCGCTGGAACTGGGGCGCATTCCTCTCTGGCAGCAAGCGGACCAGCAGCGCCGATGTCACCTTCCGGCACGGTGGGAGGTCCAGCGCCACGGTGCGGGTGGTGTACAACGACGTGAACCTGCCCGAGGGCGATTTCACGACCACGCTGGCCGCGGTCAACCTCGGCTACTTCTTCACGCCGAGGATCTATCTCCAGTCGCTGATCCAGTACTCCGATCAGATCGATACGTGGTCCGCGAACGTCCGCTTCGGTTGGCTGAACGCTGCCGGCACCGGGCTCTTCATCAGCTACGGCGAGGTGCAGGGGCTCGAAGAACTGGCGGGACCGCTGGACCGATCGCTGCATGTGAAGTTCACGCGGCATTTTGGCGGCTAGCCGACTGGCTCTGCAGGTCGATTAGAGCACAACCGCGTACTATGGATGGCGACGTGCCAGCCCATCCAGGTCGTGTCGACGAGCCGACTGTACGGTACCCGCCCGTCGCGCCGCAGTAATTGTGGGTAACGCCAGGGGGTCTGCTCCGGGTTGGGTGGGCGGAGGCTCGGTGGATGGACCCGCCCAATAGACTGTACCACGGCAGGGGCTACAACCGGAGGCAGCCCGAGGTCGTCCCGCCGCGCGGCCCCGATTACCTTTCCGTCCATGGCCGCAACCCTCGTGAAGCCTCCGGACCGCTTCCAATGATCGATCTGCTGTCCACCTACAAGCCTTTCGTGGCCGCCGGAGCGCTCGGCGTCATGTGGCTCATCGAGGGGCTCATCCCCATGTTCGAGGGCCGCCGAGAGCGGGCTCGGCACGATGCATCGAACATCGTCCTGGGAGTCTTTAACGCGGTGGTTGCCGCGTTCATCTTTGCCGCCGCCACCCTGGTCGCGACCGAATGGGCCCGGGCAAACTCCTTCGGCGTCCTGCACTGGCTTGGCGTCGAGGGCGTCTGGGCGTTCGTGCTCGCCTTCGTCCTCTTCGACATGTGGCAGTACTTCTGGCACCGCCTGAACCACCAGGTCCCCTTCCTCTGGCGCTTCCACGCCGTGCATCACGCGGATCGCGAGCTCAGCGCCAGCTCGGGGCTGCGCTTCCACACGGGCGAGATCGTGCTGTCGTCGATCGCGCGGCTCGCCGTGCTGCCTCTCTTGGGGATGACGGTCGGCCAGGTGCTGGTCTACGAGGCCGTTCTGCTTCCAATCATCCTCTTCCACCACGGCAACGTGGGCGTCCCCAGGCACGCGGACCGGTGGCTGCGCTGGCTCATCGTCACTCCCTGGATGCACTGGGTACACCACTCGGACTACCAGCCCGAGACCGACTCCAACTATGCGAGCGTTTTTTCCTTCTGGGACCGGATCTTCGGCAGCTTTCGGCTCGTCGCGGATCCGCGGTCGCTGACGCTGGGGCTGGAGGACGTGGAGCATCGGCGGGACTGGGCGACCCTGCCCGGGATCGCGGCGATGCCGTTCCGGCGGAGGCAGGGGCGGCGGCGGAATCGGGTCGATGGTCGGGGGCACGCGAAGTCCGGCGGGCAAGGCGGACGCATCGATGCGACCCGCAGCCACACTCAGGGCCCGGGGCGCTGACATGTCTCAACGCGACGATCTCCCCCGTTCGGTACGCGTCTTCGCCCCGGCATCGGTCTCCAATCTGGGGTGTGGCTTCGACATCTTCGGCATGGCGCTGGAGCGTCCCGGCGACGAGGTCGTGGTCCGCACCGCCAGCGGCACCGGAATCGTCTCCGTGTCGGTGACCGGCGACGCCGGGCGCGTGCCCACCGACCCGGCCCGCAACGCCGCAGCGCTGGCGGTCGATGGCGTGCTCGCCCGGCTCGGGTCGGCGGCGGGCGTTGCCATCGAGGTCCACAAGGGGATCCCCATGGCATCGGGGCTGGGAGGCAGCGCGGCGAGTGCGGTCGCGGGCGCCGCGGCGGCCGACGCGCTCCTCGGCGGCAACCTCGGCCGCACCGCACTGCTCGAGTGCGCCATGATCGGCGAGCGCAAGGGTTCCGGCGCCAATCACGCCGACAACGCCGCGCCCTCGCTGATCGGCGGCTTCGTGCTGGTCCTGCCCGGGATGCCCCCGCAGATGGTACCGCTGCCTACCCCCGACGACCTCGTTGTCGCGGTAGCCCACCCCCACATGGAGGTCGAAACGCGACAGGCGCGGATGATCCTGGGCGACACCATCCCGCTCATGGCGGGCGTCCAGCAATGGGGGAACGCGGCCGGGATGGTCGCCGGGCTGTTCCGAGGCGACTGGGAGCTGATTGCCCGCTGCATGTGCGATGCAGTCGCCGAGCCGCTGCGCGCGAAGCTGGTCCCCGGCTTCGAGCAAGTGAAAGCTGGTGCTCTCGACGCGGGCGCGGTGGCTTCCGGACTCTCCGGCTCCGGGCCGTCTGTGCTCGCGCTCTGCCGCGGGCGGCGGACGGCGGAGCGGGTCGCCGCGGCCATGGCGACGGCCTTCCGCGACGCGGCCGGCGTCAACTCGGACCAGGTGATCTCGGGCACCAACTCGGGCGGAGCGCGGATACTGGAGACCGAGTGACCGCGCGATCTGCATGCAGCTGATCAGCACGCGCGGCGGTCTGGAAGGCGGCACCTGGACCTTCCGCGAAGCCCTCTTTCTCGGCCAGGCCCCGGACGGCGGACTCTTCGTCCCTGCCTCACTGCAACCTTTGCCCGGTGAAGACTGCGCCGCACTGGCAGGCCTCACCTTTCCCGAGCGGGCCTTCGCCGCCGCACGTTGTTTCCTCGGCGGCGAAATCGCCGACGACATTCTCGGCGCGGCGGTCCACAACGCGCTGAACTTCCCCGTCCCCCTGCGCGAAATCGAGCCCGGCATCCATATGCTCGAGCTCTTCCACGGCCCCACCCACGCCTTCAAGGACGTGGGCGCTCGCTTCATGGCCCGCATGATGTCCGCGCTGCGCGACGACACCGCGTCCCCGGTCACGATCCTCACGGCCACATCCGGCGACACCGGCGGCGCCGTCGCCCGCGCCTTCCACGGCCTTCCGGGGATCCGCGTCGTGATCCTCTACCCGCTCGGCAAGGTCAGTCCCCGGCAGGAGGCCCAGTTCGCCACGCTGGGCGGCAACGTCACGACTCTCGCCGTCCGCGGCGCCTTCGACGACTGCCAGCGCCTCGCCCGCCAGGCGTTCGCCGACCCTGACCTGACCGCCGCGCTCTCCCTCACCTCCGCCAACTCGATCAACATCGGCCGTCTTCTCCCCCAAACCTTCTACTACATCCACGCGCTGACCGAACTGGCGCAGAAGGCGCCGGAGTCCGAGCTGGTGGTTTCGGTCCCGTCGGGAAACTTCGGCAACCTCACGGCGGGCCTGATCGCGCGTCGCGCGCTCGGAATGTCCCTCGCGCGCTTCGTCGCCGCGACCAACGAGAACTCCGTCGTGCCGGAATACCTCGCCGGCCACGGCTTCCACGCCCGCCCCTCCGTCGAGACGATCTCGAGTGCGATGGATGTGGGCAACCCCAGCAACTTCCGGCGGATTCTGCACCTGTTCGGGGGTGACGGCGACGGTGGTGAGGACTCGGTGGCGGATGGCTCGACATCGGACACTTTGCGGTCGGTCCTCACAGGCTCGTCCTGGACGGACCGCGAAACGCGCGACTGCATCCGCGACCTGTGGCAGCGGCGACAGATCGCGACCGACCCGCACACGGCGGTCGGACTCCTCGGTCTGCGCCGCGAGTTGCAGCGGCGGCCCAGCGCGCACGGCCTTGTCCTGGCGACAGCCCACCCTGCCAAGTTTGCGGAGACCGTCGAGCCGCTGATCGGCGAGGCTCTGCCGGTCCCGCCCGGGATTGCGCGGGTGATGAACCGCCGTACGAAGTCGATCGATATCGCGGCGGAGCTCGACGCGTTGCGCGAGGTCCTGACCCGTGCTTAGGCGCCCAGGACTCGTCACCGATCATGGTGAAGTAAACTTAACTTGTCATAATGTAATGTGCGGTTTACATTTTGTTTCGCGTCTCGCCCCAAGCCAGCGATTTGTCCCTTAGCCAGCGACCCCATGCTCCAGCACTTCGACGAACGCAACCGCGACCTGATCGTCAACGTGAACGGAAGTCTGGTCCACCGCGACGAGGCGGGCGTCAGCCCCTTCGACTCGGTCGTGCAGGGCGGCGACGCCGTATGGGAAGGGCTCCGCCTCTACGACGGCAGAATCTTCAAGCTCGAGGAGCACCTCGCCCGACTCCACTCTTCCGCCCTGGCACTGGCTTTCACCCACATCCCGTCGAACGATGAAATCATCGCCGAGATCCGGCGCACCATCGCGGCCAACGACATGCGCGACGGCGTCCACATTCGCCTCACGCTGACCCGGGGCGTCAAGTACACCAGCGGCATGGACCCCCGCCTCAACCAGTCCGGCTCCACCCTGATCGTGCTGGCCGAGCACAAGGCACCGGTCTACGACCGCTCCGGCGTGCGGCTCATCACCAGCTCGCTGCGCCGCTTCGATCCGGACACGCTCGATCCCAAGATCCACCACGCCAACCTGCTGCAGTCGATCCTGGCGAAGATCGAAGCGAACGCCGCGGGCGCCGACGACGCCATCATGCTGGACCGGCGCGGCTTCATCGCCGAGACGAACGCGACGAACTTCTTCATCGTCAATGACGGCACCGTCATGACCGGCCACGCGGTTGCCTGCCCGGAAGGGATCACGCGGGCGACCGTCCTCGAGCTGTGCGCGGACAACGGCATCCCCTCGCGCGTCAAGGATCTTTCGCTGACCGAAGCCTACCGCGCCCACGAGGCCTTCTGCACCGGAACGATGGGCGAGTTGGCCGCGGTGACCGAGATCGACGGGCGCACGATCGGCGATGGACGGCCCGGGCCCATGACGGCCCGCCTGAGCCAGCTGTTCCGGAGTTTGACGGAGAGCGCCGGGACCCCGATCTAGAAGTTTGAGCCACAGAAGCGCGGTGGTGTGCAGCGTCTCCGCGAGCCTCCTCTCCGATGTGACCCCCCTCGGCTCGCCGCAAACCTTATCGCTATGCCCTCGATACCTCTCAAGACAAGCCGCTGCGGTTCTCTGCGGCGCAGCCTCCTAGCCGACCACTCCGACAAAATATCGTTGAATATCGTGCCGTGCCGGGACGATATTCAACGATAATCCGCAGGATCACTGAGAAGCAGACCCGTCCACCCCTCCGATGCCCTCCAAGTTCTACGCGTTTCCTGAGACTTGCACAGGAAGCAGGGCACCTTCGGCACCGCCAGCCCAGAGATTGACGGAGGCCGGTGAGCTGAGACGAAAGGCAGAGTACGATGTGCAGGGCGGGCGAAGCCGGGGGCTTTCACGATGCCTTCGGTCCCCTGAAGAGAGCCCCTGCGGTCTTCTGCGGCGCAGACTCCCAGCGACGCGCCACGCACACCCGGCCCGCATGCGGCCCAGCCGCGCCTGCGGGGAGCCCACCGGTGTCTTGCGGCACGACCCCACCCAGGGCCACCTTGCCGCCGACGCCACGAGCGACGCGGCGACGACGCAAACCAGCCGGAGCCAGCCATGCCGCACCGATCCCTCCGCCCCGCCGCCGCGGCCCTCCTCCTCGCCGCCGCCTGCTCCCCCTACCCGCCCCCTCCCGACACCGCCCGCGATCCCGTCGTCGACACCCTTCACGGAGTCGCCATCACCGACGACTACCGCTGGCTCGAGGACCAGGACAGCCCCGAGACGCGCGCCTGGATCGCCGAGCAGAACGCCTACGCCGAGCGGATCGTGGGGGACACCCCGCTGCGGCGCAGCCTGGAGGCGCGCCTTCGCGAACTGATGGACGTGCCCGGCGCGCTCTTCCCCCGCCGCGCCGGCGACTTCGAGTACTTCACCTTCCGCAGGCCGGACCGCGAGGTGGCGGCCATCTACCGACGTCCCGCGCCCGAGGAGCCCCAGCGCGATCCGATCGACCCCGCCGGCGACTTCGAGATAGTCATCGACCCGCTCGAGATCCACCCCGACGGCACCACGAGCGTGAGCATCCGCGATTTCTCGCCGGACGGCAGCCTGCTGATGTACGCGATCCGCGACGGTGGGCAGGACGAGGTGCAGATCCGGATCCGCGACCTGGCAACAGGCGAGGATCTGCCCGACCGTCTGCCAAACTTCCTCTACGGGTCGACCTTTTTCGACCCGGAGGGCATCGGCTTCTACTACACGTGGCGCTCGCGGGAAGTGGGCCCGCGCGTCCGCCATCACACCCTCGGCACCGAGGTCGCCGACGACATCGAGCTGTTCGGCGAGGGACACGGGCCCGAGACGTTCATCAACGCCACGCAGGGTGGCGACGGCCGCTACATGGTGTACACGGCGCAGCACGGCTGGGCGCGCACGGACGTGTACCTGCACGACCTGCGGGCGGGCACCGGGCCGCAGCCGATCAGCGTGGGCGCCCCGGCCCGCTTCCGCGCCCGCTTCGTGGACGACCAGATCCAGCTGCTGACGAACCTGGACGCGCCGAGGAACCGGGTGGTCGCGGTGGATCTGCGCGACCCGGACCCCGATCCCGCCAACTGGCGCGAAGTGATCGCCGAGGCCGACGACCTGCTGACCGGCTATCAGATCATCGACGGCGCGATCTACGCGGACTACCTGCACGATGTCAGCAGCAGGATCGTGCGCTACGACCTTGATGGGACGCAGGCCGGGGGAATCCCTCTTCCCGAACACCATGTGGCGACGCTGCGCCCCTGGGGTGAAGGCGCGGGACTGCTCACCCTCCAATCCCTCGTCACACCCACCCATATCGTCAGGATCGATCTGGAGACGATGGAAACCGGGCCATGGCTGCCGTCGGCGGTGCCCTTCGATGGCGCGGAGTACGAGGTGAGCCAGGTGTGGTACACGTCGGCGGACGGGACCGAGGCGCCGATGTACGTGGCGCACAGGCGGGGGCTTGAGCCCGATGGGGATACGCCGACGCTGCTGTACGGGTACGGCGGCTTCAACTCGAGCAACATGCCGCGTTTCAACAACGGCGCGGCGGCCTGGATGGAGCAGGGCGGCGTGTACGCGCTGGCGACGCTGCGCGGCGGGGGCGAGTTCGGCGAGGAATGGCACCGGGCGGGGATGCTCGAGAACAAGCCGAACGTGTTCGACGATTTCATCGCGGCAGCGGAGTGGCTGATCGCGAACGGCTACACGAATCCGGACCGGCTCGCGATCCGCGGGGTTAGCAACGGCGGGCTGCTCGTCGGGGCGGCGCTGACCAAACGGCCGGACCTTTATCGTGCGGTCTTCTGCGGCCTGCCTGACCTCGACATGGTGCGCTTCTACCAGTTCACCGACTCGAACAACATGCCCGCGCTGCTCGAGTACGGGAACGCGGCGGTGAGGGAGGAGTTCGAGGTGCTGCGGACGTTTTCGCCCTACCAGAATGTGCGCGATGGCGTGGACTACCCGGCGGTGATGCTGACGCAGGGCGACCTGGACACGCGGGTGCCGCCGCTGCAGGCGCGGAAGATGACGGCGCGGCTGCAGGCGGCGAGCAGTTCGGGGCTGCCGGTGATCCTCGACTACGACCCGCGGACAGGGCACGCCGGCGGACGGATTTTCAGCCGCGGCGTGCGGAACACGGCGATGGAGCTGGCGTTCCTGCTGGACCAGCTGGGGCACGTATGACTTGCACCCTGGGAGGGTGATGTGTATGATCAACTCATAGCGTTGTCCATGTCGTAAGATTTCAGCACGGAGGAATGCAATGCGAAGCGGAGACGAAATGTTGCAGCAGATTGTTGAGAAGTCCGCCCTGGACTCCGACTTTCGGCAACGGCTTCTTGCGGATCCAAAGACCGCGATCACTGGCGAATTGGGCATTACGATCCCCGATTCGATGAACATCAGGGTCCATGAGAGCGACATGCAGACGGTGCATCTCGCGTTGCCGCCGGATCCGAACATCACCGAGGAGCAGCTCGAAGCCATCTCGGCCGGCCTCTGCTGCTGCTGGTAGGGCCCGGAGTCGGCGCGTAGCCGACGGACGAGGCTAACAGCCTAGACCCTGGGACACCTGGGCGTAGCTGGTAAGAGGGACTGCGCACATCCGATGCCAGTCCTCCCGGTCGATGACGGACCAGTTCAACAGTTCGATCATCTCGTCGAACTCATGGAGCGCCGAGCACCCGACCACCTCGGGGTCCGCCGCCTTCCTGTGTTGCGGCCATGCGCGGTCACGAGCATGGCGCCAGAATCCGCTGTCGTACCTGGAGCCGCACGAGTAGTGCCAGCCGACGAACAGGCCGTAGCGGAGCATGTAGTTGATGAGGAACCGATTGACCACGGGCGCGTCGCGCTCGAGATGCTCCGGCGGACGGTCGAGGCGCGTCCGAAGCACCATCCCGATCTGCAACTGGGCGGATACGATCGCTGTTGCCTCGAGGGGTTCCATGAAAGCCGCCGCATTGCCGATGCGGGCCACTGCGCCGTCGTAGATCCGACGGTGGACAAAGTTGGGAAATCCGATGACGGCGCGCTGCTCAAACTCCGATACGCCGTCGGCCTCGAGGAACCTGTCAAAGTCCGATTCGACTTCGACCAGGCTCGATAGGTCGCCGTTGTAGACATACCCGTAGGATGTGTGCGCGGTTAGCGGAATAACGAATACCCAGCCGTGCGGACGCGCAACCGCGCGCGTGTAGGTATGCTGGAGCACCGGCCCATCGTGCTCGTCGCTGAAGACCGCCGGACAGCGGCGGATGACGGCCGTATTGGTGGGGATGAAGGGAAGGTCGATGTGGTGGTCGGGATGGAGTTGCCTGGGAAACCCGCGGGCATCGAACACCAGGTCGTAGCGTTCCGGCGCCCGGCCCTCGAATTCCACTCGCGCGCCGCCATTCACCCTGGTGATATCGAGCACCCTCGCGTCGATGTGACGCGCGCGCGTGCCTTCGTGGAGCAGGTCCGCCATCAGGTCGGCGGACAGGTGGTAGGCGTAGGACACCTGCTGCGGTGTGAAATAGTGGGTGAAGTCTCGATCGCGCCGGCCCCATCCCTCGAACGCGACACCGTACTTGCGAGTCCCGCTCAGGCGCTGCTGGACGGTCTCGTGCGGCAGACTCGTCAGCTGATGCAGCTCCCGAACGAGGCTCGGCCAGCTGCCTTCACCGACTCCGATGACCGGGATGCGCGAGTCGTAGATGTGGTGCAGCTCGTGGTCGCTGTCGGGGTGAAGTCGCGTTACGCTGGCGGCCGCCAGGGACCCTGCGGTCCCTCGCCCCACAACGGCGATCTTCCGTAAGGACTCGCTGCCCGGGTGTATCACCCCAAATGACCTCCACGCTCGGCGACTGTCGGGCTTCTTCAATGTGTCAAGGTCTGCACCGGGCACCTGACGGTGCTATACTACCGAAAACCTGCCCTCTCCACTAACGCCGAGCAAGACACGAGGGGGGAAGAGATTGGAGCAGGGCGAGGCAGGTGCGAAGCACCGTGCGAGATCGGTCGGTCCTTGCCCGGTCGCGATGAGGAGGCTGTGCAGCGTCGTGTTCAACAATCCATTTGATTCGTTTCACAATACCGTTGCCGAAGCAAAGGAAGAACGCGAGCAACTCGACCGGCTGCTGACCGTTTCCACGCCGCGGGAGCGCCTGCTGGTCGCGGTCATCGCTCTCCTGTCGGTCACCTCGATCGCATGGCTCCTGTTCGGCAGCGTGGCCCGCAGCCATGCGATCGACGGCGTACTCGAAGAGCCCGGCGAAAACCAGTCCGAAGCCGCCCGGTCCGTGCAGGCACTGGTCTGGATCGAGAACGACGTTCTGCCCGAGATCGCGGCCGGGATGCCGACGGTGATCGAGCTGGGTATGGCGGATGGAGAAGCGGAGACGATTGGTGGAGAGATTGCGGCGATTGCCGCCGTTCGCCTGCCCGGGCTTTCAGCGGCTTTCGAGTCCGCAGCGCCTGGATCGGTCCACCGCGTCCACATAGCGCTCGATGAAAGTCGTGACCTGTCTTCGATTGCGGGTCGGGAATGCCGGATCGTCATCGAAATCGGCACCCGGTCTCCGATCGCACTCCTCCGGCCGGGGCGACCCTAGCGGCCTGTGGACAGAATCCCCCCATGCCGTTGATCGCCTTCGGTGGAGCTGGCGACAAGGCCGCCGCAGGGTCCGAAAAGCATAGGATATCCACGCCAATTGTACTGCAGATGCATGCGTCGGAATGCGGTGCCGCCTGCATGGGCAGCATCCTTGCTTACTTCGGACGCTGGGTTCCGCTAACCGAGCTGCGGGAAAAGTGCGAAGTGAGCCGAGACGGCAGCAGTGCGGCGAGCATCGTGCGCGCTGCCAGACATTATGGTCTCGAATGCGGCGGCCTCAGTCTGCGCGCCGATCAACTGAAGAAGCTGCCGTTGCCGCTGATCGTGTTCTGGCAATTCAGCCATTTCCTGGTCGTCGAAGGGTTCGACAGCCGCAACTTCTATCTCAATGATCCGTCCACGGGGCGGCGCAAGCTTTCCGCCGAGGAGTTCGCCAGGGGCTACAGTGGCATTGCGCTCCGATTCAAGCCGGGACCCAATTTCAAACCCGGCGGTGAACGGCCCGGACTGTTCAGACAACTGCGCACCCTGCTCGCCGGATCATGGGGCGTGCTCTCCTGGGTGATCGCCTGCGGCCTCATGTTGACGTTGCTGGCCCTCATCGTTCCCGCATCTCTGGGCATATTCGTGGACGATGTGCTGGAAGACCGGGGGCCCTGGGGCGGCATCGTGACGGCACTGCTCGGCGGCGGCATCCTCGTCTACATCCTGTCCCTGCTCAAGCACCGGTTCCTGAAGCGACTCGCAGTCCGGATTTCGGTGACCGGCTACAGTCGAGGCTTGTCGCGGCTGTTGCGTTTGCCGGTGGAGTTCTTTCAACACCGGCTCGTGGGCGATCTGACGGATCGAGTCTCGTCCATCGACAGAATCGCGAGGAATCTGACGGAGCAGTTTCTTGTGCTCATTGTCGACATGGGAATGAGCGCTGTTCTGCTTGTCGCAATGTTGTTCCAGGATATCCGGCTCACACTGGTCGTGCTCGTTCTGGCTGTTATGCATGGCGTGCTGGCGCACTTTCTGAACGGCGTCAGAGCCGTTCGAAGCCAGGCGATGAGGCGTGAACAGGGACTGCTGATCGGCGTCGGCATGCAGATGCTGAACCATGCCGACAACCTGCGCATGACGGGATCGGACGACCATTTCTTTTCGCGCTGGAGCGGTCATCAGGCTCGCGAACTGCATGCGCGCCAGCGCTACTCGGAGCTGGGCTCCGTCAATGCCGCGCTTCCGGGTCTGATCGCCGCCCTTCGAAGCGCGGCGATCCTGGGCGTCGGCGGCAGTCTGGTGCTGGCCGGGGAATTGACCCTGGGGGCGCTGGTTGCGTTCTACATCCTGGCCGAGATGTTTCTGGCGCCGATCGGACGATTCCTGGAGTTCGCCGAGAAGCGCCAGGCACTCGAGACCGATCTGCAGCGACTCGAAGACATCTCCAGGACCACCGAGGACCCCGCCCTCATCCGCCGAAGTCCGCCGTCGGAGTCGATTCCCACCTTCAAGGGCCGGCTTCAGCTCGCCGGCCGGCTTGAGCTGCGAGACGTCACCTTCGGGTTCAACAGGAGCCGGCCGCCTCTGATCAAGGACTTCAACCTCCTGATCAGGCCGGGGCAACGGGTTGCCGTGGTCGGTGCCAGCGGTTCCGGCAAGTCGACCCTCGCGCGTCTGATTGCCGGTATCTACCAGCCCTGGTCAGGCGACATCTGCTTCGATGGCCATCCGCGGGATGAGATTCCCGATGGGGTGCTGCGGCAGTCCATCTCGATGGTGGATCAGGAGGTGGTGCTCTTTTCCGCGTCCGTGCGCGACAACATCACCCTGTGGAACCCCGCCGTTCCGGACGAGGCCATCTTCGCGGCGGCGCGCGATGCCCGGATCCATGACGAAATCCTGCTTCGGCCGGATGGGTACTCCACCCGGGTCGAGGAAGGCGGCGTGAATTTCAGCGGCGGCCAGCGGCAGCGGCTGGAGATCGCCCGCGGGCTGGTGGGCGATCCCACGCTGCTCATTCTGGATGAGGCGACCAGCGCCCTCGATGCCGCGACGGAGGAATACGTCGATGATGCCCTGCGACGTCGCGGTGTCACCTGCCTGATCGTGGCGCACCGGCTGAGCACCGTGCGGGACAGCGACCAGATCATCGTGCTCGACAAGGGCGTCGAAGTGCAGCGCGGGACGCACGACGAGCTGATGGGGGATCGGGACGGCACCTACCACAAGCTGGTCAGATCCGGCTGATGCGGGGCACGAGGCCGCAGCACACGTCCATCGCGGAACTCGCCGCCAGCGCCGGCGAGTCCGTGCGCTGTGCCGGCAACCTGCCCGTGAAGCTCGACGATCCGGACACTGTCTGGTTCATCGACCAGGGCGCCGTCAATCTGTTCCTGGTCGAATTCAGGGACGGGGTGGATCATGCGGCACCGCAGCACCTGCTCCGGCGCGAGGCGGGCTGGCTGCTGCCGGGCGTCGCACCGAACGAACCACGCGAGGGGGAAGACACCACCCTCAGCCTGGTCGCCAAGGGATCGCCGGGCACCATTCTGAAGCGCCTGCCGGCATCCCTGCTGTCCGAGGTCGATCCGGTGGAGCTGGCGGAACAGACGGATACCTGGCTGGCCGCGATTACGGACACGCTCTCGCGCTTTGCAAGTCACCGTCCGCGCCCGACTGCGCTGGCCGAGCCCGGTCTGGCTCGGAGCCTGGCCCCCTGTACGCTCTCCGTACGGCGAGGCGTCGTATGGGTATCCGATGCGCCACGCGGCACCAGCCTCTTCATGGACCTGGTCGACCAGGCGGCACTTGCCGAAGAGAGCGGCCCGCACGAAGCGGTAATACCGCTGACCCGGGCAAGCTGGCTCACACTCTCGGACGAGGTGACGCTCTCGGGCTGTTCGACCGAGACACTGGCACGACAGGGCACCCTGCTCCCGGCGCTCGCATCCTTTCACGCGGTTGCCTTCGCCGTGGAGCGCCTGAACCGCGTACTGTCCGTGGTCGACCATGCGAATCTCGAACGCGCGCGGACCACGAGCCGCTACACGGCCGAGAGAACTGCGCGGCAGCGGCTCTTCAACATCTATGATCTGCCGATCGACCGGGACGTGAGTGTCGAGGACACGTCGCTGGCGGACGCGCTGCAGGTGATCGGACGCCGTGAAGGGATTGATTTCAAGATCCCCGTGCGCCCGGGATCCTCCGGTGCCCCGGTCAGCCTCGTTGACGTTCTCGACGCGTCAGGCGTGCGCGCCAGGCGTGTGCGGTTCAAGAACGAGGGCGCCTGGTGGCGCGGCGACAGCAACGCGATGCTGGCATTCCGAGCCGAAGACGGCCAGCCTGTGGCGCTCCTGCCGGGATGGTTCGGGCGCTACCGGGAATTCGACCCGGTCAGCAAGCGCCGTGTCCGGATGACGGCGGATCGTGCCGCCGCGCTGGCGGACGAGGCCTGGGTGTTCTACCGGCCGCTGCCCGTGGGGACCTTGAGGCCGGCGGACCTGCTGGGATTCGCGCTGCATGGATCGGGCGCAGATCTGGCGCGGCTGGTGATGGCCGGCCTTCCGGGCGGCCTGATCAAGCTGGTGCCCGCACTCGCGCTCGGGTTCGTCGCGAACCAGACGGCGGGCGGCGGAACCGCCGGAGCGCTCTATCTCGCGGCCGTGGCGGTGGCGGGCTTCGGCCTGCTCGGCGCCCTGCTGCACCTGCTTCAGAGCACGGCGATGACGCGGCTCGAGGGGCGCTCGGCTTCGCGCGTCGAAGCGGCCTTCTGGGACCGCCTCATGCGCCTTCCGCCAAGCATTCTGCACCGCCACCCGTCGGGCGATCTGGCCATGTCGGGGATGACGTTCCAGAATCTTCGCGACGGGCTGCAAGGCGTCGTTGCCGACGGCCTGCTATCGATCCTTTTTCTGCTTCCGGTTCTTGGTGTCATCTTCCTCTACGATGCCACCCTCGGGACCGTCGCCCTCGCCTTCAGCCTGGCTTCGCTCCTGATCACGGTTGTCCTGGGGCTGCGCCGGATTCCCCCCTGCGGGCGGATGATCCGCGCGGCGCGGCGCGTCACCGGCCGGTTGTTCCAGATCGTGGGCGGCATAGGCAAGCTGCGTGTGGAAAACGCGGAGGCTTCGGCTTTCGCCATGTGGGCGCGGGACTACCGGGAGCAGAAACGCGCCGAACTCGAGATGGACGCGTTCGAGGGACATTCGCGCGCATTCGGCGCCGCCCTCCCCTTTCTTGCCGCCGGGGTCCTGCTGGCGGTCGTGGCCGCGGGCGACGGGGACTTTCCGGTTGGCGATTTTCTCGTCGTCTACCTCGTTTTCATCGCCTTCCAGTACGCCATCGCCCGGCTCGGCGAGTCCCTGGGAACGGTCGCCGCCATGTTCCCGGCGTTCGACCAGATGCGCCCGCTCCTCGCCGCGGTTCCCGAGACCGAGGTCGAAGGAGCGCCGGTCGAGTATCTGGGCGGCGATATTCTCTTCGACCGCGTCTCCTACCGGTACGATCCCGACGGGCCGCTGGTCCTCGACGATGTCACGATCCGCGCCCGCCCCGGTGAATTCGTCGCGATCGCGGGCGAGTCCGGTGCCGGCAAGAGCACCCTCTTTCGGCTGGCGCTGGGATTCAACCGGCCCACCGCCGGCGCGGTCTACTACGATGGACGCGACCTGAGGCACCTGAACCTGAAACAGCTGCGCCGCAGAATCGGCGCTGTGCCGCAATCGGTCGGGCTTCACCCCCTCGATCTCTGGGACAATCTGGTCGGTCACAACGACGAGGTGACGAGTGACGAGGTGTGGGCGGCGGTGCGAATCGCCGACATCGAACAAGAGATCAGGGGCATGCCCATGGGCATGATGACCATGGTCGGCACGGGCGGGAACGTCCTGTCGGGCGGCGAGAGACAACGTGTCACCATCGCACGGTCGGTGATCGGCGGCCCGCAGATCATGCTCTTCGACGAGGCCACCAACTGGCTCGACAACGAGAGCCAGGCCAGGGTCATGCGGAACCTCACAGCCCTGACCTCGACCCGGGTTGTTATCGCGCACCGTCTGTCCACGCTGGAACAGGCCGATCGCATCTACGTGCTCCAGGCCGGAAGGGTCGTACAGAGCGGCTCTTTCGACGAACTCATGGAGGGCGACGGGGTGTTCAGGGAACTGGTGAGAAGGCAGGTCGCCTGATCCGAATGTGCGGATCGGCTGGAGGAAAGACATCGATGAATGGACCCATGGACGCGGACGAAATCCTCGTATCGAGGGCCCGTGAAGACAGCGATTTTCGCGAACGTCTTCTCCGGGCGCCCAAGGAGACCGTCGAGAAGGAATTCGGCGTGACGCTGCCCGAAGACCACGAGATTCACGTGCACGAGGAGACCTATACCGCGACGCATGTGGTGCTACCGCCGCGCAGCAGGTTCAGCGAGGCCGAGCGGGAGGCGGCGAGAACGGGCGGGGCATCGCTAGAGTTTCTGCGACGCACGCTCCACGATCCCGCGCCGCCCCTTCGTCCTCCGGCGCGGAAACGAGAGGAAGTCCGAAGCAGCGGGGCCGGCTCCGAGGCGCTTGCGGAGGCGGCGAGGGAAGGGATCCGTCGCGGGCTTGCCTTCCTGGAATCCACGATCGACGCGAACGGGGCCTGGCACTGCATCCGGTTCAATGTGGGCGACCCGGATATTCCCAGGCACTTCGAGAGGCCTCCTTTCGTGTCGGCTCTCTGCGCGCTCGCCCTGCAGAGCTCCGATGAGCCGCGCGCCAGGGCGATTTGTACGGCGACGAAGGCGTATTTCGTCGACACCATCGAGTATCCCGGACTGTGGCGATACTACCGTCACCTGCCCCCGGATCTCGACAGCACCTCGCTGTGTTCGATGGTTATCGGGACGCACCCCTGGATCTGGCTCGGAAGGAACGTTCCCGGGATACTGGCGAATCAGGACGAGGACGGCCGCTTCATGACCTGGGTGCTGCAGGAAGGCGAACCCGATGTCGTGTCGCCGTTTCGCATCGAGGCCGATCCTGTCGTCAATGCGAACGTCATCGCCTGGCTGGGTGACCGTCCGGAAACCAGGTATGCCCAGCGATGGTTGGAAGCCCTGGTGACCGATGGGAGCCTCGAGGGCTCGTCGAAATGGTATCCCGACACGGTCGCGATCTACTATGCGATCGCCCGCGCGATCGTTCGCGCGAAGCCCGCCCTCGATCCGCTGCGCCCGATACTCGCGGATCGCATCCTCGGCCTGCGTGACCGGAAGGGAGGATTCGGCAATGTCCTTCAGACCGCTCAGGCGGTGTCGGCGCTCTACAATGTCGGAAGCCTCGGGCGCATCGACGCAAAGCGCGAGGTTGAGGGGCTGATGAACTCGCAGCGCGGGGACGGCAGCTGGCCGGAGCTGCTCGCGTTCGGCGATCAATCGTTGAAGTGGGGCGTGGTGGGGCGGATCGGGCACGGCTCCGAGTCCGTGACCTCCGCGTTCTGCATCGAGGCTCTGGAGCGCCTCGCCGAAGTCCTGAGGGCCTGAGCGTGCCCACCGGGAAGCACGCGCGCCCCCGGCCCGGGATCCTGGCCCGCACGACTCTTGCGGACCGGGGCATCGTCAAGCTTCCCACGCTCACCCCACACCTCCGATTTCACGACATCGGCGAGGGGAGCGTGCTCCTCGTCTCCGAGTCGTTCAATACGCTGCTGCACGGCAAGCTGTACGGCGATTTGCTGCCGCTGCTCGACGGTCGGCACTCCGAGGACGAGATCGTCGGGGCCCTCGAGGGCGCCCATGCGCCCACCGACGTCCTTGCGGCCCTTGCCGCGTTCGCGGCCAAGGGCTACCTGGTCTCCGCCGATCACGGCATGGACCTGTGCCAGGCGGCATACTGGTCGTCGCTTGGCGCGTCGCCGCGCTGGGTCGAAGAGCGGCTGGCGCAGGCGCGCGTCACGGTTGAGGGTGACGGCGGCCGGCTCGTCCGGCATCTGGAGGAGGCCGGCGCCAGCGTGGGAGGCGGCGATCCGACGCTGGCCGTCGTCGTCTGCGCCGACTATCTCGACGCGCATCTCGCAGAGGTGAATCGGCGCCAGCTCGAGGCGGGAGCGCCGTGGACCCTGGTGCGACCGAGCGGGATGGAGCCGCTCTTCGGCCCCATCTTCCGTGCTGACGGGCGGGGCCCCTGCTGGGACTGCCTCGCGTGCCGCCTGCGCAGCCACCGGGAAGTCCACGGGTTCCTGCGCAACGTCGCCGGCGAGGAAGGCGCCTTCAGTCCGTTCGCGGCCCAGCCGGCCGTGCTGGAAGCGATGTACGGGCTGATCGCGGCGGAGACCGTCAAATGGCTGGTGCTGGGCGAGGCGGCCCCGATTCACAACGAGGCGATCACGATGAATGTCGCCACATTCACGAGTTCGCAGCACCGGGTTGTGCGCAGACCGCAGTGCCCGGATTGCGGCGACGAGGCGCTGTACCGGCCGGACCGGCCGCCCCTCCCGGTGTCTCTCGGGGCGAGCCCCAAGGCCCATCGCAACAGCGGCGGTGCGCGCGCCGTGTCGCCGGGAGCCACCCTGGCCAAGTACCACCACCTGGTGAGCCCGGTCAGCGGTGTCGTGACCTGGTTGTCGCGCACCACCGATGAGACGGACTCCTGGCTGCACGTCTACTGGGCCGGGAGCAATCCCGGGATGAGAAGCCGAACCCTGAGTTCGCTCAGGCGCAGCCTGCGCAGCAAGAGCGCCGGCAAGGGCAGCACCCGGCAGCAGTCCAGGGTCAGCGCTCTTTGCGAGGCGATCGAGCGCCATTCGGGCGCCCGCCATGGGGACGAGATCCGCATCCGCAGGCGATTCATCGAGTTCGCCGGGGGCGAAGAGGCGATTCACCCCAACGATGTGCAGCTGTTCAGCGAGAGTCAGCTCGACGACGCGGAGAGCATCAACGCGAAGGGCCATCCCTACAACATTGTCCCGCCGCGTCTCGATCCCGACGCCGAGATCGATTGGACCCCGGTCTGGTCGCTGACGCAGCAGCGGCACCGCTACCTGCCGACATCCATCCTGTACAGCATGCTGGCCGAGGAGCGCGGCCCAGCGGACCTGATTGCCGATTCGAACGGCTGCGCCGCGGGCAACACCCTGGAAGAGGCCATCCTGCAGGGCTTCTATGAACTGGCCGAGCGCGATGCGTTCGCCGTCTGGTGGTACAACCGGCTGCAAGTGCCGGGGGTCGATCTTTCCAGCTTCGACGACGAGTACCTCGAATCGGCGTCGGACTACTACGGCCGACATGAGCGGGACCTGTGGATGCTCGACGTCACCTCCGATATCGGCGTTCCTACCTTCGTCGCGCTCTCGCGCCGGCCGGACGCCGAGACCGAGGACATCATCTACGGCGCCGGCACCCACGCCGACCCGCGGATCGCCGCCCTGCGCGCACTCTGTGAATTGAACCAGTGCCTCACCTGGCTGCCGCGTCCCGGGGCGGGGGACGGACGGCCCAGGATCGACGACCCGCTGGCGCTCTGGTGGTGGAAGACCGCCCGCCTCGCCGACTGTTCCTGGCTGGCGCCGGCGCCGGACGAGCCGCTCCGCAGGGCTTCGCAGTATCCGGTGGTCGAATCGGCGGACACGCGCGAAGATGTGGAACACTGCCGCGCGCTTGTCGAAGCCAGGGGCATGGAGTTCCTGGTGCTGGATCAGACGCGACCGGATATCGGCATGCCGGTGGCCCGGGTCATCGTACCGGGCATGCGCCACTTCTGGGCAAGGTTCGCACCCGGGCGCCTGTACGACGTGCCCGTCAGCATGGGGTACCGCGAGCACCCGCTCTCCGAAGCCGGCCTGAATCCCGCACCAGTGATTGCGTGAGGAGAACATGGATATCGACGCGGCCGTCGCACTGACCCAGGACCGTCTCGCCGAGGAGGGCGGCACGATGGGTGAGCTGCTCGGGCACTTCCGAAACCGAGTCTCGCCGGTGCTGATCGGAGACCCGCAGTGGGAGCGCATACTCGAGCGCGCCGGCAAACTCCCCATCACAATGGGCGCCCTGCCATTCGGGTTCGAGCTGCCGCTGCACGCAAGCGAGCCCAGGGCGGATTTCGGCGTCTCCCTCGCGAGCGGAACGCGAACGGCGGCCTTCTTCCGGAAGAGAGCGCGCGCCGACGCGACGGATGAGACCGCGAGAGTGATCACGCGGCTCTTCGGCCGGATGGAGACCGAAGACTCGCCCCTGCGCGAGATTGTCGGCCGCAAATTGATGCTGGAATACGATATCGGCCCGGCAGGGGACGACGGGCGCTCACTTCCGGGCATGTTCCTCCGGCCCGGCGAACGCCCGATTCTCGGTGCCCGCGGCCAGGCGGCCGATGTCCGTGCGGTCGCGGACGCACTGTTTTCCTGCCTGGGCTGGGAGATGAGCGACCCCGAGCGTGAGAACATCGAACGGGTCTACCTGGCACAGCCGGCAGACACGCGCATGGATTCGTTCGGTGTGTTCCCGTCTCGCTCGCGGGGCATCCGCCTGGCGATCATGGGCTTCAGATCGCGGCAGGCAACGTGGCGCTATCTCGAAGACACCGGCTGGCCGGGCCATTTCGCGGCCGTCGACTCCCTGATCGCACGCTTTGACGAGCGCGCGAACATTCTCAGGACCGGCGTGAACATCGACGTGCGGGAAGAGGGTGTCGGCCCGACGCTCGGCCTCACGCTCATCGTCAAGCAGCGGTATACGAAGGACTCGCGCTATTGGCTCGACGGCCTGACCGATTGGGAGCCATTCCTGGAGGCCCTGGGCCATGAGGACCTTGTCGTTCCGGAAAAGCTCGAGGCGCTTGCCGGCTGGGTGTCAAAGCCGACGACGCTCTTTGGGAAGTCCGGGCGGTTCGTACTGCTGCGCGGCATTCACCACATCAAGCTGGTCGTATCCGGAGATCGGCTTCGAGAAGCCAAGGCCTACGTGTTCATGGTGCTTTCCGGGGCGGTCTAGCTTCTTAGCTAGATATCTAGCTAGCTAACTAGCGATCCGTCCCGAAGTTCGGCGCGAGCGTCTCGATCTCGGCGGCGGCGCCCGACGCGGTTTCCTCGATCACCGCGGCGAGCGCATCGAAATCGTCCACCCCGCAGATACCGGCGATCGTGGCCCTGGCTCCGGTGGCCGCCGATTCGGCCTCGAACCCGTCGTCCGCGACAAGCCGCAGCGCGCCGCGGAGTTTCCGCCACAGCGCCGCCGCCGCCGCGAGCCGCTCGGCGGCATCCTCGGTGATCGATCCACGATCGCCTGCCGTCCGGAAAGTGCGCTCCGCGTCGCCCGCCAGACGTGCCGCCACATCGCCGTTGGGCGCCGAGCGCAGGAACAGCGCGGCGCGTTCGATGTCCCGAAGACCGCCCCGCATCGTGGCGATCGACGGCAGGCCCGGTACGCCGGCTTCGGTGGCACGCTCTCCGGGCTCGCGCAATTCAGCCAGCAGCATCTCGCGAGCCGAACGTCCGCCCAAAGCCTCGCGCAGCTCTCCGGAGACCCGTTCCGCAACGACCCTGTCGCCCGATCCCCACACGCACCGGGCCCGCGCCAGAGCCACCAGGTCCCGGCCCGAATCGGGGTCGCGGAGTTGTTCGGCGAATGCGTCGAGCGGCTGGATCTCGCCCGCCCCGCCACGTGCAAACGATTGGTGCGACAGCAGCAGGTTGTTGCGGGTCAGCGCGCGCAGCGCCTTCCGGAAGCGGCCGCACAGCTTCCGATAGTGCCTGGCCGGGGTGCCCTCGTACACGAACCGGATGTCGAGCGTCTCGCCCGGCATGGCTTCTCCGCTCGCCAGGGGCCCCTGCACGACGACCGCAACGCCGCCGCTGCCTCGCGGCACGCCGCGATCGGCGAAGTCCTCCTCCACCGCGGATAGCGCGGTGGCGATGGAGGCCTCCGCAACGCGCGACAACGCCGTCGCCGCCTCGCCAATCGACAGGCTGCGGCGCATCACGTGCACGGCAATCTGGAAGACCTTGCCGTTGGACCACTCACGCGCCGCGTCCACCGCCTCGCCGGCGTCCTGCACGTGAATGTCGGCGAGCTGCGCCTTCATCTCCGCCAGGCTCAGTTCGTGCGTCCAGTACAGGCGCGCCAACCCGCACCGGGCAATCGCCTCGGATTCCGGGTCCGGCAGGAATCCCTCCGGGAGCTCCAGATCCGTGAACTCCCGCTCCCGGAGCATATCGAGCAACGCCGGAGTACGGTTGATCCATCCGGCGACGCGCGGGGCGGCGGCGTGAATCTCGGCGATCGCGTCGAACGCGTCGGGGCGCGCCGCGAAGGCCTGGCTGTCGTAGGGGCTCCAGTCGTCTATCTCGGGATAGAACTGCGCCCGCTGAAGATCGAGCAGGGGGTCGATGGTCTTGAACCACCGCTTGGGGAAGAGGGCCAGGCCGTTCATCTGAATGTAGCTGCCCGGAAGCTGCGGCGAGGCGGCCTCGCCATGATGCTGAAGCAGCGGATAGCGCCGGCTCGACGTGTGGTGGTCGGCGTGGCGCTGCATGTTGTAGTACAGCCAGTTGGTGAACTTGTAGGCCGCGCTCCAGGCGTGCCGCGGCTTGACGGGCTCGAACCGGCCGGCGGGCGTGCGGATCCGTCGCAGCCCGTAGTGCTGCACATAGTTGCTGATCTTCATCGAGAATACGACGTTGGCGCACAGAACCACGTAGACCAGTGCCACCCACGGACCGCCCATCCAGAGGATGATGCCGTACCAGAAGATGATCTGCACGGCGTAACGCCAGAATGCGTTCGTATGGTGCCACACCGATTTCTGGCGGCGCGTCAGGCGGCGGCGTTCGAACCGCCAGGCCCCCAGCACGTTGTTCGCCACCTCGGCGGGCAGGTATCGCCAGAAGCTCCGACCCTTCGGAGAGGACCCCGGGTCAAGGGGCGTGCATACCCACGGATGATGAATGTAGACGTGCTCGGTTGCATAGTGCGGATAGGAGACGGAAGCCAGCAGGAACTCGCCGAGGCGACGCTCCCAGAGAGCGCGGCGGTGGACCAGCTCGTGGCCGACGATGAAGACCGTCTGTCCCACCATCGTGAGAATCACGGCCACGCACCAGACTTCCCACAGGGCCAGATGATCGGAAACCAGTGCCTGCCAGAGCGCGAAGACGAACGTGGCCGGCCAGAGCACCGCCCATAGCCAGAGCGAGAGCTTGTACAGAAACAACTGGCTCTCGCTGGTGGTGGCCGGATCCATGTTCCGCTCCTCCAGGCCGAATATCCTGTCGAAGCGATCCGCGAGCGCGTAGAAGACCAGCGGCACCGCGATCCACCAGCCGCCGTATACCGCGGCGCACGCGACGAGCGGAAAGATCGCGAGGGGTGCGAAGTGTGGGAGCGCATTCGCAACGGAAGCCTCGACGACCCTCCGTCCCATTGCCACGGGGGGACTGGTACTGTGTGCCTCCATCGCGGAAATCCTCGGCCTGGACGATTACGCTCCTCGCACCTCCCGATCCCAACGTATTCTTGCCCGACGCTTCCCGCCGGTCAAGTCACCGGAACACACTCGCCTACGCATACTCCTGGCCGCCCCTGAAGGACTCGATGCCCCAGCGAAACGGTGTCGCGGGCCGCCGCCTCGATCCCGGTCATCCGCCCTTGACGGCCATGGCGCCGATGACTTTGGTGGGCGGCGACTGCCAGACGCTGGACCGCGACGGCGGCCACCCGCATTCTTCGTGTCATGAAGGAAGCCCGGCCGCGTCAGTGACAAGGAGGATTGAACATGGATCGCGCAATCTCCCGCATCGGCCTCGCGGCGCCGGTCGGCGCCCTGTGCGCCGCGCTGGCGCTCGCCACCGCCCTACCCCTCACCGCGCAGTGCGACGATTGCGTCTTCCCCGGCGAGACATGGGAGGCGGTACGCGGCCCAGACCTCGACGCTTTCGGCTGGGACCGGGAGACACTCCAGCGCGCCGCCGCCTTCCTGCGGGACAGCGCCAACTCGACCGGCGTGGTGGTCGCGCACAAGGGCCGCGTCGTCTTCACCTTCGGCGACATCGAGGAGCTCTCGTACCTGGCCTCCGTGCGCAAGAGCATCTTGGCGATGCTGTATGGGCACTGGGTGGAGAACGGCGTGATCGACCTCGACGCCACGATGGAAGAGATCGGTGTCGACGACATCGGCGGCCTCCTGCCGATCGAGCGACAGGCCACGGTCGACCACCTCGTCACGGCCCGCTCAGGGGTCTACCACCCCGCCTCCAACTCCGGCGACAACCTGGCCGAGGCACCCGAGCGGGGCTCCCGGCAGCCCGGCACCTACATGCTCTACAGCAACTGGGACTTCAACGCAGCGGGCGCCGTCTTCGAGCAGCTCACCGGTCGCGACATCTACGACGAGGCGCAAGCCCAGCTCGCCATCCCCCTCGGCTTCGAGGACTGGGACCGGTCCGCGCAGCGAAAGAGCGGCAACCTGAGCGTCTCGCGAAATCCGGCGTACCACTTCTGGCTCTCCACGCGCGACATGGCCCGCATCGGCCACCTCATGCTCAACGAGGGCGCGTGGAGCGGCGAGCAGGTGATTTCGCGCGATTGGGCGCGGCGGATCGTCAGCGTCGTCACGCCCCTCGAGGAGATGAACCCGCCACGCAGGCGCGACGGCTACTTCGGCTACGGCTACATGTGGTGGATCTTCGACGGCCCGCGGGTGAGCGGTCCTTTCGACGGCGCCTACACGGGGAGGGGAGCCGTAGGCCAGTGGATCAGCGTGTTTCCGGCACTCGACCTGGTGATCGCGCACAAGACCAAGTCCGCCTATGGGCGTACTACAGCTTGGCGTTCATGGCAGCGGCTCGTGGAGTTGCTCTTCGAGGCGCACGGGGTGGAGATGACCGGGGCGTATCCCTGGGCGAGTGACGAGGGAGGGTAGGACGTACCCCGGGGGCTCAGGATGCGGGCTCTTTCAGCCGCCTTTCCGTTTCCTGTTTCATCCTCAGGATCTCGATCCCCCTGATACGCTCCTTCAGCATCTCGTTCAGCAACGTCAGGCGTTGCATCAATCGGCTGTACGCCGGGTAGTCCTCTCCCTGGGGCGGCAGTTCAGGGCGCGTCCTCGGAATCGCGTCTGCTTCCTCCTGCAGTGCATCCATGCGCTCCTGCAGGTAGGCCAGCTCGATCTCCAATCGCCGGAGGGCGGCCGACGCTTCCTGCGTCCGGGAAGAGGCCGGGTAGATATACCGCACGGTGTCGGAAACCGTAATCGGGTAGTATCGAACGGCACCGTCACTTGATGCTGGTGCCTGGGAGGAATCGGGGATTTCGCTCCGCCCGACGCACCCGGCCACGGTAGTCGTGACGAGGAACAGCAGTGCGGCAGCGATTGCGCTGACTGTCCGCAACCGCGATGTGGGTTTCGTGTGTGCGAACTGTTGCATGGTTTCCAGCCTTTTCTTGATGGTGGGTGATCGCGCGGCCATTCCGGCTGCGACAGCGGTCATCGGTACACGCGCCTGGTCGTGGGTGCGAACCAGTACTTCCGCATATTTCTCCGGTGGTGCGAATCCGGCCGCCACCACTTCGGCATCGCACGAGGTCTCGCGGCAGCGGTCGATCCCGCGCCGCAGCAGCCAGGTCAACGGGTGGAAGGCAAAGGCCGCCGAGGTGAGGCAGTCGAGCAGCGCCCAGATGTAGTCGTGTCGACGCACATGGATCAGTTCGTGCGCGAGGACGATGCGCAGAGCCCCCGGATCGCCGAGGAGGCTGCGCGGAACGAGGATCGCCGGGCGCCGCCAGTGAAAGGTGATGGGTACGGATCCGTCCGGTCCTTTCAGCAACTCTACCGGGCGTTGGAGGTCGAGTCGATGGGCCAGCTCGCGGAGCGTCCTGTCGGCGGTTTTGTCGTCGAGGGCGGAGGCCGCGACGCGAAGCCTGTGGAGTTGGCGCAGGTCGCGTGCAAGCATCGAGAGGCGGACCAGGGCCAGGAGAATCACAGCCATTGTGACCAGGCCCGGGAGGACCGTGCCGAGGTCGACCTGGACTACCGCCAATTGCCCGGGTGTAACGGTGCTCGGGATAGCCGCGTCCAACGGGCTTGCCAGCTCGGCCGGGAGGGAACGCCTGATCAGTTCCGGCACGGGGAGCCAGGGGGTGACCACGACGGAGGCGGGCAGCGCCAGGAGCAAGCCTTGCCGGAGCCGATACCCGAGCAGGGGGTGCATCCCGCGGGCCAATGCCAGAGCCACCATCGTCACCCCCGCCAGCCCGGTCCAGATGATCACGGGCATCCACAGCGCGACCAGACCTGCTTCCCCGAGGGCGACCAACACTTCAGACATCGGACTCCCCCTCTTCCGCCAGGCGCTTCAACAGCTGCTGGATCTGCGCGCGTTCATCCGGCGGGAGCTGGTCGTTGCGAACCAGGGTCTGAACGAGAGCGGACGCCGAACCCTGGAAGACCTGGTCGAGGAGGTCCTGAACGAGTTCCTGGCGCACTTGCGCGGGCGCACGCGCTGGCGTGTACAGGTACCGGGAGCCACTGCTGTCACAGTGCAGGAAGCCCTTCCGCGCCAGCTTCTTCAACACAGTCATGACTGTGGTATAGGCAACCGCACGGTCCTTCAGGATGCTGGCGTGAACATCGGCCACCGACGCCTCTCCCAATGCCCACACGTGGTGGAGGACTTCCATTTCCGTTTCACCGAGTCGGCTCAGCGCCTTGCGTCTCATACGAGTCTCCCGGAGCCTTCATGTGTAGTTGAGCGACGGCTCTACTATTATCGTAATACTATCTCCATAGTAACGCAATATGTGGCTGCGGCGCCAGTTCTATTCCAACTCCCTGGCCCCTACGGCCCGAGCGCGCCTATCGGTACAACTCCCACGCCGTCCGGTCTCGAGTAGCCGTATCCGCCCGCCACGATGACGCCGAGGGCCTGGGGCGGACCAACCCGTCGCTGATCGACGCGGTCGGCGAGCCTGAGGAGATTGCGAGCCCCTTCCTCGACCATCTTCGGACCAAGCTTCACCTCGAAGGCCGCCCAACGGCCGTCGCGGGCCTGGACCACGGCATCGACCTCGAGACGTCCGTTCTCCCGGTAGTGGAAGACCTCGGCGTCGGCCGCCTGCGCGTAGACCCGGAGATCGCGGACGACCATCGACTCGAACAGGAAGCCGAGAAACCTGAAGTCTCTGAGCAATCGGCCGGGATCGGCCCCCAGCGCAGCTACTGCCAGCGATGGATCCACGAAATGGCGGACCGGACGCTTGCGCAGGACTGCCCGTGAGCGCAGGTGGGTCGCCCAGGCCGGTTGATCCTCGATGATCATGGTGCTAGCCAGGGCGTTGAGGTAGTCCGCAGCAGTGTGCGGGTTGATCCCTCCGTTGTCCCGGCCTCCCACATCCGCGGCAAGCCTCGACGTCGCTACAGCGGTGCCGACGTTCCTGGCCAGGGAACGCAGGAGCAGCCTCACCCGTTGGGGGTCCCGGCGGACGCCGTCAACGACCCTGATGTCCACACGGGCCAACTCGTCCACCTGACCGCGATTGGCGCGCAGGGCGCGTGACAGCGGCCAATCCACGCTCTCTGGCCATCCGCCGCGGCAGATGAGTTCGGCCACCTCGCCAATGGCCATTGCGTGTTCCCCGGCGTTGGGGGGCTCCCCTGCGAGCATGCGCTTCAACGAAATGGCGCCGGATGACCGGCCCGACTCGTGTAACGACATGGGCCGCAAGCGAAGACGCACTATGCGACGCATCCCCGTGTGCCGCGTGACATCGTCGGAAGGGATGGCCGACCCGGTGAGGATGAACTGACCCGGTGTCCGCCGGTCATCGACCGCGCGCCTCACGTGGTTCCAGACCCTGGGCACCAGTTGCCACTCGTCGATGAGTCGCGGCGAGGGACCCTTGAGCACTTCGGCCGGGTCGGCTTCCGCCAGGTACCGGGCGTCTTCGTCGACATCGAGCAGCACTTCGCTCGCAGCGAACTCCCTCGCGGTCGTGGTCTTGCCGCAACCCCGAACACCCTCGATCACGACACAGCCGGTAGCGCCGAGTAGCTGCCGCATCTCCAGGTCGACAGTCCTGGGGAGGTATCGTCTCAATGGTGGCCCTCGTTGGGGGAAATCCTGCGGGGCGATGAGCTCCACTCATGGAACGTAACTTCGCCGGATTGATTGGCGCAAAGGACAATGGCAGAAAAACGACGCGTGTAATGGCAGATATATTACGCTTGTGATAGCAGACATTCACATGACACAATAGCAGATATGCGACACGATTGATAGCAGAAATGGGGACCATCGCCGGTCGAATGCAGCCTGGGATTCGCCCGCAGACCCTCTACCCCGGCATCCTCCTGAACAACCGCAGTAGCGACCAGAACGCCGCCGCATACATCACCGCTCCCAGCAGGAACGGGGCCCCCGGCAACTCCATCGGCGCATCCGGCGACGTAAAGTAGCTGAACAGCCCCGCCGTGAAGATCAGGGGCGCGAGAATGCTCGTCAGACTCATCAGCGACGTGATGCCTCCCTGCACCTTGCCCTGGTCCTCCGACGGAACCGCGCCCGCGACCAGGCTCTGGATCGCGGGCCCCGCCACCCCCCCGATCGACCCGAACACGATGAACGCGAAGAGCATCCACCCCGCAGTGGCCAGGCCATAGCCGAGATAGGTGATCACGGCCGTGACCAGCCCGTACAGAATCGCCCGCCGCTCGCCCAGCCACTTGATGACCGGACGCACCAGTCCCCCCTGCACGATCGCCGCCATCAACCCCACCAGCATCAGCGAAAAGCCGTTCATCTGCTCGTCCCAGCCGAACTTGTGGCCCGTGTAGAGGACCCAGACGGTCTCGAGGCCGCGCTGCGCGAGCACGACGAAGACGAAGACGGCGGTCAGCCCCGCCACCAGCGGGTAGGAGCCGAGGACGTACAGGCTCCCCACCGGGTTCGCCTTCTTCCAGCTGAAGGCGTCCCTCTTCTCGGGCGGCAGCGATTCGGGAAGCACGAAGAAGCCGTACAGCCAGTTCACCAGCGCGAGTCCGGCCGAGACGAAGAACGGCAGCCGCAGGTCGATGCCTCCGAGCACGCCGCCCAGCCCCGGTCCGAAGATGAACCCCAGGCCGAAGGCGACGCCGATCAGGCCGAAGTTGCGGGCGCGGTCCTCCGGCTTCGAAACGTCCGCGATGTAGGCGTTGGCGGTCGTGATGCTCGCGCCCATGATTCCGGCGACGAGCCGCCCGACGAAGAGCCAGCCGAGCGACGGCGCGAACCCCATGATGATGTAGTCCACGCCCAGGCCGAAGAGCGAGATGAGGATGACCGGCCGGCGCCCCACGCGGTCCGACAGCGCGCCCAGCACCGGCGCGAAGACGAACTGCGTGAGCGCGTAGGTGGAGGCGAGGACGCCGAACCAGCGCCCGGCCAGCGCCGTGCTCCCGCCGGCGAAGTCCTTGATCAGTTCGGGAAGAATGGGGATGATGATCCCGATGCCCAACACATCGATGAACACCGTGATCAGGATGAAGATCATGGCCGCCGGGCGGCCCTTTCCATTTTCCGTCACACCGATCCTCCCCCGGGGAACGTCCAGGCCGAGCGGGCGATCCCGGCAGACCAGGTAATCTATGGAGTTCGACGCCTTCGAGAGAGAAGCCCGCCAGGTCTTCGACGGGATCCCGCTGCGCTACCGCGACGGGGTCGACGGGCTGACCATTCACCGCGAGGCGCTGAGCCATCCGCGCTTTCCGCATGTGTATACGCTGGGCGAGTGCGTGACCGAGTCCTATCCGTCGAGTTGGGAGGGGCCCGAGACGGTGCGGTCGGTCGTCATCCTCTACTGGGGTTCCTTCCGCGCGCTCGCCAGGGTCGACCCCGGCTTCGACTGGTCCGAGCAGATCTGGGAGACGCTCACCCACGAGCTTCGCCACCACCTCGAGTCGCTCGCGGACACGGACGACCTGCGCGGCGTCGACTACGCCATGGAACAGACCTTCCAGCGGCACGACGGTAGCGACTTCGACCCGGACTACTACCGCCACGGCGACCGCATCGCCCCCGGGGTCTACGCCGCGGAGGACGAGGTGTATATCGAGCAGCGCTGGAAGACGGCCGACTTTGCGCGCGCCGACCGGATCCGCTTCACCTGGGCCGGGCAGACGTACGAGATCCCCCACCCGGTGGAGCTCGGCGACTACCACTTCATCCGCATCGTGGACGGGGTGCCGGCGCCTCCGTACCTTGAGCTTGTGCTGGTGCGGCGGTCCTCGTGGATGGAGAGAGCGCGCGCGTCGCTGCGGCGGGCGGGAATCGACATCTACGAATCGGATGCGGTGGCGAGGGAGAGCGGGCGCTGACGCCACCGCTGAAAGCATCGGCGAACCCGGCCTGTACAATTGGTGTAGTGAATCGGACGAGCCGACCCAACCTCAGGTGGAGAGATTTGGCAATGATCGGGAACATGTTCTTGTGCGAGAACGGGATCGGGATTCGCGTCAGGATTATGGCGGCGGCCCTGCTCGCCGTGGCTGCGGCCGGATGCGCGTCCGGTGCGGGGGGGGGTGGGGAGGACGACAGCGCGCCGCTTCCCGAACAGCGACGCAACGTGCTGCGCGTCGGAGGCTACCAGGCGGTGGAGATGTACAACGAGGCGGGAGTCGGAGTCCGGACGCTGGCTATGCCGGCGGCCACGGTCTGGGGCGTCGTGGGCGGAGTGTACGAACAGATGGGCATTCCCGTTGAGCAGGCCGATCCGCGCGTGATGCAGATCGGCAACCAGGGCTACACCGCGAGGCGCGTCGAGCGCGACCGCATGAACACTTTCGTCGACTGTGGTCACGACCTCGCGGGTCCGCTGGCCAACCAGTACGACGTCACCCTCGCCGTCGTCACAAGGCTCACGGCGAAGGGACCGGAGAGCACCGAGATCCTCACGATGGTGGACGCCTACGGCCGGCCCCGCGCGGTGAGCGGCAACCCGCTCCACTGTCAGTCGCGCGGCGAACTGGAGAAGAGGATCGCACAGCGAATCGCGGAGGCGCTCGGGCTGGGAGCCTGACGGGCGAGGTAAGGCCCGGCCGCTCGCCATTCCGCCGGACCGGCCTGTGCATGCACTGATTGCATGCAGTCAGCAGGACAGGCAGTTGTGGTTGTTCTTCGACCCGAGTTCCTCGAGCAGCGCTGCGGTCGCCGGAAACGGCTGAAGGCGCTGGATGGGCCCGTTGGCCATGTCGGCCGTGGTCTGTCCCCTGCGGCTGACCACCGTGACGTCGGCGCCGTGATCCACGAGGTACAGCACGAGCTCGTTGTCCCCGCGTGAAGCCGCGTGGTGGAGGGCCGTGTACGCGTTGTGGTCGCGCAGGTTGACGTCGGCACCGCACTCCTCGACCAGGAACCTCACCGCCGCCAGCCAGTTGTCCGGCACGTGGCGGTGCGCGTTGCCGGCAAAGGACTGTCCGTACCCGACTCCCGACGCCGCGTGGATCGGATGGATTGCCGGGCCACCGACGGGGACGGGAGGCAGTCCGGACGGATCCTGTTCTTCGGCCTGTTCCGCGCCTTCCTCCGTGGGCGGTGGGCGGCGGCGACGCTCGGGGGGCTTCATGGTGGGGATGGAGGGATCGGCGCCGTGGTCCTTGAGGAGGCGCATGGCGTCGATGTCGAGAGCGTAGGCGGCTCTCCAGAAGGGTGTGGCGCCCTTCAGGTTGATGCCGCTGCCGCGCAGGACGCCGAAGGTGTACTCCATGTACCAGAGATGGCTGTTCAGGCGGACGTTCGGGTCGGCGCCGGCCTCGAGGAGCGCCTCGAGCATCTGCAGATGGGTCGTGTTCTGCCGCAGGTGCTCGGTGGGATGCGAGTACGACGCGCGCGGCGCCCACTGCCGCTCGAGGACGGCGAAGAGCGGCCCCGTGCCTGCCGTGCTGATGAGGTTGGGGTCGGCGCCGCGCTCAAGGAGCAGCATCGCGAGGTCGAACTGGCCGTTGACGGCGGCCATGAGCAGGGGGGTGGTCAGGTCGCCCCCCGACGGTTGATTGATGTCGGCGCCGCCGTCCAACAGCGCGCGAACCGCCGCGGTGTGCCCCTGCCGGACGGCGTGCAGCAGCGGAGTGAGTCCCCCCCACGCGCCGACCATCTGCGCGTAGGACAGGGGGCGCGGCTCTTCGTCCTCTTCGGACTCCGCCGCTTCTTCGCCCTCGGCCACCTCCGCGGACTCCGCCGCCCCTTCGGCTGGCGCTTCCTCCTCCAACTCGCCGCCCTCGGCCTCTCCTTCGCTGTTGCCACCCGGTTCCGCAGCCGCTTCACCCTCGCCCTCGCCCTCGTCCTCCTCCGCCCTGCCGTCATTTGCCGGGTCCGGCACGTCGGGCCACTTGCGCTGGATCTCGCGGGACGCCTCGATCGCCGCCTGCACCTGACTCGGGGTGGGCTGCCACTCCGGGCCGCCGCCTTCCTTGTCCTTGAATGCGGCCAGGAACTCCGAGAGGCGCCTCTCCGCCGCGGCGTCCGCCTTCGCCTGCTCGTCCACATCCACCGACCAGGCCGTGATCGACGGATCGGCGCCGGCGTCCAGCAGGGCTTCGATGGCCGCGATCCGGTTGGCGGCTGCAGCGAAGATCAGCGGCGTCTGGCCCCATACCCGCTCCCGGCCGTTCACGTCGGCGCCGCCCTCGATCAGCGCGGCGATCACACTCCGGTCGCCTGATGCGGCCGCCAGGTGGAGCGGCGCGGCGCCCGAGTTGGTCGTGACGGCGTTGGGATCGCTCCCGGCGCGGAGCAGCAGCCCCAACACGGCCTCGCTCGCGGCCCGCGCCGCGAGGTGCAGCGGCGTGTAGTGCCCGATCCGCGTCCCGGCATCCACCCTCGCGCCGGCATAGAGGAGCACTTCGCACAGGGACGCGTCGCCGCGCTCGGCTGCCCAGTGGAGCGCGGTCATGCCGTCGCCCTGGGGGGCGTTCACGTCGGCGCCCTCACGCAGAAGGCGGCGAACGGCGTCCAGATCGCCCCGCTGCGCGGCATCGGCCACGGGGGAGTCCTTCGTGGCTCCGAATGAACGGGACGCTGCGGCGTCGGCGTCGGCCACCGGGGAATCCATCACGGCTCCGCTCGCAGCGGCCACGGCCACATCGATGCCGGCCACCAGCCCCACCACCAGCACCACCCCGAGCCACCGCACCAAAACGGGTCCGCCCCTGCGTCCCCGCGCCCTCCAGGCGTTCACGGCCCCGCCGTCACGTCCAGCGAGAACTCGCCCGTCGCGTCCCCGAAGCGCTCCATGTCGGTGTGGCCGAGCCGGTGCAGCAAGGTCGTGAACACATTCGCCATCGGCGTCCCCGCCTCGGCCTTCAGGTGCACGCCCCCGTCCAGCTGCCCGTTCGCGCCGCCCATCAGCACCAGCGGGCAGCGGCGGTGGTTGTGCAGGTTGGCGTCGCCCATCGGCGAGCCCCAGATGATCATGGAGCGGTCGAGCAGGCTCGCATCGCCGTCCATCGTCTCTTCCAGGCGGTTCAGGAAGTAGGCCATCTGACCCGTGCGGTACTGGCAAATCCTGTTGAACTCGAGGATCGCCTTTTCGCGGCCCCCATGGTGCGAGGCCGGATGGAAGCCACGGTCCGATCCGCTCTCCGGGAAGGTGCGGTTCGACGCGTCCCGCCCGGTCTTGAACGCCACCACGCGCGTCGCGTCGGTCTCGAAGGCGAGCACCTGCAGGTCGAACATCAGGCGCATGTGCTCGGAGAACGAATCCGGCACGCCCGGCGGAGCCCCGGGCAGTTCCCGCGCCTCGCCGCTGGTGTTGCGCGCCTCGACCCGCTCGATGCGACGCTCGATCTCGCGAACGCTGTCGAGGTAGCGGTCGACCCGGCCGCGGTCCACCGCCCCAAGCTGCGCCCTCAGGCCCGATACCTCCTCGGCCACCCAGTCCAGAATGCTCCCGTGGGTCCGGCGCCGCCGCGCCCGCTCTTCCGCACTCCCGCCCGCCCCGAAGAGCATGTCGAAGGCGGTCCGCGGGTTGCGGATCATCGGCAGCGGGGTGGTGGGCGACGACCAGCTGATCGAGTCGGTGTACGCGCACGAGTAGTTGTAGTCGCAGCCGCCGCCCTTGTCGGTGCGCTCGATGGAGAGCTGCAGCGACGGCAGCGCGGTCTCCTGGCCGAACCGCTGCGCGTGCAGCTGGTCCAGCGAAGTCCCGCAGAAGAGGTCCGAGCCCTGGGTCTGCCTGGGGTGGGACTGGGTGAGGAAGACCGCGCTGGAGCGGAAATGGTCGCCTCCCACCTCCTGCGCGGCGAAGGCCTCCGCCATCCGCACGTCGGTGTTGGAGACGATCGTCATGTGGTCGCGCCACGGCTCGAGCGCCTTGAGCACGTTGGCGTCGCCCAATTCGAAGTCGCGCCCCGCGGCGGCGGGGGCGAAGAGGTGCTGCTCAGCGCCCCACTCGTTGCATCCGGCGACCCCGTGCACCTCCTCGATGCAGACCAGCCGGGTCGGTTGCGCCGCGCGCGCCTCCCCGCGCACTCGGCCCGCCGCGAACATCGCATCCAGAAGGGGGAGCGCCACCGTCGCCCCGGCGCTTCGGAGGAAAGTGCGGCGCGCAACCGTTTTGCCTGTCAGAAAGTGCATTTAGCAGTCCGTGGATAAAGCCGCCCGAGCACCGAGAGCGGTGAGGCGCCGGGCTGGCAAGGCACGACGAGAGGTGAATAGCCGAGCTATTCGCCCGAGGAGAAACGCAGAGCGTAGCGTTGGAGTGGCAGAATGTATGCTAAACATGACGTAGTGTAATGTTTACTTTCCTTGTTGATGCGTAAAGCGAAGCGGCCCAGCCCGGATGCATCGCCGCTCGAATGCCGGGGGGATTTTGTCCACGGGCTGCCAGCCTCGGGGGAACCGGTTCGTGGATGAGCCGCGCGTCGCACTCCGGCCGGCGAAGCGCCAGCCTGGCGGGGGGCGACGACTAGGCTTCGCCGTGATCGTCACAGTGTTTGCCGTGCGGGTGGTGCAGCCGCCCGTCGACCACGTAGTCGATGTGCCCGTCGTGCTCGACCGCCTTGTGGCCACAGCCTGCTCCGTGCACGTGCCTGTCGATGTGGTAGACTCGGTAGTGTCGCTTGTCGCGTCTCATTGGTCCTCTCCAATTGTATGGAGCCCGCGGAAGACCCCTGGGGCATTTCAAAAACCGGCGGTATCGCCATCGCCGTCCTCAGCCGCCTGCTTCATTCGGAAGGCGATACTCCCTGTTACCCCAAGAACAAACGAAGAGATCCTGTAGTCGTTGTCTGCCGCCCCGGCCGCGATCGCGCGCACCGCGGGCTGGTCCCGATAATCTATCGCGCGCCCCAGCGCATACGCCATGAGGCCCTCGGTGAACTGCCGCACGATCGGCGTCGGCCGCTTGAGCAGAACCCGGGACAGATCGCCCGGCGTCTCGATCTCGGTGCCGTCGTAGTAGGTGCCGCGGGTGTCCAGCACCGCCCCGTCCTCGCGGATCCGCCACCGGCCGGTGACGTCGAAGTTGTCGAGTGCCAGCCCGATCGGGTCGATGAAGTTGTGGCACGACGCGCAGCTCGGGTTGGCGCTGTGCATCTCCAGGCGCTCCCGCGTGGTCAGCGGCTTGCCCTCGACCGAACTCTCGGTCTCCTCCAGGTCGGGGATCCCGGGCGGGGGCGGGGGCGGCGGCGCGCCCAGCAGAACCTCCATCACCCACTTGCCGCGCAGTACGGGCGAGGTGCGGTTCCCGAGCGACGTCTGCACCAGCACGCTGCCGTGGCCCAGGATCCCGCGCCGCCGGTCGTCCGTGTAGGCGACCCTCCGGAACGCCTCGCCGTGCACGCCCTCGATGCCGTAGTGCCGCGCCAGCCGCTCGTTCACGAAGGTGTAGTCAGCCCGCAGCAGGTCGAGCAGACTGCCGTCCTCCCGCACCAGGTTGTCGAAGAAGAGTTCCGTCTCCCGCCGCATCGCCCGCGCCAGCTGCTCGCTGTAGTTGGGAAACCGGAGCGCGTCCGGGCTGACCTTGTCCACGTCCTGCAGCCGCAGCCACAGTGATGCGAACCGGGTAGCGAGGGCTTCGGCCCGCGGATCGGCCAGCAACCGCCGCGCCTGATCCTCAAGCACCGCCGGATCCGAGAGCGAACCGTCGCGCGCGGCCGCTTGCAGCTCGGCGTCGGGCGCCCTCCCCCACAGGAAAAACGACAGACGCGCCGCAAGATCCTCCGGGGCCAGGGGATAGATCTCGCCGGGCTGCACGCCGGCAGGTTCGCTCTCCATGCGGAAGAGGAAGTGGGGGGATGAAAGGACGGCTTCCAGAGACGTCCTCACCCCGGCCTCGAACCCGCCGTCCTCGCTGCCGAGGCGGTAGAAGCGGAGAAGGTCGTCCACCTCGGCGCCGTCGAGATCGCGGCCGTAGGCGTCGGCCGCCAGCCTTGCGACGATCTCGCGGGCACACGGCAGCTCCTCGGCGGCGGTCGTGGGACGGCACGTGAAGACCCGGCGGCGCGCATCGAAGTCCGACACGCCGGTGGGGTTGTGCGGCCCCTCCACCGTCAGGCTCATCAGGTGCGGGAGCGATGTCGTGCCGTAGCTCGTCTCGGTCCCGGTGAGCGACCAGTCGTGCGGCCGGATCAGATCCTCGTAGGGGCCTTCCATGCGGCGCACGAACGCCGCGACCAGGCGGTGCTCGCCGGCCGGGATCAAAACCGGGTCGGTGCGGACCGGGAAGCCCTTGCGGCCCTGGAAGTCGATGTTGCCGCCGTAGCGGACCAGCGCGACGCGCTCGCCGTCGACCGAGATGTCGATGTCGTGGAAGCGCTCCCCCCACCCCGACATGAACGACATCTCGAAGGTGTATTCGCCGTCGGCCGGGAAGGAATGCAGCGCGCTGATCCCGCCGCGCGTGCCGAACGGCGCCCCTTCGACGCGTTCCCACTCGTGCTGGGAGACGGTGGGCGGGTTGGTGTAGGTGGCGGTGGTGGGCGCCGCGTCACGATCGCCGACCGCCCTGCGCGCGATTTCGCTGGCCGCGGCCAGGTAGGCGTCCATGAGGGTGGGCGACAGCGTCTGCGAGGTCGCGATGTTGTCGAAACCGGCGGTGATCTGGTCGGCGGGGAGCCACTCCTCGGGGTCGACGGTGAGGCCGAGAAGGTCGTGGACGACGCGGGCGTACTCGGCCCGGTTGAGGCGCTGGAAGGGGCGCGTGCCGGCGTAGGGACGGGCGGCGGCGGCCTCGTCGACGATGTCTTCCAGCGTCCGGGCGAGGGCGGTGAGGGTGTCGGCGGAGGGGCGGCGGGCGCCCGGCGGCGGCATCATCCCCGCGCGGAGCTTGCGGATCATTCGCTCGGAAATCTCGGCGTGCTCGTCCGCGCGGGCGACGTCGAAGCCGGCCAGCGAGAGGTTGCCGCGGAAGCTGCGCTCGTTGTGGCAGCGGGTGCAGTAGCGTTCGACAACTTCTGTAAGGGCGGTCGGGGACGGATCGCTGGCCGACCGCGGACCGGCGGCGGGAACCGGATGCGTGGTGCGCAGCGTGGCCGTCCGCACTGCCAATGGGTCGGTCTCGATCCCCGTGATCAGGGTCGCGACGCCCAGCGCGACGACGGAGGAAGCGTGCTTCAAAGACATGCCGCCAAGCTAGATCCCGGCGCCGTTTACGTCTATGGCACCTGCTCCCGCGCACATGATCCATCGGGCAGTTGACACGCCCGATGCGTTTCGACAACTTATTTGTCGAAAGAAAGGAGCAAGCTCGATGAAGTTAGCGGAACTGTCTGAGCAAACCGGAGTGTCGGCCCGTCAGGTGCGGTACCTGATCGCGGAGAGATTCATCCCTCCACCGACCGGGGGGCGCGCCAACGCCCGATACGGCGACGAGCACATCGCCGCCATACGGCGCTACACGCGGCTCCGCAACCTCGGCTTCTCGCCCGCCTCCATCCGGATCCTTCTCCAGGGCCGGCGGGGAGTTCCCTTCCCGATCTCGGACGGGATCACCCTGGTGGTCGCGCCGGAGCTGGTGGCATCCGGCACACCAGCCGGGCCGGCGGCGGCCGCCGCCGAGGCACAACTGAAGCGGATTCTGTCTTGCTCCTCCGAAAACCCCGGGCATCGTGATCAACAGATAGGAGACACCAAGTGAAGACACACGTCATGAGCCACAACCTGCGTGACCCGATCGAAGCCTTCGTCGCTCGCCAGCACTCCACTGAAGAGGCGTGGCCCGTGCCACTCATCGGCCTTGAACTCTCGGTCACAATCCATGGCGGCCTGGCGGTGGTGGAGGCGACGCGCACCTACACCAACAGGGAAAGCAGGCCGATCGAGGCATTGCTGACGCTGCCGGTACCGGTCCACGCCGCGTTCTTCGGGCTGACCGCGAAGATCGGTGGAGTCCTGCACCGTGGCAAAGCCCACTCGAAACGTTCAGCCCGCGGACGCTACGAGGAGGCGATTCAGGAAGGAAAGGCGGCCGTTCTGCACGAGGAACTGCTCCGCGGCGTGCACTCGCTCTCGCTGGGGAATCTGGGGCCGGGCGACTCGGCGGAGGTCACCATGCGATGGGCCGAGGTGCTGCGGTGCGACGGCACCCTGGGCCGACTCCGCATCCCGATGACAGTCGGCGACGTGTATGGATGCTCGGGGCTGGAGGACGCTGACGAGCTGGTCCACGGCGGCGAGACTCTGATGGCCTCACTCAGGGTCTCCCACGATGCGCGCGACGTGCGTATCGAGGCTCCACCGCACGGATTCAGCTCTGCCACGGACTCGCCCCGGAAGGCACCGGACGAAAACGGCGCGTTTGCCGCGACGGTTCCTACCCACACGCCGTTGGATCTGGTGGTGGATGGCTGGAGACCGGGCGAGGTAACCGGGAAGAGTTGGGACGACCGGCCAATCGTACTAAAGATCCAGCCCACGATTGACCGCGACAAGCCGCTCGACATGGCTGTGCTGCTGGACCGCTCGGGCTCGATGGCCGAGCGCTGCGAGGGCTCCGGCAACGCCGCTGTCACCAAGCACCAGGTTGCCGTGCAGGGGATCGACGATCTGGTCCGGCTACTGCGGGCGGGCGACCGGATCGCTCTGTGGCAGTTCGACACGACCTGTGAGCCAGTCGGCCCGGAGCGGCCCGGTCCCGTCAAGGATGTGCCCATGTTGGTCGATCGGTTCGGAGAGCCGCGTGGCGGCACCGAGATCGGCGAAGCGCTCGATCTGTGCATGACGCGGGCGGGGGTCCGCGACATTCTACTCGTCACCGACGGCAAGAGCTACGCGATGGACCCCCACGCCCTGGCGCGCAAGGGCAGGCGCGTCTTCGTGGTGTTGATAGGCGAGGATAGCCTCGAAGCCAACGTTGGCCACCTTGCCGCACTCACCGGCGGCGACCTTCGCTTTGCCGTCGGAGCCGATGCACGCCAAGCCATGGCGGGAATCCTCGCGGGGCTGCGCACGAATGCCGAGTCTCCGACGGCCGGCAACGTCCGGATCAGGGTCTATGGACCCACCGCGGCGGCCAAGGACGATCGGACTGCTGCCGAAACCCGGTCCGTGTTGGAGAACGCCGTGGGCGCCTACGCGGCGCACCTCGCACTGGCGACGATGGACGCGGACCAGGCAGCGGAGCTGGCGGAGCGTGAGGGACTGGTGACCCACCTCACCAGCCTGTGCATCGTGGACGAGGAAGGCACGCGGCAAGAAGGGATCCCAGCGATGCGGAAGGTGGCGCTAGCGTCGCCGCGGACGTTCGCCCTGATGCCGGGCAGCGACCGCATACAGGCAGCGGGGTACACCGCTCCGAGCATGCACCGCCCGTCCGGCCGTGTCAGCGATGGATTCGTGGCAGGATCTGTACTTCCACGCACGGACGACAGCCCACCTCTGCACATGGAAGACAGCAGAACTCCGGACCCGGGGGAGTCCAGGGCGATCTTGCCAAGGCTCCGGGCAATGTTCCGGTCAAAACCGGCCCCGACGCAGCGCGACGACATCGATCGGCTGCTGGAACAGCTGGTTGCGGAGCTCAGCGCTTCGGACTCGTCGGGCGTACTCGTCGCCGTGGCGCGCCGGATGCCTTGGGCCACCCATGCGCGCGCGCTCGCCCGGGGCAGCCTCAGCGGCATGCCCGACCACATCGCCGCAGCGCTTCTGGGGTTGTCCGGCAAGGAGCAGGTCCAGGTGTTCGCAGATCGGGTCGGGATCCAGCCGATCGCGGCGGCGATCGCCGTTATGGCGTACCTGGCCAAGCCTGAGGCGCGTCATGCCGCAAGGGTATTGAGGTCGATCGTTGCGGCAGGCGGTGCGGACCTTGACATCCCGCCAGGCAGCCGGCTGGAGCGGCCCGGCCCCCGGGGGTAGGATCGCGCAGAAAACCATGCAAGGCTGGTGCGCGCTTTGTACATCAACACTAAATATATTTGTTTAGTATTTTGGCACGCGCATCATTCTCGCGACAACAACGCCTCCGCCCGGTGGACGATCCGCGTTTCCAGCTCTGCGAACAGCCCGGTGCCAGCCGTGACCAGCGTCGCGCCCGTCTGCCCCACCCCGATCCCGGACGCCTCGTAGGCCCGCCGGGCGGAAGCGTCATCGCCCTCGACCTCCGCGGCCACGCCTTGCAGATAGCGCACCAGGCGCTCGTCGGGCTCGTAGGGCCGACCCTGTCCCAGTGACTCGGGCCATAGCAGCGCGGCCTCCAGGTGCTGCCGGGCGCTCGCCGTGCGGCGGGCCTCGAGCTCGTCGAGCGCGGCCGCCATGTGGGCCAGCTCGTGGAGGCGGTGGCTGTCCCGCGCGTTCTCGGACGGGAGGACATGCGTTCCGGTCAGCACCTCGATCGCCTCGGCGGCACGATCCACGCTCAGCAGGCCGCGCACATGCAGCAGGGCAAGGTTGAAGTCGCCCGGGAAGTCCTCGCGCGCACGCGTCGACAGCGCCACGGCCTCGCGCCACGACCCGGCGTCCTGGGCGTGGCGGATCCGCGCGATGCGCAGGAGGCGGTCCTCCGGATCGAGCTCCACGGCGCGAGCCAAGTCACCGCCCGGGTCTTGCCCCTGGGCCGCCTGCAGCAGGTAGCCACGCGCCGCGTAGGCCGCCCCGTAATCCGGCTCGTCGCCCAGCGCGGCCAGGGTCGCGGCGGCCTCATCGTCGCGGTCGAGCGCCCAGAGATTGAGGCCGAGGAGGTAGCGCCACGACCAGTGGCCGCTCTGCTCGGCGGCCCAGCGCAGGACGGGCAGTGTTTCGGTGCGGAAGGGGAAGACGAAGGCGAGGTCGGCGCCCGAGGGCGCACCCAGCGCGGATGCGTCGCCGCGCAGGTATGCGCGCCACGCGGTCGAAAGCGGCCCGCCACCGACCTCGTCGGCCAATTCCAGGAGCGCGAGTGCGTCGTCATCGAGCCCGAGGTTCGCGTAGCCGGCCGCAAGTTCCAGCAGCGACTGCTCCGGGTACTCGCTGCGCATCGCGCCGATCAACGCGTCCTGGCTGCTGCTGCCCGGCTGGGCAAGGTAGCGCTCGGACAGCACGAAATGGTGAAGCGGGTCGATGCCGAGGAGCTCGGACTGCGCCCTTTCGGCCGACGCCCCCTCGCCGGTCCGCCGCCCCGCCACCGCCAGCAACTGCCACGCCGGTACACTGTAGCGGTCGGACTCGATCGCCAGTGCGGCGTACCGCTCCGCCTCGTCCCACTCCCCCGCCCCGGCCATGATCCCGGCCAGCTGCACGTATGCGGCGGACCGGAGCGCCACGGATCGCGCGGCCCACCCGAACGCGTCCCGCGCATCGGCCTCCATCCCCAACGCTCGGTACAGGTTGCCGGCAAGGAAGTTCGCCTCGGCGTCGTAGGTGTCGAGCTGGAGCGCGCGACGCGCGTGCTCGAGCCCATCCGCGTAGCGGGCCGACCGCAGCGCCAGAGCCCCCAGGCCCAGGAGCGCGCCGCGATTCCACGGCCCGGTTTCGGCGGCGTGCTCATAGAGAGAGCGCGCCTCGGCGTAGCGGCGGCCCTTGGCCAGCTCCCACGCCTCGAAGACCAGGCGGTCGGCCTCCGGGATGGAGCGCCACGCTTCCGGATCCACCTCGAACGGCCTGTCCAGCATCCGCCCGGACGGATCGGAGCTGTAGTCGAGATCCAGCTCCGGCAACGCCACCCGGAAGGGCTCGTCGGCGGCAACCTCGAATGTGGCTTCGAAAGGTTCCAGCGCGGCCACGTCGACCGTCACGGTGGCAACGAGATCGTCGCCGGACCATACTTGCAGCGGGGCGTCGACATCGCCGAATCCGTTGACCGCCACCCGCAACTGCGTGCCTTCCCGCTCGACGTGCATCGCGCCTTCGCGGGACACGTCGGTCAGGCCTCCGATCCCCTCCACCGGGAACCAGGTCTCGGTCCAGCGGCTCGCCGATACCGGATCGAAGGCGGCCTGCGTGACCGGGTTGCGGTGGTCGCCGGGCTGGTACTGCACGAAGAGCCGCCCCGCCTGGAACTCGACGTACTGGCCGTCGGTGTCGGTGAGCAGGTCCTCCCAGATGCCGCCCGCCCGGGAGAGCGCCCACAGCCACATCTTCTGGCCGGGCATGTCTTCGTAGCGGGCCCAATGGCCCCAGCCGTAGTCGTCGTCGTGGTAGTAGCCGCCGAAGAAGTCGTTCAGCTCGCCGACGACATGATAGGATTTGTTCCCTCCGAAGGCGTTGTTGCGGTAGAGCGGCAGGAAGCGGCCCTCCTCGTCGGCCGGCCAGGTGCGTTCGCGGCCGGAGTGCTCCAGATAGGATCCGCCGGGCACGAAGATCTCCAGGTCGTCCTGCGCGAAGGCCGCCGCGGTCATCCAGTTGTAGTAGGGCTGTTCGAGGGGCGTCGGGTTGTACCAGAGCGCGTGGGTCTCGAAGTAGGCCTTGTCCGGCGGCAACCGGATCTCGACGCGCCAGTGGGTGCGTGACGGCAGGTCCATGGCGCCGACGAAGGTGCTCACGCTGCCGTCGTCGTTCTCGCGCATCGTGTAGTCGACCGGGGTGGCGGTCGCCGGGGTGTGGCCGATGACGCCGAAGTTGAACTCGATGCCGCCCGAGGTCCACGGTCCGCGCAGCGCGATGTCGCGGAATTTCATGACCTCGTTGCGGTAGATGAACTCGTGCCCCGATTCCTTCACCACCGCGCCCCACACCTTCCCGCCCACCTCGGGCAGGACGAACACCTCGATGAGGTCGTTCTCCATCTTCACAACCTTCCACTCCCGCGGTTCCGAGGTCGCGGAATACCCTTCGAAGGTGTGGTAGGGGTACAACCGGCGGTCGGTGGCCAGGATGGGGATCGGGTTGGGGTCCGAGAACGGGTAGGTGTCGAGGACGCGGGGTTCCTCGGAGATCCGGGCGGGGTTGGTGGTGCCGGGGGTCCCGCAGGCCGCGAAGGCGATCGCGCATAGAGCGGCAGCGGGCACCGCAGAAGGTCGTGAGATCATACTCATATACTCATATACTCATGTTTGGGGAGTCGTCCCATGCGGGGGCGTCGTATGGCGGGTCCGGGGTCTGGTCGCACTGCCAGGTCGTCATCGCGGGGTTGTCGCGCGGGGTTGCTCAACCCGGCGGCGCCTGGATCTGGTAGTCCACCGGCGGCTCCAGCCCCAGCAGGTGCTCCACGAAGTAATCCCAGCGGCGGCGGATCACATACGGCTCGTTCAGGCCGTGCGCGCGGTCCGGCAGGATGAGGAAGTCGAAGGTCTTGTTGGCGGCGATCAGCGCATTGGCCACCTGGTAGGTCATGGCCGGGTGCACGTTGTCGTCCATGTCGCCGGTCATCAGGAAGAGCTTGCCCTTCAGGTTGCCCGCGAGCGAGGCGTTGACCTGGTTGGCGTAGTTGTCGGTGCCGGCGACCGTGTCGCGGACGAGCAGGCCCTGGTACTTCTCGGCGTAGGCGGCGTGGTAGCTGCGGTTGTCGTGATTTCCGGCGGTGGAGACGGCGACCTTGAAGAAGTCGGGGTAGCGGAGGATGGCGTCGGTCGAAGCGAAGCCGCCTCCCGAGTGCCCGTAGATGCCGATTCGGTCGAGGTCGATCCAGGGGTGGCGGGCGCCAAGCTGCTTGATGGCGGCGATGTGATCGGGGATGCCGTTGTCGCCCATGTTGCCCCAGTAGTTGTCCTGGATCGCCTTGGAGCGGTAGGGCGTGCCGAGGTGATCCATCTGGAGAACGATGAACCCGACTTCGGCCAGCGCGTCCTGGTCGCCACGGAGCGCACCGCCGAGCACACCGCCGCCGAAGTTCCACCGCCCCACGCTGCCGATGAAGGGGCCCGGGTAGATGTAGTCGATCACCGGGTAGACCTTCCCGGGATCGAAGTCGGAGGGCTTGTAGATCAGGCCGTACATGGTGGTCACGCCGTCGCGCGCCTTGTACTCGAAGATCTCGGGCGCGGACCAGCCGACCTCTTCCAGCCGCGAGACATCGGCGCGTTCGAGCTCCAGCACCACGCGGCCCGTGCGGTCGCGCACGACGCTGACGGAAGGCTGGTCGGGGCGCGACCAGGAGTCGACGAAGTAGCGGCCGTCGGGGGTGGCGCTCACCGTGTGGTCGGCCTCCTCGCCGCCGAGCCGGGTGAGGCCGGTGCCGTCCAGGTTGATCGAGTACAGCTCGGCCATGGTGGGGATCCGGCCCTCCTCCATCCCCCGTGCAGTGAAGTGGATGCGGCCCGCGGCCTCGTCGATGTGGAGGAGGTCGCCGAACGTCCACGGGCCCTCGGTGACGCGGCCGATGAGTTCGCCGTTCGCGTCGAAGCGGTAGAGGTGGCCCCATCCGTCCCGCTCGGAGAACCAGAGGATCTCGTCGCCGCCGGCGATGACGTCCCAGTTGGGATAGCCGCCGATGAGGTCGAGGTTCATCTCGACGTGCGTGGCGCGCTTCTCCTCGAGGATCTGGCGGGCCTCGCCGGTCTCCAGGTCCGCCTCGTACAGCGTCACGGTCTTGCCGCCCCTCGACCCCCGCACGAAGTAGAAGCGTTCGCCGCCCTCCTTCCACTTCACCGTCACCCACGTCGAGTCGCGCATGCCCGTGGCCGTGAAGGTCATGTACGGCTGCGGATCGGCCTGGAGCTTGAGGTTCGCCCTGCTGTCGACATCGACCACGTGGATGTCGAACATCGCGATGATCGAGTCTCCCGGCAGGCCATACGGATACGTGTAGAGCCTGGGCCGCTGCGAGGTCACCGAGTAGATCGGCATGTGCTCGACATCGCGCTCGTCCATGCGCTGGACCGCGATGCGCCTGGAATCGGGAGACCACTGGAGCACCGGACGCGCCGGAATCGACTGGATGATCTGCGACGGGCGCGGCGCCGTCGTCCCGTAGGACCAGTACTCCTCGCCGTCCGTGGTCAACTGCGTGGAGTCGCCTCCCTCGGCGGGCCGCACCCACAGGTTGTGCTCGTGGACGAACGCCTCGAGCCGGCCGTCGGGCGAGCGCACGAACGGCGTGCGGTTGACGAGCGTGTCGCCGACCTCGCACGTGTACGCGCCGATGTCGCAGGTGAAGCCGCGCTTGTTGGCGTTGAAGCGGATCGTCTGCTCGTCGCGTGCGGAGCCGCTGCCTTCCCCGAACTCGAAGGTGCGGAAAGGCAGCTTGCGCCCCTCGAAGGCCGTGTCGGCCGCGACGGACATCGCCGAGGCCAGCCGGTCGTGGTCGAAGAGCAGTGTGCGCGAGCCGCGGGCGGGATCGGCAAGCACGAACTCGGCCCCGTCGTTCGTCTGATTGCGGTACCAGAAGCGGTTCCCGCCGGCCATCCACTGCGGCGCCATGGGGCCCCCGCTGAGGAGCGGATTGACGTTCCAGGCGAGAAGGCGCTCGGCGCGGTGGTAGCGGGTGACGTCCATCTCCTGGGCGAGCGCCTGGGTCGCGGCACCGAGGCACGAGGCGGCAACGGCCGCGAGGAGGCACGGCGAGCGGAGAGCTGAAGAGCGTCGGGTGCGTGACATGGGGAACCTCTTGGGTAGTTTGGAGGAGGCCGGAGTCGGTGGCGCGGCTGACAATCCACAACGGCAGGTACTTGATGTATTCAGGCAGAGGAAGAATCCCGTCAAGCGGCCGCGGCAGCGGTGTGCGGCGCGTGGCCACCGCACTGGCGGCCCCCCTGCTCGCAGCATGGTCCGTGAACGCCGGGCCTGCCGTGGCTCAGAACGTCGACCGTCTGACCGGAATCGTGGCCGGGCTCGCCGAATCGGAGCAGACCTGGAGCCCCGCGGTGGAGACCGACCGCCGCCCCGGCTTCCTCCTCGGCGCCTTCGTGGATGTCCGGACGCCAGTGACGGCGCTGCGGGTCCGTGCGGAGGGAGCGGTGGCGCGGCGCGGCGGGCTGGTGCTGAGCGATTTCCGTGGGGGTGCGCTCGACGGCGAGGTGCAGAGCGACTACCTCACCTTCCAGCTTCACGCCAAGGTAGGCGGGTCGGTCGGGCCCGTGCATGTCTTCGCGGCCGCCGGTCCCGGGGTGGACTACCTGGTCCAGAGCCGCGAGGACGCCGTGCTCGCCCAGGTGCTGATCGAGGAACACGCGACGGTGTTCACCGGAAGCGCGGGCGTGGGCGCCGGGGTGCGCGTCGGCGCGTACGCGGCCGAGGCCGAGGGGCGCTGGGTGCAAGGGCTGACCGACGCCTACCGGGGACCCTCTGCGACGGTGCGCAATCGGTCGCTGGAGTGGGTGGTGCGGCTCTCGCGGGTGCGCGGGTGAATCTCCAAGGACGAGGTGTGAAGAATGGGTAAGCGCGTGGTGGAGAAGGTGGTCGAATTCGATGCCGATGTTGGCCGGGTCTGGACCGCGATCACCGACCCGTCAGAACTGGGGCGCTGGTTCGGGGACGAGGCGCAGGTCGACCTGAGGCGCGGCGGCGACGCGACCATGATCTGGGAGCAGCACGGACGCTATGCGATGCGGATCGAAGAGGTCGACGCCCCCCGGCGCCTGGTCTGGAGCTGGGTGCACGAGCCCGGCGTCGCTTTCGACGATGCTCCCGCAACCCGCGTCGAGTGGACGCTCATTCCGTCGTCCAGTGGCGGCACCACCCTGCACCTCCGCGAGACCGGTTTCCTGACCGACCTGCACCAAGGTCAGAACGACGAGGGCTGGGACGCCGAGCTGGGCGAGCTTTCGGATCTGCTGGCGCGGCACGCCCCCTAGCGCGATACCGGCTTTCCGTAGCACCTTTTTCCGGTCCCGCTCGGGATCCTGAACCACTCAGCTTCGAGGCAAACGATGGTCCGCACTACGTCAACAGTCCTTCTCTCGGCAGCCCTTCTTTCGGTTGCGGCGCCCGCCTGCAGCCAGTCCGACATCGTCCGCACCGCTTTCCACGACTACCGCGTGGTCACGGTGGCCGACGGATTCGTGGTTCCGTGGTCGATCGCCTTCCTGCCGGGCGGCGACATGCTGGTCACGGAGCGTCCCGGGCGGTTGCGCATCGTCCGCGACGGCATGCTCCTTCCCGACCCCGTTCCCGGAATACCGGAGGTCGTGGCACAGGGTCAGGGCGGACTGCTCGAAGTTCTCCCCCACCCCGACTTCGCCTCCAACCGGCTGATCTACATCAGCTACTCCAAGCCCAACAATGCTCCGGGGCGCGGCACGACGGCGGTCATCCGCGGCACCTTCGAGAACGATCGGTTCACCATGACCGACGAGATCTTCGAAGCGGTCTCCGAGGGCAACGGCCACTACGGCTGCAAGCTCGCCTTCGACGACGAGGGCTACCTGTTCCTCACGGTCGGTGACCGTCAGGCTCGCCCGGCTGGCGACCTCGCGGCCCACCCGGCCCAGGACATTTCGAACCACCACGGCGTGGTCGTCCGGCTGCACGACGACGGCCGCGTCCCCGACGACAACCCGTTCGTGGGACAGGCGGGCGCGCGGCCCGAAATCTGGAGCTACGGCCACCGCAATCCGCAGGGGCTGGCGATCCAGCCCGGCACCGGCGCCGTATGGTCCACCGAGCACGGCCCCCAGGGTGGCGACGAGGTCAACGTCTCCACACCCGGCGCCAATTACGGCTGGCCGGTGATCGGCTACGGGGTGAACTACCGCTCCGGCAGCGCGATCCACGAAGCCACGCACATGGAGGGCATGGAGCAGCCCAAGCACATCTGGGTGCCGTCGATCGGGGCGTCCGGCCTGGCCTTCTACACCGGCGACAGGTTCCCGGAGTGGCAGGGCAACCTCCTGGCGGGCGGCCTCGCGGGTCAGAACATCGACCGTCTCACCATCGAGGACGGCGAGGTCGTGGCGAGTGAGACGATCCTGCGCGGGATGGGGCGCGTGCGGGACATCCGCCAGGGACCCGACGGGTACATCTACGTGGCCCTCGAGGCCCGTGGCGATGGCCAGACCCCGATCGTGAGGCTGGAGCCGGTAATGTAGTGTAACGTAGACATTTCCGTGAAACTCGGGGGTGGTGTCGGTGCTCTGGCGTGATGCACTGAAGTCGAGGGTGACAGGAGGGCCCTTGTCGCGCGGTCATCCGAGCGGGGTGGGGAAGCCGACCGGGGAGTTCAGGCGGCTTCGTCGTGTATCTGGACACTAACGCCCAACCTCTCCATCTGCGCTTTCAGGTATCGGAGCCGTCGTTCCTTGTCGTGGCGCTGGAAGTGGTCCGGCCCGAGGTCCTCGTGGGTGGAGCCTGTCGAGAACATGTGCCAGATTGCGACCATGATCGCGTGCTGGACGGCCACGATGGCCTTCTTCGAGCCGCCCTTTGCCTTCTTGCGGTGGTACAGGGCGCCGTAGTAGCACCCCTTGGTCCGCACGGCGCCCCACGCCACCTGGGACAATGCCCTTCGCAGCCAGGCGTTGCCCTTTCCGATCGATGCGGGCTTGCGCTTCCCGGCACTCTCATGGTTGCCCGGACAGACCCGGGCCCAGGAGGCGAAGCGCCCGGGCGTCGGGAACTTGGACATGTCGTCACCGATCTCCGCCAGGATCACCTCGGCCGACCGGCGCCCGACCCCCGGAATGCTCTGCAGGAGGTCGAGCGCCGCCCCGAAAGGGACATCCGTCACCGCGGCGATCCGCATGTCCAGCTTCTCGATCTGGCGCGACAACTCGTCGATCAGGTCCAGTTGCCGGCGCAGCACGAACCGGTGGTGGTCCCGCATCAGGCCGGGAACGACCTCGGCGAGCTCCCTGCGCTTCCCCTTGAGGCTGCCGCGCGCCAGATCCGCGAGGACCTTCGGATCGTCCTCACCCTTGATCATGGCCTCCAGGATCCTCCGCCCCGTCACACCCATGATGTTCGACACCACGGACGCCAGCTTGACGTTCGCCAGCTCCAGGGTCTTGCCCACCCGGTTGACCAGGGAACTCCGGTCCTCAATCAGGGTCTTGCGGAACCGGGTCAGATCACGCAGATCGCGGATCTCAGGCGGCGGCACGAAGCTTCCCCTGAGTAGCCCGCACTCCAGTAGCTGAGCAAGCCACTCGCAATCCCGGACATCGGTCTTGCGGCCGGGAACGTGCTTCACATGCCGCGCGTTGACCAGAAGCAGGCGGAAGTCGGCCTCGAGCACCGCATACACCGGGCGCCAGTACACGCCGGTGGACTCCATAGCGACTTCGGTCACGCCGAACGAAGCCAGCCACGCCCGCAACGCCTCCAGTCCCCTCATCGAGGTCCCGAACGTCCGGATCTCCTTGCTCCCGAGCTTCCCCCGGCCCACCTCCGGCGTGCGGACACACGCCACCACTGTCTTCTTGTGCACGTCGAGGCCCGCGCACCGTTCGATCACTACCTTCATGTCTCCCCTCCCGGGCTGATGGTCTCCGGGCGGGAGCGGGCGCTCTTCGATTGCGACTTTTCCGTCCGCGATGACGACCCTCAAGGGGCCGCCTCAGCACTGTGGGGTTCCCCGTAGCGCCCTGGATCATGTTACATACCGGGCTCTCCGGCACCATTATGTCTATCGACCTCTGCCCCCGCCGTGCCTGACTTATAGTTTCAGCTCCGGGGGGTGGCCAGCCCAGTCGGCCATGAGAGTTACATAATGTCGTCGACACCTTACATTCTGTACACTATGGAGGCCCGTTGGGCGTAGCGAGCCTGCGCGAGGCCTTTGAGGAGAGCGACCTGCCATTTCGGGTGGATGTGCTGGTGTGGGATGACGTCCCGGAGTCGTTTCGGGCAGAAATCCAGCGGGAGCGCGTAGTCCTCACATCTTCTCGAACCGCACCCCCCGCGTCCGGCCGTTCGAGACGGTAAACCCGGTCACGGCGCCGCCGGTGGCGCGCTGGAACGCGATCTCGTTGAGGTGGAACTCCTCGGCCGAGAAGTTGTCGCCGCTAACCTGGGTCAACGGTTGCGGGGTCTGGCCCAGCTGGTTGAGGACCAGGCCGCCGTCTTCGACCGCGATGTGCATGGTCACCTCCAGCTCTTCGCTGAAGTAGCGGCCGGCGTAGCCCTCCAGGTCCGCCGCCGTCAGGGTCGCCCTTTCCGCGCGCCGCATCGTCAACTCGATGCCTCCCTGCGTCGCCACCCCGCTGCTCACGCTCCCGTCGGGCTCCGCGCGGAAGGTGAAGGTGGCGTCGGCCGCAGCGATGGTTACCGTCGAGTCGGAGGTCGTCTGCGCAACCGTCCGGTCCTGTCCGGTGAACTCGATGTAGACCTCGCCATCGTCCAAAGACACCGTCATCGGGATCGTCAGGCCCTGCACCTCCAGCACCCAATCGCCGGCGATCGCCTGCTTCCGCTCATCGGACATCGTGCCCTCTGCGCCCGCTTCGTCCGCCGCCGTCTCCTCCTCCTCGGGCTCCAGCTCATCGCCGAAGAAGAGGCGCGCGATCGGCTCGCCGAGCCCCAGGTCGAAGGCGGCGTGGTTGCTCATCAGGATCACGCCGCTCTCCAGCTCCGGCAGGTAGCCCAGGTATGCCCGGTGTGAGACATCGCCCCCGGTGTGCCAGTAGAGCGTCCGTCCGCCCAGCTCGTCCAGCATGAGCCCGAGCCCGTAGCCGGTTGAATCACCCGACTCGAGGACGGCCGTGGTGGTCATGGCCTCCATCGCTTCGGGTCCGCCGAGCGCGGAGTCCCGGAAGTTGAGCAGCCAGCGGTGCAGGTCGTCGACGGTGGTGTAGACGCCGCCCGCACCGGCGGAGGCGGGCAGGTCGCGCGTCGTCCTGTACCCGCCGCCCTCGTCCGGGGTGTAGCCCTGCGCGCTCCCGGGGATCAGTTCACCCTGCACCATCTTCATGCGGGAATCGGTCATCCCCAACGGCTCGAAAACGTTCTCGCGCAAGTAATCCGCGAACGACTGGCCGGTGACCCGCTCCACCAGGAGCGAGAGCAGGATGAAGCCGGTGTTGTTGTAGTTCCACTCGGTGTGGGGGCGGTTCTGCAGTTCGGGCTGCCGCTGCACCACGGTGATCGCGTGCTCCCGGCTGAACGTGTCCTCGCCCCCGAACCCGCCGATCCGCATGAGGTTGTAGATCTCGCGGTAGCCGCTGGTGTGGTTGAGGAGCTGCCTCGGCGTGATGGGCTCGCCGAAATCGGGAAGCTCGGGGATGTACTCGCGGATGTCGTCGTCGAGGGAGATGTCGCCCCGCCCCTCCAGGACCAGCAGCCCCATCGCCGTGAACTGCTTGGAGACCGAGCCGATGTTGGAGATCGTCCCGCGTCCCCACGGGATCCCATGCGACAGGTTCGCCATCCCGACGGTGTGCACGTGCGTAAGCTCGCCACCGTCAACCACCGCGGCGATCGCGCCGGCGCGGTCGTCGCCGTCCCAGGGGCTCAGCAGTTGTTCGAGCCGCTCGACCGGGTCGGTGGCAATGGGCTCCGAGCGCAGCACGCTGAATCGGAACTCGCCGCCCTCCTCGTCGTTGGCGGCAATCGCGACCTCGTAGGCGCCCGGCGCTTCCGTCTCGAACTGAATGGTCTCGATTCCGCGCGTGCGGCCGTCCACCTCGCGCAGCGTCTCGCCGTCGGGACCCGTCACGGTGACCGTGAAGTCGGCGGAGATCTGGTCCAACTCGGCCAGAAAGAACGTCTCGGCGTCCAGTTCGAAGGAGTGGGTCTGACCGTTTGACTGCATCGGGGGCAGGTCCGGGGGCGCGCAGGCCGCCGCGAGGGCGGTGAGGAGGATCAGGGTCGCGCAGGCGGCAGTGCTTCGCATCGGGGTCATTCCTTCCTGACTGTTGTGTAGGAGCCGGCAGGTGGGTGCGGGCCGGCGGGCAGCGTGGAATCAGCCGCTCTCTCTCCAATCAACCACCTCGATCGCGTCGGCTTCGCCGCACGGGCCATTGAGCGTGATCGTACCTTCGACGACCACCTCGTCGCCGGGTTTCAGATCGCCGAGGTCTCCGCTGAGCGCGTACACGTACTGGTCGTTATCGCGCAGGGTGACGCACCCGAGCCCCTCGTCGGTGATGCGGCCGGTGCGCTGCACCATTCCGTTTTCGTCGGTCACGTGGAAGGGATCCGAGATGCCGATGGGGCTGAACACGCCGTTGAAGACGATGAAGACGAGGGGGCGCTCCCAGTTGGCGTAGCCGGGGACCGTGACCGTGGCCGACACCTCGCCCCAGATCTCCTGCGTGCCTTCGGCGAGGGCCTCGAAGCCGGCTCGCATGGCACCGACGCCCACGTGGATCTTCGCCTGGGGCGGCAGGTTTTCGGTGTAGATCTCCACCATCGTACCGGCTGGGCCCAGGCGAGGTTCGACGGACTGGATGTGGCGGAGCGAATCGATGGTTGCGTATTCGCGGATGCGCTGGGCGGCGGCGGGGGGGGCGGTGAGCGTCCAGGCCAGCGAAAGAGCCGCCAGCGTGAGCAGCCCGCGGGCCGCGCGGATCGGGCGGAAAGAGCGATTGGACATTTGGGCACCTCCAACTGCGTGGGCTGGGTCCGGGCGCGGAATCCCGCGTGTGTCAAGTTGTGGCGGCGGGGCGCGGTGGGCTAGGGGGGTGGCGATGCGGGCGGGCGAATGCGCGCGGGGCGCTGCGGCCATGGCGATGCGCGCGCGGATGCCGCGTGGATCCCACGGGCCCGGGGATTGGCGGGCCGAATCCGTTGCCTGCCCGTGCGGGTGCTTCTAACCTGAGCAGACGTTGACGGTGGGTACGTTGAAACGAGAGAGGCTTTTGTGAAGAAGAGAGCGACGTTGGTCACCCGGAGAGATGCCCTCGCACTGATGGCGGCGGGAGTCGGCGCGGCCGCCTGCGCGCCCGAGGGCGCGAGCAACGGCGATGCGGGTTCCGGTGCGAGCTCGGGCATGGCACCCGGATCGGGCACCGGCGGAGGTACCGCCAACCCGATCTGGGTGAAGGACCCCAGCCGCTTCGTCCAGCACGGCACCAACCTCGAGACGCGCCTCGAGGACCTGGACGGCCTGCTCACCCCGAACGACCTCTTCTTCGTGCGCAACCACGCGCCCACGCCGGTGATCGACCCGGCTTCGTACGTGCTGACGGTCGGGGGGCCCGGCGCCGAGACCGAGGTCACGCTGAGCCTCGACGACCTGAAGGCGCTGCCCAGCCAGACGCTGATCGCCTATATCGAATGCGCCGGGAACTGGCGCGGGTTTTTCCAGTCGGTTACGGGACGCACGGCCTCCGGCAGCCAGTGGGGCACGGGGGCGATCGGCTGCGCCGAGTGGACCGGGCCGAGCCTGGCCGACGTGCTGGCCCTTGCGGGGGTCCGCGACGACGCGCTCGAAGTGAACGTGATCGGCTTGGACGACGGCGCGTGGGAGCGCCCCATGACGCTCGAGAAGGCCCTTGACCCGGCCACGATCCTGGCGCTCACGATGAATGGGGAGCCGCTTCCGCCGGACCACGGTTTCCCGGTGCGCGCGGTGGTTCCCGGCTGGGTGGGATCGTCCAGCGTGAAGTGGGTGGGGCGCGTCGAGGTCGCGACCGAGAAGGTGTGGGTGCGGGCCAACACCTCGTCGTACGTGCTGGTGGGGGAGGCGTGGCCGGCCGACGAGTACGCGCCGGCGGACGGGGCACCGATCGACACCGGGGCGGTCAAGAGCGCGCTGGCGTTGCCACACCCGGCGGAGCTCGCCGCCGGCTCGCATCGGTTGAGGGGGTTCGCCTACTCCCCGAATGGGGCGGTGGAGCGGGTGGAGTGGAGCGCGGACGGCGGGCCGTGGCAGATGGCGCGGCTGATCGGGACGCCCGCCGCCCTGCCCTACGCATGGGCCCGTTTCGAGTTCGAGTGGGAGGCGGTGCCCGGCGAGCACCTCCTGCGCACCCGCGCCACCGACGCCTCGGGCGAGACCCAGCCGCTCGCAGGGACCTACAACGAGAAGGGCTACCTCCTGAACCTGGCGCTTCCGCACCCCGTCCAGGTGGCATGATGCGGGCGGGCGGTGCCGAACGACGCCAACCTACTCATATACTCATATACTCATCCACACATGCCTGCTGACGGGGTCACGAGTCGTGGCAGGGGTCTTCGGCGCTTCCTGCTGACCGCCGCGACGGCCTGCCTGGTTGGCTGCTCTCCGGACGCTGAAGCCCCCGAGACCCCCGCCGTCGACGGCGAGTGGGCCTACACGGTGCGCTGCAGCTACTGCCACGAAGTGCCGAACGGGATCGGGGCGGCCGTCACGCCGGAGGTACTGGCCGCGTACTCCACGGTCGGGCAGCTCGACCGCTACCTGCGGGTGGCCATGCCCCACGAGGCGCCCGGCAGCCTCCCGGACGCCGAGTACGACGCGATCCTCCGGTATCTGATCGAGAGCCGCGGGATGGTGCCGGGAGCGATCGATGCCTGGCCTCTCCCGGACTCGACGAGACTGGGCGGTGGATAGACTGACCCCTGCGAATGCCGTAGTCCCTGAAGCAGGCCGTCCCTCACAACCTCGGATCGGGATCCCGGGTGTTATCGCCACCTTCCTGCAAGAGCAGGTAGTTCATGGTCGAGGAAGCGTGGCGAAACTTCATTGCCTCCTGGTATTCCGGGTCATTGAACCAGGCCTCCACATCCGCCCTGGACGGGAATTCGAGAATGACCAGGCGGCCATCGTATTCCTGACCCTCGACACAGGTGAACGGTTCGCCACGGGTCAGGAACCTGCCACCGTGCCTGCGGACAATCGGCGGGGTGCGGTCGGTGTATCGACGGTACGTCTCGGTGTCGTGAATCGACATCATGGAAACGACGTAGGCTGGCATTGACGCTCCTCGGTAGTGTGGGTCGGCTGGGCCGCCGTTACTCCACGACACCCGTGTGTAACAGGCGGACGCAACCTTCCAAGGTCACTGGACCGGCGAGCCCTTCCAGGACCTTCGCAAGCATCCCCGTCACATTCGCCACCAGTCGGCATCCATGACCACCCCCACCGCCGGGGGCAGCGACCCGGGCTACCATCGCTCGACCGTTCTGTTCCTTGAAAATCCGCATGTGCGCTGCGGATTTTCAAGGTTTCACGGAACATTGCTCGTACACGGCCAACTCCACGGGATCCCCCAGGGGATTGTGGATGACGAGCAACCGATTTGAGTCGCCGCGATCACCGGTGGCGGGTCGCTGACATCGTACCAGTTACCGCTCCATCCCTCAGCACCCAAATGGTCGGGTCACCGTCCCCAGCAGGCGCGCCGGGTGGCTCGCCCCACCGCAGCGGGCCGGCGACCCAGCCGCACCCGCCCTCTCCGCCCTCCCCTCCTAACGCCCCTCCATCCACGCCGTCGACGCCCCTTCGGGCGCGTTGTCCGCCACATGAGCCGCCATCCGACGCACGAGTTCGGCATTGGTGAAGGGCGACCAGCCGTGACCCGCCATCGGGGCGCCGTGGATGAACTCGCCGGCGTAGTACGGATCGGTGGTGCTCTCGAGGAAGTCCTCCATCATGTAGACGGCATACGGCAGATAGAAGTGGTCCATCTCGGGGTTGTAGATCCTGATCTTGCCGACCAGGTCCGGGCCGATCTCGGACCAGTTCTCCTCGGCGTAGTGGCGCAGGTCGTAACCGTTGTCGCGCATGTAGTGCGCCACCTCGCGGTCGATGATGCCGGTATCCAGATCCCACAGCCGCCTGGGATAGCCATCCTCGTCGGTCGGCCCGTAGGCCGCGTGCCAGGCGTCGAGCTGCCCGGCGCCCCGCCCGCGCGAGCCCTGCGCCACCTCCAGCTGACTGATCTGGCGGTTGCTGCCCATCGGCTGGCCCTCGACGGTCCGCTGGAACATCCGCTCCGGCGCGCCCGGCACCGAACCCGGCACGATGAACGCGCTCTCGTCCTCGTAGATGTTGACCAGCTGGTAGCGCCGGAAGTCGATCGGATCGGGGTAGTAGGTCCAGGTGCCGCCGTAGTAGGTCGGGTAGTGGAGCATCTTCGCGAGCGACATCCAGCCGCCGGTGGAGCCGCCCGTCATCACGCGCGCGTACGGCTCGCCGATGAGCCGGAAGGTCTCCTCGATGTACGGAATCAGCTCTTCGTGGATGGCGTCGCCGTAGGGTCCGTTGTTGGCCGAATTGACCCCGTAGGAGTCGTCGAAGTAGGGCGTCGGGTGCAGCAATACCGCCGCGACCACGCGTGGGAAGTCGTCACCCATCCACGCCTGCGCGAATTCGTAGCCGGGCTCGCGCATTCCACCCGCCTCGCGCCGCATCCACGAGAACAGCGCGTCCTCGGTCGGCGGCTCGGTGGTGAAGCCGAAGACCGGGTCCAGCTGGAAGTGGGTCTCCTCGATGAGGAGCGGGTAGCGCATGTCCGGGTTGTCGTCGAAGCCCCGCGGCAGGAGGATTACGGCGCCGAGGTACATGGGGTGGCCCCACCATTCGGTGAGGATGTCGCTCCGGATCCTGATCCGCTTCACCCACTCCGTGTCGGGCGGGACCTCGATCGGGGGGAGCTCGCCGGTGAGTTCGAACCGGATGATGTCGTCGCTGGCGGGGTCGACCCGGACTCTGCGTGGCTCGCTGAAGTAGTTGCCCGGCGAGAAGGCCCAGCGCTGGCCCTCCCACTGGTCTTGCGGCGCCCAGATGGTGTGCCCGTCGGCGCGCTCGTATTGGGTGTAGACATGCAGGATTGCCTGGACCCAGTAGTCGCCGGCGGGGAGGCCGCCGAGCCTTCGGTAGGGATAGCCGTCGGCGCCGGCGTCGATGACCATGGCGTCGCCGGGGGCGGCCTGTTCGACGTCGGCGGAAAAGAAGGGGACCTCGCCGTTGCGCTGGCGGGCCGAGTTGTAGCCGGCGATGCGCGGCTCGGGGTCGTCGGAGGGGGCGAAGACGGTGAAGAGGCGGCCGGTGAGGGGGCCGTCGTGAAGCGTGGCGTCGTGGGTGACTTCGATGCGGAGCGTGGCGGGGGCGCCGTCGCCGGAGGGCGGGGGTTGGGGGGCGGGCTGGCAGGCGGTCAGAGCTGCGAGCAACATGGCGGAAGTTGCCGCAAGCGCGGCCACGGCCGCGTTGCCGCTGGCTGAACGGGTGGGCGAATACGGTGCGCGCATGGGTCCCTCCGGGGCTGCTGGTGAAGGGGGATAGTGGGTCCCGGCAGGGCCGGGTGGCAAGGTCGGAACGCTGTGTCCCATCTGAGCATCGGTGTGTCCCGGGTCATCCCCGCGGAACCAAGCCGCAGCCGCCCGGGTTCATTGCAGCCGCCCGGATTCATTGCAACCGCCCGGATTCATCGATTGGGCAGCTGGTCTCACATGTGCGGCCCGGCGATCTCCGGGATGCGGTCGAACCAGGGCCGTTCCCGCTCAAGTTGCCCAGCAAGTCGGAACAGCGTGGCCTCTTCGCCGGTGCGAGCAGCGAAGTGCACCCCCACGGGAAGCCCCGCGGCGTTCCAGTGCAGCGGAACGGACATCGCCGGCTGTCCGCTGATGTTGAAGACGGGCGTCCAGGGCAGGAATTCGAACGCGCCGTCGGCGATGCGGTCCAGCGCCCTGGCCGCCTTGATGAGGCTGCCGGATCCGAGCGCGCTCATCAGGCTGAGCTGAACGTGCTCCAAGCGACTCGGGGGCAGCGCGCCGATCCGTGGCGGCGGCGTTGCGACCGTGGGGGTCACCAGGATGTCGTAGCCGGTGAAGAAGCGCCCGACGGCCTTGCCGCACCTCTCGAGCAAGCGAAGCGCGACGGCCAGCTCTCCGGCGGAGACCGCCTTCGACACCAGGCCGAGCGCCCAGGTCAGTGGTTCGACCTCGCCCCGCCGCGGCGGCCTGCCCAGGGCATGCTCAAGGTCGTCGAGTTCGGCACCAACCTCCCCTGCAACCATGTACATGAAGGCGCGAGAAAACACCTTCCCGTCGAAGCGGGGGGTGGCTTCGGTGACGCGATGGCCAAGCCGCTCCAGCAGGCCGACCGCGCCGACTACCGCTTCCACGCAGTCGGGGTGCGGGTCGCTCGATCCCATCCAGGGCACGGTCGTCCACGCAATCCGCAAGCGCCCGGGATTGGCGTCCACTTCGCGGGCGAACGGACGCTCGGGCGGTGCGATCCTGTAGGGTGCGCCCGCCTCGGGCCCGTGGGTGGCATCGAGCATTGCCGCGCTGTCACGAACGGAGCGCGTGAGCACATGCTCGGTCACCGATCCGCGCCACGGCTCGGCGTCGCGCGGGCCGGGAGGGATGCGCCCGCGGGTGGGCTTCAGCCCGAACAGGCCGCAGCATGACGCCGGAATGCGGATGGAGCCCGCGCCATCCCCACCGCCGGCCATCGGCACGATTCCGGCCGCCACCGCCGCCCCCGACCCTCCGCTCGATCCCCCCGGTGTGCGGTCAGGCGACCAGGGGTTGCGGCAGGGTCCCCAAAGCTTCGGCTCGGTGTATGGCAGCAATCCGAACTCGGGCGTGTTCGTCTTGCCCAGAATCGAGACGCCGGTGGCGCGCACGCGTCGCGCCAGCTCGTTGTCCTGGTCGATCACGAGGTCGGCGGCCAACCGGCTGCCACCCGATGTCGGATGCCCGGCGTAGTTGCTCTGCAGATCCTTGACCAGGAAGGGCACTCCCGCAAACACCGCGCGCCGGTCGATGCCGCCAGCCAGCGCGCGCGCTTCCTCGTCCATGCGATACACCACGGCATTGATGGCCGGGTTTACGACTTCGAGCCGCTCAATCGCGATCTCGACCAACTCCTGGGGCGTGATCTCACGCGCCCGCACCAGCGCCGCAAGCGCGGTGGCATCCCGCCGAATGTATTCGTCCTGGTTCATGCGCTCCGCCTCCCTCCTCCACCGCGCGATCCTACTCAACCGGTTTGCGGCCTGGCAAGCCGAAAGCGGTCCGCTTTTCGCCCATGACGCCTCCGACATCTCACTGCCTGCGTCTCCCGAAGTAGATTGGATGCGGTGCGGTGAGCACCAGCCGCCCGAACCGGACCTGAATCGCGACATGTTCGTCAACTCCGAAATCACTCCCGAACTCCTGCCCTCGGCGGAACAAGTTGACTGGCAGCCCCTGCACCCCCATTTCGCCCGGCGGCTGCAGGTCGGCGTGTCCCTGCGCGCCCTGGTGTTCGCCGGAATCGGAGCCGCCGTGCACTACATGGTGGCGGCGGGGCCCATGGGGGTCCTGCTCCGGGCCGCCCCGTGGCTGCCGCTTTTTGCCTGGGGAGCGTTCGCCGGGCTCTCGCTGTGGGCCCTGGTCTGGCCGGCCGTCGCGGTGCCGCGGCGTGGCTATGCGGTTCGCGACCGGGACATCCTGTACCGGTCAGGCGTCCTGTGGCGCTCGGTGCGCGCGGTGCCATTCAACCGCGTGCAGCACACCAAGACCGACAGCACGCCCCTGGACCGCCGGTACGGCCTCGCGAATCTCTCGGTCTTCCCGGCCGGCGGCGGCGCTCACAAGATCCGCGGGCTCGGCACGGACAGGGCCGAGCGCCTCCGTGCCCACGTATCGGCCAGGATCGAAGCCGAGACCGGCAGGACGACCAGCGACGGTGCTGCCGAGACCGCCTGACCTCGGCGTTTGGCGGCGCACTTCGCCGTTCGCCATCGTCTTCTTCCTGGGCACGACGCTCCGGACGATCGCCGGGAATTACGTGCAGGCAGCGGCATCCCTCGGGGCCATCGCCTACCTGACCCGATTCGAGTTCCTTCCAGACCGCCTGTCCATCGCTTGGACGATCCTGCTCGTGGTGCTCGCAATCGGCGCTGTCGCACTGCTGCGGTACTGGTTCTTCCGGTTCAGGCTCGAAGAGGACAGGGTCCTGATCCACCAGGGCGTCCTGAAGCGAACCGCCCTGGACCTTCCCTTCGACCGCATTCAGGGCATCAACGTGGAGCGCTCGCTGGTCGACCGGATCCTGGGGCTGGTGACCATCCGTCTGGACACTGCGGGCACCATCGTGGCCGAAGGACGTCTTCCCTCGGTGAGCGGCGAACTGGCCGACTGGCTACGCACGAGGGCGGACCGTTCGCAACGAGAGCCTTTGGCCGAAGAGGGTCGGGCTGCTGCGGGCGGCCCGGCAGCTGGGGGCGGGCCGGCAGCTGGGGGCGGGCCGGCCGCTGCGGACAGCCCGGCCGCCGCGGACAGCCCGACCGACGAATCGCCGGACATCACGACAGTCGTTCGCCCCGGACTCGGCGAGGGCGGCCACACGGCGGCCCGCGACCAACTGCTGCTTCGGCTCAGATCCGCCGACATGCTCCGAATCGGACTCGCGGACCGAACGGCTCTGGTCTTCGCCGGTGCACTCGCCCTGCTGGCGGAAGCCGCCGAACCGGTCCAGCGGATGATCGGCGGGGTGTTGGACTCGGTCTGGAGTGCCTTCGCCGACCTCGGAATCCTGAGCCAGGTCCTGGCTGCCGCGGTCCTTGGGCTCGCGCTTCTCGTCGTGTTCGTTCTGGGCGCGGTGGGGAGCGCCTTTCTCCGTCACAACGACTTCACCCTTTGGCGGCGGGGGACCGCGTACCGCTCTCGCGGCGGCCTCCTCACGCAGAAGGAAGTCGTGGTCGAAACCGCCAAGATCCAGCAGCTGACCCTGTCGCAGAACATCGTCATGCGCTGGCTGGGGCGCTATCGCTTCGGTGCGCTTCCCGCGGGGGCGGTTCCGATGCAGGGGAGCGACGCGCCCGCGAACCTCGAAGTCGCCAACAACCTCGCCATACCGCTGATCGAGGCGCCGCTGGCGGAGAGGCTGCGCCACCAGCTGTTCGGGGCGGAGGGTGCGGGACTGACTCTGCTGCCCGGCGCTCCCGCCTTCACACCGGTCTCGACGTACTACGTGCGCGCGCTGATGTTCCGTATCGGCATCGTGCCGATCCTGGCCGGTGCGCTGCTGCCGCTGGTCTGGCAGGGACCCGCCGGGGCGTGGATCATGCCGTTGGGAATCTGGTGGACTGCGTGGGTGCTGCTGTCCGGACTGATTGCGCTCCAGTGCTGGCGCCGCCGGGGCTATCTGCACGACGACGACGGCCTGGCCAGTCGGCGGGGCCTCTTCGGAAGCCGGGTGGACGCCTTTCTGTTTCGCAAGGTGCAGGGCGTGACGGTGAGGCGGTCTCCGCTGCAGCGCCGCAAGGGACTCGCGACCGTCGAGGTGCACCTCGCTTCGGGAGTGGTCGCGGTCCCCTACATCGATCACGGCATCGCCTGCCGGCTGAGGGACTACATTCTCTACAAGGCGGAATCGAGCCGCGTGCGCTGGCACTGAGGTCGGCAGCCCAAGGACGTACATGGCGGTTCAGTCGAGGTTGCCGCCGCAAACACGACTATGCGGGAGGACGCGATGTGGGTCTCGGCAAGCTGTAGAGCAGGCGCCGGCATGTGTGATTCCGTGCGTGGGGGCGCGATCGTGCTCCTGCTCCTTGTCGTGGCCTGCGGAGATGCTCGGGATTCCACGGACCCGGCGATTGAAGCCCGAGCCGACTACGCCGAGGTTGCGGCCGCTCTCACCACCATGATCGAGCGCGAGCGCGACCAGAAGGCCCTCGCGGCGATGTCCATCGCGCTGGTCGATCGGGACGGCATTGCCTGGGCGGCCGGGTTCGGCGAACAGCAGCCGGGCGTGCCCGCCACCGCCGAGACCGTCTACCGCGTGGGTTCGGTGTCGAAGCTCTTCACCGACATCGCCGTCATGCAGCTGGCGGAGCGGGGCGAGATCGACATCGACGCGCCGGTCCGCACCTACCTCCCCGACTTCGCGCCGGAAAACCGCTCCGGCACGCCGATCACCCTTCGGCAACTGATGTCACACCGTTCGGGGCTGATCCGCGAGCCGCCCGTGGGCAACTACTTCGACGACGACGACGCGAGCCTCGCGGCCACGGTGGCCAGCCTGAACGGGACGCCTCTCATCTACGAGCCCGAGGCGCGCACCAAGTACTCGAACGCCGGTATCGCGGTGGTCGGATATGCGCTTGAAGTCACGCAGGGCGAACCGTTCGCCGACTACGTCAAGCGCGCGGTGATCGATCCGATCGGGATGACGAGCAGCGCCTTCACACCCGACCCCGGGATCGTCGACGAACTCGCCTACGCCTACATGTGGGGATTCGACCGCGGCCTCTTCGATGCCCCCACCTTCGAGCTCGGGATGGCGCCGGCGGGCAGCATGTACTCCACCGTGCTCGACCTCGCGCGCTTCATGGGGGTGATGTTCCGGCATGGCGACCTGGGCGACGCCGCCGGAGACGCCTCGCCCACCCGCCTGCTTGCCCCCGAGACTCTCGAATCCATGTGGCAACCCCAATTCAGCACCCCCGGCGCCACCACCGGATACGGCCTCGGCTTCGCAGTACAGGAACGTGCCGGCGAACTCTGGCTCGGCCACGGCGGTGCGATCTACGGCTTCTCCACCCAGCTCGCCTTCCTGCCCGGCTCCAGGCTCGGCGTCGTTGTCGTCTCGGCTGTCGACGGCACCAACACCGTGACCACCCGCGTGGCCGACGCAGCCCTCGAACTCATGCTGGCGGCGCGCTCCGGCGAGCCCCTCCCCGCCGCCCCCACCCACGGCACGACTGCGATCGACCCCGCCCTCGCACTGGAACTCGAGGGCACCTACGGCACCGGCGACGGCGCAATCGAGTTCGATGCCCGCGAAGGCAGCCTCTTCATGACCCCGGCGCGCGGGGGCGCCACGGTCGAGGTCCGCACCCGCGGCGACACCCTCATCGTCGACGACCGCATCGCCTTCGGCACCCGCTTCCTGCGCGGCGGGGACAGCGACGCAACCACCGCCCTCCTCCCCCTCGCCCCCGACGGCGAACCGCTCGCCACCCTGCCCGGCCAACCCCCGACCCCCCGCCCCGCCCCTCCCCCCGAGCACTGGAACGGGTTGATCGGCGAGTACGGCTGGGACCACAACGTCCTCTACATCCTCGAACGCAACGGCCAGCTCCACGCCCTCATCGAGTGGTTCTTCCTGTACCCGCTCGAGGAGATCTCGCGCGACGTCTACGCCTTCCCCGACTGGGGCCTCTACCACGGCGAGCAACTGGTGTTCTCCCGCGACGACGCCGACCGGGCCACCTCCGTCGAAGCGGCCTCCGTCGCGTTCGCGCGCCGCGACGTCGGCACCGAAGCCGGCGGCACCTTCCGCATCGACCCCGTGCGTCCCGTCGACGAACTGCGCGCCGAGGCCCTCGCCGCGTCCCCACCCGCCGAGCCCGGCCCCTTCCGCGACTCCGAACTCGTCGAGGTCGCGACCCTCGAGCCGGGAATCCTCCTCGACGTGCGCTACTCGACCACCAACAACTTCATGTCGTCGGTCTTCTACGACGAGCCGCGCGTCTTCCTCCAACGCCCCGCCGCCGAAGCGGTGGCCCGCGCCCACCGCGCCCTCGCACGGCACGGCTTCGGCCTCCTCCTGCACGACGGCTACCGTCCCTGGTACGTCACGAAGATGTTCTTCGACGCCACCCCTGCGGAGCAGAAGCTCTTCGTCGCGAACCCGGCGAGCGGCTCCCGCCACAACCGCGGCTCGGCGATCGACCTGAACCTGTACGACCTCGCGACGGGCGAGCCGGCCGACATGGTCGGCACCTACGACGAGTTCTCGCCGCGGTCGTTCCCCAACTACCCGGGCGGGACATCGCGGCAGCGCTGGCAGCGCGAGATCCTGCGCCGCGCGATGGAGGCGGAAGGGTTCACGGTGTACGAAGCCGAATGGTGGCACTTCGACCACGACGACTGGCGCGAGTACGCGCTCCAGAATGCGACCTTCGGCGAACTCCGGCGGTAACCGCCGCTCCCGTCGCCGGTCTCGCCGCCGCCACAGCTGGACCGTCGACCTCGGTCTCGCCCTGACCGCGTTGATCTGGGGGCTGAACTTCACGGTCGTGAAGGCCGGTCTCGAGGAACTCTCCCCGCTGGCCTTCAACGCCCTGCGATTCCCCTGCGCGGCGGGCGCCGTGTGGGTGCTGATGCGCGGCACCGGTCGCCAGCTGCTCCCCCCGCGCAAGGACTGGCCGGCGGTTCTGCTGCTCGCCCTGGTCGGGCATGTGACCTTCCAGATGGGGTTCATGTTCGGACTCGCGGCGACGCTGACCGGCAACGCGGCCCTGCTCCTCTCCACAAGTCCCGTCTGGGTGCTCGTGATCTCGTCCGCGATGGGCCGTGAGCGCTACAACCCCGCCGTCCTCGCGGGCGTGCTGGCCACACTGGCGGGGATGGTGATCCTCATCACGGGAGGCGACCAGCAGATGGGAGCGGCCCGGCTCGGCGACCTGCTCGTCCTGGGCGCAGCGCTTTCCTGGGGTGCGTACACGGTGTTCGGACGCAGGATGGTGAGACGCCGCGGCGCGCTCCAGATGACCGCATGGACGCTGTGGGCCGGGCTGCCGTTCATCGTCGGAGCGGGCATCCCCGACCTCGTCCGCATGGACTGGGGCGCGGTCTCGCTGACAACCTGGCTTGGCGTGATCTACGCGGGCGTCTTCGCGATCGGAATCGCGTACCTGCTGTGGTACCAGGGCGTGAAGACGATCGGCCAGAACCGCACCTCCGTCTACCAGAACCTGGTGCCCGTCATCGCTCTGATCAGCGCGTGGCTCTGGCTCTCCGAAACGCCGACGGCGCAGCAGTTGGTGGGTGCCGTGGTGATCCTCGCGGGGGTGATCGTCGCGCGCCGATCCCCGAAACGCGGCCGGGCTCCGCTTCGCCGTTGACCCGGTCGTGTCGCCTTGAGTAGCGTTCTGGTTTCCGCACGAAACGGACACTCGACAAGGCACAAACCCAATGATCGACATCAATGAAATCGGCGCGACCGCTTTCGTGATCGCCTCCATCAGGGCGATGGAGACCGAACAGCCCGACCCGCTCTTCAACGATCCCTACGCCGAGTGGTTCTCGAACGACCGGGCCCTCGGGGCGGCCCGGCAGCTCGACGAGGTCTTTCCGCCATCCACCACCATGGTCCGGTTCCGGACCCGCTATTTCAACCGGTTCATCGAGCGCGGCATCGCGGCGGGCGCGCGCCAGGTCGTCCTGATGGGTGGCGGGTTCGACATGCGCGGGCACCTGTACGGAAACCCGGAACTCGCCTTCTTCGAGGTCGACCAGAAGGCTGTCCTCGAGTTCAAGCGCTTCATGCTGGGGCGTCACGGCATCGAGCAGTGCCCCTCCGTGCTGGGGAACTACCTCGAAGTCGATGTCGGGGCCGATCTCACCGAACTTGGCTTCGACGCGGCCGCCCCCACCCTGATCGTCTGGGAGGGCAACACCATGTACCTGCCCCCCGACAGCATAATGCCGTTCCTCAACCGCCTGGCCGGCGCCATCACGACCTTCCGCATCGCCTTCGACTACTTCTCGGTGGACCTGCAGAACCGCGAGTTCGAGACCGACGAGGACCTGCAGCGGCTCGAAGGCGTCGAGCGCGCGATGGGCGCCTCGTTCCCCACCGGGTTCGCCGACCTGGCGGTGTTCGAGGACCAGACGCCGCTCAGGGTCGCCGACGACGGGTCCTTTGCCGGGCTGGCAGAGGAATTCGGCCAGGGTGAAATGGTTGCCGGCTATCCCGAAGACTGGCGCGAAACGCTCAAGCTGTACCGGTATTGCGTTCTGGAGACGCGATAGAGCGGTTTTGTCCGCCATTTCGGGCCAATTGTGGCCGACAACAGGTACCGGTCGGTCGTTGTCGGCCACTTTAGGGCTTTTTTGGCGGACAAACTTCAGCGCCGCTGATCCTCATCCTCCGGAATCCCCCGGCTGAACAGCATTTCCAGCCCCGGCTGACCACCACCCACCGCCATCGCGGCCGCCTGCGGCCCGCGCAGGAACGCTCTGACCTGGCCGGTGACCGGGTCGCGGAGAATGGTCATGGGCGAGTCGGTCGTCTGATCCAGCGTCGCCGAACCGTCGCCGCCCACCAGCGAGATGCTGGCCAGATCCCCGGTCCACGACACCGGGACCGTGAAGACAAAGCCGGACCGTCCGTCGTCGACATCCGGAATCTCAGGCATGTCGAAGGTGAAGGAGAAGGCCTGGCTGCCGTCCACCGTCTGCGCCCTCAGGCGATACTCGGTCCCGGGCGGCGGCACCCACGGAACCGCATCGACGATGAACGACGGATCGAGGAAGGGGTCGCCGTCCGCGTCGACTCCGCCCCACACCAGAACGGTTCGGGTGGGCACAGCGGTTGCGGAGGCCGGAGGCTCGACGTCGAGACGATGGCGCAGGGAGTTCGAGAAGTGGTAGTCCCCGATCCAACCGCCGCGGCAGTAGGACATGAGGTCCGGAGCAAGCGGAGTGATCAGGCGTCCGCGCTGCCGATCGTAGCCCCACGACCCGATGCGGCCGTTGTGGTCGGGAAACAGCCTGTCCGGCCCTCCGGCACCGCCGCAGGGCGCATGCAAGAGACCCATGTTGTGTCCAAGTTCATGGGCGACGGTGCGTGGCAGCGGTACCGAGAAGCTCGACCAGGACCCTACCCCGAAAGCAACTCCAAGGAGGCCCCCGATCGGAACCGGCGAGCGCATGGCCATCCAGTAGCCGGATCCGCGCTCCATGCGCCGCATTGTCTCGGTCTCGATAAGCAGTTGGAAGCCGCTGCTGCTCGACGTGAGCACGGGATCGTGCCGCCGGACATCCATGCCGCCGACCGGAAGCAGGCCCCGGGTGACGGAAAGCATTTCGCTCCCTTCCGGGTCGTTCGCCATATCGGCCGTGATCTCCAGGATCGCCGAATCGGGATCCAGCTCGTACAGGAACGGGATTACCGTGAGGCGGAAGTCGGGCATGTCGCGGACATCCACGGCCATGCGGCCGGACTCCGGGATCCTGCGCACGATTCCCACGCCGGAACTCAGGGTGCCATCCGGATCGACCTCGATCACCACCTCCAGGCCGTCCCTGATCACGTCGCCCGGTATCTCGGAATTCGCCGACAACTCCAGAGCACTTTCGTCGATCTCGGACGGGATCGGCATCGCTCCCGCCGCGATCTCGGCCGTGTACACCCCGGAGCCTCTGTGGTAGAAGGTGGCGCGCACCGGCGGGATCTTCTCCCCGCTGGCCTGCGGCGAGGCGACGAACACCCGCAGCAGGGCCGGCCGGCCGGCGACCAGCGGTACCGGGAACTTTCGCGACTGGACCGCCTGGGTGAGATAGACGGCGCTGCCGCCGCTGTCGCAATGGGCTACGCGCTGGAATTCGACACCATCGAGCCATTCCGCAAGCACGGGATCGGCCGGCAGGCACAGGTCGGTGCCCCCCGCCTTCAGCGACTCGAGTTCGGTCAGGGCCTTCATACTGGCAGGGAGCGGGCCGGCGAGCCCCGCGTTGTCGCCGAGCCAGAGCTGTTCCAGGCCGGTCAGCCCACCCATCTCCGGCGGGATGGGGCCCGCCAGATCGTTGGCGTGCAGGTATGCGCGCTCCAGGCTGCTCAACTCGCCGAACGCGGGCGGTATGGCCCCTGTCAGAGCGTTGTCGTTGAGCCACAACCACTCGAGATTCTCGAGTTTTCCGAACGAGGCCGGGATGTTGCCTGTCAGCTGGTTCCGCTCGAGATACAGGTTTTCAAGCTTCAAGAGATTCCCCAGTTCGGCCGGGATATCGCCTGTCAGTTCGTTGTCCCAAAGAGCCAGGTATTCCAGGTCGACGAGGTTGCCCAGTTCCGTGGGGATGGGGCCGGACAGGTCGTTCTGAGCCATGTTGAGCTGTTGGAGCTTGACGAGTTGCCCGAGTTCCGCAGGAATGGGGCCGGCCAGACCCGAGGATCGAAGCATCAGCTGCGTGAGTTCGGTGAGTTTGCCGATTTCCGGCGGCAGGGGACCTCCCAGCCCGACTCTGAAGAGGTGCAGTTCTCTCAGCCTGGACAGCTGGAAGAGCTCCGCGGGCAGCGGTCCGGTGAGCCCCCAGTTGCCGTTGAGGCTCAGCACCTGCATGTCCGGGAACAGGCCTATCTCGGGCGGAATGGTCCCTCGCACGCCGTTGTATCCGAGGAAGAGGCTTGCCACGTTGCCCGCGCGGCTTACGCCAACCCCGTACCATTCACTGATCGGAACGTTGGTCATCCAGTTGTCGTTGCGGGTCCAGTTCGGGCCGTCGGTGGCCTTGTAGAAGGCGATGAGGGCTTCGCGCTGCGCCTCGGGAGTGCAGCTGGGCCGGTTCCCTTCGACCTGGGCCACGGATTCCAGCCATGCCTGGAACGCCGCATCGAGCGGCACGCACAACTGTGTTTCACCGTAGCGGAACACCTCGAGCGGAAGGTCCATCAACGAACGGGGGAGCTCGCCCGTCAGCCCGTTGCCAGCGATATTCAGACTGCTCAGAACGGACAACTCGCCCACAAGTTCCGGCAGCATTCCGGTCAGGCCGTTTTCTCCGAGGTCGAGGGCAGACACTCGGCCGAGCGAGTCGATGTCAACCCCGAACCACTCGTCCAGCACCGTGTCCCCGAGCCAGCCACTCGTATCGAGCCAGCTACTCCCGCCGGTCTCCGCGAACAGCTCCTCCAGGGCCCTCCGGTCGCCCTCTGCGCAGTTCAGGCCGATCACCTGTGCGATCTCCGCGGCCCATTCCATGAACGGGGCGGTTTCCGGCATGCAGAGCCTCGGGTTGCCGCCGGTATCCAGAACGCGCAGCTGCTCCAGCTGCAGGAAGGTGGCGGGAATGGTCCCGGTGAGGCGGTTGTTGGCCAGGAAAAGGCCGGTGAGCTGAGTCAGATCCCCCAGTGCGTGATGGACCGGTCCGCCAAGCTGGTTGTCGGCAAGTCCGAGGTACTGCAGCGCTCGCAGGTTCCCGAGTTCGGCGGGGAGCGTCCCCTTGAGACCGTTGCCGGGGAGGGTGAGCCACGTGACCTCTCCCGTACTGTCGGTGACTACACCGTGCCAATCGCCGAGGGGCGCGTCCGTCAGCCAGTTCTCCTGCCGGAGCCAATCCTCTCCATCGGTCGCGTTGTACAGCGCCTCGAGGGCGGCTTTGTCCCTCGCAACCAGCTCGAGGAAGGGAATCTCCGGACCCGTCATGCTGTCCTTGCAGCCTGCGAATACCACACTGAGGACGAGTATCGCCGTCGCGCGGGCGGCAAGCGCGCGGGGGTCGGTCAGCGAGGTTCGGGCGGGGGGAGCGTCAATACGCATAGTCATACTCTCCGGCTATTCGGAATGCTTGTCGCAACTGTCGGAAAGAATGATGGCAGGCGGATTACGGATACTCCGCATCGCGTCAACAGATCCCTCGACTCCGGGGATCCCCTGGACAGCGTTGGGACCACGTCCGGGGGTGGGACGCCCCTACCCTCCATCCGCGATGATCAGCATCCCTCTCGCCCGCAGCATCTCGTTCAACGCGGCGACCTCTTCCCGCATCAGTGCGTCCAGTGCTTCCAGGTGCGCCTGCAGCTGCTCGTGCAGCAGCACCTTCACCTCCATCTCCTGGTCGGTCGGAGGAAAGTCGGCAACCGAGATCGCACCGGTGAGGTAGCCCAGCTTCTGCAGCAGTCTGGCCTCGAAGCGGACGCCGTCCTGGCCCTGACCCGTCAGACGCAGGTCGACCATGGTGCTCTGCAGGTCGACGAGCTGGCCCTGCAGCGTGGCGATCGCTTCGGTGAGCTCGTCTTCGTCCGCGAAGCGCGACATGGTGGCGAGTTGGACGCGGATCGCTTCCACGCGGTGGACGGCCTCGCCCGCCGCGATCACGTCGTCGCGGACCTCTCGGATGAAGGCCACCTGGGCGGCGATGTTGGCCTCGGTGCCCGCTGAGTGGGGATCCTTGATGACGGTGAGGGGCTGTTCGTGGGTCTCGCCGGCCGCATTGAGGCGGACGGTATAGCGCCCGGGCGGAAGCAGGATCGAGATCTGCTGGCCGCCGGGGGCGGGGCGCCCCTCCTCGCCAACCGCGATGTGGTCGGCGTAGATGGGACTCGTGAATAGCCGGATGGGACCGTTGGGCTCGTCACGCAGGTCCCAGTGGATGCGGTTGACTCCCGCGTTGCTGGTGCCGGTGAGCGTGCGCACGACTTCGTCGGCCGCGTCGAGGATCTCGATCGTCGGGGCCTCCGCCGCCGTCTCCGCCAGCCAGTAGTTGATCGACGCGCCGTACTCGGGGTCCGTCCCCTCGGTCGGGTCGCTGTAGGGCACCGACGGCGGCGTAATCGCGCGGAAGCGGTAGGCGTCGCGCGGGGCGAAGAGGTGGGAGGATGAGGCCATCACCTCGGGGGTGAGCTGCTGGAGGGGCGTGAGGTCGTCCAGGATCCAGAAGCCGCGGCCGTAGGTGCCGACGACCAGGTCGCCGAAGTGCTCCTGCACGACCATCCCCGACACCGGCGCCGCGGGCAGGTTGTTCTGCAGCGGCTGCCAGTTGTCGCCATCGTCGAACGACACGTAGAGCGCGTTCTCGGTCCCCACGTAAAGCAGGCCCTGCCGCTTCGTGTCTTCGGCGATGACCTTCGTGTAGCTGAGCATGCTGGGCGGAATCCCGTTCGTGATCCTGTCGAACGAGGCGCCGTAGTCCCGGGTCCTGTATACGTAGGGGTCGCGGACATTCACCTGGTGGCCGTCGATGGCCACGTACGCCGTCCCTGCGTCGTAGCGGGAGGCCGCGATGGACCGCACCGCCATCCACTCCGGCAAACCCGGCATGTTGTCGGTGACATTTGTCCATGTGCCGCCGCCATCCCGGGTAACCTGAAGCAGCCCGTCGTTGGTGCCCGCCCAGATGAGCCCTTCATCGACCGGCGACTCGGCAATGCCGAAGACCGTGCCCGCGTACTCGACCCCGATGTTGTCGCCGGTGAGCCCGCCCGAGAGGCCCATGCGGCTGCGGTCGTTCAGCGTCAGGTCCGGGCTGATCTCCTCCCAGCTCTGGCCGCCGTTGCGGGTCCGGTGCACATGCTGGCTCCCCACGTACACGGTGTTGTTGTCGTGCGGCGAGATGTGGATCGGCGCGTCCCAGATGAAGCGGTAGCGCACGCCCGAAGCCGCCCCCCGGCTCTGCTCGGGCCACACCTCGACGGCGCGGTACTGGCGGCGGTCCTCCTCGTAGCGCACCACGATGCCGCCCACCATCCCCGACCCGGACGCAGAGGACCACACGATGTTCGGATCGGTCGGATCCGGGGTGGCCCACCCGCTCTCGCCGCCGCCCACGTGGTGCCACATCCCGCGCGGAATCCCCGTGATGCGGCGCTGCCCCTGGATGCGGCTGTTGCTGGGGCCGCGGTAGGTTGGCTCGTCCTGCTTGTTGCCGAGCACGTTGTACGGGATCGCGTTGTCGACCGTCACGTGGTACATCTGCGCATTCGTGAGCCGCTGCCGGAACCACGTCTTCCCCCGGTTGATCGAGATCGACAGCCCCTGGTCGTGCGCGACGATCATGCGGTCCGGGTTGGTGTGGTCGATCCACATGTCGTGGTGGTCGCCGCCGGGGGCCTGGGGGCGGGGGGTCACGTCCAGCGTGCGGCCGCCGTCGGTCGAGGTGGTGAATGAGGCCGTCAGGAAATACGCCTCGTCCTCGTCGTTGGGCGAGATTGCGACGCGCGAATAGTAGTGTGGGCGCCCCATGGCGTTGCGGTTGCGCGTGATCAGCGTCCAGGTGCGACCGCCGTCTTCGGAGCGCCAGAGCTGCCCGTCTTCGGTTTCGCGTCCCTCCCAGGGGATGCCGTCGCCGGTCTCCAGCATGGCGTAGACGCGGTCCGGGTTCGAGCGTGCGATCGCCACGGCCACCTTGCCGACCGGCTTCTGCGGCAGTCCGATTCCGTTGTCGGGGCCGTTGAGCTTCGTCCAGCTGTCGCCGCCGTCCCGCGAGACGTGCAGGCCGCCGCCGGGCCCGCCGGAGGTCCGACCCCACGTGTGGATCTCGAGCTGCCAGGTGCCCGCGAAGAGCACGCGCGGGTTGGTCGGGTCCATCGCGATGTCCGAGCAGCCGGTGTCCTCGTCGACGAAGAGGATGTGCTCCCACGTCGCGCCGCCGTCGGAGGTGCGGAACACGCCGCGTTCGGGCTGCGGGCCGTACGAGTGTCCGAGCGCGCAGATGTACACGAGGTCGGGGTTGGTGGGGTGGATGAGGAGGCGCGGGATCCGCCCGGTCTGCTCCAGTCCCATCAGCGTCCATGTGGCCCCGGCGTCGGTCGATTTGTATACGCCCTGCCCGATCGAGACGTGGCTGCGGATCTTGCCTTCGCCCGTGCCGGCCCAGACCACGTTGGGATCGGCCTCCGCAACGCCCAGCGACCCGATCGACTGCACTGGCTGATCGTCGAAGATGGCGTCCCAGTGCACGCCGCCGTCGGTGGTCTTGTAGATGCCGCCCGAAGCGGCGCCGACGTAGTAGGTGTGTGGGTCGCCGACGATGCCGGCCGCCGCGGAGAAGCGGTTGCCCTCGGGGCCGATGTGCCGCCACTGGAGGGCGGTGTAGGCGGCGGGGTCGGGGGCTTGCTGGGGGGAGGCGGGGGTGGGAGAAGCCACCAGGGCCACGGTGGCCAGGCAGGCGAGGGTAAGGGCAAGGAGGATTCGGTCTAACTTGGTTCGCATCGGGAGTCGTCTCGGGTCTCGGGCAAGTGTCACCGTCCTGGGGACGGCTTGGCGTCGTGACAGAGTCCGTTTGGGGGAGTTGGGCGTCAAGTCGGCAGGGTCGTGCCGGGAGTGCCGCGGGCAAGGTCGAGGGCGGCACTACGGGGGCAAGCGTAGCGAGGGCTCCCACTCGATCGCCCAGCGCGGTCCAGTAGTAGGGAGGGTGGAGAGTTGGAGCGGTTGCGGTTGGTTGCAACTACAATATGTATTTATTATTGATTGATGGAATTTGAATGGGACGAGGTCAAGAATCAGAGCAACATCCGCAAGCATGGCATCGGGTTCGACACCGCCAGGCGAGTCTTCGACGGGCGCGTCGCAACTTCGGCCGACAGGCGCCGGGACTACGGTGAGGACCGTAGCATCAGCATTGGCCAAGTGAAGTCCGGAGCTGTGATCGTGGTCGTCCACACCGAGCGGCATGGGCGTACTCGTCTGATCTCTGCCCGCCCGGCATCGCCCAAGGAGAGGAGAATGTACCATGAGCGGACGCTACGATAGGCCCCTCACTCCCGAGGAAATCGCGGCGGTGAAGCACGAGGACATCGACTTCAGCGACATCCCCGAGCTGGACGACGAGTTCTGGGAGCGGGCGGTGATCGTCGAGCCTGACCGCACCGATCAAATCACGATGCGCGTCAAACGCTCCGTTTTGGCCTACTTCAAAGCTCCTGGAAAGGGCTACCAGACGCGGATGAATCGCGTGCTCGAGAGCTACGTGCGGTACAGGACGGGAGATCGCGCTCCTCCCTCTGCGGGCTAGTCCTGAGAGGCGTTCGCTCGCCGACTGTCGCGCACGGGTTGCTCTGGCGGCAGTCGCACCCAACGGATACGGTCATGTGCGACGCGGCGAAGTCGGGGTCGTCCCGACCGGAACCCTCGGACCATAGGAGCCCGGGCGTGCAGCCCGAGGAGCGCACCCACCGATGAACCTCTTCCGGTTGCAGGAGCGTGGCACGACCGCGCGAACCGAAGTGCTGGCCGGATGCACCACCTTCCTCACCCTCTCGTACATCATCTTCGTGAATCCCTTGGTTTTGGGGGGCACGGGGATGGATCCCGGAGCCGTGTTGGTGGCCACCTGCCTCGCGGCCGCGTTCGGGTCGCTGGTGATGGGGCTCTACGCCAACTACCCGATCGCCCTCGCCCCCGGGATGGGGCTCAACGCCTACTTCGCGGCGATCGCGGTGGGCACGATGGGGCTAACCTGGCAGGTCGCGCTGGGGGCGGTGTTCTGCTCCGGGGTGCTGATGCTCGTGCTTTCGGTGCTGCCGGTGCGCGAATGGGTGGTGAACAGCATCCCGCGCTCGCAGAAGGTGGCCATCGCGGCCGGGATCGGCTTCTTCCTGGTGATCATCGGGCTTCGCAACGCCGGGGCCGTGGTCGGCAACGAAGCCACGCTGGTCACACTGGGCAATCTGGCGCAGTGGCCGGTCGTCCTCGCCCTGCTTGCGTTCTTCGGGATCGTCGCGCTGGAACACCGGAAGGTGCCCGGCGCCGTGCTGATCTGCATTCTGGTGGTGGCCGGGATCGGCTGGCTCGCGGGGCTGTCGCCGGCGCCGGCTGCGCTCGTGGCCGCGCCGCCTTCGCTTGCGCCGACGCTGGGCCAACTCGACATCCAGGCCGCCTTCGAAGTAGGCCTCCTGGCGATCGTCTTCGCGTTCCTCATGGTGGATCTGTTCGATACCAGCGGCACCCTGGTCGCCGTGCTCAACGAGGCCGGTTTGACCGACGATGAAGGCAAGGTACCCGGGCTGCGGCGCGCACTCGTGGCCGACAGCTCCGCCACCATCGTCGGATCGCTTCTCGGCACCTCCACCACGACCTCCTACATCGAGAGCGCGGCCGGGGTGCGGGCGGGTGGACGCACGGGGCTCACGGCGGTGGTGGTCGCTGCCCTCTTCATCGGGGCCATCCTGCTCGCTCCGGTTGCCACTGCAGTGCCAGGCTACGCGACGGCCCCCGCGATCCTGTTCGTGGGCTGCGTGATGGCGCGCGCCATGCGGAATATCGAGTGGGATGAATTGACCGAGTGTGTGCCGGCGATCGTCACGGCCCTGGCCATGCCCTTCACCTATTCGATCGCCACGGGAATCGGATTTGGCTTCATCACTTACGTCGTGATCAAGGTCGTGGCGGGGCGCGGCTCGGATCTGAACGCAGCCGTGGTGACGGTCGCGGGCCTGTTTGCCGTTCGCTTCTTCCTGATGTAGCCCGCACGACACGCCGCAAGGATGACTCCGTGAACCCCAGTCGCCGGACTTTTCTTGGTCAATCCGCGCGGTGGGCGGCCCTGGCGCCGGTCGTGCCGGTCGGCCGGCTCGCGGCGCTGCACGGGGGTGCGTCCACGGCCGCGGCCACGGATGCCGACAGTGTCCACCGCCGAGAACCCCGCGCCCAGGACGCGTGGGTCGCTCGGGCGCGCGCCCGGATCCCCGCCTCCACCGGCAGCGTGTATATGCAGACGGGCGGGATCGGCCCCTCACCGATCGAAGTCATCGACGAGGTCAAGGACCGCCTCGACTTCCAGAACCAGGGACCCGCGCATCCCAGCTACGCCACGGACATGGCCAAGGTCGAGCCGGATCTGCGGGCACAGCTGGGGCGCGTGTTCGGCGCCGAAACCGAGGAGGTCGCGCTCACCCACAGCACCTCCGAAGGCATCTCGATCGTCGCGTGGAGCCTGAATTGGCAGCCCGGCGACGAAGTCGTCATCTCCAACATCGAGCACCCCGCCAACGTCATCCCGTGGTATGTGCTGCGGGATCGATACGGTATCGTCATCCGAGAGATCGACCTCTCGTCCGGAACCCACCTGCTCGACCAGGTCCAGGCCCAACTGTCCGACCGCACGCGGATGGTCAGCATCAGCCATGTTTCGCGCAACAACGGCCGCACCTTGCGCACTGACGAGTCCGCCGAACTGGGGCGTCTGCTCCGGACGCGTGGAATCCGCTACCATCTGGACGGTGCCCAGGGACCCGGCTGCGTCCCGACCGACTTCCGCGCACTCGGCTGCGACTGCTACTCCACCTGCGGCCACAAGTGGCTGCTGGGGCCCAAGGGCACGGGCGCGCTGTTCGTGCGACGCGACACGCTCGACGACGTGCAGCTCAGCTGGGCCGGCTCCCACAGCCACGCGACGATGGATTACGAGGGCAACTACACCCTGCTGCCCAGCGCCGCGCGCTACGAATTCGGCACCCGCGCGCTGGCGGACTTCGCGGGGCTCGCCCGTGCCGTAGACTGGATGGAGGATCTCGGCCTGAAACGCGTCGACGACAGGATCCAGTCGCTCGTCGATCATGCCATGGAGGCGGTGGACGCTACCAGTGGGTTTTCCATGACCTCGCCCCGAACCCGCCCCGACCGCTCCGGTGTCTTCGTGCTCAGGCTCCCCGAGGGGTGCGACGCCACGGACCTGTACAACGACCTGCGCGACAACGCCAACGTCCTCGCCTCGCCAGTCCGTCAGCCACTCGATTTCCGCCTCTCCATCCACTTCTTCAACACCCGGGACGAGATCGACGCCGCGATCGCGGCGATCAGCGAGCGGTGTCCGTGACTCCCATTCTCAACGGACCGCCATCCCGCTACCTCAGTCCCGCCGAGGCGACGATGAGTGGGCGCACTCGGGTTCAACCGGTAGCGGCTTGAACGACAAAAGGGAAAAACAGAAGTTGCGCTTTTGATTTTCCCGGTTAACTTGTCTCATGATTCCCCGACCCCGTCACGAGGCGCGCCTCCGCAGTCTCCTGAGCCAGTTCCCCGTGGTCGGGCTAGTGGGTGCCCGGCAGGTGGGCAAGACGACACTGGCCCGCGGCCTGGCTGCTCGCGAGCAGGGCCGAATTACGTTCTTCGACCTGGAAGATCCGACGGACGAGGCGCGCTTTGCGGATCCCAAGCTCGCGCTCGAGTCCCTGGGCGGCCTTGTCGTCATCGACGAGGTGCAGCACAGCGAAGGGCTGTTCCGGCTCCTTCGCGTCCTCGTGGACCGGCCTTCCAACAGAGCTCGTTTTCTGGTACTGGGCAGTGCCGGGCCAGAGCTGTTGCGGCAGTCCTCCGAATCGCTCGCCGGCCGGATCGTCTACCACGAGTTGCCTCCGTTCCGAGTGGACGAAACCGGCACCGAATCCATCGACCGGCTCTGGATCCGGGGTGGATTCCCGCTCTCGTTTCTCGCTTCCGACGAAGAGCAGAGCGTGACCTGGCGAAAAGCCTTCGTCCGCAGCTTTCTAGAGCGCGATCTGCCTCAGCTCGGGATCACCGTGCCGGCGACTACGATGCGGCGCTTCTGGACCATGGTGGCACACTATCACGGCGGCCGCTGGAACGCTGCCGAAGTTGCGCGTTCACTGGGGGTGAGTGCTCCAACGGTCAACTCCTATCTTGACACGCTTGTTGATTCTCTGCTCGTCAGGAAGTTGACTCCCTGGTTCGAGAACCTGAAGAAGCGCCAGGTCAAGGCGCCCAAGGTCTACCTTACCGATACCGGTCTGCTGCACTCGCTGCTGAGGCTCGACACCGAGTCCGCGTTGCTCGGACACCCCAGGTCAGGCGTCTCCTGGGAAGGATTCGCGATGCATGAGGTGGTACGGATTCTGTCCGTCGAATGGGAGGATTGCCACTACTGGGCGACCCACCGCGGCGCCGAGATCGATCTGTTGGTCTTCGACGGCGGGCGCCGGATTGCATTTGAGTTCAAGCGAACCAGCGCTCCCGGCATGACGCGGTCGATGTACTCGGCGCTGGCGGACCTCAAGCTCGATCGGATCTTTGTGATCTTCCCCGGTCGTGACCGCTTTCGGCTGCACGAGCGCGTGGAGGCGGTCGGATTGGGACGGGCCTGCGACGAAGGGTTCGACTGGTGAGACGCCGCGACAGCGTGAACATACCCGGCGCCTCGGGCGCGCGGCCCGGGTTCATCGCGAGCCCGTCGCATCACTGTGCCCGTCGCCGCCGGGACCTCCGCCGGTCTTGAGTGCGCGGACCGACTCGTTCCGGTAGGTTTCGCGGCGAGAACGGCCGCCGTTTTCCGCATGGACCCCGCGCCCGCGTGAACAATCCCCACGCCTACCAACGCCTCCGGACCAAACGACTCATGATCTTCTCCCGCCCCGGTACAGTACACAGCACCCACACGCGCAGCCGGCCCGCCGCGGCCGCCACCGCCGCCCTCCTCACCCTCCTCACCCTGCCCGCGCTCGCCACCCGGGCCACCGCCCAATCCGGCCCCATCATCGAGAACGGCCAGGCCCAGATCGTCCCCGCGTTCGCCGATTCGGCCGCCTGGATCCGGCACGACCTCTGGGTCGAGACCGAGTTCGACACCGACGGCGACCGCCGGCCCGACCGCGTGCACGTCGACGTCACCCGCCAGGCGCAGACCGACACCGAGGCGCTGCGGGTGCCGGTCATCTACGAGACCAGCCCCTACTATTCCGGCATCGCGGGCATCAACCTCGACCACTTCTGGAACCTGCGGCAGGAGGTCGGCGGCGATCCCCCACCCCGCGACCCCTTCCCCGCAACCATCCGGCACATCGCGCAGCAGCCCGTCATCTCCAACTCGCACATCCGCACCTGGGTGCCGCGCGGCTTCGCCGTCATCCACTCGCAGTCGCCCGGCACCGGCCAGTCCCAGGGCTGCCCCACCGTCGGCGGCGCCAACGAATCGCTCGCGCCCAAGGCAGTCATCGACTGGCTCAACGGGCGCGCTCGCGGATTCACAACCGTCGACGGCGCCGAGCAGGTCGAAGCCTACTGGACCACCGGCAAGGTCGGCATGACCGGCACCTCCTACAACGGCACCCTGCCCCTGGCCGCCGCGACCACCGGCGTCGAGGGCCTCGAAGCGATCATTCCCGTCGCGCCCAACACGTCCTACTACCACTACTACCGCTCGAACGGCCTCGTCCGCTCCCCCGGCGGCTACCCCGGCGAGGACATCGACGTCCTCTTCGACTTCATCTTCAGCGGCTACCCCGACGTGCGCGACTACTGCATCGCCAACGTGCGCGACGAGATGTACGCCGAGCTCGACCGCACCACCGGCGACTACAACGACTTCTGGGCCGGCCGCGACTACCTGAACCACATCGACGGCGTCCGCGCCGCCACCCTCATGGCCCACGCCTTCAACGACTGGAACGTGATGCCCGAGCACAGCTACCGCATCACCGAGGCGCTCAAGGCCCGCGGCGTCCCCGTCCAGATCTACTATCACCAGGGCGGCCACGGCGGTCCCCCGCCCCTCGAAATGATGAACCGCTGGTTTACCCGCTACGTCCTGGGCATCGAGAACGGTGTCGAGAACGACCCGCGCGCGTGGATCGTCCGCGAGGCCGACGACCGCCAGCAGCCCACTTCCTACCCGGACTATCCGCACCCCGAGGCCGAGGGCGTCCCCCTGCACCCCACAGGCGACGGCAACTGGACCGGAACCCTCTCGCTCAACGCCGGCGACGCGGACGGAACCGGCGCCATTGTGGACAATTTTGCTTTTGAGGGCGGCCAACTCGCCGCGGCAGAATGGTCGAACCACCGGCTTCTATATGCGACACCATCACTCCAGCAGGATGTTCACCTTTCGGGCGTGGCCACGGTGCGCGTGCGCGTGGCCTCCGATGCAGCCGCGGCAAACCTGTCCGTCTGGCTGGTCTCGCTCCCCTGGACCGACAGCGACGACATCAACGACAACGTCATCACCAAGGGCTGGGCGGATCCGGGCAATGCGGGTGCGGCAGACATTGGGAGTCCGCGGTCCGGGACGGGGCTCACGCCTGGCGAGTTTGTTGAGCTGGAGTTTGCGCTGCAGCCGGACGATCAGGTTGTGCCGGCGGGGGCGCGGATCGGGCTGATGGTGTTTTCGAGCGACAAGTACTTTACAGTGCACCCGCAGCCGGGGACGGAGCTGACGGTGGATTTGCGGGGGACGAGCGTGGAGTTGCCGGTGGTGGGGGGGGTTGAGGTGTTGAGGAGGGCGTTCCGGCCGGTTAGTTGAAGTCAGGGATGGCTGTCCCTTGGCGCAAAAGGCCTTTCAGTAGAACCATCTCGGGGCAGCTGTCGCAGTCACGAAAGGCCTCGCCGATTTGCTGGGCCTCGCCAGCCCGGGTCGCAGCCACGGCCCCTGCCCCCCCGCCACGAGCACGGCCATGAGTCTGTGCATGGGCATGCGGAAGCGGTCGATCGTGTCCATTCTCTTCACGCTCCTGTCCCAAGGACGCACTTCTCTCTCAAGCGCTTGCCTCGATGCTAGCCAAGCCAGGATTCCGTTGATGACCGGGGCAATTCGAAATCCGCCGGCATAAGTGCCGCAGTCCGGACGTGTTGCTGTCGCGGTATGCTGACCGGGAGGTACAGACTCGTCCTTATAGGCTCCCCGCCCGCCAAGCCGACCCCCCTCCGCACGACTCAAGGCTAGTTCCTGTGGCTTGGATCGTGCCGGGGTAGGTCTAGACGACTTATTGAGTCTCGTAGAGAGTCCACGCGTAGATTCAACAAATCCATGCGCGCATTTAGCCTAGAGTCATTGTAGCGTTCAACAATTGTAGTGGAATCCGTGACCTTCTTGATCTCGTTTCGGATTTCGCCAATGTAGACGCAGGAGTATGAAAAGTGTACCACTGCGAGGGGAACACCGATCGACGCCGACACCACAAGCAAGATGATACGGATAGAGACATTCTTCACTTTGAAATCTCCATAGCATTTGAGGCGTGGGATGCGATGCATGAAGCACCCACGCTGAGTACAGCAGGGTCAGGCCATTATTGCTCTCACCCAAGGGATCGACACCGGTTCCAGCGGCACTGTGATAGCTCCTTCATTCCCACGGAAGCGGGGGGCGCAGCAGGTGCGACGGCCAAGACGGCTAGCACTTCAGCGCGGACCGTCATCGGACCTCCTTACAACGCGGAAGCCGAGATTCCTTCTCGTGGCCTCGACTGAGGCGTAGAGTCGATACGCCGCGCGGAGTTCATCTGGTTCATCGAGCCAAGAGCCGCCACGGTAGACACGGATGGAGCAATCTCCATCGTACCACGAACTGCCGTTGGTCGGTGCACCCTCATCACTCTGGTTTTCGCAGTCATCTACCCACTCGATGACATTTCCCAGGACATCGTACAGCCCGAAGTCGTTCGGCAGATACGTCCCGACAGGTGCCGTATACTCCTGGCGGTCCCGACAGCCGACACTGCTATCCCCGTTGGCATATCTGCACTGATCGCCTCTGGCGTTTCCCCAGTACCTAGCGGTACTGGTCCCGGCCCGTGCCACGTATTCCCACTCTGCTTCGCTCGGCAGCCGGTATTCGTGACCCGTAACAGCTGTTAGCCAATCCGCGTACTGCCATGCGTCTTCCCAGGTTACGTTGATGACGGGGCGCCTCCCACGGCCCCATCCCTCATCGTCCGGCTCGTGGCCCCTACATCCACCGCCCAACACGCATGCGTCCCACTCGTCGAACGTGACCTCGTAGACCCCCACCGCGAACTCGTAGCCGATGGTGACCCGACGTGGTGGCCATTCCCAGATGGCTCGCTCCTCCTCCGTCTCCGGCGAGCCCATGATGAAGCTGGCCGCGGGTACCACCACCATCTCGGGGCAGAAGTCGCAGTCCCGGAACACTTCGCCCACTTCCTGGCCCACAACCGCCCGGATCGCCATCAAGCACCCAATCACCGTCACCGCCAACAATCCTGCCAATCCTCCCCACCGCTGCGTACGGAGTCGGCTCATGGCTCCCTGGCCCCCGCTTCCCGAAGCATGCGCACGATGTTGTCTCGCTCGGATCCGGAGCACGACTCGGCGACCTCGAGCGGTGTCTGATCGAGACCCCTCGTCGCGTTCGGGTCCGCCCCATACTCCAGCAGCGGGCGAACGAGAATCTGCCTGCACCTGTCGATGGCGATGTGCAACGGCGTTGTGCCAAGGGCGATCCCCGCGTTCGGATCGGCGCCGACTGCCAACAGCGCCTCCAGCACCCGTGGATTAGTTGTGTTCTCGGCTGCATGATGCAACGGAGACACCGGTCCCCAGGATCCATTGGGATCGGCACCCGCTTCGAGGAGCAGTTCGACCAGTGCGACGCTGTTGGGCTGATTGCCCAGGACGTGGTACAGCGGCGTGTAGCCGAAGCGGTCCGGGCCCAGATCCGCGTTTGCGAAGAGCAGTGCGGCCACCACGCCGTGAATGACCGTCACGTTGTCGGTGCGCTGAACCGCCCAATACAGCGGACTCTCCACACGCCCGATGGGGTTCGGGTTCGCCCCGGCCCCCAGCAGCATCTGAACCACGGCGGGGGAGCTCGTCCACTGGGCTGCGTGTCGCAGAATTCCCGCTGCATCCGGATCGGCCCCCGCTTCCAGACACTCCGCAATGTCGACGGGTCGCGCTTCATTCCACCAGATCTCCAGGAATCGCGTATCCCGCTTCCACAGATTGGGCAGATCCGAGTCGCACACGGGATTATCCGGGCTCTGTGCGGCGGCGGGTGCGACGGCCAGGGCCGTCAGCGCGAGGGCGACCAGCACTGCGGCGCGGGTGGTCATGGGACGCTCCGGGCGACGCGGAAGCCGAGGGTTCTCCTCCGGGAGTCAACCGAAGCGTAGAGGCGGTAGGCGGAGCGGAGGTCGTCTGGTTCGGCTAACCACGAGCCGCCGCGGTACACCCGGTCGGAACAGTCCCCGTCGTACCGCGCGCTCCCATCGGGAGTCGGTGAGCTGTTATAGGCCCCGTGCCAGCAGTCGTCCACCCATTCGCTCACGTTGCCGAGCACGTCGTACAGCCCGAATCCATTTGGCGTGTACGTACCCACCGGTGCTGTACGCTCATGCCCATCGTCGCACCCGACTGGATCCCGGTCCAGATAGTCAGGTAGGACACCTTGACCGGCGGCATCCAACCCGTTGGCGTGCCGGCACTGGGAGGCTGTATAGTCCCCCCAGTACCTCGCAGTGGAAGTGCCCGCCCGGGCCACGTACTCCCACTCGGCCTCCGTCAGCAATCGGTACTGCTGCCCAGTCGTTGCGGAGAGCCATGCCACGTATGCCGTCGCGTCGTTCCAGCTCACGTTGATCACCGGACGCGTGCCACGGCCCCATCCGTCGTCGTCAGGTTCGTAGCGCCAGCACCCGCCACCCCGGACGCAGGCGTCCCACTCGTCAAACGTCACCTCGTAGATCCCCACCGCGAACCGATATCCAATTGTGACTTGATGTTCTAGCCATTCAAAAGATTCGCGTCCAGTCTCCCATTTCGAGGACCCCATGGTAAACGCACCCGCCGGCACGACCACCATCTCGGGGCAGACTTCGCAGTCGCGGAAAAACATTCCCACCGCCTGGGCCGCGGCTGGCTGAACCGGTGTCACGAGCGCGAGCAGCAACATCCAACGGATCTTCATTTCACACCTCCTGGCAAGGTCCTGCGCCATCCAACCGACACTCCTCCGTCTCATGCGAGCCCATGATTGAAGCGGCCGCCGGGCACCACGATCATCTCAAGACACACGTCGCACTCTTGGTGCACCTCGCCCACTGCCTGCGCTGTACTTGCTCGCGTCGGCAGCACGAACCCGATCACCGACAGCGGGATCGACAGTGCCAGTCCCCCTGAATCAGATCGTGCTCGCATCTGCTGATCACCAATTCGTGAAGTGCGTTTCTCGGCCAAGAGACTCCTCGGAAGACAGTAGTATTTTCTGGCCTATAGTGCAATATTATATGTCTTAGAGTGTATAAAATTGAATTGCGAGGTCCACATCGTCGCCCTAGCCGTGCCCCGGGGAGCCCGGATCGAGAGATTTGAGGTGGTTCGCGTGCTCGGGGCGGGTCAGTCCGGCGTTACCTATCTGACCACGGAAGGCGATTTTCCCCTGGTATTGAAGGAATACACGGTGCACCCGGAGCCGGGGACGAAGCTGACGGTGGACCTGCGGGGGACGAGTGTGGAGTTGCCGGTGGTGGGGGGGGGTTGAGGCGCTGAGGAGGGCGCTCAGGCCGGTGAGTTGAGGGTGCGGGATGACCACGTGGGTTCGCGCCGCTCGGCACAGAGACCGTGAGGATCTACCGGCTAATCCGTGGGGCCTGATGTACTTGAAGATTGCGTGTATGTAATATAAACTATACTTATTATCACTAACACGCATATTGCACTAATCATGCCAAACCGCAGCGCCATCACCCGATCGCCCCCGGCCGCCGTCGCGCAGGCCCTCACTCGGCTAGGCCGCAACCTCCGCACCGCACGCTTGCGGCGACAGCTGCGACTTCAGGACGTCGCCGACCGTCTCGGCGTTTCCCGGCTCACGATCGCCGACTTGGAGAAGGGCAAACCCAGCGCCTCGGTCGCCGCATACTTCGGGGCTCTCTGGTCGCTCGGATTGCTGAGCGAGGCGGAGAACCTGGGCGACCCCAATCTCGACGAGGAGGGCAAGATCCTGGAGAGTGTCCGGCGGCCGCGGCAAGCCCGCCGTCGCCGGCGACGCCTGGACAATGACTTCTGAACGCGAGTGCTTCGTCTTCGTCGTGCTGCCCGGCGCGACCGACTTCGTGGTTGCCGGTCGTTTTCGGGTGTCCACGACTCCGGACGGCGTTCCGCTGGGCGAGTTCGTCTACGGGCGCAGCTACCTGAGCCGTCCCGACGCGGTCGAGCTGGATCCGGTCGAATTGCGGCTCAGCGAACGTCTGTACCAGACAACCCGGATGGGCGGCTTTTTCGGCGCAATTCGGGACTCCATGCCGGACTACTGGGGACGCCTGCTCATCGAACGACGCTTCGGGGCAGCCCAGCTCGAGGAGTTCGACTACCTGCTCGAAGGGCCGGACGATCGGGCCGGAGCGCTCGGGTTCGCCACGGATCTCGAACCGCCCCGCCCGCGGAGCTTCAACGCCGTGCTTGACTTGGGAGAGCTTCAAGCCGCCGCCGATTCCGTGCTCGCGGGGGAACGCGGCCGACAGGTGACGGTCGCGGGGCGAGCGCGGGAGTTGCTGCTCGAGGGCACGTCGATGGGAGGTGCGCGCCCGAAGGCCGTCGTCGAGGACGGCGGGGCCCTCTGGGTGGCGAAGTTCGGCCGGGCCGAGGATCGCTGGAACGATCCCCTCGTCGAACACGCGGTCCTACAACTCGCGCGGGAATGCGGCCTGAACGTGGCGTCCAGCCGTGTCGAGCGCATCGGCAACCGCGACGTGTTGCTGGTGCGCCGCTTCGACCGTGAGCGGCGCGGCAAAGGCTATGCACGCAGCCGCATGGTCAGTGCGCTCACGCTGCTTCAGACCGGCGACCATGTAACAAACCGGCGGCGCTGGTCATACCTGGCCCTGGCGGACGAATTGCGGCGCGCGAGTTCGAAGCCGAAGGAGGATCTGCGCGAGCTGTTTGCGCGCATGTGTTTCAACGCGGCCATCTCCAATCTCGACGATCACCCCCGAAATCACGCCATCGTCGCCCACGGTCGCCAGTGGCGGTTGAGCCCGGCCTACGACCTCACGCCGGTCCCCGCGATTTCGGTCACGCGACGCGATCTGGCGATGACCTGCGGACCCGCCGGCCGCTGGGCCAACCGTGCCAACCTGCTCGGTGCGGCAGGCCGCTTCCTTCTGCGCGGCAAAGAAGCGAAATCCATCTTCGATCGCATCACCGCGACGATTCGGTCGTCGTGGCTGGCGACAATGCGCGACAACGGTGTGAGCGAAAGGGACTGTGACGTGATCCGGCACGCAATCCTCTACGACGGACTATTCTACGACGTGTGAGGCGCTCGCTGGTGGGGCGCATCCTCTCTCGGTCGCGAGGCGCCATCAGGATCAGTTTTCGCGAAGCCCGGCTGCGACCGAGGTGTCGACGTAGATGACCGGTCGCTTCGGTCGCCTTCCAGTTCGCTGAGCAACACGGAAAGCGCGGTCTCCGGTGCCCCGCCACGGGGGGTTCCGATCCCGGAGAGAGTGCGGGCGTCACGCCGTCCTGCCCCGTCCCCGTCGTCCGTAGCTGGATCAGCTCCTCCTCAACCGCGATCAGCTTTTCGTCGAGGCCTGCGGTGCCCTCGAGCACGGTGCCCGCATCGTCGCGTTCCTCCATCACCGCGCGCAGGTTGTACAGCTGTCGCCGAATCCACTCGATCCGGTTGATCGCGTCGGCCGCCTCATCGCAATCGTCGCGCAGCGCCAGCATCATCTCGGTCTGGGCAAGGATAACCGAGCAGGTCGAAGCCTACTGGACCACCGGCAAGGTCGGCATGACCGGCACCTCCTACAACGGCACCCTGCCCCTGGCGGCCGCCACCACCGGCGTCGACGGCCTCGAAGCGATCATCCCCGTCGCGCCCAACACGTCGTACTACCACTACTACCGCTCGAACGGCCTCGTGCGCTCCCCCGGCGGATACCCCGGCGAGGACATCGACGTCCTCTTCGACTTCATCTTCAGCGGCTACCCGGAGGTGCGCGACTACTGCATCGCCAACGTGCGCGACGAGATGTACGCCGAGCTCGACCGCACCACCGGCGACTACAACGACTTCTGGGCCGGCCGCGACTACCTGAACCACATCGACGGCGTCCGCGCCGCCACCCTCATGGCCCACGCCTTCAACGACTGGAACGTGATGCCCGAGCACAGCTACCGCATCACCGAGGCGCTCAAACGCCGCGGCGTCCCCGTCCAGGTCTACTACCACCAGGGCGGCCACGGCGGTCCCCCGCCCCTCGAGATGATGAACCGCTGGTTCACCCGCTACGTCCTGGGCGTCGAGAACGGCGTCGAGAACGACCCGCGCGCGTGGATCGTCCGCGAAGCCGACGACCGCCAGCAGCCCACTTCCTACCCGGACTATCCGCACCCCGAGGCCGAGGGCGTCCCCCTGCACCCCACAGGCGACGGCAACTGGACCGGAACCCTCTCGCTCAACGCCGGCGACGCGGACGGAACCGGCGCCATTGTGGACAATTTTGCTTTTGAGGGCGGCCAACTCGCCGCGGCGGAATGGTCGAACCACCGGCTCCTATATGCGACACCGTCGCTCCAGCAGGATGTTCACCTCTCGGGCGTGGCCACGGTGCGCATGCGCGTGGCCTCCGATGCAGCCGCGGCGAACCTGACCGTCTGGCTCGTCTCGCTCCTCTGGACAGACAGCGACGACATCAACGACAACGTCATCACCAAGGGCTGGGCGGACCCGGGCAATGCGGGTGCGGGGGATATTGGGAGTCCGAGGTCCGGGGCGGGCCTGACGCCTGGCGAGTTTGTGGAGCTGGAGTTTGCGCTGCAGCCGGATGATCAGGTGATTCCGGCGGGGGCGCGGATCGGGCTGATGGTGTTCTCGAGTGACAAGTACTTCACGGTGCATCCCGAGCCGGGGACGGAGTTGGTGGTGGATTTGCGCGGGACGAGTGTGGAGTTGCCGGTGGTGGGGGTGTCGAGGCGTTCAGGAGGGCGTTGCGGCCGGTGAGTTGAGGGGGGAACGTCAAGCGAGGCTTGCGTTCACCGATCCACCCGACTCTCCGAAGATCAGGAGCAGCGCTTGTCCTTATCGCCAATAGATGAAAATGTGCTTCAGTTCAGACTCCGAGCCACCCGAAATCCCAGCGAGAAGTTTCGAAAATCTGCCGAGTGCGTGCGGCGGTAGGCCGAACGAAGCATACTCGGGGAGTGTAACCACGACCCGCCGCGGGTGACGCGACGAGTACAATCTCCTTCGTACCACGTGCTGCCATCCGATGGAGCACCCTCGTAGCTCGCGTTTTGGCAATCGTCCACCCATTCCCACAAGTTGCCCAACACGTCGTACAATCCGAATGCATTCGGCTGGTAAGAGCCCACCGGCGCGGTGTCCGCCTGCCTGTCGCGACAGCCGACGAAGTCCCGATCGAATCCGTGCTTGGTACGGCCATTGGCATCGTATCCGTTGGCATGCCGACATTGTTCCCGCTCGGGACCCTCCCAATACCGTGCCGTGCTCGTCCCCGCCCGCGCCGCGTACTCCCATTCCGCCTCTGTCAGCAGCCGGTATTCCTCACCTGTCTGTTCCGTCAGCCAGTCGGCATATAGCCACGCATCCTCCCAATTCACTTCCATGACGGGACGCCTCCCACGCCCCCAATCCCAGTCATCCGGCTCGTGGCCGCCACATCCGCCTCCCCGCACGCAGGCATCCCACTCCTCGAACGTGACTTCGTATACCCCAACCGCGAACGCGTAGTCGATGGTGACCTCATGTTGCGGGCCTTCAGTGTCGCGTCGCCCTTCTTCCGTGTCCGGCGAACCCATCGTGAAGCTGCCGGCGGGAACTACGACCATTTCCGGGCACACGTCGCAGTCGCGGAAGACCTCGCCGACCTGCTGTGCCCCAGCAGGGGCAGCGAAGATCACCAATGCGGCCAGCGCCACGACGCGGGCAGTCACTGGAGGCTCCTGGCAATGCGGAAGTGAACCCCGGTTTCGCCCAGTGCGCTAGCATCCCATCCGTTTAGGTAGCGGCATTGTTCCCGTTCCGTCTCTCTCCAAGGCCATGCCGTCCGAGTCCCTGCCCGCGCCACGTATTCCCATTCTGCCTCGCTCAGCAGTCGGTACTCCTCCCCTGTCTGTTCCGTCAGCCGATCCGCGTATTGCCACGCGTTCTCCCAGTGGATGTCGATCACGGACTGTTCTCCACGCCCCCATTCCCAGTCTGACGGTTCGTGCCCTCCGCATCCACCTCCCTGCGCGCACGCATCCCACTGGTCGAACGTGATTTCGTACGCCCGACCACGAACGCGTGATCGATGGTGACTTCGTGTTGTGGCTCCCTCGTCGTCGTCCCGTCCTTCCTCGGTGTGCGGCGAGCCCATCATGACGGCGCCAGGGGGGACGAGCACAATTTGGGGGCACACGTCACAGTCGCGGAAGACCCCGTCCACGTCTTGCGCCGCGACTGGCGCGGCAGGAATCACTATCCGTCCGTGAACGCGGGGTAGGTCCACACCACCAGAGCCGCTACCGCGAGCACAAGCAGGAGCAGGAGCATACACCCGAAAAGAGGGGTACGCTTGGTGACGGTCCAAATCTGTGGGGGAGTGTTGGGGACAGGACCCTGCTTCTTGCGATAGCTCGCCCAGCCAAAGAGACGGATGAAAAACCAACAGACCGCGGCTTGAAGTAGGTTGGCGCGACGCTGACCAGATACGGCTATTCGGTACCAGACCATGTCGATGGAAGCACGGTTGCAACCGTATTTGTCGCTCCCAGCGACTGTGTACAGGTAGTCGTGAACCACGCCGGCGACGTCCACTTTGGACCAATCGACCACAAACCGCGCGAACCAGGGGATCGAACTAAAGTCCGTGTTGAAGCCTTGGGGAACCGTTACAGTATGCCCGCCGCACGGGCCAGTTCGGACAACGAGCGCCCTGAGCAGCTTTCGCCTTCCTGACGCGGTGCGTTCAGTTTGTAGAGCTCCTCCGATTACTCGTGACATCCAATCATCGCCTCTGGAGAGTGGTTAGAGAGACCGGCCGGGTGGCTCATCCAGCAGCGGCAGGCCACTGCTCGGGCCTAGTTCCGGCCTAATCATGGTCATGCTTCTGACCCTTGGTGCCTGTGACCTGCTTGCTCCGGGAACCGAACCAGAACCCGATTATTGGGCCGATTACGGCGACGACGTAGGAGAAGATGTTCTCCGCCCGGTTGTATTGCTTCAGGTACAGGAAGGAGACGATCAAGGCAGTGGCCATCAGTGCGAACGTCCACGCCATTATGTGTGTCACTATCGGCTGAACCATCCCCTTCTCGAAGACTGTCTCGAATTGTTTGCTTGCAGTCAGCTTGAGGACAAACAGACTCACGCCGATGCCAAGAGCAGCAAAAAACGCTAACAATACCCACAATTCTCCCAACATCTGTGTCTCTCCTCGTCAACCAAGTGATTGTGGACATCTTTGCTTTAGAATGTGAGGCCGTTTCCGCTCCCGCAAGTATTCCAAGCAAGAAAAAGTGTGTGAAACCAAAGTAGAATGTCCGGCCCCGGGGTTGGGACTGGGGGGGCGCTGGGGTGGGAGGGCGCACGCGCCCTCCCACCCCAGCCGATCCTCTGCGGCTGTGCCGGCTGCTTCACCGGTCTGTTGCGGGCAGTTTCGTCGCTCTCCGGGGCCTTCCGCTTCGCGACAGCCGAGCGAACGTTGTTCTCGAAGTCCCGCCGCCAAGGAGTAGTGCGCCCACGTCTTCCCGGACGGCAGCCAGAATGGCGATCTGCATCCCTGCCGCTGCAACCACAACTAGCGAAATCAGGGTGCAGATTATCCAGCCCATCCTGAGCAACCGCGCTGGAGTGAAGAGTAACAGGGGCAAGCGCGGCGACCGTAGGGGACAAGCGGGGCGTCCGAACACAAGTCATCGCACGCTCCGGGCAACCCGGAATCCGTGGTGGAGGTTCCGGCTACCGGCGTCGCCCCTGCGCCGGTGGGCCGAACGGAGATAGTCCAGAGCGTAGTAGAAGCCACCGCCCCGCAACACGCGATAGTTACAATCGTTCGAATACGATGATAGTCCATCGGTGGGAGCGTCGTCGTAGCCTCCATAGCAATCATCCACCCACTCCCACACGTTGCCCAGTACATCGTACAGGCCGAAACCATTCGGTCGGTACGAGCCGACTGGTGCCGTATACTCCTGTCGGTCCCGACAGCCGACACTGCTGTCGCCGTTTGCATACTGGCACTGCTCGCGCGTCCCATCCCCCCAATACCGAGCCGTCTGAGTCCCGGCCCGCGCCACGTACTCCCACTCCGCCTCGCTCAACAGCCGGTACTCCTCCCCGGTCTGTTCCGTCAACCAATCCGCATACAGCCACGCATCCTCCCATCGCACTTCGGACACAGGACGCCTGCCGCGGCCAGACAAGGCACTCGGTACGTATCCTCCGCATCCACCCCCCTGCACACACGCATCCCACTCATCGTACGTGACTTCGTACACGCCCACGGCGAACGCATAGCCGATGGTGACCTGCCTCTGAGGCCCCTCGTTGTCCCGCCGTCCTTCCTCCGTCTCCGGCGAGCCCATCATGAAGCTGCCCGCGGGTACCACGACCATCTCGGGGCACACGTCGCAGTCCCGAAATACCTCGCCCACTTCCTGGGCCACAGCTGACCGCGCCGGCAACAAGCACCCAATCGCCATCAGCGCGGACAGTCCTGCCAGTCCTCCCCACAGCAGGGGCGTGCGCAATCGGCTCATGGACTTGTGGCCCCCGCTTCCCTGAGCATGCGCACGATGTTGTCTCCCTCGGATGCGTTGGAGCACGACTCCCCGACCTCGAGCGGCGTCTGATCGAGACCCCTCTTCGCGTTCGGATCCGCTCCTTCCGACTCGCACACGGGATTTGTCCGGGCTCTGCGCGGCAGCGGGTGCGACCGCCAGGGCCGTCGGCGCAAGGGTGACCAGAACAGCCGAGCCGGCGGTCATGAGACGCGCCGGGCGACTCGGAAGCCGACTCGGGGGTGGTTCTCGCGCGTTGTGTAGGTACGGGCAGCCGAACGGAGTCTCCTCGGAGGACTGCCCCAGGAGCCACCGCGAGTTACACGACTGGAACAATCGTCGGACTCGGATTCCCTGGCGCTCCCGTCATTCGGGGCATCCGTATGATCCCCGATCCAGCAGTCTGCCGTCCACTCCCACACGTTGCCCAGAAGGTCATGCAGCCCAAACGAATTCGCTTGGAACGATCCGACCGGCGCCGTATTCTCGTAGCCATCCGAGCACGACAGGTCCTCGTCGTTCCCGTTTGCATATCGGCACTGATTGTCGTCACTCTCCCCCCAGTACCGAGCAGTCTGAGTCCCAGCGCGCGCCACGTACTCCCATTCCGCTTCGGACAAAAGCCGATACTCCTGCCCGGTTGCTTCGGAGAGCCACGCCACGTACGCCTGAGCGTCTTCCCAGCTCACATTGATCACCGGACGATCAGCGCGCCCCCACCCTTCATCCTCGGGGATCGCGCCACTACACCCCCCACCCCATGCGCAAGCGTCCCACTCCTCGAACGTCACCTCGTAGACTCCCACCGCAAACGACTCGATCGACACGACCCGCCGGGGCCCTTCACCATCAAGCCGGTCCTCCTCTGTCCCCGGTGAACCCATGATGAAACGGCCATCAGGCACCACAACCATTCGGGGGCATTCGTCACAGTCCCGGAACACCTCGCCGACTTGCCGAGCCTCGACGGGCACGGCAGGAAGCACTGCGCCGATCAACGACAGAAGGAACCCGGCTACCACCCCCCACCTGAATCCGCGGAATCGACGGGGCAGCTTCATGTCCATCGCTATCCTGTCTTTTTCGTGGAAGTCTCTAGCGACAAGGGCGACTATCGCCGCAGGGGACGGTGACTCGCTACCGGCGTGTAAGACCAACGAGGCAATCCTGGGAATCCATCTCAGTATTGCGCAAGGGTTTCCGTAAGCGCTCAACCCGCAGCGGATTCCTGACGTGTGATCGCCCGGTGACCTGGATGATTGGAATATTCAACGCACAAGTTACTTGTGCATATTATTGTCAACATTGGTGACCTGAACTTGGGTCACGAGCGTCCGGACTGGGGGTATCTCCACCTGTTGAGCGCAAAGCCCTCCGGTCCTCCCCGATGCACCGGAGGGCCTCCAACTGGCAGCCGCGACAAACCTCTCCGTCTGTCTGGTCTCGCTCCCTTGGACCGAAAGCGGCGACATCGACGACAACATCATCACCAAGGGATGGGCCGATCCGGCCAACGCGGGTGCCGCCGACATCGCGAGTCCGCGGTCCAGCACCGACCACACCCCCGGCGAGTTCGTCGAGCTGGAGTTCGTGGTGCAGCCCGACGACCAGGTGATCCCGATGAGCGCGAGGATCGGGCTGATGCTGCGCTCGATTGACAAGTACTTCGCGGTGCACCCGGTGCCGGGGACGATGCTGACGGTGGATTTGGGTGGAACGCGTGTAGAGTTGCCCGTGATGGGTGGTGTTGAGGCGCTGAGGAGGGCGTTGCGACCGGTGAGTTGAGGGGGGTTGCTCCGCTCACATCGCGGCAGGCCTGCACAGCCTTTGCGAACTGTGCGTGCTCTACAGCCAGGCGCGGCGCGGCCCGGGTGTCACAACGCAGTAGTCAGTTCATGCTCCGGGCGACACGGAACCCGTGGACATAGTTCCGAACGTCGGCCGAGACCCCGGTGCGGTACGCCGAACGGAGGTTCCTCGGAGCGTTGAGCCAAGAGGCGCCGCGCAACACGAGAAAGGTGCAATCACCCGACCTCCACGCGCTCCCGTCTGTCGGAGTCTGCGCATAGTCATCATTCCAGCAATCCTCCGTCCATTCCCAGACGTTGCCCAGAACGTCATACAGCCCCAGGGCATTCGGCTGGTACGAGCCCACAGGTGACGTGCCCGCATAGCCGTCAGAACACCCCACCGCCCAATCATACTCATACTTGGCAGCCCCAGTTCGATCATACCCATTTCCATACCGGCACTGCCCCGACCGGCTGTCCCCCCAGTACCGCGCCGTCTCGGTCCCCGCCCGCGCGACATACTCCCACTCCGCCTCGCTCAAGAGCCGGTAGGCCGCCCCGGTCTCCCGCGACAGCCACTGCACATACTGCTGGGCGTCGCCCCAGCTGACGTTGATCACCGGCCGGCGCCCACGGCCCCAACCCTCGTCGTCCGGTCGATAGCGCCCGCACGCCCCGGCTCGCACGCACGCATCCCAACTCCGCGAACGTGACTTCGTACACGCCCACCGCAAACGCATACCCGATTGTCACTCGGTGCCGTGGCCCTTCGTAGTCATCCCTTTCCTCTTCAGACGCGGGTGAGCCCATCATGAAGCTTCCCGCGGGCACCACGACCATCTCCGGGCAGGCCGAGCAGTCCCGGAAGACCGTGCCAGGGCGGCTTTGGGCCGCGGCCGCAGCCACTGCCGAATCGGCGCCCGCTTCCACAAGGGCCGCCCGAATCGCCGGATCGCCGCGCTCTCCCGCCCAGTCCAGCGTCGTCCTGCCGTTCGCGTCCGCTCCGTTCGGATCCGCACCCAACGCCAGACAGGTCTGCACGCTCGCCAGTGACTCCGTCATCCGCTCCGGCGAGCACGCCTGCTCCACCGCCCGGTCGAGGAGCTCCAGGGCTTCGTCGTAGCGGTCCGCACCGCGACCGGCCGTCTCCAGGTGACGGGACACCGACGTGATCGCTTCACGGGGGTCTCCCGCCCCCATCGCTACCTCCGCCCGTTTCATCCAGAAAGACTCCGGAAGTTCCAGGCCGCTGGTCTCCTGCAACTGCAGGACGAGGTCCAGCGTGCGCAGCGCGGCGGCGTATTGGTTGTTGCCGACCTGCCGGTCCACCTGAACCATGTACCGGTCCATTCGGACCTCGGGGGGGAGTTCCTGGGCCGTGGCGGGCGCGCCGGCGAGGGCGCAGAGCATGGGTAGAGCGAGGGCAACGGCGCGTCTGGTTCGCGATGATGGGTGCATTTTCCGTTCCCTATTCTGATATGTTTTTATAACGTCATATGTAACAACGTGCTACGGAGTCACATGGAGTAGTCATCCCGTTCTTACATCCCTATTCACGAACGGGATTATGTGCGACCTTGGCGGACGTTGGCAGACGTCAGCGTTCGGTTAAGCGATGGCGCAACCCGCCGAGACGCGGGTGGGGCGGCTGGTGTAAGCGTGGGGTTCTATACTGTGCGTGAACGTTCCCGATGATCCTATTCCTGGCCGATCGGCCAACCGAAGCCAAGCAGGAAAGCGGTGGCGCTGTTCTTGTGCTGTCCGTCGCCAAGTGCTGATACGAGAGCCAGCGTGTGCAGGAACTCGAAGGAGAGCCGGTACCGGCCGCCGGAAATCGCTACGTCTATCCCAGCACCGAGGGCTGCCCCGATGTCCGTCGGCTGAACATTCTGCTCGGCTTCATCGCAGTCGATTTCGACGCTGATTCCCTCAGAGGTGGTCTCGATTGCGCAACGTGTTTTGATTCCTACCGCAGGACCCACGAGCAGGTGCCCCGAAGCTGACGACCCCAACTCGGTGCTCGCTTTCAGCAGAGTGTTGAACTCCGCGTAGCCGAGTCGCATATGGCTATCGTAGATGCCGCCCAAGGTGGCCCCGCCCTTCTCGACATAGCCTCCATCCACACGGATCGCGAGTGCTCCCGTTAGCGGAACCGCCAGAGTGGCGCGCATGGAACGCCCGCTAATCGTACCGTGAGAATGGTCGCTTCCCCAGAAATTCGTCCGGACCGCTCCAACCTGCACGGAAACGACCTTTTGGCCGGCGAGCGGCATCGCCGCGGGCAGGAGAAGAGCGGTGGCCGCGAGAAGCGCGACGGGAAGGGGCTTCATGAATGGATGACCTCCGTGTTGGCGATGGATGGCGTCTCCTCGCCGTAGAAGGTAGCGGGTCAATCCTCTGGCCGATAATCCGCAGGCTGCCATGCCACGACCGTCAGGGCACGTCGGCCTGCCTTTTCGCAAGACATGCTCAACATAGCGGCGACCGGACCCCCGGATCACCCTCGTCCGGTTCAACAGAGGACGTTGGGAACACCCCACCTGTCCGGTCGGGTCTCAGGACGAGATCCCGCCGTGACCGGGCCGATCCCCGGAGCGTGGAGGGTGGGCTGAATAGGGCTCGGACCGCTGACGGAGGGGCACTCCGTTAGGAGCTTCGACGGCTTCCGCCGGGACTGGCTCCCGACCTGGTAGTGGCCGGGAGCCAGCCGACGCGATGTTGAACATTCGCGGTCTGGCGAGGGGGCGCTCCGCCCCCTTCGGACCCCCGGGTGCTGGCGCTCCCTCCTCTCACTACCCTGGTCGGCGCGCAGGTATGTAAGGCCGAGGCTCGCTGTGGGGCTGAGACCATCCTGGAAATCGAAGAACGGCACGGGGGCATCGTCCCCGCTGACGGTGTCGAACGCCCGCAACGCGCTTCGTTTCCAGCGCCTTGCGTACTCGCATCTTCCTCCGCGATGGTAGTTGGATCCGGTCGTGGTGAGACCTGAGCCAACCGGGAATTGTGACGGCGAATGCACTGGAAAGCGAGAATACGGACCGTCGGCCGAATTTGGCGCTCGATCGGGTCATTTGAGTTTCCCGGTGCCACCGGAGCTGCTGCCCGAGAGACACCGGGAAGACAGGAAGCCGACGCGTGACGCCCAAGAAGAAGCGGCGACGCGTGACGGGGAAGAAGAAGGTGCCCACCCGGACTGAGTTGCGTTGGCCGACGCTGGAGGTGCTGAAGAAGGCCGGGGGTTCCGCGTCCAATCAGGAAGTATTGGAACATGTCACGCGACACCTGGCCTTGCCGGACGATGTTTCCGACATCGTACATGGCAATGGCCCACAGACAGTAGTTGACTACCGTCTCGGGTGGGCACGGACCGATCTCAAGCTGGTCGGTGTCGTGGACAACAAGACCCGCGGCATATGGACGATCACTCCTCGCGGGCGGGCCATTCGTTCGGAGGCGGAGCTGCGGAAGCTGTTTGTCAAGAGTGGCGACCAAGACGGAGGCAAGCCCACTCCGGACCCCCCGAGCGACGGCGATTGGACGGCGCGCCTATTGGATATCCTGCTTGGCCTCAAGCCTGACGCCTTCGAGCGACTGTGTCAGCGCATTCTGAGGGAATCGGGCTTCACGAGGGTCGAGGTGACGGGCCGGTCTGGCGACGGAGGCATCGACGGGGCCGGTGTGCTGCGGGTCAATCTCATCTCGTTTCAAGTGCGGTTTCAGTGCAAGCGGTACAAAGGCTCGGTTCAGCCGAGGGAGATTCGAGACTTCAGGGGGGTATTGGCCGGTCGCGCAGACAAGGGCCTGTTCATGACGACGGGCCGGTTCACGAGTGGTGCAAAGCGAGAAGCCGTACGAGATGGAGCGGCGGCAATCGACCTCATTGACGGATTGGCTCTTTGCGGACTCCTGAAGGACCTGGAGCTTGGCGTAGAGGTGGTGGAATCGATCAGGCTTCGTCCAGAATTCTTCGCCGACGTGTGACGACCCGCGTCATCGGGCTGGGGAGATGCTGCCCGTCGGATCAAGATGCCACAGCAGGCCCGGCGAAGTCGGATCTCCACGAACGTCGGGACAGTGTCCACCGGGCCATCGGAAGTAAGCTCCTCGGCCTCTTGGCCATCGGCCTCACGGACGGCGAGGTCGAACAGGCCGACCGGTCACTCCTCGGCGACGGCGTCACCCTCTGCCGCGCGGCCCGTTTCTACCCTACCCCTACCCCTCGAAGACCCGAGATCGTCGCTCCTGGGGGCTCCCACGGCCCGTATATTACCCGAAACTCCCCCGGAACGCCCGGAAACGGCCTCTCAGCCCCGTCGAGGGGTCAATTCAGGTCTCGGCGCCTGCCGTCCGGCTCGCGAGGTACTCCGACCAGTCGTTCATGAGCCGCCGCCGCTCGAACAGATCCGTGCGCCTGTACGCGGCCTCAACCTTGTTCCGAACGACATGCCCCGCGCCGCCGTCAGGACGAGGAACTCGAACGCGAGCGTATCCACCTTTCCCGGATCCGCCGCCCGCGCCTTCTCGATGGCCGCCCCGACTTCCCTGTGCGGCAGGGCCTGATGATGCTTGACCACATCGTGCTGCGGACCCAGCAGGTGGAGGAGCCGATCACAGGGGTTGTCCGTCCGCCAGTCCATGGCGATGGCCCACTCCATCACCGCGCGGACCCGCATGTGAACGAGCCGGGCCGTGGGACCCTTGGTGTGCCAGAGCGGCGTGAGGATCTCCAGCACGTCGGCGCTCGTCACCTCCGAGACCGGCAGCTTCCCGATGCGCGGGAAGGCGTGGACTTCCAGACTGCGCGGCCAGCTCCTCACATGCTCCGCGCTGCGCCAACCGGCGCGCTTCTGTTCCAACACCCGCGTGGCGGCCTCGGCGAAGGTGGGAACGCCCGCGGAGCGGCGCTTCTCGGCCAGCGGGTCTCCGCCGTCGCGGGCGAGCTTCCGGTTGGCCAACGCCTTGTCGCGCGCCTCGGCCAGCGAGACCAGTTGGACGCTGCCGAGCCCGAGTTCGCGCTTGCGGCCGCGGATCACGAGCCGCTGGATCCAACTCCGCGTCCCGGTCTTCTGGACGTAGAGGTAGAGCCCGTTCCCGTCGCAGTACCGACCGGGCGTCGCGGACCGCACGAATGCGGCCGACAGCCGCTTGTGGGGATGGCGGCCCTTGGGCTTGCCCGGGGGGCGTTTGGCGGGTGAAGTCATTACGTTATCCATCCCCTAATCGTAATGGGGATGAAACGGGATTGGAAGGAACGTCTCTGGCGTCACGAGATGGGACATATCCCACCTAACTGCCTGTAATTACAGTCAGTTAGGAATCTGTCTGGACGACCTCGGATGCTACCGGATTCTCGATGCACGTTCAGTTCCTCTCAAGTAGTCTGCGCGGCAGCGGGTGCGACGGCTACGGCAGTCAGCGCCGGGTCGGGTCAGATCTCCAGGATTTCGAGTCCCGCAGGTGTCTTGACCGCTCTCCGGGATCTGACCCCCCAGTGAGCAGCTTTCACGCGTGGCACCGACTGCTTTGAAGCTCAGGAGGGATCATGAACACGGCGACGTGGGGCGTGGGTCGGAAGGCGGGCCAGTTCCAGACTCTTGCCTGCTTCGTCGCGTTCCGGATCCGCCAGGCAATCCGCATCGTCGAGGAGTCCGAGAGCCCAGAGCACGCCGAAGTAGGCGGCTCCCGAAGCACCCGGGCTTCCCTTTTCCACACTGGCGACCGTGTAGCGGGATGCACCCATGCGGTCGGCGATGTCCTGAATGCGAAGTCGCCGCCGCAAACGGGCGATTCGGAGACTGTTGCCGAGACGGGACAGGATGTCCTCGACATCGCGGGGCGGACGAGTGGTGAAGGTGGTGCGAGTTGGCATTCTCTACCTACCGCCAGCACTGCGCACGGGCAGTCATGGGACGCTCCGGGCGACGCGGAAGCCGAAGCTGGCGGACCTCTCCCGCCCTGGGACAGGATAGCTACGGTGCGCCGAACGCAGACCCCAGGCGTCACTACGCCAGGAGCCGCCCCGGATCACACGACTGGAACACTCGTCGGACTCGGACTCTCTGGCGCTCCCGTCATTCGGAGCCCCCGAATGGTCCTCGAGCCAGCAGTCCTCCGTCCACTCCCACACGTTGCCAAGCACGTCGTGTAGTCCGAACCCGTTCGGCCGAAACGATCCGACCGGCGCCGTATTCTCGTAGCCGTCCGAGCACGACAGCTCCTCGTCGTTCCCGTTTGCATATCGGCACTGATCCCTTTCACTCTCTCCCCAGTACCGGGCAGACTCGGTCCCCGCGCGCGCCACGTAATCCCATTCCGCCTCGGACAGAAGACGATACCCCTGGCCGGTCGCTCTGGAGAGCCAGGTCACGTACGCCTGGGCGTCTTCCCAGTTCACATTGATCACCGGGCGGTCACCGCGCCCCCACCCTTCGTCCTCGGGAATCACACCGCCACACCCGGCCCATGCGCAGGCGTCCCACTCCTCGAACGTCACCTCGCGGACTCCCACCGCGAACGATTCGATCGACACGACCCGACGAGGCCCTTCCTGATCGAGGAACCGACCCTCCTCCGCCTCCGGCGAGCCCATGATGAAGCGGCCGCCCGGCACGACGACCATTCGCGGGCACTCGTCACAGTCCTGGAACACATCGCCCACTTCCTGCGCGACAGTTTCCGACACAAGCGCGCAGATCGCGATCCACAAGGCCAACATCAGCGCACCGCCATCTCGCATGCTCGCCATCTGTGCCCCCAAGAATGACCAATGCCTAATCTCAACAGAATGGCCACTGTGTCCCGAGCATGCAATTGAATCGGAACAGAATCAGACAGAAAAGCGATATGGTCGAATTTTAAAGCGATAGAATGGTGTCTGATCGCTTCTTGGTTCCTGGTGTGGAGTTCACTCCACCCCCCTCACCCACATCTGGGATCACCACTCCCTACCCCCTCCGGCAGCCGATTGGGCGCTACCAGGTCCGTCGCGATGATCACCCTCCCCCTTTTGAGTCCCGAATCTGCGTCTCGTTATCGATCGACTATGTGTTTGCACTTTCTTGCTGGTCCTGCCGCTGGCCGCGTCGACCAACCGGCCGGGGTGCTGGCGCTCTTCCTGGCCTCGATGACGGTCGCGCCGGTGCCGGGGTCCAGCATCGTGTCGATGGCGCCGGCGCTGGACGTGGTGGGCGTGCCGCTCACCGGGCTCGGCATCCTGCTGGGGATCGACCGCGTGCGGGACGTGTTCCGCTCAGCAGCCAACGTGATCGGCCACATGTCGGCTGCGACGACGGTGGATGGGATGACTCGGGGGGGTGGCGGGCGAGATCGTCAGTGAACCAGCTTGCGGTCGGCAAGACAGAGCGACTGAGCTGCCGACGTAGATCACCGATCGCTTCGGTCGCCTTCCAATTCACTGAGCAACTCGGATAGCGCGGCCTCCGGAGGCCCGCCACGGGGGGGCTCCGATCCCGGAGAGAGCGCGGGCGTCGGCCAGCCCTTGCGCACCGCATCGGCACGCATGGCGTCCGCCAGGATGGGACTCCTCTCCGCTGGCGGAGGGCCCCCGTCAGATCGCGCGGCAGCTTCATACCGCAATCGCTTCGTCCCTCACCAAGTGCAGCCGAATCACACTCGGCGCGTCTTCCGGGTCGAAATGGCAGAGCACGGCTTCTCTGACCATCGCTTTCAGATCAGTCCAGTCGTCTCCTTGGGTGAAGATGCTGTGTCCCAGTGCTCTGGCGTCATAGCCGCCCTCAGCAGCTTCGGTAACTTCGAAAATGATTTCGCTGCTTTCCATCGCGGTGTCTCTTGCTTGAGCCATTCGAAAGCTCGTGTGGCACGAGGCTGACGAGCGCTTCCAGCTTCCCGATCACCTTCGCCGGATACCGCACGCCGTCCTGCCCGGTCCCCGTCGTCCGTAGCTGAATCAGCTCCTCCTCCACCGCGATCAGCTTCTCGTCAAGGCCCGCGATGCCCTCGAGTACGGTGCCCGCGTCGTCGCGCTCCTCCATCACCGCCCGCAGGTCGTACAGCTGCCGCCGAATCCACTCGATCCAGTTGATCGCGTCGGCCGCCTCGTCGTAATCGTCGCGCAGCGCCAGCATCATCTCGGTCTAGGCGAGGATCTCGGCCACTCGAGCTTGGTCCATGTGTGGCCCGCGTCGCGGCTCATGTAGATGCCACCCCCTCGTCCACGAACAGCACGTGCTCCCAGCTCTGCCCGCCGTCGGTGGTCCGGAAGATCCCCCGCTCCGGCTGCGGCCCGTGCACATGCCCGAGCGCCGCGACGTACACGATGTCCGGATCGCTCGGATGGACCAGGATCTTGCTCACCCGCCCCGTGGCGTCGAGGCCCATGTGCGCCCATGTCGCGCCGCCGTCGAGCGACCGGTACACGCCGTCGCCGATGGTCACATTCGAGCGAATATGCGGCTCGCCCGTCCCCACCCACACGATCTCGCTGTCCGACTCCGCCACGTCGATCGACCCGATGGAATGCACGTCCAGGTCGTCGAAGAGGGGCTCCCAGTACAGCCCGCCGTCCGCGCTCTTCCACAGCCCGCCAGCCGCGGCGCCCGCGTAGTAGGTGAGCGCGTCGCCGGTCACGCCGTGTACCGCCGAGATCCTGTTTCCGACAGGTCCGATGTGTCGGTATTGAAGGGCGGCGAGCTGCTCGCTGGTGGGTTGTTGCGCGGGGGCTGCGGGGGCCGATGCGGCGGCGAGGGAAAGGGCCGCGAGGAAGGTGCGGAAGCGGGGGCTGAGCATGGGAATGGCTCCTTGGCAGGGCGGGTGGTGGGCGGTGGCTGATGCGGGTGCCTTCAGGATGCCTGGCAGGGGTTAGGGTCGCAACGGAAGGGGGTTTGCAGCGCGACGTCTATCTGAACTCAGTCGAATCAGTCCCATCGAGCCATTCCTTCGCCCGCGATCCCTGGAATCGTTCCCGGCAACCACTGAGCGATCGACGATCCAGCGGCCCGTGCCTGCTCGTTCGTTCGTTCCCAAGGCAGGAAACGGGGATCATGCGGAAGGAGTCGGAGCGGCCTGCAAGCGCCAAACACGATGCCTCGTACAAGGGCTTCTTCGCCCAAAGGCGCACCGTGGCGGACACATTGGTTGGCGCCGCACGCGACTTGGCCCGCCACCTCGACTTCTCCACCCTCGAGCGACTCCCGGCCAGCTTCGTCACCGAACACCTCGGCCAGCGCCACGCCGACATGCTGTGGCGAATCCAGACCACGGACGCCCAGTGGCTGTATGTCCTGGTTCTGCTCGAATTCCAGTCTACCATCGACCGCCGCATGGCCCTGCGCATGACCGACTACACGATCCGCATACTACGCGGCCTTGGCGGGAAGGAGATCGGTCCCCGCGGTGAGTACCCGGTGGTCCTCCCCATCGTGGTCTACAACGGGGAGCAACGCTGGACCGCGGCCAAGGACATTCGCGATCTGTTCGGTCCGGTGCCGGAGGAGTTGCTTGGATACCTGCCGCGGCACCGGTATCTTCTCATCGACGTGCAGGAGCTCGATCCGGCGGCGCTCCCGGGAGAGAGCGTGCTGGCAATGATCGCGCGGCTCGAGCAGGCCTCGACGGCTAAGGACATGGAACAGTTGGTCGCTCCCTTGGCTGATCTGCTTGGGCGCATCGCCGAGCCGGAGTTGGCAGAGACCTTCCGGGCCTGGATCAGGCTGGTGTTGCTGCGGCGATTCGGCTCAGAGGGTAGGGAGTTGACGCGCAGGCTTAGGCAAGAGGAGGAAGCAAGGATGACGACATTGCTCGATCGGGCTCGCAAGTGGGGTGAAGAGAGGGATCAGCTGTGGCTTGAGAAGGGGATCGAGAGAGGCCGGATTGAAGGGGAACGCGAGTTGGTGCGGCGCCTCGTCGCCCGCAGGTTCGATTCCGAGGTCGCGGAACAACTCCTTCCCTTGCTGAAAGAGCTCTCCGACCCTGAGTCGATCGCGATGGTGGTTGACGCTGTCTTCGAATCCGGAACCTCCGAAGAATTCCTCTCCCGGGTAAAGGAAGCCTGAACTCCGAAGCGCGACGGGCTCGGCGGTTTGCCGTGTTGGGTACCCCCCTACCGCCTCCCCTCCGTAGTCACCGCCGCATCACCTCCCATGTAGCGGTTAAAGAAATCGTCCGTCGCATCGAAGGTGATCAGCCAGCGCTCGTGCAGCAGGAAGTCGTGCACATCGTCCGGGAATACGATCAGCTCATGTGGCACGCCCTGCGCCCGTAGCAGCTGCACCAGTCCCACCGTCTGCGAGAACGCCACGTTGCGGTCGTCGTCGCCATGTATCAGCAGCACGGGTGAGGTCCAGTTCTCGACCTCGGCCACCGACGACGACCGGTAGGACACCGTCTCCGGGTCGATCGAGTTCCCCCACAGGTGCACGCCGGCGATGTCGACGCCCGCTGCGAACAGGTCCGAGTCGCGCGCCAGCCCCTGCGCGGTGAGGATTCCCCCGTACGAGAGCCCCCACAGCCCGATCCGGGCCGCATCCACGTCGTCGCGATCCCGCAGGTACTCGCCGGCCGCCTTGATGTCGCGGTATTCGGTGTTGCCAAGCCGCCCCCGCCCCGGCGCATTGCGGAACTCGCGGCCGTACCCGATCCCGCTCCGGTAGTTCACCGACAGCACCACGTAGCCCTTGTTCGCGAAGTACTGATTCATTGCGTAGGCCATGTGGTAGAAGTGCATGTAGTGGTAGCCGAGCAGCATCTGTCGCCGGGACCCGCCGTGGATGAAGATCATCGCGGGACGCTTCTCGCCGGGCTGCAGGTCCGGTGGCAGGAAGAGCTGGTTATAGAACTCGTAGCCGTCCTCGGCGTTGAGGGTGACGGCTTCGGGCATGACATGCGGGTCGAATGGGTAGCGCGCCGGCAGCTCGCGGATCGTCCGCGTTTCACCGCCGTCGGCAGGCACCACCGCGACGGTCAGCGGCTGCCTGGCATCCGCGTACAACACAGCGACCTCGCTCCCCGAGGCCAGCGCGGCCGGGTAGGTCTCGATGCCGTCGCCGCGGGTCAGCTGCCGCGCGGTCCCGCCAGCCGTCGGCACCCGCCACAGATGCCGCCGGTCGATGTCGCCCACGTTCGTCGCGTAGAACAGCGTGCGGCCATCCGGCGACAGCGAGATGTACTCCGCGATGCCGTCGCCAGGCGTCAGTTCGGCCGGCGTGGCGGGAGTGCCGGTGAGCCAGCCCGCGCCGTTGGCCGCACCGCCCGCAGCCGCGACCGAATAGTACCGTCGCCACCCACCCGGCTCGGCCTGGAAGATGATGTGGTCGCCCGCCCAGATCACCGAGCGCACCTCGCGGTGGATCTCGTCGTTCGGGGTGTTGTGCCACACCTCGCGCGCCTCGCCGGTGCGCACGTCGCCGACCCATATCGAGAAGTCGTAGCCGCCCGCGAAGCGCGCCTCGGTCATGCCGTCCGGCAGGTCTTCCGGGCTCGCCTCGCCCAGGTCGGCCCGCGCCCCGAACGGCAGCCCCGGCCTGCGGATGAAGGCAACCCGCGTGCCGTCGGATGACCAGGTCGGGCTGGTGTCGCGGTCCACGGCCGGTCCCAGGTAGGTGATGCCGGGGTTGTCGGTGTCGTAGACGCCGATGAAGCTGTGATCTTCGCGGTCGCTCACGAAGGCGATTCTGCGCGAGTCGGGAGACCACACCGGGCTGCCCTGGCTGCCGAAGACGCTGAAGAGCGGCCGTTCGGGCTCGGTTGTCACCACGCCCGGGTTGACCGGGGCGCGGTAGATCGCCCCGTCCTTCGCGTACGCGACCCATTCGCCGTCCGGCGACAGCGCCACGTTCCACGCCTCGACCACGCGCCAGGGCTCGCCGCCCGCCGTGCTCACCGCCCACACCGCCCGCTCGGCCCCGCGCGGATCGCTGGCCGGGTTCGCGATCCACCCCTCCCGGTTGGGGGTGTGCCCGCGCAGAAACACCAGCGTGGACCCGTCGTCGGAGATGCGCAGGTTCGACAGATCCCTCCCGTCGTCGTCCTCGTAGCGCGTCAGCCGCACCGGCTCGAAGCCGGGCGCGACCGCCGTGTAGACGTTGCGGCGCCCCTCCTCGTACTCGATCCACGCGATGCGGTCGGCGTCCTTCGCCGAGACCAGCTGAATGGGGTAACCGGGGCTGAGGACGTCCTCGATCGAGAACCGCTGGGCCTGCGTGGGCGAGGCGGTGAGCGTGGCGAGGGCGGCGAGGGCAACAGGCACCCGAGCGAGGGCGGGGACGAAGACGGTGCGGCGCTTCATGGGTGGCTCTCCTGGCTGCTGGCTGGTGCGTGGGGTTCTGCCGACACGATGCATCCGGGGAACCTTGCGAGGAAAGATGAGTATGATATACTTATACTATGAGTAAACGACTTCAAGTAGTGATGTCCGACGCCGACCTCGAAGAAGTCCGGGACGCGGCAAGGCGCAACGGCGTGACCGTCTCGGCCTGGGTGAGGCGCACGTTGCGCCAGGCTCGAGACCGGGACTTGCGTGGCGCAGCAACCTCCGTCAGGGAGCTGCGTCCACGGTACGACGCGGTCAAGCCGGTGCTGTTCCGCTATGTCGAATTGGAGATCCGGGTTCTGGAACACGACCTGGAAGCCGTGCGCAAGCGCTACGGGCTCGGCAATTGGAAGAAGGCCGCCGAGGAAGCCGTTTGCAGGCAGGCCATCGTCCCGATGACCAAGGAGGAAGCGCTCGCGATGCGGGGTAGCGGGTGGCCGGGGGATCTCGAAGAGATTCGTGACTTGGGACGGGTACGTGACTGGTGATCGTCGACACCTCGGCGTGGGTGGAGTACACCCGGCGAACAGATAGCCCGTTCGACCTGATTCTGGACGACGCGATTCGAAACGGCAGGCCCATGGCCACGCCTGCACCGGTCGTCATGGAACTGCTGGTCGGATGCAACACCGAGGTCGAGACGGCGGAATTGCTGCAGCTGCTCTCTCGCTTCGAGATCCTGATACCGGACTCGCTGCGTGACTACGAGAACGCCGCGCTCATCTACCGCACCTGTCGCCAGGCCGGGTTCACGATCCGTTCCATTGTCGACTGCATGGTGGCCGCCGCCGCCCTGCGCGAGGGACGTCCCGTGCTCGCCCGTAACCGCGACTTCGACGTAATCGCACGTCTCACCGACGTGGAGCTGGTAGTGCCGCAAGCTGGTGCATCAGAAAAGCCGCCGCGGGGGTGGTCCGGGGAGTAGGGGTCCGGTCACGGGGCCGCGGGCGCTGGCATCTCGCCGCGCGCGCCAAGCCGCAGATCCCGCGTGGACCAAGGGCTTCGTCGCCCGCCCCTACCCGATCGGCGAACGGTGGTGATGCACCCCAAGCCGTTCCTCGAGCGCCCGGGCCAGCGCGAGGATCTTCCCCTCTTCGAAGAGTCGACCATGAAAAGCCACATTACGGGTGATCGTGTGCGGCTCTCCCTGAGGATCGTCTGGAATCGGGCCCGCGCTTCCGGTCGGGCTCTCGCGCTCCTCCTACCGCCGCGCGTCCCGCCTCGTCAGCGGGCTCAGGTAGTCCCGGCTCCCGAGCCCCAGCTTCCTCAGCGCCACCCCCGTCAGGCATTCGTCCACCACCTGCTTGGCGTTGAGCGTGGTCGTGTAGCCCGGGTCGACCAGCGGGTTGAGCTCCACCAGGTCGAATCCCACCACGTTGTTCTCGGAGCAGAGCCCGCGCACGATAGGAAAGACCTCGCGGGGGGTGAGGCCGCCGGGCACGGGGGTGCCGGTGCCGGATGTGTACGCCGGATCCATCACGTCGATGTCGAACGAGATGTGCAGGTACTCGGGCCCGTCGTTGGCCTCGTCGAGAACGCGCTGCATGACGGTTGTCCAGCCGTCGCGGTCGATCTCGGCCATGGTGTGGTAGCGGAATTCGTTCTCGCGCATCCATTCGAAGCCTTCGGGACCCGGCCAGCTGCCGCGCAGCCCCACCTGGATGAAGTTCCTGCCCAGGATGTGGCCTTCGTCGACGAGGCGGCGAACGGGCTGTGCGTGCGAGATCAGGTGGCCGCTCCGCGTGCCGCCCGCGTCGTAGTGCGCGTCGAAGTGGATGACGCCGACGTTCTCCTTGCCGTACACGTCCGCGAGCCCCGCCACGTTGGCGAACTCGATCGAGTGGTCGCCCCCAATGATCACCGGGATCGCGCCGGTCTCGGCAATCTCGCGCACCATGCGGCGGATCGGGGGCATGCTGCGCTCCGTGCTGAGGTTGTCAATCGGGGCGTTGCCGTAGTCGACCGCGGTGAGTTCGCGCCGCCAGCTGATCATCGTCTCCATGCTGCCGGTGCTCCGCCGCATGGCCCTCAGCGCGGAGGGCCCCTCACCGGCGCCGCGGAAGCCCACGCCCATGTCGACGGGCGCCCCCATGAACGCCACCTCGACCTCGCCAGCGACGAGGTCCTCGATGGTGCGAGCCATCGGCAACCCGAAGAAGGTCAGCAGGGAGCCCACGCGGATCGGTCCCGGTTCGCGCGGCGGGTCGTCCGAAATGTCGCGGTCGCGCCAGATCTCGAGATTGGGGTCGTTCGGATCGAGGCGGATGATGGCGGCTTCGGGGTCGGGGGCTTCCGGGTCGGTGGTGTCGGCTTCCTGCGCGGTGGTGTCGGTGGCCGCATCGGCAGTGGTTGCGACATCGGCTTCGGTGCCGGGCGCCGCGCCTTCGCCGGAATCGGCAGGCGGGGTCTCGCAGGCGAGGGTGAGCAGGCCGATGAGGGCGCACAGGCTGGAAACCGTGTATGGTCCAGCGGCACTCAACGGTGAAGAGCGCGAAGAGTCTCGCATTGCGACGCTCCGGTGATCAAGGCTCATGGACACCGAAGGCTCCAGCCTCCGGAACCTCGTGGTTGGGCCAGTCTACGACGGGAGCAGTTTGCCCGCCAGTTCACATTGGGCTCATCTTGGCATTCGGTCTCGCAGGTGCGCCGACTCACGCGTTCAGCCTCATTGCTTCCCACCGGGTGATCCGCCATGGCGAAGATTCTTCTCCGCAAGCCGGACACGTCGCCACACCGGACCTGGCTCCCCGTTGTACTGCTGGCCGCGGCAGCGTTCATTGCCTGCGACCGGAGCGAGGGCGCCCCAACCCCACCTGCCGAACAGGCCACCCTCGTCATCCTGGGGGTCTCGGTCATCCCCATGGACACCGAGCGCGTCCTCCCCGACAGAACCGTGCTGATCGGCGACGGGCAGGTGCTGGCGGTCCTGCCGTCCGCCGAGGCCGGCGACGCCGCGATCCCCGAAGGCACCACCCGCGTCAACGGCCGGGGCCGCTTCCTCATCCCCGGCCTCAACGACATGCATGTCCACTTCCAGGAAGAGCAGGCGCTGGGCCGTTTCCTCGCCACCGGCGTCACCGGCATCCGCGTCCTTTGGGGCGGTCCCACCATCCTCGACTTCCGCGACCGGATCGCGCGCGGCGAACTGGCCGGGCCTGACATCTACACGGCCGGCACGATCATCGAAGGTCTGCCCCCGCCCGAGCTGGCCGCCGTCATCGACACCGTCGGCCGCGTGCTCGTCCACGACTCGATCGACGGAGCGGTCGCCGTCCGCGAACAGCACGCCGCCGGATACGACTTCATCAAGGTCTACAACAACGTGCCCGGCTCGGCCTACCGAGGCATCGTCGCCGAAGCCGCCGCACTGGGCATTCCAGTCGCTGGACACGTCCCCTTCGAAGTGGGACTCGACGGCGCGCTCGCGGCGGGCCAGCACAGCATCGAGCACCTGCGCGGATACATCTGGCACCTCGTGCCCGAGGATGCGGCCAACCAGCCCGGAGCCGACCTCAGGTCCCGCACCCTCGCCTGGGCCCACGGCGACCTGTCGCGCATCCAGGCCCTGGCCGAACGCACCCGCGACGCCGGCATCTGGAGCGTCCCGACCCTCTCCGTGCGCATGATCATGAAGCCGGACCGCCTGGTCGAAGCCTACCTCGCCACCGAAGAGGCGTCCCACATGACCGAGGACATGCGCACCTTCTACACCGAGCGCAGGTCGATCCCCTGGATGAGCAACTTCACCCCCGACGACTTCGAAGCCGCGATGGACGGTTTCGCGGTCGCCGATTCCCTCATCCGCGCGCTCGTGGGCGTCGGCGCACCAGTGATGGCCGGCACCGACACCCCACCTCTCGGCTTCGCTCTCCACCGCGAACTCGAAGAGCTGGTCGCCGCAGGCCTTTCGCCTTTTGAGGCGTTGCAGAGCGCCACGGTCCTCCCGGCCCGCTTCCTCGAACGTGGCGAGAGCGCCGGCATGGTGACGGAGGGAAGCCCCGCCGACCTGGTGCTGCTCGAGGGCAATCCCCTGGCAGCCATCGGGAACACGCGGCGAATCGCGGGAGTGGTGCGGCGCGGCGGCTGGCTCGACCGGGCCGCATTGGACGCCATGCTGGAGAAGGCTGCGGGACGATGATCAGGGGCACGCCGGGCGGCTACCGCGACCCCGGATTCCGAAATGGTGGTACCAGTGGCGGTCAACCGAGGGGGAGAATTGCTACGGCTTTCTTGCGACGAAAAACATTCTGCCTTGTTGCACGCCGCCCTCTACGATGGGCTCGTGCCCGTCGAACGACTGTAGTTCTTCAAAACCGGCGTTTCGCAGTCGTTCCCTGATGTCACCTTGCTCGTACCAGCGCTGATTCAAGGGGAAATCGGTCCGTACCCAGCCCGAGTCCTTCAGCTCAAAGAGAGTGACATCGAGCGTTCCGATCTTCCGGTCCGCATCGTGCGACGATCGAACCACGCAGACGTGATCCTCCTCCACGTGTCCGAACGAACCACGCCATCTGGCCTTGTATCCCTCTGCCATGTTGAGGTCGAAGGCGAAGTAGCCACCGCCTTCCAGCACCGTGAACACGCTTCGAAACACCTGTTCCAGCTGGTCCAGACTCATCACGTGATTCAGGCTGTCGAAAGTCGAGAAAACCGCCGCGAACCTGCCGGGCAAATCGATGTATCGGGCGTCCTGGACGACGAATTCCACGTCCGGCGCGTTTTTTCTCGCGATCCTGATCATCTCTTTCGAGCCATCCAGGCCCGTTGTGCGGTATCCTTGCCGCGAAAGCTCGGCGGCCAGCTGTCCGGTGCCGCAGCACAGGTCCAGGACGGCGCTTCCAGGTGGGAGGCGCCTCAGGACCAGGTGGTCGAGGATCGGGTACGCTTTCGTCGCGAAGAAACCCCAGTGCCGGTTGTATATGCGCGCAAAGGGATCATACGCGTTGTAGCGGTTCACTTCCGGATCTCCTTCAGCGGAAGGGTGGCAATGTGAATCCGGCGCGTTGCTATCTTACTCAATCGCATGCAACCCGGACGAAACACCTGCACATGAACCATCTCCGCTGCTTCCGCTTTCTCATCCTCCTTGCGCCTGTAGCCGGGTGCGCTCCGGGCGGTTCGGACCCGGCGGTCACCTATCGCGTCGTCTTCAGGACCGCGCACCACGATTTCCAGGTGGAGGCCGTGGCCGACGGCCTGGTGCGTCCTTTCTCGATGGCCTTCACGCCCGAAGGCGACCTCCTCGTAACGGAGCGGCCAGGACGGCTCCGAATCATTCGCGATAGGGTCTTGCTGCCTGACTCCGTGGAAGGCCTGCCGCCGATCCGGGCGCTCGGGCGCGGCGCCCGTTCCATGAGCGGTTTCGAGCAGGCCGGACTGCGCGACGCGATCCTTCATCCGGAGTTCGACACGAACCGGCTTCTCTATCTCAGCTACGTGAAGCCGGGGGCGGATTCGCTGGGCACGATCGCCATCGCCCGGGGGCGGTTCGAAAACGACCGGTTGACGGATGTCGAGGAACTGTTCCACGCGGACGCGTTCGGGAACGGGACGGAACGAAGCTCGATGTGGGGCGGACGCCTCGCCTTCGACCACGACGGTTACCTGTTCATGACGCTGGGGGACCGGCAGTGGCCCTCGGCGGGCGACCTGGAGGCGCACCCGGCCCAGGATCTGTCGAACCACAACGGGAGCACCATCCGGCTCCACGACGACGGCCGGGTCCCGGAGGACAACCCGTTCGTAGGCCGGACGGGGATTCGCCCCGAGATCTGGACGTGGGGCCACCGGAACGCGCAGGGCATGGCGGTGCATCCCGAGACGGGAGAGCTGTGGCAGAACGAGCACGGCCCGCAGGGCGGCGACGAACTCAACCTGATCGAGCCCGGTCGCAACTACGGCTGGCCCATCGTGGGGTACGGCGTGAACTACCGGACGGGTTCGCGCATCCACCCGGGAACCCTCATGGAGGGCATGGAGGAGCCGACCCACATCTGGGTGCCCTCGATCGGCGTCTCCGGGATGCTCTTCTACACCGGCGACGCGTTTCCCGAGTGGCGCGGAGACATGCTCGTCGGCGGCCTCAGCGGACGGCGGCTCGCGCGGCTGCGGCTGGAGGGGCGTGAGGTGACGCAGGAGGAGACGCTCCTGCGTGGGATCGGCGACATCCCCGACATCGGCCGCGTCCGCGACGTACGGCAGGGACCGGACGGGTTCATCTACCTGGCCATCGACGGAGAGACGCGCGACATCGACGGTCCCGCGACGGGCATCGTCCGACTCGTGCCTGCCGGCCGCCGATAGCCGGCGCCGCGCGGTCCGCCGGGCAGGGCAAGACGGGACTGGACCGGACCGATCTTGCCGCCTTCCTCGTCTTCCAAAGCGTGCTTGGGAGACAAGGCGGTTTGAGGCTGTGGCACGGTCGCGACGGACAGCTGTGGGCGGAGCTTGGCGAACGAAGAGCGCCGGTGGACCTACACAGGTGTTTTCCCTGGTCGGACCCCTCGTGCCACATCTCGCTGAGGGATCAGGATGAAAAAGAGTTCGCCTACCTGTCGGACCTCTCGGCGCTTGACCCGAAGTCGCGAGTGGCTCTTGTGGAGGCGCTCGGCATTGCGGGGTCCCTCCTGGAGATCATCAGCATCGAGGAGGTGACCGATGAGGTTGAGATTCGGAGCTGGGTGGTGCGAACCCGCCAGGGCCCGCGTCGATTTCAGACACGCCTGGACGAGTGGCCTCTCCGGGTTGCCGGTGGCGGTGTGTTGATTCAGGACGTGGCCGGGGATCTCTATCATGTGCCGGATCCGGCGGCGCTGGATGCGGCCAGCCAAGCCTGGTTGTGGACATACGCCGCTAGCGGGAAGCTCCGTATTCCGATAGTCGGCTCTCGAAGACCGCCGCAGGGCCGATTCCGGGTCCATTTAGCGGGAATCGACCCACGAAATCCCGTAGGTCCTTATGGGCCTGGGTGGACTTGAACCACCGACCTCACGCTTATCAGGCGTGCGCTCTAACCACCTGAGCTACAGGCCCCCTGAAGGCCAGAAAAGCTAGAAGCGCGGGGCGACGGCTTCAAGGGCCTTGGAGCACGCCGCGATACATCGTGTCCCAGAGCACGCCGATCTCATCAACCTGACCACCTGAGGTGGCGCGGCGCGCTGTTTGGTAGCATTCTGCCACCAGCCTGAGGGATCGGCGTTCCTCGGCCCGGCCGACCGGCACCGTACCCTACGACACGTTCATGGCAGCCGGGCGGCTCCCGATCTCGCTCATCCGTTGGGAGATGACGGGCCTGGACGACGAGGTGCGGGATCTCTGGAAGCGGAAGCGGCTCAACTGGAAGGGGTGACAAACATGAGAAAGCTGAACTCGGTCCTGGGCTTGTCGGTACTGTTGGCGGGGTGCGCCGGGCCCGGTGATGGAGAGCTCACCGATGCCGAGCGTGCGGCGCTTGCCGACTCCATACGTCAGTTCGCCAACGAGATGGTCGAGACCATCGACGGTCACGATGTGGACGGCTTCATCGGATATCACCTCGACGGCCCCGACTTCGCCTGGGCGAGCCGCGGGGAGGTCACTCCGCTGGAGTCACATCGTGCCTCGATGAAGGAGTACTTCCCCGGCGTCGGAAGGAACGTGCATTTCACGCTCGGAGAAAGCACGGTGCACGTGCTGGGCCGGGACGCCGCGGTAGCCACGTCGGTCATTCACTCGACCAACGTCGGCGAGGATGGAGAGCCGACCAGCGGTCACGAGGTCTGGAGCATCGTGGTGCAGCGCTTGGAGGGCGAGTGGAAGGTAGTGCAGGTGCACGAGTCATACCCGCCGCTCCCGGACCCCTAGCGTCCGCGAGGGCACCCGACCCCACCTGAATCCGACTGGCCGTCGCGTCCAGGGTTCGCCTCCTCAGCTGGCGAGCCGCTGCCGCTGATTGGGACGCTCGATCTGACCGATTCCGGGGAGGGGCAATGCAAACCGGCGGATTCTGTTCTTTGACGGATATCTCGATCAGTGACTCCCCCCAGCCGACCAGTCCGACAAAATAACGTTGTAAATCGTGCCATGCCGGGACGATATTCAACGATAATCTGTAGGATCACTGAGAAGCAGACCCACCCACCCCTCCGATGCCCTCCAGGTTCCAAGCGTTTCCTGAGACTTCGCCCAGAAAGCGGGGTTCTGCCGCGCAGACTCCTGGCCAGCCTGCCTCCGGACCTCCGTATCCCCGTAGAATCAAGATCGCGGGGCGCTATGCAGCGGACTGGCCCAGCAGCCAAGCGGCTCGGCGGCGGCTTCAAGGGCTCCGCTTCTCGGCCTTCCCCATCCAGCGGCCGAGTCGGGGGCCCGCTCCCGGAACCGGCAGGGCCGCCGCCAGCAGACCCGCGTCGTCCAGCACGGCCACCATCCCCGCGCCCCGCACCCACTCCCGCGCGGCATCCGTCGCGCCGGCGAGCACGATCCTGCCCCCCGGCATCAGCACCCGGAGACACTCCACCCACCACCCCTCCCCGCTCCCCCCCTCCGCCACCACCCCCCTCGCCACCCCGTCGCGCAGCGGCAGCCTCGGCCCGGTCACGAAGGCGCTCACGCCATCGGCGGCCAGCCCCAGCCCGCCCCATCCCACCACGACCACCTCGATCCCGCGCACCATCCGCGCCAGCCCGGCGGCCACGTCGCGGCACGACCCCGGCACCACGATCAGCCCCGGCCCCGCGGTGACGCCCAGCGCGGCGGCCATGCGCAGCGCCTGCCCCGCCGCGTCCTCGTCGGCCGATCCCGCAGGCCCACCGCCGCCGCCAACCCCACCGCCCGCGTCGCCCGGCCCGCCCGCAACGGCCGCGTCGCCCTCATCCCCTTCCCCCCCCGGCCACGCCCCCCTCGGCGGCGGCCGCAGGTCCCCGAACCCGCCCGCCACCGGAAACCGGTCCCGGCAGTTCGAGCACCCGAACTCGCCTTCGTGCACGCGCCGATCCCGTACATCGTGCGCCAGAAGGATCAGCCCGTACGGAGGGCCGCACCTCGGGCACACCAGGTGATCGACGAGGGCGGTGTTCACGCGCGCTCGATCCGCAGAAGGGGGACGGAGACCTCGCCGGGCAGCCCCGCCACAAACCCGGCCGCGCGGGCCACATCCGCGGGACGCAGCATCCGGGCGCGGCTCGGCAGGTGCGGCGCCGCGTCCGGATCGAGCGGGTCCCAGATCGGCGTGTCGACGGCGCCCGGCTCCAGCAGGCAGGCCCGCACGCCCGTCCCGCGGGTCTCCTCCACCAACACTTCGTGGAACCCGCGCAGCCCGTACTTGGACGCCGAATAGGCGCTGTTTTCGGGAAACGCCCGCCACCCCGCCACCGATCCCACGTTGATGACCAGGCCGGACCGAGCCGCCAGCATGCCGGGCAGAAAGGCGCGCGTCACGTTGATCGTGCCCACCAGATTGGTCTCGAGGTTGCGCCGCAGCAACTCCCCGCCTGTCTCCGTCACGGCCGCCAGATCGAAGACCCCCGCCGCGTTCACGAGCACGAAGAGAGGGGCGCGACCAGCCTCTTCCGCCGCTTCCTCCTCTTCGCCAGCACCCGCCGACCTCGCTCCCCCCCAGCCCAACTCCACCTCCGCCCGAGCCAGCTCCACCTCCGCCTCCGACGTCACGTCGAACGGCAGCGCCACCCCGCCGATTTCGCCCGCGAGCCGCTCCAGCCGCTCGAACCGGCGCCCGCCCACGTACACCCTGAACCCGTCGCCCGCCAGCCGCCGCGCAATCGCCTCGCCGATGCCCCCCGTGGCCCCGGTCACAAGCGCCCAGCCGCGCCGCCCGACACCGGCACCCCGCCCAACACCCACCCCGCGCCCCCCCTCACTCACCGCGATACTCCACCGAGTGCCGCGGCGTCTCCCACAGCACCACCCGGTCGAGCACCGCCGGCGCCGGTATGTGCGGCGCAATCCGCTCCCAGATCCGCACCGCCAGGTTCTCCGTCGACGGGACCACCCCCTCGAGCCACGGGACATCCAGATTCAGGTTGCGGTGATCCAGGTCGTCCACCACGTGCTCGTTGACCAGGTCCTTCAGGTCC